>NZ_JBYTDF010000004.1:0-619218 GCF_058790995.1 Mesorhizobium sp. EU05-FHT14A09
ATGAGGATGGCCATGCCGGGCATGGCTGCCACCCACCACTGGTCGAGGATGAACCGGCGGCCCGACGCGATCATCGCGCCCCATTCCGGCAACGGCGGCTGCGCGCCCAATCCGACAAAGCCCAGACCGGCCGCGGTCAGGATGATGCCTGCCATGTCGAGGGTGACACGCACGATCAGCGACGACGTACACATCGGCAGGATATGGCGCAGCACCACCCGGACAGGTGACGCACCCATCAGTTGCACCGCCTTGATATAGTCCGAGCCTCGCACCATCAGCGTCTCGGCGCGCGCAATGCGGGCATAAGGCGGCCATGAGGTGATGGCGATGGCGATGATGGCGTTCTCGATGCCGGGCCCGAGCGCCGCCACGAAGGCCAGAGCCAGGATCAGCTTCGGGAAGGCGAGGAAGATGTCGGTGATGCGCATCAGGATCGCATCGGTCCAGCCACCGGCGTAGCCAGCGACGGCACCGACCAGCAGACCGACGGGTGCGGAAATGACGGCGACCAGCACCACGACCAGCAATGTCAGCCGGGTGCCGTAAAGGATACGCGAATAGATGTCGCGGCCGAGATCATCGGTGCCAAGCCAATGCTGCGCGGACGGTGGCAGCAGGCGGGCAGCCTTGAGATCGCCCACCACCGGCGAATAGGCCGTCAGATGGTTCGCGAAGGTCGCGACGAACACCAGCGCCAGGATGATGAAAAGGCCCAGCATGCCCGGCTTGTTGGCGACAAAGCGCCGCCACGTTGCATAAGCGCGGCCGAGTCTGGCTTGCCAGCGCGAGGCGGGCTGCTCCGAAAGCAGCCACTCGCGGCGGGAAAACGCCGGTGCTGTGCTCATGACAGACGAGTCCAATGGATTGCGTGCACGGGTTGTTCTCCTCGTCGCGGTCCGAAATCAGCTATGGAAGTGGTGGCAGTGGCCGGCTGGCTCACTGCGCCTTGGTTCTTGGATCGAGCAATCGATAGAGCTGGTCCGAGATCAGGTTGATGGCGATGAACACCGAGCCTATGACGACCGTGCCGCCAAGCACTGCATTCATGTCGGCATTCTGCAGTGAATTGGTGATGTAGAGCCCGATGCCGGGCCAGGAGAACACCGTCTCCGTCAGCACCGATCCCTCAAGCAAACCTGCGTAGGACAGTGCGATCACCGTCACCAGCGGTACCGCCGCATTGCGCAGCGCGTGACCCCAGATGATACGCATTTCCGAAACGCCCTTGGCACGCGCCGCAATCACATACTCCTGGCTGAGTTCATTCAGCATGAAGGAGCGTGTCAGGCCGCTGATATAGGCCAGCGAAAAATAGCCGAGCAGCGCGGACGGCAGGAAGATGTGGCGCATCACATCCCAGAACACATCCCACTGCCTCTGCATGGCTGAATCCAGCAGATAGAAGCCGGTGGTCGGGGTGAAGGAATACTCGTAGGCGATGTCGAGACGACCCGGGAATGCAGCCCAACGCAGCTTGGCGTAGAACAGCACCAGCGACAGCAGGCCGAGCCAGAAGATCGGCACCGAATAGCCGATCAGGCCGATGACGCGCACCACCTGATCGACCAGGCTGCCTCGCCTGACCGCGGCCAGCACACCGAGCGGGATGCCGACGACCGCACCGATGAGCGTGCCGATCGTCGCCAGTTCGATCGTCGCCGGGAAGACACGGCGGATATCGTCCATGACCGCATTGGAGGTCAGCACCGACCTGCCAAAATCCCCGGCAAGCACACCCTTGATGTAGATATAGAACTGCTGGATCAGCGGCAGATCGAGACCCATCTCGCGTCGTGTACGTTCGACCACCGCTGCGGGCGCGCGGTCGCCGACGATCGCCAGCGCGGGATCGATCGGGATGACCCGGCCGATGAAGAATGTTACCGCCAGAAGACCCAGATAGGTCATGACGGCGATGACCAGGAAGCGGGCGACATGCGCTAGAAGTGCGAACGCACGGGTGCCGTCAGCCTCTGCTTGCGCTTCGGCTGCACTCAAGCCACGGGTTTCCACCGGTTATTCCTTTGTGACGGTGCCGACGAAATTGGTGTCGAAGCTGGGCCCCAGCTTGAAGCCCTTGACGGCGTTGCGCACACCAGCGACCTCCGTCTGCTGGTAGATGATCGCAAACGGGCTCTTCTCAAGCACCTCCTTCTGCAGATGCCGGTACATCTCGACACGCTTGGCGGGATCACTCTCCAGAAGTGCGGCTTCGGTTTCCTTGCTCAGTTCCGGCACATCCCAGGCATTGCGCCAGGCCAGCGTCTGGTTGTTGCTGTCATCCGCATTGTTGGGATTGGACGCAAAGGTCTGGGCGTTGGAGTTGGGATCGAAATAGTCCTGTCCCCACTGGCCGATATAGATGTCGTGGTTGCGGGCGCGGTACTTGGTCAAAGTCTGCTTGTCGTCGCCCGGAATGATCTCGATCTTGATCCCCGCTTCGGCGGCCGTCTGCTGGATGGCTTCGGCGATGCCCGTCACCGGCTGGCTGTTGCGCGTGTCCATGGTGACGGAGAACCCATCCTTGAGACCGGCCTTGTCGAGGAGTTCCTTGGCCTTGGCGACGTCCAGCTTGAACGGGGTCTCGTCAAGTTCGCCCAGCACGCCCTTGGGCAGGAAGGTCTGGTGGACATTGCCGATGCCCTTGATCAGCGTATCGCCGATGGCACTGTAATCGATCAGATATTTGAAGGCCTGCCGCACCTCTGGCTTGGCGAGGTTGGAGTTCTTCTGGTTGAGGCTGATGTAGTAGACCGTGCCCTTCGGCGCGCTGGTGAGGGAAACGTCGCCGGTCTTGGACACCGCGTCGAGATCGTTCGGTTCAAGGTTGCGGGCAATGTCGATGTCGCCCGCTTCGAGCGCCAGCCGCTGGGCCGAGCTTTCCTTCATGTGCCGATAGATGACGCGCGCGAGCTTGGCCTTCTCGCCCCAGTAATTGTCGTTGCGATCCATGACGACCGCTTCGCTGGCGCGCCATTCGCGCAGCTTGAACTGACCGGAACCCGCGGAATGCGTCTTCAGCCAGTCATTGCCGAAATCACTGTCGTATTTGTAGTCGTCGCCCGGCGTCATCGCCTTGGCGTTTTCAGACACCAGCTTCTTGTCGACCACCGCACCGACGCTTGAAGCCAGGCAGTTCAGCACGAAGCTCGGCGCGTAGGGCTTGTCGACGGTGAAGACGAAAGTGTCGGGACCAGTCGCCTTGGCCTTCTCGGCAACATTGTCGCCGGTCAGACCGAACTGACCAAGGATGAAAGCCGGGCTCTTGTCGAGCTTGATGACGCGTTCGAAGGAGTAGGCCACGTCCTCGGCGGTGAGCGGATTGCCGGAGGCGAATTTCAGCCCCGGCTTCAGCTTGAAGGTGTAGGTCAGCCTGTCGTCGGAGACGGTCCAGCTTTCCGCCAGATCGCTCGTCACCTTGGTGGTGTCGGCAAGATCGAAGCGCACGAGAAGGTCATAGATGTTGGCATTGACCTCGGCTGTCGACAGTTCGAACGCCTCGCCCGGGTCCATGGTGATTATCTCATCGAGAGCATAAGCCTCGACCAGCGTATCGGCAGGCGTTGCAGCGAATGCCGCCCCCCCCCCCATCAGCAGCGCAGATACTGCCGCGCCCATCAGCAGTTTACGCGAACGACAGGCGATCTTTTCCATCATCATGTTCTCTTCCCTTGGTTGCCGGAGTTCCCCACTCCGGGCGCGGCTTCGATGTCCGTCTGTACCGAGCCTCCACCCGGCGAGAGCTGACAAACCCGTACCCCACACCCAGCGCCCGGTTTCATCGATCTCCTGTCCCGAACTTTTTTGTTCAGTGGACAATAAACATTATGTATATACTTTTCCTGGTGTCAATCGTGCTTTTTTGCGGTTGAGACAGGGCCGGTTCTTGCCGTGTGTGCTTGATTGTGCCCTGTGATGCCTAAGGCGGCTTGCCCCTGCCCTATGGTGAGGCCAAGCTATTTTGACAGAAAACAAACGTCAAGCATGATTGTGTTAGAAACCTTTCATATCTGAAAACTTCGATGCAGGATGGAAATGACTGAATCCGTTCGCCAGCGACTGACCGAAAGCCTCGCCGCAGCCAGCAGTGCGAACAAGGCGCTTGCCAACTACATGCTGGCAAATCTCAGTGGCCTGCCATTTGAAACCTCGGCGACGCTGGCTGCCAAGGTTGGCGTGAGCGAGCCGACCGTGGGACGATTTTGCCGCTCGCTTGGTTATGCACATTTCAAGGAGCTGAAAGCGGATCTCAGGGACAGCATTGGCGGCCAGCCATGGCTGGCTGGTGAACGTCTGCGGGAGTTCCGCGAGCGCAGCCACAAGGGCGATGCGCTCGCCCGCAGTCTCGATCTGGAAATCGCTGCCTTGCTCAGTATCTATGAAATCGCCAAGACGGCAGAATGGGAACGTGCGGTCCAACGCCTGGCAGCAGTGCCCCAGCTCTTTGTCGCAGGCTTCCAGACCGAGCGCGGCATGGCGCAATACTTCGCGACCCAGCTACATTACCTGCGGCCCGGCGTTCAGCTGGCGGATGTCGCTGGTGGCAACTTCAGCGAAATCCTGCTGGCAGCGCCGAAGTCGACGGCGCTGGTGCTCTTCGAGGCACGCCGCTATTCCCGGTTGACCTATCTGTTGGCGCAGGAGGCGCATCGGGCAGGAATACCGATCACCCTGATCACCGACGCCTTCTGCGACTGGGGCCGTGAATTGGCTGACGAAATGTTCGTGGTGCCGACCGAGCTGGGCATGTTCTGGGACTCGACAGCGCAGATGGCCAGCCTCGGCAATCTGCTCATCAACGCCATTTTCAATGAGCTGGATGCATCTGTCGAGGAGCGTATGAACAGGGTCGCTGCGTTGCACGGCAAGTTCATCGGCTTTACCGGCGAATGATCCGGAAGCGAATAGGGCCTATTTCTGAACTTCGAAACAGCAGGAGACGATGAGCGGTTTGGGGAAGAATTCGAGCGTAACCTCACCCGATGGAGAGGAAGGGTCTGCTCGCAAGAAGCAGGCATCTGGGAAACGGTACGTAGGCCGCGCCGCCGCCATCGGCCTGACCCGGCAGCGTGTGGTCGAGGCAGCGATTGCGCTGATTGATGACGAAGGTCTGGCAGGCTTCTCCGTTCGCGCGCTGGCCCGCCGGCTCAATGTCTATCCCGCCGCGCTTTACTGGCATGTCGGTGGTGACAAGACCAACCTGCTGGCCGAAATCTCGGGTTCGCTGATCGCCAGCCTGATGCGCCCCGAAGATTTGCCGGACGACTGGCGCGACACCATTCGCATCCTATTCCGGCGCTTCCGTGCCAGCGTCCACCAGCATCCGCGCGCCGCCCCCCTGTTGGGCCCGCATATCCGCTCGAACGGCGCCCCGAATGCGCCCTGGGTCGAGGTCATCCTGAAGGCCCTGACCCAGGCTGGTTTCGAGGGGCAATCGCTGATCGATGCTTTCAACGCCGTGGTCGGCGCATTGGAAGGCTACATCACCATGGAACTTGCCGCCGACGGCGCAGCGGAAGGGTCCGAATGGGTACAGGCTTTCGACGCCGGTCTCGATGCGCTCGACGCGTCGCGGTTTCCACTGGTCAGGCAGCATCTGCCACAGATGTACAATCGCTCCTTCGTCATGCGCTGGAAGAGTGGCGACGTCGCCCCGCTCGCCGAGGGCTACGACTTCCTGCTCGAGACCCTCATCCTCGGCCTAGAGGCACAAGCCCGCGCGAAACCAGCTCCGGCTTAGGAAACTCAGCCCTTGACTGCACCGGCAGTCAACCCCGCGACGATC
The DNA here is from genome assembly GCF_058790995.1 of Mesorhizobium sp. EU05-FHT14A09. Lineage (NCBI taxonomy): Bacteria > Pseudomonadati > Pseudomonadota > Alphaproteobacteria > Hyphomicrobiales > Phyllobacteriaceae > Mesorhizobium > Mesorhizobium sp. EU05-FHT14A09. The sequence goes on from NZ_JBYTDF010000004.1 coordinate 5,789, forward strand.
TTCCGCTGGAAGAACAGCACAAGCGCGATCAGCGGCAAGGTGACGGTAACCGAGGCGGCCATGATAGGCCCGAACGGATATTCGTAGCGCGAATTGCCCGCCAGCAGCCCGATCGCTACCGGCACGGTCCGGCTCCCCTCGGTCAGGGTGAAGGTCAGCGCGAACAGGAATTCGTTCCAGGCGAGGATGAAGGCGAGCAGGCCCGTGCTGACCAGCGCCGGCCCCATCAGCGGCAGCAGGATGCTGGTCAGGATGCGCCAGTGCGAGCACCCGTCCATGATCGCCGCCTCTTCCAGTTCACGCGGGAACTCACGAATGAAGCTGGTCAGCACCCAGGTGGTGAAGGGCAGCGTGAAGATAAGATAGGCAAAGACCAGCGACCAGACGCGGTTGTAGAGGCCGAACCAGCGGATCAGCTCGAACATGCCCGACAGCACAACCACCTGCGGGAAGATCGAAATCATCAGCACCGTCAGAAGCAGCGAACGCCGCTCCGGAAAATTGAGGCGGCCGAGCGCATAGGCGGCAAGGGTGCCCAGGCCTAGGGACAGCGCGGTCGTCGAGATGGCGACACAGAGCGAGTTGAAGATCGAGGTGGCGAAATTGGCGTCGCGGAACAGTTCCTTGTAGTGCCGGAAGTCCAGCGCCGGCAGCAGCACCGAATTGTAGAGTTCCGCCCCCTGCTTGGTCGAGGAAACGATCGCCCAGTAGTACGGAAACAGAACGTAGAACAGCAGCAGCGCGGTAACGCAGCCAAGGGCAAGCTGGCGCGCGCGGCGCATGGCTCTGTAATAGGCTGCCGAGCGGCGTTTGATGCGCGTGCTCATCGTTCCGCCGCTCCCGAGCGATCAAGCCGCAACGCGCCAACGATGAAGATTGCCACGAAAGCAATCAGCAGGAACACCATGGTCGAAGCGGCTGAGCCGATACCGAGTTCCTGGTTGTTGATCAGCCGGTCGCGCGCATAGATCGACATCGTCATGGCATTGACGTTGGCGCCGGCCAGCACATAGGCGAGATCGAACATGCGCAAGGCATCGAGCACGCGAAACAGCACCGCGACGCCGATGGTCGGCGCCAGCAGCGGCAAGGTGATCGACCACAGCCGCTTCCACCAAGGAATGCCGTCAACCTCCGCCGCTTCGAAGATCTCCTCGGGCAGGATCTGCAATCCGGCCAGGATAAGCAGCACCATGAACGGCGTCGTCATCCAGACGTCGATGAAGATGACGACGCCGAGCAGCAGAGAGCCGTTTGCGACCCAGGCAACGCCGTGATCAGCGAGACCCAGCCCGACGATCGCGCGGTTGACCACGCCGAACTGGTCATTGAGCATCCATTCCCAGATCTTTGTGGAGACGACCACCGGCATCGCCCACGGCACCAGGATCGCGGCGCGCACCAGCCCGCGCCCGGGAATGGCCTGATGCACCAGAAGCGCAATCGCCAGCCCGAGCACGGTTTCGATGGTGACGGAGATCGCCGTGAAGATTGCTGTGTTGCGCACCGCCCGCCACCAGACGGGATCGCCGGCAACCTCGACGAAATTGCTGAAGCCGACCAGGACATGGTTGGCGCTGTCGTCGAGATAGGCGTCCGTGAACGAAAAATACAGCGTGCGCGCCAGTGGCCAGCCGGCCACCAGGATCAGGACGGCGATCAGCGGCGCGACGAACAGCAGCCCCGATCGATGCTCGCGCCGTTCTAGCCGGGTCTTCACGCCACGACTCCATTGGCGGCGGCGGAGCGCTCGTGGCTCAGCGAATGATCGAGCCGTTGTCCATCCCTGTCGAACACGAAAAGATCCTCGAAGCGCCAGTCCAGGCCGACCGATGTGCCGGCCGCGACCTTGCCCAGCGCATTCGGCAGCCTGATCGACCAGGCGACATCCGGCGCGATGCGCACATAAGCGAGATGTTCATGACCGAGGTCTTCCAGCCGCTCGAGCGTGCCGGTGACCTTCCCCGGCCCTTGCGCGGTGATCGACAGCGCTTCCGGCCGGATGCCGATTTCCGCCGGCAGACCGGAACCGGAAAGCGTGACATCGAGCGACAGGTTTCCCGGTCCCCGCAAGTTGCAATCGGCACCGGAAGCCTTTGCCGAAACAGCCATGAAATTCATACGCGGGCTGCCGATGAAGCCGGCGACGAAACGGTTCTGCGGTGCATGATAAAGCTGCTGCGGCGTCCCGATCTGCTCGATGCGGCCCTTGTTCAGGACGACGATGCGATCGGCCAGCGTCATCGCCTCGACCTGGTCGTGGGTGACATAGATCATCGTCGCCGCCAGATTGGCGTGCAGCTTGGCAATCTCCATGCGCATTTCCATGCGCAGATCGGAATCGAGATTGGACAGCGGTTCGTCGAACAGGAACACTTCGGGCTGGCGCACCAGCGCGCGGCCGATCGCGACGCGCTGGCGCTGCCCGCCGGAGAGTTCGCGCGGGCGGCGTGCCAACAGATGATCGATCTTCAGCGTCGCCGCGACTTCCGCCACCTTGGCGTCGATCTGCTGTCGCGACAGGCCGAGCGTCTCCAGCGCGAAACCGATGTTGCGGGCGATCGTCATGTGCGGGTAGAGCGCATAGCTCTGGAAGACGAAGGCGATGCCGCGTTTCGAGGCAGGAATGTCCGTCACCACCTCGCCGTCGATGACGACGTCGCCCGCGCCCACCGGCACCAGTCCCGCGATCAGGCGCAGCAGGGTCGACTTGCCGCAACCCGAAGGTCCGACGAAGACGACGAGTTCACCGTCGGCGATTTCGAGATCGACGCCGGTGATGACCGGAACGTGGCCAAACGACTTGGACACTGAGCGCAAGGCGACTGATGCCATGGCATCCTCTGGCTAGAGCATGATCCCGAAGGTCCGCGTAGCAAAAAATTGCAGACTTTTCGGACAAGATCATGCGTCAAAAAAGAGTTGGAAAGACAATGGACGGTTCCGGCGCCGTCCGACGCCGGAACCGATCGCGAAAGCTAGCGGCTTTCCTTCAGCTTCTCCAGCCGACCGGCAAGATCGGTCAGCGTCTTGTCGACATCGGCGCCGTCGGCGATGATTTCGTGGACGGCACGGTAGAAGGCTTGCGAGACACGGTTGTAGCTCGATCCGGTATAGCCGGACGGACGCGCCACCGAACCGTCGAACGCCGCCTGCGCGTCGGCAAGGAACGGCAGTTTCGCCAGCACGTCCTTGTCGCTGTAGAGCGACTTCTGCGTCGGGTTGTAGGCGCCTTCGATGGCGCGCATCTTCTGGACTTCAGGCCCAACGAGATAGCGCAGCAGCTGCGTCGCGAGCTCAGGCTTGGCCGTGTATTTGGAAATGCCGAGATACATCGGGCCAAGGCAACCGCTCGACTTCTGGCCGTCGGCACCAACAGGCAGCGCCATCATACCGACCTTGCCGGCGACCTTGGAACCGTCGGCTTGCGAAGTGCCCCACACATAAGGCCAATTGCGATGGAAGACGGCGTTGCCTGCCTCAAACACTGCGCGCGAGGTTTCTTCGTCATAGCCGAGTACGCCTTCCGGGCTGATCGTCTTGACCCAGTCCTTGGCGCGCGTCAGCGCCTTGGCTGCCGCCGGGTTGTTGATCGAGACCTTACCATCCGGCTCGATGATCGTGCCACCACCGCTGGAGGCTACCCATTCGATGGCATCGCACGTCAAGCCCTCATAGCTCTTGCCCTGCCAGGTGAAGCCCCACAGGTCGGCATTGCCGGCCGCCCTTTCCTTCTCCTGGATCAACTTGGCCGTTTCGGTCAGTTCGTCCCAGGTCTTCGGCGCCTGCTTGCCGTATTTCTCGAGCAGGTCCTTGCGGTAGTACATCAGCCCGGTGTCCATGTACCAGGGCAGCGCCACCAGCCGGCCATCCTGGGTGGTGGCCGCGTCAATGGTCGACTGGAAATGCTGCGCCACTTCCTCGGCCGGAACCAGCGGCTTCAGGTCCAGCATGTTGCGCTGGAGCATGCCGATCCAGATCACGTCGATGAACAGCACGTCGGCATCGGTGGACTGGGCGGCCAGCAACTGCTGGTAGATCGGGATGGCGTCGTCGAGCAACGCCGGCATCTTGGTGATCTTCACCTCATTGCCGGTCTTTTCCTTGAAGCCGGCAGCAGCCTTGGCGCAGAGCTCATACTCGCTGGCGCCGCAGAACATGGAGACGCTGTCGGCCCAGGCAGGCGCTGCCGTGGCAGAGAAAAGCATGGCCGCGCCGAGCGCGATGGATCTCATCATCATTGTCTTGTTCCCTCTGTTGTTACGGATGATGTCAGTGAGTGGCTATCGCGCGTGCCTCTCCTTCCCGTCTTGCGAGACATGCGCGAGCAGGTCGGCTTCGCGCGGCAAGGCGCGACCGCCATAGTCGGTGGTGGAGAGCGTGCCGCAGATGACCGCGTAACGGAGCGCCTCCTCGAATGGCGCGCCACGCAGCACGCCATAGATCAGGCCGGCATTGAAGGAATCGCCGGCCCCGGTCGTGTCGACCACCTTGACCTTTGGAGCAGGCACCGCGTAACGGCGCCCTTCATGGCTGGCGATGGCGCCGTTAGCGCCGCGCTTGATCACCACCGTCGGCACATGGTGAGACAGAATCTCAAGCGCAGCCTCCGCATCCGCCGCTCCGGTGAACTGGATGGCTTCGCTCTCGTTGGGCACGAACAGATCCAGCGCCTGCAGCACATCGACAACACCTTCGGACCCGATGCCGAAATCGAGATGCTGGCACTCGCCGCAGACCAGCACGCCATTCCGGCGCGCCCCTTTGATCAGCGCAAGCCGCTCGGTGCTTCTGGAAAACCCCTGCAGCATCAACACAAGCGGCTGCGCGACCTCGACGTCATCGGTCGTGGGATCGCGGTCGTGTTCGTCGACATAGCTGATGAAGCCGCGATCGTGCTGGAAGGAGAAAGCGGCGCTCACCCGACGCAGCGGGCCGTCATGCCACTGAAAAAGCCCTTCATCGATGCCTTCGCGCCGTACCTCGTCCAGCACCATGCGGCTGAAGATGTCGGTGCCGAAACCGCACCACCAGCCGGCTTTCAGCCCCAGCCGCGTCAACGCCAGCGCTGTCGTGTAGCTGGCACCCGGCAGGTCGTCGAAACTCCTCGCCCAGATGTCGGTTCCCAAGCTCGGCAACGTTGGCAGATCGGTGAAGATCAGGTCGTAGTAGTACTCCCCCACGACCATGACATCGTAACGATTGGCCGGCGCGGGCTTCGTCATCAGCGCCACTCGCCGACATAGGCGGCATGCGCCCTGAGATATTCGTCCACCAGCGGCTCGGCTCGCGAGTAGGACAACACCAGCGGATGCGCCGCCAGCGCCTCAACCGCGATATCGCGACGGCGCTCGCGGATCGCCGCGACTGCAAGCCGTTCGTAGTGCTTGACGTTCTGGACAAGCTGCGACTGCGCTTCCGGCATCGCGCCGATCTTGGTCGGACGCACGCCCTCCTTGTCGATGACGCAGCTCACTTCCACCACATCGTCGGCGCGCAGGCCGTCGATGGCATCGCCATTGCGGATGTTGAGCCCGCTGTAGCAAGGGACGCCGGTCTGCAGCGCATCGACGAGGTTGAGCGCGACCCCGGCATAGCCCTCCCCTTCATGACCGGTCGTCTCCTCCGGCAGGGTGGCATTTTGGTCGGCTTCTTCCATGCTGGGCGCATCTCCGCGAGCATAATGCATGTAGGTTGCATTGCGGCGCTGCTCATAAGCGAAATAGGCAGACAATGCCTCATCGGCATTTTGCGTGACGCCGATCTCCTTCAACCGGGCCATCAGCGAACGGTTGAGATCGCGCACTTCCTCGCCGCGGGTGCGTTTGTCGTTCTGCACGGCGGCAACCGCCTTTTCCGCGTAGTAGTAGTAATAGAGATACTCGTTGATCCACAGGCGATGACGGCGCACGACCGACGGCGAAAACATGCGCTGCGAGGTCGAGGCCAGGAAATCGTCGTCGTCGAGCAGGTCCTGCAGCACCTCCTTACCGTTCACATAGGCCGCCCGCGTGAATGACAGGTGGTTCAGGCCGAAGACCTCGGTGCGGACATCGTTCTGCGGCAGATGAAAGCGCGAAGCGATGGCTTCCTGAGCGCCATTTGCACCGTCGCAGATGCCGATGGCGCGATCGAAGCCGGCATCCTGCAGAGCCTGCGTGACCAGGCCGGCCGGATTGGTGAAATTGAACAGCCAGGCCTTGGGACTGACCCGCTGCAGTTGCGCGGCATAGTCGAGAATGACGGGGATGCTGCGCAGCGCCATGGCGAAGCCACCTGGTCCCGTGGTCTCCTGCCCCAGCACGTCGTGGGCAAGCGCGATGCGCTCATCCTTGATGCGCCCCTCCTCGTCGCCGGGACGGACCGTGGTGACGACGTAGGAAGCTCCGTCGAGTGCGCGCTCGGTGTCCGAGGCAGTCGATATGCGCACCCGCGACTGCATGCGCGTGGCGAGTTCGGAGCTCAGCGTACCGAAGACCTCAAGCTTCTCGGCATTGATGTCGTGAAGGCAGATTTCCGTCAGCCCGCTTCGCTCGGCACGCCGCAGGGCCGACCCTACGAACAATGGCGCACGAACGCCTCCACCACCGATCAATGTCAGCTTCATCTGTGCCTCATGCTGTGCCGTGACAAGCCAATTAGAACTGGATATAACCAGTAATGTCAATGAACATTTCTTGCTTAAGCACAGGCCGGCGTGCCAGAAGATTCCCGATGCCTTGCGCCGGTTCGGCGATAGCGGCATCCGCCCAATTGGAGATCATCGTTGAAGGACGCCCGTCCCATCCAGCCACTCGACCGCAACGATCCGGCGCCGCTTTACATGCAGGTTCGACGACACATCATGAACTTGATCGAGAACGGACGGCAGCCGCTCAATTCGAAACTGTCCTCGGAACGCGAGCTGGTCGAACTGCTCGGCGTCAGCCGGATCACGGTGCGGCAGGCCCTGAAAGATCTGGAGCATGACGGCTATGTCGCCAGCCACCCCGGCAAGGGCTTCTATGTTACCGGCGGCAAGACCAAACCCTTCGAGCTCGACCTCCTGAAGAGCTTCACATCGACGGCAATTACCACCAACCGCAAGCCAGGCAGCCGCCTGATCGCAGGCTGGGTCGGCAAGGCTGATCGCGAAATCACCCGGCCGCTGTTCCTGCCGGACGGCGCTGACGTCGTCTATCTCAGGCGCCTGCGCTTTCTCGACGACGTGCCGGTCACCGTGCAGGAGGACTGGCTGTCACCGGCAACCGCTCCCGGCCTGCTCGACCTCGACTGGTCGAGCGGCAATCGCTCGCTCTATGGCGAACTGCGCGAACGGTATTCTGTCGTCCCGGTGCGCGGCGAGACGATCGTCAGCGCGCGACTGCTGACTAGCGAAGAAGTGACGCTGCTCCAGGTCGATCCGCCGGCAGCCGCCCTGATCATCGACCAGATCGCCTATGACAGCGAAAACAGGCCGGTCAATCTCTCGGTGTCGGTAACGCTGCATCCGCAGGTGCTGTCGCAGGCCTGACGCAGCGGCACAGCCTCAGCGCCCCATCCAGCCGCCATCGACTGTAAGCACCGTGCCATTGACATAGGCAGCGGCATCGGACGCCAGAAAGACAGCCGGCCCGCCAAGATCGGCGGCCTCGCCCCATCGGCCCGCCGGGATGCGCCCCAGGATCGCCTCGTTCCTCTGCCGGTCGGCACGCAGGGCTTGTGTATTGTCGGTCGCGATGTAGCCCGGCGCCAGCGCATTGACGGTCACGCCGCTGGCCGCCCACTCATTGGCCAGCGCCTTGGTCAGTTGCGCGACAGCGCCCTTGCTGGCGGCATAGGCGGCAACATTGATGCCTCCCTGGAACGACAGCAGGGAGGCGATGAAGATGATACGGCCGAAGCCGACCTCGACCATGCCACGCCCGAGCGCCTGCGCCAGGATGAATTGCGAGGTGAGGTTCACTTCCAGGGTCTGGTCCCAGGCCTCTTCGCCATGGCTGAGCGCCGGCGAACGGCTGATCATGCCAGCATTGTTCACCAGTATGTCGATGCGCGGATGCGAGCGGGCGAGGCTGTCGACAAGTGCATGGGCGTCATCGCGGTTTCCCATGTCGCACTGGTATGGCGTGAAACCGCGCCCAGTTTCCCGAACGGTCTTTTCGACGCTGCTGCCAGGCTCGAGGTTCTTGCTGACCCCGACGATATCGGCGCCTGCTTCCGCCAGGGCGATCGCTATGGCAGCGCCGATGCCGCGACGGCATCCCGTGACCAGCGCCGTACGGCCGGCGAGCGAAAATTTCTGCCTCATCTCATTCTCCCTTGCAGGCGATCAGCGTTTTCATGGCTGTTGCATTGCCTTCCAGGCGTGCGAAGGCCGAAGCGATGTCGCGAAGCGGCAGGATGTCCGTGATCATCAGGTCGGCCGCGATGACACCATCGGCCAGCAACGCCAGGGCGTGGTCGAAATCCTCCGGACGATAGACACGGGCACCGATCAGTTCCAGCTCGCGCCAGAAGAATCGGAAAAGGTCGACACTGGGCTTGGAGGCGTGAATGGCAACCATGACGATGCGGGCGCGCGCGGCCGCCACTGCCGTCATCAGCGCGACGCCGGGCTGCGTTCCCGAAACCTCGAAAACGACATCAATGCCTTTGCCGCCAGTGGCATCGGCCAGCGCTTTTTCGGTTTGCGGATCGCCCGGGTCGACTGCGATGAGACCGAGCTTCCTTGCGATGTCGAGGCGGTAGGGGTTTACTTCAGCCACGGTGACCTTCGCTCCGACATGGCGCGCCACCAGGGCGATCAGCATGCCGATCGGTCCGAAGCCGATGACCAGCACATCCTCGCCCGGGTTGACGCGGCCGCGCGCGACGTCATGGCAGGCAACGGCGACAGGTTCCACCAGCGCGGCGTCTCTCATCGACAGGCCGTCCGGCAGGCGATGCAGTACGGCGGCCGGCACCGTCCAGCTTTCCTGCATGGCGCCATCGGTATCGAGGCCGAGGAATTTGAGGTTGTGGCAGATATGGTCCAGCCCGGCGGTACAGGCCGGGCAGCGACCGCAGGCGCTCAGCGGCCGCACGACGACGCGGTCGCCGGGCGAAAACGCCGACACGCCCTCGCCGGCCGCCGTCACCGTGCCCGACATCTCGTGGCCGATGACGCGATGGTTGCCGACACGCGGGTCCATGTGTCCGAGATAGACATGCAGGTCGGTGCCGCAGACGCCGCAATAGGCGACGTCGAGCTGTACCTCTCCGGCAGCCGGCGGTCGCGGCACGGTCTCTTCCACCGTGAATGACTTCTGACCTGTGTAATAGGCGGCAAGCATGATGACCTCCAGGCAATGGCGGGGCGTTTACCGGGAGCGCGCTCCCGGCATCGAGGATTTCCGTGCGATGGTTCAGCGGTTACGGAAGCAGGTTTGCCAGCGGCGTACGCCTTTCCATGGTACAGGGCCGGAAACTCTCGGCGAAGGACCGCATCACGCGGGCACCCTGTCGGCGCGCATCCGCCTCTATGATGTCGGCATAGTCATAGCCGCGCAGCGACCGCATCACCGCCATCTGGCTTTCATGCAAGCGCAGGATGCGCAGCTTCTCGGCGAGGACATCCGCCTCGAGCTCGACGAAATGCGTCGGCTCGAAGCCATAGCCGTCACCGGGATGCATGTAGAAGATGACCGGCGCGTTCTCGAGCGCGGCGTTGCCGGTCTTCACCGAAGCGATCTGGGCGTAGAGCGCCGCATGCTCGGCGAGCCTGCCGGTTTCGGTGTGATCGGGAATGTAGTCGGCCTTCCAATGGGTGAAGATCACATCGGCGCGCAGGCGACGCACCGCTTCGATCATCTGCAGGCGAAGTCCGGTGCTGTCGGCGATGAAACCGTCGGGCTGGCCCAGACAGACGTATTCGGCATCCAGGGCAGCCGCCACACGGCGCATCTCGGTGTCCCTAAGGGCCGCGATTTCATCCGGCCTGGCATTAGGATCCCAGGAGGCCCCCTTGTCGCCATTGGCAACGCAGATGAAGCCGATCTCGTCGCCGCGACGGCGATATTTGAGCAAGGTGCCGAGACAATGCATCTCGTCGTCCTGATGCGCGCCGATGCAGACGATCTTCATCTCAACCCTCCAATCCGGGCAGGCGCGCCATCGACACGCCCATCGCCCCGTCGACACGCAAGGTCGTGCCGCTGACATAGTCGGCCGCGTCGGAGACGAGATAGGCGACCGCGGCGGCGATCTCCCGCGGCTGGGCGCGGCGCTTCCAGGGCAGCTTGCTGGCGCTTTCGGCGAGGAATTCTTCCGAATAGAAGAGCCGTTCGCCGGGCGTGTCGGTCCAGCCCGGTTCGACGAGATTGACCGAGACGCGATACTCGGCAAGCTCATGCGCTGCCGTCAAAGCGAGCTGGCGCAATGCCGCCTCCGCCACATTGTAGGACAGCGCCCCCGCGAAGGGGCGGATCGCGTGCGGAGAACTGATGACGACGATGCGCCCGCCGCCATGTGCCACCATTACGGTCGCCGCCGTGCGTATCAGGGCAAAGGCGCCGACCACGGTGACGTCGAACGAATCGCGCAGCGAAGCCGCATCGGTGTCGAGCAGCCGGCCATGTTTCTCCAGCGCGACGGCCGAGACCAGGATGTCGACGCTGCCATGGCGGGCGACATGGTCCGCCACCGCGTTCTCGACATCTTCAGGGTCGCCGCAGTCGACGCGATGAACCGTGCCACTGCCGCCGGCGGCCTCGATCTCGGCGAGCGCGTGCTGAGCCGCCGTCTCGTCGATATCGAAGAGTGCCACATGCACGCCGCCTGCTGCGATCGCCGCCGCGCAGGCGGCCCCGATGCCACCGCCCGCCCCGGTAACGATCGCGGTCCGCTGACGCGAGCTCATGACGCCACCTTCAGTGACATCAGTCGCTCCTCATCCACCGCGATGCCGAAGCCAGGACCATCCGGCACCTTGACCTCGCCATTCTCAAACACCAGCCGTTCGGCCAGCAGCTCGCGGCTGACGGCATCGCCGGCAGTGTTGAATTCGATGAAGGTCTCGCGCGGCAGGAAAGCCACGAAATGCAAGGTCGCAGCGGTCAGGATTTCCGATCCCCAGGCATGTGGGCAAAGTTCGACATTGGCGCTTTCGGCCAGATAGGCGATCTTGCGCGCCACGGTCAGGCCGCCGCAGCGCGACAGATCCGGCTGCAGCACATCGATGCCGACATCGTTCACCAGGCGGGCAAACTCGGTCATCCCTGTCTCGGCTTCACCGGCGGCGACACGAACGCCGACCTGCTCGACGACGCGCCTGTAGGTATCATAGTCGTCCGGCAGGCACGGCTCCTCCACCCAATACGGCCGGACATGCTCGATGGCGCGGATGAGCTGGACCGTCTCGCGTACCGTGCGCCGCTTGCGCCAGCCGACATCGATCATCAGTTCGCGGTCGTCACCCAAGCCATCACGGGCCGCCTCGGCGAGCGCGACGTCACGTTTCAGCTCGGCGCCGAACGGCCCCCAGCCGAATTTCGCGGCGCGGAACCCCTGCTCGCGATAGATGCGCCCGGCGTCGCGGTTTGCCGCCGGGGTGTCGCGGAACAAAGTGCTGGCATAAGCCGTCACCCGATCCCGCCGCTTGCCGCCGAGCAGCGTGGCGACCGGCAGGCCGGTTGCCTTGCCCATGATATCCCAGCAAGCGAGATCGACGCCGCTGATGGCCTGCACCACGGCGCCGCGCCGCCCGTAATAGTAGGAGCCCTGGTAGAGCCTCGACCACAAGGGTTCGACCTGCATCGGGTCCTGTCCGAGCGCCAGCGCCTTCAGCCCGGAGAACAGGCCCGAAGCCTCGCCGGGCGCGCCGACGATCGCTGCGGCGACGTGCGGCTGGCTTTCGATCTGCGAATAGCCGGTGATGCCCTCGTCGGTGCGCACAATGAACACACAGCTCTGCTTCTGGCCGTGGACATCGCCACCGGCTTCCGAGCCGTAGTCGCCGGGCGCCTCGATGACGACGACCTCGATGTCAGTGATCTTCATGCTCAGAAACCCACGGTCTCGAAGGGGTCGGTGGTGCGTACATGCTCGACCAGCCGGGCAAGATCGTCCGGCGGATTGTCGCCAAGCGTCCGTTCCAGCGCACGGTCGACCACATCCGCCGTTGCGAACGGATAGTCGGTTCCGAACAGGAGCTTCTTTCCAACACCATATTCGGCGGCCGAAAGCAGCGCGTTGCGGAAGTGGCGCGGTCGTCCCTCCAGACCGGACACGTCGGCGAAGACATTGGGGTGCTTGCGCACCACGACGATGCATTCGTCGATCCAGGGATGGCCCATATGTGCGATCATGATGCGCATCTTCGGAAAGGTGCGCGCAATTTCGTCGATCTGGTAGGGCAGCGCGTATTTCAGCACAGAGTTTCGCACGAAGGTCGCGCCCTGGTGCCAGATGATCGGCAGGTCATAGGCTTCGATGCGTGCGTAGAGCGCGAAGGCTTCCGCACACAGCGGGTCGAAACCCTGATAGGTGGGCGCGAGCTTGACGCCGCCCATGCCAAGCCCCTCGACGCCGTGCGCCAGCCGTTTCAGCGCGTCGGGGCGCATCGGGTCGACCGAGGTGAAACCGACCAGCCGGCTGCGGTCGCGGCTGACATAATCCGCGACATAGTCGTCCGGCACGATCAGGCCGGAATGGCGCGCATCGAAGGCCAGAACGACGGAACGCCTGGTTGTGCCGGCAACGGCCTGCCAATGCGCCTCGGGCGAGGCATCGACCCTGTCGACATCGGGCCAGACCTGACGCAGGTCGTGGGCGAACTCATCCGACATATGTTCGCGCAACCACACATGCGTGTGGATGTCGCCGGGGAAAGTGGTCATTGCAGTCCTCCACTATGACGCGCTGCCCCGGCAATCAGCGGCTCGAGCGCGGCTCTGGTTTCCACGATCGCGGTCAGCACATCCATGGTGTTGCACCGCCATTGCCTCATCGGCGTGTATTCGACGCAGACGGCACCTGCGCAGCCCGCGCCGGCGAGAGCCTCGAACAGCGCGGCGAAGTCGGTCTCGTTGCGCAGCCATTCGACCTGGATTTCACCGGGCCGCGCAGCCCGCGCATGAACGAGATCGACCCGTCCCGAGCGCACAAGCGGCAGGACGCGATCGAAGCCGATCGACTGTGCCGCGAAGTGCGAGACATCCAGCACGAGGGCCAGCCCCCGCACCTCGGCCAGCAGATGTTCCACCAGTTCTGGTGTCGAGGCGATCGAGCCCATATTCGGTTCGATGCGCAGCCCGATGCCCGCATGTTCCGCCCTGTCGACACGCCATCCCAGTTCGTCGACGCAGCAGCGCCAGCCCGCCTGCGAAGCACCCGGCCAGGGCGTGCCTGGCAGGACGGTCACCGCCGGCGCGCCAAGCTCCACGGCAAAACGCACCGCCGTTTCGAAAACAGTCCGCGCGCGCCGGCGCCATGCGCCGTCCGGCGCATTGACGGCACCGCCGGAAAAATCGCCGCCGCGCAGGATCAGGAACAGATCCTCGATGCGCAATCCGGCGGAGACGAGCTCCTGCCGCGCCGCCGCGGCCTGCTCGCGCCAGCCCTGCACGAAGGCCGCCATCTGCGCATCATCGTCGAGAAACAGCTCCATCACGACGCCGTCGAACCCGAGCAGGCGGACGAGCTGCAAGCGCTCGCGCCGCCGCAATGCCGGAAAGGAATAATCGCTGCAGGCCAGGCGCATCATCGGACCATCAGTGTCCCGACGACAAGGCGGCTTGTTCGGCCGGCACGGGCCGGCTGACACGCTCCAGGTCGAAACCGACGATCAGGCGGATCAGCTGTTCGGTGTCGACGTCGGTCGCCGCGCGGTTGGCGATGATGCGCCCCTGCTTGAGCACGACGACGCGATCGGCGACCTCGACGACATGCGGCAGGATATGCGTGATCAGCACCACCGCGACGCCCTTTGCCGCGACCTTGCGGGCCAGGGACAGCACCGCTTGGGATTGCTCGACGCCCAGCGAGGCGGTCGGTTCGTCCATGAACAGCACGTCCTTGGCCCATGCGGCGGCACGCGCAATGGCGATCGCCTGCTGCTGGCCGCCGGAAAGCCGACCGACGGGCACACCGGTGATCGAGCCGATCTTGGCGCCGAGTTCGCGCAGCAACGTGCCACTAGTTTCGGTCATCGCCTTGCGGTCGAGGATGTTGAACGGCTTCAGCCAACCGCCTACCATGACCTCCCGGCCGAGATAGAGATTGGCGACGACATCACGGTTCGGCGCCAGCGACAGATCCTGGTAGATCGTCTCGATGCCGCGCAGGCGGGCATCCTGCGGGCTGGCGAGATTGACCGGCACGCCATTGTGCAGGATCTCGCCCTCGTCGGGCCGGATCACGCCCGACAGCATCTTCACCAGTGTCGACTTGCCGGCGCCATTGTCGCCGACCAGTGCCACCACCTCGCCGCGCGAGATCGAAAAGTCGAGCGAATCTGCCGCCACGATCGGCCCATAACGTTTGGTCAGGCCGCGTGCTTCGAGTACCGGGCTCATGATCTCTCCCTCGCCTTGCGCCGCAGTTCATCGGCCAGCACCGCGAGCAGCAGCGCGAGTCCCTGGACGATGATCTGCCAGTAGGCCGGTACGCCGAGCAGCGTCAGCCCGTTGTTGAGAACGCCCAGCATGATGACGCCGAGCAATGTGCCACCGACCGAGCCACGCCCGCCGAGCAGGCTGGTGCCGCCCAGGATGACACCGGCGACCACGGTGAGCTCGGAACCCGTGCCCGCCATCGAAATGCCGGCACCGGTGATCCCGACCAGCACGATGCCGGCGACGGCCGCCGACAGCGAGGACAGGCAATAGACGATGGCCCGGACGCGCGGCACGGAAATACCGGCCCTGAGCGCGGCCGATTCCGAGCCGCCGATGGCATAGATATGCGCGCCGAGCCGCGTGTAGCGCAGGATGACGAACACGACCAACAGAACCGCCAGCATGACATAGATCGGGAATGGCACGCCCAGCACCCGGCCATTGCCTATGAAGTCGATCAGCCCGTTCTGCACCAGGATGGCATTGCCGCCGCCGCTCGACCAGGCATGGGCAATGCCGCGATAAAGAAACTGCGTGCCGATGGTGACGATGAAGGGGTTGATGCCGACGCGTACGATCAGCAGGCTGTTCAGCCCGCCACAGATGAGGCCGACCGCCAGGGCAAAAAGGATGGCGACCCAGCCGGGCATTCCCGAAGCCGTGGCCTGGGCAAGCGCGATGCCGCTCAATGCCACGACGGAACCCAGCGACAGGTCGAGCCCACCGCTGATCAGCACGATCGTGGCAACGAAGGCCATGATCGCGGTCACCGAAACGGCGACGCCGATATTGGCGAAATTGGTCGGGGTCAGGAAATAAGGGCTGAGGAAGGTGATGGCGATCGCCAGGGCGACGATGGTCGCTATGAGACCGCTCTGTTCCGGCAAGCGGATGGCTTCGCGCCTCCCGCCTGAACCGGACGGTCTTTGTGTCTGATAGGGTTCGGTCGCTGCCATCGGGCCTCGCCTCATGAGAGATCAGCCGGACAAATGTCCGCTCGGATTTCGGGAAAGAATAGAGCCCGGCCGTTGGGCCAGGCTCAACGGCCAGCCTTACGGATGGACGACCACCGGCTCGGAGAACACCTGGGTGGGCACCGGCAACCCTTCGGCGATATCGAGCGCCAGGGATATTTGGTAGACGCCGCGCAGTTCCGGAGCCTGGCTGACATCGCCGACGAAGGTCGGATCACCGCCATTGACGATCGCCATCGCACCCGGATCGACATCCGTTCCGATCAATATGGCCCGCTCGCCCAGGCCCGCCGCCTTGTAGGCGGCATACATGCCGAGCGCCTGCACGTCGGTGATGGCGTTGGAGATCACATATCTGGCGCCGGGATGCGCGGTCAGCCAGTCGGTCACCTTGGAACGCGCCTCGAGCGATCCTTCAGCCTGGCGGCAATCGAGCAGCGTCGCCTGCTCCGCCGGCATTCCGGGGAAGGCTTCCACCACTTTCTTCTGGAATGTCGAGACACGGGCATGCGGACCGTTTTCGGAGCTGCCGACCTCTGTGTTGGCGCAGGAAACCGCCCAGATATCCTTCGCTTCCCAGCCACGCTTCCTGGCAACCTCGATCGCATATTCGGCGGCAACCCGACCGACATCCGCCTGCTGCGCGGCAAAGAAGATCGCGTTGGGTGGCGGCACGAGGTCCGCCAGCACCACCGGCAGGCAGGCACCGTCATATTTCTTCATCAGTGCCGGCAGCACCGCGTCCACCTCGGTGCCTTCCAGCACCACGTCCGGCGCGTACTGGACAACGGTATCGGCAACCACCAGCGGCTGTGTGGTGCTTGGATATTGTGAATCGAACAGCCGCAGTTCGACACCGGCATCCGCCGCTGCCTTCTCCATGCCCGGCGTCCACTTGGCCATGAACGGTCCCGTGGTCAGCGGCTGGATGAATGCGAATTTCAGCGGCTTGGCGGCCTTGCGCAGCTTCGCTTCGTATTTTTCAGGGTGATCCTTGGCCGGCACGAACTTGCAGCTCGACCGGTCATAGACGACCCATTCCTTGCTGTGGCTGGCATATTGCGTGATTGAAATCGCGTCCTGCGCACAAGAAGCGCTCGCCAGCAACGTTGCCGTGGCAAAAACCGCCACGGATGCGAGCAGACCAGACATATTTCCTTTCATGCTCTTCCTCCCATCTCCCCCAAAGGGCCGAGGCCGGCGCTCCGACCTCGGCATCAAGCACTACAAGATCCCATACTTCTCGAAGACGACGGCCAATGGTGTCCCCTTCAGGAGTTCTGCCTTGGTGTTGTTTTCGCCATTCACCTTCTCGAAGGCGAGCCGAAGCGCTTCAGCCTCGATCGCCTGCGGGACAACCACGACACCGTCGGCATCGCCGAACACGATGTCGCCCGACCGCACCAGCGCTCCGCCGCATTCAATGGCGGTGTCCATCGCCACCATCTTGCCGCGCCCCTTGCTGTCGAGCGGACCAATGCCGCCATGGAACACCGGGAACTGCGACTGGATGATGCTTTTGGTGTCGCGAACCAGTCCGTCGGTGACGCAGCCGACGGCTCCCCTCACCCGCGACGCGGTGCTGAGCAGATCGCCCCACGGCGCGATGCGGCCGGTGTTGCCGCACCCGATGATCGCCACTTCGCCGGCCTTGAGGTCGTCCACGAAGGCGATTTCCGTTTCATAGGGGTTCTCGCCCTCGATGACCTCATACACATCCGCATAGAAGCCGGTGCGCGCGCGGCCGACCATGATCAGCGAAGGATCGAGCGGCCTGATCCTGGGCGACATTGCTTGGCGCGTGTAGCCAAGGCCGTCGAGGACATCGGAGAGGACTGCGGTGAACAGCAGCTCCCTGACTTTTTCGAGCTCCGGAATGGCCTTTCCAGGGGGCTCAGCGAGGGTTTGGGCGACGGTCACGTCTGATACCTTTCACATTGGTTTGATTAAGTTGGTGTAACGTTACATCAACTTAAATCACTGTCAATAGCGACGAGACGCGTGTCGGCAAAATTTCGGAGGCTCAGTTGTTGGTTGACGCTGGCTTGCTGGACCGGCCCTGCCGGAAGATGACCGGCAGCACCACGTCGCGCTGTTCGAAAGCACCTGTCTTCAGCATGTCGACCAGAAGATCGCCGGCGCGATGGCCGATTTCGCGCGCCGGGGACAGCACCGTTGTCATGGTGGGATCGACGAACTTCCAGAACTCGAAGCCGTTGAACCCGGTAATCTGGATCTGATCGGGCACGCTGAACCCGGCAAGCTGGCAGGCCCGCATCGCCGCGATCGCCATCTGATCGTTCAGCCCGACGATCGCATCCGGCGCCTTTTTCGCAGCCAGCGCCTGTTTCACTTCGCCGAATGTGACATCGAAGCTCTCATCCCCGCAGACCAGGACCTCGATGTCGATCCCCGGCACCTGTTCGAGCCTGTCGCGAAAACCCTTCTCGCGCAGCTTCATGGCCGGCCACACCGCGCGCGGTGCCAGCATCCAGAACCGCTGGCTTCCGGACGCGAGCAGATGATCGGCGACTTGCCGGCCGCCGGCGAAATCGTCCTGCCGAACCACGGCAATGGAGCTAGCGGCTGCCTTTGTGTCGTCCTGCAACAAAACGATCGGAACATCGAAGCCGAGCAGTTCCTCCACGAACCATCGCCTTTCCGTTTCCGTGCCGGACAGCATCAGCACGATGCCATCGGCCTGGATGCCCTGGAACAGGCCGGCGGTGCGGAACTGCGACGGTTTGATGGCCCGGATCGTCAGCGTGTAGCCGATCTCGGTCAGGAAGTTGGTCAGGCCGGTGATGACTGCGGTGGTGAACGGATCGCTCAGGAAGTCCGAATTCTCATCGACGACCAGCAGCCCGATGGTCCACTCCTTTGACAGACGAAAGCGGCGTGCGGCGACGGAAGGACGATAGCCGATACGCTCGATCACCTCACGCACACGCTGCGCCGTCTCTTCGGTGAAGCGGCCCGTCGAGTTGATGACGTTCGAAACCGTGATCGGCGATACACCGGCTTCGCGCGCGACATCCTTGACCGTCGGCTTCGAAGCTTTTCGTGTCATGCTCATCAGGCCTGCCTGTCGGGGCGCGATCGCATCGCGGGGTATCCCCTCCTTAGTCAGCCGGTCTGCCGATGACAAGCAGACGGCCGGCGATGCCGGGATGGCCTCTCGCAAGTGTCGATAGTCTCAGCCTGGATAAAGGCCGCTTTCGGTAGCCACGCGCCGATAGGCTGCACCGGCGGTAAAGCCGCCGTCGATCACGAAATCCTCGCCGGTGATGAAACTCGACGCCTCGCTTGCCAGGAACATCACAAGTCTGGCGACTTCTTCCACCGTGCCGCTTCGCTTCATCGGCGTGAGGTCGATCATCGGCTTGAGATGCGGCGCCTCGGCATTGAGGCCGGTCACGATCAGCCCAGGGCAAACGCTGTTCACGCGGATGCCCCAGGAGACATATTCCATCGCCGCAGTGCGGGTCAGGCCACGCAACCCCCATTTGCTCGCCGTATAGGCAGGATCGTAATGGCCGGAGAAGGCGCTGTTGGAGGAGATGTTGACGATGCTGCCTCCACCGCTCCGGCGCATCAGTGGAGCCGCGGCCTGGATGCCGAGAAACGGGCCGGTCAGGTTGATGGCCATCAGGCGCTGCCAGGCGTCGAGCGGCGTGTCATTGATCGACTTGCGGTTGATGATGCCTGCATTGTTCACCAGGATATCCAGGCGTCCCTTCCAGGATTCGACACGGTCGATCGCGCGGGCCCAGCCCTCCTTGCTGGCGACATCGAGAGCCAGGAAGCGCGCCTCGCGGCCCTCCGAGACGAGAGCCCCGGCAAGGTCTTCACCTTCCCGTTCCAGGACATCGCAGATCAGCACCGCCGCTCCGGCTTCCGCAAGCAGGCGCGCTTCGGCTTCCCCCTGGCCACGTCCGCCACCGGTGACGATGGCGACGCGATCGGCAAGATTGGTCATGACAAGCTTCCTTCAGGAGCATGATCTCGAACTGAAGGTCAGCACAGCAAAAAGCTGCGGACTTTTCGGACAAGGATCATGCGGCAAACAAAGAATCCGAGGGGAATATCGATTCACCTCGATCGCATTTCGCTCGAGGTCAGGGACGAGCGGGGATGGTGCGTTGTGTCTGGCTTCCCAGGCCCTGCACGCCGAGGCGGATGGTCTGGCCCGGTTTCAGGAAAACCTGCGGCTTCTGGCCGAGCCCGACGCCGGGCGGCGTGCCAGTGGCGATGATGTCTCCCGGCTCCAGCGTCATGAACTGACTGATGTAAGCAACGAGTTCGGCGACCCCGAAGATCATCGTGCGGGTCGAGCCGTTCTGGTAGCGCGTGCTGTCGACCTCCAGCCACAGATCAAGCACCTGCGGGTCGGGAACCTCGTCGCGCGTGACCAGCCAGGGGCCGATCGGCCCGAAACTGTCGTGGCTCTTGCCCTTTGTCCACTGCCCGCCCCGTTCCGACTGAAAGGCGCGCTCGGAGACGTCGTTGACCGTGCAGTAGCCGGCGACATGTTCGAAGGCATCGGTCTCGCGCACGTATTTCGCCCGCTTTCCGATGACGATCCCGAGTTCGACCTCCCAATCCGTCTTGGTGGAACCTTGCGGAATCTCGATGTCGTCATTCGGGCCGCAGACGGCACTTGTCGCCTTCATGAACAGGATCGGTTCGGCCGGCGGTTCCTTGCCGGTTTCCCGCGCGTGATCGGCATAGTTCAGCCCCACGCAGATGAACTTGCCGATCCTGCCGACGCAGGCCCCGATGCGGGGCTCGCCCTGCACCAGCGGCAGCGTGTCCGGATCGACGGCCCTCAAGGCGGCAAGGCTGCCATCCGAGAGCGTTTCGCCCGCGATGTCGGCAACAATACCGGACAGGTCTCGCAGTCCGCCCTGGCGATCGACGAGACCCGGTTTTTCCTGCCCGACCGGGCCAAAGCGCAGCAGTTTCATGCCGTCCTCACATCTCAGTAAAAATCGGGGGCTTTCTTTAGCGCCGCCCATTGCGTGCCGTCATGGCCGGCAACAACCAGCGCATCCGTCTTTTCCTGCACGGCGCGCAGCTTCTTGACTGAGCGGACGGAATCGACGGCGGAATGGAGGGCGCCGGGAAGCGCCTTTTCTTCCCAATGGTCGAGCGTGTCGGCGGCGTCGACCGCCAGAAGCACCGATTGGCCGCTGGAGGTGCGCACGAGGATCGATTGATGGCCGCCGGTGTGCCCGGGCGAACGGATCAGCACGATCGAGCCGTCACCATAGAGGTCATAGAAATCGCCCCAGGCGTCCTCGAGCAGAAGCCATTTCAGATTTGGATTGTCGAAATCCTTGCGCACATAGGCGCCGGTGGCGAACCAGTCCGGTGTGAAGGCGTATTCATACTCGTTGCGCTGCACGACATGGGTCGCATTGGGGAAGCGCCCGACAGCACCGACATGGTCGAGATGCAGATGCGACAGCACGACGTGCTTCACGCTTCCGATGTCGACGCCAAGCTTCTCGAGCTGGGCCACACAGCCCTGTTCCGGTGTCAGCACCGGATAGAAGAACTGCGCAACCGCACCCCAGTGCCCATGCGGGTCGGTTGCGCATTCGACCGGCGTGCCGCCATCGATGACGACATTGCCCTTCGGATGGGTGATGTAGAAGAAGGGAACGGGGATTTCGTGGTCGGCGTCCCCGCCCTGGTTAAGATAAATGTCGTGATACTTGCACTTCAAGATGCCGGTATCGAACATGTAAAGGCGAATGTCGGTCATTGGTTCTCCTCCCGCTGGTGTCACGCGCGCGAATAGCCGACGAGAACGGAATCGTCGACGTCAGGCAGGTTGACCACGATGTTGTCCGGCGTGCGTGCCGTCAGCCAGATGAGGTCTTCCGTCGTGCTCATATTGACCTCGACATGCGGCATATGGGGCGGAACGAACACGAAGTCGCCCTCTTCCATGTCGAGATATTCGGCGTAGTTTTCGCCGAAATAGATGCGGCCCTTACCCTTGAAGACATAGCCGCCCGTCTCGGCGTCGCCGTGGTGATGCGGCAGCGAGCGGTAGCCGGGCTTGTTGCTGACCTTGCCGAACCAGATCTTTGTTGCCGGCGTGTGCTGCGGGCTGACGCCGGAGATGCGCACAGCGCCACCCGACTGGCCGGTGCCGGCATGTTCCTGGTCCTTGCGGGTGACGACGGGAACGATCTTTGCGCTCATGTCTGCTCCTTGAATACGGAATTTGCGATGGACGCGCTCACTTGATGAACGCGTATTTCTTGCGGTCGATGGTGGAGGCGACGGCCAGGATGATGACCAGCCCCTTGATCACCTCTTGGGTGAAGCTGCTGACTTCGGTGACGTCCATGCCATTGGACAGGATGGCGATGACCAGCACACCAAGGATGGTGCGCTGCGGGCCGCCGATGCCGCCCGACAGTGCCGTTCCGCCCATGACGATCGCGGCGATGGAATCGAGCAGCATGTTCGCGCCCGCAGCCGGCGTGCCGGCGCCGACCTGCGCCGTCAAAAGCACGCCGGCCAACCCGCACAGCGCTCCCGACAGCATGAAGGCATAGACCTTGTAGCGATTGACCGGGACCCCGCTGTTGGCGGCGACGACCTCGCCACCACCGATGGCGAACAGATACCGGCCGAGCACGGTGTTGAAAGCGACGAACGCCAGCAGCGCGGCAGCCGCCAATGCCACCAGGATGATGGTCGGGATGCCGGGGATGTATTCGGCATTGACCAGATCGGTGAGGCTGAGATCCATGAACATGATCGAGGAACCGCCACAGATCATGTTGGCGACGCCCGACAGGATCGACAGCATGCCAAGCGTGACCAGGAAGGACGGTACCTTGAGCATGATCAGAGTCATGCCGTTCACGAGGCCGACAAGGAGACCGGCACCGATGCCGGCCGCTACAGCTGCGAGCGGACCAGCCGCGTCGATAGTCAGGGCCGCGACGATGCCGGACAGCGTGACGATCGAGCCGACCGAAAGATCGATCGACCCGATCATGATCACCATCGTTCCGGCCAGCGCGACGAGCAGCAGCACGGACGACTGGCGGCCGATGTTCATGACGTTGTCGAAGGTCGCGAAATACGGGTTCTGCACTGTGAACAGGACGGCGAGCGCGAGGATCACCAGCAGCGGATAGAGCGACACCGCATGTTTGGCGATCCACTGGCCGGGTCGGATCTGTGCCGGGTTGGATTGAGACACTCTGGTTTCCATTTCTGTCAGACCATGTGGGTTACGACCGCCGTCTCGGCGGGCTTGTCATGGGCGGGAGCAGCGATCTCGGCGGAGACCCGGCCCGAGCGCAGCGTGACGATCCGGTTCGAGAGCCCGATGATCTCAGGCAGGTTGTCGGAGATCAGCACGATCGCCACGCCATCGCGGGCCAGTTTGCGCAGCAGCGCATAGATTTCTTCCTTGGCGCCGACATCGAGGCCGCGGCCGGGATCGTCGAGCACGAACAGCTTGATGCCGCGCGCCAGCCATTTGGCGAACACGACCTTCTGGGCATTGCCGCCGGAGAGGTTGCGGATCTGGATGGCACGGCCGGGTGTTCGCACACGCAGGCGCTGGATCCAGTCATCGGTAACCTCCCATTGCCGTCGCGACGACAGGATAGGCCAGCGGCCGAAGCGGAAGCTGCGCAGGCTTGGCAGCGTCAGGTTCCATTCCACCGAATGCATCCCGATGACGCCGGCAATGTTGCGTTCGGCTGGGACGTTGCCGATGTCGGCCGCCAGCGCCGATGCAAGCGAGCCCGGGCGTAGGCGCTTTGTGTTGACGAAGATGTCTCCGGCCTTGACCGCCAACGCACCGGCGATGGCGTGACCGAGGGTTGTCTTGCCGGAGCCGAGAACACCGGCCACGCCGACAATCTCGCCGGCGCGAACGCTAAGCGACACCTTGTCGAGTTGGCCCGGAACGACGAGGTCACGGGCATCGAGCACGACGTCCCCGAAATCCTCGCGCTGCTCGCTTTCCTTGTAATAGCCGGCCGAGCGCGCGCGCCCGACGATCGCCTCGTGAAGCAGGTCCGGCGTCGCTTCCGACACCGGCCAGGTACCGTTGATGGCACCATCTTTGAGTGCGGCGACGCGGTCGCACACCGCAAAGACGTCGGAAAGCCTGTGGGAGACAAGGATGATGGAGGCCTTGCCGCGCCAGCGCCGGATCGAGTTGAACAGGATTTGCGTTTCGGCATCCGACAGTGCGCTTGTCGGCTCGTCGAGCAGGATGACGGGCTCGACCGGATAGATGCGGCCAAGCGCAAAGGCCTTTGCGATCTCGACCAGTTGTCGTTCTCCGAAGGCCAGGCTCCCTGTCATGGCCAGCGGGTCGATGGCGATGCCCAGTTCTTCGAGGACATCGGCGGCGAGCCTGACCATCGCCTGCCTGCCGAGAATGCCGGCTTTGGCGAAGCCGGCTTCACGACCCAGCAACATGTTTTCGAACACGCGCAGGTTGGCGATGAGACCCTGCTCCTGAAACACCGTGGCAATGCCGGCGCGCGCCGCATCCGCCGGCGAACCAAGGTTGACACGCGCGCCACCAACAAAGAGATCGCCTTCGGTGGGCCGCACCGTGCCGTTGATGACGGAGATCAGCGTCGACTTGCCTGCCCCATTCTCACCAACCAGCCCAAGAACGCCATGGCGTTCGAGGGACAGGCTGACGCGACGGAGAGCCGTTACCGGTCCGTATTGTTTGGTGACGCCGCGAAGCTCGAGCGCCGGAACCATGGTGTTCATGACGATACGCGCTGGTCAGGCCTTCACGGGGCCGGTCTTGTAGTGCTCGGCATAGAGCGCATCGACCGAGGAGAAAGCGCCCTTTTCCTTTGCGCCGGCATAGGCGGCGTTGAGACGCTCTTTGCCTTCGGGGAACGGGGCCCAATAGGTTTCCGGATCGATCGCGGTGATCTTGTTCTGGGGATCCCAATTGTCCGGATTGAGCGTGCGGCTCATCAGCGCCCAGTCGAACGGATTGGAACCCTCGCCATAGATCGCCTGCTCGATGCGCGCCGCATCCTTGGCCGTGGCCAGCGCGGAGCCGGTGAACAGCAGCCTTTCGCCGAGCGTCGGCTTCCAGCCGTTGAGGGCATCGAATGCCAGCACTGCGGTGAAGCCCGCGCCGTAGGGCGGCAGAGACGTGTGGGTTGCGATCATCTGTTCGCCCTTGGCCACCTCGCGCAGGCCTTCCGGCAAGCCGTCGACGCCCGAGACCTTGACGTGATCCAGCTTGCGCTCGCGCAGAACCGAAAGCACGCCGAGCGCCATGTTGTCGTTCTGGGCGAACACGCCCTTCATGTCGGGATGCGCGGTGACCATCGACAGCATGACCTTGCGTGCCTGTTCGCGGTCCCAGTTCGCACGCAGCCCACCGACGATCTTGATGCCCGGATATTCCTTGGCCGCCTGCATCAGGCCCGCGGTGCGGTAGGAATCCGTCGGGGTCGCCATGCCGGCGATGTGCACGATCTTCCCTTCCCCGCCGACGCTTTCGAATAGCGCCTTGGCAACCTCATAGGCACCTTCCACCGAATTCGGCGTGACGAAGGAAACATAGAAATCGCCGACATCCGACGGCGTGAACCAGGCCGGCGATTCCCAGCTCGGCACATAGTGGATGCCATTGTCCTGGCAGAACTTCGCGACCGTAGGCAGCGAGCCCGCCGGCTCGACGCAACCGATCAGCATCCTGGCCGAACTGGCTGGCAGGCTGCGTATCTGGGACAGCTGCCTGGCGGTGTCGTTCTGGTGGAACAACTCCTGAGTTTCGAGGCCGAGCGCCTTCGAAGCGGTGCCGAAGGCGCGTGTCCAGACCGACCAGTAGTCGTTGGCGGGCGTCGAGACCTGGTTGGCGATCTTGCCGCGAATGACGGTTGCGGCCTCCGCCACGCGTGACACAGCCGGCGTCATCGCCAGCGAAATGCCTGCAGCGCCCATCAACTTCATGAATGTTCGCCGGCCTACGCCTTCGTCGAGCGAATGCAGGGTCGCCAGCGTGTTGAGTTCTTTATCGGTCACAATCATCCTCCCAAGCAAGAATTTTGATAATTCTCACATTACGATAATTAGCAAATTTCTAATCTGTCAAGAGGGCGGCGGCATACGACTTTTCCACACGCCTCCCCCTTCACGGAAAGCTTGCATATCGACCCGCCTGGCGGTTAGGCAGCAAGACTTTGCCTCACCACTTGACATGCGTATTTTCAACAAATTATCGTATTGTAAGAAATTACACATCGGAGAATCCATGCTCAATGGTCAAGCCGCAATCGTTTCCGGCGCGGCACACCCAGACGGGATCGGCTTTGCCATTGCGCGCACCCTGGCGAGGTCCGGCGCCAGCGTGGTGATCATCGATCTCGATCCGGCAAGCTGCAGCCAGGCGGCCGCGACCCTGAGCGAGGAACTCTCTTCGTCCGAAGCGGGACGTGTCGTCGGCATGCCCGCGGATGTGCGGGACGGCTCGGCACTCGGCGAAGTGGTGGCGCAGACGAAAGCGTTGTTCGGCAGGCTCGACATCGTCGTGAACAATGCCGGCATCGCGCAGGCCAGGAAGCTGCTCGATATCACCGAACAGGACTGGCAA
Source organism: Mesorhizobium sp. EU05-FHT14A09 (assembly GCF_058790995.1). Classification (NCBI taxonomy): domain Bacteria; kingdom Pseudomonadati; phylum Pseudomonadota; class Alphaproteobacteria; order Hyphomicrobiales; family Phyllobacteriaceae; genus Mesorhizobium; species Mesorhizobium sp. EU05-FHT14A09. The sequence goes on from NZ_JBYTDF010000004.1 coordinate 31,960, forward strand.
ACCACGCTCGACATCAATCTGGGCGGCATGCTGAAGCTGTCGCAGGCCGCCATTCCGGTCATGAATGATGGCGGCGCCATCGTATGCATCGCCTCCATCGCGGCCCAGCGTGGCGGCGGCCTGCTCGGAGGACCACATTACGCAGCCTCGAAAGGCGGCGTCCTGGCGCTGGCCAAGAGCATGGCGCGCGAATTCGGTGCTCGCGGCATCCGGGTGAACTGCATCAATCCCGGCATCATCATCACGCCGATGAACGTGAATGCCTTCGACGAGGCCACCAAGCGGCGGTTCGTCGAGACGATCCCACTGCAGCGCTTTGGAACACCGCAGGACGTCGCCAATACATGCCTGTTCCTGGCTTCGCCGCTCGCGGGCTACATCACTGGCACCGCGGTGGACATCAATGGTGGAATGCACATCCACTGATTGACGCCCATGACCGCGCCTTTCATAGACTAGCCAAGCAACGCGGCCTTGACGTCAAGTCGCAGGAACCGGAGTCACTTCACCGTATGGACAGCCTTCAGCGGATGATTGCGATCTTTGACCTGTTCGACGGTGACCGTACGGCCGTGACCGCCGAGGAAGTGACGACCGCGCTCGATTGTTCGGTACCCACCGCCTACCGTTATCTCAAGACGTTGAGCACCGCCGGCCTTATCGCTCCAGACATCCAGCGCGGCTTCACCCTGGGGGCGCGCATCATCCAGCTCGACCGCCAGATCCGGTTGAACGACCCGCTGCTGCATCGGGCCGGCGATGTGATGAACGAGCTCATCAAGCAGGTCAAAGGCAACCTGATGGTGTGCGGCTATTATGGCAAGAACGTCGTGTGCATCGCGCAGGCCTGGCCGGACCGCACGGTTCTCACCAGCTATGACCGCGGCCGGCCGATGCCGCTTCTCAAAGGGGCCGCCGGCAAGGCAATCCTGGCGCATCTGCCCGATCATCGCCTGCGCAGCCTGATGCTGTCGAATGCCGCCGAGATCTCGGCCGCCGGCTTGGGCAACGACTGGGCAGGCTTTCGCAAGACCCTGAAGGATATTCGCAGGCAAGGCTATTCATTCAGCCGCGGTGAAGTCGACAGTCGCAATGCGGGTATCGCAGCACCCATCCTTTCCAGCGACAAGCGTATCCTGGGCAGCCTGGTCATCGTCATTCCCAGCCAGGATCTCGACGACGCTCTGGTTCCGGAAATTGCCGAGAAGATCAAGACAGGTGCGCAGGCGATCGCGGTGTATTGAAACGCATCAGCCCAGTCGAACCCAATCTATGGCTTCGAGAATATAAGGCGTGAACAGGAAGTCGCGGATCCCGACGATCTCGTTTTCACGCCAGTCGACCAGCACAAAATGCGACGGCTTGTCCATCGGGCCGGTGCTGTCGAATACGAGCATCGCCGGCCGGCCTTCGACGCCCCCCAGGGCGAAACGCCATTTCGCCACTTCGCCGTAACGCGTGAAATAAGGAACGACTTTCTCGCGGCCCTGCCACCGCAGCCTGTTCACCAGATCGAGCTTGACGTCATCGGCAAGCATGGTGCGGATCGCGTCGAAATCGCCGGTCTGGAACAGCTGTACGAAGGTTGCGATCTTGCGGCGGTCCTGTTCGGGCATCAGCGGCAGGCGAGTATCTTCCGGCGCCTGTGCGAGCTGGCGCAGTGCCACCCGCCCGCGCTGCAGCGCCGATTTGGCGGCGGCAGGAGAGCATTCGGCAATGCCCGCGACCTCTTCGACCGAATGACCGAGCACATCCTTGAGGATCACGGCGCAGCGCTGAAGTTCGGGCAGTTGCAGGAATGTCTGAAAGCTGACCGCGACGATATCCCCTTCCGTCATCGGTACCGCCTCGACGTCTTCGGTGAGCGGGACAATCATGTTGCGGGAACTGGCCCGCAGGAAATCGAGGCTGGCATTGTGCGCGATGCGGAACAGCCAGCCTTCGAGGTTGTCGACCTCGGTGCCTTGGGCCCGCGCGTGAAGCGCCTTGACCAAGGTGTCCTGCAGGACATCCTCGCCAGTGATCGCCGATCCGGTCATGCGCGCGCAATAGCGATGAAGGCGTGGTCGCAACGCAGTCAGCCGATTCTCGAATTCGTCCGGGGTCATGATCAGGCCTACACCGCTTCTGCGCACTGAAGCGCCATGGATTGAGCATGAATGTCGATCAGGAGCTTCGACAGGACCGCCGGTTGCGACAGGAAAGGCGAATGGCTGCTTTCCAATGTATGGGTGGCCGTCCTGCCGCCGATACTCGCATCGACCATTGCGATCATGCGATCCTGGCCTGTCAACGGCACTGCGCGATCCTGCGTACAGCGGATGTAGTGGCGCGCCACGGTGCCAAATCGCGCCGAGGTGATTTCCGACAGGGCGAGCGCGCCGAGGTTCGATTCGTCGCAATGCAACTGCAGGACCGCCTGCTCGAAGTCGTCTTCCGAAACGTCTGCATAAAACGACGCCTTGAGCAGCGATCTGTAGGCTTTGTCTCTCGATCCGGCGTGGATCCTGGTCGCGCCGATGGTGACGGGATCACCCACGAACAGCCTTGGCGACAGTGCCGAAGACATGGAATCGTGCTGGAGCATGGCGAGCAACGGCACGCCGCTCGGCACCAGGAATCCGGCAAGATAGACGACCGCCTGAAGCCGGTGCGGAATCTGCTCGGTAACCGCCGAAACAGTCATGCCGCCAGCCGAATGCCCGACCAGGATAACCTTGCCGTTGCCCAGCAATGCCGCTTCTTCGTTCAACGCGACGACTGCCTGTGTCCGCTCTTCCTGCGTGATGGCTGCGACGGGCGATCGCTCGATGGCGAAGGCGGCAGGGTCGTAGGGATGAAGCGATACCGGTGCGATCGAATGCGCACCAGCGCCGGGAAGATCGAGGGTCAGCACCGCAAAACCGCTGGCATTGAGGATTGGCGAGACCTTGTCCCAGGCTGAATGGTTGTGCCAACCACCGTGAACCAGGACGAAAACTGCTTTGGCTGCTGACATCGTCACACCCCTTTCTTCGACATTATGAGCTTTGCTGCTTGCGTGAGACAAAGCTTGGCTGCTGGCCGGGCTCAACCTTCCGCGGGTCGATCAAAATGACAGGCTCCTCGGTCATGGCACGCGTCCTTGCATTTCGGACAAGGCAAGGACGATGACAAAGCCGGAAACGGATCGCGCGACCTGAGATTTTTCGGGAGATCCCTCATGCTCCGCTTTGTGCCGCAGTGCCCAAGTGTTTCGGCGCAGCGGCCAGCACGCCTTGCGTGAGGCTCAGGCCAGAATACAAAAAGGCCGGGCAAAGCCCGGCCTTTCAGCAGTCTTGGGAGAGACTTCTATTCCGCCGGTGCCTCGACGGACTGGCGGGCACGACCGAGCGTGACCTGCGTCAATGCAAAGGCAATCACGGCGGCAAGCGTGATGCCTGCCACCATCGGCAGCGGCGTTCCGTCAAAGAACAGGCCGGCAATGCCCATCGCCACGGCACCGATGGCGAAATGCAGCGTGCCCATCAACGCCGACGCCGTGCCGGCAATAGAGCCGTGCTCTTCCATGGCCAGCACCGAGGTGGTCGGGATGACGAGGCCGAGGAAGCCGTAGCCGACGAACAGCAGGCTCGCCATCACGTCCAGCCGGTCGACGCCGGAAGCCATCACCGCAAGCAGCACCACCATCGCGGTGGCATAGCCGACGACGGCCACCTTCACGACCCGCTTCAATCCAAAACGATCCGCCAGCAGCCCCGTCATCTGCGACATGCCGATGAAGGCGACGGCGTTGATCGAGAAGAACACGCTGTAGAGCGAAGGCGAAAGTCCATAGTGGTCGATCAGGATGAAAGAGGAGCTCGCCAGATAGACGAAGAAGGAGGCAATGCCGAAACCACCGATCGCCGTCAGTCCGAGGAAATTGCGATCGTTGAGCAGGAACCAGTACCCCTTCAGCGCCGAGCTGAAAGACGAGCCGACCCGGTCCTCGACCGGACGTGTCTCCTCCTGCGCCGTGGCCAGAAGCACGATGGCGATCACCGCCGCGCCAGTCAGCACCCAGAACACGGCGCGCCAGCCAAGCGTTTCGATGATCAGGCTGCCGGAGAGCGGCGCCAGGATGGGCGACACCGAAAACACCAGCATCAGCAGCGACATCAGCTTGGCGGCCTCGTTGCCGGTGTGCATGTCACGCACGACAGCCCGCGGAATGGCCATGCCTGCACTCGCGCCCAGCCCTTGCAGGAAACGGAACGCGATAAGCCATTCAATATTTGGCGCCATCGCCGAGCCGATGCCACCGACGATGAAGAGCGCAAGCCCGACATAGAGCGGTGGCTTGCGGCCGAACATGTCGGACAATGGACCAACAACGATCTGGCCGAAGCCCATCGACAGGAAAAAGATCAAAAGGCTCATCTGCACGGCAGAGGTGCCGGCATTGAGATCGGCACCGATCGAAGGCAGCGCCGGCAGATACATGTCGACGGCGAAGGCACCTACGGCAGACATAAGGCCGAGCAGCACCGCGGTGCGGAGAAAATGCGCGTTCATGATATGGCTCTTTCAAATCAGGTCGCTGCCGCGATGCGGCGTCTGACCCAAGGACGTTCCATCCCCTGAGATGCCGACACCAGAAACGCCGCATCTCCAATCTTGTAGTCCAGAAAATTAGACACTCTTGTCTAAATTGTCAATCACGGCTATATAGATTTTTATGAGCCAGACGATTGCTGCTGACAGTTCTCCACCGCGCGGCCACGAAGCCAAAAGGGTTGCGATCGTGGATGCTGCCATGTCGGTTTTCTGCCGCGAAGGCTTCGCCGGCGCCAACATCGACCTGATTGCCGCGGAAGCAGGCGTTTCGCGCCAGACCGTCTACAATCATCACGGCGACAAGGAAAAGCTGTTTGTCGCAGTGGTGCGCGAACTGACCGAACGCTGCAATGCCGGTATTTTCGCGACCCTGGCCACTTTCCCCGACCAGCCCAGGGATCTCGAAGCGGATCTGATCGGCTATGCCGTACGCATGAACCGCAATTGCATCTGCAGCCGTGACGGCAAATTCCTGCGCAAGCTGATCCAGACCGAGGGTGAGCGTTATCCTGAACTGTTCGCCGAATGGCGTTCGAATGGTCCGGGCACCACGCTGCCGGCACTTGCCGCGCGCTTCGCGCGCCTTGCCTTTGCTGGACATCTCACCATCGATGACCCGGACGTGACCGCAAGCCACTTCGTCGGCCTGATCAACGCCGAATTGCAGATCGAATTCATGATGGGCGTCCAGCCGAGCCAGGAAGAAGTCCTGCAGTCGGCCACCCACGGCGTGCGAACCTTCCTGCGAGCCTACGGCGCCCGGCAACCCGTCTCTCGCCAGCGTGAGGCGGTTCTGGCCTAAGCGAACAAAGTCGCGAAAGCGTCACTCGAAGACGGCTTTGGTGTTGGCCACTGTGCCGGCGCCCTCTATATGCGGTTTACGAGCCCGCCAAGCTTGATTACAGCTATGCGGACGATTCAACGGAACCGCCCAGGCATATGGCCGACGACCACATTCGCTACGACATCCTGGCTCAGGAGGCTTTGCGCGGCGTCATGCGCAAAGTGCTGGCCGAGGTCGCGCGCACCGGCCTTCCGGGCAACCACCATTTCTTCATCACCTTCCTGACCGGAGCGCCCGGCGTGCGCATTTCGTCGCGCCTGCGCGAACGCTATCCCGAGCAGATGACCATCGTCATCCAGTTCCAGTACTGGGATCTGAAGGTGACGGAAGCAGGTTTCGAAGTCGGCCTGTCTTTCTCCGATATTCCGGAAAAGCTGGAGATCCCGTTCTCTGCCGTACGCGGCTTCTACGATCCATCGGTGAATTTCGAACTCGAATTCGATGTTCGGACCGATACTGCCGACGAGGTGGAAGAGAAGCCGGCGGCGGAACCCGTCGCGCTTGCTCCCGAAAAGAAGTCCGAATCGAAGAAGAAAGCGGCGGCGGCGGAACCTGAGAAGCCAGCGGCCGATGAGCCTGCCACCGGCAAGGGCGCCGAAGTCGTCTCGCTCGACGCCTTCCGCAAGAAATAATTCGATCGCCATGGCCGAGATCGTCAATCTCCGCCAGTTCAAGAAGGGCAAGGCGCGCGAGCAGCGCGCCGCTGCAGCCGAGCAGAACCGTGCCCTGCACGGCCGCAGCAAAAGCGAGAAGCAGCGCGACGAGCTGGAAGCCGAGAAAGCCGAACGGCTTGTCGATGGCCACCGCCGCGAGCCAACCACCGGCACGCCTTCCACCGACAAGAGCTGAGCAGCGCGTGAGCCTGGTCGAAAAACGCTCCGTCACCATACGCGGCCACCGCACGTCCTATTCGCTGGAAAAGCCGTTTTCCGACGAACTTGCCGCGATCGCCGAAAACCGCGGCCTCGCCCTCGCGGCGTTGGTGGCCGAGATCGACGAGCAACGCCCGCGCGAAGCCAACCTGTCGTCGGCGCTGCGGCTTTACGTGCTGGATTGGCTGAAGCGAGATCGCTAACCAGCAGGATTCTCATCCGCGGATCAAAGCAATCCGCCCGAACCATTGGGAAGAAGTTTCTTCAGCGCGTTCTGGGCGTCTTCATTTCCCTGCCCCGCTGCTCTCCTCCACCAACGCTCGGCTTCCACCGCGTCTGTTTGAACGCCCCGCCCCTTGAGATACATCACACCGAGATTGTACTGCGCACTAGCGTCGCCCTGTTTTGCAGCTTCCAAAAACCATCTCAGCGCCTGTGTATCGTCTTGCCTGGTACCCCTTCCGAGGAAGTGGAGTTTTCCAAGATAAGATTGCGCTTCTTTCAATCCGTGTTCCGCCGACCGGCGGATCCAAAGGAAGGCGAGCGTTTCGTCTGCGCTCACCCCAGAACCGTTCAAATACAAGGTGCCGAGATAGAGTTGGGCGTCTGGCTGGTTCTGCTCGGATGCCTTGCGCAGCCATTGCACAGCCAGCACATCGTTTTTCGGAACGCCCTTCGCTTCGAAGTACATTGTACCAAGTACATATTGTGCAGAGATGTGCCCTTGTTCGCCGGCCTTGCTGCACCATCGGAAGGCAGTTGGATATTCTTGCACTACACCAACACCACCGAGGTAGATGTAGCAGAGAGAATATTGCGCTTCGGCGTTCCCCTGTTTTGCGGCTTTGTGATACAGTTCCGCAGCTTGAACATCGTCGTGCGGCACTCCTCGCCCAGAACCATACAACATGCCAAGCGCCTGTTCGGCTTCGGCCAACCCCTGCCCTGCTGCCTTTTGCAGCCACTGAGCGGCTTGCGTGTCATCTTGCTTGACTGCGATGCCTTCTAGGTGGGCAATCCCCACATTGTATTGCCCAGCGGCATCCCCCTGCAGCGCCGCCTGACGAAACAACCGCAGCGCAATTTCATTGTCCTTAATGACCCCCTCGCCTGTCACATAGAGGCCAGCTAGAGCCACCTGCGCATAAGAATTGCCTCTATTTGCAGATTCTCTCAAATAAGATATTGATTTATCAAGATTTTTCGCGACGCCATTTCCAGTATAATACTTACACGCGAGATATATCCTGTAGTAATCATTACCAGCAGAAAGGCGTTTTGCCTTCTCTAATCCGGCCTCATCGACGCCATCCTGACAACCATATGCCAAGCCGATCGATACACTATGTATGAAAAAATAATAACAGAAGCATGAAACAGCCAAAAGACATAAAACTATCGGCCATCGCCTAAATAGCATTGAATATTTAGCAGAAAGCAATTTTCGCCCCGCCAATGTCAAAACATCCGAATACAGTGCCAAGAACGCTGTAATTTTTCAAGCTGGCAAACCATAGGCTTCTTAGAAGAAACTGCGAGCCTTGCGGGTAGCACGTGACGAATTGCGCTCGTCAACCGATGCGTTTGGCCATCATCATTTCATCGATTTCTCTGCCCTCATGGATCAACCCGGCAGGCAAGCGGCCGATCTCGACAAAGCCTTCGCGGACATAGAAACGGCGTGCCGACGGGTTCTCCACGCTAACGGTCAACTCCAGTTGCAGGATGCCGGCGTCACGCGCATGCTTCGTCAGCGCCTCAAGCAGAGCCTTGGCCGTTCCCATGCCACGTTCGCTTTTCCGCACGTAGACCATCACGATCATGGCGCGGTGGCGCGTTTTCAGCGATTGCTCGCGCAACAGGCCCATCAAGCCGACCGGCGCGCCGTCCCGAAAAGCGATGAACACCGCGCCGCCGGCAATCCGCCGCAGCCATTCTTCATCCGGCAACAACTCCCAATCCTCGACGCGGCTGGCAAAGGCCGCCGCTTCGAGCCTGAGCGCCTCCAGTCTTATGAGTTTGAAGGCGCCGACATCGTCCGCACCGGCCAATCGCACTGTCGCAGCATCCATTCGCAAGTCCTCTTCGGCCTGCACGCAACCGATCATTCAAAAAAGCCTCGTTGCCAGGCTTCTATTGCAGTGTTTTCAGGAAATCCTGGATCGAAAACGGCTGGAGCTTGCCGTCCGGCGCACTTGGTGCCGCAGGCGCCGGCGGCATTGCCTAGCGTTCGGCGTCCAGTTTTGCTCTTTCCTCCTGCGCCGCGCGCATCGCCGCTTCGGCTTTGCGCCGCTCAGCCTCGGCTGCTTCCGCAATCGCCCGCTCGGCGCGCGCTTTCGCTTCGGCATCGATCTTGGCTTTTGCTTCTGCGGCGGCTGTGGCTTCGGCCTCCGCCTTGAGCCGCGCGTCTTCCTCGGCTTTGCGTTTCTCCTCCTCGATGCGCCGCTTTTCTTCTTCCGCGCGGTCGCGCGCTTCCTGCAGCGCCGCGTAGTAGCGTGCTTCGCGCCGCAACCGTTGCTTCTCCAGCAAGACGGCCTGCATCGCTTCCACCCGCTGCTGCTCTTTTTCCAGCGCGCGCTGGGTGAGGAACTGTGCCAGCGGCGCACTGTCGAAGCTGCGGACCGGGGCCTCGATCGGTCCCTCGACGCTGTAGTTCAAGGCCGGATCCGAGCCGACCAGCGCCTCGTTGCCGGCCTTGTAGGTGACAGTGCCTCGCGCCGCGACAGTGCCAGCCGCAAGATCAGCGGAGACCTCGGCGGACAAGGACGACGTCGGCGTTTCGAAACTCACCGGCGGTGCACGCAGCACCCCGCCCGCCAATGTGAAAGCGACATCCGCGTCGCGCGCGACAAAGGAGCCCTGCCCCGCGATCGCGCGGGCAAACGCGGCTGTGCGCGGCGCGTCAATGTCGCGACCAACACCGTCCGCCTTGGCAAGCAGCGCCGGCAGCGCGTCGGCATTGAGGTTGGCGATCGTAACGCCCTTGAAGGATGCTGTTCCCGAACCGGCAAGTGAAGCCATCATTGCATCGATGGATTTGCCGCTCGTGGTCACGCTGGCACTCAAGGTACCCGCTCCCGAGAGGCCTGAGGCTGGCAGAAGCTTGGAAAGGTCTGTACCAGCCAGCGTCACCTGGCCGCTGAGCAGCCCGGTGCCGTCATTGTTCTTCAGGTCGAACAGGCCGGTGATTTCACCGCCGAACAGCTTGGCCTTCAACTTCGAAATGCCGAGTCCGTCATCGCCTAGCTTCAGCGACAACATCGCGTCGTCCGCGGCCACCAGCGGACCGGCCAGCAGCTTCACCACAGCCAGTTCGAGATCAGCGGTCATCTGCAGCATCGGCTTCGCCGAAAACGGCGTCTTGGGCCAGTTGCTGCCATCGCCAACCAAGGCGTCGTTGCCGAACAGCATCGCCGCCAGCGGATCCAGATCGAGCGTATCCAATGCCAATTGCCCACTCAGATGCGGTTTGGCGGCATCGAATTCGGCCGCGATATCGCCGGAGAGAGCAGTCCCTGCAGCGCTTCCCTTGAGGCCGGAAATCGCGACGCGGTTGTTGCGATAGTCGGCTTCGGCGGCAAGGGCCACGGGGGCGCCAAAGCCCATTCCCGGCAGGGCAATGCCCGTCGTCATCAGCCAGGGTTCGATATCGGCTGTGTCGAGCGCGATCTTGCCCTTGGCGGCCAGCCCTTCAGGCGCATCGGTTACGGTGCCGTCAAAGCGTGCGCGCAAATCCGGTCCCCACAGATTGAAAGCCGTCGCGACGCCTTCGCTGAGCGTGCCTCTGGCAGTGATATCGGTTGTTGCCTCGCCAACCATGCCGAGCGGCAGAGCTGGCAGGCCGTAGAGTGCAAGAAGCGCGGCGGCATCCGGGTTCTTTGCATCGAAGGTCAGCGAAAACGGGGCTTTCGCGACGTTGCTCGGCTGGCCATGTGCCGACAGCGAAACCGACACCGCCGAACCGCCGGTCGTTCCTTTGCCGGATAGCGCCAACCCGGTCGTGCCGTCACCATTGTCGGCTGCGCTCATCACGACGTCGAGGCGCGTGTCACGATAAAGACCGGGATAGGCCTTGCCACGCTCCGAAAGCGTGGTCAGCAGCCGGCTCCCCGGAAAACGGGAGGCAGCCGCATCAACCAGCGGCGCAAGATCGGGAGCCAGAAGCGAAGCGTCCAGGCTGCCGGTCGGCCCCTTCGGGAAGTCTTTCATGCGGCCGGTGGCACTGACCGACGCCCCGGCCAGCCCGCCGATCGACAGCTTGTCGATTTCCAGCATGCCGGCCCGCAGTCGCAACGCCGTATCCAGCGTTTCGGCTGAAAAACCCCAGGCATTCACCGGTCCCGCCTTGATCTTGGCGTCGAGGTCAGCATCGGCGAAGCGGTTGGTGCCCCTGTCCGACACGAAGAGCGATGCAAATGCGCTCAGCCCCTCGACGTCGAGCGCTCCGCCCTCCAGCCTTGTCATGACGGCCGGCTTGCCATCGGCCGGCTGGCTGGCGTCGAGATTGCCCCGAAAATTTGCCTTCCCCAAAACCAGCTCCAGATCGTCGAACGTCTGGCGGGCATCCGTCAGGTCGACCTTTGCGCTGAAACCGGCACTCGGCAACCGCCGGATCGCTTCGTCGACATCCTGTGAAAGCCACGCCGCGAAACCGGACGGTTGAGCGACGGCGAGCAGCAGCGAGCCGGTGAAACGCACCTTTTCGTCGATATCCAGCTGTCCGTTGGCTTCGAGTGTGGTGCGGCCGGGCAAGGTTGCCGCCAGCGATTTTACCGCCCAGCCCCCGGTGGCGGGCTCGGCCGAGACAACGACATCACGAATCGTCGTGTCGCCGGCCACCATTGCCGGCAGCTTCACTTCCACGGAACCTGGCATCGCGGGCTTCGGCAGTCCCAAAAGCACGCGCTCGAGTGCTGCAATGCGTTGCGGCAGCGCCGCTGTCCCTTCCTTGCCGGGCGTCTCGTCGAACTGCACCTGCGCGCCGCTCGCCTCTATGGCGAAGCGCGGATCGGCGCCGAGATCGACCGAGGCCTTGCCATCGGCGGTGTAGGGATTGTCGAGAGGCCCGGTCTCGAGGCGGAACTCGTCGACCGCAAGCTTGCGGTGGTCGAGCTGGAACTTGCCGTTCAACCGGTAGGTGGGTGGTGCCTTGCTCCCGGTCGCATTCGGGTCTCTCGCGACCGCAGGCTGGGGCCCGTTGTCTCCCAAAAGTCGAAACTGGCCGGCGTAAAGCGCCCGGCCATTTTCCACACCGGCATTGCCGTCCGCTTCGACGGTCAGGGGATAGCCATCGGGATCTGCCTTGATCCGCAGCGCGATCCTGCCGGCATCGGCCTTTCCGGTTGTCACCGCAAGGCGCATGGCAACGCCATCGGCCTTCAGCGCACCTTCCGCGCGCCACGGTCCGGCCAGGGATTTCGCTGAAACGGTCGCGTTGATGCCGGACAACGTCGTGGTGCGTCCGCTCACCTCCTGGCGCAGCTCCACCACCCCGTCGGTCACCGTCAGCTTCTCGATGGCCACCTGTGCCGGATCGAAAGGCGAAGACGGCCTCGCTGTCCAATCCACCTTGCCGTCGGCGGCAATCCTGATGGTCGCCTTCGGCTTCACCAACCGCATATCGAAGATGAGCACCTCTCCACGCAGGAACGGCGCGAGCTCTGCGTCCATGGAAAAGGTCTCGACGGTCATCGCAGGGTCGCCACCCGCACCGCCAGCCACCGAAACGTCGGTGAACGTTACCGACGGAAATGGCAGAAGCCGTGCCGTCGCGCTGCCCTTCACCGTTACCTTGCGGCCAAGAATGGTACTGGCCTCGCGCTCGAAGTCGGCGCGATAACCAGTCCAGTCGATGAAAGGCGGCAACACCAGCGCCGCGAGCAGCGCCAGCACGAACAGACCACCGAAAATCACGAACAGGCGGGCGAGCATTACCCTTGAACCGTTGGGTTGAAATGTTCGCGCAATCTAGCGGCAATACTGAGTTGATAAAGTGGCATCTCTCAATCCGTTACATTTGTCGGTGCATTCGTGAATTCCACTGATCGAAAAATGCCGGAATCCGATAGGGATAATCGCTTTGTTAGCATCCTGCGGCACTTTGTGCGGCCCAGGACGTTTCATAAAATGAGCACATACGGAAAAAGAGATCGCACCGTGATCAAAATTGCCGCCGCTTCCCTGATTGGTTTTGCAGCCCTCGTGGGCGTTTCCACCTTGCCGGCCAACGCAGGACGCACGGTCACGTGCTCGTCCGACGGTGACCAGTACAATGAATGCCAGGCCGATTTCCGGTCCGCAGTGATCGTGCGGCAGAAATCCGACAGCCCCTGCATCCGCAACCGCACCTGGGGCTACGACCGTGGTTCCGGTACCATCTGGGTTGACGGCGGCTGTCGTGCGGTCTTCGGCGAAGGTTCGTCCAGTCGCCGTGTGGTGCGCCGTTATTCCGACGACCCGTTCGGCCCGCCGGTCGTCGAGCCACGCCGCTACGATCCCTATAACGATCGCCGCTATCGCGAGCGCCGTGAGCGTCGCGACGACGACTGCTTCTTCAACGGCGACTGCTGATTCCTGATCGGGCGAAACGGAAGCATACTCCCGTTTCGCCCGATCAGCCTCGTTCCTGGGCTGGTCGCCGCATCAGGACCACTTCCCGTGGTCTACCATCCTCGTCTTGCAGGCTTCGTGAGACTTCGGTGAAACCCAGACGCGCGTAGAAGCCGACGGCCGCCGCATTCGCGGCAAAAACCTCCACGTCGAGCGCTCCCTTCAATGTGGCAGCATGCAGCACCAGCGCTTTGCCGAAACCACGGCCATGTGCCGACGGATCGACGAACAGCCCGCCGATGAAATTGTCGAGCAGGCCGATGAAGCCGACAGAACTGCCGTTCTCCTCGATCACCCAATTCTCGGCCTGCTTCAGATAGACATCCCTCACCTGCGCCTGTTGATCGAGCAGTTCCGTTTCGCTGAAGAAAGGATGACCGATGCGCGAGGCGGCCAGCCAGATATCGGCAAGCCGTTCACGGTGCAGCTCGTCACGATAGGCGTGGATTGCCACGCCATGTTCGACGTTCATGGAAGTATCCTTCAGAAACGGCTTATGCTGGCAGTATCTTTCCGGGATTCATGATGTTGTCCGGATCGAGCGCACGCTTGATCTGCCGCATCAAGTCGAGACCATGGCCATGCTCGGCCTTGAGGAAGCCGACCTTGCCCTGGCCGACACCATGTTCGCCGGTGCAGGTGCCTTCCATGGCAATCGCGCGCATGTTGAGGCGCGCGACAAACCGTTCCACAAGCGCCACCTCGCCCGCGTCCTCGGGATCCATCAGGGCCAGCACATGGAAATTGCCATCGCCGGCATGGCCGACGATCGGCGCGATCAGGCCCATTTCGGCGATATCCACCTCGGTCGCCGCCACGCATTCAGCCAGCCGCGAGATCGGAACGCAGACATCCGTCGACAGTCCCTTGGCGCCGGGCCTGAGCGTCAGCGAAGCCCAGTAGGCGTCGTGGCGCGCTTTCCAGAGCTTGCTGCGCTCCTCGGCCACCGCCGTCCACAGAAACGGCCCGCCGCCATTCTCTTCCGCGATCATGCCGAAGGTCTCCGCCTGTTCGGCCACGCCGGCATCGCTGCCGTGAAATTCCACGAACAGGCACGGGCTCTCCTGATAGTCCAGCTTGGAATAGGTCTTCATCGCGCGCATCTGCAGCGCATTGACCAGTTCGATGCGGGCGACGGGAATACCCATCTGGATGGTCTGGATCACCGCCTGCGAAGCCGCCTCCAGCGTGGGGAAAGGGCAGACGCCTCCCGAGATCGCCTGCGGGATGCCCTGCAACTTCAGCGTCAGCTCCGTGATGATCCCGAGCGTACCTTCCGAGCCGACCAGCAGTCGGGTGAGGTCGTAACCGGCCGAGCTCTTCCTGGCGCGCGCGCCAGTCTTCACGATTTCGCCGTCCGCCATGACGGCGACCAGCGACAGCACATTTTCGCGCATCGTGCCGTAGCGGACCGCATTGGTGCCTGAGGCACGCGTTGCTGCCATGCCGCCAAGCGTGGCGTTGGCGCCGGGATCGATCGGGAAGAACAGGCCGGTGTCGCGCAAATGCTGGTTGAGTTGCTCGCGCGTCACGCCCGGCTCCACGCGGCAATCCAGATCCTCGGCATTGACCGCCAGGACCTGGTTCATGCGTGATAGATCCACAGAAATACCGCCGCCCGGCGCATTCACATGCCCCTCCAGCGAGGTGCCGACGCCAAAGGCGATGACCGGTACGCGATGTTCTGCGCAGGCCCGCACCACCGACTGCACCTCTTCCGTCGTCTCGCAGAAGGCGACGCCGTCCGGCGCCTGGGTCGGGATGTAGGTGGTGGTATGGGCGTGCTGTTCACGGATCGCCTCGCCGGTCTGGAACCGCTCGCCAAGCTGCTGTTTCAGGATGCCGAGCACGGCGGCGATGCCGTTCTCATTGCGTTCGACCGATACGAGGTCGCTCAGAGCCATGCTTTCCTCCGCGATTGGACCATCGCGGCCCTTGTTCTCGAGTTACAGCTGCATAAGCATGTCGCGCAAAAGTGTGCAGCGGTTTTGCGACAACGATATGCGCGAAGTAAAGATCTGCTCACACGCTGTGTCTAGCGGATCGAATTTGACATTCGATCCAGTAGCAGGTCGTCAGTGGTTATTCGGTTGCGCCAGAGGAAACATCTCAATGTCCATCCCCGCCCCTTTCGTCTCCCGTATCATGGATATCGAGAAGGACTGGATCGACTACAATGGCCACCTCAACATGGCTTACTACAACGTGCTGTTCGACCGCTGCTCGGACGACGCTTTCGAACTGATGGGCATGGGACCGAACTATGCCCGCGACCGCAAGCTCACCATCTACACTGCCGAAGTACATGTCTGCTACGTGCAGGAGCTGCATCTCGACCACAAGGTGACGGCCACCTTCCAGCTTCTCGACCACGATGAGAAGCGGCTGCGCGTTTACCAGGAAATCCGCCATGTCGACGGCTGGCTGGCAGCGACCTCGGAATCGCTTTCGCTGCATGTCGATATGGCGGGACCCAAGGTCGCCCCCTTCCCGCCGGATGTGCAGGCCAAGGTCGAGACGATGCGTGAAGCCCATGCCGGCCTGCCCGTGCCGGAACGGGCAGGCCGCTCCATCGGCATCCGCCGCAAGGCCGGCTGAAGCCGCGCCGTTAACCTTAATCAATACTGAACGGGGAGAACCCGCTTGATGCCGTTGAGCGAATCGACGGCGCACCGGAAAACACGGCCTCAGGGTGAACAGAAGCCTGGAGACGGCCAGCCGAAATCTGGCCAGGCACGCACATGAAGATCGATATCGAGGCTCTGTCGGAAAAGCTGGCCGCCGACCCGCGCATCAGCGACTACGACTTCTGGCGTTCGCTGAAGAATCTCAACAATGAAATCTTCCAGATCGCAAATTCGAACGAGCCGATCCCGTTCGATATGCTGCGCTGGCGTGCCGTCATCAAGCAGGCGCGCTCCAAGCGCGGTCCGGCCTGAACCAAACCGTCAATAACGGCAACCGCAGAGCATGATTCCGAAAAAGGGAAACCGGTTTTCGGAAAAGATCATGCTTCAGCAATGAGATAGAGCGAGATGCTGATTCAACGCAGTCACATCCTGCTCCAGTGTCCTGAGTTTCTTCCTCGATCGCGAGGCCTGTGGCGCGCGACCGCTCAGGCGAGCGCCAAGGTCGACAAAAGCGCGAGCAGGAACGAGGCTGCGACCATCAGCGCATAGGCGCGCGGCAGATCGAAAAGGATCATGTGCCCGGCGATCCAGGCGGTGCCGGCCGCGCCCAGCGCGTAGAGGAAGCCGTTGCGGTGGCCATAGACCAGGTTGGCCGCCATCAATCCGCCGATGATGAGCGCACCGAAAACCACGATCACGGCAATGGCTGCCTTGTCGAAATTGTCGTCCACCGTGGTCGGGGGTTTGGAATCGAACGGTTCTTGCATGGCCTCGCCTTGAATGGTTGGCGCGGACAGACTTAACCGACCGCACCAAAGGAGCAAAGACTAAACTCGCCTGCCGCGACGATAACAAGGCGCTACTGTGGATTTCAGGAAACGCCTGCTGAAAAATTCAGCAACCTGCGGCGAACGCAGCCCGGGATCAATCGCCTCCGACGATCTCCATGAAACGAATGCGGTTGCCGAACGGATCGATCACCTCGACCTCCAGCCGGTCTTCCACCTTCTCCAGCCCAGGCTTCATGTAGCGATAATTTTTCGCTGCCAGTTCGCGCTGAAAGGCCTCGGTGCCCTTCATGTAGACGACCATGTTGCCACCCGGGCTGGCATCGCCGGAATGTTCGGACAGATGCAGCCTGAGGCCCGCGCGTGACACCTGCGTGTAGAGCGGGAAGTTGTCGCCGTAACGGTGCTCCCAGTCGACGCTGAAACCGAGGAATCCGAGATAGAACTCGTGCGCCTTGGCGACATCGAAGATCCGGACGATCGGTACGGCCTGTTCGAAAACGATATTGCCGGCCTTGCCGGGAGCGACGGTCCCCTCGCCGCGTTCGATCCGTGCCGAAAGGATGTTCCAGCTCTCGAGCCCGAACTGGCGGGCGACGATCTCCAACGCCTCGGAATGGGGGATTTCGATGTTCTTGGCGGCAAGCGCTTCGCGCATGGCTTTTGCCATCGCCTTGGAATCCAGGAATGTACGCATGATCTGCGATCCTTCTCATCAGGACGAAAAGCTTCACCGGGGCCCGCATTGCCGGTGCCTTCGTCCCATGGACAAGGACCAGACTGGATCATCGCGACGCATTCGCCATACCTTTTCAAGGTGCGGACTGCCGGCTGCGTCGAGCCGTTGCTGGACGCTATCGAGGTCGCATTGAGCCGTCAACAGGGATCAAAGCCGTCGAATCCGGGAACAGTGTGTGAACATTGCTGGCCTTTCTCGTCCGAATCACTACATTCGGAGACGAAATGGCCGGCGATCACGACATGCCCTTCTTTGACGAGGACGACGCTCCGCGTTTCGACGCCGCGCGTGCGCCTTCTTCGCAGGCTGCGCCGTCCGGCATCGCGGCCCGCGCCATGGCGGCACGCCAGGGCCACAACAACCCGCCCGAATATCTGAAGGGCCTCAACCCAGAGCAGCGGCAGGCCGTGGAAACCACGGAAGGTCCGGTGCTGGTCCTGGCCGGCGCTGGCACGGGCAAGACGCGCGTGCTCACCACCCGCATCGCCCACATCCTGGCCACCGGCCGCGCCTTCCCGAGCCAGATCCTTGCCGTCACCTTCACCAACAAGGCCGCGCGCGAGATGAAGCAGCGTATCGGCGTCCTCGTCGGCGAGGCGATCGAAGGCATGCCATGGCTGGGCACCTTCCACTCGATCGGCGTCAAGCTGTTGCGCCGCCATGCCGAACTCGCCGGCCTGCGCTCGGATTTCACCATCCTCGATACCGACGACGTCACCCGCCTCATCAAGCAGCTGATCCAGGCTGAAGGCCTCGACGACAAGCGCTGGGCGCCGCGCACCTTCGCGCAGATGGTCGACACCTGGAAGAACAAGGGCCTCGGCCCGGACGAGATTCCGGAAGGCGATGCCCGCGCCTTCGCCAATGGCTGCGGCCGCGAACTCTACCGCGCTTATCAGGATCGGCTGACCACGCTGAACGCCTGCGATTTCGGCGATCTTTTGCTGCATCCGATCCGCATCTTCCGCAGACATCATGATGTCCTGGCGGAATACCACCGTAAATTCAAATACATCCTCGTCGACGAGTACCAGGACACCAACACCGCGCAATATATGTGGCTGCGGCTCCTGGCCCAGCGGCCGAAACAGTCCAGCGCCACGCAACCGGCCGAAGCGCGCGACCGTGCGCCGGGCGACTTTTCGCCCGCCCACGAAAACACGGCCGACGGCCGCGAGCCCGATTGGGCGACTGAGCCGTCGCAAGCCCCCCGCGGAGCGCCCGCGCCATCAGGCGCGGAACAGCGCGCGAGCGAAAACAAGGTCAACATCTGCTGCGTTGGCGATGACGACCAGTCGATCTATGGCTGGCGCGGCGCCGAGGTGGACAACATCCTGCGCTTCGAGAAGGATTTTCCGGGCGCCACCGTCATTCGCCTGGAGCGCAACTACCGCTCGACCGCTCATATCCTGGGCGCAGCGGCGCATCTCATCGCGCACAATGAAGGCCGTCTCGGCAAGACGCTGTTCACCGACCGGCCGGATCCGGAAGATCCCAAGGTCAACGTGCATGCCGCCTGGGATTCGGACGAGGAAGCACGCGCCGTCGGCGAAGCGATCGAGGCCTATCAGCGAGCCCGCCACAAGCTGAACGACATGGCGATCCTGGTGCGCGCCTCCTTCCAGATGCGCTCCTTCGAAGACCGTTTCATCGAAATCGGACTCAACTACCGGGTTATCGGCGGTCCGCGCTTCTATGAGCGTCAGGAAATCCGTGACGCCATGGCCTTCATGCGCGTCGTCGCCAATTCCGGCGACGACCTCGCCTTCGAGCGCATCGTCAACGTGCCGAAACGCGGCCTGGGCGACGCCACCATCCGCCAGATCCACGACACCGCCCGTGCGCTCGGCGTGCCGATGCTGGAGGCCTCCGCCCGCCTTGCGGAAAGCGATGAGCTGAAACCCAAGCCGCGTGCGGCGCTGCGCGAAGTCGCCACCAACTTCGCCCGCTGGCAGGGCCTGATCGATTCCACGCCGCACACCGAACTCGCCGAGATGATCCTCGAGGAGAGCGGCTACACCGACATGTGGAAGAACGACCGCTCGGCGGAAGCGCCGGGGCGGCTGGAAAACCTCAAGGAGCTGATCCGCTCCATGGAGGAATATGAATCGCTGCGCGCCTTCCTCGAACATGTCGCGCTGGTGATGGACGCCGAGCAGAACGAAGGCCTCGACGCCGTCTCCATCATGACGCTGCATTCGGCCAAGGGCCTGGAATTCGAGACCGTGTTCCTGCCCGGCTGGGAGGAAGGCCTGTTCCCGCACCAGCGCGCGCTGGACGAAGGCGGCCGCTCAGGCCTCGAGGAAGAGCGTCGGCTGGCCTATGTCGGCGTGACCCGCGCCAAGAAGAACCTGCACATCTGGTTCGTCTCCAACCGCCGCATCCATGGGCTGTGGCAGTCGACCATCCCCTCGCGTTTCCTCGACGAATTGCCGGAAGCCCATGTCGAGGTGCAGGAAGGCAATGGCTCGAACTACGGCGGCTACGGCAATCCTTATGGCGGCGGCTCATTCGCTTCCGGCCGCGGCGGCTTCTCGGGCGGCCGCCAGAACCCCTATGGCGCCTCGCGCTTCGACAGCATCGGCTCACCCTCGGGCGGCCGCGCGGCGCGCGGCGATCAGGGCGGCTCGTTCTCCAACAGCTACGCCACGCCGGGCTGGCAGCGCGCCCAGCAGAACCGCACCGAGGCGACCGACCGCAACTGGGGCTCGCGCAGCGGCCACCAGGTCGAGCGCATCGGCTACGGCGAGGTCGATTCCGGCTATGGCGCCGGCCGCACCTCGGTGAAGGGCCGCACCATCGAAGGCGAGCTGGTAGCGAAATCGGTGGCCGACGCGCCTTCGGCTTTCAAGGTCGGTGATCGCGTGTTCCACCAGAAGTTTGGCAACGGCAACATCGCGGCCATCGACGGCAACAAGCTGACCATCGATTTCGACCGCGCCGGCCAGAAGAAGGTGCTGGACGGCTTCGTGAAAGCGGTCTGAGCGCCAAGCTGCGGCTGCGCTGGGCGCTTCTGTCAGTTGCCCTCTGCGAGCCGAAACAGCCGCACCGACTTCGTCGCGGCGCGACCGATGATGCCTTTCGCCTCCAGATCGAGCTGGACGGCCTTCAGCCACCAGCCTGCCTTGGCACCGCCCGGCCACAGATCGTCGGGCAGGTCCGGCAGCAGCGCCTCCTTGGCTTCCGCCACCGTCAAGCCCGTTGGATTTCCAGGCAGGACGGCAAGCAGCGCCTCGCGCATCGCCAGATATTTGACGCGGTCCACCTTCTGCCTGTGATGCGGCGAGACGACGTTTTCGATCTCGATCCTGTCGGCGGGATCAGGCATGGATCTCACCGTTCACCGCGATCTTCGGACTGCGGAAGCCCATCGCGGCCCAGGCGCGGAACAGGCGCCAGTAGAACCCCAGCGATTGCTGTTTCAGGTTCGGCACGTTGCTCGGCAGGACCGAAGCATCCGGCAGGTCGGCGGTCATCGTCCGCAATTCGAGCGGCGGCACCGCACCCTTGGGCCACAGGCCGGCATAGAGGCTGAGCCAGTGCCCGCCCTTGAACTCAAGGAACACCGGCGTGTTGCAGCAGGAAGCGACGACCCGCCGGGTTCCGGCCTGCGGCGCGAGGCGAAATTCCTTGAGATGGTCCGCGCCACGCGTGATGCGGACATGATCCTTACGGTGAAAGACGAAAGGGGTCGCGCCATGCGCGTCGACGACCTGTCTGGCGCCGGGCAGTTTTTCCAGCCGCGCCCCCGCCTCACGGCAGCTGTTGCAGCAGCATTCCACGCTCATCATCGGCGCCGAAGCAACTTCCAGCTGAACCTTGCCGCACGCACAGCCAATCATCATGCTCATGATATCTGTCCCTCCTCCGGACGACTGAAAAGCAACCTGATGTATTGATCGAGATGGTCGAGGCTTTCCCGCGCCAGCGCCGGATCATTGCCGGCCTTTGCCATGACGAAGGCACCCTGCAGCACCGTCTGCGTGTGCCGCGCCAGGCTCTGCGCCGTCCACTTTCCGGTGACGCCATATTTGATCCGGGCGGCTTCGATATCCGCCTCAAGCGTCGCCGCATGACCGAAAATGCTCTGTGCGCACGCCTCGCGAATGGTCGGCGAGGTCACATAGACCTCCTGCACCATCGTGCCGACGAGGCAGCTGAACTGCGCAATCTCCCCTTCGATGATCGACTTGCGGAACGCCACATAAGCAAGCACCCGCTCAAGAGGATCATCAGGCAGATGGTAGGGAGCGGCGGCAAAAAACGCTGTGGTCCCGGCCGACCAGTCATCGGCCGCGGCGATGCCGAGCGCATCCTTGCTTTTGAAATGATGGAAATACGCGCCCTTGGTCACCTCCGCCGCCTGGCACAGGTCTTCAACGGAGGATGCGGTGAATCCCCTGGCGCGAATGATGTCGCGCGCCGCATCGAGCAGCCGGTTTCGGGCATCACCACGGTCGGGATTTGTCTTGGTCGGTCTTGGCATATCCGATACGTACCGTACGTATGGTATGTATGCAAGTTCGAATCTCCGTATCTGATTTCCCCTGCTGGCAGCGTCCCGCCGCCCCCGCAACAGCAAAAGTAAACACACGCCTGACCCTTCCCCAACGTCATTTTTTCCGCGTCAAAAGCCGAAAATTCTTGCCAGCGAGCGATTTTGCCGCTTTCTTGCCTTTTTAGGAGGGTTTTTCGCGGCGGGCTCCAATCCAACGAGGGACGACACAGGGATTGGTTAACCATCTTTGTCCATCCTTTGAGACAATCGGCAAAGGACCGCCACGCGCGACCGGTATTCCGGCGAGCGAATGGGTAAGGCGGTTTGTGCGTGTTGCGCCGATTGAAGGAAGTTCGGTCGGCATGGCGTTCGTGCGTGAAAAATTCCGGGACAGCGGTCCCGCCTCTGCTGGTTTCAAGACAGTGCTGGCCCGCTCCGCCAGGCTGGCTGGCTGGGTGACGATCCCGACGGCAGGTGCCGTGCTGGCGATGTGGTCCCTGGCCACTGTTGCCGGCGCCTATTCGGCTGCAAGCTCCATCCGCGCCAATGCCCATTTCCTGCCTGCGCGCGTCAGCGTGGCCAGCACGGACGCGCGAGCGCTGGAGGCCAACTCCAAACTCAAGCAGGCGCTGGTTGCCCGCGAATGGAGCAAGCGCCGCCAGCAGCTTGCAGCGGCCGAGGCCGCCGACAAGGCGGAAAGACTGGCTGCAGCCGAAGAACTGCCGCAATCGCCTTTGGATGAGCGCTTCGCGCGCGCCCTCGGCGCGCCGGATACCGACCGTTTCGGTCCAGCCCTGGGCGAGCCGGAACGGTCTGCACGCGTCGCGCTGGCCCTTGCCGCTCCGTCCGGGATGGAGCTCGGCTTTGCCGACCCCGCCCCCACCCCGGATTCAGCGATACGGGAGGTTCTGGTGGCAAGTCTTGTCCTGCCCAGCCAGGACGATGAAGTCGACGACGAGGAACAGGTCGCGCTCGCCGACACCGGCGAAGTCATCGAGGACCCGGATTTCGCGGCTGTGCCCGAGAACGCGCCGCTGCCGGCCTACCGCCCACGCGCCGAGGAAGGCAGCAAGCCCGAGACGCGCCGGCGCGCCGACGCCGAACCCGAGAGCGACGACGAGCCGGTGCGCAAACCGGCAAAGCGCATCAGCCAGCCCGCACAGCCGGTGCTTGCCTATGCGCGGCCTGACAATCCTTCGGAGAGCGGCGGCCTCGGACAGGCTTTCCGCAACCTGTTCTCGTCACCCGGCGGGTCAAGCGCCAGGGCCGGCAACGGTACGGCTGTCTACGACATTGCTTCCGCCACCGTCACCATGCCCGATGGAACCAGGCTCGAGGCGCATTCAGGGATTGGCTCGATGGCCGACAATGTACGCTACGTGAACCAGAAGATGCGCGGCCCCACCCCGCCCGACACCTACAAGCTCTCGATGCGTGAATCCCTGTTCCACGGCGTCGAGGCGATCCGCCTCACCCCGGTGGACGGCAAGGTCAAGCATGGCCGCAACGGCTTGCTGGCGCACTCCTATCTGCTGCGCGGCGGCCGTGCGGAATCGCATGGCTGCGTTGCCTTCAAGGACTACAAGCGCTTCCTCGCGGCCTTCAAGCAGGGCAAGATCAAGCGCCTGGTCGTGGTTGGCGGTGGCGGCAGCTCGCGCCCCAAGGCCACCACGGTTGCCGACAACGGCCGCGGCGCCTAAATCGGCGGAGCTTACTTCCGCATGTCCTTCAGCTTTTCAGCAACGGTCGCCGCAAGGTCGGCGTAGCGCTCTTCGAGTCGTTCGGCAGCGGTGATCACCGGGAAATCGTGGCCGAATTTCTCCAATGCGTGCTTGAGCTTCTCGGCAAAGTCGGCCTGCTTGTCGAGCGCGGAAAACAACGCCAGCACCTGCTCGGCGCTGATGTCGGGATGCGCAAGCATATCCGGTACCTCACGGCCCATGCGCTCGCCGGTCGCCGTCTCCTGCTTCAATATCTCCAGCCAGTCGGTCACGAAAAAAGCCCGTCATGTGTCCAGTCCGCCTCTTTTAGCGAGTCTGGGTCGCATGTGCCAACCGCCGACCAGAAAACCTTCTCTTCTTGGGAAAGAAAACAAAACCACCTGCTCCCGCAAGTTGATGCGGCAAAGCCAGGACAGATGAGCAAGTTCAGCTCTATTTCTATTACAGTACATATGGAAAAGGTAATATATCCTTAGCCATTTTCTGCGAGCCTGATCTTGCAGGCGATCATGCTTGCAATTCCGCCTTGAGCGGTACCTCAAGCCCCTTCCGCCTCGCATGCGCAGACGGAAGGGGTTTAGGACCGCCTCCCCTGAGGACCAGCCGCATGTGGCTCGACATTCCTGCGCCCAAGCAGCCGACCGGATTCCGGGACTGATCATGGCCAGGGCGCGCGGCGGATCTTTCGTTCTCACCGCCAGCGCAGCATTCGGCATCGCGGCTGCCACGGCGCAGGCCGGCGAGACGGTCGAACCAACTCTCAACACCAGCATAGAGCGCCACTACACGACCAATGCGATGGAGAGTGACCGGCCGATCGCCGACTGGTACTCGCTGCTGCGCAGCAGCCTGTCGCGCAAATGGGGCGACAACGACGCCTATATTTCGCTGAATGCGGAAGGCCGGGCGACCCGGCACGACGCCATCACCATCGAGGATGACACCGCTGGAGGCGTGCAGCTTCAGGCGTTTCGGCGCTTTTCCGGCGGCCTCGAACTGCGCGGCACGCTGGCCTACAACGCCACCAGGGATGGCGATCACATCGACATCGGCCCTTTCACGATCGGAACACGCACGCTGAAGCAGGTCGCCAGCGGACAGGTTCAGGTCGGCCTGGACCTCGGCAATCAGATGGCCCTCATCATCGATGCCCTGACAAGCCTGGAGAAGGTCGGCCTGACCCGCTTCGAAGACGACGTCTTCCTGCCCGCCCGGCTGGATCCCGACAAGCGCAACGTCCAGATCGCCCTCAAGCTCATCCGCACCGTCGGCCAGTTCACCTTTGGCGTCCAGGGGTCGGCGCTGCGCAGTGCCGTCGACCGCCTTGGCGACCCGCTTGTCGGCGTTTCGTTCAATCAGTTCGGGCTGCGCGGCGAGATCACCTATACGGGTGCCGGCGGAGCAACCGCGGCGCTAGCGCTGGGTGCGGAACTGCTGAACGGCGCCGATGACACCTATTCGCGCATTCGTCCGGCCTGGCAGCTGTCGGTCGTCAAACCGCTCCCCAAGGGGTTCGAGCTGCGCGGCACCTGGTACGGACGCTACGAAACCGCGGACAGCGACGATCCGCTGGCCTCGTGGGTCAATCGCGGTGAATTCGAGGTCTCCTACAAGCTGCGCGAGAACCTGAAACTGGCGTCCGGTGTCGCCTGCGAATTCAAACGCAACCTGCTTTGGGAAAATGTCGAGCGCAAGCGCGTTTTTTATGCCGAAGCCACTTACGACGCGAGCGCCAGGGCATCGGTGGTGCTGCGGGTGGATGTCAACCGTATCCACAAAACGGTGATCGACATCGACGAGAACACGGTCGATACGTTTATCGGCCTGCGCACCAAGATCTGATCAAGTCCAACACCTGAAAAAGGAAAAGCGGAAGGGGTTGCAAAACCCTCCCGCCCCTTCGGTTGCCTTGTTCAGGCAAACCGCCCCTTTTTATTAGCGGCCGAGCTTGTACTTGTTGCCGCCGCCCAGAATGCCGTTGGTGACCTTGCTGACACCGGTTCCAACGCCGAGCAGGCCAACGCCCACGCCGTTGAGGATACCACCCACCTGGGTGTTGTTGCCGCTCAGGATCGGCGAACCGTTCAGGATGCCGATATCGCCGAGGGCAATACCGGGAGAAATGTTGATGAGCCCGCCGGCCGAGTTGTTGCTGTTGCCCCGGGAACCAAAACCGCCCGCATAAGCGCTCACGGTCGAGAATGAAACAACTGCGGCAGTGAGTACAAGTGCGAATTTCTTCATGACTTCTCTCCTAATTACAACAGTGTTTATTTCCGTCTCTTCTTCAGTACCTCTGGGATTGAATAGTACACACGACGGGAAATGACACAAGTATGAGCAATCCATAATTTAAGAATACACTGTGTTTTCCATTTTTTAACTTTAATGTTTTACGTTAAATAAATTGGTTACCATAAATGGTTAAGACGAAACCGCCCATCAACTTGCGAGAAGACTTCACGCAAGCCATCATGGTTAAAAGTTGAGAGCACGCCAACAAGCGCGGGTCGCGTTGTACCAACGGTCATCTTGATTTGACCGATGGAGCGCGGGACTGCGCGCCGCACCCGTTGGCGCGAAGCCAAGCGGCCCGGATGGGTCGCGCCGTTGATTGAGGCGCCCTGGATGAGCAACATCCAGGGCCTCTGGTATTAGGCCTGAGCTTCCCAGCGATCCAGAAAGTCCTCGATCGCAAGCGCCTGCATGTCAGGCACCGCCCTGGCGAGTTTCTCCGCGGGCCAGTCCCACCAGGACAACGCTTCGATGCGGGCGGCGATGCCCTCGGGAAAACGCCGGCGCAATGGGCTGGCCGGAACACCCGCGACAATCGTGTATGCCGCGACATCCCTGCTCACCACCGCATTGGCACCGATCACCGCGCCATTGCCGATGGTCACACCGGGCAGGATCACGGCGCCATGGCCGATCCAGACATCGTTGCCGATGGTGACCGGCTTCGCTTGCCGGCGCTCGCGAAAGCCGCTGTCGACACCCAGCCAGCGGAAGTACTCGTTGGGCCGGTAGCTGACCTTGTGCGTGGTCAGGCGCTCCATCGGATGCTCAAGCGCGTTGATGCGCGTGTTGGCGGCAATGGAGCAGAATTTGCCGATGGTCGTGTAGATCGCTTCCGCATGGCGTTCGAAATAGGAAAAGTCGCCGACCGAAACCTCGCGCAACACCACCCGCTCGCCGATGGCGGCATAGCGGCCGAGCCGGCACGACTTCAGCTCCGCGGTCGGGTGAATGCGCGGTTCCGGGTCCTTCGGCACAAGGTCGTCGGTGCGGTCCATGACGCGGCTTTACCGCGCCATAAGTGCATCCTGCAAGCGGTTCCAGGGGCGTGCCCCCCACAAAAGCGGGAACCGGTTTTCGGAAACATCACATTCCGCTCTGAGGTGTGTCGAGATTCAAACCAGGACGAGCCGAAAATGGTGGCTTTCGAGAACCGGAGCGGAGCGTACGTTCAAGTACGTGAGCACCGGAAGCGCAGAAAGCTGCGATTTGCAGGCCGGCCTCGTTTGAATCTCGACACACCTCATTGCGGCTTGCCGTTCTTCCAGATGACGTTCTGGCCGTAAAGCGGCACCGTCGAGATCGCCATCTTGGCCGATCCGTCCTGCACCTGGCGCGAATGTGAAAGATAGACCAGCGTGTCGTTGGCCTTGTCGTAGATGCGGTTCACCACCTGTTTCTTCCAGATCAGGCTGATGCCTTGCTTGAACACTTCTTCGCCGCCCTTGCCGAAGTCGATGTCGCCGATGCTGATCGGGCCCGTCTGCTGGCACGAGATCGCCGAGTCCGACGGATCTTCGAACCAGTTGCCCTTCTGCAGCCGGTCGATGACACCGCGATCGAAATAGGAGACGTGGCAGGTAACCCCTTCCACCTTGGGGTCCTTGATCGCCTCGACGACGATATCATTGCCGAGCCAGTCGACGCCGACTTTGCCGACCTGTTGTGCCAGGGCCACCCCGGTCACACCGACAAGACAGGCAACGAGCGCCCCGCCGATCAGTTTTCGTGTGGTTTTAGAGAACAAGAAACCCTCCTTGGGCTGGCCGATTGTCCGGGTTCAGTTGGGGCCGGAAAAGCCGTCTTGCAAGCCTTCGTGCAAAGGGGTTGCGGCAATGACGCACTTTGCGCTCGTTCCGGCAAGACGATAAGGTCCCGCCCGAACATGGTTTTGCCTCCGGCATGTCGCGAAGGCAGCGATACCGTACGGCGTAATATCCTGGACCTTTCTCATGATGCGCTCAATCCTCGTCGGCATTCTCGTACTCATGGCGGCCGGCATTGGCTGGCTGACCTTCGACTGGTATCGCGGCCACTATGGTGGCCAGCCGTTCGGCGCGCCCTTCGCTCTCACCGACCAGAGCGGCCAACCCGTCACCGAGGCTGCCTTCCGCGGTCAGCCCACGGTTGTATTCTTCGGTTTCACTCATTGCCCCGAAGTTTGCCCGACCACGCTGTTCGAGCTGGCCGGCTGGCTGAAGACGATGGGCGACGAAGGCAAGGACATCAAGGCCTACTTCGTATCGATCGACCCCGAGCGTGACACACCCGATGTCATGAAGAGCTATGTCAGCAATTTTTCCGATCGCATCGTCGGCATCACCGGCGAACCAGACAAGGTTCGCGCCATGGCGAAATCCTTCGGCATCTATTTCAAGCGGGTCGACACCGGCGACGGTGAATACAATATGGACCACACCGCGTCCGTGCTGATGCTCAACCGCAAGGGCGACTTCTTCGGCACCATCGCCTATGAGGAAAATCCCGACACCGCACTTGCCAAATTGAAGCGACTGGCCAAAGACGGCTGATCAGCTTCTAAAGCGGCATCCGCCGCAAGACAGGTGCCCATGGGCCAGACCCGCCTCTATCTGATCGCTTCCAAAGCCGAGGCCGATCGCATTTTCGGCGTCCTCGAAACCGTTTTCGAGGACGAAGGCCTGCCACTTGCCGTGCTCGAACTCGATGAGGAGCGCGACCTGCATGAGGTATCGCTTTATGCCGATGGCGATATCGAGCCGGTCGAGGCGCGGCTGAAGGCCGAACTGACCGCCTTGGGGCTGGCCCGAACGGTCGAGCGCGAAGAATTGCCCGACGTGGACTGGGTGGCGCGTTCGCTCGAAGGCCTCAAACCGGTGCGCGCCGGTCGCTTCCTGGTGCACGGCGCCCATGATCGCCAGAAACGCCATGCCGGCGATATCGCCATTGAAATCGAAGCCGGGTTGGCTTTCGGCACCGGTCACCATGGCACCACCGCCGGCTGTCTGGCCATGCTGGAGCGCGTCACCATCCGTGAGAAGCCGCGCAATGCGCTCGATCTCGGCACCGGCAGCGCGGTGTTGGCCATAGCACTCGCCCGCCTCGCACACATCCCGGTGCTCGCCACCGACATCGACCCCATCGCTGTCGACGTCGCGGCGGCCAATGCGCGGCTGAACCACGTCGCCGGCCTCGTCGAGACAGTCACCGCACCCGGCTTCCATCATCCGATTTTCTCCGCACGCGCGCCTTTTGATCTGATCGTCGCCAACATCCTCGCCAGGCCGCTGATGAAACTCGCGCCCGAAATGGCGCAATATCTGACGCCGGGTGGATCCATCGTGCTTTCCGGTATCCTGGATCGCCAGCGCGATGCCGTTGTGGCGGCCTATGCAGGCCAGCAGTTCCGCCATGTACGCACCACCCATCGCGAGGGCTGGGTGACCATCCACATGAAGCGCTGATCTGGAGCAGGATCCCGAACCAAAGGCCAGGGAGTAAGAAGCGCGAGCCTGCCCTCGAAAAAACGTACCCTGTCAAAGACATAGGGTGGGATCCTGATTCAACGCAGTCACATTCAGCTGTGAACCACAGGCCCCGCCAAAGGACGTCGCCAGGGGACATTGCCAAGGACTCCAATTGTCAGGCGCCGACCGCGCGGCTACGGTCCGACCACGCAATCGAACAATGACAGGCTTGCATCGATGTTCCAGACTTTCGACCCCGCTGGCGATCCCACCGTGGGCAAACCGCACGTTGCCCGGCTTCGTGGCTGGCTGAACGAAAATGGCCTCGACGGTTTCGTGGTACCACGCGCGGACGAACACCAGGGCGAATACGTGCCGGACCGCGCGGCGCGGCTGCGCTGGCTGACCGGTTTCAGCGGTTCGGCCGGCGTCGCCATCGTGCTGCGCGACCGCGCCTTCATCTTTGTCGACGGCCGCTACACGCTGCAGGTGCGCGCCGAAGTCGATCTGGACATTTTCGCCATCGAAAGCCTGATCGACAATCCGCCGGCCGCCTGGGTTCCTGAGAATCTCGGCAAGGGTGCTCGCCTTGGCTTCGACCCTTGGCTGCACACCGTAGGCGAGGTGAAGGCGCTGAAGGCTGCAGCGGTAAAGTCCGGTGCGGAACTGGTACCGGTGGCCGAAAACCCGATCGACATTATCTGGGACGATCAGCCTGATGCGCCGGTTGCACCGGTGGAACTGCACCCGCAGGCTTTCGCCGGCGAGCTCGCCAGGGACAAGCTGGCGCGGCTTGCTGCCGCGATCGAGAAGGAAGGCGCGACCCACGCCGTGCTGACCGACCCATCGTCGATTGCCTGGGCGTTCAACATTCGCGGCGGCGACGTGCCGCACACGCCATTGGCGCTTGGCTTCGCCATCCTGGCCGCCGATGGCAAACATCAGCTGTTCATGGACAGCCGCAAATTCTCCCGAACGGTTGCCGCCTATCTTACCCAGCTCTGCGATCCGCACGAGCCGGCGGAGTTCGAAGGTGCGATCGTGACCCTCGCGAAGAACGGCGCCAGGATTGCGCTCGATCCGGTGCTGGCAGCCGACAAGCTGCGCACGCTAGTGGAGGACAATGGCGGCACCGTCATTGCCGCGGCGGATCCCGCTCGCATCCCGCGCGCCGTCAAGAACCAGGCGGAGATCGCCGGCAGCCGGGCAGCGCATCGCCGCGATGGCGCTGCCGTGGCCAAGCTGTTGTGTTGGCTTGATCGCCAGAAGCCGGGAACGCTCGACGAAATCACTGTCGTCAAGCAACTCGAGCAGGTTCGTCGCCAGACAGGCGAAGAAACCCAGATGCCGCTGCGCGACGTTTCTTTCGCCACTATTTCGGGCGCCGGCCCCAACGGCGCCATCATGCATTACCGCGTCTCGACTGAGACCAACCGCGAACTCGCCAAGGGCGAACTGTTCCTGCTCGATTCCGGCGCGCAATATCAGGACGGCACCACCGACATCACCCGCACTGTCCCGATCGGCAAGCCGACGGAAGAAATGCGCGAACGTTTCACCCTGGTGCTGAAGGGCATGATCGGCATCTCGATGCTGCGTTTCCCGGCGGGCACGCGCGGTTCGGAAATCGATGCGGTCGCGCGTATGGCCCTATGGCGTCACGGTTGCGACTTCGCGCACGGCACCGGTCATGGCGTCGGCTCCTACCTCGCCGTGCATGAAGGGCCGCAGCGCATCGCGCGCACCGGCACGGAAAAACTGCTGGCCGGCATGATGCTGTCGAATGAACCCGGCTACTACAAGGAAGGCCATTACGGCATCCGCATAGAGAACCTGATCATTGTCACGCCGGCGCAGGAAATCGAAGGCGGTGACATCGCCATGCATGGTTTCGAGACGCTCACACTTGCCCCGATCGATCGGCGCTTGATCCGCACCGATCTGTTAACCAAGGCCGAACTCGAATGGCTCGATGCCTACCATGCCCGCGTGCTCGCCGAAATCGGCCCGATGGTCGACGGCGAAACGCTGGCCTGGCTGGAGAAGGTCGCGGCGCCACTCTAGAGCGTGTCCGTTTTTCACGGAAACGCTCTAACCCTTTGTTTTAAGCAATTCCGGACGGAGCGTTTCCGCCTGTTATGCCATGAACTGCCGCGCCAGGATCAGCACGGCAGCACCGGCCAGGAACATCGACAGCAGTCCGCCACGCAGCGACACGGCGCCTGCCACGATCAGCGCGGCCCACTCGGCCGGGCCTGCGCCGAGAACCGCGGGGGCGACCAGCGTCGTCAGTACTGCCGCCGGAACGGCGTTCAATCCGGCCTCGACGCGCGGATGCACACGCTCGAAACGCGAGATGACGAGATGGCCACCGACGCGGGTGAGATAGGTGGCGATCGCGGCCGCGAGAATGATCCAGAATGTCGTGCTCACGGCTGTTCCTCCGCTTCCGCGCCAGGTTTGACACCGACACCGCTATGATGCGGCGGCAGGATGACGGCGAGCAGCACCCCGGCGACCGCACCGATGGACACGTGCCAGGGCGAACCGACCGTCTTATAGGCAATGATTGACGCAACGGCGCTCACCGCCACGACCGGAAGCCACAGCGGCCGCTTGCGAAACCCCATGACCAGGCCGAAGAAATAGATCGGCAGCAGGAAATCGATACCCAGTGAATGGGTATTGCTGATCAGCTTGCCGAAATAGGCCCCAAGCGCCGTTTCCACCACCCAGAACACATAGACTGGTAGGCCTAGTCCCAAGTACCAGATGAAACTGACCGCCTTGCCGGATTCCGCCCTGCGCTCGGAAATGGCATATTGCGGATCGGTGAGAATGAAATAGCCGATGACCTGCTGTGCGACCGGCCAGTGCGCGATGCGCCGGCCTATGCCCGCCGAATAGAGCACGTGGCGGAAGTTCACGGCGAAGATGGACAGCACGATCAGCCAGGGCGCCACATGCTGGCCGAACAGTTCGATACCGACCATCTGGCTGGCACCGCCATAGACGGCAGCGCTCATCAAGGTCGCCTCGAAAACCGAAAACCCGTTGTCGACGGCAAGTGCACCAAACAGCATCGCGAATGGCGCGGAGGCCACGACGACCGGCGTGCTGAGGCGTACGCCATCCCAGAATTCGCTTGCCCTCGACCTCTCGGCGATTGCTTCCGATGACATCGGCTACTCCCTGGAGCGTTTCCCTTTTTCGCGGAAATGCGGAAACGCCCTAACTCTTTGTTTTTAAGCAGTTCCGGACGGAAAACCGTTACGAACTTTCCCTGGCATTGCTCCAGGGCGCTGCGCATTCGTTCGAACGCGCAAAGGACGCTCCAACCTTCCGGAATCCACGCATCGCGCTGGAGGCAGAGATGTAGGTAGCCAGCTGCCGGATGTCACACCAATTCGCTTGAGCCAAAAGATCAGCGAAAATGATGCTTTGGCAGTGCTAATCCGGCGAGGCCGGCACCAGCGTGCCCTGTATCGCCCTGCCCCAGTCGAGCAGCGGCCGGGCGCGTGTCGCGAAATCGACCAGTGTATCGGCCAGGTCAGGCGTATGAATGGAAGCCGGATCGACGTCCTGCCGCACGACGAAATGACGGTTGCGGATCGCTGCGGCGAGGTCGGCGTCAGCGACGTTTTCGAAGCCACGCGGCATGCGTTTCATGGTGCCTTGCGTGCCAAGCTCCAGCCTGCCCTTTTTCAACACGGCGACCAGCTTGCGGAACTCGCCAGGCCTCGTCTCGATCGCCCGCCGCATCGCCTGTAGCATCGGCGCAGCCGGCTGCCACCAGGCAACGGCGGAAAAGCAGCCGTCGAGCCCCAGATGAAAGAAGAAAACGCCCTGCTCCGTCTTGGTTCCGTCGGGGGATAGGATCGCCGACACATGCGTGGTGTAGGGACGCTTATCCTTTGAAAAGCGCACGTCGCGGTTGATGCGGAACAGGGATTTCTTGCTGTCGCCGCGCAGGCCGAGGCCAGCCGCGCCAAAGCGCTCCGACAGCGTTTCGACCAGATTGCCGAGCGGGTCGCGCAGCTCACTTTCGAACAAGGCACGGTTTTCGTGAAACCATTCCCTGCTCTGGTGAAAATCCAGCGCTTTCAAGAATGGAATCGCCTTCTGGCCGAAGCCGCTGAACGTTTCGATCATCACCCGCTGCGCCCGACCCTTTCGAACCAGCTATCCTCGTCGATGACCTCGATGCCCAGGTCCGTCGCCAGCTTGAGCTTCGACCCGGCGCCCGGCCCGGCAACCACCAGGTCGGTTTTCGCCGAGACGGATCCGGCGACCTTTGCCCCAAGCCGTTCGGCCATCGCTTTGGCCTCCGATCGCGACATCTTCTCGAGAGACCCCGTGAACACCACGGTTTTTCCGGCAACCTGGCTGTCGGCCGACACGTTGACGACATAGGGTTTCGGGTGGACCTGCTGCAGCAACGCGTCAAGAACGTCGTCATTGCGCTCGTTGCCGAAGAAGTCGCACAGCGCGCCGATCACCGTATCGCCAATACCGTTGATGGATGGGAAGACGGTCTTCGGATCCTCCGCCTTGGACGCCTCCTTGCCGACACGGATGAACTCTTCCGCCGTCGAGAATGTCTTGGAGAGTGCCGCCGCCGTCGTTTCGCCGATGTGACGAATGCCGAGCGCGAAGATGAAGCGATCCAGCTCGGGTTCCCGGCGCGCATCGATGGCGTCGAAAAGCTTCTCCAGCCCTTCATAGGTACGCTCTTCAGCCGTCAGCACCTTCTTGCGGGTCGCGCCCTTGGCCGCTTCGCGCGCCTGCGCCTGCGCCTCGCGTCTCTCGAACAATGCCTGCTGCACTTCGGCGCGTCGGTCCTTCAGCCTGAAAATGTCCGCGGCGGTTTCCAGAAGGCCGGCATTGAAGAACAGGTCGATGTTTTCGGCACCCAGGCCTTCAATATCCATCGCGCCGCGCGACACGAAATGACGCAGCCTCTCGACGGCTTGCGCAGGGCAGATAAGTTCGCCTGTGCAGCGCCGGCGCGAATCCTCCTTGCCGGTCTTTTCGTTCACCTCGCGCGTCGCGGCGGAGCCGCAGACCGGGCATGTGTGCGGGAATTCGTAAGGCACGGCATCGGCGGGGCGTTTGTCGACCGCCACGCTGACGATCTGCGGGATGACATCCCCTGCCCGCTGGATCACCACCGTATCGCCGATGCGGATATCGTTACCCTCGCGGATCGGCTCACCATTGCTGTCGAAGCCCTTGATGTAGTCCTCGTTGTGCAGCGTGACGTTGACGACGGTAACGCCGCCGACCGTTACCGGATCCAGCCGGGCAACGGGCGCGAGCGTTCCCGTGCGACCGACCTGGATGTCGATCTTGCGAACGATTGTCGTCGCCTGCTCGGCCGGGAACTTGTGCGCGATAGCCCAGCGCGGTTCGCCGGTGACGAAGCCCCAGCGGCGCTGCAGCTCGAGCTGGTCGACTTTGTAGACGACGCCGTCGATATCGTAGCCGAGCGAAGAGCGCTGCGCCTCGATCAGCCTGTACTGTGCAATCAGCTCATCGACGGATTTGGCGCGCACCATCAGCGGGCTGATCCTGAAACCCCAGTCGGCGAATTTCCGCACCGCTTCATATTGCGTCGACGCCGGATCCTCGGAGGTGTACCCCCATGCATAGGCAAAGAACTTGAGGTTGCGGCTGGCGGTAACGGAAGCATCCTTCTGGCGCAGTGAGCCGGCCGCGGTGTTGCGCGGATTGACATAATCCTGGCCGCCCGCCGCGGCCGAGCGCTCCTTCAGCGCCTGGAACTCGGCATAGGTCATATAGACCTCGCCACGGATTTCGATGACCTCCGGCCAGCCGGAACCCTTCAGCCGGTGCGGAATGTCGGCGATGGTCTTCAGATTGGCGGTGATGTCTTCGCCGACCGTGCCATCGCCACGCGTTGCGCCTTGCACGAAGACGCCGTTCTCATAACGAAGCGATGCCGAAAGCCCATCGATCTTCGGTTCTGCCGTGAACGCGATATCGAAATCCTTGTCACGCTCGAAGAAACGCTTGGCCCGTTCCAGGAAGTCGACGACATCCTGATCGGTATAGGCCTTGGCAAGGCTGAGCATCGGCACTGCGTGGCGAACCTTGGCGAAACCTTCCGCCGGCGCTGCACCGACCGAGCCGGTCGGGCTGTCCAGCCTCACCAAATCCGGAAACGCCTCTTCGATCGCGGCATTGCGCCGCCGCAAGGCATCGTACTCGGCGTCCGTGATAGTTGGTGCATCTTCGCCGTGATAGCGGCGATCGTGTTCCTTGATCTCCGCGGCAAGGCGCTCGAGTTCCGCCGCCGCTTCTTCGGCGCTCAGGGCGTCGATGGGCTTGTTCTGTTCAGACATGGCGTGACACTTCCCCAACTGCGGGACTTGGAGCGTTTCCGTTATTCACGGAAACGCGGAAACACTCCAACTTTGTGTTTCTACGCAATTCCGGACGCAAAACCGCTCGCATTTTTGCTGGAATTGCTCTGAAGTCATCGGCAAATTCGCTCGAAAAGTAAACCGCTTCCGCCGTTGCCGGCGGTCACTCCCGACAATTCACGACGCGACCGTGTTCTCGCGCAGCAACCGCTCGGCCGCCGCTCTCGCCTCGTCGGTGATGCTGGCGCCTGCCAGCATGCGGGCGATCTCTTCCTGGCGCGACCCACGGTCCATCTCGGCAATGCGGGTGGCAACACGATCCGTACCGGATTTCGAAATCAGGAAATGCGTTGCCGCACGCGCCGCCACCTGCGGCGCATGGGTGACGGACAGTACCTGCACGCGCGCGGAAAGCCGCGCCAGTCTCTGGCCGATGGCATCGGCCACCGCACCGCCCACGCCGGTGTCGATCTCGTCGAAAACCAGCGTTGGCGCCGAGCCACGATCCGCCAGGGCCACCTTGAGCGCGAGCAGGAAGCGCGAGAGTTCGCCGCCCGAAGCAACCTTCATCATCGGCCCCGGCCGTGTGCCAGGGTTGGTGCGCACCCAGAATTCGATCTGGTCGATGCCCTCTTCCAGCCGGTTGGCCGGTTCGCTGGAGATCTCGACAATGAACTCGGCCCGCTCCAGCTTCAGCGCCGGAAGTTCCGCCATCACCGCCTTGGCAAGTCCGGTAGCCACGGCATGACGCAGTCCTGACAGTTCGGCAGCGGACAGGTCGTAAGCCTCCCGCGCCACCGCCGCCTGCTTTTCCAGCGCGCCCAGCTTCTCCTCGCCGGCGTCCAGGTCAGCAAGGTCGGCAGACATCGTGTCGCGCAGTTGTGCCAGATTGTCGACGGCCACATTGTGCTTGCGCGCCGCTGCGCGCAGCGCAAACAGCCGCTCCTCGGCCTTTTCCAGCCGCTGCGGATCATATTCGGTTGCACGCAATGCAGCCTCAACGCTCGACTGCGCGGCATCGAGCGAGATCATTGCTTCGTCGAGTGACTTCACCACATCGTCGAGCAGGCCCGGCGCTTCCCCGGCCTTGCGCTGCAGACGCCTGAGCAGGCTTGCGAGCTGCGGCAGCGGCGACGCCGGTCCGGACAACACGTCCTGCGCATCATGGATCTCGGCTGCGATCTTCTCGGCCCGCATCATGACCGAGCGCAGCTCGGCCAATTCCGTTTCTTCGCCAGGTTGCGGATCGAGTTTGGCAAGCTCTACCACCGAAGCACGCAGATAATCGGCTTCCCGCGCCGCGGCCTCCACCTTGGCGCGGTGCCGCGACAGATCCTGCTCGGCCTGCCGCCAGTAGCGCCACGCTTCGCCGGTGCTGTGTACGACGCCGAGGTGACCGCCAAAGGCGTCGAGCAAGTCGCGGTGTGCGCCGGGATCGACCAGGGCACGGTCATCGTGCTGGCCATGAATTTCCACCAGCGCGCGGCCGATATCGCGCATCAAGGTGACCGACGATGGTTGGTCATTGACGAACACGCGCGTGCGCCCGTCCGCGGTCTGCAGGCGGCGCAGGATGATGTCGCCGTCATCTTCTATGGCGTTCTCGGCAAGGATTTCGCGCGCCGGATGATTGCGCGGCACGTCGAACACCGCCGTTACCTGGCCTTGCGTTGCGCCATGCCGCACCAGCGAGGCATCGCCGCGCGCGCCAAGCGCCAGCGACAACGCGTCGAGCAGGATGGATTTGCCTGCGCCGGTTTCGCCGGTCAAAACGGAAAGGCCCGGCGCGAAATCAATGTCGAGCCGTTCGATCAGGACGATATCGCGAATCGATAGCCTGGAGAGCATCGGCGCTCTATAGCATCATGGACGGCTGCGCGCGCCCCATGAGGCGCGCGGTATGAACGCCAGACCGCTTTACGGAAACGCGGAAACGCTCTGGCTCTTTGCTTGTATTGCGCAATTCCGGACGGAAAACCGCCATACACTTTTCCTGGAATTGCTCCCTCAGGCGCCGCCGGTTATCAGCTTGCCAGCCTTTGAAATCCACGAGCCGGCATTCTCGCGCGGCTGCAAGCCACCGCTCTGCAAAAGCTTGTAGGAATCCTTGTACCACTGGCTGTCGGGGTAGTTTTGGCCGAGAACGGCAGCCGCAGTCTGGGCTTCGTCGACAAGACCAAGCGCATAATAAGCCTCGGTCAAGCGCGCGAGGGCTTCCTCGATGTGGCGGGTGTTGGAATAATTCTCGACCACGTTGCGGAAGCGCTTGATCGACGCCAGATATTCCTTGCGCTCGAGATAATAGCGGCCAACCTGCATTTC
This sequence comes from Mesorhizobium sp. EU05-FHT14A09, assembly GCF_058790995.1. Lineage (NCBI taxonomy): Bacteria > Pseudomonadati > Pseudomonadota > Alphaproteobacteria > Hyphomicrobiales > Phyllobacteriaceae > Mesorhizobium > Mesorhizobium sp. EU05-FHT14A09. Next base: position 69,688 of record NZ_JBYTDF010000004.1, read on the forward strand.
CTTGCCCGCCAATTGGTCGTTGGCGTAGCGGATCTTGGCCTTGGCATCTTCGACATATTCGGAGTCCGGCCAGCGCGTCACCAGTTCCTGCATGGTCTGGATCGTCAGCTTGGCTTCCTTCTGGTCGCGGGTGACGTCCTCGATCTGCTTGAAATAGCTCAGACCGACGATGTACTGCGCATAGGCGGCCTCGTCGGTGGATGGGTAGAGCGTCAGATAGCGCTTGGCTGCGCTGATCGCTTCGTCATACTTGCCCTGGCGGTAGTTGGTGAAAGCGCCCATCACCATCGATTTGCGCGCCCATTCGGAATAAGGGTGCTGGCGGTCGACGGCGGCGAATTTCTTGGCCGCTTCATCGAGGCGACCCGAATTCAGATTGGCGAGACCCTGATTGTAGAGCACATCGGCAGGCTCAGTCTGATCGACATAGGTCGACAGGTCGATATCCTTTTCCGAGGACATGCAGCCCGAAAGCGCCAGAGGAGCGGCGAGCACAGAAAGTGCGAGAAAAGTCGCCGTAAACGGCGCCTTCAACTGGTCGGCCTGTCTGAAAAACATGATCGAAATTCGCCCTCTCGGCGCCATTGCCCACGTCGGCGAGCAGCCATAAACCAAAAACAGCGCGCGCGGCAACGCTATCACCCTGCAATCGTGCAATTTTGTGGCACTAGAGCGTTTCCGTCTCTCACAGAAACGCGGAAACGCTCTATTTTTCTATTTTCACTGGATTTCCGCCATGAATTGCGGATCAAGATTTCAAACCGCAGGTGGCGCGCCTGTGCAACAGGCGCACTTGCGGACAACAAGCCGGCGAAATTCAAATCGTCCAGGGCGCGTATACCGGCGCGCTGATCGCGCTCATCTCGCCAGCGCGGCCGCGGCGAGTCGTTTCAACCACCTCGAAGGCGGTACGGTCCGACAGCAGGCGGCGAAGCGCTGCCGCATTCAGCCGATGACCGCCGCGGTAGGAGCGGAAGCAGCCGATGAACCGAGCACCGGCCAGCGCCAGATCCCCCATCGCGTCCAGCGTCTTGTGACGCGCGAACTCGTTGGGATATCGCAAGCCGCCGACATTGATGACGCGATGGTCGTCGCCAATCACCAGCGAGTTGTCGAGTGAGGATCCAAGAGCATAGCCCGCAGCCCAAAGCCGCTCCACGTCCTTCATGAAACCAAAGGTGCGCGCGCGCGCGATCTCATTGCGGAAAGCGTCGGCGGTAAGGTCGGTGGCGAAGCTCTGCCGCCCGATCGCCGGGCTCTCGAAATCGATCTCGACCTCGAATCGGGTACCCGAATATGGGCGGAACTCAGCCCAGGAGGCACCGCTCTCGAGACGCACTGTCTTCAGGATGCGGATGAAGCGACGCTTCACCGAAAGAACCTCGATACCAGCCTGGTCGATCGCCTCGACGAAGTCGATCGAGCTGCCATCGAGGATCGGCACTTCACGCCCGTCGATCTCGATCACCATGTTGTCGATGCCGAGTCCGAGCACGGCCGCCATCAGATGTTCGACGGTGGCAATGTGCTGGCCGGCCGGATCGCCGAGCATCGTGCACAGATCAGTAGCACCCACTTCCGAAACAAGTGCCCGGAACTCCCGTGTCGGCTGCTCGCCGTCAATAAGGTGAAATACGATACCGGTGTCGGCATCAGCAGGAAGGAAATGGATGGTGACGGTGTTGCCGCTGTGAACGCCAATACCCGTCAATGTCGCGCGTGACTTCAGCGTTGTCTGGTAGTCCTGCAAGCTGATCCCCATGTGCCCAGATGGCGCGGCCAATCGGCTTTTCGGTCGCTGCCCTTGATCTTCAGCCAGCGGGGCACATCCCCAAAACACCCACTGCCGTTATTGCCCGCGGAAGATAGTGGCCCCTCAGGCATACTCCAAATCACGCTTTCTTACCCGATGTAACGGCCAAGGGAGTATAAAAGCAAGGCACAAGCGTTTGTTTTTCCACGACTTTTAAAGCGAACAGGCAGGCGGTCGCCCGCCTGCCTGTTAACAACTGTTACAATCCGTCAGAAGATCAGTTGGCCTGCCGGCGCAGGAAGGCCGGAATCTCCAGCTGATCGTCCTCATGAGTCGCGCGCTGCTGCGGAGCGAAGCGGCCATGTTCGTCGGCCTGACCACGGCGCGGAGCGTAGAGCTGGGCGTCCTGCGGCGCGAGGCGACGCACTTCCGGAGCTGCCTGGCGCAGCTTCGGCTCGCGCGGCTGTGCCGGCTGCAGGCGGGCAGGCTCTTCCTCGCGACGGGTCAAGCCGTTGGTGAGGCGCTTCAGCAGGCCCATCGGGCCGCGGTCTTCGTGGTCGACCGGATGCTGCTTGGCCTCGACCTCGGCCCGTACCACCGGCGGGAAGTCTTCCACGCGCGGCATGCGGGGCTGCGCTGCGATCGGCTGCTGCGGAGCCATTTCACGCACCGGCTGCGGAGCCGGCTGCGGTGCGACCTGCTGCATCACCGGATGCGGTTGCGGCTGGGCCGGAGGAGCCTGGAACAACTTGCTCTGCGGACGGAAATCATCCTGCGGGGCAGCTTGGGCAACGCGCGGCTGCTGTGCGAATGCCGCGGCATTGGCTTCCGCCTGCTGGATGGCTTCCGCTACCGGGTCAGCGACACGCTGTTCCTGATGGGCCGCCTGCTGCGGCACAGGAGCGTTGCGCACCTCGGCGGCCGGAATGGCCGCCGGGCGCGCCGGCATCTTCGGCTGCGCGGCGCGGATCGAAATCGGAGCAGCGGCGATCTGCTCAGCCGACTTGTCGATACCGGTCGCAACGACCGAGACGCGAATGACGCCTTCGAGATCTTCGTCGAAGGTCGCGCCCAGAATGATGTTGGCGTCCTGGTCGACTTCTTCGCGGATGCGGGTGGCGGCTTCGTCTACTTCGAACAGGGTGAGGTCACGGCCGCCGGTGATCGAGATCAACAGGCCCTTGGCACCCTTCATGGAGGTCTCATCGAGCAGCGGGTTGGCGATCGCCGCTTCGGCTGCCGCCATCGCGCGACCTTCGCCGCTGGCCTCGCCGGTGCCCATCATCGCCTTGCCCATCTCGCGCATCACCGAACGGACGTCGGCGAAGTCGAGGTTGATCAGGCCTTCCTTGACCATCAGGTCGGTGATGCAGGCAACGCCCGAATACAGCACCTGGTCGGCCATCGCGAAGGCGTCGGCGAAGGTGGTCTTGTCGTTGGCGAGCCGGAACAGGTTCTGGTTCGGGATGACGATCAGCGTATCGACGCATTTCTGCAGCTCTTCGATACCCAGATCCGCCGTCTTCATGCGGCGTTGGCCCTCGAAGTGGAATGGTTTGGTGACCACGCCGACCGTCAGAATGCCCTTTTCGCGGGCAGCGCGTGCAACAACCGGTGCCGCGCCTGTACCGGTGCCGCCGCCCATGCCGGCGGTGACGAAGCACATGTGGGTGTTGGACAGATAGTCCGTGATCTCGTCGATGCACTCCTCCGCCGCCGCGCGGCCGACCTCCGGCTGCGAGCCGGCGCCGAGGCCTTCGGTTACGTGCGCGCCGAGCTGGATCAGGCGCTCCGACTTCGACATGGTCAGCGCCTGCGCATCGGTGTTGGCCACGACGAACTCAACGCCACGCAGGCCCGCCGTGATCATGTTGTTGACCGCATTGCCGCCGCCGCCGCCGACACCGAAGACGGTGATGCGTGGCTTGAGCTCGGTGATGTCCGGCTTTTTCAGATTGATCGTCATAGTCCTCGTCCTTTTGCCTTTACCGCCGCTTCGCCGTCGCGGCCGCTTATGGGGCTGTCCCCGTCAACTCAACTAAAAACTGTCTTTCAACCACTGACTCATGCGGTGAAGTCTTCCCCCGGTTCCCGTCATCTTGAAACGAGAAGCGCCGAAGGCAGGATGGCTCTCGAAAGAGGCAACCTGCGGATAGATCATCAGCCCGACAGCGGCCGAGAAAGCCGGTCCCTTTGCCGCCTCAGGCAGACCGGCAACCCCGAGCGGACGCCCGACGCGCACATTGCGCCCCAGGACGCGTCGCGCCGCTTCCGGCATACCTGCAAGCTGGCTGGCACCGCCGGTCAGAACGACCCGCTTGCCGACCACATTGCCGTAGCCGGACTTGCTCAGCCGCTCGCGCAACAGCTCCAGGGTTTCCTCGATACGGGCCCGAATGATTCGTGTCATCACCGAACGCGGAATTTGCAGCGGCGCCTCACCCTCCTCGCCGATCGGCTGGATCGTGACGAGATCGCGATCGTCGGAGCTGCCCGGCAAAGCCGAGCCGTGCATCACTTTCAGCCGCTCGGCGGCCTCCAGCGAGGTCGACAGCCCCTTGGCCAGGTCGAGCGTGACGTGGTTGCCGCCGACCGGAATGGAGTCGCCATAGACGAACTTGCCTTCCGAGAAGACGGAGATCGTGGTGGTGCCGCCGCCCATGTCGATACAGGCCGCCCCCATCTCGAGCTCGTCGTCGACGAGCGCCGCGAGACCCGCGGCATAAGGCGTGGCGATCAGACGCTCGACCGACAGGTGCGAGCGGTTGATGGCAAGCTCCAGATTGCGCAGCGGCGCAGAATCGCCGGTCATCACATGCATGTCGACGCCAAGTGTGTCGCCGACCATGCCGCGCGGATCGCGCACGCCGCGTTCGCCGTCCAGTGAAAACCCGACAGGCAATGCATGCAGGACTTCGCGCTCGGATTTCAATGCCTGCTTGGCACCGGCAGCAAGAACCCGCTTGATGTCGTTTTCATCGACTTCATGACCGCCAAGATTGATGGTCGCGTTGAAGGTTTCGCTCTTCAGGCGACCAGCCGTCATGTTGACGATTAGCGAATCGACGGTGAGACCCGCCATGCGCTCGGCCGCATCAACGGCCAGACGGATGGCATGCTCGGCGCGGTCGAGATCGATGACGACGCCCGATTTCACGCCGTGCGACTTCTGGTGCCCAATGCCAATGACCTGGATGCGATGCGAGCGGCCACGCAGAAGATGGCCTTCTTCGCAAGGCTTGAGCTTCGCCACAACGCAACTGACCTTGCTCGAACCGACGTCGAGAACTGTCAGCACGCCGGACCGGCGTGAGGCTCCTTCATTGGTGCTGCCGAGCCAACTCATATCTGCTGCCCCGCCTTGCGCTTTGCCATCTTGGCCTGTTCCTTCAGCGCCGCCTCACGCGCGCTTGCCGCCTGCTGCGTCAGCTCCACCGTCAAACGATCGGACAGACGCATGTCGATCGAAGCGATATCCCGCGACAGCAGCCCTTTTTCGCGATCGATGCGCACGAGTTCGGCCATCGCCTGCTCGGCTTCGAACTCCGGCAGCTTGATGACGACGCCATTGTCCAGCTTGATGTCCCAACGCCGGTCACCGACCCGAATGTAACCACGCACCCTGGAAGCGAGTTCAGGAAAGCCGGCAACCTTGGCCATCAGCGCCGGCGCATGCTCCGGTGCGCCCTGCCCGACCAGCAGCGGCAGCTTGGACTGATCACCGCCCGTGTATGGCGCGATGATGCGACCATCCTTCTCGATCACGGAGAGCTCGGTACCGCGCTGCCAGATGGCGAAAGCCTGGCGCTCGTCGATGCGCACTTCCAGCAGATGCGGATAAACCTTGCGCACCGCTACCGACTGGATCCAGGGCAGCAGCGCGATGCGCTCGCGCGCACCTTCGGCGCTGAAGCCGACCAGCGACGTCCAGCCATTCAGATCCAGCTTGTCGAGAATGTCGATTTCGGAAGTCTCGCGATTGCCGACCACCTTGATCTGATCCACGGCAAAGCCGGTACGAGCGGTGACATCCTGCACGAAACCGTCGAGATGACCGCCGAGATAGGCTCCATAGGTCAACGACGAAGCGAGGAAGACGGCGTTGATCACAGTCGCCGCGAATGGCGGGGCATCGAAATCGCCACGCGTAAGCCGACCGAGCGTGCGCACAGGCTTGCGCAGCACCTTGGGCAGCACGAAACGATCGAGCCAGGAGGACGCACCGAAGCGGGCGCGCGGCATCGCACCCCTTCTTCCGTTCTGTCCCCAGTTCAACGCCGACACGACGCGTCCTCCACCATCCAACTCAACAGCTCGCCGAACGAATGCCCTGCCTGGGCAGCGATTTCCGGCACCAAAGACGTCGGCGTCATGCCCGGCTGCGTGTTGATTTCGAGCCAGACAACCTCGCCGTTTTCGGAATGACGGTCGTCGTAACGGAAGTCCGACCGGGAGACGCCCCGGCAACCGATCGCTTGGTGAGCCTTAAGCGCCAGTGTCTGTATTTTTTGGTAAATATTTAGTGAAATTTTAGCGGGGACCTCATGTTTTGAGCCACCCGGAACGTATTTTGAATCATAATCGTAGAAGGAATGACCGGTCGGGACGATCTCGCAGACACCAAGCGCCACATCACCCATCACCGCGCAGGTCAACTCGCGCCCATGGATATAGCGCTCGACCATGACCTCCTCGCCGTAATTCCACTCCGGCGACGAGATCAGTTGCGGCGGATGCGACTGATCCTCCTTGACGATCACGACGCCAAAGCTCGACCCCTCATTCACCGGCTTCACCACATAGGGCGGCCTCATCGGATGATCGTTCTTGATGGTGAAGCGGTTGATGACCCTGGATTCAGCAACAGGAATTCCAACGGTCTTCGCGACCTTCTTCGCCTGCTCCTTGTTCATCGCCAGAGCGGACGCCAGAACACCGGAATGCGTATAGGGAAGACCAAGGAATTCGAGCACCCCCTGGATAGTGCCGTCCTCGCCAAAAGGACCATGCAGCGCGTTGAAGACCACATCCGGCTTCAGCTCAGCCAGAACGGAAGAAACATCGCGCCCGACATCAACACGAGTAACCTGATAGCCTTCCGCCTCGAGCGTATCGGCACAGGCCTTCCCCGAAGACAAGGACACGGGCCGCTCGGACGAAAAACCTCCCAGCAGGACGGCCACATGCTTCTTTTTCATCACCCCGTCATCCCTCTAGCGGCGGGTCCACACTTCCATTTTCCAGACATGAATCACCCACGTCCGGAGAATGACTTCCCCAGATGAAACGCGGCCCCACGCGTCGAACGACTCAAATCAGGAAACGCTGTTGTCCCAAAGAATCAGAGAGTTGATTCACTGACAAGCCCCCATGATTCAGGGCGATTCACTTTCTCGAAAAAAGTGTTTCGAAAGCCGGCTTTTGAGTCTTTTGTGCAACGGCGCGCAGGCTTTTCCTGCCGACGGAACTGCAGCGGAAACGACCCGCCAGCGCCCTACGAAATCAGCTCGCACCGTGCCTCAGGAAATCGGCAACCGTCCGCAATGACAAGTCGCACAGTGCTGTAAGCCGCGCGCCGGAAACCCCGTCGCGCGCCTGCACGGAAAGCCCATGCATGACGGCCGTCAGGTAGTCGCCGAGACGTTCCACGTCGGCGTCTTCGACGAACTCGCCGTCTCGCCTTGCCTGATCGAGGCGCGCCACGATCGCCGCCGTCTGCCGACGTCGCCGATCGGCCAGCCAGTCCTGCAGGCGGCTGTTTTCGGCAGCACAGTTCGTCGCCGCCGTCACCACCATGCAGCCCCAGGGTTTTCCGGGTCGGGTGTAGGTTTCCACCGCCTCGCGCAGGATACCCTCGATTGCCCGGTACGCCACAGGCTCTCGGGCAAGAACCCTGTCCACGAAACCGCCTTCCCTGGCTTCATAGAGCGCGATCGCCTCGCGAAACAAATCTTCCTTCGAGCCAAAGGCGGCATAGATGCGGGCTGAAGCGATACCGAGCGTCGAAACGAGGTCCGCCATCGAGGTCCCTTCGTAACCTCGCGCCCAGAAGGCATCGCGCGCCCTCACCAGCGCTTCGTCGCGATCGAACTCCCGGGGGCGAGCCATCAGCTTCTCCATTCTTGGTCGATCAACAAATAATTCGCTTGACAGCCGGATGCAAGCTTTCGTTATTTGTCGATCGACAAAGAATCGATACAGGAGATTGTCCCGATGAGTGCGTCAAACGAAGCCCTGATACACGACCCCACCGCTCGAAGCGGAGCACGGCGCGGTGCGACCCTTGCCTTGCTTGCGTTCGCGCAGCTGATCATCGCGCTCGACCTCAACATCGTCTTCGTTGCCCTGCCGGAGATCGGCGCAGGCCTCGGCTTCTCGAACCAGACGTTGCAATGGGTGGTCAGCGTCTACACGGTCTTCACTGGCGGGTTCCTGCTGTTTGGCGGCCGCGCAGCCGATTTGATCGGTCAGCGACGCATGTTCATCTTCGCCTTGTGGCTCTACGCACTGTCTTCGCTGATCGGCGCTCTCGCCTGGGCCCCCGAAGTCATCATCGCAGCGCGCGCGGTCCAGGGCATAGGCGGTGCATTTCTGTTTCCAGCGACGCTCTCGCTGGTCAACCGACTGTTCGATGAAGGCGCGGAACGCAACCGCGCACTCGCGGTCTGGGGCGGTGCCGGCGCCAGCGGCCTGACCATCGGCTCGCTGGCAGGCGGTTTCCTCACCGCCGCATTCGGCTGGCCGTCGGTCTTTTATGTCAACGTGCTGCTTGCCGGCATCGCCATCATCGCGGCCTTTCTGGTCATCCCGCGCGATCCCAGGCAACGTGAAAGCCGCAGCTTTGACCTTGCCGGCGCCCTGACCGTTACGGCCGGAGCGACCTTGCTGGTCTTTGCCCTTGTACAGGGACCGGAATATGGCTGGCTGTCGCCTTCCATCCTCTGGAGTGCGGGGCTCGCGGTCCTGCTGCTCATGGCCTTCGCCATCATCGAAGCAAAGAGCGCCGATCCGTTGATGCCCTTGCGGCTCTTCCGCAACCGCAGCCTGGTGGCAGGCATGACCATCACCTTCCTCTACATGGCGACCTTCGGCACCTTGCCCTATTTCCTCACCGTGTTGTTTCAGAACGTGCAGGGCTATTCCGCACTGGAGACCGGTGTCGCCTTCCTCGTGCCGTCTGTCGCGATCGCCACCGGCACGCAGGTCGGTGCACGCCTGTCGACGCGCTTCTCCAACCGTTCCAGCCTGATCGGCGGCATGGTGATCGGTGCCATGGGCACCGCGCTGATGGTGCCGGCGACAACGCCGGAGAGTTCTTATCTGGCGCTCGCACCCGGCCTGATCGTCTCAGGCATCGGCCAGGGCATCGTCTGGACCGCCATGTGGATCGCCGCCGCCTCCGGCGTGCATCACGATGAACAGGGCGTTGCCTCCGGCATGGCGTCCACCACGCTGAATGTCGGCAACGCCATCGGGCTCGCCGTCCTGATCGCTGTCGCGAACCGGCACATTGGTGGCCTCGGCGGTGAGGCGCTGGGCCTGGCCGTCAGCGAGGGAATGCGGACCGCTTTCTGGATCGCCACCGCCGGCATTGCCCTCAGCGTCCTGGTTGCACTGGTTTCGCAACGAAGGACGCCGAACAACGCCTGAAATCGGAAACGCCTCAGCGGGCGCGGTAGCCCTTGCCGAAATGGCTTTCCAGCCGCGCCTGCACCAGTTCGAACATGATCGACAGGAACCAGTAGATCGCAGCGGCAGTCGTCAGCATCTCGATGTAGCGATAGCTGGCGCGGCCATAGGATTGCGCCACGAACATGATCTCGGTGACACCCATCACCGAGATCAGCGAGGAATCCTTCAACATCGCGATGAACTGCGAACCGGTCGGCGGTATGGCGACACGGATCGCCTGCGGCATCACCACTTTCACCATCAGCTGCCAGGGATGCAGCCCCAGCGCCAGGCCGGCCTCGCGCTGGCCGGCCGGCACCGAAAGAAGCCCGGCGCGGAAGATTTCACTGAGATAGGCGCCGTAATTCAGGGAAAGCGCGATGATGCCGGACGGAATTGCTGCCGGCACCGGTCCGATCTGCGGGATGCCGAGATAGATCAGGAAGATCTGCACCAGCAGCGGCGTACCGCGGAAGAACGAGGTGTAGAAAGTCGAAACCCCGTAGGCGACGGAACTCTTCGACAGGCGCCCAAGCGCCGCCAGCAGGCCCAGCACAACGGAGGCAATGATGGAAAAGAAACAGACATAGAGCGTGAGAACCGCGCCCTGGATGAACCCGGCGCGGCTGAGCGTGAAGCCAGCCAGCGCCGGGAATTTGTCGACGATAAAGGGCACGTCTAGATGAAAGGAGCGAAAGAACTGGACAAACGTCGCAAATAGCACCAGCCAGACGATGGCAACGCGGATACGGAACGCCTTGTCCACCGCGCCGGCACGTGCCTGGCCGGTTGTTTGCTCTGCCGCCACGCCCGACCGCCCCTGTCGTTACTGCTTGGCCGAGATGTCGCGGCCGACCCACTTCTCGGAAATCGTCTTCAGCGTGCCGTCGTCATACATCGCCTTGAAGATTTCCTTGATCTTGGCTTCCCATTCGGCGTCGCCCTTGTCGACGGCAACCCAGAGCGGCTCCGTGAAGAGCGAGTCGTCGACGATCTTGAGCTTGCCTTCCGACTTCTTGACGCGTTCCGCCACCGTCAGATAACCGGCCACCGCTGCATCGAGGCGCTTGCCGTCACCTAGGCCGAGATCCTGGAAGGCAAAATCCTCGGTGTCATAAGGCTTGACCGTCACATCGCCGAACGGAAACTCCGGCTTGACCGGCTCCTTGCCAGGCACCTCGATGACGAGTTCCTTCTGCAGGTACTTCTCGTAAGGCGTGCCGCCTTGCGTGCCGACGTTCTTGCCGCCGAGATCCTTGACGCTCTTGATGGTGGTGTTGTCGGAATTGACCGCAACCACAGCCGGCGCGCCATAATATTCATTGACGAAGGTCAGTACCTTGGCGCGCTCGGCGGTCGGCGACATCGAGCAGATGCAGACGTCCCAGCGGCCCTTCCAGTTGCCGGCCGTGATGATTTCCCACGACGGCGTCTCGACCTTCAGTTCAACGCCAAGGCGCTTGGCGACTTCGCGCGCGATGTCGACGTCGAAGCCGACCACCTCGCCCTTGTCGTCGATGTAGGAGAAAGGCGGATAGGCCTGGTCGGTGACTTCGACCAGGACCTTGTTCTTCATGATACGGTCGAGCGTCTCGCCGGCGTGTGCCGTCGAGATCATGCCGGCCAAAAGGCCGCCCACAACCAGTTTTGCAGCGTTCTTCAATTTCATTGGATGCCTCCCTGCGGCCTCAGCCGACACCTGAAGAGTTTCCGTTGTCGCGGAAACGCTCCAACCCTTGCTCTATGCAATTCCATTACAAGGCCAAGTCAAAGCACAATCATGCTTTGACGGCACTGGTCCAGCCCGTTTGATTGTTCCTCCGGCCGGCTGGTCCAGTCTGGCTTTTGTATAGACGTAAAATGCTTCCCGCCGGACTGCAAGCGCGATCCGATATTCAAGCATCGACATCGGCAGATTGCCGGGATCTACAACAACTGTCCCTGGAATTCCTGCACTTCCCGGCCGGATCGGAAATTGCCGATGCGCTTGATTTCCCAATGCAGCCGGATGCCGGAATGCTCCAGCACACGCTCGCGCACGGTCTCGCCGAGATTTTCCAGGTCGTAACCGGTCGCAGTGCCGGTGTTGATCATGAAATTGCAATGCATCGGCGACATCTGCGCGCCGCCCACCATCAGCCCGCGACAGCCGGCCTTGTCGATTTCCTTCCACGCCGAAGTGCCTTCCGGGTTCTTGAAGGTCGAACCGCCGGTCTTCTCGCGGATCGGCTGCACCGTCTCGCGATGATGCTGCACGGCATCCATCGCTTCCTTGATGGCTGCCTTGTCCTCGGCATAACCCTCGAACAACGCCGAGGTGAAGATCAGCCCCGCCGGTGCCGAGGAATGGCGATAGGCATAACCCATGTCGGCGTTGGACAGCACATGCGCATTGCCCTGGCGATCGAGAGCCCGCACCTCGACGACACGCTCGCGCGTTTCGACGCCGTTTGCGCCGGCATTCATGCGCAACGCGCCGCCGATGGCCCCCGGGATGCCGTGGTAGAAATGAAATCCACCGATGCCCGCCTCGTGCGCCACCGCTGCCACCCGCTTGTCGGGAATGGCAGCGCCTGCCCGGATCTGCGTCGGTGAGACCACCTCGGCCGCACCAAACCCCTTGGCGGAAAGCCGCACGACGAAGCCCTGAATGCCGCCATCACGCACCAGCAGGTTCGAACCGACGCCGACAATGGTGAGCGGAATCTCTTCCGGCACGGCTTTCAGGAAGGCGGCGAGATCGTCCTCGTCGGCAGGCTGGAAAAGCGCATCGGCAAGACCGCCGGCGCGGAACCACGTGATCTTGTCCATCTCGGCATCGGGCGTGACACGGCCACGCAGGCCCGCCAGCTTGTCGCCGAGCTTATCCAGCAGCGCCCCGCCGCGTGTCATGACCCGGCTCCGGCAAGTTCCTTCGGCAAAGCATAGGCCCATTGCGTGATGTTGCCGGCGCCGAGAAAGACGACGAAGTCGCCCGGCTTCGCCAGTCGGCGCACGATTGGCGCCACCTCGGCCGGCCCCTCGATGTAGCGTGCGTCGCGATGACCGCCGGAGCGGATGCGCGACACCAACGCGTCCGACGATGCCCCCTCGATCGGGTCTTCGCCGGCCGTGTAGACCGGCGCCACCATCACCGTGTCGGCGTCGTTGAAACAGGAAGCGAAGTCGTCGAACAGGTCATGCAGGCGCGTGAAGCGGTGCGGCTGGGCGATGGCGATCACCCGCCCCTTGGTCGCATCTCGAGCAGCCTTAAGCACCGCCTTGATCTCGACCGGATGATGGCCGTAGTCGTCGAACACCTCGACGCCGTTCCATGAACCGGTATGCGTGAAGCGGCGCTTAACGCCGCCGAACGCCGACAGCCCCTTCTTGATCGCTTCGGCGGAAATCCCGAGTTCGTTGGCGACCGCGATTGCCGCTGTCGCATTGGAGACGTTGTGACGGCCGGGCATCGGCAGCCGCAGACCCGCGATCACCGTCTCGCCCCCGCCCTTGCGGTTGCGGACAGTGACATCGAAGATCGATACGGCACCGTCCATGCGGTGGTTGGAGAACCGCACATCGGCCTGGGTGTTCTCGCCATAGGTGACGACGCGGCGGTCTTCGATACGCCCAACCAGGGCCTGCACTTCCGGATGGTCGGTGCACATCACGCCAAAACCATAGAACGGGACATTCTCGACGAACTGCCGGAATGCCTCGCGCACCTTGTCGAATGAGCCGTAATGGTCGAGATGCTCGGGATCGATGTTGGTCACCACCGCGATATCGGCCGGCAGCTTCAGGAAGGTGCCGTCGCTTTCGTCGGCCTCCACCACCATCCATTCGCCGTCGCCCATGCGCGCGTTGGTGCCATAGGCGTTGATGATGCCGCCATTGATGACCGTCGGGTCGAGCCCGCCGGCCTCCAGCAGCGTCGCCACCATAGAGGTCGTCGTCGTCTTGCCGTGTGTGCCGCCGATGGCAACGGCCTGGCGGAAGCGCATCAGTTCGGCCAGCATTTCCGCGCGGCGCACGACCGGCAGATTCCTTTCGCGCGCGGCCTTCAGCTCGGGATTGATCTTCTTGATTGCGGTCGAGACCACCACGACTTCGGCCTCGCCAAGGTTCTCGGCCTTGTGGCCGACGAAACACGCGATGCCCTTGTCGCGCAACCGCTGCACATTGGCGCTTTCGGCCTGATCGGAACCCTGAACCTGGTAGCCGAGATTGTGCAGGACCTCGGCGATGCCGCTCATGCCGATGCCGCCGATGCCGATGAAATGCACAAGGCCAATCGTCTGCGGCATCTTCATGCGCGGGTTTCCTTCCTGAATTCTTCTATCGTCTTGCGCGACGCAATAGCCTCTGCGAGGTCGGCGAGCAACCGCGCCGCGTTGGGACGGCCGACCGACTTTGCCGCCGCGGCCATCGTTTCGAGACGTTCGGGGTCTTCCATTGCCGCACTCAGCAGGGCAGCAACCGTTTCCGGCGTGAGCGTCGACTGCGGGTGGACTTCACCGCCACCGGCAGCGGCAAGGGCTGCCGCATTTGCGGCCTGGTCATGGTCAAGCGCATGCGGATAAGGCACCAGCAGCGCCGGTCGCCCGATGACGGCGATCTCGGAAACCGTCGAGGCGCCGGAACGCGAGATCACCAGATGAGCATCGCCCATGCGTTGCGCCATATCGGTGAAGAAAGGCGAGACCTGCGCATCGATGCCGAGCTTTGCGTAGGCATCCTTGACCCGGCCGACATCGTCGGCGCGCGCCTGCTGCGTGATGACCAGCCGTGCGCGCTGGGCATCCGACAACAGCGCCACCGCGGCCGGGACGGCGTCGGAGAAGAACTGCGCGCCCTGGCTGCCGCCAAACACCAGCAGCCGGAAGGGGTCGCTACCGGCCGAAGCGACATAGGGTATCTTGGCGGCCTCCAGCACGGCGGGCCGCACCGGGTTGCCGGTGGTCACCGTTTTGGCGCCGGCAGCGCTGGTGTCTTCCGGCAGAAAGCCACCGGCAATGGCATCGACGCGCGGGGCCAGCGCACGGTTGGCCCGCCCCATGACGGCGTTCTGTTCATGGATGATGGTCGCCACCTTGCGCCGCGTGGCGGCATAAAGCGGCGGCAGCGTCGGATAGCCGCCGAAACCGACGACGACCGCCGGCTTGATGCGGTGTATGACGGCGGAAGCCTGCCGCACACCCTGCCAGATGCGCCACATCGCCCCCAGCAGCGCAATCGGGTTCTTCGAACCGAATGTCGCCGAGCGAATGGTGTGCGCCTCTTTTGATGGAAAATGGTTGGCGTAGCGCGAGGCGCGGTCGTCCGTGGCGAGATGCACCTCCCAGCCCCGCGCGATCAGTTCGTGAGCCAGGGCCTCAGCGGGAAACAGATGCCCGCCGGTGCCGCCGGCCGCCAGTAGAATAGTCCCTTTAGCCATTGTGTTCCGTCGATTTAGGCGATTTCGCAGAATTGTTGCATCGATTTTAGACCAGAGGTTGCACCTACAGATGGTTTGCGATCACCCACAGATGCAATAATTCTTCGAAATCGCCTTATTCCGCCGGCATGAAGCGCTGGTAGCCTTGCACGCCGCCGAGTGTCTTGCGCCGCTCGGGCTTCTTGCGGGTCAGCGCCAGCACCATGCCCATCGAGATGGCGATCGCGATCTGCGAGGAGCCACCGTAGGAGATGAAGGGCAGCGTCATGCCCTTTGCCGGCATCAGTTGCAGGTTCACCGCCATGTTGATGGTCGACTGCAGACCAAAGATGGTGACGAGGCCACCAATGGCATAGCGGGTGAAATCGTCATGTTCCTTGAGCGCGGTGTTGAGGCCGCGCAGCACGATGAAGGCGAAGATGGTCATGATGAAGAAACACATGATCAGGCCGTATTCCTCGCCTGCCACCGAGAACACGAAGTCGGCGTGACTGTCCGGGATGGCGCGCTTGACCGTGCCCTCGCCTGGCCCGACGCCGAGCCAGCCGCCGTTGATCAGCGCTTCCTTGCCCATGTCGACCTGATAGGTATCGCCCTCGCCGGTCAGGAAGCGGTCGATGCGGCCAGCGACGTGCGGCAAGATCGTATAGGCGGCAAACACGCCGGTGATGCCGAGCGCGCCGAGCACCACGATCCACAGCCACGACAGGCCGGCCATGAAGAACATGATGCCCCAGGTGCCGGTGACGAGCATGGTCTGGCCGAAATCGGGCTGCGCCAGCAGCAGGGCGACGACGAGACCCAGCATGATCATCGCCAGAACGTTGCCCGGGATATCGGGATGGCGCTTGTGTTCGGCAAACAGCCAGGCGCACAGGATGACGAAGGCCGGCTTGAGGAATTCGGACGGCTGGATGGAAACGCCGGCAAGCGAGATCCAGCGCCGCGCCCCCTTCACCTCGACGCCGACATAGAGCACCGCCACCATCAGCACCAGCATGATGCACAGCATGACGATGGACATGCGCCTGATCTGCCGGGGCTCGAGGAAGGAGACACCCAGCATCACGCACAGCGCCGGCACGGTGAAGATGATCTGGCGGGTCGCGAAATAGAACGGACCAAGGCCGATGCGCTGCGCAACGGCGGGGCTGGCGGCGAAGGACAGCACGATGCCCAGCCCCATCAGCAGCAGGAACGCTGCCAGGAACCATCGGTCGATGGTCCACCACCAGGTTGCAACCGGGCTTTTGTCGAGACGACTGGCAGCCATTATCGTGCCCCTCCGATGGGTTTCACGCCTTCGATAGCAGCGACGGCTTGCCTGAAGGCTTCGCCGCGAACCTCGAAATTCTTGAACTGGTCGAAGCTGGCGCAGGCCGGCGACAGAAGCACCACTGCTTCGCCGCTCTCGTCCTTGGCTGCCTCGGCGGCGGCGCGCTCGACGGCAGCCGCCAATGTACCCGCGATCTCGTAGGGGACCGCCTCGCCGAGCGTCGCCGAGAAGGCGGGCGCCGCCTCGCCGATCAGGTATGCCTTCGCGATACGCGGGAAGAAGCCGCGCAACGGTTCGATGCCACCTTCCTTGGGCAGCCCGCCGGCGATCCAGTAGACGCGCGGGAAAGCGGAAAGCGCCGGTGCCGCAGCATCGGCATTGGTCGCCTTGGAATCGTTGATGAACAGCACATGGTCCTTGCGGCCGACCTGTTCCATGCGATGCGCCAGGCCGGGGAAGCTTTCCAGTCCCGACTGGATCTCGCCAAGGTCCAGTCCGACCTTCAGGCAGGCGGTCACGGCAGCCAGCGCGTTCTGGGCATTGTGCTGACCGCGCAGTGACCCGATTCCTTCCAGGAAACCGATCCGGCTGTAGCGGCCGTGGACGGCTTCCATCAGATTGGTCCCGTCGGCGAAATAACCGTCGGTCAGCGGCAGCCGCTTCGAGATCCGGACGACATCCTTGCCGGCACGTTCGAGACGGTCGGCTATCTGGACACAGAAACTGTCGTCGACGCCGATGATCGCGGTGTCGCTGCCGGCGACCAGCCGCTCCTTGATCGAGGCGTAGTGATGCACCGTGCCGTGCCGGTCGAGATGATCCGGCGTCAGATTGAGCAGGATACCGGCCGTCGGATTGATCGAAGGCGCCAGGTCGATCTGGTAGGACGAACACTCGACCACATAGTGGCGTCCCGGCACCGGCGGCTCGAGCGTCATCACGGCGCGGCCGATATTGCCGCCCATCTGCGTGTCGCGGCCGGCGGCCTTCAGGATGTGCGCCGTCAGCGCCGTCGTCGTCGACTTGCCGTTGGTGCCGGTGATGGCGATGAACGGCGTGTCGATCTGCGAGCGGTTGCGCTCGCGCACGAACAGCTCGATGTCGCCGATCACCTCGACGCCGGCGACACGCGCCAATTCCACGACCCAATGCGGCTTGGGATGCGTCAGCGGAACACCGGGCGACAGGATCAGGGCCGACATGGTCGGCCAGTCGGCCTGACGAAGATCGCTGGTGGGAACGCCCTGCTCGATGGCCTTGGCGACGCTTTCGGGGTTGTCATCCCAGGCCAGCAGCTCGGCGCCCCCGTCGATCAGCGCGCGCGCGGTGGCGATGCCCGAGCCGCCGAGCCCGAACAGCGAAACCCGTTTGCCTGCGAAGGAAGTGGCCGGGATCATGCAGGTCCTATCGCAGCTTGAGGGTGGAAAGGCCGATCAGCGCCAGTATCACGGCGATGATCCAGAACCGGATGACGACCTGGCTTTCGGTCCAGCCAAGCTTTTCGAAATGATGATGGATCGGCGCCATCAGGAAGACGCGCTTGCCGGTCATCTTGAAGTAGCCGACCTGGATGATGACGGACAGGATCTCCAGCACGAACAGGCCGCCGATGATGGCCATGACGATCTCATGCTTGACCGCAACCGCCACCGTGCCGATCAGGCCGCCGAGCGCGAGCGAACCGGTGTCGCCCATGAAGATCGCCGCCGGCGGCGCATTGAACCACAGGAAGCCGAGGCCCGCGCCGATGACCGCGCCGAGGATTACCGCCAGTTCGCCGGTGCCCGGCACGAAATGGATCTGCAGGTATTCGGCGAACACCGCATTGCCGGACAGATAGGCGATGACGCCGAAGGAAGCCGCCGCGATCATGATCGGCACGATCGCCAGCCCGTCCAGCCCGTCGGTAAGGTTCACCGCGTTGCCCGCGCCCACCACCACGAAAGCGGCGAACGGGATGAAGAAGAAGCCGAGATTGATGATCAGTTCCTTGAAGAACGGAAAGGTCAGCGAGGACGAGAAAGGCGGCTGGCCGCTGCGCATGATGATCCAGGCAGCGATGCCGGCGATGATGAATTCCAGCGCCAGGCGCGCCTTGCCCGAAAAGCCCAGATGCGATTGCTTGGTGACCTTCAGGTAGTCGTCATAGAAGCCGATGGCGCCGAAGCCCAGCGTCACGAACAGCACCACCCAGACATAGATGCTGGTCAGGTTCGCCCACAGCAGCGACGAGCCGATGATGCCGGTCAGGATCATCAGGCCGCCCATGGTCGGGGTGCCGGCCTTCTTGAAGTGCGTCTGCGGTCCATCGGCACGGATCGGCTGGCCCTTGCCCTGGCGTACACGCAGCGAATTGATGATCGTCGGCCCGAAGATGAAGACGATCAGCGCCGCCGTGATCAGCGCGCCGCCGGTGCGGAACGTGATGTAGCGGAAGACGTTGAAGACCGTGACGTGGTCGGCAAAGTCGACGAGAAGCCAGAACATGCGTTTTCGTCCCCCGGACCCTTCAAATTTCCGTTCCGGCGGTATGCGCCGGAAATGTCTTGATCAGCGTATCGACCAGCTTGGCAAAGCCGATGCCCTTGGATGACTTGACCATCACCACGTCGCCCGGGCGCAAGGCGCCGAGCAGCAGCGGCTTCAGGGCCTCGGTTGTCGGCTGGTAGGTGACGTTGGTGCCGGCGGGAAGCGCCTCGGCCAGCGCCTGCATCTCCGGCCCGGCCAGAAGCACCATGTCGGCACCTGACTCCACGACCAGCTCGGCAAGGTCCGCATGCAGCTTCTGCGACTGTGTTCCGAGCTCGAGCATGTCGCCCAGCACAGCGACGCGGCGTCCGCTTCCGGTCACCGGCGTGTCCCTGAGCAGGTTCAGCGCCACCTGCATCGAGGCCGGATTGGCGTTGTAGCTCTCGTCGATCAGCGTGAACGGGCCGTCAGAAAGCGACAACATATGGCGCGCGCCACGGCCGGGTGCGGCGGAAAGATCGGCGAGCGCTTCCGCCACCCGGGTGATCTCGGCGCCGACCAGATGAGCCGCGCCCAGGACGGCCAGCGCATTCTGCGCGATGTGGCGGCCCGGCGCGCCGACCCGCGCAACCAGTTCCTTGCCGGCAATCTTGACGGTGATGATCGAATGGTCGGCCGCGAGCACACAATCGATCATGCGGTAGGTCGAGCGCTGCGCTTCGCCAAAACCGAAGACATGCGCGACGCCCACCTGCCGCGCCAGCTTGGCAAGCAGCGTCGAGCGCGGATCGTCGCGGTTGAGCAGTGCAGCACCTTCCGGCTCCAGCCCCTCGAAGATCTCCGCCTTGGCGCGGGCGATCTCGTCCAGATTGCGGAAGAAGCCGAGATGGGCGGCAGCGATCACGGTGATGATCGCCACATGCGGGCGCACCATCTTCACCAGCGGACGGATCTCGTCCGGATGGTTCATGCCGATTTCGAACACGCCATAGTCGGTGTCCTGCGGCATGCGCGCCAGCGTCAGCGGCACGCCCCAGTGGTTGTTGAACGAAGCCGCCGAAGCGTGCACCTTTCCGACGGCGGAAAGCACGTGGCGCAGCGCCTCCTTGGTCGAGGTCTTGCCGACCGAGCCGGTCACCGCGATGATCCTTGCCTGCGACCGGGCACGCGAGGCGACGCCGAGCTTTTCCAGCGCGACGAGCACGTCCGGCACCACGATCATCGGTGCGGTCAAGCGCCCGAGCGCCGGCAGCTTGCCTTCTGCCACCACCAGCACGCCCGCCCCTGCCTTGATGGCAGCGGTGGCGAAGTCGTGGCCGTCCATCGCATCGCCCTTGATGGCGAAGAAAGCTTCGCCGGGCTGCAGGGAGCGACTGTCGATGGAAATGCCGCTGATACCCTCGGGCATGCTGCCGATCGGGCGACCGTCAACGGCTGCGACAAGGGCGTCGGCGGTCCACAGATGGCTCATGCGGCGCGCTCCCTGAGCGCGGTACGCACTTCCTCATGATCGGAGAACGGCAGCGTCTGCGCCCCCACGGTCTGGCCTTCCTCGTGGCCCTTGCCGGCCACGATCAGCGTGTCGCCGGCATGGAGCATGGCAACGGCCTCTTGGATCGCCTGGCGCCGGTCGCCGATCTCGATGGCGCCGGGCGCCGCGGCCAGGATGGCGGCCCGGATTGCCTCCGGCACTTCCGAGCGCGGGTTATCGTCGGTGACGATGACGACATCGGCCAGCCGCGTGGCGATTTCGCCCATGATCGGGCGCTTGCCGCGGTCGCGGTCGCCGCCGCAGCCGAACACCACCAGAACGCGTCCCGTCGTGAACGGGCGCACGGAAGCCAGCACGTTTTCCAGCGCGTCCGGCTTGTGCGCATAGTCGACATAGACCGGTGCGCCCGCAGCAGTGGTACCGACGAGGTCGAGCCGGCCCGGCGCGCCCTTCAATTTCTCCAGCGCCGGCAAGGCCTTGGCCGCGGGTGTTCCGGTGGCGATGGCCAGGCCGGCGGAAACCAGCGCATTGTAGATCTGGAAATCGCCCGCCAGCGGCAGGTCGATTTCATAGATGGCGCCATCGGCCATGATTTCGGCGCGCTGGCGATGCCGTTCGTGCTCGACGCGCTTGAGTTCGAGGAAATTGCCATGGCGGCCGACGGTCAGCACCGACAGTCCGGCAGCCTTGGCGGCGGCGATCGTCGGCTCAGACCACGGATCATCGGCAAAGATCACGGCTGGCGCGCCCTTGGGCAGAAGCGTGTCGAACAGGCGCAGCTTTGCCCGATGATATTCTTCGACCGTCGGATGGTAGTCCATGTGGTCGCGGCCGAGATTGGTGAAGGCGCCGGCCGCGAGCCTGACCCCGTCCAGGCGGCGCTGGTCGAGGCCGTGGCTGGAGGCTTCCATCGAGGCATGCGTGACACCGGCGTCGGCAAGCTCCTTGAGCAGCCTGTGCAGGGCGACCGGATCCGGGGTCGTCAGCGAGCCGTACTCGTTGCGGCCGGGCGCCACCACGCCGGTGGTACCGATCGATGCAGCGGCGAAACCCGCATGCTCCCAGATCTGGCGCGTGAAGGCCGCAACCGAGGTCTTGCCGCTGGTGCCGGTGACGGCGACCATCGTTTCCGGCTGGCGGCCGAAGAAATGTGCAGCGGCGAGCGCCAGCGCATGCCGAGGGTCGTCAGACAACAGGACGGGCACGCCAAGACCGGAGATATCGGCGCCCTTTACCGCCACGACAGCGCTCGCACCGCGCTTTGCTGCTTCAGCGGCATAAGCCGCGCCGTCGGCCCTGGTGCCGACAAGCGCAAAGAACAGATCGCCTGGCTGCACCTGCCGGGAATCGGACGTGATGCCGGTCACCGCAATGTCGGAGGAAGCCTCGACAGGCAGGATACCGGCTAAATCTCTAAGCTTCATCGATCCCCAGTCTAACAAAACGGCGCGCTTTGGCCGGCGCGCCAAAAAAGAATCACTCAGTAGGACACCAGCGTTGCAGCATTTTCTTGGCCGAAATCTGGCTTCACGCCAAGCATAGGCGCCGCGCGCCGGATAATGTTGGCCACCATCGGCGCGGCATTCGAGCCAGCGGTCGCACCACGGCCCGGCATTTCCGGCTTCGGTTCATCGATGATGGTGAGCACGATGTATTGTGGATCGTCCATGGGGAACGCCGCCACGAAGGCATTGAAGCGCACGTCCTTGGAATAGCGGCCGTTGACGACCTTTTCAGCCGTGCCGGTCTTGCCGCCGACGCGATAGCCGGGAACGCGAGCATTCTTGCCGGAGCCCTTCTCGGCGTTCAGCGTGTAGAGGTAGCGCATGCCCTCGACGGTCTTCTCGCTGACCACGCGCTTGGCGACATCCATCGCCTGGTCGGCGCTGCGGGTCAGGAAAGTCGGCTCGATCAGGAAACCGCCATTCATCAGCGCCGCGCAGCCCACGGCCGTCTGCAGCGGCGTCGTCGATATGCCGTGGCCGAAGGCCGCGGTGATCGAATGCACCTTCTTCCAGACCTTCGGTTCGGTCGGCTTCGCCACTTCAGGCAGCTCGGTCTTCATCTTCTCCAGCACGCCCAGGCGGTGCAGGAATTCCCGGTGACCTTCGATGCCGACGACGTCGGCTTCCTTGGCCGAACCGATGTTGGAGGAGTAGATGAACACTTCCGGCACGCTCAACACGCGCCCCTTGCCGTGGAAGTCGCGAATGGTCTGGCGGCCGATGGTGATGGGCCGTGAAGCGTCGAACTTCGATTCCAGCGTCACCTTGCCGGAATCCAGGGCCATGGCGGTGGTGAAGCTCTTGAAGGTCGAGCCCATTTCATAAAGGCCGGCCGACATGCGGTTCAGGCGGTCCTTGTCCTGGGCATTATAGGGGTTGTTCGGGTCGAAGTCCGGCACCGATGCCATGGCGACCACTTCACCCGTCTTGACATTGAGCACGACGCCGCCGGCAGCGATCGCGTGATATTTCTCCATCGCCTCCGCGACCACGTTGCGTACGATGTGCTGCACGCGCAGGTCGATCGACAGCTTGACCGGCTTCAGATCCTTGGCGACGGCAAGGCCCGACAGCTGCAGATCGGCCAGGCCCTGGTCGTCGATGTATTTCTCCATCCCGGAGATGCCCTGATTGTCGATGTTGGTCAGGCCGACAATGTAGGACGCGGTTTCGCCCGCGGGGTAGAAACGGCGCTTCTCGGTCCGGAAACCGATGCCCGGAACGCCGAGCTGCATGATCTCGGATTGCTGCTTCGGGGTCAGCTGGCGCTGCAGCCAGACGAAACCCGCACCGCTCTTCAGCTTCTTGTAGGTCTGCTCGTAGTCGAGCTCGGGCAGCACCGTTGCCAGCTTCTCGATCGCCTCGTCGGCATCGACGATGTGACGAGGCTCGGCAAACAGCGACGAGGTCTTGATATCGGTCGCCAGCACTTCGCCGTTGCGATCGACGATGTCGGGCCGCGAGGCGGTGACACGGCTGGGCGGCGGACCGGAATCCGTCGGCCCCTGGAAGCCGAACCACACCAGCCTGCCGGTGATCGCGACATAGATGCCGAGGAACACGGCCATCGTCATGACCACGCGGTTGCGTGTCTTGCCACCGGTCGCCTTGCGGGCGCTGTCGACGACGATCGAACCATCCTCGCCGCGCCGCGAGCGTTTCAGGAGCTTGGTGAGCGCACCGATCATTCGTCAGCCCCATCCTCGATCTGTTGCGCGATCTTGTCCACGACCGCGACCTTGGCGTTGCTCGCCACCTTGTCTTTGGCTGTCGGCTTCGGTTTGGCGGCTGCCGCGACCGGCTTCTTCTCGCCAGCTTTTGCCTTGCCGGCGGTCTTCGATTTGTCGGCGGTCGCTACCTTGTCCTTGCCGATCGAAGCAGTCTTTTGCTTGTCGACGCCCGGCGCGGCGCTATCCGCCATGATCTCCTCGATGGTCAGCGGCGGCTTCTCCGGCAATTCGTCCAGCCGCACGATCTGGCGCGCATCGGACGTCTGCAGGCCAAGCTGTTCCTTGTAGAGATCGGAAAGCCGCTGCAGCCGCGATGGCTGCGTCAGCAAGCTCCAGTCGGCCTTGAGCAGGTCGATCTGGTCTTCTTCGGTGCGTATCTGCGCCTGCAGCTTGTAGACCGCGACCTGCTGCACTTCGGCATCGCGCTTGATCTTGTAGGTCATGGCGGCAGCCGAGACCATCACGGCGATCAGGATGATGTCACTGGTACGAAACACGTGCTCACCTCTCGCCCGGCAGGGAGACGCCGGGAAGCTTTGGAAGACCGAACTGGGCAAGATCGCCGGCGCGCGCCGGCGCTTCGGTGCGGACCGCGGCGCGCAGCCTGGCGGAACGCGCGCGCGGATTCGCGGCAAGCTCCGCCTCTCCGGCCGTCACCCCGCCACCCTGCTTGCGGAAGGTTGCGGTGCGCAGCTGCGTCTCCGGCATATGGCGCGAACCCGCCGCCTGCTCCGACCGATCGGCAATGAAACGCTTGATGATGCGGTCCTCGAGCGAATGGAAGCTCACCACGACCAGCCTGCCGCCGGGCTTCAGCACGCGCTCGGCAGCCAGCAGCGCCTTTGCCAGCTCGCCGAGCTCGTCATTGACGAAAATGCGCAATGCCTGGAAGACCCGCGTCGCCGGATGGATCTTGTCGCCCGGCTTGCGGCCGATATGGGTTTCGATGGCATCGGCCAGGTCGAGCGTGCGCTCGAACGGCTTTTTGGCGCGCCGCGCTTCGATCATCCGTGCAATGCGGCCCGAATGGCGCTCTTCGCCGAGAAAACCGAAGATACGGGCAAGGTCGCCCGATTTGAAGGTGTTGACGACATCGGCGGCACTCACGCCGGCCTGCGCCATGCGCATGTCGAGCGGGCCGTCGAAGCGGAAGGAAAAGCCGCGCTCGGCCTGGTCGAGCTGCATGGAAGAAACGCCGATGTCGAGCACGACGCCGTCGGCCATCTCGGCATGCTGATCCAGCGTCGAGAACGGTGCGTGCACCAGCCTCAGCCGTCCGCCGGTTTCCTGTTCCAGTGCCTTGCCCGCGGCAATGGCATCCGGGTCGCGGTCGACGCCGATGACGGATGCACCACTCTCCAGGATCGCCTTGCTGTAGCCGCCGGCGCCAAAGGTGCCGTCGATGATGATATTGCCTGGCTGCGGCGCAAGCGCTTCCAGAACCTCGGCGAGGAGGACCGGAATGTGGCGGACCGGTCCGCCATCGGCGTGGAGATCATCGCCGTGGCCCACCGTCATTCCGGTCGCTCCCCTGGCTTCGTCCCCTGCCGAAGATGCAACAGCCTGGCTCGCGCCGCCGCCCCATAGGCGGCCAGCCGTGCCGGCTCCCAGATCTGGAAAAAACTGCCCCTCCCCACGAAGGCCACTTCGGTTGTTATTCCGGTATGCTCGCGAATAAAATCGGTCAACGTGACGCGCCCATCCTGATCCAGCTTCAGGAAAGTGCCGTCGCCGTGGCAGAAGAAGGACATGTCGTCCGTCGTCTGCAGGAACGGATCCTCCTGCGCTATGCGTTGCTCGTAGCGGTCGAGCAGATCCAGCCCGCCGACATCCATCGCCGCCTGGTCCAGGCAGCGCAGCGCGTAAAGTTCCGCATAGCCCCGCTTCTGCAGCACGGTGCGAAAATGCGCCGGCACGGAGACGCGCCCCTTGGCGTCGATCCTGTTCACCGCATTTGACAGAAAACGGTCCATGACGCGTCGCGGCAGCCTGCGCCACCGCACCCTCCGACTTCCTCGTAACCATGCCGCCGCGGCACGATCCCTTCACCAGCCCCCATGGCTCGAACGGAGCGAAAATCGACGAACGCACAGCCGCCGTGACCGGCCGTTCGGCGCACGCTTCACCCTGACACGAAACGAAGGCTTGATTAACGAAATGGGATATCATGGGGTATCATGGGCGTCAACGGGAACAGGCTTCACAGACCCCTTCGAAGGTGAGATTGCGGGCACTGCCTTGTTTATCCTCCATTAAGCCTAACGAAGTGTTTAAGAGCGGCTTGGCTCTTGCCCCGGTCAGCCGCTGGACCTAGCCTCATAAATGCTCCCAGGAGCATGCTTATTGCAGCCCGCAAGCTCTTCTCCGCAGCCCTTTCCGGGATTCGCCATGTCCGAAACAGCCTCTTCCCGCGCCGCCGGGCTTCTTCATTTGAGACGCGAGGGCCTCGCCAGGGGCGACGCCATCCCCTTGCCGCTGACCATGGCATCGATCTTCCACGCACCCGGGGATTCGACTGGCTTCCATCAGTATGGCCGCTTTTCCAATCCGACATGGGATGGGACGGAGGAGATGCTGTCGCGTCTGGAAAACGCGCCGGTGCACGCCTTCCCCTCGGGCATGGCGGCGATTTCCGCGGTGTTTTTCGCGCTCTTGAAGGCAGGCGACCGTATTCTTCTGCCGTCCGACGGCTACCACACCACGCGTATCCTGGCCGACCGCTTCCTTGGAGCGTTCGGCGTGAGCTTCGACACCAGGCCGACCGCTTCGTTCCTCGACGGTGGCTTCGATGGCTATCGGCTGGTCTTTGTCGAAAGCCCGTCCAATCCAACGCTCGACATTTGCGATATCACCGCCGCCGCCGAGGCGATTCACAAGGCCGGCGGATTGCTGGTCGTCGACAACACCACGATGACGCCGTTCGGCCAGCGCCCGCTCGACTTGGGCGCCGACATCGTCGTCGCCGCCGACACCAAGGCGCCGAACGGCCATTCCGATGTGCTGGCGGGTCATGTCGCCAGCCGCAACGCCGACGTCATGGCGGCCGTACGGGAATGGCGCACCACGTCGGGCAGCATTCCAAGCCCGTTCGATGCATGGCTGCTGCATCGTGGCCTGGAAACGCTCGAGGTCCGCTTCGACCGCATGTGCAACACCGCCGAACTCCTTGCGCCGCGCATCAAGGCACACCCTGCCGTCAAGTCGCTCCGCTTCCCCGGACTTCAGGGCGATCCCTCGCACAATCTTGCCAGCAGCCAGATGGAGCGCTTCGGGTTCCTGATCAGCTTCGTGCTGGAGTCCGAGGACCAGGCCGAAGCGTTCATCAATCGATGTGAGTTGATGGCGGCAGCCACGTCCTTCGGCGGCGTGCACACCTCTGCCGAACGTCGCACCAAGCGCGGCGATGCCGTGCCGCCGGGTTTCGTGCGGCTGGCAATCGGCTGCGAGCCGGCGGAGGAGCTGTGGGGAGCAATCAAGGCGTCGTTGGATAGCCTCTAGCGCATGACCCCGAAAATCGGAATCGATTTTCGGAAAGGATCATGCGCCCAGTAAAAGTGTTAGAGCGTCCTTTGCGCGTCCGAAAGGACGCGCGGCGCTCTAGCTCTGACGGCTCTCCGGTTTCACGCGCCGCAGGATCGCGGGCTGCGCCGGGGCGTGGCAACGACTTGAATCAGACTCCACGCCGATGGCGCGAAGCTGCTGAATTGTAAATAAAAATGCCAGCCGGCCTGTAAGCCGGGTTCTGTATGGCCCCCGCCCCTTGCGGAACGGGAACGTGGCGGCCATTCATCTTGGGCGCATGTTGCCATACGCCTCACGCAACCTACCCGGGCGGTGGACCGGAAACAGCCCTGAGGGTTTCCCCTCGTACCGCCCCTATTCGGTTTTGCTCCCGGTGGGGTTTGCCTTGCCGCTTCCGTTACCGGCCGCGCGGTGGGCTCTTACCCCACCCTTTCACCCTTACCGCGGAGAACCGCGGCGGTTTGCTTTCTGTGGCACTTTCCCTGGGGTCGCCCCCGCCGGCCGTTAGCCGGCACCGTGTCTCCATGGAGCCCGGACTTTCCTCACCCGCAGCCTTTCGACTCTCGCTGGTGCGGCCGCCCGGCCGGCTGGCAGGCGTATAAAGGCGTTCACGACCAAAAAGGCAAGAGCAAGCTGGTCGGCCTTTTTCAGTCCGGTTAACCGGCGCTGCCGATCTGTGCCACCACCTTGCGACAGTAAGCCGACGAGGTCGGGTTCATACGCTTGGCGCCATGGCCGGCATTGTATTTGAGGATGGTGCCGCACGTCGTGCCGCCACCGAGCTCGCGGGCCATTCCGAGATACTTCATGCCGTATTTGATGTTGGTCTCGGGATTGTGCAGGCCTTTGGCCGAGCCGCTGTAACCCATCATGCGCGCCGTGGCCGGCTTGATCTGCATCAGGCCGATCTCGCCGGCGCGGCCGACCATACCTGGCTGATAGTTGCTTTCGACCTTGATCACCGCATGCGCCAGCGACACCGGCACGCCATAGGCTGCGGCGTAACGCGAAACGATGGTGGAATAGCGGGAACCTGCGCCGGAGATACTGGGCTTGATGGCGCCAGGCGTGATCGATGCGGTGGTCATGGTATCGTAGATCACCTTGGTCTTCGCCTTGGCCATCTTCGCGCCCTTGCCAGCCTTGGCGTTCTTTGCTGCCTTGGCATTTGTTGCGGCCTCGGCGTCTTTCGAACAGCCGAACAGATATGGGCAAGGTTCGGACCTGATGTTTGCGGCGCTGGCCACCGAAGCCTTCGCCCGCTTGCCGGCTTTCACGGTTTTCGTGACTTTGGTCGTCTTCTTGGCCGGCGTAGTGGCCGCAGCCTGCTTCACGACCGGAGTACCCCAGTCTGCTCTCAGACTGGCGGCTGAACTTTCCTGCGAAGCAAAGGCAAAAGAAATCACGCCGGCAGCAACAGCTGCCGCTACAATGAACGGTTTCTGCATGTGGTCCTGTTTTTCTTGGCCGCGTGAAGAACTTCGCGCAGCATCCTTTAATGAATGCCGGACTAGACTGAAGCCTGTCCTGCATCGGTGTGGATTTGCGTTTGAAACCGGATTTGGCGGCAATGAAGGCCGCACAATTCAATTCATGTTAAAGAATGTAATATTAAACGGCGAACTGAAATACTCAGTCGAGACTTGCCGTGACGGAAGCAACAAGGCGTCGCAACGTCCTGATTGTCGACCCGTCCGCTATTCCGTCAACCAGCCGTGGCCGGAAATGCCGCTGGAAGGCTTCCACGACGATACGTGTCAGCGGATCGAAAACGCCGGTGATTTCAACGCCGTAACCGTAGAGCGCGAGCAGCGACTGCAATTCCTCGACGTTTTGTCCCGCGTCGCCTTCCTGCAGAAACGGCCCTCGCCGGATCGGCGATGCAGGCACCAGATGACCGACGCCGGCAGCATGCAGCGTCGTCCATGGAAATTTTTCGCCCGGATCTACCTTGCGACCGGGTGCCACATCCGAATGGGCCAGAATCCGCTCGGACACGATATCGTGACGAGCCGTGATATCGGCAGTGAGCGCAATCACCGCCTCGATTTGGCGCTTCGGGAATGCCCTGTAACCCAGCGTATGGCCTGGATTGACGATCTCGATGCCGACGGAGGCCGAATTGAGGTCGGTATGGCCGCGCCATGAACTCTTGCCGGCGTGCCAGGCCCTGTCGCTCTCGCGCACCATCTGCACGATGCGGCCGTCCTCATGCACGAGATAGTGCGCGGAGACCTCGCTGGCAGGATTGCACAGCCACGCTTCGGCGCCTGCACCTGTTTCCATGCCGGTATAGTGCAGAACGACCATGTCGGGATGGAATGGCCCGCGACGCGGCCCGAAATTCGGCGATACCCTGACCTCGGCTCCAGCGTGATCGGGCGAAAAGCCACTCATGCCGGCGCGAGATCCCGTTCGATCATCTCATATGCGGCATTGATCGCGGCAACACGCGTCGTGGCGATCTTGATGAACTCCTGCGGCAGGCCACGCGCGATGACCTTGTCCGGGTGGTTCTCGGCGACCAGCTTGCGATACCGCTTCTTCACCTCATCGAAGGGCCGTCCGCGCTCTATGCCGAGCACGACATAGGGATCGTCCGCCCCCAGGTGCACGTGGCGGGCCAGGATCGTCTTGTAATGGGATTCCTCGATCCGGAAAATCTCGGACACCCGGTGCAGGAACTGGCCTTCCCGCTCGTGCAGCACGCCATCGGCCGTCGCGATGTGGAACAATCCGTCGAGGATGTCTTCCAGCATCATGCAGTTGGCATGACCGGAACCGCACAGGTTTGCCAGCTTTTCAGCGTAGGACTCGAACCCGGCGACATCCTGCTTCGCCAGGTCGTACAGCCGCGCGACGTTGTGCGTTTCTTCCGGCGGCACCTCGAAGATTTCGCGAAAGGCGCGAATCTCGTCCTGCGTGACCACGCCGTCAGCCTTCGCCATTTTGGCGGAAAGGGCGATCATCGCGACCGAGAATGAGACGCGGCGGCGCAGTTCGGCATCGCCGGAAAAGACCGTGCGCACTGCCTCGACCACCTCGGCGATGCCGGCCGAGGCGGAGGCTGAAACGCGGGCGATGAAATCGCCGATACGATCCCAAATCGACATGTGCCCCTCTTAGAACCAAGCACGTGGCGCTATCAAGGCACGATCGCGCTTATGCGTTGGTACTGAACCCAATCGGCAACGCGGATTGGTTCCAACAGAAACGGGCAGGAAGTCGAAAGGTTGCGCAGTCAGGCTGGCTGTGCCGCAATGTCGCGCCTGGGCCGGCGCACGGCCCTGACCTTGCCGCTGTTGCCGCCACCACAGAAGAAGGTGTCGGCGCCATCGGATTCGAGACCGGAAACGGCAGTTCCGTCCGGCATCGTCAGCTCTTCCAGGACTTCCCCGGTCAACGGGTCGATCCGCCGCAATTCGCTCTCATCGCCCTGCCATGTCCCATGCCACAGCTCGCCATCCACCCAGGTCACACCGGTGACGAAGCGGTTGGAATCGATGGAACGAATGATCCTGCCGGTCTCGGGGTCGATCTGGTGGATTTTCTGGGCGCGATACTCACCGACCCAGAGAGAGCCTTCTGCCCAAGCCATCCCGGAATCGCCGCCATTGCCGGGCGCCGGGATCGTGGCAAGCACCTTGCCTGTCTTCGGATCGATCTTGTGGATCTGGCTTTCGGCGATCTGATAGATGTTTTCGCCGTCGAATGCGGTACCGGCATGAGCCACAATGTCTATCGAGCGAACCGGCTCGCCGCTCTTGGGATCAAGCGCATTCAGCTTGTCGCCGGTGGCAAACCAGACATTTTCGCCATCAAAGGTCACGCCATGCACATCACCCGAAAACGGGCCATATTCGCGAAGAATCTCGGCTGTGGTGGGTTTCATCGTCGTCTTCCGAAATAGAGGGTGGAGCCGGACACGCCAATAACAAGCCACCGGCAGCGGTCGTCGGCAAGACCCTAGCCGCTTGGCAGCGGTCCCGGGAGTAACAAGGTTGTCGGGAAGCCGGGCACCGGTGGCGTCACCCAGCGCAGGGCCCGTCCCTTGCCGAAGGATTGTACCTTGCCGGTGGCCGAAAGCTGCTCCAGCGCGCGCTGAACCGTGCGCGGGCTGGCATCCAGGGCGATTGCCAGCGCCGAACTCGACCAAGCCTCGCCGTCTGCGAGAAACGCCAGCACCGCCCCATGCTCCTCTTCCACCAGCGGAGCAAGCACCATGACGTCACCGCGCCGCCGTGGTGCCAGTTTGAACCCTTCCCCCGTGGCGCTGATGTCGGCCAGGCCGCGCAGCTCGGCGCGCAGGCGCCCTATTTCCACCCGCAGCCGCGCCCGATGCGATTCATCGGCATGTTTGGCACCAAAGGCGCGCGCCAGGAGCCGTTCGCGCGATACGTCGCCGGGCCACGCCTCGGCAAGCGCACGCGCCAGCGCAAACAGCACCGGACGTGTTGCCAGCGAAACCACCACATTGCCGGCACGCACGACGTTGCGACAGGCATCCACAACGAACGTCCCTGTGGTGAACAGCTCCTCCACCTCTTCAAGCAGCAAGGGACGAGCCTTGCCTTTGAAAATCAGGCGCGCTGCCGGCGTGTCGATGACCAGCGCGGCACTTTCCACCTCTGTCCCCAGCGCCGGGATACCGGCCTGCTGGGCAGCCTGCCAGGCGCGCATCAGCGCCTTGCGCGCCTCCCTGAGGCGCAGGCGCCGGATGGCGATGCCTGCCATCGCCAGCTGAAGCGCACTGCGCAATGGCGGCGGCAATGGCGCGGGATCGAGATCAGCGATCAAGCTTTCCGCCTCGTCGAGACGACCGATGAGCAGCAGGCGCCGGATTTCGAGCGTACGCGCATGTGCTGCATTGGCATGGTCGCCATGCGCTTCAAGCGTGGCGCGAGCAGCATCGAGCGTCTTGGCCGGCCAGGCGAGATCACGCGAAACGAGCGCGATTTCCGCTTCGGCGACGATGCACCTGGCCCGCGCCACCGCTTCTTTCGGGCCGAAGGCGCGCGCTGCGCTCTTCAAAAGCGCCTTGGCGCGAATGAGATCGCCAAGTTGCGCCATGGCGATGCCACGCAATGCAAGCGCCGCCGCGTCATCGCGCAGGGCGACCCGCTTTAACGCGCCGAGAGGATCGCCCCGGGCAAGCGCCTGCCCGGCTGCCGTGATCAGCGAGTCCATCGAAATCCCGTCACACTTGTCACTCTCGCCATCCGGTATCCGTCCCTAACCTCTGCTCGACGGTCAGCCAGTTGACCATATCGGGAAGGAACAAAGCCATGAAAATCCAACGAGGCAGCACGCTGGTCGCTTGCGTTGTCACCATGCTGGTGGCAACGGCTGCGGCCAGCCCGGCCGAAACGACGCTCGACCGCATGCCTGCCGACCTTGAAACCAGGCTGGCGCTCAGCGCCGCTCCATCGGCACTGCGCAATGATGCGAGCGTCTATCTGCTCGACCCGGCAAAGGGATACCAGCTCTCCAGGCAAGGGAGCAGCGGCATCACCTGCATCGTCGAACGCACGAGCTGGGATCTCAGTGACTTCCGCAACGACATCTATATTCCGCTTTGTTACGACGCGGCGGGCAGCAGGACTTATCTTCAGCACATCATGCAAGCGGCGGCATTGCGCGCCAACGGCATGGACGCCGCCGCCCTCGCCGCCGAATATCAGAAACGTTATCGCGACAAGACCTTCAGGGTTCCGGAAAAACCGGGTGTCTCCTACATGGTTGCACCAATCATGCGCACCATCGGCCCGCCGGACATGAAGGTGCATACCATGGCGATGCCGCATGTGATGTTTTACGCACCTGGCGTCACCAATGACGACCTCGGCGCCAGGCCCGACCTCGCCGACTACACCAGCCTGCTCAACCCGTTCATCGACAGGCAGGGCGCATCCGAGCACAGCTATATCATCCAGCTTGTCGGCGAAGCCGAGAAGGCAAGGATCCTCGCTGACCAGAAAGCGCTGCTCGACGACCTCTGCGCCTACCGCGACGTCCTTTGCCTGAAGCATGCCAACCACTGAGACGGATTTGCTGCGCCGGCTCGGGGAAATCCCGACACACTTGTCACTCTCATCCTCAGCTTCCCCGCAGCTACCTTGTCCACCGACACCAACGACCCGCCGCACCGATCATGAGATCGACGGCATCGAAAAGAGGAATGTGCAATGACGACGCGCGATTTCACCACCACGATCCTGGTAGACCAATCCGCAAAAGCTGCTTTCGACGCGATCAACAGCCCGCGCGACTGGTGGGGCAAGGAGATCGAGGGCTCTACCAACATCCTCGATGGCGAATGGACCTATCGTTACAAGGATATGCATTTTTCCAGGCACAGGACGACGGAACTGGTCCCCGAACGCAAGGTGGTATGGCACGTCGTCGATTCGACGATGAGCTTCCTCAAAGACAAGGAAGAATGGAAAGACACGAAGATCGTGTTCGAGATCGCCAGTAAAGGCGACAAGACGGAAATCCGCTTTACTCACGCCGGTCTGGTCCCCGAGGTCGAGTGTTTCGACATCTGCAGGGACGCTTGGAGTGGCTTGATCCACGATAGTCTTCGGGAACTGATCGAAACCGGCCACGGACAGCCCGACACGGTTGAATGATTTGGCGGCGGATCGGTGGACATTCCCACCGCTTCCACCCAGCCGACAGCCGCTGAAGGCTGTCGTTCCGTTGACCTCAAGACCGTTTTCAGCGGCCTTGCGCGTCCCCCCGAATGGATTTTCGCCGAGCGAGCAATCGCGCGCGCACCAGAACCAGGAAGTCCCATGTCCACCACCGAGATGCAAAATTCCTATCGCTGGGTCATCGTTGCCCTCGGCGCGCTGATGACGTGCGTGACCATCGGCGCCATGTTTTCATTGGCCGTCTTCATGCCGCACATCTCCACCGACACCGGTTGGACGCGCGCAGGCATTTCCAGCGCGATGACGCTCAACTTCCTGATGATGGGAGCGTCCAGCTTCGGCTGGGGCATGCTCACTGACCGTATTGGTACGCGTCCAGTGGTGCTGATCGGTTCTGTTCTGCTCGGCGTCGTGCTGGTCCTGGCCAGTCGTGCGACGAGCCTGATCGCATTCCAGCTCATCTACGGCATCGGCGTGGGTCTTGCCGGCGGTACCTTCTTCGCTCCGATGATGGCGGCTGTAACGGGGTGGTTCGACAAGCATCGCGGCCTCGCTGTTTCGCTGGTGTCAGCCGGCGTCGGCGTTGCGCCCGCCACCGTCTCGCCATTCGCGGCCTGGCTCCTTGCCAGCTACGACTGGCGCACCGCGATGATGACCATCGGGCTGCTCGCCAGCGCTATCCTCCTGCCGGCGGCCTTCTTTGTCAGGAACGCCCCGCAGGCAGCAACCGGTCGGCCCGCTCAGGATGGTGCGACCGTTACTGTCGGAGCCCCGGACAATCCTCTGTCGAGAGCTTTCCGGTCACCACAATTTGCCCTGCTCGCAGGCACCTACTTCCTGTGCTGCGCTGCGCACTCCGGCCCGATTTTTCACATCATGAGTTATGCCATCACTTGCGGCATCTCGGCGATGGCTGCCGTCAGCATCTACAGCGTCGAAGGCATCGCCGGACTGGGCGGCAGGCTGCTGTTCGGTGTGGCGGCGGATCGCTTCGGTCCCAAACGGGTTCTCGTCATCGGCCTGCTCGTCCAGGCTCTTGTGATCGCGGCCTATCTGTCGGCCAATCAGCTCAGCACCTTCTACGCACTGGCCGTTGTCTTCGGTGCTGCCTATGGCGGGGTGATGCCGCTCTACGCCCTCCTGGCCAGGGAATATTTCGGCCAGCAGGTTATGGGTTCGGTGTTGGGTGCACTCGCGATGGCATCAAGTTTCGGCATGGCGTTGGGACCTGTCGCAGGCGGTTGGATATTCGATCGCTTCGATGTCTATGACTGGCTGTTTATCGGCTCGTCCGTCCTCGGCCTCGCTGCCTTCCTGATCGCCCTCGCCTTCCCGCCCTTTGCTTCGGCACGGCGCCGGCAGCCGGCGGCGGCGTAGAGCAACACCGGCAACGGTGCATCGCGGTTCCGGAATTGCCTGAAAACAAAAACTGGAGCGGATTGAAGTGGCCATGAAAAAGGCCGGGACACGTCCCGGCCTTTCGATTCATGTGCCAGCCATTTGGCCGACCCTCGCGCTTACTGTGCGGGCGCGGTGGAATTCGGCTGTGCCGGCTTGGAGGCGTCCGCCGGCGGCTGTACTTCCGGCGTGGCCGGCTTCATTGGCTCGGAGGCTGGCGGCGTCGCTTGCGTCGTGGTGTTGTCGGTACCTCCGGTACCGCCGCCCTTGTTTTCGCTGCAGGCAGCAACGCCGAGCAGAAACAACGCGGAAACCGAGGCCAAAACGAGTTTTTTCATCGCATTTCTCCTTCGCAACTTCACCCCCTGTGAAGGGCGGCACAGAAGAAATGCGCCGCTCGCGCATCGGTTTCGTCACATTGCGTTTCGTCCTGTAACAGCGCTCGACGCCCGTTGAACCGTTGCCGGCCTCGCCCAACGGCACTAACAGGAGAGGGAACGTGCCGAAAGGATGGTCGATGAGTGTGAAATGGGATTTCTGGATCGACCGCGGCGGCACCTTCACCGACATCATCGGCAAGGCGCCGGACGGCGCGTTGAAGCCGCTCAAACTGCTGTCTGAAAACCCGGAGGCCTATCCGGACGCGGCCATCCACGGCATCCGCACCTTGCTCGGCGTCGAGGCAGGGCAACCGATCCCGGCCGGTTTGATCGGCGAGGTGCGCATGGGCACCACGGTCGCCACCAATGCTCTGCTGGAGCGCAAGGGCGACCGCGTTTTGCTGTTGATCACCAAAGGGTTTCGCGACGCGCTTCGCATTGCCTACCAGGCTCGCCCTGATATCTTCGCCAAGGAAATCCTGCTGCCTGAACTGCTCTACGAACGTGTGGTTGAAGTGCCCGAGCGCGTGCGCGCCGACGGTTGCGCGGAACGGCTGCTCGACATCGCCGACGTCAAGCCCGCGATCGAACAGGCCAGGGCCGATGGCATCGATTCCGTCGCCATCGTCTTCATGCACGCCTGGAAACATCCCGACCATGAAAAGGCCGTGGAGACGGTCTGCCGCAAGGCTGGGTTTTCGCAGATCTCCGTGAGTCACGAGGTTTCGCCGCTGATCAAGCTGGTCGGCCGCGGCGACACCACCGTCGTCGACGCTTACCTGTCCCCGATCCTGTCACGTTATGTGCAGCGGGTGGCAAGGGAGCTCGGCTCCGTTCCGGCCGGCGGCCAGGGCGGGCGCCGGTCCGAAGGCCCCAGACTGATGTTCATGATGTCGTCCGGAGGCCTGACCGCCGCGGACAAATTCCAGGGCAAGGATGCGTTGCTGTCCGGCCCAGCTGGTGGCGTCGTCGGTATGGTCGAGACGGCGAAGCTGGCCGGCTTCGACAAGGTCATCGGTTTCGATATGGGCGGCACGTCCACCGACGTCGCCCATTGCGACGGCGATTATGAGCGTGCTTTCGACACCGAGGTCGCCGGCGTGCGGGTACGTGCGCCGATGATGCGCATCCATACCGTGGCCGCCGGTGGCGGCTCGGTCCTGCAATTCGAAGCAGGCCGGTTTCGCGTCGGTCCGGATTCGGCCGGCGCCAAACCCGGTCCGGCCTGCTATCGGCGCGGCGGACCGCTCGCCGTCACGGACGCCAACGTCATGCTGGGCAAGCTGCAGCCGGACTTCTTCCCTTCGATCTTCGGTCCGGGCCAGGATCAACCTCTCGACACGGCAACGGTGCGCGCGAGGTTCGAGGCGCTGGCCACCGAAACTGGCGATGGACGCTCCCCGGAAGCCGTGGCCGAGGGTTTTGTCACCATCGCCGTCGAAAACATGGCCAACGCCATCAAGAAGATATCCGTGCAGCGCGGTTACGACGTGACGAGCTACCTGTTGAACTGTTTCGGCGGCGCCGGCGGCCAGCACGCTTGCCTGGTCGCCGACGCGCTCGGCATGGAGGCCGTGCTCATCCATCCCTTCTCGGGCCTGCTTTCGGCCTATGGCATCGGACTTGCATCGATCTTCGCAACGCGCCAGCAGGCGCTGCTGGAGCCGCTTGCAGATCAATCCCTGCCAGCGATCGAAGGGCTGATCGCTAGCCTTGCCAAGGCTGTCGCCGATGAGTTGACCCTGCAAGGCGTCGCCGACGAGGACATGGCGATGCGTCCTGTCCTCCATGTCCGCTATGACGGCACCGATACCACGCTACCGGTCAGCTTCCCCGACCACTCGATCATCAACGCCAGGGCGGCGTTCGAGGCTGCGCACAAGGCGCAGTTCGGCTTCATTTACGACGACAACAAGCAGTTGGTTGTGGAGACCGTAGCCGTGGAAGGCAGCAATGGCGGCGGCAGCCACCATCGTGAAGCACTTGCCCCCTCCGGACCAGTGCGCGACAAGACCGCCGCGCCACAACAGCGCAGCATCTTCTCGGAAGGGCAATGGCACGCAGCCGATATCTGGCACCGCAACGCACTGCGCCCGTCGGACAGGATCTCCGGCCCGGCGCTCATCATCGAGCCAAACCAGACCATCGTCGTCGAAAACGGCTGGCAGGCCGAGATCACGGCCCTCAACCACATACTCCTGCGCCGGGCCACCAGGAAGCAGCGCAAGGCGGCGCTTGGCACAGCGGCGGACCCTGTCATGCTCGAGGTGTTCAACAACCTGTTCATGTCGATCGCCGAGCAGATGGGCGTGACGCTTCAGAACACCGCCTATTCGGTCAACATCAAGGAACGGCTCGACTTTTCCTGCGCCGTCTTCGACAGCACCGGCGCACTGGTGGCCAACGCCCCGCACATGCCGGTGCATCTGGGCTCCATGGACCGTTCCGTCGAGACCATCATCCGTCTCAATGCCGGCGCCATCCACCCGGGTGACGTTTTCGCGCTGAATGCCCCCTACAACGGCGGCACACACTTGCCCGACATCACGGTCGTCACGCCGGTGTTCGACGACGCGCAGCAAGGCATCCTGTTCTGGGTCGCCTCGCGCGGCCATCACGCCGATGTCGGCGGCACGGCACCGGGCTCGATGACGCCACTCGCCACCACCGTCGACGAAGAAGGCGTCCTGTTCGACAATTTCCGTCTCGTCGAACGCGGTCGCTTTCGCGAGGAAGAACTGGTGCGCCTGCTCACCGACCATCCCTACCCGGCCCGCAACCCATCGCAGAACGTGGCAGATCTCAAGGCGCAGATCGCCGCCAATGAGAAAGGCGTGGCCGAGCTGCGCAAGATGGTGGCGCATTTCGGACTGCCCGTGGTCGAAGCCTATATGGGCCATGTTCAGGACAACGCCGCCGAAAGCGTGCGTCGTGTGCTCGAACGCTTGCCGGACTCCTCCGCCTACGAATACCCGACTGATACCGGTCAGGTGATCAAGGTGAAGATCAGCATCGACCGCAGCCGGCGCGAGGCGACTGTCGACTTCACCGGCACATCGCCCATCATGAAGAACAACTTCAATGCCCCGGAACCTGTCGCGCGGGCGGCCGTGCTTTACGCGTTCCGCGTCATGGTCGAAGATAACATCCCGATGAACGCCGGCTGCCTCAGGCCCATCAAAATCGTCATTCCCGAAGGTTCGATGCTGAAGCCGGTCTATCCTGCAGCCGTTGTCGCCGGCAACGTCGAAACCTCGCAGCACGTCACCAATGCGCTGTTCGGAGCCATGGGGGCGATGGCCAATGCTCAGGGCACGATGAACAACCTGACCTTCGGCAACGATCGCTACCAGTATTACGAGACGATCTGCTCCGGCTCGCCGGCGGGACGGATGAACGATGGTCGCGGTTTTGCCGGCACTTCGGGGGTGCACACCCATATGACCAATTCGCGCCTGACCGACCCGGAAATCCTGGAATTGCGCTTTCCGGTGCTGCTTGAGGACTTTCGCATCCGTGAAGGCTCTGGCGGCAAAGGGCGTAGGAGTGCGGGTGATGGCACACGCCGTTCGATCCGCTTCCTGGAGAGGATGGAGTGCGCGATCCTGTCTTCCCACCGCTCGCGGCCGCCGCAAGGTCTCGATGGCGGCGGCGACGGCGAGGTCGGCAGCACCAGGGTGCGCCGCCTCGACGGCAGCGTCGACACGTTGAAGGCTTGCGACCAGACGGTCCTTGAAGCCGGCGAAACGGTCATCGTCACCACGCCGACACCGGGAGGATTTGGCGAGGTCTAGCTTCTTCATCAACCGCTGCTGTCACCGCACTGTCATCACGCTGCGCTACGCGCTTCGCCCAATGTAAACGGGGAATCGCCTTGCCATGTCGGACGTTTCTGCGGAACTGGTTTTCAGGCGCGGCAAGGAAGTGGGAAAAGCGGTCTACCAGAACCGCGCGCTGTCCAAGGCTGGCATCTCTGAACGCCTGTTTGCCCTTCTCTTTTCGGGCCTCGTCTACCCGCAGATATGGGAAGACCCCGACATCGACATGGAAGCGATGCAGCTGGGTGAAGGCCATCATGTCGTCACCATCGCATCCGGCGGCTGCAACATACTGGCCTATCTGACGCGTTCGCCGGCGCGGATCGACGCCGTCGACCTCAACGCCGCCCACATCGCGCTGAACCGCATGAAGCTGGCGGCTGTGCGCCATCTGCCCAATCAGGCAGACCTGTTCCGCTTTTTCGGGGCTGCCGGCGTTGAACACAATTCGGCGGCCTATGATCGCTTCATCGCCCCCAATCTCGATCCGGTCAGCCGGCACTATTGGGAAAAGCGCAACTGGCGCGGCCGCCGCCGCATCGAGGTGTTCGACCGCAACTTCTACCGCACCGGCCTGCTTGGGCTGTTCATCGCTGCCGGCCATCGCACCGGTCGCCTGTTCGGCGTCAATCCGACCGGCATCATGGCGGCCAGGGATCTCGCCGAGCAACGCCGTTTCTTCGACGAGAAGCTGGCACCGGTGTTCGACCGAAAGCTGCTGCGCTGGGCCACGTCGCGCAAGGCTTCGCTGTTCGGGCTGGGCATCCCGCCAGCCCAGTACGATTCCCTGATCACCTCAGGCGACGGCTCCATGGCCAGCGTGCTGAAGGCCCGTCTTGAGAAACTCGCCTGCGACTTCCCCTTGAAGGACAATTACTTCGCCTGGCAGGCTTTCGCGCGGCGTTACCCCAATCCGGGCGAGGCAGCCCTTCCCGCCTATCTGGAGAAGGACAACCATCCTGTTCTCAAGGCCAATGTCGATCGTGTCACCATCAACCATGCCAACATGATCGAATTCCTTGCGGGCAAGGATGCCGGCACCGTCGACCGCTTCATCCTGCTCGATGCCCAGGACTGGATGACGGACGACCAGCTGAACGCGCTGTGGACGGAAATTACCCGGAGTGCTGCGCCCGGCGCACGCGTCATTTTCCGCACGGCCGCAGAACCCAGCCTTCTGCCGGGTCGCGTCTCTTCCTCGCTGCTCGACCAATGGAGCTACGAGGAAGAGGCCTCTCGCGATTACTCCGCCCGCGATCGCTCGGCGATCTACGGTGGCTTCCACCTCTATGTGAAGCGCGGCTGATGAGCACCCAGGACCTGCCGGCGAACCATGCCGATCTGATGGACGGCGTCTATCGCTGGCAGCGCCACATCTACGACCTGACCCGCAAATATTATCTGCTTGGCCGCGACAGGTTGATCGCCGGCCTCGACATTCCAGCCAATGGCAGTGTGCTGGAACTCGGCTGCGGCACCGGACGCAATCTGGCGCTGACCGCGCGGCGCTACCCTGATGCGCATCTTTATGGTCTCGACATCTCCGCCGAGATGCTTGTCAGCGCCCAAACCGCAATCGCCCGCGAAGGCATTGCCGACAGGACCCTGCTTGCCCGCGCCGACGCCACCGATTTTGACGCCCAGGCGCTGTTCGGTGTCGCCCGCTTCGATCGCGTCTTCGTCTCCTATTCATTGTCGATGATCCCTGGATGGGAAAAGACGGTGGCCGCCGGGCTCGCCGTCCTGGCGCCGGGCGGCTCGCTGCATATCGTCGACTTCGGCCAGCAGGAACGCCTGCCCGGCTGGTTCCGCTCGCTGCTCAGAGCCTGGCTCAGGAAATTCCACGTCAGCCCACGTGAATCTCTGCGCGAAGTGCTTGAATCGGAATCTGCCAAAGCCGGAGCAAGCCTTTCATTCGAAAGGCTTTATCGCGGCTATGCCTGGCTGGCGGTGGTTCGGCGTTAGAGAAACTCCGGGAAAAGTGTGTAGCGGAATTCCGCTCGGCGCGCCGTCACTTGATGACCTTCGCCAGCGCTGAAGCCAGATTTTGCGGACGATACCCCAGCTTGAACGGGGTCAGCCCCAGCCGCACGATGACCAGTTTCTGCGACGGAATGACGGCCACCGTCTGGCCGTCGTGCCCCTCCAGCCAGTAGGCATCAGCCGGCACACCGGCCTTGGCGGTAGCGCCGGGATTGTGCTCGTTGCCGGGCGCCTCGATCCACAATTGCCCACGCGTATAGACGCCTTCCGATGCCGGTGCCGGCTCGCGCATCCAGGATACGAAGCCTGAAGGCAGGATTTCCTGTCCACTCCACACGCCGTCCTGCAGCAGGAACTGGCCGAAGCGCGCCCAGTCGCGCGCAGTGGCGTAGAGATAGGACGAACCGACGAAAGTACCGTGCTCGTCGGTCTCCATCACCGCGCTGCTCATGCCGATAGGCCCGAACAGCTTGAGCTGCGGCCAGCCGAGCGCCTGTTTGGGATCGGTAAAGGTGTTTTGCCAGAGACGCGACAGCATCACCGCCGTGCCGCTGGAATAGGAATAGATCTTGCCGGGTTCGCCCGTGAGCGGCTTGGCCGAGGCGAAGCCGGCCATATCCGGTTCCTGATAGAGCATGCGGGTAACGTCGGTGACGTCGCCATAGTCTTCGTTGAATTCAAGACCGCTCGACATCGCCATCATGTCGGCAAGGGAGATGGCGGCGCGCTTGTCAGCTTTCCAATCCGGAAACAGCCCCTGGTCGGTGATCGCAAGCTTGCCTTCCTTCACCAGGGTGCCGACGATCGCGGCATTGACCGATTTGGTCATAGACCAGCCAAGCAGCGGTGTCTTGTCCGAGAAACCTGCACCATAGCGTTCGCCCAGGATGCGGCCGTTCTGTACCACCACCACGGCTCGCATGCCGGGACCTGTCAGCGAAGGGTCGTCGAGGATCTTGGCAATTTCCGGGTCCTGCGAGGGTTCGACACGGCCGCCCTCCGGCCACAGGGCATCCGATGTCGCCGACGGAGCGGAAGCGTCAATCGAAATTCTCTTGGCCGCCGCCACATCCCCGTCCGGCGCATTCGCGCAGCCGAGTCCGGGGCGCATGACCGCTGTACCTTTGCCGAAGATGCCCAGCAGACCCGCACTGACGACACCGGCATCCTTGTCGACATCAAGCATCATCAGTTTCAGGATCGGATGGCCGGGCGCCTGCACATCCACCGCCAGCACCTGGCCGGCGTCACGCCCGGCAAGGAAAACGTTCGAGCACACGATCTTGGCAGTGTAGTTGGCGGCGATGCGGATCAGCGCAGGCGGTGCCGTCCACAGCCAGATCGCCACACCGGCGACGGCAATGACGATCAGGCCAAGCAGCCACTTCAGGATTTTGCCGACGACGCGCATGCACAGCCTCCCCGCATCATGTTGCCGGCGCCAATCTGCCGCGAACACGGGCGTGGCTGCAACAGCGGATATTTGGATCAGGGCGTCATACCCTGGGAGCGCGCGCCAGAGAACGGAGCAGGCATCACCAGATTGCCCGACCGCTCAGCTTCTCTCTGCGAGGAGTTCCACGCAATGCCTGGCAAAGAACCAGAATATCGCGCCACAGATCAATCCGCTGACGGCCGGCGCCGCGACAAGCAGAATGGAGGCTTGAGTGAATATGGCCAACGTCAGCAAATACGTGATCCCGCCAAAAACCAATCCCACGCTCCCGGCCGCCACGACCATTGCCTTGAGCGGAGACCACTCGTAGACAGGGATGAGCCTGGAAACGACGATCGCCGGCAGAATCGAAACCAGGGCCACGGACCACCATGTCTGCAAGAACTGCTGGGCGCTGAATTCCCCAGGAGACGCAATCCTCAGCACGACGGCCTCAAAAAGCGCCGCGACAACAAGCCCGGTCAACCACAACAGCGTCCGGACGAGTCGGCCTGGAGTCCTCAAGGAGGTACCACCCGGCTCCGGCGTCACTCTTGGCTGTGGCGAATTCATGACCAGCACCTGAGCCCGGTCGACCCACGGCACGATTTTCGAATGCGCGTTCGACTGCCCATCGATCTTCCACCGAGAACAAGCGCGCCCACCCGCAACCACTAATTTAGCGCAACATAAATCATCGAAAAAGCACGGCGCGGGGTATGCGACAATCTGCCGGACGGGCCGCAACAGGACATCACAATCCTTGCGTATCGGCCCGCATCAACCGATTATCAACCATGTTGGGTGATTGAATGGAGTGAGTGGCGGCAAGTGGGGACACCGCAACCGGCTAACAACCGGACAGAACGACCCATCCGCGACCGGCGGCCACCGGTCTGGACTTGAATTTCGGATGCGTCGTCTCGCGATCCTGCTTTGCTTCGCCGCCCTCTCCGCCTGTTCGACCGTCGACACGCTGGCTCCGGTGTCTTCAGGCTCCAGCGGCACGTCGGTGGCCCTGCGTGCGCCGCGTTTCGCCGATTCCAAGCCACATGAATGGGATAGCGGCGCGCCGTGGAACTATGCCGTGCACGGCACCGATGTCTCCAAGTATCAGACTTCGGTGGACTGGCCGAAGGCCAAGGCCAGCGGCGTCTCCTTCGCCTTCATCAAGGCGACCGAAGGCGGCGACCGCGTCGACGATATGTTTGCCGAGCATTGGCGCGGCACCAAGGCAGCCGGCGTGCCGCGTGCGGCCTATCACTTCTATTATTTCTGCCGGCCGGCCGCGGAGCAGGCCCGCTGGTTCATCGACAACGTACCGAATGAACGCTCTTCCATGCCACCGGTGCTCGACATGGAATGGAACCCGCAATCGCCGACTTGCAAACTCAGGCCACCGGCGGAGACCGTGCGCTCGGAGATGCGCATTTTCCTCGAAATGGTTGAGAAGCACTACGGCAAGAAGCCGATCATCTATACATCCGTCGACTTCTTCGACGACAACGAGCTGTCGACTTTCCGCGGCTATCCCTACTGGTTGCGTTCGGTGGCCGGTCACCCGACCCAGAAGTATGGCAGCCACCCATTCACCTTCTGGCAGTACACCGGAACCGGTGTCATTCCGGGCATGAAAGGCGACGCCGACATCAACGTCTTCAACGGGTCGGAAGCCGCCTGGAACAAGTGGCTGCGTCAGAACACCCGTTGACAGGGCGGCCACGGCCTGCTTTTCGGGGCTCACTTTTCGCCGGTCCATGCACCGCGCCACGAAATCAGTCCGAAAGGAAGACCATGCGACTGCGCTCCAGCCTCATCGCGGCGCTGCTGCCGGTAATGGCAGCGACCTCCGCCATGGCGCAACAATCCGCGCCCGCAGACCAGCAGCCTGCTCCGGCAGCCGGCCAGAAACTGGACCCGACCGCTGCACCGTGCGGCGGTGATTTCGAAACCTGGAAGCAAGCCGTCGCCGAAGAGGCCAAGGCCGCGGGCGTCGGCGAAACCGGCCTTGACGCGCTGGAAGACGCAAGCTTCGACACCCGTGTGCTGGCACGCGACCGCGCCCAGGGCGTGTTCTCGCAGACCTTCACCCAGTTCTCCGGCCGCATGATCTCTGCCTACCGCCTGAAGCAGGGCAACGCCATGCTGCAGAAATACGGCTCGGTCTTCGCGCGTGCACAGCAGGAATTCGGCGTTCAGCCCGCCATCGTCACCGCGTTCTGGGCACTCGAAACCGATTTCGGCGCCGTTCAGGGCGACTTCAACACGCTCAATGCGCTCGTC
This sequence comes from Mesorhizobium sp. EU05-FHT14A09, assembly GCF_058790995.1. Classification (NCBI taxonomy): domain Bacteria; kingdom Pseudomonadati; phylum Pseudomonadota; class Alphaproteobacteria; order Hyphomicrobiales; family Phyllobacteriaceae; genus Mesorhizobium; species Mesorhizobium sp. EU05-FHT14A09. The sequence goes on from NZ_JBYTDF010000004.1 coordinate 114,478, forward strand.
ACGCTGTCGAACGATTGCCGCCGCCCCGCGGTGTTCCGTCGCCAGATCATACCATTGCTCAAGCTGATCGATCGCGGCGACCTGCCCGCCGACGTCAAAGGCGCCTGGGCCGGCGAGATCGGGCAGACCCAGATGCTGCCGATCGACTATCTGGAAGACAGCGTCGACGGCGACAATGATGGCAAGGTCGACCTGCGCAACAGCGCTCCCGACGTCATCATGACCACCGCCAAGAAGCTCGAAATCAAGGGCTGGAAGCGTGACCAGCCTTGGGTGCAGGAAGTGCGGGTCCCCGACACCCTGCCCTGGGAACAGACAGCACGCACCAACAAGATGCCGATCAGCCAATGGAACCAGTGGGGCGTCACCAACCCCGATGGCTCGCCGCTTGCCGACACTGGTCTGAAGGCCGGGCTCGCCTTGCCGATGGGCCGCAAGGGCCCTGCCTTCCTGACCTATGACAATTTCGACGTCTATATCGAGTGGAACCAGTCCTTCACCTATGCGCTCACCGCAGCGGTCATGGCGACCCGTTTCGCCGGCGCACCGGCCTACGACCCGCGCAATCCTGAACCGGGCCTGAGCATGGAGCAGATGAAGGAATTGCAGACCAAGCTGGAAGGCAGGGGCTACGACGTCGGCAAGGTCGACGGCATCCTCGGCACCAACACCCGTGATGCCGTGCGCAGGGAACAGATCAGGCTTGGCATCCCCGCCGACGGCTGGCCGACGCCCGAGCTGCTCGAGAAGCTCTCGTCGTAACCAGCGCGTTTCCGTTTTTCACGGAAACACGGAAACGCTCCAAGTTTTTGTTTTCGTTGCATTTTGTAACGCCAATCGATTGGCGTTACAAAATGCTCTACTTGATCTGCTTGCAGGTAACCGGCTTCTGCGGACTTTGCATAAGGTCGGTGAAGGTGGCTTCGCTGCCTTTGGTCCACCACTCGTATTGCTGCCCGACATAGCGCGCGCCCGAGCCGCTGATGACGGACACCGCGACGATGGTGGACTTGCCGAGATCAAGGACGGCAAACTGGTTGGCGCTGGTGTTGATGTAGGTGACGCCCACTTTCTGGCCGGGACAGGCATATGCCGTTTTGGTCGTCTGCGGCTTCTCCTTACCGGGCAACTTGAGCGTCAAGGTTGTCGCCGATGCCGCCGCGGTCATCGCCAGCAACGCGCTCCCAAGCAGTACTGCACCTTTCACGATCGTTCTCCTCAATCGGCCATGGTTTCCAGGCTGGCAAATCCCTGCGGCGCGTCGCCCTCGTCGAAAGGCGTCGTGACCTCCACGAAGGTGTCGGGGTAGAAACCGTTGAAACGGGTCCTGAGCGACAGCGAATAGGCGCCGATATGGCCGATCTCGATCCAGTCGCCCGTGTCCACCGTTTCCGGCAGCCAGAACGGTCGTGACAGGATGTCGACGGAATCACAGGTCGCCCCGCACACCTTGAACGGCACGATGTTCTTTTCCGAACCATTGCGCGAGCGGATCGCCGAATCGGGGATGAAGCGCGCCGGCAAAGTGATCTTGCCGGTCCAGGAATCCGACAGCGAAGCCCAGATGCCGTCATTGATGTAGAGCCGCCTGCCCTTGCGCAGCAGCACACGCACGATCAACGAAAGGCAGCGTGCGACGATCACCCGGCCGGGCTCTGCGACCAGCGGCATCTGGTCGAAGCCGTATTCCCTGAGATCGCCGGAGAGCCTGGACATGATCTGGCCGAGCGACGGCATTTCGACATGCTTGCGGTTGGGGTCGTGACCGTATTCGGCTGGGAAGCCCCCGCCGACGTCAAGGCCGGCCAGATCGAAGGAAAGCCGGTTTCGCACCCAGTCGGCCGAAGCAAGGGCCCGCTCGTAGGTATCGGGATCCTCGATCTGACTGCCGACATGGAAACACAGCCCGACCTTGTAGCCGGTGCGCGCCAGCCGCTCCGCCAGTTCCACCGCATTGGCGGGACCAGCCCCGAACTTCTTCGACAGCTCGTAGGCAGCATGACCCTTGGTCTGCACGCGCACGAAAACGGTGATCGCCCCGGGGTCGATATCGAGTGCGCGCACCACGCGCGTCAGCTTGGTGATCTCGTCCTCATGATCGATGGCGATGACGCGGATGCCGTATTTTTCCAGCGCCAGCTTGATGTCCGACTGCGCCTTGATCGGATGCATGTAAAGCATCTCTGCATCCGGTGAGACGGCCCGCACGGCAGCGAATTCGCCGGGGGAAGCCACATCGAAGGCGGTGACGCCAGCCTCTGCCAGCGCCTTCAGGACGATCTGTTCCCCATTGGTCTTCACCGCATAGGCGGTCTTGCCGGGAAACATCTCCATGAACTGAAGCGCATCGGCCTTCAGCACCTGCGGGCGAAAGCAATAAACCGGATCGTCGGGCCGGAGAGCGAGAGCTGCCTCGCGGGCATTTTCGAATCGCTGCATGAGGCGAATCCCTTTCTCGGTATGCTCAGTTAAACCTCACTAGCCGGGAAAGAAAACAGGAACGTGTCCATTCGTTTCGCCGGTGAACCGACCGGTATGACTGTCAGGAACCTCAGTTGCGCCGACAGGTTTCGGGTGGCGAAGGGCCGGCAAGCAGCTAGTCTCGCCACGCAGCAAAGCAGCACACACGGGGCACGAATCGCTATGAGCACCGCTACCCAACCCGTCCAGACCGGTCCGATGGACCTCAAGGATTGGGGGCAACTTCTGCTGCTCGGTGCGATCTGGGGCGGCTCCTTCTTCTTCGCCCGTATCGCGGTGGCGGAGATGCATCCCCTCGTCCTGGTGCTGTTTCGTGTCGCGATCGCGGCGGTTGCGCTGCACATCTATCTGCTGCTGCGAGGGCCGTCGTTCAAACTGGCGCTGCCGCATCTCGGCCTGTTCTTCCTGTTGGCGCTCACCAACAACGTCATCCCGTTCTCGCTGATTTTCGCAGGCCAGACCGAACTCGGCGCCGGCATCGCCTCGGTGCTGAATGCGACGACACCGTTCTGGACGTTGATCGTCGCCAATGCCATGACCGCCGACGAGAAGCTGTCCTGGAACAAGCTTGCAGGCATTGGCCTCGGCATCGCCGGTACCGCTGTCATGGTCGGCCCCGGCGTGTTTGCCGGTCTCGGCGGACCGGTGTGGCCGAAATTCGCGCTGATCGGCGCTTCGCTGTCCTATGCCTTCGCGCTGATGGTGGCGCGGCGATTGAAGGGCGTCCCGCCCCCGGTGCTGGCAACCGGTCAGCTGACCGCCTCGACCATCATCATGATCCCCGTCATTCTCTCGACCACAGGCGCCGCCGGCCTGTTCTCGGCCAGCATGCCTGTCTGGACGGCGGTGTTCGGGCTGGCGCTGCTTTCGACCGCCTTCGCCTATATTCTCTATTTCAACCTGGTGGCCTCGGCAGGCGCCACCAACGCCTCGCTGGTGACGCTGATCGTACCGGTCAGCGCGATCCTGCTTGGCATTGCATTCCTCGGCGAGCACATCGAAATGTTCGAGCTTTTCGGCATGCTTCTGATCGGCCTTGGACTGGTCACCATCGACGGGCGCCTTTTCGCGCGCCGGCGGCAGACGGTCCTGAAAAGCTGAGAAGACGGGACGAAGAAACTGCATGATTTCGGCGCATGCTTTTCGCAGTGCAGCAGCGCAGGAGATCCTCCTCCATATCGCCTGTTTTCCGTGAGCCGCAGACACCTTTCGGCCACAATTTATGCACAGCCGGCGCGTCTGCATTTCGCCAAGGAATTCAAGGCATAGCGTCGGAAGTGAGGTCGGATTTTCTAAAGCCTTGTCGCATTGCAGCACATTTTGTCCTTGTGTGTGACCGAAATGCCTCTAGACTCGGTTCATAGTTTTCCAAAGAGGAGGCTATGTCATGGGACTAACAAGGCCACTCAATGCACTGATGATTTGTGCTGCATTTGCGTTCATCGGCGCCCTCATTGTGGGCGTTCTTCCATAAGGCCGCAGCAGCGGGGGAAGGCAGCACCTTATAGTTCAAATCATTGAAAAGGCCGGGGAAACCCGGCCTTTTTCTGTTCCGGGCTTTTGCATTCGCACAAGCGCCAGCCTATAGTCGTCGCGGGACCGGGATCAGGATAACGAGCGATGCGGATCGACGAATCCAGTGCCCGAAAAGACGTGCAGACGCTTTCCCCCACCAGCCGCAAGGAATGGCGGGACTGGCTGGAAGAAAACGGCGGCACGGTCAACGGCGCGCGACTGGTCATCCACCACAAGACCAGCGAAACACCGGGCGTTCACTTCCACGAAGCGATCGAAGACGCGCTCTGCTATGGCTGGGCCGATGGGCAAGCGGCAAGACGCGACAATGACAGCTTCTACCTCACCTTCCGGCCCCGTTCGTCCGACAGCGCCTGGGATCGCATCAACCGCGAGCGGGCGGAAAAACTGATCGATCATGGTCGCATGCGTGATGCCGGCCTTGCCGCGATCCGGCGCGCCAGAAGCGCCGGCACATGGGAACCCTCGGTGGACGCGAAACCGGTCGGCCTGCCAGCGGACCTGCAGCAGGAATTCGACGAAAACCGCATCGCCTATCGCAATTTCGAGCGGCTGCCTTCGCCTTCCAAGGCACTCATCCTGAGCTGGATCGAAAAGGCAGCCCAGCCGGAGGCGCGCCGCCGCCGCATCGAGCAGACGATCGCATTGGCCGAGAGCAATGCGAGCGTCAGCAGATTACCGGCTGGCGATTAGCAGCCTCGTCAAGCCGCAGCCGAACCTGTCTTCGACTGGCTGTCCGGCACTTCCGGCGCGGTCGGATGTGCACGGATGCCGATCATGTGGCAGATGGCGAAGACAAGATCGGCACGGTTCATCGTGTAGAAATGGAAGTCGCCGACCCCGCGCTCGACAAGGTCGAGCACCTGTTCGGCCGCCACGGCGGATGCGACCAGCATGTGCGTCTGCGGATCGTTGTCCAGCCCTTCGAAGCGCTCGGCCAGCCATGCCGGCACATGCGCTCCGGCACGCGAAGCGAAGTTCGCCACCTGGCGGAAATTATGCACCGGCTGAATGCCCGGCACGATCGGGATGTAGATGCCGGCGCGGCGCACCCGCTCGACGTAACGTTCGTAGAGATCGTTGTCGAAGAAGAATTGGGTGATCGCGCGCTTGGCGCCATTGTCCACCTTGCGCTTCAGCATCTCGATATCGGTGGCGAAGTCCGGGCTTTCCGGATGCTTTTCCGGATAGGCGGCAACGGAGATGTCGAAATCGGCGATCGCCTTCAGCCCACTCACCAGCTCGGCACCGTTCTGGTAACCGCCGGGATGCGGCGCATAGGCCTGGCCGACACCGGAGGCCGGATCGCCGCGCAGCGCCACGAAACGCTTGATGCCGGTGGCGAAGTAGTCGCGGATCACCGCATCCACTTCCTCGCGCGTCGCGCCGACGCAGGTCAGATGCGCCGCCGCCGGAATGCCGGTTTCGTTGAGGATGCGGCGCACGGTACGCGCCGTGCGCTCACGCGTCGAGCCGCCGGCGCCGTAGGTGACGGAAACGAAGTTCGGCCGCAGCGGCTCCAGCCGCTTCACCGTGTCCCACAGCTTGGCCTCCATCTCGTCGGTCTTCGGCGGGAAGAATTCGAACGACACCCTGACCTTGTCGCCGATGTCGGGACGGCGGGAAAAACGGAACTGGTTCATCAGGCAATTTCCCGCACGGACTGGGGTTCAGGATTGGGGTCGGCGATCAGCAGGCGACGGTCGCGGCCCAGCCACAGCTTGACGGTGAGCTTGGCATCGGAGCCGCCGCGCGGCTCGAAGTCCTGGCTTTCCTCGAGGTCGAGGCCAGCCTCGGCGAACCAGTCGGCGATCTGCCTGTCGGAAAAGCCGAGACGCTGATGCGCATGCTCGTCGCGCAGGAACTCCAGCGTGTGCGCCGCGAAATCGACGATGATCAAGCGGCCGGAAGGCCGCAGCAGCCGCGCCGCGGAGCGAATGGCCGGCGCCGGGTCATCAAGATAATGCAGCACCTGGTGGATGGTGATCAGGTCGAAGGAATCGCGTTCCACCGGCGGGGAGAAGATGTCGCCCTGACGCACCTGTGCGTGGGCAATGCCGGCCTGGTCGAGATTGGCGCGCGCCACCGCCAGCATCTCGCGCGACATGTCGATGCCGACGCCACGCCGGTATAGCGGCGCGAAGATCTCCAGCAGGCGGCCGGTTCCGGTGCCGAGATCGAGCATCGACTGGAACGGCCGCTTGCCGACCAGCTTGAGCAGTGCGGCTTCGACCGCCCGCTCCGGCACGTGCAGCGAACGGATCTCGTCCCAGCTTGCCGCATTGGTCGAGAAATATTCGGCGGCGCGGTCCTGCCGTTTGCGCTTGACCGTCGCCAGCCGCTCGAGATCGCGTTCGATCTGCGGGTCATCGCCGCGGATGCCGGCGATCAGGCGCAGCACGAAGTCGCGCGCATTGTCGAGATCCGACAGCCGGAAGAACGCCCACGAGCCCTCCTGGTAGCGGCCGATCAGTCCGGCCTCCAGCAGCAGCTTGAGATGGCGCGACACGCGCGGCTGCGACTGGCTCAGGATCTCGGTCAGGTCCGAGACCGTCAGGTCGCCGCGCGCCAGCAGCGCGAGGATACGCAGCCGGCTGGATTCGGCAGCGGCCTTCAATGTATCTACCATCGTGTCGAGTGCGACATGCATTGGCGGCATCCCAGAAAAGATATAAACATATGTTTATGTCAAATTCGGTGTCGGCGCAATTGCGAATGTCGTTGGGCGAACAGAAAATGGCGCAGCCCTTTTGCGCGGAGAAACAAACGATGTTCGAGATGCGTGGCGGCGAGGAGGTGCTGGAGCAGGATCCGGCGAAACAGGCGTCCGATGGCCACCTCGTCTTCATCGGCCGTGTGCTGTCGCCCTGGGTCGAGCGTGAGAACTGCCCCAAGAACATGCGCGCCGCGCGTGAGACCGGTCAGGCTGCCTCGCTTCTCATCGATGAAGCCTACCGCCCGGGCCTGGCAGGGCTGGAGCGCGTCACGCACATCCACGTCCTGACATGGATGCACCATGCGCCGCGGAATCTGATTGTGCAGAAACCGCGCCATGCGACTGAAGCCAAAGGTGTTTTTGGTCTGCGTTCTCCGGCCAGGCCAAACCCGGTCGGCTTGCATTCGGCGCGGCTGATGTCGTTCGACATCACAACCGGCCGGATCGAGCTCGACGCCATAGACGCGCTCGACGGCACGCCGGTCATCGACATCAAGCCCTATTTCCCATCGGTCGATGTCCTGGCTGACGCGCTCATGCCGGATCGGAACGACAGATGAGCGGCCCGACAGGCCGCCGCCGCGCCATCGCCAAGGCGCTCACGGCGCTGCTGCCGCTGGCGCCCTATGCCGACATGGAGCGCATCCGCACCGATGCCGGCGCCGTGCATATGAAGACGCTGCCGCCGGGCATAGCGGTATGGCTGGCAACCATCGCCCATGTCCGCCACCAGCACACCGACTACGAAAAGCTGCTGTCGGAAGGATACGACCGCGATTCCGCGCGCTTCTTCGTCGTTGACCAGACCAATGAGGTGCTGACGCGCTGGCGCGCCACCCGCCTGCTCGACCCGGACGACGACGAAGACTAGAGCGTTTCCGCCAGAGCATTTTGTAGCCAAGTGGAATCACTTGGCGTTATAAAAATGCTGCGAAAACAAAACTTAGAGCGTTTCCGCGTTTCCGTGAAAGACGGAAACGCTCTGGGAAACGCGGGAACGCTCTAACTCTTTGGAGTTGCTCCAGCCGCTTCAGATCGCCGTGAAGGCGTTGTCGACGAACAGATGCGCGCCGTTGACGAAGCTCGATTCGTCGCTGGCCAGGAACAGCGCGGCCTTGGCCACCTCCTCCGGTTCGCCGATGCGGCCCTGCTGGGCAGCGATCGCGGCTTCCGAGACGTCGACGCCGTGGCTCTGCAGCTCCGCCACCTCGCGCAGGCCGTGCGGCGTGCGGATGAAGCCAGGGCAGACCGCGTTGCAGCGGATGTTGCGGTCGCGGAACTCGACGGCGATCGCCCGTGCGAACATGTGGCAGGCGCCCTTGGTGGTGTCGTAAAGCACCTCCATCGGCGTTGCCGCCACCGCCGAGATCGACGAGGTGCAGACGATCGAACCGCCGCCGGCGGCAATCATGCCCGGCAGCACGGCACGCGTCATCAGGAACATCGACCGCACGTTGACCGCGTGCAGCCAGTCCCATTCCGTCACCGTGGTTTCCAGGAACGGCTTGATGACGATGGTGCCGGCATGATTGAACAGCACCGTCGCCGGTCCGAAGGTCTCGGCGGCAGCCTTCACCGCCGCCGCGACCTCGGCTTCGTCCGACACGTCGGCAACGAAATAGGCAGCCGTGCCGCCGGCGGCCTCGATTTCGGCGACGGTCGCCGCCGAAGCTTCCGCGTTGCGGTCGACGATCGCCACCTTCGCACCCTCCGCCGCGAACAGCTTCGACGCAGCCCCGCCCATGCCGGTCGCCCCGCCCGAGACGATCGCCACCTTACCTTGCAATCTTCCAGTCATGCTCTTGTCCTTGCTGTTGTTTTGTTTGCCGGCCTGCCCCGGGCTTCACTCCGCCGGATGACCGCGCATGCCGCCGGATACGGCAAACTCCTCCTCGGGCGACAGCACGAGGCGATGCCGGCGGTAAAAGCCGAAATAGGCGAGCCCGATGGCATACCAGGCCGCCGCCGCTATCGCTGCCCAGCGATAGAGCGGATCGAAGAACTGGTAGCCGAGCGTGATCAGGCAGATCAGGATCGTGGCATAGGCGCCGAACCGGCCGAACGGGCTGACGAACGGCCGTTCGATCGCCGCATAGAGCTTGCGCAGCCGCAGAAACGCGATGCTCTGCATCACATAGGACACCATGCCGGCAAACACGATCATCGAGACCAGGAACCCGCCCATGAAAGCGACATTGTGCCGGCCGCCCAGGAACCACACAAGCAGCAGCATGAACAGCGCGAGCGCCGAGCCGGCGGCAAGCGCGATGTTGGGCGTCTTGGTGCGGGCATTGGTCACCGACAGCGCCGTCGGCAGATAGCCGGCGCGCGACAGCGAGTAGATGTTGCGACCCGAGGCAAACGAGCCGGCGAAGAAGGAAGCGGCCAGCCCCAGCACTGCGACCGAGGCCAGGAGCTTCGCCCAGCCGTCACCGAAAATGGTGCGGAAGCCGTCGAGCAGCGGTTCGCCCGAAGAGCCCATGGCGTGGGCGCCTTGCGGGATGGAAGCGCTGAAGAACAGCACGCCGAGCGCCAGCGCCGCCAGGGTCAGGATCGACAGGATCAGCGCCCGCGGCATGTCGCGCGTCGGGTTCTTGGCTTCCTCGGCGGTCAGCGGCAGCTGTTCGACGGCCAGGAACATGTAGACCGCGAAGGGCAGCGACAGCATCACGCCGGTGAAGCCGAAGGGCAGCCATTCGCCATTGCCTTCCGGCAGCAAGGTCGACCCCTGCGGCCCGGCCGCGATGTTCAGCGCATAGCGCGTGAAATCCAGATGCGGGATGGCGACGACGAAGAAGAACAGAAGCACCACGATCGCCGCGACGGTCACATAGATCACGACCCGCATCGAAAGCTCGAGCCCGCGCAGCGACATCGCCAGCATCACGACATAACCGCCGACCCACCACAGCGGCAGCACGCTTTCCGGCGTGCCGAATATGGCCGCCAGGTAGGAGCTCATGAAGAACATGTTGGCGGCCGGCGCCAGCACGAATTCGATGTTCTCGGCGAGACCCGTGGTGAATCCGCCCCATGGCCCGAGCGCCGTGCGCGAGAAGGAATAGGCCCCGCCGGTATGCGGCAGCGCGGCGCTCATCTCGCCGATGGAACAGCACAGGCAGATATACATGAAGCCGATGATCAGCGCGGCCAGCAGCAGGCCGCCGAAGCCGCCTTGCGAGAAGCCGATGTTCCAGCCCGAATACTCGCCGGCGATCACCGCGCCGACGCCCATCATCCAGAGCGAGAACAGTCCGGCATGCCGTTGCAGCTGCCGTTGCTCGAAATAACTCTGGTCTACTCTCTGATATGTGACGCCGGCTGTCCGGCCGTCCGAATTCCTGCTCATCCCTGTCCCCTCCTTCAAAGAGGGTCGCCACCGATCGCGATCGATCGATGCTGGCCCTCCCATGGTTATCCGGCATAGTTTCAGCGCCGTGCTCGAGGCGGAATATCCCCAAAGGGATATGGCTTGAGGGATAGAAGGTGTCGTGATTTCGAAGTTCGTCCGATCGTCGATAAAGTCGCCTCTCGCGACTCGGCTAAGGTCGCCTCCGCCGGTTTGGACGGCGCAACGGACGCATTTCAGACGGGACCGGACAATCCAGGCTCACCATCCGTCGGACAGGGAGGGGCAATGAACGATCAGACAGCGCTTGCGGCCTGGCATGCCGCGACGCCGGAACTGGTGGCGCATCTCGGCAAGCCGGGCTTCCCCGAACGGCTGGATGCGGCACTGCGTGCGGTCACGCCCTTCGACCTGTCCTGTATCTTCGCCTACCCCGGACGCGACCGCCCTCATCTGCTGCATGACGGGCTAGGCGAGGTCTCCTCCCAGCAGATCATGCGCAACTATCTCGACGGCACCTACCTGCTCGATGCCGTCTATTCCGCATGCCTGCGTCGCGCGCCAAAAGGCCTGCACCGGCTGGCCGACCTGGCTCCGGACGCCTTCTTCGAGGCCGAGTACTACAATTCTCCCGACGTCCATCCCTGTATCTCGATGGAGACCGGCTCGCTCAGTGAAGAGATCGTTTTCCTGGCGCCGTTGCAGCCCGGCTTCTATCTCGCCTATTCGCTGCTGCGCGCGAACTCCAGCGTCACCTTCTCGGCCGCCGATTTCGAGCGCCTGCAGCAGACCGCGGCGCTCGTGACGATGCTGATCAGCCGGCACTGGGAACAGCTGGCGCCGGAGGCGATGCCTGAAGCCGGCCAGCCGCAGGATGCCGACGATGTCGAGCGGGCCTTCGCCACTTTCGCGCCGTCGCGGCTGACCCGGCGCGAACAGACCATCGTCAGCCTGGTGCTGCGCGGCCATTCATCCATCTCGATCGGCCGCCTCCTCGGCATCGCCGAAGGCACGGTGAAGATCCACCGCAAGAACATCTACGCCAAGCTTGATATCTCCAGTCAGACGGAACTGTTCAACCTGTTCATCAAACATCTTCTGACCGAGCGCTGAAACGCCTTCGGCGACAGGGAGACGCAATGGCCAAGGACACGCCTCGCATGCCGCTGGACGATCTCGACCGCCGTATCCTGGCGGCACTTCAGGACAACAACCGCCTCTCCTTCGCGGAACTCGCGGAGCGTGTCGCGTCCTCTGCTGCCTCATGCATGCGCAGGGTGCGCCGGCTGAGGCAGGAAGGCATCATCCTTGCCGACATCGCCTTGATCGACCCGCAGGCCGTCGGCAGGTCGCTGACCGCGGTTGTCAACGTCGAACTGGAGAGCGAACGGCTTGACCTGATCGACGCCTTCAAGCGCGAGATGCGCAGCGCTCCCGAAGTGACGCAGTGCTACATGGTCACCGGCGACGCTGATTTCGTGGTCATGGTGGTCGTGGAAGATGTCGCGGCGTTCGAGGCCTTCACCAGGCAGCGGCTCTACGCCAATCCCAACATCCGCAAGTTCCGCTCCATGATCATGCTCGACCGCGTGAAGTTCGAGCCACGCGTCGCTGTCTAGAGCAATTCCAGCAAAAGTGCGCTGCGGTCTTGCGTCGGGAATTGCGTCAAAACAGGAAGTATTGAAGGCGATCCTGTTTTCGCCCGAAATGCTCCAGGCGCCCGCCCTTCGCATGAAGAGCGAGCCGCCATGGCTTCCTGTCGCGGTTAGAGCATTTTGTAGCCAAGCGGGATCACTTGGCGTTACAAAAATGCGGCTAAAACAAAAACTTAGAGCGTTTCCGCGTTTCCGTGAAAAACGGAAACGCTCTACGGGCGAAACCACGACAGGTCTTTTCGGAGCGTTCAGTCGAACTTTTCATGGGCATCCGCTTGTCCCATGACCCAATAACCGGAGGCTTTCATCCAGCTCAGCGGATGACCCCGCTCCTGGACGAGATATTTGCGGATCGCCCTCGTCACCAGCGCTTCGGCCGCGATCCACACGAATGTGCCCGGCAACAGGCCGATCGTCTTCAGGATCGCCAGCAGCGTGCCGGGATCGCTGCTGTCCGAAATCGAACGGTGCGCCCACAGCGTGAGCAGGTCGGCGCGCGTGTCGAAAACCAGATGCTCCTGCGGGCCGGTCACGGCGACGATGCTGGTGATGCGGGCGCCCTCACGAGCTTCCTCGATGCGACGGGCAATGGCCGGAAGCGCCGTCTCGTCGCCGATCAGAAGCCAGTGACGGATCTCCGGCGAAACGATCGTCGAACCTTTCGGGCCGCCGATCTCGAGCCGGTCGCCCGGCCGGGCATCGATCGCCCATTTCGTTGCCGGGCCGGCATCGTGGAGCGCGAAATCGATCGCCAGCAGACGCGCCTCTGCATCGCAGAAACGCGGCGTATAGGATCGCGCCACGATCTCGCCGGAAGGCGTCGGCACGAAGATCTTGATGTGGTCGTCGGGGGCGAGGCTTGCGAAGTCGTGCAGGTCTTCTCCGGAAAAGACGAGGCGCAGCATGCCGGGCGTCAGCCTGATGCTGCGCTCGACCCGAAGCGAGCGACGCCTGAGTTCGAAGCGCACGCGTTCGATATGCGGCGCAGCCGCAACAATGTCTGGAGGGGTCTGGATATTCATCTGTGTCCTCTCAAAGCTCCTGGCCTTGATCTGCTGGACACAGCCGCGCAGATCGCGGCGGAGAGCCGTTCGATCTTGCGCGTTGGGTGACGTTAACGCTTACGGCCAGTAAAACTGGCTAATGCCACTCAACTATGTCGCACTCGCTCACCTGTCAACTCCGGGCGCGCTATTTGGCGCCTTCCGATTCAGCCCGGTCCACCATCAGCACGCCGTCGAGATGGTCCACTTCATGTTGCACCAGCTCGGCAAGGTCGGATTCAAGCCGCTCGTGGATGTGTGGTTGGCCGTCGAGATCCAGATAGTCGAACGACACCGAACGGCTGCGTGTCACCGGCACTTTCCGTCCAGGGATGCTGAAGCAGTCATCCAGCACGGAGAAGGCTTCGTCCGAACGCCAGGTGATCCGCGGATTGACGGCGACAAGCCGGCCCAACCGGCAGTCGAAGGCGATTAATCGCCAGGGTGATCCGATCTGCGGCCCGGCAAGCCCGCGGCCGAAACCGAGGCGAGCCTTCAGGTCGGCCAGCGTATCGGCAAGGTCGTTGGCGTCCTGCCGCCAACTGCTCTCAGCCAGGTCGACTGTTCTCGCAACCTGCCGCAACCGCTCATCGCCGAGCAGAACCACTTCCCTTACTGCCATCGACGGCCTCCATGTCTGCAGGGCCAGCCTAAGCCATGGCCGGGGCGAAGGGCGTCAAAGAAGGACGATCGGTGAAACGTCTCGGCCATGCCGGCGGCGGATTTGAAACGGCTGTTGCGCTGATCGTTCCGTTTCAGCAACCCCATCGTTTTGACGGCATCGAGCCTGTGTGGACCGCCATTTTGGTGGAAATGGCGCATCGTGTGCCGGCACTCTCCGTCGGAAGATGCCGTCGTCGGAGGAGAGACCATGGACCAGACCGTCACCGCCCTGCCCGTTCTCGAAAGCCGGCACGTCGACCCGCACGGCTATCCAGCCGGCGTCGCTTTCCTGGACGGGCAATATCTGCCGATGTCGCAAGCGAAGGTCTCGGTTCTCGACTGGGGTTTCCTGCATTCGGACGCGACCTACGACACCGTCCATGTCTGGAACGGACGCTTCTTCCGCCTTGATCTGCATATCGATCGTTTCTTCCGCAGCCTGGAACGGCTGCGCATGTCGATCCCGTACAGCCGTCAACAGCTGACCGAAATCCTGCACAATTGCGTGGCCCTCTCCGGCCACCAGGCCTCCTATATCGAGATGCTTTGCACGCGCGGCACCTCGCCGACCTTCAGCCGTGATCCGCGCGATGCCATCAACCGCTTCATGGCCTTTGCCGTGCCGTTCGGTTCCGTCGCCAATGCCGAACAGCGCGAGCGCGGCCTGCACGTCGCCATCAGCGACCGCATCCGCATTCCGCCTGCATCGGTCGATCCGGAGATCAAGAACTATCACTGGCTCGATCTGGTGCGCGGCCTCTACGATGCTTATGACCGCGAGGCGGAGACTGCCCTGCTCCTCGACTTCAATGGCAATGTCGCCGAAGGCCCGGGCTTCAACGTCTTTGCGGTCAGGGAAGGCAAGCTGTCGACGCCCGCCGTCGGCGTGCTGGCCGGCATAACGCGGCGTACGGTTTTCGATCTCTCACGCGAAATCGGCCTTGATTGCGCGGCAATTGACGTCAGTGTCGCCGCCCTCAAGGGCGCCGACGAGGTCTTCATCACCTCAACCGCCGGCGGCATCATGCCGGTGACGCTGATCGACGGCATCCCTGTCGGCGACGGCAAGGTCGGCCCGGTCACCAGCCGTTTGGCAAAGCTTTATTGGGACAAGCACGAAGACCCGGCCTGGTCGACCCCGGTGACCTATCCAGGCTGAATCGCGTCGCCCCCCGACGTCGCTGCGCCGACCAGCCAGCCGATCATCATGCGCAGCTCCGCCGTCTGTCTCGCGGCGTCGAACCCTGCATTGCCTGAAGCGAGAAAGCTGGCGTCGAGGAGATGCTGGATCCAGGCGGCGGCTCGCTGTGGCGGAAACACGAGCCGGGTACCGCGATCGGTCATCCGTTCCAGAAGGATGGTCAGCGTATGCCGGGCTCGCTCCTCGTCCTCGCTGAACATCCGCGCAAACGCTTCGTCGCGGCCGATTTGCAGCAGCGCTGCGGCCATGAGCCCCGGCGCCAGCGGATTGGCGAGATCGTTGAACAGATGTTGCAGGATGAGGTTGAGCCCTGCTTGCGGCTCGTCTGCCGCCTCGACTTCCCGATAAACGGCGGCCATACGCTCGAAAGCATCGCCGAACAGGCCATGCACAATGTCGAGCTTGGTCGGAAAATAGTGAAACAACGTGCCTGAACCGATACCCGCGCGCCGGCAGATCGCGGCTGTCGAAGTACCGTCCACGCCCTTGGCGGCGAATTCCTCGGCGGCCGCCGCAAGGATGTCGGCGCGCTTGCGCGCATGTTTTTCAGGATCGACGGTCCGCATCGGTTGATCTCGGGTGCTTGACTGTTTTCAACATCTCGCCCATTAATAGAGCATATACTCCATTATTGGCCAAGGGTTTTCAGATGTCCTCCGCGGTGACGGTCTTGTCGAAGCCAGCGCTCAATCGGCGTCTGCTGCCGGTGATCGGCCTGTTCCTGCTTTCGCCCATCTCCGCCGAGTATCTGGTTGGCTACGCCGAGAGCACATATCATCCGCTGGAGATGGCCCGGGGGCTGCTCATTCTCGCCCCTCTGTATGGTTCGGTAGCGCTGCTCATCCGCGAAATTGCGCGGCGCACCGGACGCGGCTGGCCGACCATGCTGCTGCTTGCCGCGGCGTTCGGCTTGATCCAGGCCGGGCTGATCGACCAGAGCCTGCTCAACCCACACTACGGAGTCGACCTGAACATCCCTTATTGGGACACGGAAAGACTGCCGACCTGGCTCGGCCGGCTCGGCATTAGCGCCAATCTGACCCTGGATTTCATCAGCACCCACATCATCTGGAGTTTCGCCGCGCCGATCGCGGTGGTGGAATGCTGCGTACCGCGCATAGCCGACCGCCCGTGGCTCGGACGCATCGGTATTCTCCTGATGGTATCGTTCTATCTGACTGCCGCGGCCGTCGTCTTCGACGACCTTTTCAGGGTCACCGGTTTCATGGCAACGAAGGCGCAGCTGGTCGCAACGACCGCCTGCGCCCTGCTCCTTGGCATCGCCGCTCTTCTCGCGCCCGTCTTCACCGGCAAACGCACCGGCTACGTGCCGGCGCCATGGCTGATCGCCCTCTTTGTTCTCGCCATATGTGCCCTGCACATCTTCTCTTCACCAGACTGGTTCGGCGTTTCGGCCTCGCTGCTCGCTTTTGTCGGCTGCGCGATTCTGGTTGCGGTGTGGTCGAGGCGCACGGCGTGGAAAAGCCTCCACGTTCTTGGCATGGCGGCCGCAGCCCTCCTTGCCTACGCGCTGACGTCCTTTGCCATTCTGCCGGCCGGCGATCCTGCGCTCACGGTGAAATACGCGGTCAACACCGTCATGTTGGTCAGCGTGCTTGCCCTCGCAGCGTTGGCCTTTCACCAGTTGCACGCAGCTGAGGACCGTCGTCCTCAAGCCTGATAGATCCACTGCTCGGGAATTCGCACCGAAACTGCCTCGTCGACTTCGATCACGCCCGGCTTTTCCACCCAGGCGACCAGGCCACGCAGGCGCTTCGCCACCTTGGGGAACAGAAGCGAGCCGGCATCCTGATCCGCCATGCCGGCATTTTCGGCGATCGACCGGCCGGAAAGACGGCATGGGCCGTTCTGCGCATCGACCTTCAAGGTCACCCCACCCGCGAAGAACAGCAACGTGGCGGAAGGCAGCATCGACAGGTTCGGCAGCCCGTCGATCACCAGATTCGCGCCGATCCATTCGGGCTTGATCTCGGCAAGTCCCATCCGCTCCGCGACCACGGCCAGTTCATCGAAAGCGACGATCGACACCTGCCGCTCATTGCGGATCTCGGTGCCGCGTGGATACCAGGGTTCGCGGCCGCCCGAGCGCCGCGTCTGACCGCCGTGAAAATCACCGGGAATACCGTCGAAGCCGAGTTCCAATCGTTGCACGGCCTTGGTCTGAAACGCATCGGATGGCGCGGCGTAGAGAGCGGCGACTTTCGCGCTGAGTTTCTTCCCCGGTACGATTTCAGGCTGTGTGTCGAGCATGGTCTACCTGTCCGCGACATTTTCGGAGGCGCAACCTGCCGCAATGCCCCTGGATGGTCCAGCCGAAAGCGTCGATGGACCGATGGGGACGCGCCTATGACATCTTCAAAAGCGCGCCACCGATGGAATAGCCCGCTCCGAAGGCGCACAGGAGTCCGAAATCGCCCGGCTTCATGTCGGCATGATTTTCACTGAGCGCGATGATAGCGCCGGCGCCGGCGGTATTGCCCAGTCGCTCGAGCACCATCGGAGCCCGGTCGTGCCCGACTTCGTGGCCGAAGGCCAGCTTCAGGATCATCGCGTTCATGCGCGCATTGGCCTGGTGCAGCCAGAAACGGCGGATTCCATGCGGCGTCAGTCCGTGCTCGGCCAGGAATTCGACGATGAACTTGTGGCCTGCCACGGTGACTTCCTTGAACACCTTGTTGCCGACCTGCTTGATCATGTTGCCCTCGAGGTCGATCATATAAGGATCGTCCTGCGCGGTGCGGGTGAGATAGCCGAGATTGGTGCGGATGTTGGATGACATCTGCGTCCACAGCCGGGTGTCGAGCACTTCAAAACGGCCGGGCCGCGTCTCGCCCTCGCCGATCGCCTCCACCACCATCGAGACGGACGCGTCACCGAAGATGAAATGCGTCTGGCGGTCGCGGAAATTGAGATGGCCGGTGATGATCTCCGGTGTCGTCACCAGCACCTTCTTCTGCGCGCCCGAACGCACGAGATTGACCGCCACATGCAGTGCCGCCGCCGCGGAAGAACAGCCAAGCCCCATGTCGAAGCCGGCGCCCCTGGTTCCGAGTGCCTCCTGCATTTCGATGGCGATAGCCGGATAAGGCCGCTGCAGATGCGAGGACGAGACGATCACCAGGTCGATTTCGTCCGGTTCCACGCCTGCATGCGCCAGCGCCTTGCGCGCGGAAGCGATACCGAATTCAGCCTGCAGCGACAGCGCTTCGTCCGGTCGGGCCGGCAGTCGCGGCGCCATCCGCGTCGGATCGAGAATACCGCTGCGTTCGACGACGTGGCGTTTCTTGATTCCGGAAGCATGCACGATGAAATCGGCATCGGATTTCTGCAGTGGCTCCGCGCCCGTGGCTGCCCGCTTGGTGTTTTCCGCGTCGACCCAGGCATTGAAGCTCTCGACCAGTTCGTCATTGCTGATCGATGCTTCCGGGATTTCGACGCCTATACCGCTGATGATGACGCGATGCATGTTCAACTCGTTTCCTGGCGGCTGCGGACCGCGCTGTCGCCGGCATCCTGGGAGGTGACGCGGCCAGCTTTTCTATGCGGTTTACGCTACCTTCCGTTGCGAAGCGAGCCTTTCCTGATCACGCTTCGCGCACAGCTGTTGACGTTACGTCTGCCTGGTAAACGGCAAGACAATGGCGGCGGCGCGGCGATTTCCGCCGTTTCAGCGCGTGGCGACGATGAACAGCCTTGGGAACCGCAGCAGCACTTTGCCGTCCACCGTTTGTGGATAAGCCTGCGCGATCTTTGCCGTGTAATGTTCGAGGAATTGGCTCTTTTCCGCCTCGTCCAGCGGATCGAGAAACGGCTTCAAACCGGTCGACTTCACCCATTCGACGATCGCTACCGCATTGGCCAGCGGGTGATTGTAGACCGTGTGCCAGATATCCAGCCTGGCCGCGTGCGGCTTCAACCTGTCGTAATAGAACGAGACCGGAGGCAGCGGCGCGCGCGCCGCTTTGGCGAGCTTTTCCGCGAAGGGCATCGAGGCCGCGGTTTCACGCATCAGCCGGTGCGTCGGCTCCTCCATGTTGTCGGGCATCTGGACTGCCAGCGCGCCGCCTGGGGCCAGCAGGCCGAGCAGGCGTTGCAACACGGCCGGGTGCTCCGGCAGCCACTGGAACACCGCGTTGGCGAAGATCACGTCGACCGGCTCGTTCGGTGTCCAGCTCCCCGCATCGGCAAGTTCGAAGGAAAGCTTGGGCAGCCGTGCCTGCGCCTTCTCGATCATGTCGGGCGACGTGTCGAAGCCGGTCACCTGCGCTTCCGGCCAGCGCTCAGCCAGGAGCTCGGTGGAATTGCCAGGCCCGCAACCGATGTCGACGACGTTGCGCGGGTTCGCGACCGGAACCTGCGCGAGCAGATCCCGCGCGGGCCGTGTGCGCTCGTCCTCGAATTTCAGATAGAGCGAAGCCGACCAGTCTTTCATCGTGCAAACTCCAGCCAGGAGCAATTCCAGCGAAATCGTATAACGGCCGGAACTGCGGAAAATGAAGAGGCGAGCATGTCCAGCAATCCTGCCCTGCTGCAAATGCTCAGGGAATGAAAAACGCCCCGCTTTGGGCGGGGCGTCGGTCGTCTTATCGCGTCAGTCTCTTGTAGGTCATCCGGTGCGGGTTGACCGCCTCCGGGCCGAGGCGACGGATCTTGTCCTTCTCATAGTCCTCGAAGTTGCCCTCGAACCATTCGACATGGCTGTCGCCTTCGAAGGCCAGGATATGCGTCGCCAGGCGGTCGAGGAACATACGATCGTGGCTGATGATGACCGCACAGCCGGCATAGCTTTCGAGCGCGTCTTCGAGCGCCGCCAGCGTTTCGGTGTCGAGGTCGTTGGTCGGTTCGTCGAGCAGCAAAACGTTGCCGCCGGTGCGCAGCATCTTGGCCAGGTGCACGCGGTTACGCTGACCACCGGACAGGTTGCCGACCTTCTGCTGCTGGTCGCCGCCGCGGAAATTGAACGACGAGCAGTAGGCACGGGTGTTGGCTTCGAATTTGCCAAGCTTGACCACTTCGGCGCCGCCGGAAATCTCTTCCCAGACGGTCTTGTTCGGGTCGAGCGCGTCGCGGCTCTGGTCGACATAACCGAGCTTGACCGTCTCGCCGATGCGGATGGTTCCGGCATCAGGCTTTTCCTGGCCGGTGATCATCTTGAACAGCGTCGTCTTGCCGGCGCCGTTCGGGCCGATGATGCCGACGATGCCACCGGGTGGTAGCTTGAAGGTCAGGTTTTCGATCAGTAGCTGTTCACCGAATCCCTTGTCGAGATCGGCGACTTCGATGACCACATTGCCGAGACGTTCGCCATGCGGGATGACGATCTGTGTGTCGGTCGGGCGACGGTTGTTGGCCTGTTCGAGCAGATTTTCGAAAGCCTGGATACGCGCCTTGGATTTGGTCTGGCGGGCCTTGGGCGACGACTGGATCCACTCGCGCTCGCGCCCGATGGCGCGCTGGCGGGCGTCATCCTCACGGCCTTCCTGCTTCAGACGCTTGGCCTTGGCTTCCAGATAGGCGGTATAATTGCCTTCGTAAGGAATGCTACGGCCGCGATCGAGTTCGAGAATCCAGCCGGTGACGTTGTCGAGGAAGTAGCGGTCGTGGGTGATGAGCAGCACGGCGCCCTTGTAGGCGCGCAGGTGCTTTTCAAGCCAGGCCGTGGTCTCGGCGTCGAGATGGTTGGTCGGTTCGTCGAGCAGCAGCAGGTCTGGTTCGGAAAGCAGCAGCTTGCACAGCGCCACGCGGCGACGCTCACCGCCCGAAAGCTTGGTCACGTCGGCGTCCTTGGGTGCGCAGGCCAGCGCTTCCATGGCCATCTCGACCTGCTGTTCCAGGTCCCAGAGGTTGAGGCGGTCCATGTCATCCTGGAGCTTGGCCGACTCATCGGCCGTCTCGTCGGAATAGTTCATCATCAGCTCGTTGTAGCGCTCGATGATGGCCGTCTTCTTGGCGACGCCTTCCATGATGTTCTCGAACACCGTCTTGTTCGGGTCGAGCTGCGGCTCCTGCGCCAGGTAGCCGACGGTCGCGCCCTCGGCCAGCCAGGCCTCGCCGGTGAACTCCTTGTCGAGCCCGGCCATGATCTTGAGGATAGTCGACTTACCGGCGCCGTTAGGGCCGAGAATGCCGATCTTGGCGTCGGGATAGAAGGAGAGATGGACATTCTCCAGCACCTTCTTGGTGCCGTAGGCCTTCGAAAGGCCGGACATGTGATAAATGAACTGGCGTGCCACGCGCGCTTTCCTTGGATCGAACGGATTGGAAGCCGAATTGAACGGAGGTTGCGCGCTATTTAGGCGATGGCGACCGAAACGGCAATCGTCAAGGAACCGAAAACGCCGGCCATCTTTCGTGGCGGACTTTCAGCGGCATGTGGAAAGGTTTCGTATGTCAGGCCTTGTTTGCCGGGAAAGCATCACCGGTCCGGAAGGTATAAGCGCGCTTTATCGGTCCGATCCAGCATTCCGATTTCAAGACCGGCATGCCTGCGCCTAGCTGAGGTCATTCGCAACAGAAGGACCTCTTCATGAACCGTCGTTCGATTCTCGCCGCCATGGCCCTTGGCCTGCTTTTCGGCACGACACTGCCGGCCTTCACCGAAGGCAGCAGCGCGCCTCCGACGGCGGCCTATGGGCAAACGGCCGATTCTTATTCCTTCCCGCTCGGTGACATCGAGATTACCGCCCTTTCCGACGGCACGGTTCCCCAGGACCTGCACAAACTCCTGACCGGAACATCGCAGGCCGAGGTCGATGGCTTGCTCGACCGTTCCTTCCTGGCCAATCCGGTCGAAGCATCCATCAACGTCTATCTGCTGCGTGCCGGCGAACGCCGCATCCTCGTCGACACGGGCTCCGGCTCGCTTTTCGGGCCGGGTTACGGCGGCAAGCTGCAGGACAGCCTCGCCAGCATCGGCGTCAAGCCGGAGGATATCACGGATATCCTCATCACCCATGTCCACACCGACCACACCGGCGGCCTGGTCGACAACGGCAAACCGGCCTTTGCCAATGCAACCGTCCATGTCGGGGCACCCGACGTCGACTTCTTCCTCGACCCGGCCAATGCCCGGCGAACAGGTTACGACCGGCGCTATTTCGACGAAGCTGAGAAGACGGTCGGCGTATTGATGAAAGCCGGCAAGGTCAGGACCTTTGGCGACAACGAAACCGTCCTGCCCGGCATCGTCGCGACCTTCCACCCGGGACATACACCCGGCACGGCTTTCTTCACCGTATCGGACAAGGGACAATCGATCGTCTTCGTCGGCGACATCATCCATGTGGAGTCGGTGCAGTTTCCGAAACCCGCGATCACCATCGTCTACGACGTCAAACCGGAACAGGCAGCTGCGGTGCGGAAAAAGGTATTTCCCGACTTCGCCGACGCACGCAAGCTCATCGCCGCGCCGCATCTGCAGTTTCCCGGTGTCGGGCATATCCGCGCCGAGGGGAATGGTTCCTACAGCTGGCATCCGGTCGAGTATCGGAACCGGACCGGCACAGCCGGACAATAGACGGTTCGCGTCGGTCAGTTCGCCGACCGGCCTTGCGCCTTGGCAGTCAGGAAGACCTGCTCGCGCAACCAGCTATGGGCGGAATCTCCGCTCATACGCTGGTGCCAGAATGCCGACAGCTGGAACCGTGCAAGTTCCAGCGGCGGCTCGAACAGGTCAAGCGACGATGTGAACCGCTGCAGGAAGCGGCGCGGCAGGGTGCATATGCAGTTGCTGTTCATCAGCACGAGCGTCGCCAGCGCATAACTTTGCACCGAAACCGTCACCCGGCGCTCGCGCCCCAACCCGGCGAGCGCTTCGTCGACCATGCCCGTGAAATTGCCGCCATCGGCCGAGATCAGGAGGTGATCGAGCGAGCAGAACTCGTCGAGATCGAATGGCCGCTTGCCCCTGGGATGGTCACGGCGCTGCGCCGTCACGAACTCCTCGTCGAACAGCGTGCGGCCGACCAGGCCGTTGGCGACGCATTCGGCAAGGCCGAGATAGAGGTCTACCTCCCCTTCTTCCAGTGAAGCAGCGATGCGTGGCTTGTCCGGCAGGACCAGTGCGACACGGATGTTGGGCGCCACGGCGTTGAGATGCGGTATCAGGTCTGGGGCGAGGATCGCCGCCGGGTTGTCGGTGGCAGCAATGCGAAACACGCGGCGGCTTGTTGCCGGGTCGAACACCTGCGCGGCATTGGTGAAATCGCGCAGCCGTTCGATGAGTTTGGTCAGTTCCGGCTGCAGCGCCGCGGCGTGAGGTGTCGGCGTCATGCCACGCCCGGACGCCGCCGGCGTCAGCAGGGGATCACCCAGCACATGCCGCAGCCTGGTCAGCCGCGCGGACAGAGCCGGCTGGGTGATGCCGAGCCGCGCAGCGGCGTGGGTGACATTGCGATCGCGCAGCAAGGCGTCGAGCGTCAGAAGCAGGCTGCCGTCGATTTCAAGCAAACGTTCGTGCAAGCAACGCGCCTTTCGAGAAGGACCGGAGGGCACCGCAATCGGCGGCATCGGTCACATAGGCATCGATGGACGATGATTTAAGCCGGGATGCCGTCGAATTCGCAGCACAAAGACCTTGTTCTTCCAGCGACCGCCCCTAAATTGACCTCGGACAAAGCCACCCTGCCAACACCAATGGAGTTTCGCGGATATGTGACAGCCCCCTCGCTGCCTTCACCACTTCGGTTACGCAACGAGTGTCCCATGTCTGCATCCATTACGCTTGCCGGCCTCGGCTGGTCCACGCCTGACGGCGTTCCGCTTTTCAACAACATCAATTTGAGCTTCGCGCCCGAGCGCACCGGGCTTGTCGGGCGCAACGGCACCGGCAAGACCACTTTGCTGCGCCTGATCACGGCGACGCTTCCACCGCAAGTCGGAACGATCCGCGTTCACGGGACGCTCGGGCGGATGCGGCAGGAGCTTCAATCTTCTTCGGGGGAAACCATCGCCGACCTGTTTGGCGTATCACCCGCGCTGGCGATCCTCGATCGCGCGGCGGCCGGGCAAGCCAGCGTCGAAGAACTGGCCGAGGCGGACTGGACGTTACCGACGAGGATCGAGGCCGTACTTGCCCGCTGTGGCTTGGAACTCGAACCAGAGATCCCTCTCTCCATCCTGTCCGGCGGCCAGCGCACGCGCGCCAGCCTCGCCGCGCTGATCTTTCACGAGCCGGATTTCCTGCTGCTCGATGAGCCCACGAACAATCTCGATCGCGCAGGGCGCCGGGCTGTCATCGATCTCCTGAACGGCTGGCGAGCCGGCGCGATCGTGGTCAGCCACGACCGCGAATTGCTGGAAGCGATGGACGCCATCGTGGAGCTCAACACGCTTGGAGTGACGCGCTACGGTGGAAACTACAGCGCCTACCAGGCGCGCAAGGCCGATGAACTCCAGGCCGCAGATCGCAGGCTGGCGAATGCCGAGAAACAACTCACCGCGGCAAAGCGCAGTGCCCAGCAAGCGCTGGAACGCAAGGCGCGCAAGGACGGCGCCGGGCTGAAGTCACGGGCACGCGGCGACCAGCCGAAGATCTTGCTCGACGCCGCAAAAGGGCGATCGGAAGCCTCCGACAGCACGAATGCACGCCTGCGCGACATGCTGCACGACAAGGCCCAGGAAGCTGCCTCATCGGCCCGGGCTGAGGTGGAGATCCTGCAACCGATCCGGATGGACATCCCCTCGACAGGCCTCTCTCCGAACCGGCAGGTTCTCAAACTGAGTGCTGTAACCGGAGGACATGACCGTGCCGAGCCGGTGATCCGCAATCTGTCGCTGTCTGTCGTGGGGCCTGAACGCGTCGCGATCACAGGGCCCAATGGCTGTGGGAAAAGCACGCTTCTTTCGCTGATCGCCGGCAGGCTGAAGCCGCGGGAAGGCCGGATCGAGCTCAACGTTCCTTATGTCTTGCTTGACCAGCGTGTCGACCTGCTGGATCCAGCCGGATCGCTGCGGGACAATTTCCTGCGCCTGAACCCCGACGCCATTGAGAACGAATGCCGGGCGGCCCTGGCGCGCTTCCGCTTTCGGGCCGACGATGCCCTCCAGCGAGTCCACGCCCTCAGTGGCGGTCAAAGATTGTGTGCCGGCCTCGCCTGCGTGCTGGGCCGCATCACACCGCCGCAGTTCCTGCTTCTCGATGAACCGACCAATCACCTCGACCTGGACGCAACCGAGGCCCTTGAGGCCGCGCTACGCGCTTACGACGGAGCCATCCTGGTTGTCAGTCACGACGAAACGTTTCTCGACAACCTCGCCCTGGATCGCCGGCTGGAGCTCGGGCTCAACGGCTGATCGCTGGCTTGCAATCAAGGTGCAGCCTTGATCTGCGGCAGGTCGCGGGTCAAGGCCCGAAAGCCGACGCCGTAATACATGTTGCGTGCGGCAGTGTGCGCCGGCGCACCGACGCAGGCGACCAGCATTTGCCTGGCACCGGCGGCCTTCGCCAGGTGCATGCCATGGAGTTGCAGCGCGGTGCCCAGCCCTCGCCGGCGGAAATCCCGGTGCGTAGCGACGGGTTCGACTTCGGCGCTCCGTGTCGCCTCGTCCAGCCAGATGATCGCGGTGGCGGCCAATGTGCCATCCGGCGCCTCGACAAGCAGGTGAAGATCGCCGCGATACGGCCAGGTGTGCTGGACACGCGCGAAAGCAGCCTCGCTGAAGCTCGATGATTGCCAGGCGTCTCGATGTGCTTTGACAGCGTCAGCGGGCGACACATCTTTCGCCGTCACGAAACGGAAGCCGTCGGGCAATACCGGGTTCGGCAGGTCGAGCAGTTCGCGCCTGTTGAATTGCACCCACGAGCCATCGTCCGCTCCGGCTTCCGCGTCGAACACATATCCATGCCCGGGAACGATGGCCTGCGCCGCCATATCCGCGGACTGTATCGTCAGCAGTTGATGGACGTCGCCGGCCGCTTCGTCATACCAGTCCAGGATTTCGTGAAGCAGTTCCGGTCGATCGGGATGCGTCTGCCAGATCAGGTTGGCGGTCGCGGCTTCGCGAAATGTCCCGTCCTCGCGCGCAATCCGATAGGGATGATGCACCCATCCCCACGCCGCTGCCTTGCCGTCGATCAGCCACAGCCGGTGCGACCAGAACGGCCCGAGGGCATCGAAATCCTTGCCCCAGACCCAGGCCAGTTCGCCGACGGTCGCATCGGCATTGAGCAGTTCTGGCCGCAAGGCCGTCACCTGCTGGGCCAGATCCTGCATCAGCCGCAGGTCTTTCACACCGAGTCTTTCCATGCCGGCAACGTGGCAAAACGGGACCAATGTGTCGAGACATCGACATCCGGCATTGCCGGGCTGACGGCCCGGGCCGGCATCATCCGCCGCCGGATATACGTTGGTATAGCCCGGCAATGCCAAAGCATATCGATCCATCCGACCAAGATACTGGCGCCGGCCAGGCGCAAGGCGTAAGCCGTCACTCGTCAAGCGGGAGGGCTGCTGCCTACCGCGAACCCCGAGCAATTCCAGGAAAACCGTGCAACGGCTTTCCGTCCGGAATTGCGTGAAAACAATGAGTTACCTGGAACCATGCCCAGCGACAGTAGTCGAGAAAGCACGCCGCTGCGGCCGTCGGGTCGAGACTAGTTTCAGGTCTCGCCTCTGACGTCGCGGTGGCGCGTCAATGAGGTGAGATATGAAGACCTTTGCCAACCGTTGCCTGCGGGCACTTGTCGGCCGTTGGGGCTTTGGCCTGCACCGGCACCCGGCGATCGAAACAGCCTTTCCTGTCATTCGTATGCCGATCCATCGGCATGCGGTGCCGAAGCCGACCGTACGCTGGCGGATGAATCCTGTTTCGGGGCGGCTTGAATGCCGTTGGACGGTTGCCGGACATCAGGCCGCCGATGGCACCGAACTCTCGGGTTTTGAAAGCATCGGGGCCATCCTTGCCCTGCGCCAGAACGCCCGGCCATGGAACTGACCCATGACGTCATGGCCATGAGCCCATGAGCATTGCCATGACGCAACGACACGAGAGCGCCGCGCGTCCTTATTGGACGCGCAAAGGTCGCTCTAGCACTTTGATTTTGCGCATGATCCTTTCCGAAAATCGATTTCGATTTTCGGGGTCATGCGCGTGTTCTCTACCGGATAATCCGCGGAGGACTGTCCCCGACAGACGTTTTTGACACCCGCCGGGATCGCTGCGGCTGGGCGAACCTGCGCGTTCGCCCGGAGCGGTCCCCCAGCCTGATCTCCCAGAACCACCGAGGATCAAGACCATGAACATGATGCTGAAAGGCGCGCCTCCGGCCGCCCGAAAGGAGGACAGGAAACTGTCCATGCGCGCCGTGCGGGAGGCACAGAACGCCATCGACACCACGCTCGCCAACTTCAAGGGCCGGCTTGACGGGCTGACCGTGGCGGAGGCCTTTGAACGCCTGGCCAAGGACGGCCCCAATGAGGTCGCGCACGACAAGCGCCCTCACGCGCTCGTCCAGTTCCTGCTGACGTTCAAGAACCCCTTCATCATGGTGCTGATGGTGCTGGCTGCCATCAGCGCCTTCACCGATATCTGGCTGCCCTGGCAGTCCGGCGAGGACGCTGACCCGACCAAGGTCGCAATCATCCTGCTGATGGTGGTGACGAGCGCTGTCATGCGCTTCGCCCAGGAATATCGCTCAGGCAAGGCGGCTGAGGCTCTCAAGGCGATGGTTCGCACCACCGCCACCGTGCTCCGCCAGGTCAGCCCGAACACAAAACCCGATCTCATCGAAGTGCCGATGGCGCAGGTGGTGGCGGGCGATATCATCCGGCTGTCCGCGGGCGACATGGTCCCCGCCGACATCCGCCTCATTGAATCCCGTGATCTTTTCATCAGCCAGGCCGCCCTGACGGGCGAAGCATTGCCTGTCGAGAAATACGATACGCTGGGGGCGGTGGCGCAGAAATCCGCAGGCGCCGTCGCGCATGACCAGATGGATCTCCTCGATCTGCCCAACATCTGCTTCATGGGCACCAATGTGGTCAGCGGCACGGCAACGGCCATCGTGGTCGCTACCGGCCCGAGGACCTATTTCGGCTCGCTTGCCAAGGCCATTTCCGGCTCGCGAGCGCAGACCGCCTTCGATCGCGGCATCAACAGCGTGAGCTGGCTTCTCATCCGGTTCATGATGGTGATGGTGCCGATCGTCTTCCTCATCAACGGCGTGATGAAGGGCGACTGGGTCGAGGCCCTGCTCTATGCGCTTGCGGTGGCTGTCGGCCTGACGCCCGAAATGCTGCCGATGATCGTCTCTTCCAACCTCGCCAAGGGCGCGGTTGCGATGGCGCGCCGCAAGGTCGTGGTGAAGCGCTTGAATGCCATCCAGAATTTCGGGGCGATGGATGTCCTCTGCACCGACAAGACCGGCACGCTCACACAGGACAAGATCATCTTGGAGCACCATGTCGACGTCCACGGCAAGACCAATGAAGGCGTCCTGCTGCTGGCCTGGCTGAACAGCCACCACCAGAGCGGGGTCAAGAACCTGATGGATCAGGCGGTCATCCGCTTTGCCGAACATGTTCCGGGTATCGTCCAGACCAGTGCGGCCAACCGCAAGATCGATGAACTGCCATTCGATTTCGTGCGCCGCAGGCTGTCCGTCGTCGTCGAGAACGTCAGCGGCCAGCACCTGCTGATCTGCAAGGGTGCTGTCGAAGAAATGCTGGCGATCTCGACGGCGATCAAGGACGGCAAGGCTGTTCGCCCGCTCGGCGATGATGAACGCAGGGCGCTCGTCGAGATGGCCCGCACCTACAACCGGGATGGCTTCCGCGTGCTGGTGGTGGCCACCCGGGAGATCACCAACGCCGCGCGCAAGACGCGCTATGAGGTTTCCGACGAACGCGACATGGTCGTTCAGGGCTTCCTCACCTTCCTGGATCCCCCCAAGGAAACGGCTGGACCGGCGATCAGGGCCCTGGCCGAGCACGGCGTCGCGGTGAAGGTGCTGACCGGTGACAATGAGGTGGTCACCGCCAAGATCTGCCGCGAAGTCGGGCTGGAGCCAGGTCAACCGGTTCTCGGCCGCGAGATCGAGGCGATGGATGACGCGGCGCTCGGCCGTATCGTTGAGGAGCGCACGGTGTTCGCCAAGCTGACGCCGTTGCAGAAGTCGCGCGTGCTGATGGCGCTGCAGGCCAATGGACACACGGTCGGTTTCCTCGGCGACGGCATCAACGATGCACCTGCCCTGCGCGATGCCGACGTCGGCATTTCCGTCGACAGCGGCACCGACATCGCCAAGGAATCTGCGGACATCATCCTGCTTGAGAAGAGCCTGATGGTGTTGGAGGAAGGCGTCGTCAAAGGTCGTGAGACCTTCGGCAACATCATGAAATACCTGAACATGACGGCGAGCTCGAACTTCGGCAACGTGTTCTCGGTCCTGGTTGCAAGCGCCTTCATCCCGTTCCTGCCGATGCTCGCCATCCACCTGCTGATCCAGAACCTGATGTACGACATCTCCCAGCTGTCACTGCCCTGGGACAGGATGGACAAGGAATTCCTCAGGAAACCACGCAAGTGGGACGCCAGGAACATTGGTCGCTTCATGCTCTGGATCGGTCCGACTTCGTCGATCTTCGACATCACCACCTTCGCGCTGATGTGGCATGTCTTCGCCGCCAACAAGCCAGAGTTGCAGTCGCTGTTCCAATCCGGCTGGTTCGTCGAGGGGCTGCTGTCGCAGACACTGGTGGTGCATATGCTGCGCACCCAGAAGATACCGTTCATCCAGAGCACCGCTGCCTTGCCGGTGATGCTGATGACCGGGCTGGTCTGTGTGCTTGGCATCTACATTCCGTTCTCGCCGCTGGGCGCGATGGTCGGGCTGCAGCCACTGCCATGGCAGTACTTCCCCTGGCTCGCCGGGACCCTGCTCAGCTACTGCATCGTCGCGCAGACGATGAAGACGATCTACATCCGCCGCTTCGGCCAGTGGTTCTGACCCTGCCGAGCGAAAATGTTCGGGCGGCGTTGTCCGCCCGAACCCCTTCCCGAACCGAAGAGTCGATTGTTGCCCGCGCAGGTGGCTGTCCACCTGCAGACAATGTGGAGAGCCTCATGCGGACAGGAAAAATGCACGCCGGATCGGACCGGATCCTCGATCTTGCCAACCGGCATCTGTGCCGGGCATTGGCAACAACCGGCGCAACGCTTTTTGCGGCCACCGTGCGCCTTGCGCGGGCCGGCCTGCTCACCCGCAGGCAGTCGCTTCGCCTGATGCGCGGCTCGATGCACCTTCATGGGCTTGCCATTCGCATCTTGCGGTGGCAGCGCTGATCATCGAGATCAACCGTCATCCGTGTGCAAAGAGCAGCCTGTATTGGCGCTAGAGCATTTTGTAGCCAAGTGGAATCACTTGGCGTTACAAAAATGCGACGAAAACAAAAACTTAGAGCGTTTCAGCGTTTCCGTGAAAAACGGAAACGCTCTAGGACAATTGAGACAGCGTCATGAAATTCCTGCAGACATTTCAACTCTATCCGTTCCTGGACACTGTCGTCGCGCTGGCTGCGGCTTTCGTGCTCGGCACGCTGATTGGCGCCGAGCGCCAGTACCGCCAGCGAACGGCGGGGCTGCGCACCAATGTTCTCGTCGCCGTCGGTGCCGCCGCTTTCGTTGACCTGGCCCAGCGGATAGCCGGCACGACGGAGGCTGTGCGTGTCATTTCCTATGTGGTCTCCGGCATCGGCTTCCTCGGTGCCGGCGTGATCATGAAGGAAGGCATGAATGTACGCGGTTTGAACACAGCCGCGACGTTGTGGTGCTCGGCAGCCGTCGGCGCCTGTGCCGGCACCGACATGATCGCCGAAGCGGCATTGCTCACCGTTTTCGTGCTTGCCGGCAACACGCTGCTGAGGCCGCTGGTCAACATGATCAACCGCATCCCGATCGACGACCGTGCCACGGAAGCGACCTACGAGGTCAGCATTCTCTCCAGCCGCGATGCGATGCCGGAGATGCGCGACCTCCTGGTGGAACGCCTTGAACAGGCCAATTATCCGGTCAGCGACGTCGAGATCGTCGAGCGAGGCGACGACACGGTCGAGATCGTCGCCACCCTCGTCTCGACAGCCGTTAACCCGCATGAGATCGAAGAGGTGACAGCCTATCTGGCCAAACAGGCGGGCGTCACCAATGCAAGCTGGGACGGCAGCACCAAGGATTGAGCCGGTTGCCCCGCTCCCTGCCCCTTCCCCGACATGGCTTGCATAATGCGGGTTTTGGCGGACTATCGCGGCGATGAAAAACGCGCAGGGAATTCCGATGCGGCGCAATCAGTTGCTCGTCGCAGCCATGCTTCTGGTGGCGATCGCGGTCATCTTCGTCGCCGACACGGTGACCGACTATGCGATCGCGGCTGCGGTTTTCTACACTGCGGTCATCCTTTTTGCGACGCGCGTGCTGCCGGCGCGCAGCGTCGTCGTGCTGGCCTGCATCTGCATCGCACTGACGATGTTGAGCGTCGCCCTCACGCATTCCGGCGCCTATGAGGTCGGCGTCATCAACACCGCCATCAGCATCGTGGCCATCGGGGTGACCACCTATCTGTCGCTCAAACTGGTGAATGCCGAAGCTGCCGCCCATGAAAGCCGGGAACGGCTGCTGCGCATGGCGCGTGTCACCAGCCTCGGGGAATTGACCGCCTCGATCGCCCATGAGGTCAACCAGCCACTGGCCGCGGTCGTCACCAGTGCAGGTGCCTGCAAGCGTTGGCTGGCGCAGGAACCGCCCAACGTCGAGAATGCCCGCAGCACCGTGGACAGGATCGTCGACGAGGCGAACCGCGCCAGCGCAGTCATCACGCGCGTTCGTGGCCTGGCGAGCAACAAGGCGTCTGAGAAGGCGCCCTTTGACCTCAATGGGCTTGTCGGCGAGATTGTTGCACTGGCGCATGACCAGATTGATCGCCACGATATCGCGCTCAGGCTCTATCTTCCGGAAAACCTGCCGGACGCCATGGCCGATCGCGTCCAGATCGGGCAAGTCATCGGAAATCTGGTCCTCAACGCGGTCGAGGCGATCGCCGTCTCGCCGGGCAAGGTCAGGGAAATGGAAATCACCACGGAAACCGATGGCCATGACAGGGTTCGTTTTTCGGTGGCCGATACAGGCATTGGTCTCCGTGCCGGGGAAACCGAGCATCTTTTCGACGCCTTCTGGACGACCAAGAAGGACGGCATCGGCCTCGGATTGACCATCAGCCGCTCGATCATCGAGGCCAATGGCGGCCGCATCTGGGCCGGGCAGAATGAAGGCGGCGGCACTGTTTTCTCATTCAGCCTGCCGGTCTCGGGGGATGTGAAGCTATGAACGGGCACCCATCGAGGCACGATGACGAGGAGCCGATCGTCTATATTGTCGATGACGATCGCTCGGTTCGTGTCGCGCTTGAGGATCTGCTTGCCTCCGTCTCTCTGCGCGCCCGGTCTTTCGGTTCCGTGCAGGAATTCCTCGAGACGGACCTGGCTGAAGCGCCGAGCTGCCTTGTGCTCGACGTCCGCATGCCTGGCCAGAGCGGCATGGATTTTCTTGCCCACATGACTGGCCTGGGCCTGCACTTGCCGACGATCATGATCACCGGCCATGGCGATATCGCCATGGGCGTCAAGGCCATGAAGGATGGTGCAATCGAATTCCTGACCAAGCCGTTCCGTGACCAGGATCTGCTCGATGCCATCCAGCGCGGCATCGAGATCGACAAGGTCAGGCGTCTCAAGGATGTAACCGAGGCCGAATTGCACCAGCGCTGGAAAACCCTGTCTCCGGGGGAACGAGATGTCGCCAGCCTGGTCGTCCAGGGGTTGCTCAACAAACAGGTCGCAGCCGAGCTGAAAGTCAGCGAAATCACCGTCAAGGTGCGTCGCGGCCACCTGATGCGGAAAATGGGGACACGAACGCTCGCCGACCTGGTGCGGATGTTCGACCGGATCCACGCAACCTGACACCACCGCCGGCCAACGGTTCTCTTCAGGCTTCAAGCCGGCTCGGCGATGAAACGTGCGCGATATTCGGTCGGACTGATGCCCATCTGCCGGCGAAAATGATGCCGCAACGTGTGAGCGCTGCCGAAGCCGACTGTTTCAGCAATGTCATCCATGTTCAGGCGGTGCTGACAGAGCAATTGCTTTGCCCAGGCGACGCGCTCCTCCGTGAGCCACTCGCCGGGTGAACTTCCGGTCGCTTCCGTAAAACGGCGCAGGAAGGTTCTCAGGCTCATCGAACATTCGGCCGCCATCTCGTCGACCGTCCAGCGCAGTTGCAGGTTGGCGCGCAGCCTGTCGAGAAGCGGAGCGATCTCCGAGCTTTTGCGCTGTGGTACCGGACGCTCCAGGAATTGCGCCTGTCCACCGGCGCGGTGCGCCGGCATGACCAGCCTTCGCGCAACCGAGTTGGC
Source organism: Mesorhizobium sp. EU05-FHT14A09 (assembly GCF_058790995.1). NCBI lineage: Bacteria > Pseudomonadati > Pseudomonadota > Alphaproteobacteria > Hyphomicrobiales > Phyllobacteriaceae > Mesorhizobium > Mesorhizobium sp. EU05-FHT14A09. The sequence goes on from NZ_JBYTDF010000004.1 coordinate 147,543, forward strand.
CGCGGCCGCACCGAAATCCCGCCGCACGATCTCGATCATGAGATCGATGCCGGCTGCGCTGCCGGCGGACGTGAACAGGCGATCATGGTCGCGATAGAGCGACGTGTCGTCGACCTGGATTTTCGGATAGCGACGACGGAGCTCATCGGCATAGCGCCAATGGGTGGTTGCCGTGCCGCCATCCAGGAGGCCCGTCGCTGCCAGTACGAAAGCGCCCGAACAGATCGAGGCCAGCCGCGCGCCGCGCGCATGTGCCTTGCGAAGTCGTTGGCAAAGCTGCTCGGGGACCGGAGCATCGGCCCCTTTCCAGCCCGGCACCACGATGATGTCGGCCTGATCGATCAGGTCCGGCGTGCCGTCTGCCACCAGTGTCAGGCCACCATGCGCCCGTAGCGGACCGTCATCGATCGGACAACTGGCAAACCTGTACCAGCCGACGCCCATCTCCACGCGCGCAAGGCCGAATATCTCGGCGACAATCCCGAACTCGAAGGTGCAAAGGCCGTCATAGAGCAGCGCAACGACGAGAGGGCCGGAGGTACCGTTCGAAACGTCTGGCATGATCTTTACGTATATTGGCGTTTGCGCCAATTGCAAGACATCCTCGCGGCGCGGGATAACAGGCCATCACAACAGGAGATCGCCATGCCCACCGCAGTGACCGCAACCAGACCCGCCGCCAGCGACCGCGCTCGCGAACACTTTGCCAGCGAATTCGAGTTCGAGACCGACTGCTGGGACGTCAATGAAGCTTTGTCTCAGGGCGCCGATTTCGTGGTGCTCGATGTCCGCAGCCCTGCCCTCTACGCCAAGGGCCATGTGCCCGGAGCGATCAACCTGCCACACCGCAAGATCATCGCCTCGAAGCTGCAGCAATGGAGCGAAGACACCGTTTTCGTCACTTACTGTTCCGGCCCGCACTGCAACGGCGCTGCCCGCGGCGCGCTTCGTCTCGCTGATCTCGACAGGCCGGTCAAGATCATGAGTGGCGGGCTTGCCGGATGGGTTCACGAAGGATTTGAAGTGGCGACGGGCGAGTAATACCAGCGGTCATTCCGAATGCCCGTTGGAGCGCGCGACCGCTCCACCTCGTTGTTTTTCTCTGCGACCCGGAGGGGCGCGCCGGCGATTGAGGCGTCCTGGATGTGTCAACATCCAGGACCGACCCGTATCAGTTGTTCGATGCAGCGACGAAAACCGCCAGCTGAGCATCGAACGCACGCTTGTAGGCTGGCCGCGCTTCGGCCCGCGCGACATAGGCGGCAAGGTTCGGGTACTCTTCCACCAGGCCCGTTCCGTCCAGCCGGCGCAGCACCGTCACCATCATCAGGTCACCGGCGCTGAAGGCGCCATCGAGCCAGTCGGCATCGCCGAGCCACCGCGACAGCTCGTTCAGCCGGATCCTGACGCGATCTTCGAGCATGGGCAGGAACTCCGCGCGCCACGGCCTTTCACCGATCACATAGGGTGCTTGTTCGAGTTCGACGATCGGCGGCTCCATCGTGTTGAGTGCCGCAAACATCCATGTGATCGCCCGGGCCCGGGCATTGGGCTCGTTCGGCAACAGGCCGGGGCGGCGCTGTGCAAGATGAAGGATGATGGACCCACTCTCGAACAGGGCGAGATTGCCCTCTTCATAGGTTGGGATCTGCCCGAAAGGCTGGAGTGCCAGATGTGCGGGCTGCTTCATCTGCTCGAACGAAACAAGGCGAACGTCATAAGGCTGCGCCACTTCTTCGAAGGCCCAGCGCAAACGCATGTCGCGTGCGTGCCCCTGCCCCTCATCAGGTGACATGGCGAACGCCGTTATGATTGGGATCATGGGAGCTCCTCTCGCGGCGGTTTCTCTTGGTTCGTCCCAAGGACGAACCAGCAGCCCTGTTTCCGACAGATCGCTCCGGTCATGTTTTGATGCGTTTCGATGAAGGCCAGCTTTGCGTCTGGCCTTCATCATCTGGTCAAGACGCGCAGATCTGGCGCGCTCCTCCAAGGTTCGCCGCAGGTTGAAGACGCCTGTTAATTCCGCGTTCCCAGCGCCAGCCGGGCCGCCAACCCGGCAAAGACCGTCGCCAGGAGATATTGGGGAAGCCTCGGAAATCTGCGGAAGCCGGAAAGCGAGCGCTGAATTCTGCTCCCCAGCATCACCACGGCGCCATTCACGAAGAAGCCGATACCGTTCAGAACCGTGGCCAGCACCACCATTTGCAAAAGCAGCGAACCGTGAGCCGAGTTCACGAATTGCGGAAACAGTGCCAGCACAAACAATGCAACCTTCGGATTGAGCAGATTGGTAAGCAGCCCTTCCGTGAAAATCCGCCTGCTGGAGATTTTCCGGAGCGCAGTGGAAGGCGTAAAGCTTGAGCTACCGCTGCGCAGCGTCTTGTAGGCCAGATACAGAAGATAGGCGCAGCCAGCCCAGCGCACGATTTCGTAGGCAACGGGCACGGCCACGAACAGCTGCGAAAGCCCAAGGCCCGCCGCCAGCGCATGGCAATAGGTACCGGCGGCAATCCCGGCATAGGTGAGAAAGCCTGCCGAGCGCCCCTGGCTGACACTTCGGGAGGCTATCAGCAGCATGTCAGGGCCAGGCGTCGCAGTCAGCACCAACGCTGCGCCCGCAAACAGGATGAGAGTGGAGAAATCCGGCATGATCAGTTCCTTTTGGACGTGAGCCGGAATTCTTCTTTAGCAACTCGCTTCGGTTTGGCAAATGGTTTCGAAGGTTGTCCGGCAGAGCCGGAGCAGCTTTTGTTCGTCTCCCGGCATGTTGTGGCCTCAGATATCGGCAAAGACTATTGACGCAGAGGCAAACTTATTTCAGCGATGCCCGCTGGTATTTTTTCAGCGCTCGGAGCTAGGAAAGCAGCCATGGCTGGCCAGGTGATGGAAACGGCGCGCCTCCCAAGAGGTGCCGAACGGCTGCGCATCGACAAATTCACGGCGAGACGGATGGAGCTGGCGGAAGCCGCACTGGAGACCCTCGCCGAACTGGGCTACGCGCGCACCAGCCTGCGTGAGATCGCGCAGAAGTCCGACTTCACCCATGGCGTGCTGCACTACTACTTCACCGACAAGGTCGATCTGATCAGTTTCTGCGTGCGCCACTACAAGGCGAAATGCGTTACCCGCTACGATCAGGTCACCGCGCTGGCGCCAACCCGGGAAGCGCTGCTCGAAGGGTTCCTGCAAAAGCTCGCCGAAACACTGCGAGAGGAAGCCGGCCTGCACCGGCTTTGGTACGATTTGCGCGCACAGGCATTGTTCGAGGACGTCTTTCGCGAAGACGTCACCGAAATCGACCAGAGCCTCGAGGACATGGTCTGGCGGGTTGCCTCGCGTTATGCCGCGCTTGGCGGCAAGGAACCTGCTGTTTCGCCCGCCGCGCTCTATGCCGTCTTCGACGGACTGTTCCAGAAATACCTGCTGAAACATCTGTCGAAGGACGAACGGGCTATTCCGGATCTGCTAAACGAGGTCCATCGCCTGCTGCCGATGGTGGCCTGAAGCGACAGCGTGCTTTCGACCTGCCTTCTGCAGCGGGGCAGCGCTGGCTACTGCAAACCTACGCGATCCACTTCACCACGAGGGCAGCCGGCATTGTCGGTCGGAGCCGAGGCCAGCATCAGATCCTTCAATGAGCTGTTCGGCCCGATCGGTCCGGCAAGGCCGAGCGTCAGTTCGCCGATCATGCGCCGACCGCGATCGTCGGAGCACGACACGCGCACGCGATCGCCGGTTCCCTTGCCGAAGGCGCTGTCGAAGGCGGCACGGATCTGGCTCGCCGTCAGCTCGCCGCCAATGTTGTTTTCGAACAGTTCCCGCACCGGCGAGGCATTGACCTGCCGCATCAGCGCCAATGCGTCGGCGAAATAAGCCTGCTGATCCTTGCCGTAGCAGGTGCCGTGCTTGATCCATTCATGGCGGTCAAGCTGCGAAGCCGTCCCTGGCATCACCTTGTCGAGCTCGGCGCGCGTGGCCCCGTCAAGCTTGACGGCCGGCAGCTTGCGCCAGTTGCCCTTGTCGTTGGCGCGGTCGGCTGCACTCACCCGACAGTAGAAATTATCGTTCGGCTGCGGCCACAGGCCATGCAGGGTGAAGTTCGTCGCCGCGAAGCTTGAGTCGGTCATGGCCCGGCATTCCGTCTTTTGCGATTTGGTCTCGCAGAAGGCTGGCTGCCAGGACAGCGCGAAGACATATTCCGGCTTGCCGGCGCCGGCTTTTTTCTGCGGCGCATCCTGCCCGGCCGGCACAGGAGCAGACGGCGCGGTCGCCGTGCCCGCAATATGGCCGCAACTCACCTTGATCCAACGCTGCTCGGGATCGGCACCCGGCACGCGGATCATGTAGTGCGTCGGCTCATCCTTGTTGCCGGCAACGAGCTGATAGCTTTGCCCCGCCTCGGTGGCGACATTGCCGGGGTTCTTGCTGGTCTTGATCGCCTGCGTTGCCGGACAGGCTGCATCGGCCACGAAAGTGCCGCTGAGCTTCGTTTCCGCCTGCCCTGCGCCCGCCGTCATGACAGCGGCGAGCATCACTCCAAGACCAAGCCAGTTCCGCATGCACGAATCCCTCTTGTTAAGTCCTGCGCATCTGCCTGAGCGACATGTCAGAATTGCGATGCGCTGGTCGCCGCTCTTTCCCCAGCGGCATCATGATGGCCGATTGACGCTAACCGGCTGCGGGCGCAAACAAAAGGCCGATGACTTCATGAGCGTGGATTCAACCACGCCACGGGGAGGAAAAGACAATGCCGTTCAGTGACCAGCGCACGCTCGCCTCACCCACCGGCGCATCGCTCAACCTCTATACGCGCAAGGCCGAAGGCAAGGCGCGCGGTGCTGTCCAAATCAGCCACGGCCTCGCCGAGCATGCCGCCCGCTATGCCGCTTTCGCCGACTTCCTGGCCGCGCGCGGCTATCACACCTTCGCGCACGACCATCGCGGTCATGGCTACACGACCGCCCCGGATGCCCCGCTCGGCAAGTTCGGCAATCCGGATGGCGGCGACAAGGTGGTTGCCGACGTGCTTGCCGTCCATGATCTCATCGCAGCGGAGCATGCGGGTGTTCCGGTCATCGCGTTCGGCCATTCGATGGGCGGGCTGGTCGCGCTGAACTTCGTGCAGCAGCACTCGGCACGCATCCGCGGCGCGGCGGTCTGGAACGCCAATTTCACCGCCGGCATCAGCGGCCGCGCCGCCCTCGCTATCCTCGCCTGGGAGCGGTTCCGGCTGGGCTCGGATGTGCCTTCGCGCTTGCTGCCTCGGCTCACTTTCCAGGCCTGGGGCAAGGCCGTACCCGGACATCGCACCCTGTTCGACTGGCTCTCACGCGATCCGGCCGAGGTCGACAAATACATCGCCGATCCGCTCTGCGGCTGGGATGCCTCGGTATCGCTGTGGCGTGACCTGTTCGGCTTCATCTTCAACGGCGCCGACGACAGCCGCTTCGTGAGTATAGCAAAGGATCTGCCAATCAATCTCGCTGGTGGTGAAAAGGACCCAGCCACCAGCGGTGGCAAGGCCGTGGAACACCTCGCAAGCCGCATGCGCCGGATGGGCTTTTCGAATCTCGTTTCAAAGGTTTACGCCGAAACCCGGCACGAAAGCCTGAACGAGGTGAATCGAAACATCATCATGCAAGATTTCGTCGGCTGGGCAGACAAGGTCACCGCCTCGCGCTGAACTGCGCACATGCCGCACTGGTCCATCTCAAGAACCGTGACAGGACCGCCCCGGGTTGCTAGACCCTGCCCAACCAAACAGAATTCCGGTGTTTCATGGCCAATCCTCCCCTGAACGGCGTGCGTGTCATCGAACTCGCTCGCATCCTCGCCGGCCCGTGGGCGGGACAGATGCTGGCCGATCTCGGTGCCGATGTCATCAAGGTGGAGAGCCCCGAGGGCGACGACACCCGCAAGTGGGGGCCACCCTTCGTGAAGGGCAAGGATGGCGAGAACCTCTCTGCCGCCTACTATCACGCCTGCAACCGCGGCAAGCGTTCCATCGCCGTGGACTTCTCCACGCCAGAAGGCGCGGAGACCGTGCGCAAGCTCGTCGCCAAGGCCGACGTCCTGATCGAGAACTTCAAGCTGGGAGGCCTGAAGAAATATGGCCTCGACTATCAAAGCCTGAAGGCGATCAACCCCAGGCTGGTCTACTGCTCCATCACCGGTTTCGGGCAATCGGGACCATACGCGCCACGGGCCGGATACGACTTCATCGTCCAGGGCATGTCCGGCCTGATGTCGATCACCGGCGCTCCCGACGGTGAGCCGCAGAAGGTCGGCGTGGCCGTCACCGACATCTTCACCGGGCTGTATTCGGTCATCGCCATCCAGGCGGCGTTGCGCCACGCCGAAGCGACCGGCGAAGGCCAGCATGTCGACATGGCGCTGTTCGATTCCCAGATCTCCGTGCTCGCCAACCAGAACCTCAATTTCCTGGTGTCCGGCACACCACCCCAGCGCATGGGCAACGCCCATCCCAACATCGCGCCCTATGAGGTGCTGCCAGTCTCCGACGGGCACTTCATCCTGGCCGTCGGCAATGACAGCCAGTTCGCGAAGTTCTGTGCCGTGGCCGGGCTGGACGGCCTGCCTGGCGATCCCGATTTCGCGACCAATGCCGCACGCGTCGCCAACCGCGTCAGGCTGCGGGAACACATGCTCGCCGCACTTGCCAAGTTCACCCGCGACGACCTCCTGGCCAAACTGGAAGCCACCGGCGTTCCGGCAAGCCCGATCAACGACATCGGCCAGATGTTCGACGATCCGCAGGCGATCGCCCGCGGCATGCGGCTGGACCTCGACGACGGCCACGGCAACACGCTGCCCTCCGTGCGTGCGCCGATGGTGATGCCGCTCACCCCGCTCGTCTATGACCGCCCCTCGCCGCGCCTTGGCGAACACACCGCTGAAATCCTTGCCGAACTGGAGTGACGGTACCCATGAAGACCGGTGGTAAGCTGATCGTCGAAGCGCTGGAAGCCAACGGCGTCGACCGCATTTTCTGCGTTCCGGGCGAGAGCTATCTCGCCGTGCTCGACGCACTCTACGATTCTCCTATCCGCACCGTCGTCTGCCGCCAGGAAGGCGGCGCCGCGATGATGGCGGACTGCCAGGGCAGGCTCACCGGCAAGCCCGGCATCTGCTTCGTGACACGCGGCCCCGGCGCCACCAACGCATCGGCAGGCGTGCACATCGCCATGCAGGATTCCATCCCGATGATCCTGTTCATCGGCCAGATCGCCGGCCACGCCCGCGAACGCGAAGCCTTCCAGGAGGTGAACTACAAGCGCTTCTTCGGGGACATCGCCAAATGGGTGGTCGAAATCGACCGCGCCGAACGCATCCCCGAGTTAGTCACCCGCGCCTTTGCGGTCGCCACCTCGGGCCGGCCCGGTCCGGTCGTCATCTCGCTGCCCGAAGACATGCTGGTCAGCGAGGTGGAGGCTCCGCAGGCGCTTGCGGCAACGCAGGTGGAAACACGCCCGGGCGACGCCGAACTCGACCGGCTGGAAGCCTTGCTCAATGCAGCCAAGCGGCCTTTCGTCATCCTCGGCGGCACGCGCTGGAATGCCGAAGCGGTTGCCCGGATGCAGTCCATTGCCGAGACCTGGGCTCTCCCGGTCGGTTGCTCCTTCCGTCGCCAGATGCTGTTCGATCACCAGCATCCGAACTATGCCGGCGACGTCGGCATCGGCATCAATCCCAAGCTGGCGGATGCCATCAAGCAGGCCGATCTCGTCCTGCTGCTCGGCGGCCGCATGGGCGAGATGCCTTCCTCCGACTACACCATCCTGAAGAGCCCTTACCCGGACCAGACGCTGGTGCACGTGCACGCCGACGCCAACGAACTCGGCCGCGTCTATCGCCCGACACTGGCCATCAACGCGTCGCCGGCGGCTTTCGTCGAAGCTTTCGCCAAGCGCCGGCCCAAGGCTGAACCTGCCTGGGCGGCAGAGACCACCGGGCTGCACGGCAACTACCGCGCCTGGTCAACAACCCCGAAGACCGGCCCCGGCGCCGTGCATATGGGTCCGATCATGGATTATCTGGAAAGCGTGCTGCCCGAGGACGCCATCCTGACCAACGGCGCCGGCAACTACGCCACCTGGGTGCACCGCTTCCACCGCTTCCGTCGTTACGGCACGCAGGCTGCCCCGACCTCCGGCTCGATGGGCTATGGCCTGCCGGCGGCGGTCTCGGCCAAGAGCGTGTTCCCCGAACGTGAAGTCGTGTGTTTCGCCGGTGACGGCTGCTTCATGATGCACGGACAGGAATTCGCCACCGCCGTGCAGTACGACCTGCCGATCATCACAGTTGTGGTGAACAACGGCATCTACGGCACCATCCGCATGCACCAGGAGCGCGAGTATCCCGGCCGCGTCGAAGGCACCGATCTCAGGAATCCGGATTTCGCAGCGCTCGCCCGCGCCTATGGCGGCCACGGCGAGACGGTGGTGAAAACCGATGAATTCGCTCCCGCCTTCGAACGCGCACGCGCCAGCGGCAAGCCGTCCATCATCGAGGTGAAGCTCGACCCCGAGGCGATCACCCCGGCCCGGACGCTGACCGACATCCGCGAACAGCGCTAAGCCACCTGTCACGGCTCCGTGCGCCTCGGCTCAGCTGGCCGGAAAACAAAAAGGGGCGGTTTCCCGCCCCTTTCCGGCTTCTGAGGATACAACCCGTTACTTGATCGCCTTGTCGGTGATCGAGGTCGTGTAGGCGCCTTCCGGCTGCTTGGTGATGATCTTCTGGTCGAGCAGCGCCTTGGCGGTGCGCTCATAGGCTTCCGGGATCAGCTTGCCATCGGCATTGTCGATCAGCTTCGCCACTTCCTTCATCATGAACTTCTGGTGGTTTTCGTCCTGACCGCCATTTTCCACGACGATATCGGCTGCTTCGTCGGTGTTCTCCGTGGCGTATTTCCAGCCCTTCATCGAAGCCCGCACGAAGCGCACCATCTTGTCCTCGAAGGCTGCGTCCTTCAGCTTGTCCTCAAGCGCATAGAGCCCGTCTTCAAGCAGGTCGTTGCCCATCGCCGTGTAGTTGAAAACGACGAGATCTTCCGGCTTGTAACCGGCGTCGAGCACCTGGCCGTATTCGTTGTAGGTCATCACCGAGATGCAGTCGGCCTGCTTCTGGATCAGCGGCTGCACGTCGAAGCTCTGCTTCAGCACCGTCACGCCGTCCGGGCCGCCTTCGGTCTTCAGGCCGATCTTGTTCATCCAGGCATAGAACGGATATTCGTTACCGAAGAACCAGACACCCAGCGTGCGTCCTTTGAAATCGGCTTCGGTCTTGATCGGTCCGTTTTTCGGGCAGACCAGTTCCATGCCGGCTTTCTTGAAGGGCTGCGCGATATTGACCAGCCCGACGCCTTTCTCTCGGGCAGCCAGCGCACCACCCATCCAGTCGACGATGACGTCGGCGCCACCGCCGGCGATCACCTGTTCCGGCGCAATATCCGGACCGCCCGGCTTGATTTCGACGTCGAGCCCTTCTTCCTTGTAGAAGCCCTTGTCCTTGGCGACATAGTAGCCCGCGAACTGTGCCTGCGTGACCCACTTGAGCTGCAGCGTCACCTTGTCTTCGGCCATCGCTTGGAAAGCGATCAGCGACATGCCGGCCGCCAGCATCGAAACAATCGTTCTTTTCATATTCTTACCCTCTGAAGTTGAACCCAAACCCTTCTTATTCTTCTCCGCCTAACCTCCCCGGACAGACGGATGCCAGAACGTGGCTGCTCGTTCGATGAGCGCGACCACGCCATAGAAAACCGAACCCGCGAGCGCTGCAACTGCGATTTCGGCCCAGACCATGTCGACATTCATTCTGCCGACCTCGGTCGATATTCTGAAGCCCATGCCAACCACGGGCGTGCCGAAGAATTCGGCGACGATGGCACCGATCAGCGCCAGCGTGGAATTGATCTTCAGCGCATTGAAGATGAATGGCGCGGCCGCGGGAAGCCTGAGCTTCGCCAGCGTCTGCCAGTAATTCGAGGCATAGGTGCGCATCAGGTCACGCTCCATGTGCCCCGAAGCCGCAAGCCCCGCCACCGTGTTCACCAGCATTGGAAAGAAGGTCATGATGACGACGACGGCCGCCTTCGAGTGCCAGTCGAAACCGAACCACATCACCATGATCGGCGCCACGCCGATGATCGGCAGAGCCGAGACCATGTTGCCGATCGGGATCAGCCCGCGCCGCAGGAAAACGAAGCGGTCGGCGAGGATCGCCGCGATGAAGCCGCTGGCGCAGCCCAGCACATAACCGATTAACACCGAGTGGAAGATAGTCTGGTTCACATCAGCCCACAGCACCGGCAACGAATTGACGATGCGCACACCGACAGAACTCGGCGGCGGCAGCAGGATGAACGGGATGCCGGCACCGCGCGTGATGGCTTCCCACAGGACGAGTATCCAGATGCCGAACAGTGCCGGAACGGCCAGTCTCAACGCGGTCGACAACCAGCGCTGCGACGATCTGATCGATGACAGCACCGCCACACAGCGCCAGCCAAGCAGCCACGTGGCGGCCAGCAGCAGAAAATACGGCGCCAGCGCCGTGCCTTCGAATCCGGCAATGCCGCGCACCAGCATCAATGCGGCCACGGTCGACCCAACGAACAGGATCAGCGCCTCCAGCGCGGGGGCAAGCGCAAGCATGGACAACAAGGCCGCCACGATGGCGATGCCATACATCAAGCCCTTGATGCCCATATAAGGATAGTCGATCGTCGCTGTCGGTTGCGCCAAGGCCCCCGCCTCCGGCACGCTCATGGCACCCCAGAACGCAGCCACGAGGCACAGCACGATTGCAAGCACAGCCTGCCAGGATGGCCTCAAGCTCATCATGCCGGCCTCCCGCCCATGGCGCGATCGACAAGCCGTCCGGCCAGCCCCACCAGTGCGACCAGAAGTGCCGCAACCACCGAGCCTGCAACCAGCGCCGACCAGATGTCGATGGTCTGGCTGTAATAGGCGCCGGCGAGCAGCTTGGCACCGATGCCGGCGACCGCACCCGTCGGCAATTCGCCGACGATGGCACCGACAAGACTTGCCGCCACCGCAACCTTCATCGAGGCGAACAGGAACGGCACCGATGCTGGCACGCGCAGCTTCCAGAAAGTCTGCGAACGGCTGGCATTGTAGGTGTGCATGAGGTCGAGATGCATCAACTCGGGTGAACGCAACCCCTTTACCATGCCTACGGCAACGGGGAAGAACGAAAGATAGGTCGAGATCAATGCCTTCGGGATCAGGCCGGTGATGCCGACGGCAGCCAGGACCACGATCACCATCGGTGCGATCGCCAGGATCGGAATGGTCTGCGAGGCAATGATCCACGGCATCAGGCTGCGGTCGAGCGTCGTCACATGCACGATGCCGACGGCGATAACGATGCCCAGCACCGTACCGAAGGCGAACCCCAGCAGCGTCGAGGAGAGCGTCACCCAGGCGTGATAGACTAGGCTTCGGTTGCTGGTGATCTTCCGCGCAAAGGTGTTCTCGAAGAAGTTCGTTGCGACCTGGTGCGGTGCCGGCAGGGTGGGCTTGGGCTGCGACAGTGTCTTGCCGATGAACTCCATCGTGCCCGGCGTAACATTGTTGCGGCTGTCCATGTCGCGCTGGAACGGTGCGTTCATCCAGACCGCGCCGACATACCAGATGGCGACGATGATCAGGAGGATCGTGGTGACCGGGATGATCTTTGAGCGAAACGAGTCCATGCCCGATCAATCCTCGTAGGAATGACCGGCGCGCAAGCCGTCGCGAACCCGCGCCGCAATCGCCAGGAATTCCGGCGTCTCGCGGATATCCAGCGGGCGCTCGCGAGGCAGCGTTGACTCGATGACATCGGTGACACGGCCAGGGCGCGGCGACATCACCACGATGCGGGTCGAGAGATAGACGGCTTCCGGAATGGAGTGTGTGACGAAACAGATCGTCTTGTTGGTGGCCGCCCACAATTGCAGCAATTGCTCGTTGAGATGATCGCGCACGATCTCGTCCAACGCGCCGAACGGCTCGTCCATCAGGAGAAGATCGGCGTCGAAGGCGAGTGCACGGGCGATCGAGGCGCGCTGCTGCATGCCACCGGACAATTGCCAGGGATACTTCTTCTCGAAGCCGACCAGGTTGACCAGTTCCATCGTGCGTTTGATGCGTTGAGCCTGTTCAGCCCTGGGCAGGCCGATGATTTCCAGAGGCAAGGCGACGTTGCGCTCAATCGTTCGCCACGGAAACAGCGCCGCCGCCTGGAACACATAACCATAGGCCCGCTTCTCGCGGGCCTGTTCAGGGGTCATGCCGTTGACGGTGATCGAGCCGGAGGTCGGTTTTTCCAGATCGGCGATGACGCGCAGGAAGGTCGTCTTGCCGCAACCCGAAGGCCCGATGAAGGAGACGAATTCGCCCTTTCCGATAGTGAGATCGACATTGGAAAGCGCCTGGACCGGTCCATCATTGGTCTGGAAGGTAAGGCCGAGTTTGCTTGCCGCGACGACGGCTGGCTTTACGGCAGTCATTTGCACTGTGACACTTCCCCCATGACGAAGCCGCTATCATCGGTCACGACGAGCTTCTTTTTGTTTTTCGGGCTTGGTTTGAGAACGAAATCCGCCGGCGCCTTGCCCTCTTCGCCTTCGGCCTCGCATTCGGCCTTCAGAAGCAGGGAGCCATCGCTGTTCGCCTTGGTCTCCTTGATGGTGCAGGCGCTGGCTGCCGTCACCAGGTCGGTCTTGGTAACCAGCAGCATATCCTCGGCATAGACCTGTTGCCCATTCCTATTGATGCAACCCGATTTGTTGCCATAGGGATTCGCAAGATCAATGCCGGCCGCGAGAGCCGGCGCCGCTACAATCACGGCTGCGGCGACAAGAAAAAGCCGCCGCAAGCTCACACCCCCGTCGCCGGAATGCCGGTGCGCTCCACCTTGCGCGGCGAGGTGATTTCCTTCCAGGTCGACAGTGCCCGGTTGACCGCCCCGTTGGGTTCGCGCGCCACGAACGCACCATGGCCGGCCTTGGTCTTCACCTCGGCTTCCTGGATGGTGAGCTCGCCGCGCGAGAAGACAAAGCGCGGTAGGCCGGTCACTTCGTAGCCTTCGAACACATTGTAGTCGATCACCGACTGCTGGCTCTTCGACGAGATCGTCTTCTTGCGCTTCGGATCCCACACCACGATGTCGGCATCGGCGCCTTCGACGATGGCGCCCTTCCTTGGATACATATTGAGGATCTTGGCGATGTTGGTCGATGTCACCGCCACAAACTCGTTCATGGTCAGCCGGCCGGTGTTCACGCCGGCGGTCCACAGCACCGGCATGCGGTCTTCCAGGCCGCCGGTTCCATTCGGGATCTTGGTAAAATCACCAACGCCGAAACGTTTCTGCTGGCTGGTGAACGAACAGTGGTCGGTGGCGACCACCTGAAGCGATCCCGCCTGCAGGCCAGCCCAAAGCGAATCCTGATGCAGCTTGTTGCGGAAGGGCGGGCTCATCACGCGCCGCGCCGCATGGTCCCAATCCTTGTTGAAATATTCGGTCTCGTCGAGCACGAGATGCTGGATCAGCGGCTCGCCGTAAACACGCATGCCTTTCTGGCGTGCGCGCCGGATCGCCTCATGCGCCTGCTCGCAGGAAGTGTGCACGACATAAAGCGGCACGCCGGCCATGTCGGCGATCATGATGGCGCGGTTGGTGGCCTCGCCCTCGACTTCCGGGGGGCGTGAATAGGCATGCGCCTCTGGCCCGTTGTTGCCGGCGGCCAGCAGCTTCTGCGAAAGCGCGGCAACCACATCGCCATTCTCGGCATGCACCAGCGGCAATGCCCCCAGTTCGGCGCAGCGCTGGAACGACGCATACATTTCGTCGTCGTCCACCATCAACGCGCCTTTGTAGGCCATGAAGTGCTTGAACGAGGTGATGCCCTTGTCGACGACCGTCTTCATCTCGTTGAAAACCTGCTCGCCCCACCAGGTGACGGCCATGTGGAAGGAGAAATCACAGGCAGCCTTGGAGGTCTTGTTGTCCCACATCTGCAGCGCTTCGAGCAGCGACTGCTGCGGCGCCGGCAGGCAGAAATCGACCACCATGGTCGTGCCCCCCGACAGCGCTGCGCGCGTGCCGCTTTCGAAATCGTCGGCCGAATAGGTGCCCATGAAAGGCATTTCGAGATGGGTATGCGGGTCGATGCCACCCGGCATGACGTAGCAGCCGGTGGCATCGAACTCATGGTCGCCATGCAGGTTCTGGCCGATTGCAACGATCTTGCCGTGCTGGATCAGCACATCGGCCTTCCACGTCCGGTCGGCCGTGACGACGGTGCCGTTCCTGATCACTCTGGTCATATTCAGTTCCCTCGTTTCGTTCGCGCTTCTTGTGAGCTGCGTTCGGTATGTGATTCAGATCAGGCGACTTTGCAGAATAAGTGCATCGATTTTGGCAGGAGATCGATGGCTTGTCCTCCAATTGGCCTTATTCGACGATCTCCGCAGTTTCGGCCACAGCATGGAACAGCACGTCGCAGCCAGCAGCGGCCCATTCCTTTGAAATGTCTTCAGCCTCGTTGTGCGAAAGCCCGTCGACGCATGGACACATCACCATCGTGGAAGGCGCGACCCTCGCTGTCCAGCAGGCGTCATGCCCCGCACCGGAGATGATGTTCATGTGCGAATAGCCGAGCTTCTCGGCTGCAGCCCGCACGCGGGCAACCAGCGTCGGATCGAAGGTGACTGGATCGAAATGGCCGACTGCCTCGACGGAACAGCCGACGCCCAGCTCCTTGGCGATCCTCGCTGCTTCGGTCTCGACCGCTGCACGCATCCGGTCGAGCTTCGCTTGCTCCGGCGAACGGATGTCGACGGTGAAAACGACGGTGCCCGGCAACACGTTGCGCGAATTGGGCGAGAACTTGACCTGGCCAACGCCGCCGACGGCGCCCGGCTGGTTTTCCATCGCCACCTTCTGCACCATCTCGAAGATGCGGGCCATGGCGAGCCCGGCATTGACGCGCAGGTTCATTGGGGTCGACCCCGTATGCGCCTCCTTGCCGGTCAGCGTGAATTCGAGCCACCACAGGCCCTGCCCGTGCGTGACGACGCCGATCTGCTTGTTCTCCGCTTCGAGGATCGGGCCCTGCTCGATGTGGTATTCGAAATAGGCATACATCTTGCGCGCGCCGACCTCTTCATCGCCCAGCCAGCCGACGCGCTTCAGCTCATCGCCGAAACTCTTGCCGTCGGAATCCTTGCGCGAATAGGCGTAGTCTAGCGTATGCACGCCGGCGAAGACGCCGGACGCGAGCATCGCCGGCGCAAAGCGCGCGCCTTCCTCATTCGTCCAGTTGGTGACGACGACCGGATGTTTGGTCTTGATGCCGAGGTCGTTGAGCGTGCGGACGACTTCCAGCCCAGCAAGCACGCCGAGCACACCGTCATATTTACCGCCTGTCGGCTGCGTATCGAGATGGGAGCCGACATAAACCGGCAGTGCATCCGGGTCGGTGCCTTCGCGACGCGCGAACATGGTGCCCATCTTGTCGATGCCGGTCTCGAGGCCAGCAGCATCGCACCAGCGCTTGAAGAGGTGCCGCCCTTCCCCATCCGCGTCTGTCAGGGTCTGGCGATTGTTGCCGCCGGCGATGCCCGGGCCAATCTTGGCCATCTCCATGAGACTGTCCCACAGACGATCGGGATTGATGCGCAGATTCTCGCCGGGTACGGCCATTCTAGTCCTCTCATTGTCTTTCGACGTTGCGGCCGGCGGTTCCCGACGCCGGCCGCAACGTTTGGCTCTCGCCTTAGTCGACGGCTCTCAAAACCTCGCGCACGTGGTCGATCAGTTCGTTGATCTGGCCCTTGGTGATGATGAGCGGTGGCGACAGCGCGATGATGTCGCCGGTGGTGCGGATGAGCGCACCGCGTTCGAAGGCCTTCACGAAGGCCGAGAACGCACGTTTGGTCGGCTGGCCTGCAATCGGCGCGAGTTCGATGGCGCCAATCAGGCCGATGTTGCGGATATCGATGACATTCGGCTCGCCCTTGAGCGAATGCAAAGCATCTTCCCAATAAGGCGCAAGTTCTTCACCGCGGGTCAGCAGCCCCTCTTCCTTGTAGGTATCCAGCGTTCCAAGCGCCGCGGCGCAGGCGATCGGATTGCCCGAATAGGTGTAGCCGTGGAAGAACTCGATCATGTGGTCCGGGCCATTCATGAACGTGTCATGGATTTCCTTGGTCACGAACACCGCGCCCATTGGAACAACGCCGTTGGACACGCCCTTGGCGGTGGTGATGATGTCCGGTGTCACGCCGAAATAGTCGGCGGCGAACGGCGCGCCGAGGCGGCCAAAGCCGGTGATGACTTCGTCGAAAATCAGCAGGATGCCGTGCTTGGTGCAGATCTCGCGCAGGCGCTGCAGATAACCCTTCGGCGGCAGGATGACGCCGGTGGAACCGGCGACCGGCTCGACGATGACAGCGGCGATGGTCGAGGCATCATGCAGAGTGACGATGCGCTCCAGCTCGTCGGCGAGCTCCGCGCCATGCTCCGGCACGCCCTTGGTGAAGGCGTTCTTTTCCGGCAGGTGGGTATGCGGCATATGATCGACGCCGGTCAGCAGCGTGCCGAACATCTTGCGGTTGGTGACGATGCCACCGACTGAGATGCCACCGAAATTGACGCCATGGTAGCCGCGCTCACGGCCGATCAGGCGGAAGCGCGAGCCATTGCCCTTGGCGCGATGATAGGCGATCGCCATCTTGAGCGCGGTGTCGACCGATTCCGAACCCGAATTGGTGAAGAAGACATGATCCATGCCCTTGGGCGCGATGTCGACCAGTCGGTTCGCCAGTTCGAACACGATCGGATGACCCATCTGGAATGCCGGAGCATAGTCTAGCTCCGCAGCCTGGCTCTGGATCGCCTCGGTGATCTTCGGACGGCAGTGGCCCGCATTGACACACCAGAGACCTGCAGTGCCGTCGAGGATCTTGCGGCCGTCAGAAGCGGTATAGTGCATGTCCTTGGCGCTGACCAACATGCGGGGCGCCTGCTTGAACTGCCGGTTCGCCGTAAACGGCATCCAGAATGCGCTGAGATCGTTCGGCGTTACCTTGAGCCGATTGGACATGACCAAGCTTTCCTTTCACTGGTTCGTTTCGGTGCGGCCAACGCTTGGTCTTCGGCGCGTTTTCATGCTACGCAAATTTTTGACCGGATGGACAAACGTTAGCACCGCCATGGTGACGGTCAAGGGATTACTAGCGGAAATGCCGCATTCGAAGCGCGCTCCACAGCCCAGCAAAAACTGGTCCAGACAATTGGTCCAGTTCCCCCTTAAAACCTTGTCTTGCAAAGGGCTGATCCGGTCATGAACGCCCCTGCCCCACGCCGTACTCGTATCCAACAGGAAAAGCGTGAGCTCATCCTCGAGGCGGCACTCGAAGTGTTCTCCATGCACGGCTTCCGCGGCGCGACGATCGACCAGATCGCCGAAGCAGCCGGCATGTCGAAGCCCAATCTGCTCTACTATTTCCGCCGCAAGGAAGAAATCCACGAAACGCTGATCCAGCGCCTGCTCGATACCTGGCTGGGACCGTTGCGCGAACTCGATGATGTCGGAGACCCGCTGACGGAGCTGCGCAGCTACATCCGTCGCAAGCTGGAGATGGCGCGAGACTATCCGCGCGAGAGCCGGCTGTTTGCCAACGAGATCCTGCAAGGGGCACCGCGCATCATGCCGTTGCTGGAAGGCGAGTTGAAAAGCCTCGTCGAGGAGAAGGTCGCCATCATCAAAGGCTGGATGCGCGCCGGCAAGATCGTGCGCACCGACCCCTGGCACCTCATCTTCTCGATCTGGGCCACCACGCAGCACTACGCCGACTTCGACGTTCAGGTGCGCGCAGTGCTTGGACCGGACCTCGGCGGCGATGGCCGCTTCGAGGATGCCGCGCGCTTCCTGGAGCAGCTTTTCCTGGATGGGCTGAAGCCGAAGAGCAGTTCGAGCTGACCACCACTGCTATTCGACTGGTGACGCGTATTTCCTCACCTCGATCAATTCGAAGGAAAGGGCGCAGCCTGTTTTCCGCCCGGAATTGCGTAAAAACAAAGAGTTAGAGTGTTTCCGCGTTCCGTGAGAACGGAAACGCTTCTGGGGGAAACTTGCCTGTCCTGCGTTGACCTCGCCCGAAATCCTGCGAACTAATGCAAGCGGGGGCATGGAGGACACTGCATGGAACACGCAGCCACCGCTGGCGATGCCCAACTGATCATTGCCGCACTGGCCGGCATTGCTGCCATCGTCCTCCTCATAAGTTGGCTGAAGCTCCATCCTTTCCTGTCCCTGTCCATCGGTGCGCTCGGCGTGGGTCTTGCCGCTAATCTTGGCGCAGCCGCCTCCGTCGCCTCCTTCACCAAGGGGTTCGGCACGACCATGGCCGGTGTCGGCCTCCTGATGGGACTGGGCGCGATGTTCGGCAAACTGCTGGCTGACTCCGGCGGCGCCGACCGCATCGTCGACACGCTGGTGGGTCGGTCCAGGCCGGAAATGCTGCCATGGACGATGGGACTGGTCGGCGCCATCATCGGCCTGCCGATGTTCTTCGAAATCGGTCTCGTGCTCCTCATGCCGGTGATCCTGCTGGTCAGCCAGCGATCCGGTCAGTCCATCGTCAAGATCGCCATCCCGACACTCGCCGGACTTTCCGCCATGCACGGCCTCGTACCGCCGCACCCCGGACCGCTCGTTGCCGTCAGCACGCTTGGCGCCAACCTCGGCCTGACACTCGGCCTCGGCGTGCTCATCGCCATTCCGACCGTCATCATCAGCGGACCGATCTTCGCCACCATCGCCGATCGCTGGGTCAATGTGCCGACACCGCAATTGTTCGGACAGGCAGAGGGGACACGGTTCGACGCCGCCTCGCAGCCGAGTTTCGCCACCGCGGTCGCCGCGATCCTGCTTCCAGTGGTGCTCATGCTCGCCCGCGCGATATCTGAAATCGTTGCGCCCGGTTCCAAGGCTTTGCTGCCATCCGCCCTGCATGTCCTGGGCGAGCCATTGATCGCATTGGGGATTGCCGTCCTTGCCGGTGCCGTGCTGTTCCGGATGCCCAAAGCCGCCATAGCCCACAGCCTTGAAAGCTCACTCGGCCCCATTGCCGGCATTCTTCTCGTGGTCGGCGCCGGCGGCGGCTTCAAGCAGGTCCTGGTCGACACCGGCATCGGTGCAGTCATTGCCAATGCCATCACCGGCAGCGGCTTGCCGGTGATGTTCCTGGCATGGTTCGTCGCTGTGCTGGTGCGTGTCGCGACAGGCTCCGCAACCGTGGCGACGGTAACGGCGGCAGGTATCCTCGCACCGGTCGCAGCCGGCCTGCCCCCTGCTCAGGGGGCGCTGATGGTTTTGGCCATCGGCTCAGGCTCGCTCTTCCTCTCGCACCTCAACGACGCCGGCTTCTGGCTGGTCAAAGGTTACCTCAACATGGACATCGGCCAGACGCTGAAGACCTGGACGATGATGGAGTGCATCATTTCCGTCTGCGGCCTCATCGGTGTCATGATCCTCGGAGCGTTCCTGTGAAGCCCCTCGTCGTCATCGTCATGGGTGTATCAGGCTGTGGAAAATCGACGATCGCCGGCCTGGTGGCGGAACGACTGCACTGGGACATGCTCGAGGGTGATGAGCTGCACCCGCAAGCCAATGTCGACAAGATGAGCCACGGCATTCCGCTCGACGACAACGACCGTCGCCCCTGGCTGGAGGCGATAGCGCGCTGGATCGACGGGCGTATCCAGTCCAGGCATCCTGCGCTTGTGACCTGCTCGTCGCTGAAGCGGTCCTATCGCGACATATTGCGCGGCCAAAGCGCAAAGGGAGTGGTGGCCTTTGCGCATCTCTCCGGCTCACGCGAACTGCTCATGGAACGCATGAAGGCGCGCAAGGGGCATTTCATGCCGGCGAGCCTGCTCGATTCCCAGCTCGCCACACTGGAGCCGCTGCAGCCGGACGAGACCGGTATCGTCGTCGACATCGGTGACATCCCGGCCGAAGAGGCGGATCAGGTCATCGAACGCCTGCATCTTTCCTGAGCGCGCGCCTCCAGCCTTGAACGTGAGCTGCCCGCGTGCAGAATTAGCAATCATGCATAGGGGAGGAAAATGATGCGCCTGAAACTGCTCGCCGCCAGCCTGGCCATTGTCTCTTCCTGGCTGGCGCCGGCTTCCGCTGCCGACACGAAGGTTCCGGTAGCCGCGCAAGGCACGTGGGCCGAGGCCGGCAAATGCAGCGCCAGCACGGTCACTTTCACCGCCAACATGTTGCAGTACAAAGGGCAGCAGGCACAGGCCGTGTTTTTCGCACCGAAGGAGAGCCCACGCGGTTACGGCGCCATCCACTACAAGCAGGAAGGCAACGTCGACAACTTCGAATATGCCGATGACAAGGACCAGATGCTCTACAATCCGCAAGGGTTCGGCATGGGCAAGTCTGTGCTCTACAAACGCTGCGCCGGTGCATCCGCGTCAACTGCTTCTGGCAAAAAAAGCGCAGCCGGGCAGGCCGAAAACCGTTGCGGCTGGCTGGTCAACCCGACACCCGGCAACTGGTGGCTGGTCGACAAGGACGCAATGTGGGTGTTCGCAACACAAGGCAATGCCGAAGGTGCCGGGGCCGCCGGAATGGACAAGCTGCCGGATTTCGATCCGACCCAATACATCAATTCCAACGGCAACTATGGCTATGGCTGCGCCTGCGTGAAGCTCATCACCGCCCCGGCGAGCAAGACCGTAAAGAGCATCCTTGGCGGCAGGACCCTGCCGCTCGCCGCATGCAGGAAGGACAAGAGCCTGCCGCCCGAGAGCAAATTGTAAGCGTTAGCCAGCGCCAGCAATGACCATGAGAAGACCGCCGGCCAACGTGATGTTGACCAGCGTAAAATAGAGGTGCGGATCGCGGTCCGCACCCTGGAACAGAAAAAGGTTGTGGTAGAGCGCGGTCGCCAGAACCAGGAAGACGATCAGCGCCAGCGCCGCCGGAACAACCCACAATCCGACGATCAACAACAGTCCGCCGACCAACTGAACCGCGAAGCCGGCAGCCATGACAGGCGCCGGCAAAAGCCACCCGTAGTTGGTGGCGCCGGATCTGCGCTGGTTGAACCGGGCGAAGTTGCGGATGCCGGCAATCAGGAAGAACGCGCCGAAGATACAGCGCCCGATCAGCATCAAGGTGTCCAAGCCTACCATCCCCTGGCATTCGAAGCAGCACTGCGCAGAGTGCCTTGTTTCGACGCAATTCCGGACGCAAAACCGCTACGCACTTTTGCTGGAATTGCTCTCGACCTTGAAGCGTTCTCCCCGCACGCAGTCAAGTCTGCAGCGAATTTGCGATCAGCGCCAGGATGGCACCAGCCAGCGCGACATTGCCGACGACGCCGTTGATCTTCGCGACACGGTCCGGCCCCGGCTGGTAGTCCCAGAAATTGTGGAACATCGGCGTGGCCGCGATCAGGAACAGCAAAAGCAGCGCCGCCGAAGCCGCGGTGCACACGCCCGCTATGAGCAGGACACCGGCGGCAACCTGCACGACGATACCGAGCCAAAGCACAATCGGCGCCTGCGGCACGCCACGCGCGCCCATGAGCTGCGCCACGAATGCCCGGTTCTGGATGTTGCGCACACCCGCGAAAATGAAGGCACCGCCCAGCAGCAGGCGGCCGACAAACAGAATCTCTTTGTGAAAATCGACAAGCATCATCTTGATCCCCAAAAGAAAACAGGGTGCCCCACCTGCACCCTGTCCAATCTACAACTCTGATATCAGGCAGCCTTGGCGGTCGGCACTGGATGGATGGCGTGGAATGTCACGCACAGCCGGTTCCAGGTGTTGATCATGGAAACGGCGACCGTCAGCTTCACCAGTTCTTCCTTCGAGAAATGCTTGAGCCCTTCCTGGTAGAGTTCGTCCGGCACGCCGGCATCGGCGATCCTGGTCACGGTCTCGACCCACTTGAAAGCCATACGCTCGCGATCGGTGAAAAGCGGTGATTCCTTCCATGCGGCAACTAGGTACAGGCGCTGCTCACTCTCACCATCGTCGCGCGCCTCGCGGCTGTGCATTTCCACGCAATAGGAGCAACCGTTGATCTGAGAGGCGCGCAGCTTGATCAGGTGCAGAAGGCTTTTGTCGAGCCCACACTCCTCGACCGCCCTGTTCAGGCTGACGACATATTTCATCAGCTGGGGCGCCGCGGCGAAAAAATCTAACCTGGGTTGCATGGTCGGTCCTTTCCTGGACTGTCGGTTACTGTTTGGAAGCGGATTTCTGCGGCCGGGCATGATGCGCGGCGAAGGCGCAGGCAGCGTGGACGACGCGCGGATCGGCATCGGCCATGAATTCGGCGATGATGTCGGAAAGCTTCTCCGCAGCCAGTGCAGCACGATAAGCGCGCTCGGCGCGCAGCATGGCGGCGTTGATGCCACACGGCTGCACATAGGCGGATGCATCGATCTTGGCCGGGCTGTTGCGGCGAATCTCGCCACACCGGAACGCCGGGCGCGACCCTTCGACGGCCAGCACGATGTCGAGCAGCGAGATCTTCTCCGGCACACGCGCCAACCGATATCCGCCGGTAGGGCCGGGAACGGATTCGAGGATACGGGCGGCAGTCAGAGCCTGCAGATGCTTCAGCAGATAACTGGCAGAGAGGCCAAAGGCCTCCGCCAGAGCCGACCCCGGCATCGTCGCTTCCCCCTCGAGCGCAGCGAGCATAGCGACCGAATGAATGGCGGCTTCAACGCCTTCGCTTAGCTTCATATCTGCCGCTCCTTAATCATGGATATTTTTTATCGTGGATAATTTTTATCGTCAATAAGAATATCAAAAAAGGCGGTGCAGAACTGCACCGCCTTTTTCCAGTCAGAACTACTCGGCAGCCACCTTGGCCATCGGGTTGTTGGGATGCGTCGTCCAGTTCGCATAGACCGGCTCGACCGTCTTGCCGGTGCGCTGGTCGAGCGTGCCCGCAGCCAGCGGCACCATGGTGATGCAGCCATCGACCGGACAGACATTGACGCACAGGTTACAGCCGACGCACTCGTCCTCCATCACCTCGAAATGGCGAACGCCATCGACCATCGCAGTGATCGCCTGATGCGAAGTGTCCTCGCAGGCAATGTGGCAACGACCGCATTTGATGCAGGCATCCTGATCGATATGCGCCTTGGCGATGTAGTTGAGGTTGAGATACTGCCAGTCGCTCACATTGGGCGTCGCGCGCCCGATGACGTCGTCGAGCGACCGATGTCCCTTCTCGTCCATCCAGTTTTCCAGCCCGGCGATCATTTCCTGCACGATCTTGAAACCGTAGGTCATGGCCGCCGTGCAGACCTGCACGTTGCCGGCGCCCAGGGCCAGAAACTCGGCCGCGTCGCGCCAGGTGGTGATGCCGCCAATGCCGGAGATCGGCAGGCCGTGCGTTTCCGGATCACGGGCAATCTCGGCCACCATGTTGAGCGCGATCGGTTTCACCGCCGGACCGCAATAGCCGCCGTGGCTGCCCTTGCCATCGATCGAAGGCTCGGGCGAGAAGCTGTCGAGATTGACCGAGGTGATCGAGTTGATGGTGTTGATAAGCGACACCGCGTCGGTGCCACCAGCATTGGCCGCCCGCGCCGGCTTGCGGATGTCGGTGATGTTGGGCGTCAACTTGGTGATCACCGGCATGCGCGTATACTGTTTGCACCAGCGCACCACCATCTCGATGTATTCGGGCACCTGACCGACGGCAGCGCCCATGCCGCGCTCGCTCATGCCATGCGGGCAGCCGAAATTGAGTTCGATGCCGTCCGCCTCGGTCTCCTCGACCAGTGGCAGGATCGCCTTCCAGCTGTCTTCGACACAGGGCACCATGATCGAGGCGATCAACGCACGGTCCGGCCAGTTTTTCTTGACCTGCTTCATTTCGCGCAGGTTGGTCTGCAGGTCGCGATCGGTGATCAGCTCGATGTTGTTGAGGCCGAGCAGCCGGCGGTCAGCGCCCCAGATCGCGCCGTAGCGCGGTCCGTTGACATTGACCACGGGTGGGCCTTCCTCGCCCAATGTCTTCCAGACCACGCCGCCCCAGCCTGCCTTGAAGGCACGCTCGACATTGTAGGCCTTGTCGGTCGGTGGCGCGGACGCCAGCCAGAACGGATTGGGTGACTTGATGCCGACAAAATTGTTGCGGATGTCCGCCATGGCTTCTTACTCCGCGTTTCGGGAAAAGAAAGTTGTGTTGCGATCGACTGCACGGCGCGGATCCGCGCCGGCGTCACGGGCATGCTTCACGAGTTCGGTCCAAAGCGCATCGTCGGCAATCGTCTCGGCATCTTGCTTGCCGAGTTTCGACTTCACCAGATCAAACAGCTGTCCCATTGTAACGAGCTGCTCCGCTTCCGCATTTTCGAACCTGATGGCGAAGGCCAGTTCAATGGCCTCGATCATCTCGATCTCGTCGCCGTCACCCCGCATATCCAAGGAATTCGCCTTGCGGGGAGACAGCCAGCTCATTGTCAGCCCATCAATTGCCGATGGATGCTCTCTGCTGCGTCGCGTCCTGCCGCGACGGCCGAGACGGTGAGGTCTTCACGGCTGTCGATGACACAGTCGCCACCGGCCCAGACCTTGGCCAGCGACGTACGGCCTTCGCCGTCGACCTTGATACGGCCGTTCTCCAGTGCGATTGCCTGACCACTTCCGTTCAGCGCCGCCGGCACGAAGGATTGCCCGATCGCCTTGAACACCTGGTCGGCGGCGAGCTTCAGCGTTTCGCCGGTGCCGACGAGCTTGCCATCCTTCATCGTGGTGTATTCGAGTTCGATCGCAATCGCCCTGCCGTCGTCGGCAATGACCTTCCTGGGCTGCAGCCAGTGCCGGATTGTGACACCGTTGGCGGCCGCGAGATCCTGCTCGAATTCCGAGGCGTTCATGTCTTCCTTGCCACGGCGGTAGCAGATCGTCACTTCTTCCGCGCCTAGCAGCTTCGACTGCACGGCGGCATCCACCGCCGTCATGCCGCCGCCGATGACAACGACGCGGCGACCAACCGGCAGGCTGCCGAGGTCGCTCGCCTGACGCAGTTCGGCGATGAAGTCGACCGCATTGGCGACGCCATCGGTGTCCTCGCCTTCGGCGCGTAGCGCATTGACGCCGCCCATCCCCATGCCGAGGAACACCGCGTCATACTGCTTGGTCAGATCGGAAAGCTGGTAGTCGCGGCCCAGCGCCTTGCCATTTTCGATGGCGATGCCGCCGATCGCCGTCACATAGTCGACCTCGGCCTGAGCGAAATTGTCGACGCTCTTGTAGGCGGCGATGCCATATTCATTGAGGCCCCCTGATTTCGGCTTCGCCTCGAGCACGGTCACGTCATGACCATAGCGTGCGAGCCGATGGGCTGCTGCAAGGCCGGCAGGCCCTGCGCCGACAACGGCGACTTTCTTGCCGCTCGACTTGGCGCGGCTGTAGAACTGCTTGCCCTCCTCCATCGCCACGTCCGTTGCGTAGCGCTGCAGGCGACCGATCTGCACCGGTTTGCCTTCGGCGGTCTCGCGCACGCAGACTTCCTCACACAGCGTTTCGGTCGGGCAGACCCGGGCGCACATGCCACCAAGGATGTTCTGGTCGAAAATCGTCTTGGCCGAACCCAGCGCATTGCCGGTCGAGATCTGCCGGATGAACATCGGGATGTCGATGGACGTCGGACAGGCCTGCATGCATGGCGCGTCGTAGCAGAAGTAGCAACGATCGGATTCGACCAATGCCTCATGATGGTCGAGCGGCGGGTGCAAGTCGGAAAAATTGTCGGCATAGACATCCGGCGACAGCCGGCCGCCGGCTATGCCTTCCTTGAAATGACCTGTCGTCATTCCGGTTCCCCATTGTTGTGGTTTTGAGGGAAGGCTAGCACGTTTTATTTTTTTATCAATTGGTCAATTTTCAGGTTAAGTGCTTGAAAACCCTCAAAAATAACATGACTTTTATTGTCATGATTTAGTGTGGATATTTGCTGCATTGCAGAAATTTTCTTGGCCACTGTCGAAATGGCGGCCTCAGCTTCGTCTTAAGATTGCCGGCAGCAAGATCATGATCCGATCACCTGCCAAAATAGCTTGGACCCAAGGGAGAACGACATGCCAGCTTCAGCGAAATCCTTCTTCTGGTACGAATTGATGACCACCGACCTCGATGCCGCAGAGGCGTTCTATACCGCTGTGGTCGGCTGGCGTGCCGAGCCATTCGACAAGACGCCCGGGTCGCCGCGCTACATTGTCATCAATGCAGGCGACCGTGGCGTCGGCGGCCTGATGACGTTGCCGGAAGAAGCCGCCAGGATGGGCGTCCCGACAGCCTGGATGGGTTACTTCCCAACCGGGGATATCGATGCCTCGGTCAAAGCCTTGACCGAAGCTGGCGGCACGGTCCATCGCCCGATCGACGACATTCCCGGCGTCGGCCGTTTTGCCGTCGTCGCAGATCCGCAAGGGGCGGCGTTCATGTTCCTGGAGCCGAACGGCCCCGACCAGGAGGCAGTCCCGCTGAACACCCCGGGCCACATTGGATGGCATGAGCTCTACACGAGCGACTGGCAGCAGGCCTTCGACTTTTACGCGAGCCAGTTTGGCTGGGTGAAGGACGAACCTTTCGACATGGGCCCCATGGGTATCTATCAGCTCTTTTCGGTCGATGGCGAGCGTGCCGGCGGCATGATGAACAAGCCGGAACAAATCCCGGTGCCGGTCTGGCTTTTCTATTTCAACGTCGCAGGCATCGACGACGCCGCCAAGCGCGTCACCGACAATGGCGGCAAGGTTGTCATGGGGCCGATGGAGGTGCCCAATGGCCAATGGATCGTGCAATGCACCGATCCGCAGGGAGCCTATTTCGCGCTGCTCGCGCCGAAACGCTGACCACATCGCCGGCGAGAGCGCCCACCGCCTCTTGTCGGCGGCACATCACCCACGCAACCGCTGCTGGTTGCCGTCGAACAGCGGCGCCGGCTGCATGCGGGCAGCATGGCGACGGCCGAGATATTCGATCTCGAAGCCGTCGCTGTCGTCCGCGATCTCCTTCGGCACGTAGCCCATTGCCACCGATACACCGGAATGGTGAGCATAGCCGCCGGACGTCACCCAGCCACGCACCGCACCACCGTGCCAGATCGGTTCGTCACCGATCACATCCGCGTCCACCGCCTCGACCACGAAGCTGCGCAGCCTCAACGTCCCACCGGACGCGCGCTCGGCCATGGCCGCTTTCTTGCCGACGAACTCTACGGGTTTCGAATAGGCGACGAAGCGGTCGAGCCCGGCCTCGAGCGGTCCGTAGATCGGCCGGTATTCGCGCGCCCACGATCCATAGTTCTTCTCCAGCCGCAGCGCATTGAGCGCTCGCGAACCGAACAGGCCGATCCCGAACGCTGCACCGGCCGAGCGCAGCGTTTCGAAGACATGGCGCTGATATTCCGGTGCCATCCAGATTTCGTAGCCGAGATCGCCGGTATAGCTGACGCGCCCGACCAGACATGGCGCCATGCCGATATCGAGGTGCCTGATGTCCATGAACTTGAACGCCTCGGGCGACACATCGCTACGCGTGACCTTGGCAAGGACGTCCCGCGCCAGCGGTCCTGCAATCGACAGCCCGACACGGCGCAAGCCTAGCGCCTCGATCGTCACCGAACCATCAGCGGGCAGATGCCGCTCGAACCAGCGCATGTGGTATTGCTCGGCGACACCCGATCCAGCGAGGAACCATTCCGCATCATCACCCGTGCCGAGGTGGGCGAGCGAAAAATCACCGATCAGCTTGCCGTCCTCCTTCAGCATCGGCGCAAGGGTGATGCGCCCCTCCGCTGGCAATTTGCAGGCGAGCAGTGCGTCAAGCCAAGCC
Organism: Mesorhizobium sp. EU05-FHT14A09; assembly: GCF_058790995.1. Classification (NCBI taxonomy): domain Bacteria; kingdom Pseudomonadati; phylum Pseudomonadota; class Alphaproteobacteria; order Hyphomicrobiales; family Phyllobacteriaceae; genus Mesorhizobium; species Mesorhizobium sp. EU05-FHT14A09. Next base: position 175,486 of record NZ_JBYTDF010000004.1, read on the forward strand.
TCCGCGCCCTGCCCCTTCACACTATACTTGGCGAAGGAAGAGATCTCGGAAAGACCGACACGCTCACGCACCGTCCTTACTTCGGCGGCAACGTGCTCAAAGTCCGTCGAACGTCGCCACGAGAAGTCGTCGCGCACACCCTCCGGCGCATACCAGAGCGGCACCTCCAGCCCGAAAGCAGCGCCGAACTGAGCACCGCGAGCCGCGAGCTGGTCGTAGATCGGAGTTGTCTTGAGCCCGCGTGCTGCCGGCAGTTCCTCATTGGGGAAACGGATGGAGAAGCGGCGGGAGTAATTCTCGCGCACCTTGGCGTTGGTGTAGGCCATCGAAGCCCAATCGCCATAGCGCGCGACGTCCATGGCAAAGATGTCAGCACCAGGGTCGCCATGCATCATCCAGTTTGCCAATGCGAGACCGACGCCGCCGCCCTGGCTGAATCCGGCCATAACGCCGCAAGCGGCCCAGAAGCCCGGCAGCCCACGCACCGGACCGACAAGCGGATTGCCGTCTGGCGCAAAAGTGAACGGGCCATTGATGATCTGCTTGATGCCGGTGTTCTGGAATGCCGGGAAATGCCGGAACCCCACCTCCAGCGACGGCGCGATACGGTCGATATCCGGTTCCAGCAATTCGTGCCCGAAATCCCATGGCGTGGCTTGTTCCGACCACGGCTTGCCGGCCTTCTCATAGGTACCCATCAGCATGCCGCCCCGCTCCTGACGCAGGTAGAGCTCGCCATCGAAGTCGACGGCATGCATGATCTCGGTGCCGGTTTTCCTGTTCCACTCCGCGACCTCGGGCATGTCCTCGGTGATGAGATACATGTGCTCCATGGCCAGCACGGGCAGTTCGAGCCCGACCATGCGGCCGACCTCGCGTGCCCACAGGCCGCCGGCATTGACGACATGTTCGGCCACCACCTCACCCTTGTTGGTGATGACACGCCACAAGCCGTCCGGCCGGCGCGCGATATCCTCCACCTTGGTGAAGCGCTCGATCTCGGCGCCGAGCTTGCGTGCCGCCTTCGCATAGGCATGGGTCACACCCGAAGGGTCGAGATGGCCGTCTTCCTTGTTGTGGATGGCGCCGACGAACTGGCCGGGATCGATCAGTGGCATCAGTTCGGCCGCCTGCCGAGGCGAGATTTCCTCGAGTTCGATGCCGAGATAGCGCCCCTTGGCTACCATGTTGCGCAACCAGTCCATGCGTGCCTCGGTTGCGGCAAGGAACACGCCGCCGGTCAGGTGTACACCGGTCGCCTGCCCCGACAGTTCCTCGATCTCCTTGTAGAGGCTGATCGTGTATTTCTGCAGCTTGGCGACGTTGGGATCACCATTGATCGTGTGCATGCCACCGGCCGCATGCCAGGTCGAGCCGGATGTCAGCTCATCGCGCTCGATCAGCACGACATCGGTCCAGCCAGCGCGCGCGAGATGAAACAGCACCGAGCAGCCGACGACACCGCCGCCAATGACAACGACCCTCGCATGCGACTTCATCGTTCTTCCTGACAATTCAAAAGCTTGGACGGGTTTCGGGATTCAGGATGGGAAACAGTTGAATCGGTTTCTGAGGTCCGGATGGGCAATCACGGCTCCCCAACCCCGATCTCTTCCCTGCGCTTGGCCATATAGGCGTCCAGCGCTTCACGCCGGGCGACATCCATCGGTGGTTGCACATATTCCGCCAGCGCCTTCTTCCACAGGCGGGTTGCACGGTGCGTCGCATCGAGAGCGCCGGCTTCCGTCCACGCCTCGTAGTTCTGCCAGTTGGACAGTGGCGGCTGGTAGAAGGCCGTGGCGTAGCGCTCCAGCGTGTGCGGCTCGCCGAAGAAATGCCCTCCGGTCGGCACCGCCGCCAGCGCGTCCAAAGCCAGTTCATCGTCGTCAACCGCGATGGGACGGAGGAATTCCATCATGTGCTGGATCATCTCCACGTCGATGATGAACTTCTCGTAGGAGGCAGTCAGCCCGCCCTCCTGCCAGCCTGCGGCATGGTAGACGAGATTGCCGTGGCCGAGCACGGCCCCCCACAAGGCCATCAGCGTTTCATAGGCGCCCTGCGCATCGGCAGCATTGGAGGCTGAGCCCGGCGTGGTGCGGTAGGGCAGATTGTATCGCCGCGCCAGCTGGCCCGAAGCTATGTTGGCCTTGGTGTTCTCCGGCGTGCCGAAGGCCGGCGCGCCCGAGCGCATGTCCACATTCGACGTAAAGGCGCCGTACACCACCGGGCAACCAGGGCGTATCAGTTGTGCGAGCGTGATTCCGAACAAGGCTTCGGCGTTCTGCTGCGCCAACGCGCCGGCCAGCGTCACCGGGCTCATGGCGCCCATCAGGGTGAACGGGGTCACGCAAACGGATTGGCCGAACTCGGCCATCGCCATCAGACCGTCCGCCATCATCTCATCGAAGCGGCGGGGCGAATTGACCGAGATGACGGTGCCGACGCCGGGATCATCGGCGGCCTGCTCGAGCGAGAGCCCGCGGGAAATCGCCATCATGTTGATGCCATCCAGCGCCCTGCCCCGGCCAATGGCCGATACGTGGAACGGTTTGTCGGTCAGCGTCAGATTGGCGAGGTAAGTGTCGAGATGACGCGTGTTGGCCGGCAACTCGATCGGCGCGCAGACCTGGTTGCCCAGCATGTGAATGCAATTGAAATGCTGGGCGAGGCTGACCAACTCGTGATAGTCGCGCAGATTGCCGGAACGGCGACCACGCTCGAAATCGTGGACGTTGGGAGGCCCGGCGACCAGCGTGAAATTGATGACATTGCCACCAAATGTCAGCTGGCGAGCCGGATTGCGCGAGGCCAGCGTATAAGAGGACGGCGCTGTCTTGAGGGCTTCCGCGATCAGGCCTCGGTCGAGCCGCACCGTCATGGTGCCATGATCGACATCCGCACCGGCATCCTGAAACACTCCAAGCGCGCGACGGTTCATCACCTCGATGCCGAGATTTTCCAGGATGTGCAGCGATGCAAGATGGATCGTTTCGACCTGATCGACGGAGAGCAACGCCATGGGTGGATAAGGGTTTTCCACTCGGCGCGGCGGTAGTTGCGGGATCGGTATCCCGGCTCTGGAATGGACGCGTTCGGCGCTGCGTCTGGCGCGAAGTGCGGTCATGCCGCATCAGAACGCCGTTCGGCTGACCATACTATCAAAAATACGCCATATCCGGACGAGATTTTATCTCGAGCGTCATTATCCTCTAAATCGTATTAAATATACGACATCATTGGCCGTAAAATCAACAATCCTTCTTTTTGCCTTGCATCCGCCCAACAGGTTAAGAAGCGACGCAAGACTCCTTTTATGATTTGCGACTAATGCTTTCGCCATGCGTGCGTACAGTTTTAGTCGAGTTTTAGCGGTCGGTTTCGTGCTGGTGCTTGGCGCCTGCGCAACGGCGCCAAATCGCATCAACGATGTGTGCGCCGTGTTCGATCAGCGCGATGGCTGGTTCAACGACTGGCGTTCGTCGGCGGAACGCACGCAGCGCAAATATGGCATTCCGGTGCATGTGCTGATGGCGACCGTGCGCAAGGAATCGGGATTCAACAGCACAGCTCGCCCGCCGCGCACCAAGCTGCTTGGCTTCATCCCATGGACGCGCGTCTCCAGCGCCTATGGCTATTCGCAGGCGCTTGACGGCACCTGGAGCCAGTATCGGCGCGAAAGCGGCAACTTCACTGCAAGCCGCACCAATTTTGCCGACGCCGTGGATTTCGTCGGCTGGTACCACACCAAGACGGTCGATACCTACGGCGTGGCACGTGATGATGCCTACAACCTGTACCTTGCTTACTACATGGGCTGGGGCGCCTATAAACGCGGCGACTGGCGTGGCAACAGCGGTATCCAGCGCTATGCGCGTGACACCGCCGCCATGGCCGACCGCTACCGCGGGCAGTTGCAGAACTGCCGCTGAGCCCGAGGATCCGTTAGGAAAAGCGGTTACCTGGGCTTTCTTCCGAACACGCGCACATATTCCTCTTCGCCGCCATCAGCGAGAGCCTTGGCCTGCCTGATCCATTCATCGCGTTCGGAACGACCAAGCAACACCAGGCGCTTGTCGATCCATTCGCGTTCGGTCTCGGACCAGCCGGCGATCTGCGCAAAACGGTAGACGCCGAAATCATTGAGAGCGATCTCGATCTGCGGCCCGATACCGACGATGAGCTTGAGATCGTCCGGGGTGGCAGGACGTACCGTGCCGGACGGCCGGCCCACATCGGCGGGATCGACCGGCTCCACCGGCGGTTCGGCAGGCGCTGAAACAACCCTTCCGGCAGCTTTCGCAGGCTTGGCCTTCACGACCTTTGCTTTGACGCTCTTTACCGGGCCCTCTTCTTTCAGTGTTTGAGCCGCCTTGGCAGCGACCTTCCTGGTTGCTGGTTTTTTCGCGGCTGGTTCTGCAGAAACCTCAGCCGCCTCAGTCTTCTTCGCGGTCCTGATGGCCCTGCGGGAAACGGTTGCCTTGCGGACAGGCTTACCGCTCACCACGGCGGTGTCGACAACTCCTGCGGCATCGTCCGGGATGCCTTCGAGTGCCGCATGCTCCTTGTCGAACCGGATCACCGGCTCCATCGTGCCGAGAACCTCATCCGACAGCCAGCAAAGTGATCTGTGACCACTGCCAAGGTCCTTCAGCGGCGGCACTTCCTTCTCGCAGCGACCATCGGCCACCAGATGTTTGTAGCGGCAGCGTGTCTGGAACGGGCAACCGGGCGGAGGGTTCATGGCCGACGGGATATCCCCCTCGAGCACGATATGTTTCTTCACCACCGAGGTGTCGGCGATCGGGATCGCCGACAGCAGCGCCTCGGTATAGGGATGATAGGGCGGCGAGAAGATCTGATCGGTCGTGCCCTGCTCGACGATATGGCCGAGATACATGACGACGACGCGATCGGCGATGTAGCGCACGACAGACAGATCGTGGCTGATGAACAGCATCGTCGTCTTGTTCTTGCGCTGGATGTCCATCAACAGTTCGGTGACAGCTGCCTGCACCGAAACGTCGAGCGCCGACACGGGTTCGTCCGCCACGACCACCTTGGCCGAACCGGCGAAGGCACGCGCCACGCCGATGCGTTGCTTCTGCCCGCCGGAAAGCTGCCGCGGCTTGCGCTCGGCGAAAGCTCTCGGCAGCTTCACAAGGTCGAGCAGCTCCAGCATACGCTGCTTGCGGTCGGCGACCGTCCTGCCGACCTTGAATTTCTCCAGCGTGCGGATGATCTGCGACCCGACGGTATGGCTGGGGTTCAGCGTGTCGAACGGGTTCTGGAACACCATCTGGATGGCGGAAACCGTGTCGACGTCACGCTTCTCGATGCCGGTTGACTGGATTTCGCGGTTGCCGAGCGTCACCTTGCCGGAGCTCGCCGTCTCCAGGCCGAGCAGAACCTTGGCCAGCGTCGACTTCCCGCAGCCGCTTTCGCCGACGATGGCGACGGTTTCGCTTTCGCGCGCCTCGAAACTGATCGTCTCGTTGGCCTTGACCGTGCGGCCTTCGCCACCGCCGAACACGCCGCCTGTGCCGACGTGATAATACTTTCTCAAGTCGTCGATCTTGAGCACCGGCGCACCGGGCTTGACCGGCTCGGCTGATTTCTTCGCGCCGGGCGGCAGCGCGGCCCAATCGATCTCATCGAAGCGCACGCAGCGCGAGAAATGGCCTTCATGGCCTTCGACGTCGATCATCGGTATTTCGGCGGCGTTACAGACGCCCTCGATGAAGTGGTGGCAGCGCGGCCCGAAGTTGCAGCCCTTCGGACGCTCATGCGGCAATGGCAACTGGCCGGGAATGGCGATGAGCGGCCGTTCATTCTTGTCGGCACCGGGTAGTGGGATCGAGCGAAACAGCCCCTGCGTATAGGGATGCCGCATGCGGTCGAACACGTCCTTGATCTTGCCCGTTTCGACTGCCTCGCCCGAATACATCACAGTGATCTTGTCGCAGGTTTCCAGGATCAGCCCCAGATTGTGCGAGACAAAGATCATCGAGGTGCCGAACTGCTGGCCAAGCCCTTTCACCAGTTCGACGATGCCGGCTTCCACCGTCACGTCGAGCGCGGTGGTCGGCTCGTCGAGCAAAAGCAGCGCCGGCTTCGACAAAAGCGCCATGGCAATGACGATGCGCTGTTGCTGGCCACCGGACAGCTGGTGCGGATAGGAGCGCATCATACGTTCCGGATCAGGCAGCCTGACCGCGCGCACCATCTCCAGTGAACGCTTGTACGCCTCGTCCTTCGACACCTTGTCGTGGATGAGCGGCACTTCCATCAGCTGCTGGCCGATCTTCATGGCCGGGTTCAGCGAAGCCATCGGCTCCTGGTAAATCATGGCGATCTTGTTGCCGCGGATGGAGCGAAGCTCCTCCTCGGTCATCTCGCCCATGTCTTTGCCCTGGAACTTGATGCGCCCGCCGACGATCCTGCCGACATTGGACAGGTCGCGCATGATGCCGAGCGACACGGTCGACTTGCCGCAACCGCTCTCGCCGACGATGCCCATCGCCTCGCCCGGCATCACCGTGCAGGAGAAGTCCATCACCGCCGGGATTTCGCCCTTGCGGGTGAAGAACGAGATCGACAGGTTCTCGATCTCGATGATCGGCTCGGCATTGGCTGTGTTCGTGGCTTTTACGGCTTCGTTCATGGCGTCGCCCTCACTGGAGCGTTTCCGTTTTTCACGGAAACGCGGATACGCTCTAGTTCTTTGTTTTCCGCTATTCCGGACGGAAAACCGTCACACACTTTTCCTGGAATAGCTTTAGTCTTTCATCGATTGCTCACGCAGCGAGTCGGCGAGCAGGTTCAGTCCCAGCACGAACGACATCAGTGCGATCGTCGGCGGCAGCGCTGGGTGGATGAAGGAGCGCAGCAAGCGGCTGGCGTCCTTGATCGCCGTTCCCCAGTCCGGGCTCTCAGGCGCGAGGCCGAGACCGAAGTAACCCAGCGTGCCGAGCAGGATGGTGGTGTAGCCGATGCGAAGGCACGCATCGACAATCAGCGGACCGCGCGCATTGGGCAGGATTTCCCACAGCATGATGTACCAGGGCGTCTCGCCGCGCGTCTGGGCTGCTGCCACATAGTCGCGTGTCTTGATATCCATGGTCAGACCGCGAACGATGCGGAACACGCCAGGCGAGGAGGCGAACACCACCGCCACGAAGATGTTGAGCTGGTTCGGCTCGATATGCACGATCCGCAGCGGGTCGGCATCGAACACCAGGCCTATATAAATCCAGCCGCCCAGCAACAGTGTCAGTCCGAGCAGCCAATAGAGACGATCGGGCCGGTTCTTGTAGCGGGTCCAGAACAGCACGCAGAAGAAGATGATCGGGAATAGGAAGAACAATCCCGCCATCGCATAAGGGATCGGCGTGTCCATGATGCCTGGCGTGACGAGCAGATAGAACAGCAGGATCACCGGGAACGCCAGCACCAGATTGGCCAGGAACGACAGCAGCGTGTCGATCTTGCCGCCATAATAGCCGGCGGGCAGGCCGAGCGTGATGCCGACCATAAGCGCGAAACCGGTCGCTGCTGGCGCGATGATCAGGACGATCTGGCTGCCATAGACCATGCGGGAGAAGATATCGCGCGCCAGCTTGTCGCCGCCGAACAGGTACACGCCCTTGGAGGCCGGCTCGATAGCCCCCGGCAGCACATCCTTCATCACCGGAATCTGGCTGAGTGGATCGAACGGCGCGACGGTCGAAGCGAAGATCGCCGTGAACAACCAGAACAGGCAGATGACGACACCGGCTACGCCGACGCTGCTGTCGAAGAGCTGGCCGTAGAGGCCAAGCCGTTTCTTGTAGGTGAAGCTGGCGCCCAGCACGATGGCCATTGCCAGCCAGACCGGCCAGAACCGCACCAGCACGCCGATGATGATGTTGAAGGACCCGATGAATTCGATTTGCATCGCTCGCCCTCCCTACTGCACACGAATGCGCGGGTTTAAATACGCATAGCCGACATCCGAGATCAGCTGGGTGATCAGCACGATGAACACCGAGACCAGCGAACAGCCGAGCAGGAGATCGATGTCATTGTTGCCCGCAGCCTCCACGAGCGTGTAGCCGAAGCCCTGGTAACGGAACATCGTCTCGACGATGACGACACCGGTCAAAAGCCATGGGAACTGCAGCATGATGACGGTGAACGGCGCGATCAGCGCGTTGCGCAGCGCGTGCTTGACGACCACGTTGGAGAAGGACAACCCCTTCAGCCGCGCGGTGCGGATGTATTGCTGTGTCATCACCTCGACCATCGAGGCCCGCGTCATGCGCGCGATGTAGCCGATGCCGTAGATCGCCAGCGTGATTACCGGCAAGGTGAAATTGTAGAAGGTGATGCCTTGCGCCGCCGAAGCCGCTGAACCGTTAAGCCAGCCGAGCCAGGACGCGAAGATGACGGTGAAGATGACGCCCGAGACATATTCAGGCGTCGCCGTCGTCGCGATGGATGCGACCGATAATATTCGATCGGTGCGCGACCCCTCCCGCATGCCGGCGAGGATACCTATGAGCAGCGACACCGGCACCATCACCACCAGCACCCAGAACATCAGGATGCCCGTCGCACGCAATGCCGGAAACAGCTTCGCGGCAACCGTGGTCTTGAACTTCGTCGAACAACCGAAATTGCCCTGCAGCACCCCGGAATAGGCCGGCTCGACCGGGTCGTTGCAGAAAGAGAACCGCTGCGAGGCTTTCCCCGTCGTCGCATCGACGATGGGCTCCATCTTGAGCACACCCAGCCAATGGCCGTAACGGACGAAGAAATTCTGCCGGTAGCCGTGGTTGACCAACCAGCTTTCCAACTGTTCCGGCGGCGTGTGCATCTCGGTCTGGCTGATCGCCAGCTTCTTCAGGTTGGGCTCGAGATTCACCAGAAAGAAAACGACCAGCGTCAGGCACAGCATGGTCAGAAGGATGGTGCCGATACGTCTGGCTATGAATGAGAGCATTGCGTCCCCCTGCCGGCCGGGTTGGGGTCAGAAGCGATCAACCCTGTGTCAAAAATCTTTTTTGATTTAGGGCCGCCGCGACAAGGGGCGTCGCGACGGCGATGCCACCGGGCACGGAAGACAATCGTCTCCCATGCCCGCCGAACGATCTATCAGGCCTGCTCGAGCCAGACCTTGCCGAAGTCGTGCTCGTAGGTCGGGTGCATCGAGTGGTTCTTCACCTCAGGCTTGATGTTGATGTAGAGCTTGCGCCAGTAAGGCTGGATAATGATTCCAGAATCCTGCAGCGTCTGCTCGATATCCTTCATCACAACCTTGCGCTTCTCGGCATCGGCGATCGAAAGCGCCTCGTTGACCTTCTTGTCGAAATCCGGATTGGCATAGGCCGTTTCGTTCCAGGCTTCGCCGGTGCGATAGGCGATGGCGATGACCTGGATACCCAGCGGACGCATGTTCCAGTTGGTTTCCGAGAACGGATATTTCGTCCAGTCATTCCAGAAGGTCGAGCTCGGCAGGACCGTGCGCTTCACCTTGATGCCGGCCTCGCGAAGCTGGGCTGCGATCGCGTCGGTGGTGTTCTTGTGGTAGTCCTCGTCATTGCTGATCAGTTCATGCTCGAAGTCGAGCGCGCCGGCTTCCTCAAGCATCTGCTTGGCCTTGGCGGTATCGCGCTTGACCTTGGGCAGCTCGACATATTCCGGATGGATCGGCGCAACATGGTGGTTCTCACCAGGCGTACCGGCATTGCCATAGCCAAGCTGCAGCACGGTCGCATTGTCGACCGCAAGACACATCGCCTGGCGTACCTTCTGGTTGTCGTAAGGCTTCGCCTTGACGTTGAAGCGGGAACACACGGTCGCGGCCGTCACGACCTCCGAAGCCGGCGCGCCGACATCGGCGATGATCTTGATGTAATCGGCCGTCGTCTCATGGTTGGTGTGCACTTCGCCCGACTCGAACGCAGCGACGGTAGCGGCCGGATCGGTGCCGTAGTCGATGAACTCGACGCCATCGAGCAGCGCCTCGCCGCCCCACCATTTGCCGGTCTCGCGGCGCTTGTAGACCACCTTCTGGCCGACGTCATAGGAAACCAGCTCGAATGGGCCGGTGCCGATCGGGCAGTTCTTGAAATTGGCGCCCTTCTCATCGAACGTCTTGTGCACGATGAGTGCCGGATAATCGGTCATGTTGGCGATGATGGCGATGTCCGGGCTGGTCAGCTTCAGCTTGACCGTCATGTCATCGACTTTCTCGACCGCACCTTCGCGCAGCTTCTTGGTCTTTTCATCGACGAGGCTGCCGAGACGGCCAGGCATCGAGTTGCCTTCCGCAGCCTTGTCGGCCCAGCGGGTCAAATTGTAGATCACGTCATCGGCGGTGAACTTGTCGCCATTGTTCCATTCGACGCCCGGGCGCACGTGGAGCGTGTACTCCGTGGCGTCGTCATTGATCTCCCACTTCTCCAGGAGATACGGCTCGAACGTGTATTGCTTGGTGTATTTCACCAGCGGCTCGAGCGCCTGGCGCTCGGCATTGGAGATTTCCGACCAGTCGGCGGTACGCGGATCCTTGGGATCCTTGATGTTCATCGCGACCTTCAGGACACCGCCCTTCTTCGGTGTTTCCTGAGCCTGGGCCGGCGTCGGCGCGGCGATACCCAGCAGGCCATAGGCCATTGCCGTCGAAGCGCCGAAAATGCTGGCCATCGCCAGGAACTCGCGACGGTCGACGCCGCCCGACCTGGCCTGTTCGGCCATCGCCAGGATGTGTTCCGGAACGCGATCGCCATTGCTTTCATAGATTGTCATGACTAGCTCCCATTATTGGCTTTTCGCCTTTTAACATTCCGCACCTGACCGCCGTTGTCAAAGAACGGCCAGTGTGAGAACTCACTGCAAGAGTGCAACTTTGAAATGGGAGCAGTTGGCGCGATAGCGACAATCTTGGCGGAAATTTGCTATCGAGGGCAAAAAACAGACGCCCACCGGTTCTGCGTAAACCGCGTGCATTTCCGTCATGATACAATCGGCAATGCCATGGCAGCGCCAGTTCTGGCGCCTTGTCGGTCCACCCGATCGGCTACATCACGGAACCGCGGCGAAAGCAATTCCAGCAAAAATGCGTAGCGGTTTTCGATCCGGAATTGCGTAAAGCAATGAGGTAGAGCGTTTCCGTTAGAAACGGCGACGCTCTAGTATTCCTTTTCGTAGAAAATACCGCCCTTGGCCTCGCCATCGTCGGAGGCCTCGCCGCGCAGCTTGACGCCCTTGCCGACATTGAAGTCGATGCGGGCTCTGCCCGAACCGGGTTTCTCGCCCTTCTGGATGTTCAGATAGGTGCGATCGTTGAGATACTTGCCGGCCGACACCGCCGTGCCGCCCTGGTCGTCGGTGGTGACATCGAGGTCGTCGACACCGAGCTTGCCGCGCAGCTTCTCCAGAAGCGAGGTTGAACCGCCGACACCGCTGAGCTGCGCCGCCGCTTCTGCAAGCTGGGCGATCTGCAAAGGCGACAGGTTGGACATCGACCGGCCGAAGATCAGGCGCGCCAGCACCTCGTCCTCGGGCAATGCCGGCACCGAAGAGAATATGAACTTCGGATTGGTCGCTTCGCCCGAAACAGTGATGTTCACCGTCGCGTCGCCTGCGGTCGATTCCGCCACCATGTTGAGATACGGCACCAGTGAGCCCGAGAAGGTCAGCGTGCCTTCAGTGAAGGTCAGACGCTTGCCGAGGATGGAAAGCCGTCCGCGCTGCAGGGTGAACTTGCCAACCGCCTGCGGCGCGGAAGCCGACCCGGTCAGACGCAGATTGCCGCCGAGCTCAGCGTCGAGACCGCGCCCCATGACGAAGATCTGGTTGGGAGCATTGACGGTAACGTCGAGCGTCAGCCCGCCGCTTCCGCCGCCACCACTGCTGCTGGCGCCGGCAGGACGCAGCGCCTTGTCCTGCGCCTTCACGGCCGCCGGGGCATCCTTGCGCTTGATGTTCAAGGTCGACAGCGACGTCGGCAGCCGTTCCGGCACGGTGACGACGACCTTGCCAAGATTGATCGTCCCGGCAACCGCCGGCGCCGTCGCCAGCGGTCCCTTGATGGTCAGGTCACCGCCGAGATTGGCGGTTACGATGCGGCCATCGGTATAGCGTCCATCGACGAGCTTGATCGACAGGTCGGCGGGAAACCCTCTGGCGGCATCGATGGCGACCGTGCCGCCGGCCGACAACGCACCGCGCGTCGACAGCGTGCCCGTCAGCCGGTTTATGGTGGCGACGCCATTGTTCACGCCGATGTCGAGCGTAATGTCCTTGACCGCGAGCCCGGACTTTGCATCCAGGACGCGCCCGCCCGATGAGCGCACGGAACCGGAGATCACCGGCTTGCTGGCCGGACCACGCACCTGCACAGCGACATTGGCACCACCGGTCAGCGAAAGCCCCTGTTCGGCCAGCTTGCGCGCCAGAAGTTCGAACGGCACGTTGCCGGCGATATCGACCGACAGATTGGGCGTACCTGCAGTGGTGACCGAGCCACCACCCTTCAGCGCCAGTCCGGCCGCACCGCCGATGTCGGCATTGAAGGTGAGCTTGTTGGACACGAAGGTGCCACCGGACGCGATATTGATGGCGCCGATGCCGGCGTCCCGCGTCGCCGCAACGCCAAGCCCGCTGGCCTTGATGTTGTATGTGACCGAGGGGGCAGAGGCCGCGCCAGTGACTTTTGCGGTACCCGAGACGGTGCCGGCAGCGCCAAGTCCTGGCGAGAACGTATTGGCGGCGGCGACCGGCAGATTGGCCAGGGCCACGTCGATGTCGAGAGCCTTGCCCGCCGTGCCCGTGATCGTCGCGCGACCGCTATCGACACCGACCACCAGCCTCTGGATCGTCGTCGTGCCGTTGGCCATCGTGATGGTCGAAAGCTCCGGGATCACCGCCCTGAGACCGCGGATCACCGCCTGACCCGAGGCGAGTTCCACCGTGGTCACCCCACCCGTCGATTTCACACGGCCGACCGCCTTGGCGGGAATGTCCTTGACCGTGGCACCGCCGGAAAAGCCGGTCCACTCGCCGTCGCGCTTCAAATCGATGGCGATGCCGGTCACGGTCGTCGTTCCGGACGTGACAGCGTCGGCCCTGACCGTCCCGGAGACCGCCGGAGCGGCCGCATAATTGGCCACCAGCGCATCGATGGCGACATTCCTGGCGACGAGGTCGCCGCGCTTGATGCCGGCCCTGGCCTGCAGCGCCACTTCGGGCACGCCGTCGCGTTTGGCGAACCGCACGGTACCGCGCACATCGCCTTCCGCCTTTTCCAGCGCCAGCGCCGCCAGCGGTCCGATATCGGGCAGATCGATCGTCACCATACCTTCCGGCAGGAAGGCTTCGTCGAGAACGAGATCACCGGCGACGCCGTTGGCGCCAAGCGCGAGCTTCAAGCCATCGATGCGGCGTTGACCGTTCTCGGTCTTCAGCACCGCCTTGCCTTGCAGCGGTTGCCCGGCAACCGTGGCCGACACCGTGACGTCAGCGGCCGGATTGGCAACGTCGGCCCTGCCGGTTGCCGACAGGTTCAATCCGCTGATCTCGCGACCCGCGACCTCGAGCTTGTCGCCGCTCAGCGACACCGAAACGTCCGGCGCAACCATGACGCCTTTTGCGGTGACCGAAAGGCCGATGGCGCCCTTCGCTTCCTTGGACAGCAGCGAGAGATCCGCCAACGCGCCCTTGAGCTCGGCAACGATCTGGCCTTCGTGCAGGCTGGCGCTGCCGCTGGCCGAAACAGCGCCGGAATCGAGCGTGATGGAGTCCGCGGTCACCGTGCCTTTGGAATCACGCCGGATTGCCGCCGAGAGCACGGCGCGTTCGCCAAGCACCGGCCGCGCGGCGACCGGCAGAGCCGAGGAAGCAGCGTCCGCCTTGACGTTCAATTCGATCGAACCGTCGGCCAGCGCCATCTTGCCGTTGAAATCGCCGATCAGCGTGTCGGAGCGGATCGAGCCCTTGTCGACATTGATGGTTTCCTTCGCGAGGCTTCCGGCGACATCCGCGCTGATCTTGCCGGCAATCAGCGGGGCGATGGTTGGATTGTCAAACCCGATCCTGTCGACGGTCAGCGAACCGGTCATCGGCCCGACGCGGTTGGCAACGTCGAAATTGTCGGAGTGGATGGTCAGATCGATGTTCTCGAACTTGGTGACCGTCGTCGTCAACTTGGCCAGCGAAGCGCCGATGTCGAGCGCCGGCGCGCTGCCCTCGCCGAAGGCGCGCAGAGTTGCCGACTTCATCTCGATATCGATCGGGCTTTCCTTGCTGCCGAGCGCCAGCGGCAAGGTCGGGCCGACGGAATTGAACTGCAGCGAAAAGTCCGTCGCTCCCTTGGGGTCGACGTGGCCGGCAGCGGTTCCGCGCACGGCATCGCTGTTGATCTGCGCCTGTTCGATTTCCACGCCACCGGTCTTGGTCGCGGTGCCGACGAAGGCAAAATCCGTCTTGCCGGCGAGCAGCGGCTTGAAACGGTCGGGCAGGAAACGGGCGAAATCGCCATCTCCCTTGGCCTCGATGCGGTTGCCTTTTTCGGTCTGCTGATTGCGGCCGGTCAGCTGCGTGACCACCTGGCCGTCGACGCTGAAGCTACCGGTACCGTTCCAATCCGCCAGCGAGCCCCTTCCGGCAAGGGTGATGTCGACCGATGGATCACCCGGCAGCTGCAGCAGGTTGGCGAGAATGCCGCCTGCAGGCTCCGACGCTTTCACGTCAAGGTCGAGCCTGTTGTCGGCCGGTGCGAAATCGACGGTCGCATCGACGGTGCCTTGCTTGCCGTCATTGCGTGCCACATTGAGCTTGGCTGCCACCGCCAGCGGCGAGGCGTCGGCCTTCACCGATCCCTTGGCGGCCAGTTCGGCAATACCGGCGCCGGCAAGCGCTTCGCCGAGCGCGATGTTGGGCAGATCGATCGCCTTGATGTCGAGCGACACCGGCAGGCTGAAGCCAGCTTCGGTGTCGCGCTTCGGCTCGCCTTCGGACACCGGCAGACGTGCCACCTCGATACGCCCGACCGCGACACGATCGGCGCTGAACGTCTTCGTCAGCAGGGCAAACGGCGACCAGTCCACCGCAACCTGGCGCAGCACCAGCCAGGGCCCCTTGCTGTCTTTCAGGACGACATGGTCGACGCGCAGCGCGCCCGACCAGATGCCGTCGATGCCGGCGACCGTCACCTTGCTGTCCGGAGATGAAGCCATCGACGAGATCAGGCCGGCAAGATTGTCGCGTCCGCGCTCCGTCGTGGTGAAGACGATCAACGCTCCGAGCGCCGCCGCAACGACAACCGCTGCGATGTAGAAGAAGATACGCAATGCCCGTTTGAACAATTTCGCCATGCCGTCAGAACGCCTGGCCGATGCCGGCATAGATGCCGAAGCGGGGATCGCCCGGTTCGCGGTTCAGCGGCACGGCTCCATCGATGCGCAGCGGCCCGAACGGCGTGATGTAGCGCAGGCCGACACCGGCGCCGACCTTTACGTTGGAGAAGTCGGGGAACTGCGCGGTCGAAACCGTGCCGGCATCGATGAAGGGCACGATGCCGATCGTGTCGGTGATGCCGATGCGCATTTCGGCCGAGGTTTCGAAATAGGACAGGCCCCCGGTCGGCTTGCCGTTGATATCCTTGGGGCCGATCCCCTGATAGGCATAACCGCGCACCGAACCGCCGCCGCCCGCATAGAAGCGCCGATCGGCGGGAACATCCTGCAGCCCCGCGCCGACGATCGAACCGATCGCGGCGCGACCGGCCAGCACGAAGCGGCCACCGGTGTCGAGCGCCTGATAGGCACTGCCCTCGCCGCGCAGCTTCACGAAAGTGGCGCCATTCAGGAGATCATAGCTCGGCTCGGCATAGGCGAGCAGCCTGAAGCCGCTCTTCGGGTTCAGCTTGTTGTCGCGATTGTCGAAGACATATTGCAGCGGCACGCTGGCGATCAGGTAATCGTGCTTGCCGAAGCTGTCGGTGATCTTCGAGTAATCGAGCGAAACCTCGGCCGAGACGGTCTGCCGTTTGTCGATCTCATAGGACAGTCCCATGCCGCCCTTGGTCGAGAAACGATCATAGGCGTCGGGATGCTCGTACACGGTCTTCAGATTGGCGAAGAACTTCGAGGCCGGGCCGACCACGCCCGGCTTCTCGAACATGATGCCGGCATTGTAGTTCAGTTCGCCAAGCGCGTTGGCGCCGATGCCGCTGATCTTGCCTTCGATGCGCAGTTTTTCAGCGCGGCCGAACAGATTGCGATGGCCCCAATAACCTTCCAGGCCAACCCCTTCCGTGTTGGAGAAGGTGCCGCCGACGCCAAAATAGCGCGGCTTGCGTTCGCTGACTTCGACACCGATCGGAATGTTGCCGTCGGCATCGAGCTTGTCGCCTTCCTTCAGCGAGACGCTGTTGAAGACTTCCAGCCCGAGCAGGCGATCGCGCGCATCCTCGATCTGCTTCGGAGAATACCGCTCGCCGCGCTTCAAGCCGGTCATGTATTCGGTGAACTCGCGATCCACCGCTTCGGTGCCCTCGACGGTGGTCTGGCCAATGCCTGCGACCGGACCCGCCTCGACGGTCAGCGTCACATCGAGTCGTCCGTTGTCATGGTCGGCCACGACCTCGCGATCGGTGACCTTGGCCAGGGGCCTGCCCTCGTCCTTCAGTGCCTTGACGAGCCGCGCTTCAGCCTTGAGCACCGCGCCCGAACCGGCATCCCCGCCCGAGATCAGGCCGAAGTCGGCACTCGCCATGCCGGCGGCGTCGCCCTTGAGGAGGATATCGCCGAGCGTGAACTTCTGTCCGGGCCTTATGGTGATCGTCACCGGGACAGGTTGCTGTCCCTTGAATTCTGCGTCAGGCGGCAGGTCGTCGAGCGACTTGCCGGCGATGGCGACGTCGACGACCCCTTCATAGCGGGCATCTTCGTAGAGCGCCGCCACCAATTGCTCGCGGTCGCCGCGGGCCTTGGTCATCAGGCCGAGCGACCCCGAAGCCGGCCGCTCCTCGTCATTCTTCAGGCTGGAGACATTCTCCAGCTTTTCCTTCAGGTCGTCGTCCGCGTCGGGCGCTTCGATGGTCACCGTATAGCGCAGTGGATCGGCGATCGGCTCATCCGCCTCTTCTTCCGATCCCCACAACCTGATGCCGAACAATTCGAAGGCTGTTGCGCGAGAGCCTTCGACCATCAAGCCTGAAATGCCGAGCGTGGTCAAAAGCAAGGCGCGCGAAAGCGCACGCCAGGACGTGCTTGCTTTCCAACGGCACCTCTCCTCTACAGGCATCAACTCGCCTTGTCCCTCAATACGCGGACTCTACCCTCCCAATGCGCCCTACCGGTAAAATTGGAATGAACATGTGAAGTCCTCGTAAACTCGCATTGCGGCCACAATGCAAATGTCCGAATTGTAGCGGGCTTTGGAATACACACCTTTTGTGCCGTCGCAAAATTGTGTGATCCAGGCGCTAAGTGAGTGTCTCGGCAATGAGCAGAAAAAAGGCCACTACATCCTTTGGTTTAAACGCCATTTGGCCGTTGACAAGCCTTGTCGAAAAGTGAACATATCCGGAACAACTGGATGCCAGGAGGGTGTGATGGCATTGCGCGCGGCTCGTTTCTTGCCGGTTCTGCTGTTTTTCTTGTTTGCTGTTCTCGGCCCCGCACAGGCCGACGAAACCAAGCGGATCGAGACAATCGAAAATACCGACTATTTCGGATTCGATCTGCGTTCCGAGCAGAACGTTACACTCGACCAGTGCAAGACGACATGTCTTGGCGATTCGGCTTGCCGCGCCTTCACCTATAACACCAAGGCGAAGTGGTGCTTCCTCAAGTCCGACTTCAACACGGTAAAACCGTTTGCCGGTGCAGTTGGCGGCAAGGTCGTCACTCTGGACACCGAGCCCGATATCGGTGCGCCTGCAGATCTTCCCTTTTTCCCGGCCTGGATGGCCGATCAGGCGCAGCAATACAGCAATTTCCTGACCGGGCCTGGCTACACCAAGCCTGCCGACGGTCTGACGACCCTGCAGCAGGAAGCCGAACAGGCTGCGCTCTCCGGCGATCGTCGCGGCGCGATACAGAAATACCAGGCAGCACTTTCGCTCATGCCGGACGACTCGACGCTCTGGCGCAAGCTCGCGCGCGAGATCCTGGCCGCACTCGAAGCGTCCAGTGACAACAGGACCGACAACAACACGACATTGCAGACCAACTCCACCTCAGCCGCCTATATGGGTTACAAGCTCTCGCGCACGGCATCCGCCAGAGCAGAAGCCCTGGCATTGCTCGGGGCCGGGCTCAACAGCCGCGATCAATATCGCCCGGCGTTGCAGGCCTATGAGGCGAGCCTTACGCTCCAGAATTCTGCTGCAGTCCGTTCCGAATATGATGACCTCAGAGCCCGCAAGGGCTTCCGTGTCATCGAACACTCCGTCGATGCCGACACTTCGAGCCCGCGTATCTGCGCGCAGTTTTCGGAGGAACTCGTCAAGACAGGTGTCGATTACGCCCAGTTCGTCACCATCGGTGGCGCTGCCCCCAAGGCAGTCGAGGCCAAGGACAAGCAGATTTGCGTCGAAGGCCTTGAGCACGGCAAGTTTTATGACGTCGTCTTCCGAGCCGGCATCCCGGCGGCAGTCGGCGAAGTGACGGCCGCCCCTGTCACGCTGTCGATCTATGTGCAGGACCGCGCACCATCTGCCCGCTTTACCGGCGACAGCTTCGTGCTGCCGGCAGGCGTGCGCCGTGGCATCCCTGTCGTCACTGTCAACATGAACGCTGCCGACATGAAGCTCTTCCGCGTCGGCGACCGCTCGCTGGCGCAGCTTCTCTCCGGCTACCAGTTCCTGCGCCAGCTCGACGGTTACGACCTCTCCAACATCAAGGACCAGATGGGCCAGCCGATCTGGGAAGGCCGCATGGAGATCACCGGCGACCTCAACAAGGAAGTGACCACCTCCTTCCCGGTCGATGAAGCACTGCCGCAGCGCAAGCCCGGCGTGTACATCCTCACCGCACAGCCGGTGGACGACAAGAGCGATGAATACAACTCGCGCGCCACGCAGTGGTTCGTGGTCTCCGACATCGGCCTGTCGACCTATACTGGCCAGGACGGCCTCAACGTTTTCGCCCGTTCGCTGGGCAGCGCCAAACCGATCCAGGGCGCGGAGCTCACCCTGCTTGCCCGCAACAACGAGATCCTCGGCACCGCCACGACGGACGGCGAAGGCCGCGCGGTCTTCAATCCGGGCCTGACCCGCGGCGAAGGCAGCATGGTGCCGGCGGTGCTCATGGCCAAGCAGGGCGACCAGGACTTTGTCTTCCTCGACATGGCCAAGGCCGGTTTCGACCTGTCCGATCGTGGCGTTGCCGGGCGCGCCTCCCCTGGCGCGCTTGATGTCTACGCCTGGACCGAACGCGGCATCTACCGTGTCGGTGAAGACGTGCACGTCCAGGCGCTCGCCCGCGACGATGCCTCGAAGGCGGTCGAGAACCTGCCGCTGACCTTCATTTTCACGCGCCCCGACGGGGTCGAAGCGCGTCGCATCGTCAGCGACGGCACCTCGGCCGGCGGCCATGCCGTCGATCTGGCGCTGGAACCCAATGCCATGCGCGGCACATGGACGGTGTCGATCCATACCGATCCCAAGCAGGCGGCGGTGGCGACGCAGATGTTCCTGGTCGAGGACTTCGTGCCCGACCGCATCGAGTTCGATCTCGCCGCCGACAAGACCGAGATTGCCCAGAACGAAACCGCAAACGTCACGGTCGACGGCCGCTTCCTTTATGGCGCCCCCGCAGCCGGCCTTGCACTCGAAGGCGAGACGACGCTGTCGGTGACTCGTGACTGGGACCGATTCAAGGGTTTTGCTTTCGGTCTTGCCGACGAACAGGCCGCTCAGCCGACGGTGACACCTCTGGCCGACCTGCCGGTGGTGGGCGACGATGGCAAGGCGACCTTCCCTGTCACAATTGATCAGTTGCCGGCCACCACCAAGCTGGTGAACGCCAAGGTGACGGTGCGCATGCGCGAAACCGGCGGCCGCGCCGTCGAGCGTTCCCTCAATCTCGCCTTACGTCCGCAAAGCGACCTGATCGGCATAAGGCCGGATTTCGACAATGATGAAGTGCCGCAGGGGGGTACTGCCAAATTCAGCCTGATCGCGGCGGATCGCGATGGAAACCGGAAGGCGCTCGCCGGGGCGCAATGGTCGCTGGTCAGGGTCGAACGCAACTATCAATGGTATCGCAACGGCGGCTCCTGGGCCTATGAGGCGGTGAACCTCACCAAGGCTATCGCCAACGGCAAGGTCGACATCGCCGCCGACGGGGAAGCGACGGTTTCGCTGCCCGTCGATTGGGGACGCTACCGGCTGGAAGTCGAGACGGCTGACCCCGAGGGTCCGGCCTCGTCATACGAGTTCGATGGCGGCTGGTATGTCAGCGCCACCTCGACTGAGACACCTGACGGGCTGGAGATCGCACTCGACAAGGATGACTATGCGGTCGGCGATACAGCCAAGCTGAAAGTGTCGCCGCATTATGGTGGCGAACTGCTGGTAACGATCGGGGCCGACCGTCTCCTGAAGACCTTCAATGTCAGCATCCCCAAGGATGGCGGCACGGTCGACATTCCGGTCTCCGAAGATCTCGGCGCTGGTGCCTATGTCACGGCTACCCTGTACAGGCCAGGCGACTCCGAACAGAGCCGTATGCCGGCCCGTGCCATCGGCGTGAAATGGCTGAAGATCGACCCGGGCGCCCGGAAGCTCGGCGTAGCCCTCACACCGCCCGCCAAGATGGAACCGCGGCAGACGCTTTCGGTACCTGTTTCGGTGACCGGGGTTGCCCCCGGCAGCGATGCCTATGTCATGGTCGCAGCCGTTGATGTCGGCATCCTGAACCTGACCAACTACAAGGTGCCGGATCCGGAGAACTGGTTCTTTGGCCAGCGCATGATGGGACTGGAACTGCGCGACCTTTACGGTCGCCTCATCGATGGCTCGCTCGGCACCACCGGCAAGCTGCGCACGGGCGGTGACGGCAATGCCTTGCAGAGCCAGGGCAGCCCCCCGACCGAAAAGCTGGTCGCCTTCTTCTCCGGCATCGTCAAGCTGGATGCAGAGGGCAAGGCGGCGGTCGATTTCGACCTGCCGCAGTTCAACGGCACCACACGCATCATGGCCGTAGCCTGGACCAAGGACGCTGTCGGCCACGGCGTGACCGATGTGATTGTCCGCGATCCCATCGTCATCACAGCTGGCCTGCCGCGCTTCATGGCACCCGGCGATGCCGCGACCATGCGGCTTGATTTTGCCAACACCGACGCGCCTGCCGGCGAGTACGCGCTCGCTATCGAGACCACAGGCGACATCACCATCGGCAACGAGGCCGTGCCGGCCAAACTCACCTTGGCCGAAGGCAAGCGCCAGACGCTGAGTGTGCCCTTGATCGGCGTGTCGCCGAGCGATGCCACCATCACGGTCAAACTGGCCAAGGATGGCGGACCTTCGGCGGAACAGACGCTGTTCCTGCCTGTGCGTCCGGCCCAGCTGCCGGTTCCGGTCCGCCTGGTCGTGGACCTGAAGAACGGCGCTTCGCTGCGTGTGGACCGTGAACTGCTGGCGGAAAGCACGCTGCAGGGCTCGTCCGTCAGCGTCGGCGTGTCACAGTCGGCAGCGCTCGACGTACCATCCCTGATCCTGTCGCTCGATCGCTATCCTTATGGTTGCGCCGAACAGACGACGAGCCGGGCCTTGCCGCTGCTCTATATGAGCGAAATGTCGAAGGGTTACGGCATCCCGGACGATCCAGACCTGCACGACCGGGTGCAACAAGCTATCTACCGGGTGCTGAGCTACCAGGCATCCGGCGGCAGCTTCGGCTTGTGGGGTCCGGGTTCCGGCGATCTGTGGCTGGATTCCTACGTCACCGATTTCCTGACCAGGGCGCGCGAGGCAAAATACGAGGTGCCTGCTCTGGCGATCTCGCAGGCGCTGAGCAATCTGCAGAACTCGCTCGGCTACGATCAGAGCGTCGAGGATCGTGGTTCACAGATCGCCTATGCGCTTTATGTCCTGGCCCGCAACAAGAAGGCGTCGGTCGGAGATCTGCGTTATTATGCCGACACCAAGCTGGAGGCCTTCTCCAGCCCGATGGCGGTGGCGCAACTCGCCGCCGCGCTGGCACTGTATGGCGATGCACAGCGTTCTGAATCGACATTCCAGGCTGCACTGACGCTTGCCAGGAACACCAAGAACTATGACTGGTACCGTTCCGACTACGGCTCGGCGGTCCGCGACGCCGCTGCGATGCTGGCGCTTGCCGCCGAATCCAAACCGGCACCGTCGGTGCTGCCGGAACTGATCAGGCAGGTGGAGAGGCAGCGTGCCGCGCAGCGATGGACAAGTACCCAGGACAATGCCTGGATGCTGCTGGCGGCGCGTGCGCTGAAGAACGGCAACGACAGCATCAAGCTCACCATCAACGGCCAGCCGCACAGCGGTGCCTATTCGACCGAGATGACTGGCGAGACCCTGCTGGACACCCCGTTGACCCTTGCCAATGCCGGCACGAACGGTCTGCAGGCGGTCGTCACAACGGTTGCCGCGCCGTCGCAGCCACTGCCCGCCGGCGGGGAAGGCTTCACCATCGAACGCACCTACTACACGCTCGATGGCAATGAGGCGAATGTCAGCGAGGCCAGGCAGAACGAACGCTACGTCGTCGTCCTGAAGGTGACGGAGCTGAAGGATTGGCCGCAGCGTGTGCTGATCACCGACCTGCTGCCAGCCGGCTTCGAGATCGACAATCCAGGTCTGGTGTCTTCAGCGCAGCTTTCCAACTTCTCCTGGCTGGCGCAGACCAACGCCGCGCATCTCGAATTCCGCAACGACCGTTTCGTTGCTGCTTTCGATCCCGCGGCTGACGATGGCGACCGCACCAAGACCCTCGCCTATGTGGTACGGGCGGTGACGCCCGGCGTCTATGCGCATCCGGCGGCCAGCGTCGAGGACATGTACCGGCCGCAATATTCGGCGCGCACGGCCACCGGCATGATGGAGGTGAAGGCGCCGTAAGGCCGGCGCCACGACGGCCATGACCGATAGCGTCTCCCCTCCTCCGGTTCGAAGGAGCCTACGGCGCCTGGCGATTTACGCTGGCGCCGCTGCCGGTCTGGCGGCGATCGCGATTGGCGGCTTGTGGGCACTCGACCGCGCCTTTCCGCCACCATTGCCGGATACGCTGGCGGTGTCGGCCGAGGTCCTCGACCGCGATGGCGCGTTGCTGCGTGCCTTCGCCACCAAGGACGGGTACTGGCGCCTGCAGGTCGGCCTCGATCAGGTCGACAAGAATTTCGTCGACATGCTGGTCGCTTATGAGGACAAGCGCTTCTGGGACCATGAGGGCATCGACCTGCTGGCGCTTGGGCGTGCCGCGACGCAGCTTGCCAACAACCGCCGCATCGTCTCGGGCGGCTCGACGCTGTCGATGCAGTTGGCCCGGCTCATCGAGCCGCGCGAGAGCCGTTCAGTCGGCTCCAAGCTGAAGCAGATGCTGCGCGCGCTGCAGATCGAGCGACGCCTGACAAAACGTCAGATCCTCGAACAATACCTGACCCTGGCGCCCTACGGCGGCAACCTCGAAGGTGTCCGTGCTGCCTCGCTTGCCTATTTCGGCAAGGAACCACGCCGTCTTACGGTTTCTGAGGCCGCTCTCCTGGTTGCGCTGCCACAATTGCCGGAGCGGCGTCGTCCCGACAAGAATCCCGCCATTGCCCAGGCAGCGCGCGACCGCGTGCTCAATCGCATGGTTTCGGCCGGCCTGATCGGCGAACGTGAAGCACGTCGCGCGGCCCTCGACGACGTCGCCGGGCTGCGGCGCCCGCTGCCTGCCTTTGCCGCGCATACCGCCAACACGCTGCTGCGCAGGGCAGAAGCAGGTGCGCCGCTCAAACTCACTCTGCGCAAGGGTGTGCAGGAGGGGCTGGAGGCCGTGGCGCGCGAAGCCGCCGGCCGGCTCGGGCCAAAACTCTCGGTCGCCATGGTGCTGGCCGATTCCCGTACGGGCGACATTCTGGGCAGCGTCGGCTCGGCTTCCTTCTTCGATTCCAGCCGCGCCGGCTGGATCGACATGACCCGCATCGTGCGTTCCCCGGGCTCGACCCTGAAACCCTTCATTTACGGGCTGGCCTTTGAGCAAGGCATGGTCGCGCAGGAAACCATAATCGAGGACAGCCCGGCCGATTTCTCCGGCTACCGGCCGAAGAACTTCGACATGGGTTACCAGGGTGACGTCTCGATCCGACAAGCACTGCAACTTTCCCTGAACGTGCCCGCGATCCGCGTCCTGGATGCGGTCGGACCGGCACGCCTGACCGCCCGGTTCCGCCAAGCCGGCGTGTCACCGGTGCTGCCGCTCAACCAGCCACCGGGCCTCGCCATCGGACTCGGCGGCGTCGGCACCAGCCTGCGCGATCTGGTTCAGCTCTATACGGGGCTCGCCAATGGCGGCAAGGTGCATCCGCTGCGTGACGGCACCGAGATCGTGCCTGTGACCGGCAGCGCCACCAGCATTCTGAACGAACAGGCCAACTGGCAGATCATCGATATCCTTGCCGGCGTGAGACCGCCCGAAGGCGCGCCGCAGCGCGGTATCGCCTACAAGACCGGCACATCCTATGGCTATCGCGACGCATGGGCGATCGGCTTCGACGGCCGTTATGTTCTCGGCGTCTGGGTCGGCCGCGCCGACGCCAGCGCAGTGCCGGGCCTCTCGGGTTATGTGTCAGCGGCGCCCATCCTGTTTGAGGGCTTTGTCCGTTCAGGCCTAGCAGCGGTTGCGTTGCCCAGCCAGCCCGCCGGCGTACTGCGGCCGAGACGCGAGGACTTGCCCGTCACCCTCGCCCGCTTCGGAGCAGGCACCGAAACCCAGCCCGGCATTGCCGCAACAGAGCCGGCGCCGCGCATCGTTTTCCCGCCTGATGGGGCTCGGGTCGACCTTGGCGTATCAGGAGACGAAGTAACGCCGCTGGTTCTCAAACTGCAGGGCGGCCGCGCGCCCTTCCGCTGGCTCGCCAACGGCAAGCCACTGGCCGGCATCGACCGCCGCCGCACCGCCACCTGGCTGCCGGACGGAACGGGCTATTCGACGCTGACCGTCATTGACGCCGCCGGCCGCGCCACCAGCGTCAAGGTCTTCGTCGAATAGGCTTGCCGGGCCGCCGGCGCAGGTTCAAGCGGAATCCAGCCATGACTCCATTCGGTGATCGCCACGCCGCTTCGATGAGGTAGAATTTTCTTGCCTGACCGGCAAATCGCTGGAACTTTTCTCCATGAGCCTGAAAAAGGCAACTTTCGCCGCACCCAAATTCTACAATTTCGATAGAGTAGAATACAGTTCAACGGAGGCGGAAATGACCAAACCTCATTTCAAGAAACTGCTCGGCATCCTTATCGCCGGTTCTGTCCAGTTCGGTGCGCTCGGTTTCGCGTTCGCTGACACGACGATCCTGAATGTGTCTTATGACCCCACCCGGGAACTCTACAAGCAGTTCGATGAAGCCTTCGCCGCATACTGGAAGAAGGAGAGCGGCGAGACCGTGACCGTCCAGCAGTCGCATGGCGGTTCGGGCAAGCAGGCGCGCGCCGTCATCGATGGCCTTGAAGCCGATGTGGTGACGCTGGCGCTGGAAAGCGACATCAACGCCATTGTCGACAAATCGAAGAAGATCAACCCCGATTGGCGCACCAAGTTCGAGCACAATTCCGCTCCTTACACCTCGACCATCATCTTCCTGGTCCGCAAGGGTAATCCGAAGGGGATCAAGGATTGGAACGACCTGGTGAAGGACGGCGTCCAGGTAATCACTCCGAACCCCAAGACTTCGGGTGGCGCACGCTGGAACTATCTTGCAGCCTGGGCCTACGCCAATGCGCAGAATGGCGGCGACGAGGCCAAGACCAAGGAATTCATCTCCAATCTCTATTCACACGTTCCAGTGCTTGACACTGGTGCACGCGGCTCGACCGTGACCTTTGCCCAAAAGGACCTCGGCGACGTTCTGCTCGCGTGGGAAAACGAGGCTTATCTCGCTCTTGATGAATTCGGTGCCGACAAATTCGATGTCGTCTATCCGCCTGCGTCCATCCTCGCCGAGCCACCCGTCGCCGTCGTCGATGGTAATGTCGACACCAAGGGCACGCGTAAAGTGGCGGAAGCGTATCTGAAATACCTCTATTCGAAAGAGGGCCAGACGATCATCGCCAAGAACCACTATCGTCCCGCCAAACCGGAGCTCGTGCCCGCCGAGGACCTTGCCAAGCTGCCCGAGATCAAGCTTGTGACGATCGATGACCCGCAATTCGGCGGCTGGAAGAAAGCTCAGCCTTATCATTTCGCCGACGGTGGTATATTCGACCAGGTCTACAAGCCGGCTCAGTGAGGGCTGCGGTGACACCTCGAACAGTTTCGAGGCGTCTTCCGGCTAAGGAAACAAGAAGGGACGGGCTAACAACAACATGACCACAGCACCCGCGCAGGCGGGGTGGCGGTTCAAGCAGCCGAGTGTCATTCCGGGTTTCGGACTGACGCTCGGCTTCTCGCTTGTCTACCTCACCCTTATCATTCTCATTCCCCTGGCGGGATTGGTCTGGCGTTCTGCTTCACTCGGATGGGTCGATTTCTGGCGCATCGTCACCGCCGACCGCACCTTGAAAGCTCTCGAAATCAGCTTTGGCACCGCACTCATCGCGGCCCTCATAAACGTGGTTTTCGGCACGATCGTCGCCTGGGTGCTGGTGCGCTACAAGTTTCCCGGCCGGCGCGTCGTCGATGCCATGGTCGATCTTCCCTTCGCATTGCCGACCGCTGTGGCCGGTATCGCCCTCACCACGCTCTATGCCCCCAATGGCTGGCTGGGCAGCCTGCTGATGCCACTCGGCATCAAGGTCGCCTATACGCCGCTCGGCATCATCATCGCGCTGGTCTTCGTCAGTCTCCCCTTCGTTGTCCGCACCGTCGAGCCGATCATCGAGGAGATCGACAAGGAGGTCGAAGAAGCAGCCGCCACGCTTGGCGCCAGCCGCTTCCAGACGATTACCCGCGTGCTTTTCCCGGGGCTGGCGCCTGCCATCATCACCGGTTTTGCCCTCGCCTTCGCCCGTGGCGTCGGCGAATACGGCTCCGTCATCTTCATCGCCGGCAACCTGCCCAAGGTGACCGAGATCGCGCCGCTGCTCATCGTCATCCGGCTCGAGGAATTCAATTACGCCGCGGCGACCGCGATCGCCGCCGTCATGCTGGCCATCTCCTTCGCCATGCTGCTTGTCATCAACCTCCTGCAGGCATGGAGCCGCAAGCGCTATGGCTGATCCGGAAATCAAGTCCTACGAGCCGGTGCATGACAACGTCTCGGCAGCCATCACCGAAAGCCGCCCGGCCCGTGCAGCTTTGATGGCGATCGCTTTCGTTTTCCTCGGCATCTTCCTGCTGCTGCCGCTGATCATCGTCTTCAAGGAAGCCTTCGCCAAGGGTGTCGGCGCCTACTTCGCCTCGCTGAACGACCGCGACACGCTGTCGGCCATCCGCCTGACCCTGACGGTGGCGCTGATCGCCGTGCCGCTCAATGTCGTCTTCGGCATCGCCGCTGCCTGGGCGATCGCCAAGTTCGAATTCAAGGGCAAAGCCTTCCTCACCACTCTGATCGACCTGCCTTTTTCGGTTTCGCCTGTGATTTCCGGCCTGGTCTATGTGCTGCTGTTCGGCGCCCAGGCCGTGCTCGGTCCGTGGCTTAAGTCGCATGGCATCGAAATCCTCTTCGCCGTGCCGGGAATCGTGCTGGCAACCGTCTTCGTCACCTTCCCGTTTGTCGCACGTGAATTGATCCCGCTGATGCAGGAACAGGGAACCGGCGACGAGGAAGCAGCGCTTTCGCTTGGTGCCAATGGCTGGCAGGTGTTCTGGTATGTCACGCTGCCCAACATCAAATGGGGGCTGCTCTATGGCGTGCTGCTGTGCAATGCCCGCGCCATGGGGGAATTCGGCGCGGTGTCGGTGGTGTCCGGCCACATCCGCGGCATGACCAACACCATGCCACTGCATGTCGAGATCCTCTATAACGAATACAACGCCGTCGGCGCTTTTGCCGTGGCATCGCTGCTGGCCGGTCTCGCGCTGGTCACTCTGATCTTGAAAACAGTTCTCGAGATGCGCTACGGCGCCGAACTCGCCGCGACACGCGGACATTGACAGGGACATTTGAATGGAAGTTCGCGTTGCCAATGTACGCAAGGAATTCGATCGGTTTCCTGCGCTTCGGGATGTCTCGGTCGATATTCGCTCCGGCGAACTGATCGCGCTGCTCGGCCCTTCCGGCTCGGGCAAGACTACACTGCTCAGGCTGATCGCCGGGCTGGAGCAGCCGACTGCCGGCAAGATATTCTTTGGCGACGAAGACGCGTCGAGCAAGACCATCCAGGAGCGCAATGTCGGTTTCGTATTCCAGCACTATGCCTTGTTCCGGCACATGACGGTGGCCGACAACATCGGCTTCGGCCTCAAGGTACGCCCGGGCGCCACCCGCCCGTCGAAGGACGAGATCCGCAGCCGCGCTTCGGAGCTACTCAAGCTGGTCCAGCTTTCGGGGCTGGAGAAGCGTTATCCCGCGCAACTGTCCGGGGGCCAGCGCCAGCGCGTCGCGCTTGCCCGCGCCATGGCGATCGAGCCAAAGGTGCTGTTGCTCGATGAGCCCTTCGGTGCGCTAGATGCGCAGGTGCGCCGTGAACTGCGGCGCTGGTTGCGCGAGATTCACGACACCACCGGTCACACCACTGTCTTCGTCACCCATGACCAGGAGGAGGCGCTGGAACTGGCCGATCGCGTCGTGGTGATGAGCCAGGGTCAGATCGAGCAGATCGGAACCGCCGACGAAGTTTACGACACACCGAATTCGCCCTTCGTCTTCGGTTTCATCGGGGAATCGAGCTCGCTGCCGGTCCGCGTCACTGACGGTCAGGTCTGGATCGCCGACCGACCGATCGGCCTTTCAGCGCCGAACCATCCGGCCGGCGATGCCCTGCTCTACTTCCGTCCGCATGACATCGAGCTGCTCGACGGCTGCAGCGGCTGCATTGCCGGCACGGTGGTGGCCAGTCGCCGCGTCGCCGGCACGCGCCGGGTCGAGCTCGAGATCGGCGGTGAGCGTCAGCGCGTCGAGATCGAACTGCCGGTCGATCATATCGCCTCCCAGAAGAGTCGCATCGCTTTCCGTCCGAGCCGATGGAAGCTGTTTCCGGCAAAGAGCACCTAAAACCTGGATTGCGCAGACCCTTCTCCACAATAAAAGAAAATTCATCCCGAAAAACCAAACAATGGGGATGGTTTTTCTATTTCCATTTATGGCTACAGACAGGCGTTCCTCGCCTTTGTGGTATCAGGTTCTAATGTACGGACTTCCGCAGTAAATTTTTCCAACGGAGTCCTTTCATGAAACGCCTTTTGCTCGCCGGTGTTGCGCTGGCCAGCCTAGTCCTCGCCGCAGTGCCCGCTTCTGCCGCCGAGAAGCTGCTCAACGCTTCCTATGACGTCGGTCGCGAACTGTTCGCACAGGTCAACAAGGCTTTCATCGAAAAGCACCCGGGCGTCACCATCGACCAGTCGCATGCCGGCACCTCGAAGCTGGCGCGTTCGATCGTCGAGGGCCTCGGCGCGGATGTGGTCACCTTCAACCAGGTTCCGGATGTCGACTTCCTGGTCAGGCAGGGCTTCGTCTCGGCGGACTGGCAAAAGGATTTCGCCAACAACGCCTCGCCGTTCTATTCGCTGCCTTCCTTCTTGGTCAGAGCCGGAAACCCCAAGAACATCAAGGACTGGGAAGATCTCGCCCGCGACGGCGTCCAGGTCATCTTCCCCAATCCGAAGACCTCCGGCAATGCGCGCTACACCTATCTGGCGGCGACCGCCTATGCCAACGAGAAGTTCAAGGGTGACGCAGCCAAGGTCAAGGAATTCGTCTCCAAGATCTTCGCCAACGTGCCGGTGTTCGATACCGGTGGCCGTGCCGCCACCACCACTTTTGCCGAGCGCGGTATCGGCGACGTGCTGATCACCTTCGAGTCGGAAACGCAGGGCATTGCCCGCGAATACGGCACCGACAAGTATCAACAGGTCGTTCCATCCGTCAGCCTGCTGGCCGAATTCCCGGTCGCGATCGTCGACAAGGTTGCCGATGAACACGGCACCCGTGAACTGGCCAAGACCTATCTCGATTTCCTGTACACGCCGGAAGGCCAGAAGATCGAGGCGCAGAACGGCCTGCGCGTGCGCGATGAGAAAGTCGCCGCCGAGTTCAAGGACAAGTTCCCTGAAGTCAGGCTCGTAACCGTCGAAGACGCATTCGGTGGCTGGGAAAAAGTCCAGAAGGAGCATTTCGCCGAAGGCGCGCTGCTGGACGAGATTTACGGCAACCGCTGACCCGGGCTGGTTCAATTTGAACCCGCCCCTCCCGACAGGCAATCGAGAAGAAGCCGGCGTAAGCCGGCTTTTTCATTTCCGCGCCCGCAACAGTGCCATTTTTGTAGCACAAACTCTTCGCGTTTCGAAAACACACGAAAAATCAACGCTCTTTTTATTGTATATCGACAAACTGGACTCTATTCTCTCTTGGTGCGTCCTGGCTGACGATTTCGCCATGATTTGCGCACAAACAGCCGGCAAACGGCTGACGGGATTGCGGCTCAGGCAGTGACAGGCATGCTCACCAAAAAAGGCAAGTACGGGCTCAAGGCCCTTGTGCATCTGTCGCGGATGCCGACCGGGCAACTGGCCTTCGTCAACGACATCGCCGTCGCCAACAACATCCCGAAGAAATTCCTCGACGCCATCCTCGGCGAATTGCGCAATGCCGGCTTCGTGCAGAGCCGCAAGGGCAAGGACGGTGGTTATCGCCTCGCCCGTCCGGCAGCGGAGATCAAGATCGGCCACGTCGTGCGCGTGCTCGACGGCCCGCTGGCGCCGATCCCTTGCGCCAGCCGCACTCAGTATCAGCGTTGCGAGGACTGCAACGAGGAAACCTGCGAAGTCCGCCACATGATGCTGGAAGTGCGCCAGGCGATCGCCGACGTGCTCGACAACCGCAGCCTGGCGGCGATGCGTGACGCCGACAATGACGACTATCCGCTGGAGTTGTCTTCCCAGTCCAACTGACCGCGAAACGCGGTCGGTAGTTTTCGGCAATTACGCGGTTGCGTGCCTAGGCCGCCCTACCCGCCACAAGACCAGCACCATCACGGCCAGGTTCACCACATTCCAGGCGATGCCGTTGAGGAACGCTGCGGCGTAGGAACCGGTAAGATCGTAGATCCAGCCCGAACTCCAGCCACCCACGGCCATGCCGATGATGGTGGCCATGATGACCAGGCCGACACGCTGGCCGGCCTCGGCCGCCGGCATGTATTCGCGCACGATGATCGCGTAGCACGGCACGATGCCGCCCTGGGAGAGACCGAACACCAGCGACACGATGTAAAGCGACGCCAGCCCGTCGAAAGGGATGTAGAAAAACAGCGACAGGCACTGCAACGCCGAGCCGATCAGCAGCGTCTTGATCCCGCCGATGCGGTCGGCAACGAAACCGGACACCAGCCGGCTGACGACGCCGCCGGCAAGCATGATCGACAGCATCTCGGCGCCGCGCGCCACGCCATAGCCGAGATCCATGCAATAGGCGACGATGTGCACCTGCGGCATCGCCATCGCCATGCAGCAGCCGAAACCGGCGACAATCAGAAGGCCTTGCAGGGTTGCCGGTGACAGCGCGATCGGCTGCACACGCCGAGCGGTGGAAGAAGGCGAGCCCGAGAAGGCGTCACGCGGCGCCGGTTGCCGCATCAAAAGCACCAGCGGTATCATGGTGACGAGGCAGAAGATGCCGATGACCAGATAGGTGAAACGCCATCCCTCGGCAGCGATCAGGGGCGGCATCACCACCGGCCACAACGCGCCGGCCAGGTAATTGCCGCAAGCAGCCGCAGCGACCGCGACACCGCGACGCCGATTGAACCAGTGCGAGATGTCGGCGACCAGCGGCCCGAAGATCGCGGCGGTACCGAAGCCGACCAGTATCCCTTGCGCCAGTGTAAACTGCAGGATCGAGCCGGCAAAGGATGCCAGGATCATGCCCGCGGCGAGCGCCAGCGACGACAGCAGTGCGGGCATCCAGTAGCCCCTACGGTCGACCGCGCGACCGACCAGCACGTTGCCGGCGGCAAACCCCACCATCGTGGCAGTGTAAGGCAAAGACGCGTCGGCTCGGTCAACGCCGAATTCGGCCTGCACGGCGGGCAGAACGACGACCACCGCCCACATGCCGACGGCGCCGATCGTGCCCAGCACGACGGACACACCAAGCCGCAGCCACGCTTCGCGGCCATCGATAACGGATATCGTATCGGCCGGCCGGATGGGATTCTGGTTCATGTCGGACTCCGTTTTCGGCGGGCCCGTCTTTATCGTTCACCACACGCGCAGCCGGCAGCACCAAGCTGGCTTAAGATTTAAGACCAGACCTGGTGCCTCAAGGCCGCGATACGACACCGCTTTCGGTGATCATCATGTTGGTCAGCGTACGCTCGGCATGGGTCAGTCGCCAGTCGAGCATCTTCTGCGCATAGCGCAGCACCCTTGCCGCCATTTCAGGCAGTCCGGCCAGATTGGTCGTCTCATGCGGGTCCTCGACCAGGTCGAACAGCAGCGGCGGCAGCGCGGCAAAATGCACATATTTGTAGTGCTCATCGCGTATCACCGCGTAGCTGCACTGATCGGATGTTATGCCGAGCGTTGTCTCTGCCTTCTGCGTCGCCACGGTGCGGAAGTCATGCTCGAAGAACACTGCGTTTCGCCAGTCAGCCGGCGTGTTTCCATGCAGCAGCGGCAACAGCGAACGGCCATCGCAGGCGCGCGGCTTTTCAAGCCCAAGCCAGTCGAGAATGGTCGGCATGATGTCGACGGCTTCGGTGAAAGTCTCCACGATCGAGCCGCGCGCGCCATCGGCAGCGGCACGTGGATCGCGGATCACCAGCGGCAGATGGAAGGCGCCGTCGAAATAGACCTCCTTGCCCCAGGCATGATGCTCACCCAGCATTTCGGCATGGTCGCTGGTGACGATGATCAGCGTGCGGTCATATTCGCCGGTTCGTTTCAGATGCTCGACAATGCGGCCAAGGTGGTGGTCGACTTCGGCGATCAAACCGTAATAGGTCGCGCGCATCTGCCGGATTTCGAGTTCGTTGGCGGTGACTGGATCGAACGGGCTGTGCTCGTCGTATCCGCCAGGCACGCTTATCCGATCCAGCTCATAGGCGAGCATCGGATGCTGCCGCTTTTCATCGGAAAGGCTTGTCGCCCGCACCGGCAAGGTTACGTCCGCCGGGTCGACCATCGCGTTGTAGGGCTCTGGCGCAATCAGCGGCGGATGCGGCCGCAAAAACACGAAATGCGCGAACCATGGGCTGTCACACCGCACCGAAAGCCATTTCAGGAAAGCGCCGGTCAGGAATGCCGCTTCGCTGTGTTCGGCCGGATAGATCGTGGGAATGTAGCGGAAGCCGCGATCGGCAGGCTTGTCGAAGCCAGGCTTTGGCCGGAAGACGTCGGCGCGGCCGCCTGGCAGGTCATAGCCCTTGGCGAGGAGATCGGCGATCCATTCTTCCATTTCGTCGGGCAGATGCAGGGCGGCCTCGAACCCGGGCATCACGCTCTCATAGGTCTTGAGCGACGGATCGTTGGCGTCGAGATCACGCGGGTCGGCACTGGTGTCCGTATAACCGAACAAGGCAGGACGGTAGCCTGCCTTGCGGGCCTCCAGGGCAACGTTGGTATGGCGCGCGTCGAGCGGCGTACCGTTTCGGCCGGATCGGTGGTTCATCAGATAGAGCCCGGTCAGCAGGCTGGTGCGCGAAGGCCCGCACGGCGTGCACTGTCCGAAATGCTTGCGAAACAGCATACCATCCGCGGCAAGCGCATCCAGGTTTGGCGTATGCACATTGGGATGGCCAAGGATCGACAGACAGTCGCCGCGCCACTGGTCGGCGCAGATCAGAAGCACGTTCGGGCGTTGCGTCATGTCGTCAGGCTCATTGTGGTTCGCGCCCCACCACCTTGTCGGTGTTGGCGAGCAGCTTGCGGACCGCCGCACGCGCTGCATCCGGGCGCTGCTGGCGGATGTTCTTTTCGATCAGCTCATGCAGTTTCTGAGCGGTCTCGAGGTCGTCGCCTTCACGCGTTACATGCACGAACAAATGGTCGAAAGCCTGCTCGATCAGCACACCGAGCGGCACCAGCAGGTCGTTGCCGGACGCGCGCAGGATGGCAAGGTGAAAGCGCGTGTCGGCGCGCGTGCGTTCTTCCAGTGTTGCAGCGTCGTTCATGTCGCGGCAGGCCCGCGAAATCTCCTCCATCTGCTCTTCGGTCCTGCGCATGGCGGCGAACGCCGTGGCCTCAGGCTCGATCAGGTGACGGAATTCCTGCACCGTGCGCAGGAAAGCGCCGCGGTCCGGCGAGGTCGCGTACCAGCCCAGCACATCCCGGTCGAGCAGGTTCCAGCGTTCGCGCGGTTCAACCCGGCTACCAACTTTAGGGCGAGATGCAAGCAGGCTCTTGGCCATCAGCATCTTGATCGCCTCCCGCACCGCCGAGCGGCTGACGTTGAAGGTTTCGGCCCATTTGGTTTCGTTGGGCAGGATGGTGCCGGGCGGATAGTCACCGCGCACGATGGCGAGGCCGATCTCGTTGGCGACATGCACGTGCACGCTGGAACCCGCCCGACGCACGGTGGGCTTCGCCTTTCCGACGCGATTGTCGCTTTCTGCCTTCCCCTTGGCCGCGCGCATGCTGTTCCTTGTCGGCACCAGGCCAACAAGCAGGCCCGCATCACCCGCCCAACAAGTCTGGGCTTGGCCGGCATGTCAAGGCGTCAGCCATGAGAAGACTTCAGCTCAGCGCCACGTCCAGTGAAACGTAACGTCGTGGTGAGGAGGCGATGGCCGCAGAAGCCACCGCAACGCCGGCCCGCAACGCATCTTCCAGCAAAGCACCCTCCAGCAAAGCGCCGAGATAGCCTGCGTTGAAGGTGTCGCCCGCACCGGTGGTGTCGATCACGGTGACGGCCGGTGCCGGCACATGCGTGACCTTGCCGTCGCGCCAGGCGAAAGCGCCATCGCCACCGCGCTTGACGACGACGATGGCGCCGGGTTTGGCGTGCCTCGCGAGCCAACCCGCAGCCGCTTCCACAGTCTTCTCACCGGACAAGGACAGGCTCTCGATCTCGTTCAGCAGCACATGGTCGCAATGCGCGAGACAGGCGACGGTGGACGCCTTGATCGCATCGGTCCAGCCGTTCGAAGGCCAGCCGGTATCGAGGGCGACCGCAAACCCGCGTGCGGAGATCGCCGCCAGCATCGTCTCGAAGGCATCGATCAGATCGAGGTAAAGAAAAGAGCCGGTCAGCAGCGCGATGTCGCCGGCGGATGCCTTCTCCGGCAACATGGCCAGCATGCTTTCCGGTGTCTGCACCGCGAGATTGCCGGCAGTGGTGAGAAACGATCTCTCGCCACCCGGATGCTCGACACCGACCGATAGCGCCGTCGGGGCTGCCACCTGGGGCCAGGTGCGGGCCACCTCGCCGAACGTCTCCACCAGCCAGGCGCCGAACATATCGTTGCCGACATTGCAGACGATGTGATGCGGCACGTCCAATGCCTTGAGCGCCAGCCCGGTATTGCCTGCCGGCCCGCCGGCCCGCAGTTCGGAATGATCGACGAAGGTTTCCGTTCCCGGCCGGGGCCAGGGCGTTACCGGTCCCATGATCAGATCGACCATGACGCCACCGATGACATGGATGGAGGGTCCCTCAGGAGGGTGTGGACGTTCATGCTTCATGGTCAATTCCAGTTACTTTCGTCGAGCGCACCGGTTCGCCGACGCCCGCAACCTTGCGGCCGGAAACGGCAATGATGAGCTTTTGCAAGGCAGGCAGCATCGTGGCGACGGCGCAGAGCCCGTTGCCGCGAGGAAATGCAACGGTCATGGTGCCTTCGATCGGCGCCTCACCGCTGCAATCGAAGATCACCGGAATGGTCCCAGCACCAAGCGCGGCCTTGGCGAGCGTCGCCGTACCAGCGCTGAGCACACCTGCACCCCGCAGCAGAAGCACGCCCAGATCAGGTGCCAAAGCCTCCAGCGGGCCGTGACGGAACTGGCCGAATTCGAAGCCGAATGCCGGGATGCGGGCCAGCTCCATCAGCATCAGGCCATTGGCTTCCGCTAGCCCGCGCAATTCGCCTCGCCCGGCGATGATGACGGAATTCTTCCGTACCAACGCCTCGAGGGCCTCGTCGGACACGGGCCCAGGTGATGCAGCAAGGGCAATCGCAAAATCGCCGATGTCATTACCCGCCGCCGCGAGGATTGCCGCATGCAGCGCAAGCGTGACGGTGAGGCTACGCGTCGCCGCGAACGCCACCTCCTGGCCGCCCGTGCCGATAAGGCATGGCAAGACGCGCCCAAGCGTGCTCTGCGCCGCCAGCGTCATGCCAAACAGGTCGACGCCACGCGGCAGAAGATCCAGCAACTGCAGGATCTCTCCGGATTCACCCGATTGCGAAACCAGCACGATCGTGCACGACTTCGGCGGCGGGCCTTGCAGCAATGCATCGCCTGCCGTCTCGGCCCGGCAATCGACTCCAAGCCGGCGCCAGCACGTCTCAACCACGCGATTGGCATAGTGCGACGCGCCCATGCCGATCAGGACCAGCCGGCCAGTGCGCGCGATGCTGGCAGCCACTTGAGCCGCCATTGTTTCATTCGATGTCAGCGAAGCAACCGCATCAGCACCTTGTCGCGCCATCTCGGCCTGCAGCAATGCGAGCCCCTTGCCGCTTGTTGTCTCCGTCGCCATGGTCAGCCTTTCACGCTGCCGGCAGACAGGCCGGAGAGCAATGATTTCTGCAGGAAGAAGCCGATCAGCACCGGCGGCAGCGCCGCCAGAAGACCGACCGCCGATATCAGTCCATAGTCGGTGGCGCGACCAGCCGCGAAGTCGGCGATCGCTACCGGCAGGGTCTTGGCGCGCGTGTCGCTCGTGTAGAGCAGCGCATAGAAGAACTCGTCCCAGGCAAGCAGCAGTGCAAACAGCGCAGCCGCTCCGGTCGAGGCGGCCGCCACCGGCAAGGTGATGCGCGTCAGGATCTGGAACAGATTTGCCCCATCGATCGAGGCGGCCTGCTCGATCTCCACCGGCACGCTGTCGAAACCCGACTTCATCAGCCAGGTCACGAAAGGCAGAAGGATGGTGCAGTAGACGATGATGAGCGAAGTGACATTGTTGAGTAGGCCCAGCGCGGAAAACACCTTGTAGAGCGGCAGGATCAGCGCCACCGGCGGCATCATGTAGGTGACGATCACCGCATAAAGCAGCGGCATGCGGCCAGGAAAGCGCGAGAAGGAATAGGCCGCGGGAATGCCGGCGGCGAGCGCGATCACCGTGGCACTGACGGCGACGATCACCGAATTGCGCAGCGCCGACAGAAAGGCCAATCCGGCCGATCCTTCCTCCAGTGAAAACAGCCGCGCGTAGCGCGAGAAATCCGGCTGCTCGGGAATCCAGCGCAGCGGAAGGGTGGTGAGGTCGTTGGCGTCCGAAATGCTCATGATGAACAGCCAGGCGACCGGCGCCAGAATGGAAGCCACGAACACGGCCACGGCGAGATAGACCAGGACGGTGGCGGTCAGGCTGCGTCTCACGAGCGTTTCTCCCGCCGCATCAGCATGACGACATAGACCGAAATCATCATTGCGCTCATCGCGGTTACGGTCAGAGCGTAGGCAGCACCACTGCCGGCGCGCAGATAGGTGA
Source organism: Mesorhizobium sp. EU05-FHT14A09 (assembly GCF_058790995.1). NCBI lineage: Bacteria > Pseudomonadati > Pseudomonadota > Alphaproteobacteria > Hyphomicrobiales > Phyllobacteriaceae > Mesorhizobium > Mesorhizobium sp. EU05-FHT14A09. The sequence goes on from NZ_JBYTDF010000004.1 coordinate 213,406, forward strand.
ATGATTCCTGGTAGACGAAAAACGACACCGTCTTGGTGGAGTCGGCCGGCCCGCCACGCGTCATCACATAGAAGATGTCGAAGACCTTGAAGGCTTCGATGGCGCGCAACACCATGGCGACGCTGAGCGAGCCCATGATGCCCGGCAGTGTAATCTTCCAGAACCGCGTCCAGGCGTTCGCCCCATCCATGATCGCGGCTTCATAAAGGTCCTTCGATACCGTCTGCAGACCGGCCAGCGCGATCAGCGCGATCAGCGGGTAGTTCTTCCAGATGTCGGCAAGAATGACCATGTTCATCGCCGTGGCCGGATCGCCCAGCCAAGAGCGATAGGCATCGAGCAAGCCGACTTGCGTCAGCAGGGCATTCAGGCTGCCATATTCGGGGTTGTAGATCAGGCGCCACATCACAGCGTTGACGATCGTGGGCAGCGCCCAGGGCAGGATCAGCAGCGCCCGGACCAGGGTTCGGCCTTTGAATTCCTGGTTGAGCAGCAGCGCGACCAGCACACCGAGCACCACTTCGGCGGAAACCGACAGCACGGTGAAATAGGCGGTGTGTCCGACGGCAGCGCGAAAGTCGCTGTCGTCGATTATATAGGCGAAATTCTCCAGCCCGACCCATTGCCACACATAACCCTGGCCGGTGAGGCTGGCGTCGGTGAACGCCAGCCACAAGGTGTTGAGCAGGGGAAAGGCCGTCACCAGCACCATGATCGCAATCATGGGCGCAAGCAGCAACCAAGCCGTACGGTCCTGTTGGGCTGAGGCCATGACGGCTTTGTTCTCCCCTTCGAAGCGGCGTGGCTTAACGCAGCCGTCCGGCGGCCTTCGTCGCCGCCTTCATGGCATCGTCCGTCGAAGCCTGGCCGAGCAGCACCTTCTGGATGTTCTTCTGCAGGATCGACGACAGTTCCGGATAGGATGGCGTCATCGGACGCGCGAACATCACGCCGAGCGAAACCTTGGCGGCTTCGATCAGCTTCTCCTGCCCCTTGGTCACGGCCGGATCCTCATAGGACGATTTCCAGATCGGCAGGCTAAGCTTGGCGTATTTGTTCTGCGTCTCCTGCGAGGTCATGAAGGTGATGAACTTCCAGGCCTCGTCGGCGTGCTTGGAGCCGGCGGAAATGCCCAGGCCCATCGAGCCATTAATGGCGGAGGCTTCGGCCTTGCCCTTGAAGCCGGGGGCCGGAACGATGCCAACCTTACCCGCGACCTTGCTCTCCTTCGGGTCGTTGGCCATGTTGAACATGTAGGTCCAGTTCAGCGCGAAGGCGGCCTCGCCTGCCGAGAACACCTTGCGCACGTCCTCTTCCAGATATTCGCGCGAATTCGGGTTGGTGACGCCGTCGTCCAGGGTCTTCTTCATGTAGTTGACCGCCTCGACCGAACCGCCCGTGTCGAAGGACAGCTTGCCGTCCTGGCGGAAAGAGCCCTTGGCGCCGCCGACCATCGACGTGTAGTCGCAGATCAGCGCCTCTGCCTGGCTCCAGCTCCAAACGATCGGATATTTGGCGATGCCCTTGTCCTTGATGATCTTGGCCTGCTCGGCCAGTTCCTCGAAGGTCTTGGGCGGGGCGGAAATGCCCGCCTGCTTCAGCATGTCCTCGTTGTAGAACAGGTACTTGGTGTCGAGGATCCAGGGCATGCCCCAGATCTTTCCATCATAATCCACAGTGGTCCACGCGCCATCGAAGACCTTGTCCCTGTCACCTTTCGGGACGCGGGCGGTGACATCCTGCAGGAAGCCCTTGGTGGCGAATTCCGGTGGCCAAATCACGTCGAAAAGGACGACGTCATATCCGGAAGAGCCTGCCCCTTGAGCTGCCACGATCTTGTCGTGCAGCGCCTCGTAAGGCACGAATTCGAGATTGACCTTGAGACCTGGATTGGCCGCCTCGAACGCCTTGGCCATAGCCTTGGTATCATCCTCGCTGTAGGCAGCCTGTTTCATGAAAATGGCGTTCAGCGTCACGTCCTCGGCGAAAGCCGGAAGCGACTGATGGATCAGCAGCGCAAGCCCGCAGGCCGCGCCCTTGAAGAAGCTGTTCATTGATTCCTCCCGATTGGCAGCTGTCCAGCCTGTGCGACCTCGACAGCCGAGCCGACTAGACCATGTGAAATTAATTAAATCAAGTTGATTGGCTTATATTTTCCTTCATAATCGACCGAACTCGCGTAGAGAGTTCACATGACCCTCAGAAGACCCGTCGCAGGCACCAATCTCGAACAAGCCAAGTCGCACAATCGCCGCGTCGTCATCGAGGCGATCAGGACCAATGGCGCGCTCTCGCGCGCCCAGATCGCGCGGCTTACGGCGCTCAGCTCACAGACGATTTCCAACATCGTCGACGAGTTGGAGCGCACCGGGCTGGTCCGCGCCGAGGCGACACAGAAAGGCGCGCGCGGGCAGCCCGCGGTACCCTATTCGATCGACCCGAATGGCGGCTATTCGATCGGCCTGCAGCTTGACCATCAAACCGCGGTCGGCGTCGTCACCGATCTTTCCGGCACCTTGCGCTCGCGCATCGAGCGCAGCGTCGACAGGCCGACGCCGGCAGAAGCGATGCCTTTGCTCGCCGCGATCACCGAGGAACTGGTGCGGTCCTTCCGTTTCGACCGCAGCCGCCTGCTCGGCATCGGCATGGCAATGCCCGGCCCCTTCGATGTGGAAGGAATGACGTCGGTCGGCCCGACCGCCCTGCCCGGCTGGCAGGATTTTCCGGTCGCGCTGGAGCTGGAACGCCTGACCGGCCTGCCGGTGACCTTCGAGAACGACGCGACTGCCGCGGCCATCGGCGAGCGGCTTTACGGCGTCGCCAAGAATCTCAACAGCTTTGTCTATCTCTTCATCGGCACGGGGCTCGGCGCCGGCCTTTTCCTCGACGGTCATCTCTACAAGGGCAGCCGTCACAATGCCGGCGAGATCGGTCACATGATCGTCAAGCCGGACGGGCTCGCCTGCTTCTGCGGCAAGCATGGCTGCCTGGAACGCTACGTCTCGCTGCGCGCCGCCTATGATTGCCTCGAAATGCCAGATCCCGACCATGCTTCGCCCGACAGGCTGGACGAACTGCTGGCTGCCGGCGACGCGCGCCTGCTCGCCTGGGCCGATCAGGCGGCAGCGCCACTACGGCAAGCCATCGATGTGCTGGAACTAGCATTCGATCCCGAAACGGTGGTGCTCGGCGGCTTCATGCCGCTTGCCGTCATCGAGCTGCTGGCAAGCAGGCTCGAGCCATTGCACCTGTCGGTTTCATCGACACGCGCGCGCACCGTGCCGCGCGTCCTGATCGGCGCGGCCGGCAAGGACACGTCTGTCCTGGGTGCTGCCGCGCTACCGATCTTCTCCGAGACCAACCCGCAATTCGACGTGCTGCAGAAACCGCTCGATTGAGGCTCACGCCATAAGGTCTTCGCACCATCGGTTTTTTGCGCGTTGGCTCGTCAAAGCGCAATTGCGATGCTTGCCGTGCGGGCGGGATTGCAGGATCGTTGCCTAGAGCATTTTGTAGCCAAGTGGAATCACTTGGCGTTACAAAAATGCGGCGAAAACAAAAACTTAGAGCGTTTCCGCGTTTCCGTAAAGAACGGAACGCTCTCGTCAAATCGACAGGAGAGGATCATGAAGGCAATGAGCTTTGTGCGGCTCGCCGCGCTTGGCGCCGTGCTCGCGGCAAGCAGCGCCGCATCGGCGGAAGAACCGGCATTCTGGAAATTCTACGAGCAGTCGCTGAAGTCGGCGAAATACATCGACCTGACCCATGCCTTCGCGCCGGTTCAGCCGGTCTGGCCGGGCTTCGGGCCAGCGAAGTTCAAGCCGGCCGTGGCCGGCGCCGACATCGAAGGTTACGTCAAGAAGGGTGACGAGTTCACCTATGAGAAGCATGGTTTCGTCGCCAGCGCCTACGACCTGACCACCGACCAATACGGCACCCAGCTCGACCCGCCCTCGCACTGGAACCCGAAAGGCGCGACCATCAGCGACCTGCCGCCGACATTCGCGGTGCGGCCGCTGGTGGTGATCGACATCAGCGCCAAGGCGAAGGCCGACGAGGGTTATCACCTCAAGGTTTCAGACATCGAGGAATGGGAGAAGAAGCACGGCCGCATCCCCGAGGGCTCGGTCGTGTTCGTACGCTCCGATTGGTACAAGAAATGGAACGAGCCGGAACGCTTCGCCAAGGCACCATTCCCGGGAGTGAGCCTTGACGCGCTGAAGTTCCTGCATCTGGAACGCAAGATCCTGTTTCACGGTCACGAGCCGCTCGACACCGACACCACGCCGACCCTGGAAGGCGAGTATTGGCTGATGCACAACAACTTCGTCCAGGCTGAAGGCGTGGCCAATCTCGACAAGGTCCCTGAGGCCGGCGCACTGGTGACGATCGGCTTTGCCAAGCCGCAGGGCGGCTCGGGCGGCTACGCACGCTATGTCGCGATCGCTCCGTCGGACTGGCCGCAGGGTGTTTCCATCATAGACGCCCCCGGGGCCCCGCTTCCTGAGCAGACTGCTCCGCTGAAACGCGACAAGGACGGCGTTTTCCGGCCAACACCGTAACAGTCATGGCGCGGAGGCCTCCATCGTCATGACGAGGATGGAGGCCAGCACCTCACGCCGCGGCCGTGATGCCGTAGAGGATCGGCATCAAGCCGGCCAGCGCCTTGAAGCGCTCCCATGATTTGCGCTCGGGCCTGGTCCAGCCCGTCTCGGCCACCGCGGAGATGCGCGGAAACACCAGCCGGTCGAACACGCCGCGGTCGGTCATCGGTTCCGACCAGATGCAGGATTGTATGCCGAGGAAGTGCTTCCTCTGCTGTTCGGTCCACCCCTCCACCGGGTCGAACTCATAGAGCGTCTGTGGTTCCGACCAGCCGGCCCAGGCAGCACCCGGCTCGGACCAGGCAGGGCTGTTGGCCATGTCGAGATAATAGACCTGCCCCGGACAGACGACGATGTCGTAGCCGCGCCCGGCAAGTGCTGCCGACACCTCGACCGAACGCCAGCCATTCAGGAAGCTCTTGTCCTTGTCGATGATATCGCCATGCGCCGCCTCTTCCCAACCGCCGGTGATGCAACCGCGCGAGGCCAGGAATTTCTGGATACGCGCAAGGAACTGCGCCTGCAGCACGGCAGCGCCCGAACCGTCGATTTCGTCGGCGCCGTGGTGGTTGGTGACGACGTTGAGGCGCTTGGCATGTGCGGCCGCGACGTCGGCACCGGCGAGTTCGGCAAGTCTTGCCAAAGCCTCCGGCGAGCCGGACCAGGCGCCGATCGGCACCTCGTCGGCGCCGACATGGATGCGCTTGTATGGGAACAGCTCGATCACCTCGTCGAGGATGGTCTCGAGAACCCGGTAGGTCTCCTCGCGCGCCGGGTTGAGGCAGTTGTTAGGAAAGCCCTGCACCGAATAATAGTCGCCATGCTCGGCCGGATCGCGCAGTTCGGGGATCGCCTGCAGCATCGCGTAGCAATGGCCGGGAACGTCGATTTCGGGAATAACCTGGATGCCGACACGACCGGCCAGCGCAACGATCTCGCGCACCGAAGCCTTGCTGTAATAGCCGCCGGCCCGCTCCGGGCCGGAACCCAGCAGCGGCGGCAATGGCAGGCCGTGACCGCGCCAGGCACCGATGCGGGTCAGTTCCGGATAGGCATCGATCTCCAGGCGCCAGGCTTCGTCGTCAGACAGGTGCCAGTGGAAGCGGTTGAGCTTGTTCCAGGCCAATATCTTGAGGAAACGGCTGACCTCGGCCGTGCCGTAGAACTGCCGGGCCACGTCGAGATGTGTGCCACGCCAGCCAAGCGACGGCTCGTCCTTGATCTCGCCTTCCAGCGGGAACAGGAATGTCTCGGAATGATGGCGTGCGCCCCGCAGGATCTGGCCCAGCGTGATCAGCCCGTAGAGCAGGCCGGTGCGCGTCGCCGCCGAGATCATCACGCGACCGCCGGCGAAACGGATGGCATAGGCCTCCGGAGCGAAATCGTCGGCCAGGGCGAGGGATACCGGCAGACCACCTTCGCCTTCCGGTCGTACGATCCCCTCCACCGGAAACAGCCCTTCAACCAGTTCGACAAAGGCGGATGCGGCCGCCTTGGGCTCCTCGCCCTTGGCTTCGATCGCCAGACCTTGCGGCACGGCAGCGCGGCCCGATACGGACACGCTGTTCGGCCATGGCACAATCGACACCGGCACCGGCGCCACATGCGGCACGGGATAAATCTCGGCGCCACGCTTCAGCGGTGCGTTGTCACCTTTGGCCTGGGTCGGGGCGACGGAAACCGGCACTGTCGTCCCATCGGCCAAGGCGACATAGGCGGTGTTGGCGCCATCGGTCCAGTGACGCAGCGGATAGGACAGACCACGCGCGGTTACAGTCCAAGACGCTCCGGATTCCAGCACGAAGCCGTCAGGCGGTGACAGTTCGGAATGGTTGGAAAGCCGCGCGGTCAGGACGCCGCCCTCGACTGCCGCTGCCGGATCGATGCGGGCGGGACCGCTCACGCACAGCTTGAAGCCGGAAACCGGCTTGGCCGAGAGATTGGTCAGCGTCAGCGAATAGGCCAAGCTCTCGCCGTCAACGGCAGGGGTCCAATGGGTCTGCAGGCGGAAGGCTGATTTCGGCTGGATGGTCATGTCAAACTTTCAGTCAGGCAAACGTTGCGTTGGAGGTGGCGAGCCAGCGCGCTATTCGCGCGACCGCAGCTTCAACAATCCGGCATAGATGCCGGGTTCGGAGTCGGGGATCATGGTCGCGCCCACCGTGCGCTCGTAGAATTCCGAAGGTCCGACATCGCCGATGATACCATAACCGTAACCCATCGTTTTCAGGTCGAGCAGCGAAGCGAGCAGCAAGGCATGGCCGATGCCGAGGCCTCTTGCCGCCTTGTCGACGCCGGTTGGGCCGAAAAACCCGCGCGCGATCGACTCGTGGCAGGAGAAGCCGATCAGCCTTTCTTCGCGTGTCGCCAGGAAACAGGTCGGTGGCTGGCGCATGATGGCGACGGCCGTTTCGCTCGACCATCCCGCGCCGAACATCTGGCGTACCCAGTCGGTGACCAGTTCAAGCTCCGGGGCCAGCGCCCTGCGGATCGTCACTCCGGCTTTCTGCATGCGCTCTTCCAGCGCGGGGTCCGGTTTCAGGAGAGAGAGATTGACGAGGTAGTCCATACTGTTTCTGCCGCTTCAGGAGATTTGGTTCACGCGCCGAGGGCGCGGATGAAATGATTGGGGCCAACCTGCTCGACGATGTCGGAAGCCGGCCTGCTGATACGGCGTACCTCTTCGGCATGACCGAGGAAACGCGCGCTGTCACCCGGCACGAAAGGCCGATCCGGATCCGGCACCGCCGAGAGCAACAGCTTGGTGTAGGGATGCCTGGCGTTCCGGATCACCGTTTCCGTATCACCCCACTCCACCATCTGGCCGGCGAACATGACGATCACCTCCTCCGCGACATGCGCTGCTGTCGCAATGTCATGGGTGATGTAGAGCAGCGCAAGCTGTCTTTCGCGCTTGATGCTGGACAGCAGCTCGAGAATCCCCAGCCGGATCGACACGTCGAGCATCGAGGTTGGTTCATCCGCCACCAGCACCTCCGGCCGCACGGCAAGAGCACGCGCGATGTTGACGCGTTGCCGTTGGCCGCCGGAAAGCTCGTGTGGAAATTTGGCAGCCGTTATCGCCGGATCGAGGCCCACAGAGGCAAGCAGGCCAGCGACGCCCGAAACCATCTCGGCCTTGCCGCCGGCATGCCCATGCAGCTTCAAGGGCCGCGCCAGATGGTGCTGGATTGAAAAGACGGGATTGAGCGAAGCGAACGGGTCCTGGAACACCATCTGCACAGCCCGCCTGTAAGCGGCCTCACCCGCCTTTGGGCCGGGATGAGTGATGTCACCGCCACGAAAGTACATCCTGCCGGCCGTCGGTTCGTCCATGCGGGCGATGATGCGTGCGCAGGTGGTCTTACCGCAGCCGGACTCGCCGACCAGCGCCAGCGCCCGTCCAGGCTTCAGTGCCAGCGAGACGCCACGCAGCGCCTGCACCGCACCGAAACTGCGTTCGATGCGCTCAAGCCGCACAACGGGTTCGGTCAGCGCCTCGGCGCCATCAACTGGAAGGCTCGGCTGCGCGTTCATGCGGCCGCTCCGTGTCCGGGCAGCTGCGGGATCGCCCCCCACAGCTTGCGCGTGTATTCATGCACCGGCGCGCGGCTGACCTGCCGCACGTCACCAACCTCGACCAGTTCGCCTTTCAGCATGACGCCGACACGATGGCAGAGCTGCGCCATCAGATGCAGGTCGTGGGTGATGAACAGCACCGAGAAACCGTGGCTGCGCTGCAGGTCGATGACCTGTTCCAGGATCTCGCGCTGCACCACCACATCGAGCGCAGTGGTCGGCTCGTCCATGATGATGAGCTCAGGCCGCAGGGCGAGGCAGATGGCGATCACGATGCGCTGCCGCATACCGCCGGAGAATTGGTAGGGATAGTCGTCCAGTCTTGTCGGCGAAATGCCGACCAGCTTGAACATCTCCTCGGCACGCGCCCGCGACTGCGCCTTGCTTGCGCCGGTATGGCGGGCCAGCACGTCATGGAACTGCGCCACCACCCGCATCAGCGGATTGAGCGAATTCATCGCGCTCTGGAACACCATGCCGATGCGCCGCCAGCGCACCTTCTGCAGCGCCGTCTCCGGCAGCTTCAGCAGATCCTGGTCATCGAGCAGAACCTGACCGCCTGCCACCCAGGCCGGCGGCTTCGACAGCCGCGTGATGGCGTAGGCAATGGTGCTCTTGCCACAACCGGATTCGCCGGCAAGCCCGAACAGCTCGCCACGCCCGATGTCGAAGGACACGTTCTTCACGGCGCGGAATGCGCCGCCGTCGGTCAGGTAGTCGACGTCGAGGTTGCGGATCTGAAGCAGCGGGGCGTTCATCGGGCAGCCCTCAATTCACGGGCCCGCAACCGGTTGAGCCGCAGCCAGCGGCTCAGCGCCGGTCCGGAGCGGAGTTGCGGATTGGCGATCTCGTCGAAGGTGAAGTTCAGCAGTGCCAGGCCCAATCCGACGATGGCGATGCCGAGCGCCGGTGCACCGATGTCCCACCAGGCGCCGACAATGATCGCCGAGGAATTCTGGGCGTTGTAGAGCATGGTGCCCCAGGTGACATTCAACGGGTCGCCGAAACCGAGATATTCCAGCGTCGTCTGTGCGACGATCGCATAGATGATCGAGCCGACCAGGTTGATACCGATCAGCGGCACCAGATTGGGCAGGATCTCGACGAAGACGACGCGCCACCAAGGTTCGCCCACCATGCGCGCCGCGACAACGAACTCACGGTTCTTCAGCGACAAGGTCTGCGCCCGCGTCATGCGAGCGCCCCAAGGCCACGATGTCAACGCGATGATGGCCATGATCGCCATCGGCCCGACGGTACCCGCAAAGGATGCAAGCAGGATCAGCAGCGGGATGTTGGGAATGACCAGCACAGCATTGGTGGTCAGGTCGAGGACTGCGTCGGTGCGGCCGCCGAAATAGCCGGCGATCAGTCCGATCGCGGTGCCGAGCGCCGTGATCGCCAGGCCCGTGGCGAAGCCAACCGCCAGCGATGGCCGCGCGCCCCAGACGAACTGCGCATAGACGTCACGACCCATCTTGGTGGTGCCGAAGACATGCTCGGCTGTCGGCGGTTGATGGGAACGGCCGACGCGCTGGGCGGGATCGCCGGGCGCTAGCACAGGCGCAAACAAGGCCATCAGGCAAAGCGCCGTTATGATGATGAAGCCGGCCACCGCCTTCTTCTGGCGCAGGAACAGTCTGAGACCCGAGCTCATGTCCGTCCCTCCTGTACCCTGGGGTCAACCACGCCGTAGAGCATGTCGACCAGCAGGTTGGCACCGAGCGTGGCCATCGTCATCAGCAGCAACTGTCCCTGGATCACCGGATAGTCGCGCGCGACGCTCGCGGTGAACAGGGTCAGGCCAAGCCCAGGATAGTTGAAGACGATCTCGGTGACGATCGAACCGCCAAACACGGCGCCCAGCATAAGCGCAAGATTGGTCATCACCGGCAGCATGGCGTTGCGTGCCGCATAGCTGAACATCACCGCGGTGTTGCCGAGCCCTTTCGCCCGCCCCATCGTGACATAGTCCTCGCCCAGCACCGAGATCATGGAGGAACGCATCGTCGTCTGGAATTCGCCGATCATGTAAGGCGAAAGCGTCAGCACCGGCATGATGGCGTGCCAGAACACCGAGCTGAAGAAGGTGAAATTGATGCCCGGGTCGAGGCTCGGGTCATAGGCGTAGCCCACCGGGAACCATCGCAACGTCACGCCGAAGGTGAACAGCGTGGCGAGCGCGATGATGACCGGCGGCACCGCGATCAGCACGACAGAAAAGGGCGAGACGAACGCATCGAAGCGCCCGCCTCGCCGCCAGGCTGCCACTGCGCCGAGGGAGACGCCGACGCAGAGCGAGAAAACGATTGCTGTGGAGACCAGGAAAGCGGTCCAGCCGGCCGAGCGGGCCAGAACCTCGGTGACGGTCTGCGGATAATATTTGACCGACACGCCGAGATCGAAAGTGGCCAGCCCCTTCAGATAGTCAAGGAACTGCGACCATATCGGCTGCTCCACGGCGCCGAAGCGGGCCTTGATCGCCTCGATCGCCGCCGGCGTGGCGCGCGGCCCGAGCTGGGCGATCATGCTGTCGACCGGGCTCCCCGGCATCAGCCGGGGAAGCGTGAAGTTGACCACGACGGCAAACAGGAAAGCGGCCAGATAAACCCCGAGCCGTCGAAGAGGTATACGCATCGCCGCTATCCCGTCGCCGATCCCTCCCGATTACTGCACTGGCTTCAGCCGCAGCAGATGCACAAGCCGCAGGCGATTGTTGTCGTGGTCTTCCGGGTTCATCACCGGCTCGTCCTTGGTCACCCAGCCGGTGAAGCGCTTGGTCGAATACTGGAACCAGGTCGGCCCGTTGAACACCGGCACCACCGGGAATTCCTTGGCCACGATCAGTTGCACTTCGTTGAAGAGCTTGTGACGCTCCTCTTCCGAAGTCGCCTTGCGATAGGCGTCGAAGACCTTGTCCAGTTCCGGATTGGAATAGCGCGAAGGCGCCGAGGTGATGCGGCCGGCGAACGGCGTCGACAGCGACTGGTAGTAGCCGCGGAAAGGCGTCGGCCCGTCGGCGCGGGAATTCATCACGGCGTCCAGCGTACCGTCGAGAATCTGCTTCTGCCACTGCTCATATTCCGGCGTCGCCACCGAAGCGTTGACGCCGATCTTGCGCAGCCCCTCGACGCCGATCTGCACGGCATCGATCCAGTCCGTCCAGCCGTTCGGTACGGCAATGGAGAAGGCGATCGGCTGTCCTTTCGGCGTGGTGCGGAAACCGTCAGCGCCCTTCTTGTAGCCGGCATCGTCGAGCACCTTGTTGGCCTTGTCGACGTCGTAGGCCATCCACACGTCGAGCTCGCCCTCGGCAGCCTTGTTGCGCCAGCTGTCGAAGCGCGGCGGCAGGCCGGATGCATGCAGGTTCACCACCGGATATCCGAAGCCGGCAATGTCGACCATCGAGGTGCGGTCCATCGCCAGCGAGAAGGCATGGCGGAAATTGACGTCGGCGAAGGCCTCGGCATTGCCAGGGTTCTTGGTCTTGAAGTTCATCTGGAAGGCCACCGTTTCGGCGGGTGGCTGCCAGTAGCCATTGTTCTTCGCGTCGAGCGCGACATAGGTTTTGTCGATCTGCGGGATAAACGAGCCGATCCAGTCCATCGTGCCTTCAGGGAGCAGCGCCAGCATCTGGTCGTTGCCCGAGATCTGCGGCAGCTTCAGGCAATCGACCTTGAGGTTGGCGGAGTCCCAGTAATTGGGGTTGCGGCACTGTTCGTAGACCTGCGGCGTGAAGCGCCGGACTTCGGTCATCGGCCCGGAACCAACCGGCTTCTCGTTCTTGAACGCCAGCGGATCCTTCACATCCTTCCAGATATGCTCCGGCACCACTGGGAAATCGGCCAGCGTTTCGGGAAAATGCGTATCGACGGCCTTGAGGTTGATCTTGATCTCGGTCGGCGATGGCGCCTCGACGGAGGCGACGGTTTCACCGACGCCGACCGTGTCTACCGCCGGATTCTTCAGCATCAATTCCAGCGTGAACTTCATGTCTGCCGAAGTCAGCGGCTTGCCGTCGGACCACTTCACGCCATCGCGCAGCGTGTAGGTGATAGACTTCAGGTCGTCGGAGAATTTGTAGGCCGTGGCGAGACGCCAGATCGGCTTGCCGCCGTCATAGTCGTTGAAGATGACCAGAGGCTCGTAGATGAAATCCATCGTGCTCTGGCGACGTCCGCCGAGATCGAACGGATTGAAGTTCTGCACCCAGCTGGTCTGCTCCTCGATGTGCATGGAGAGCACGGCTTCGGCGGATGCGGGGGTCGATTGGGCGGTCAGCCCGGCAGAAACGGACAGCGCTGCGAAGGCAGCGCCGGCGAACAGACGCCGCAGCGACACGGCCCGGTGGAAAGAAGACGGATTCGTCCTGTTGGCACGCATGTTTTGGTTCCCCTTGGTTGGAATTGACCCTTCCGCTCTTGTTGGCGGATAGAATAAATCAATTTGATTTATGGGTATGAGTGAAGCGGCCCCGCGTCAACCGTGAAAAAGACCGTTCCGACGAAAAAATCGTTTTAACATAATGGCTTGCGGGAAATGTGGGCGCGCCCAATGCCGCCGGAATTCGGGCTTTCAGGCCGAAAATCGCAGCACGCAGAATGGCTTAATTTGGCCGCTTTGGAGGTTGCTTCACACTCGTACAGCGAACGGAAGATCACCTCTGATCCTATGATTGTGAATATCAGCCATGTGCAATCTTAAGGTGTATTTTCTGCTAGAAACGAGGGAGCAATGCCCTTGAACTCCCCCTCAGGGGCGGACATTGACGTTGGTTTTCAGACGGTTGTCCGATGCTCGAAATGAATGTGCTGCCCCGTGGCCCGCACATTCATTGTCGGCTGGGTCGACCCTGAGCGCTCCGATGGAGCGTTCAGGACGATCTTGGGAAGCGCGCCGGAACAGGCCGCCCCTGCGCGAACGGAAATCGCAGAGCCGGCCAGAGCCGACCTCCTCAGGCTTTCTGCAATGCCGCCTGATGGATCAGCGAGCTCCAGCTGTTGGTCGATGCAAGATGGCAATAGACCAGCGTCAGCGCGCCGGATTTCCTGAGGTCGAGGAAGGCCTCGTCGCTCAGCTTGTTGAAGGCGTCTTCATCGATGATCTTGAAGTCGGTAAGGTTCAGAACCTCGCCGTTCTCCAGCGTCACCGTGCTGCGGCGTTCGACGAAAAGCCCGTGCGCGGCGATCTTTTCGACCATCGCGTGGGTGGCCGCGAAATCCATCTGATACTGATTGCAGAAGGCGAGCGCCTGCTTGGTCGCCTCGGTGGCCTCCGCTCCCGCGAAGAAAGGAACAGCCTTGTCGCCGCGCGCAGCAGCGACGACCTGCTCGACCACTCGGTCGCTGGCCCGGTCGACACACAAGGCAAGCCGCCCGCTGCCTTGTCCGCCATCGTCGGCGAGGATGAACGGATAGCGGCGAACATAAGCGGGGATGTAGTGCGGCTTGGCCCACTGGCCGTCCTTGTCGACGAACAGGTTCTCGCCTTGCCTGAGACCCGTGATGACGACCGGCTGGTTGCTCGGGCCAACGAAGACGATCGGGTAGGAACGCATGGCCGCCGGCATCTCGCCTGTCACCACGGGCAGCGCATGCGCAGCGCGCGTGAATGTGAAATCAACACGCGCGGCGAGCCCCAGCGAACCATGGCGGTCGGGATTCATCGCCTCGGGGTTGGTGTAGAACAAAGGCAGCGCTTCCGCCGCCTGAGCCGTTGCGATGCCATTGTCTGCGGTCATGTCTCGTTCCCCCGAAGCCGGCGCATGTCGATGACGGTCTGCCTTCGTGCATTCCAGTGCGGCAGCGTCTTACGCCATCGGCCGGGAAAAAGTCCATCCGCCGCATATGGTGGGAAGAGGAATAGACCCAAGAATGGTCAGGCGCCATCCCCGCCGCCGGCGGGAACGAAGCTATGCGTCGCCACGAACCGCCCTGCCCGCTTTCTGCAGCAATTCGAACGCCTGGAAACGGTTTGCGTGCCATCCGGCAGGCGCCGTGTTGGGCTGGTAGATTTCGCCAAGCTCCGACATCGCGGCCATGGCCGACGCCATGTCTGGGTAATCGTCCGACGCGACGGCGCCCAGGATGGCAGAACCGAGCAGGACCGGTTCCGGCGAGGTCGAAGCTGCAACCACCAGCCCGATCGTATCGGCCAGAAGCTGGCGCACCAGCGGGCTCTGCCCGGCGCCGCCACTGACAACGATGGTGTCGGTAACAACACCCTTCTCGGCGAGGACGCCGACGATCTGGCGGGCGCCATAGCCAAGACCGCAGATGCCGGCCAGGTAAAGCCCAATCAACCCGCTCAGGCTGGTGTCCATGCCGATGCCGGCGATCACGCCGAGCGCTTCGGGATCGGCAAATGGCGCGCGGTTGCCGAGGAATTCCGGCACGACATGCAGTTTGCCCATCAGCTCTGGCGCATTTCCGGCCCCTCCAAGTTCTACAGCCTTCGTTGCGAGCCACTGGCTGAGGCTCGTCCCTGCCATCCTGGCTTGCGCCTCCGCCTCGGCGGAAGCCGGGTGCATGCGCACCAGATGATCGATCGCGGCACCCGCGGCAGACTGACCGCCTTCGTTCAACCACAGCCCCGGCACCATCGCCGAGAAATACGGCCCCCAAACGCCATCGACGAATGCCGGATCGACGGTTGTCGACATGGTACAGGCCGACGTACCGAACACGTAGGCCATGCGCGTCAGTACGCTTCCCGCACTTCCGCGTGCACCCACCGTGCCGATGCCGCCGGCATGGGCGTCGATGAGACCGGCCGCCACCGGCGTGCCTTCGACAAGGCCGAGGTCATGCGCGGCTTCGGACGTCAACCCCTTGCCCAGCGCCGTACCCGCCGGCACGACATCCGTGCCGATGCGGCGGAACTGCTCGTCGGCCAGCGCGCCAAGGCCGACGGTACGGAAATAGCCTTCGTCCCAGCGCTGCTGATGCGCCAGGTAGGTCCACTTGCAGGTGACGGTGCAGGCGGATCGTGCAAGGCTGCCCGTCGACTTCCAGGTCAGGAAATCGGTCAGGTCCATGAACTGCCAGGCACGTGCAAAGGTCTCCGGCTTGTGTTCGGCCAGCCATAGCAGTTTCGGCGTCTCCATCTCCGGCGAGATGGCACCACCGACATAGTTCAGCACCGCCTCGCCAGTGCGGTTGATGCGCGAAGCCTGCTCGGTGGCGCGATGATCCATCCAGACGATGATGTTGCGCTCGGCCTCTCCAGTCGGCCCGACGGAAAGCGGCGCTCCATTCTCCCCCAACACCACCAGCGAGCAGGTCGCGTCATAGCCGATACCCGCAATCGACGCCGCCGGCACACCAGCTTTGGTGACGGCTTCCCGCGTGCAGTCAGCCACCGCCTGCCAGATGTCGTTGCTCGATTGCTCGACGATGTCCCCTGCCTCGCGAAACAGCGCAATGTCGCGCTTGGCAGAGGCAAGCATGGCGCCGCGCGCATCGAACACGCCTGCGCGCGCGCTACCCGTGCCGACATCGATGCCGATGAAGTGTTTTGCCGAAGTCATGCGATTACCCGTGAGCCGAGAAAGGGAAACAACGCCGGCGCATAAGCCGGCGGCGGTCGATGTCAGAGATCGTTGCTCTGCGGCAGGATCACCAGGTCGCGAATGGTGATGTTGCGTGGCCTGGTCAGCATGAACATCACCGCCTCGGCCACCTCCACCGGCTGCATCAAGCCGCCGGCGGCAAGCTCATCCTCCAGTTTCTGCTTTGGCCAGTCGCTGATCAGCGCTGTCACCACCGGCCCCGGAGCGACTGCGCCGACACGCAGGCCATGCTTGGCCACCTGGCGGCGCAGCGTGTGCACAAAGGCCTGGATGGCATGCTTGGAAGCCGTGTAGATCGGCTCCCATACCACAGGCACAAGACCGGCGATCGAGCTGGTGACGACGACATCGCCGGTCTTGCGCTCGACCATGTGCGGCAACACCGCGTGGATGGAGCGGAACGCCGCGTTGATGTTGAGGTTCAGCACGCGGTCCCAGGCATCCGGGTCTCCATCCAGCACCTCGCCGCCGACGTATGAACCGGCATTGGCGTGGAAGATGTCGAGCTGACCGGCCTTGTCCAGGATCTGCGGCATCATGCCGGCCACGCTTGTCGGGTCGATCAGGTCGATCACCACGGGGAATGCCTGCGGCCCAAGGTCCTCGCAGACGGCTTTTAGCGCATCCTGATTGCGGTCGACGAGCCCGACCCGCACGCCGGCCGCGACCAGATGCCTGGCGCACTCCAGGCCGATGCCCGATGCAGCGCCGGTGATCGCCGCGACTTTTCCGGTAAGGTCCTGAGCCATCTCTGCCTCTTGTTCTGCTTGGTTTGCTTGGGAGTCGAGCAATTCCAGGAAAAGTGCGTCGCGGTTTTGCGTCTGGAATTGCGTAAAAAGAAAACGAGAGCGTTTCCGTGAAAACGGAAACGCTCCAGATCAGGCGCGACCGTGCGAGACACGAGACCTGCGTGCCAGCGAGTCGACGATCACAGCGATTGCCAGGACGGCGCCGGTGATCATGTAACGAAGCGACGAAGACAGATCGAGCAGCGTCAAACCACTGGCGATCGACTGGATGACGATGATGCCAAGCAGGGCCGAATAGGCGCTGCCGCGACCGCCGAACAGGCTGGTGCCGCCGATCACCGCCGCCGCGATCGCATTGAGATTGACGTCACCGGTTCCGGCCTGCTGGCTGGACGAGGCAAGACGCGCCGCAGCCAGGATGCCGCCGGTGGCCGCCAGTGTCGAACACAGCATGAAAGCGGTGGTGTAGATGAAGCGCACATCGATGCCGGAACGCCGGGCAGCCTCACGGTTGCCGCCGACGGCATGCATCGAGCGGCCCCATTTGGTACGCTTGAGCGCGTAATTCATCGCCACGACGAGGCCGACGAACAGGCCGAACATCCAAGGAATGCCGCGCGAGCTGTTGAGGTAGAAAACGATCGACTCCAGCACGACGATGATAGCGATGGCGCGGACCAGCAGGCTGGCCGTCGATTGCGCTGAAAGTCCCGCCTCACGGCGCCGGGCAGCCTCGCGATAGCCGGTCCAGAACACGCCGATGCCGGCAATCGCCGCCAGCCCGTAAGAGACCCAGGCCGGCATCACCATCAGCTGGCCGAAATTCACCAGCGCGGATTCATATGGCAGGTTGATCGAGCCGGTAGATCCCAGCAGATAGAGCTGCAGGCCAAGCACGGCGAGCAGGCCGGCCAGCGTCGAGACGAAACTCGGCATGCCGAAGCGGTTGAACAGCAGCGCGTAGACAAGCCCGATCACCGCTCCCGCCGCCATGGCGGTGACGATGGCGAAACCGACCGGCCAGCCCTGGTTCACCCACAACACGCCGACCAGGGCGGATGCGAACCCGCTGACCGAACCGACCGAAAGATCGATTTCGCCCAGCATGAGGATACAGACGATACCAAGCGCGATGACGCCAACGGTCGAGCAATCGAACAGAAGATTGACCAGATTGTTGGCCGACAGGAACACCGGGTTCAGGCTCTGGAACACCGTCCAGATGATGGCGAGGCCGACGATCACCGGCAGCGAGCCGAGGTCGCCCGACCGCACGCGGTCGAAGAAGGCACTGACGGCACCGCCAAGCCCTTCGGCATGTTTCACGCGCACGTCGGCGCGGTCGAGAAGCTGGGGCGCAGTTTGCGGGGTTTTGTCGGTCATGGCTGGCTCTCCTGAGCTTGCGCGCGACGGCTGGCCCGGCGGGAAACAGAATTGTTCTCGGCGCCGGTGATCGCGCTGACCAGTTCCTGGTTGGACGCATCGGGAAGGAAGACGCCGTTGTTCTTGCCAAGCCTCAGCACGACGATGCGGTCGGCGACGGCACGGACGTCTTCCATGTTGTGGCTGATCATGATCACGCCGAGGCCGCGCTCGCGCACCCGCTCGATCAGATCGAGCACTTCCGCCGTCTGGGCGACACCGAGCGCCGCGGTCGGCTCGTCGAGCATGATCAATTTCGGATCGAGCAGCAGCGATCGCGCGATCGCCACGGTCTGGCGTTGACCACCCGAAAGGGAGGCGATCGGCTCGCGCACGCTGGGAATGCGCGCCGACAGCTCGTTGAGCAATTTCCAGGCCTTGATCTCCATCGACACCTCGTCCAGCCGCATCGGGCTGAGCTCCTTGCCGAGAAAGATGTTGGCGACCACGTCGAGGTTTTCGCACAATGCGAGATCCTGGAAGACGGTGGCGATGCCAAGGTCGAGTGCGGTTGCCGGATCGGAGAGGACGACCGGTTCGCCCTTGAAGGTGATGGTGCCCGACGTTGGCTGGTGCACGCCGGCAAGCACTTTGACCAGCGTCGACTTGCCGGCGCCGTTGTCGCCGACAAGCGCCACGACTTCGCCGGCATGAACGTCGAGATCGATGTCGGTCAGCGCCGATACGGCACCGAATTGCTTGGAGATGCCGCGCAGGCTGAGCACAAGCTCACGTGCAGAGGCCGACCCCTGTGATGTTCCCGTCATGATGCAAGCCTTTCCAGGATTTTTCGCCCACGATAGGCAACGCTGCTCCGCCGGCAGGCAGCGGAGCAGCCGCAATCGTGGCTTACTGCGTGATGCCGAGTTTCTTGCAGCCTTCGGCATAGCGGCCGGTGCAGAGCTGCTCGGGTGTCGCGATCTTCTTGTCGATGATCTCGGCCTTCAGGTTCTCCTGGGTAACGACCACTGGCACGAAGAGCTGCGAGGGGGTGTCGAACAGCGTGGCCTCGGCTTTCGGCGTTTCGCCCTTGAGGAACTGAACCGTGACATTGGCGGCGGCCGCTGCGACGATCTCGCTCGGCTTGTTGATCGTGTTGTATTGGTCGCCGGCAATGATCAGCTGCAGGCCGGCCAAAGTGGCATCATTGCCGGTGATCGGTGGCACCGGGTCAAAACCGCCTGCCTTGAACGCCGCGATGGCGCCGCCGGCCGTGCCGTCATTGGCAGCGACGACACCCAGGATGTTCTTGTCGAAGCGGGTGATCTGGCCGCTCGCCCACTGCTGCGCCTTTGGCGGGGCCCATTCCGGCGTATCGTATTCCGCCAGGATCGGATAGCCGCTGCTGTCGAGGCCGGCATGAATGCCTTTCTTGATCAGGCCGGCTGCCGCATCCGTCGGCGAGCCGTTGATCTGCAGCACGCCGGTGCCTTCGCCGGCCTTCACACCCTTGTCTTTCAGGTGCTTGACCAGCGAGTCGGCAATCGACTTGCCGATGGCCTCATTGTCGAAGGATACGTAGAAGTCGGCCTTGGCGTTCGGGATCGGGCGATCATAGGCGATCACCTTCACGCCTTGCGCCTGCGCCTGCTTGACCAGCGACGTGGCGGCGATGGAATCGACCGGATCGATGACGATGACCTTGGCGCCTTGCGAGATCATCGAGTTGAACTGCTGCTGCTGCCGTGCGGCATCGGCATCGGCGTTCTGGTAGAGCACCTTGCAGGAGGCGCAGAGCTTTTCCATTTCCGCCTTGAAGCCGGGATAATCATGCTCCTCGTAGCGGGTCGAGGCCTGGTCCGGCATCAGGAAGGCGACGGTAGCCCCCTCGGCGCTTTGGGCTAGTGCCGCGCCGCTGGCAAGAGACAGGGCCAGCATCGCAAAGCCTGCTGTTTCCCATGAGTTTTTCATTGCATCTTCTCCCTTGAACGATATGACAATGAGTGATCTGAAAGACTGCCCTCCCAGGCAGCACGGATCCGTCAGCAGGCCTATCGGCACGGCGCCGATGGCAGCTTCGGGACAAAGCTTTCCCCTCGCGAGCAGCACGGGGCCGCTCACGTTATTTTTCTTCCGCTGGTGTTTCCTCCCTCGTCCTCCGTGCCGGGCGGCCTCGGCCGCTTTGCTAATGTTGGTGAAACCGCCTTGGTAACGAAGCTTTGGCCGCGTTTACTCAGGCGGCTTTCGCCGCGTTTATGTGGTCGATCGTCAGGCGCCGGAAGCGCGATGGCGTCATGCCCTTCTCGGCCAGGAACTGGCGGTTGAAATTCGACAGGTTGTTGAAACCGACCTCGAAACAGATGTCGGTGATCGGTGCTTCTTCGTCGCTGGTCAGGATCTGGCACGCAAGATTGATGCGCAGCCGCTTCACATACTGCACCAGCGTCATGCCCGTGTGGCGGCGAAAGGCTCGTGAGAAAGCCGAGGTCGACTGTCCAGCGATGCGTGCCAGATCCGCCTCGGTGAACGGATGGGTCAGGTTCTCGCGCAGATAGTTGAGCGCCTTGTTGATACCTGCCGACATGTAGCCGGACGGGTCCGGCAGATAGTTCGGACTGGCCAGCATGCGCGTGCCCTGGCCACGGCTGAGCAATCCGGTGATGGCCATGAACAGCTCGATGCGGCGAACACCTTGCGCCCTCATCAACTCTTCCATCACCGGAGCGACCTGGCGACTGGTCTCGGTCGAAAACAGCACGCCGCGCCGTGACTGCTCCAGCACCGGCGCCAATGCTGTGAGTTCCGGCAGCACGCGCATGGTGTCGCCGATGAAACCCTCATTGAACTGCAGGATGCGGCAACGTAGCGGGATGGTCGATCCGGCCGGGATGTCGCTCACCCAATTATGCGGCAGGTTCGGCCCCGTCAGAACCAGATTTCCCGGTTCGAACTCCCCGATGAAATCGCCGACGAAACAGCGGCCGGCGGTGGCGACCACGAGATGGAGCTCGTATTCGGGGTGGAAATGCCAGCGTACCGTATGGAACGGATAGCCGTGCGACCAGGCTTTGAACGACTCGCCCTGTCGAATCTGGACGACTTCCAGGTCCGGACCCATGTGTGTTTCCTCCGGGCGTACGGCAATCTCACCGCTACGGCCCTTTCCCAATCGGCTGGGTGTTTTCCAGCTCTGACCTTCGCAACAGACGCTAATCCTGACGCTGAGACAGCGCCACCACGTTTGGGTGTTTGCAATGATACTTTTTTGACCCTAACCGGCAAAGATATGCAGATGTCGCCAGGTTGCGCTCCCCCGACGCGACGGCTTTGCATGAGCTCCGTCATCATTCCATTAAGCATTGATTTACCAATGCGGCCGGCAGCTGTGGTTGTCGAAACGAAACGTTTCGCGTCGGGACCGCGAGTCGAATAGCCCCGAATGCGGTCGGGCTCATCACAAAGGCGGCTCATGGCGGACTCGGGCAACACGGTTGCTCTGAGCCGAGATGGGTCCGATCACCCCTTTTGGGGAACCGCGCCCAACGACCCCGCCACCCTCTTTCATAACGATCTATATATGAGATCGGCCTTAGATATCATTTTACCGAACCGCATGGTTGGGCGATGGTGCCGCTTCCGGCTGGATATGTCCCGGCCATACCACCTTCTGGGTACCGAATGCGAACACAGGTCGTCATTGTCGGTTCCGGGCCTTCAGGCCTGTTGCTTGGCCAGCTCCTAAGCAGAGCCGGCATCGACAATGTCATTCTCGACCGGGTCGGAAAGGATTACATCCTGGGCCGCGTCCGTGCCGGCGTTCTGGAACAAGGCACGGTTGACCTGCTGCACAGGACCGGTGCCGCGTCCCGCCTGAGCGCTGAAGGCCTGAGGCACGACGGCTTCTCCATCGCTTTCGACGGACGCGACCATCGCATTGATCTTGCCGCCCTCGCCGGTGGGCATGTCACCGTCTACGGCCAGACCGAAATGACGCGCGACCTGATGGCAGCTCGCGAAGCTGCAGGCACTTCGACGCTTTATGAGGTCGAAGATGCCGCCTTGCACGGTTTCGAGACCGACAGCCCGCACGTGACCTACAGGAGGAACGGCGTCGCCGCGCGGATCGATTGCGACATCATTGCCGGCTGCGACGGCTTCCACGGCATCAGCCGCCGCAGCGTCCCGGCCGGCGCGATACGGACTTTCGAACGCGCCTATCCGTTCGGCTGGCTGGGCGTGCTGGCCGAAGTGCCGCCGGTCAGCGACGAACTGATCTATGCCAGCCACGAACGTGGCTTCGCGCTCTGCTCGATGCGCTCGACGACGCGCTCGCGTTATTATGTGCAGGTGCCCGCCGACGAGCAGATGGACCATTGGAGCGACGACCGCTTCTGGGACGAGTTGCGCAGCCGGCTCCCCCGCCACCATGCCGAAGCCGTCACCATCGGCCCTTCCTTCGAAAAATCGATCGCACCGCTGCGCTCCTTCGTGGCGGAGCCGCTGCGCTTCGGCCGCCTCTTCCTCGTCGGCGACGCCGCCCATATCGTGCCACCTACCGGCGCCAAGGGATTGAACCTTGCCGCCAGCGACGTGCACTACCTGTTCGAAGGTTTGCGTGAATTCTTTCTCGACAAATCCCCGGCCGGCATCGACGCCTATTCCGGACGCGCATTGGCCAGGGTGTGGAAGGCCGTGCGTTTCTCCTGGTGGATGACCACTTTGCTCCACCGCTTCCCCGATCGCACCGATTTTGAGCTCAGGATACAGGCTGCTGAGCTCGACTATCTGACACACTCCCGCGCCGCCGCGGCAGCTCTCGCGGAGAACTATGTCGGCCTGCCCTACTAGAGCCCGTTGTCGAAGACCGAGCGTTATTCTAACCAGATTGATACGCTCAATCCCGAATATGGAACGGCTATTGCGGCAATTCCGCCGCAGCCTCGCGCAGCGTCTGCATCAGCAGCCCCAGTCCAAGCGTCGGCTGCTGGTCTGCGCGGATGGTGAGGCCGACCGGGCCCTTGGTTTCGCTGGTGTCGATCGGCAGCATGGCCAGCACCCCGTCTTCGATGTCGGCAGCCACCACACCTTCGGAAATCACCCACACGGCGTCATTCGAGCGCACGAAGGCACGCCCAAAGGCGTGCGACACAGTTTCGATCTGCGTCGGCCAATTGGGCATGCCATTGGCGATCAGCAGGCGCTCGACGAAGGGACGGATGATCGAGGTGTGTGTCGGCATCAGGGCGACATAACGCGTGAGATCGGCGAAATCGAAAGTGCCACGGGCCAGCAGAGGATGGCCGGCGCGCACCACGAACCTGACTTCTTCCGAATAGAGGTGTTCGAACGAAAGCCCGGTCATCTGTTCGGGCGCCGCCAGCCGCCCGACGACGATGTCTAGGTCTCCGACCCGCAACTGTCCAAGCAGCACGGCGTTCTCGCCGGTGACGATCTTGACGCGACTGGCGGTATTTTCACCAAGGAACAGCGCCATGGCGCGTGGCATGATGCGCGTGGAGACAGTCGGCAACGCACCGATCCGCACCGGCTCGGAATTGCCCAGCCTGTCGGCGGCAATCGAATCCACACCTTGCCGCAGCGCCGAGATCGCTGCGCCCGCGTGGCGCAGGAACAGCTCACCCAGCCGGGTGACGCGAATGCCACGGCCATCGCGCTCCAGCACGCGCACGCCGAGCGCATCTTCCAGTTCACGGATGGTCTTGGTCACGGCCGGCTGGCTGACATGCAGCATTTCAGCCGCCTTCATCACGCTTTTCTGCCGCGAGACCTCGACGAATGTCTGCAGATGTCGGAACTTGATGCGTTGGTCGATCATGTCGCCCATAACCTGCGAGTTAATGGAATAGCCCAATTTATTATTTTACTTAACCAAACGGAAGGGCGACAACAACGCAGGAGGTGCGCATGCGACTGACACGGATCAACGATATCGTCCTGCATCACCGCCTGACGGGCGCGCCGTCCGACGGCGCTGTCGTCGTCTTCATCAACTCGCTCGGCACTGATTTCCGTATCTGGGACGAGACCGTCGCTCGCCTGGCGGGCGAATGCGCGACGCTGGTCTACGACAAACGCGGCCACGGCCTTTCCGACCTCGGCGATGCCCAGCCGAGCATCGACACCCATGCTGCTGACCTTGCTGCCCTGCTTGACCATCTCGCCATCAAGCGTGCGATTGTCTGCGGGCTTTCCATCGGCGGCCTTATAACGCTGCAGCTCTACGCCAAGCGGCCGGATCTCGTGCAGGCAATGATCCTGAGCAACACAGCGCACAAGATTGGTACAGTCCAATCGTGGGGAGAACGCATCGGGATTGCCGAGACCCGAGGCATCGCCGCCTTCGCCGACGGCGTCATGGAAAAATGGTTTACGCCAGCCTTTCACCGTGGACGCGCCGACGAGCTCGCCGGCTACCGCAACATGCTTATCCGCCAGCCTGTGGCTGGCTATGTTGCCGCCTGCAAGGCGCTGGCCTCGGCCGATCTGACCGAAACCGCGCAACGCGTTTCAGTCCCGTCACTCTGCATCGTCGGCGACCAGGACGGTTCGACGCCGCCGGCTCTCGTTCGATCGCTCGCCGATCTCGTGCCTGGCGCGCGCTATCAAATCATCGAGGGCGCGGGACACATCCCTTGTGTCGAGCAACCGGAAGCCTTCACGGCACTGGCCGGCGCCTTCATCCGCTCGCAATCACCGGGACGCTGACATGGCCAAAGGCGAAACAACGTCGGAACGCTACCGGCAAGGGATAAAAACACGTCGCGCGGTACTCGGTGACGCCCATGTGGATCGCGCGGAGCTTGCCGCAACCGAATTTGACCGTCCCTTCCAGGAATTGATCACCGAAGCGGCCTGGGGCACGGTATGGGCCCGCCCCGCCTGGACGCCACGGGAACGTTCCATCGTCACCATCGCGCTACTGGCGGCTCTCGGCCATGACGAGGAAGTGGCCATGCATGTGCGCGCCACCGCCAACACCGGGGCGACACGCCAGGACATCACGGAGGCCATGCTGCATGTCGCTATCTATGCTGGCGTCCCGGCGGCCAACCGTGCCATCCGTATCGCCAAGCAGGTCTACGCCACGCTCGATGCCGAAGGGAAAGCCTGACCATGACGGACCGCAAGCCCGACACCGGCGCCTTCTTCACGCGCGACCGCACCTGGCAGCCGCCGGCCTACACGCCAGACTACAAGACCTCGGTGCTGCGCTCGCCGCAGCGGGCGTTACTGGCGCTGGACAATACGCTTTCGGAGATCACTGGCCCGGTTTTCGGTCACGCAATCCTCGGTGAGCTCGACAACGACCTCATCCATAATTTCGCCCGCCCCGGCGAGGCCGCGATCGGCGAGCGCATCATCGTGCATGGCCGCGTCCTGGACGAAAGCGGGCGTGGTGTGCCGGGCGCGCTGATCGAAGTGTGGCAGGCGAATGCCGGCGGCCGCTACCGTCACAAGAAGGAAGGTTATCTGGCGGCGCTCGACCCCAATTTCGGCGGCTGCGGACGCTGCATCACCGATGAGCATGGCAACTACCGTTTCCGTACGGTGAAGCCCGGCCCCTACCCCTGGCCGAACGGTCCGAACGACTGGCGTCCCGCGCACATCCATTTTTCCGTGTTCGGCCAGGGCTTCGCCCAACGGCTGATCACGCAGATGTATTTCGAGGGCGACCCGTTGATCTGGCGTTGCCCGATCGTGCGCACCATTCCCGATCGCCGCGCCGTGGAACTGCTGATCGCGCCGCTCGACATGGCCAACACCATTCCCATGGACGCGCGCGCCTACAAGTTCGACATTGTCTTGCGCGGCAGGCGTTCAACGCTCTTTGAAAACCGGCTGGATGGCAACTAGACCCGAGCCCGGAGGATGATCGAATTGGGACCTGAAATGACAAAAGGCTCGTGAGCTTAATGGTGCAGGATCTGACCTATCTCAAGGAAAGTGCCTCGCAGACGGCGGGTCCATATGTGCATATCGGGCTGACACCGAATGCCTCCGGCATCACCGGCGTATACCCGTCCGACCTCGGTACGGCGATGGTGAACGACCGCACCAAGGGCACGCGGATCGCCATCCGCGGCCGCGTCTTCGACGGCGGCGGCGCAGCGCTGCGCGACGGCCTTGTCGAGATCTGGCAGGCGGATGCGGCGGGCCTTTACAACAGTCCGAGCGAGCCGCGTGGGCAGGCCGACCCTGACTTCACCGGCTGGGGTCGCCGTGCTTGCGACGGCGACAGCGGCGAATTCGTCTTCCAAACCGTCAAACCCGGCCGGGTGCCGTTCAAGGACGGGCGACTGATGGCGCCGCACATCACCTTCTGGATCGTCGCCCGCGGCATCAATCTCGGGCTGCACACTCGCATGTACTTCCCCGAGGAAGAGCAGGCGAATGCTGAAGATCCGCTGCTTCTGCGCCTTGAGCATCGCGACCGGGCGAAGACCATGATCGCCCAAGCCGAAGGCAGCAACGGCTACCGGTTCGACATCCATCTGCAGGGCGAACGGGAAACCGTCTTCCTGGATATCTGAGCCGGACGCAATGAGCGTTTGCCCTTTCGATCACCCAATCCTTGGCGGGCTTCTCGGCGATGAGGAGATCGCCGGTTACTTCTCCGTCGAAGCGGAAATCAAGGCGATGCTTGTTTTCGAGGCGGCGCTGGCCACCACCGAGGGCAAGGCCGGACTGATATCCGAGGAATCGGCGACGGCCATCGTCTACGCCATCGCCGCGTTCGAACCCGACATCCACCGGCTGCGCATAGCGGTCTCAACCGACGGCGTCGTCGTGCCGGAACTGGTGCGGCAGTTGCGTGAAGCGGTCGGGGGCAAGGCGGCTTCCGATATTCATTTCGGCGCCACCAGCCAGGATGTCATCGACAGCGGACTGATGCTCCGCCTGAAACCGGTGCTGGCCATCATCGAACAGCGGCTCGCCGTCTTCCTGCGCGCGCTTGCCGGCCTTGAGAAGCGCGACGGTGAACGCGCACTGATGGCCGTCACGCGCATGCAGCCCGCAATCTCGATTCGAGCAGCCGACCGCATCGTGAGCTGGCGCGAACCGTGTGAACGCAACTTGGAGCGGCTGCGCGCATGGATGGTGGACGGGCCTGCGCTGCAGTTCGGCGGCGCGGCCGGAACGCTCGACAGGCTTGGCGACAAGGCGAATGGAGTGCGCGCAGCTCTTGCCGAAGAGCTCGGGCTGGCCGATCGCCCGCGATGGCACAGCCAACGCGATCGCATCGCCGGCCTGGCTTCCACCTTGTCGCTGATCTCCGGCATTCTCGGCAAATTCGGACAGGACATAACCCTCATGGCGCTGTCCGGCGACGCGATCGAGCTTGTCGGCAGTGGCGGTTCTTCGGCCATGCCGCACAAGCAGAACCCCGTCTCAGCCGAAGTGCTGGTGACGCTCGCCCGTTTCAACGCCACGCAGCTTGCCGGCATGCACGGGGCGCTGGTGCATGAGCAGGAACGATCCGGCGCCGCCTGGACCCTGGAATGGATGATCCTGCCGCAGATGATCGTCGCTACGGCGACCGCTACCAGGCTCGCCACCGAGCTTGTCACCAACATTCGACGACTGGGCAACGAAGCCTAGCCTTAGCATCATATTTGACTGCGTTCAGACGGTCAGATGTTTGACGATATCGGCGCGCCCAACCTCCGTCCGCGAACCGGTCAACACACAGCGACCGTGATCCATCACCAGATAGTGGTCGGCGATCAGCTCGGCGAAGGAGAGGTTCTGCTCGACAACGATGAAAGCCGTGCCAACTGCCTTCCTTGTGTTGATAATGTCGGCCATGCGCTGGATGTTTTCCCACTGCACACCCTCCGTCGGCTCGTCGAGCACGACGGCAGGCTGACCTTCCGCGAGCCCACGCGTGAAGGACAGCAGTTTCTTCTCGCCACCGGACAGAGTGCCCGCGCGCTGCGCCAACCGCCGCTCAAGAACCGGGAACAAATCGAAGAAGGGCCGATAGCTGTCCAGCCGGCCGTCCTTGCTCATCAGCGCCAGATTGTCCGAGACGGTGAGATCATCGAACACCGGGCGCTCCTGCGGACAGTAGCTGATCCCCAGTCCTCTGCGCGCCTCGGGCGCCATCGCGCCTGCCTTGCGGCCACCGATTGCCACCTCGCCCGATCGGCACGGCAGGTAGCCGAGCAGCAGCTTGAGCAGCGTCGACTTGCCGACGCCATTTCGGCCAACGATGCACAGCACCTGCCCGGTACCAACTTCGGCGCTGAGTTCCTCCACGACTTTCAGGCTGCCGTAGCCGCCGGAAAGATTGTTGAAGCTGACCGGGATCATTTCTGACCTCCGACATAGACGGCTTGTACAGCCGGATCGGCCTGGATGTCGGCGACGCTACCTTCTGCCAGCAAGGCGCCATTGTGGAACACCATCACACGGTCGGCGATCCTGCGCACCAGCGCCATATCGTGCTCGATGATGATGATGACGTTTCCAAGTCTCTCGGCTGCCCAGCGGATGACGTCGACGGCGCGCGAGGTCTCGTCGGCTGAGAGGCCGGCGCAGGGTTCGTCCAGCAGCAGGATGCGCGGTTGCACGGCGAGCGCCATGGCAAGCTCTAGGATCTGGCGCTCGCCATGCGAAAGGTCGCTCGCCGGCGCGTCTTCATTGCCGAGAAAGGCATAGCGGTCGGTCAGTTCGCCGACGATCGGGCTCGACCATCGACGTAGCGACCGTAGCAGCAGATCGAATGGTCGCGCGCCGTTGCTCCACAGCGCTATCGCGAGATTGTCCCCGATCGACAGTTCCGGAAACACGCTTGGCGCTTGCAGCTTGCGACCGAAGCCGAGCCGCGCCACCCGATACGGCGCCAGGTTGGTGATATCGAGCGCGCCGACCTTCACGCTGCCGGCACTGGCCGGCAGTTCGCCGGTGATCAGGTTGAAGGTCGACGTCTTGCCGGCACCGTTGGGTCCGATGATGCAGGCTACGCCTTTCGGCGGGAACGCGACGGTCAGGTCGTTCAGAATGTTGATGCCGCCGGCACTGACCCGCGCCGCGTCGATGGTCAGGGCTTCCTGCACCCCAGTTCCGGTCCGCGCGGGGGCTTCGATGGCTGCCTGCGGATGTGCACCGGCCAAGGCGCGGCGCAGGCGCTCCGTCACCGGCGTGAACAGTCCGATCACCCCTTGCGGAAAGGCGAGCACGACCACCATGAAGAAGCCGGCCATGATGACTTCCCAATAGGGAATGCTGTCGCGCATCTCCGCCGTCATCGAGCCGACCAGCAAGGTACCGAGGACCGGCCCGTAAAGCCGGCCACGCCCGCCAACCGCCGTCCATACCAGAAGTTCCGCCGAAAAGGCAAAGCCGACGACCTGAGGCGAAACCAGGCCCTGCTGCGGCGCGTAGAGCGCACCGGCAAGACCGGCGAAAAACCCCGACACGGCAAAGGCGATTGCCTTGTAGTGATGAGGGTTGAAGCCGAACAGCGCGACGCGGCGCTCGTTCTGGGCGATGGCGCGCCACAGCACGCCGAGTGGTGCGCTGTACAGCCAGGACGCGATCGCCAGCACGGCGACGAGGGCGACGGCGGCGAGATAATAGTTGGCGCGGAAATCATCGATCCCTGGCAGTCCCGGGATGCCGGCGAGGCCGTTGAAGCCGCCCGTCACCGAATTCCAGTTGCTGGCGATCTGGAACGCCAGCATCGAGAGCGCCAGCGTGATCAAAGAGAAGAATGGCCCGCTGCCGCCGTCGCGGCGAAACACCATCAATCCGATCAGCAGCGCCAGTACGCCGCTCGCCAGGGCAGCAAGGGGCAGCAGCAGGTAGATCAGGTAACTGCCGGGCATTGCCTTCAGGAGGATTGCCGACAGATAGGCCGAAATGCCGAAGAACATCGCCTGGCCGAGCGGCAGGAAGCCTGCCTGTCCCCAGCACAAGCCAAGCCCGACGGCAACCATCGCATAGAGATAGTAGAGGCCGAGCTGATAGGTCCAATAGTCGCCAACCGCAAACGGCAGGACAAGCAGCGCGACAAGCGTGATGATATTAGCCATGCGAAAACAATCCGCGCGGCTTCAGCCACAGGAACAGGATCGCCACCACCAGCACGGTGAAATAGGCTTGCGTGCTGCCGAAGACGGCCGACATCAAACTGTCCAGGCCGCCGATGACGCCTGTGCCGGCGACCACGCCAAGCACGCTGCCCAACCCGCCGACAACCAGCACGAAGAACGATTTGATGACATAGTCGAGCCCGAGATAGGGATGCACCGGCACCAGCGGCGCCACCATGACACCGGCAAGACCCGCAAGGCAGGAGCCGACCACGAAAGTTGTTGTGGCAAGCCGCTTCACCGGCATGCCGAGCGCGCGGGCAAGGTCCGGATTGCCGACCATCGCCCGGATCCTCAGCCCAGCCCGGCTGGTTCCGTACCAGGCGAAGAGCGCGCCGATGATTGTGACGCAGACAATGATCAGCACCAGCCGGTAGGTCGGATAGTCGGTACCGAACAGCGCCGCCGTACCGGCAAGCGGCACGGCTACACTGTTGAAGCCAAGACCGAACCCGGCCTCCGCCAGCTTGCGCAGGAGCAGGCTCAACCCCCATGTTGCCACCAGCGTATCGAAAGGACGGCGATAGAGGGGACGGATCAGAAGCACCTCGACGATGAGGCCGACGCCTCCACAGACCAGAAGCGCCAGAGGCACCGCCAGCAGGAAGGGCGCGCCGGCCCGATCGACAACCAGGGCGCAGAACGCACCCATCATGACGAATTCGCCATGCGCCAGATTGAGCACGCCGAGCATGCCGAAGGTGATGGCAAGCCCGAGCGCGATCATCGCCAGCGTCGTCACGCCGAAAACGATGTTCAACAGCTGCGTGACGATCAGCGGATCCACGACCCCTCCCCCTAGCTGTGTCGACAGTTCACACCGGACAGGACTGGCCGCTGGCAACCTTCTCGAAGGTCTTGACCACCTCGAACTCGGCGCCCTTGCACATTGCGAGATACATGTCCTTGTCGACATGGCGTCCCGTCATCGTCGCGGTGCCGCCGGCGGTGGCGAAGGTGAGCCCCTGCGAAGCCGCAGCAACAGCGGCCGCTTCCGTCGAGCCCGCCTTGTCGACAAGCGCCTTGGCACAATGCACGCCGGCATAGGCGTCGGCACCGAGCGTCGACAGCTGGGGCACCTTGTCGCCGAACTTCGTCTTCATTGCCGCCTTGAATTTCTGGTTGGCCTCGGAGCCGACATTGGCGAAGTAAGCCATGCAGGAATAGAGATTGCCGCTGCTCTCGGCACCGATGCCCTGCAGCGTGTTTTCCTCGAGCAGGAAGGCCAGCCGGGTGATGTCCTTGTCGAGGCCGAATGAAGCGAAGGCCCGGTTGAAATTGACGTTGTCGGCCCCAATCACCGTGATCAGCACGACATCGGGCTTGGCACCCTTGATGCGCGTGACGATCTCTTCGAAACGGTTGGGCGCGCCGAGCGGGACATATTCTTCCCCAGCAATCGTGCCGCCGCCGGCACCGATGTAAGATTTGGCGGCTTCGTTGGAATTGCGGGCCCAGACATAGTCGTTGCCGATGAGGTAGAAGGACTTTGCCCCCTTCTCCTTCATCATGAACTCGATAGACGGCTTGATCTGCTGCGGCGGCGTTTCGCCGAGGCAATAGAGATTTGCGGTGCAGTCGCCGCCTTCATAGACCGGCGTGTAGATGTAAGGAATCTTGCCTTTGACGGTGGCCTCGACCGCCTGGCGCACGGCGCTGTCATGCGAGCCGACGACGAGGTCGACCTTTTCCTCCAGCATCAGGCGCACCACCGATTTCGCCACTTCGGCGGGAGCAGCTCCTGCATCGGTCGGAATCAGCTTGATCTTGCGGCCAAGAATCCCGCCGGCGGCATTGGCTTCGTCCGCGGCCAGTTCCGCGCAGCCCTGGTTCGACGGCCCGAAAAGCGCTGCGGGTCCCGACAGCGGGATCAACAGTCCGATCTTGAATTCCCCCTCCGCGGCGATGGCGCGGCGCAAAGTGGCCGGCGCGATGCCGGCTGCAAGCGCGCCGGCCATGCCGGCCAGCATGGTGCGGCGATCGATGGTCATGAATGGTGGCATGTCGTTCCTCCCCTTGTTGTTTTTTGTCAGGCTCGCTCGATGGCTGCCCGGTTGAGCGTTGGCGCCGGAAGCGCCGGCAACAACGCTTCGAACGCGGCCGCGATCGACAGCAGCGCCCGATCTGTCCCCGGCAATCCGTCAAGGGCCAATCCGACAGGCAATCCCCGTGCCGTGAGCCCGACCGGCAGGTTGATGCCCGGCAGCCCGGCAACGCTGCCCGGATCCGTGTTGCGGATGAAGGTCTGGAATGTCGGCACCCGCCGACCGTTCAACTCGACGTCGACATCCTCGCCGATCGGACGCGCGGGCAGCGGTGTCGTCGGAAACACCAGCGCATCGATGCCATGACCAGCAAAGTGATCTTTGTAAGCTTTGATCAGGCGCGGTCGATGAACATCCATTGCTTCCCGATATAGAGCTTCGGGAACCATCGTGGCCGGATCGCTGATCAGGCGCATGATGCCTTGCACATCCGGGCTCGCGGCCTTGCCGACGATGTCGTCGAAGCTGACCGACGCGCCACTTTCCGCGAGGTAAGCAACGATGTCACGACCTGGTTCATAGAAGGCTATGATGCTGGCGGCAGCGTTCAGCGCGGCAAGGTCCGCAACGTCAGACTCGACCAACGTCACCCCGGCAGCCTTGAGCTGAGCCAGCGCCTGCTGGCAGATCCGTTCCGTCTCGGGGTCGAGATCTTCCCAGAAATAGCCGCGCGGAACACCGAGCCGCACTCCATCCAATGGCCGCGCGTCTTGGACGCCGGTGTTGCCGGTGACGATCCGATCCATCAATTCGAGGTCGGCGACGCACCGCGCCATCGGGCCCGGCGTATCCCGGGTCGACGAGATCGGCACGATCCCGTTCACCGGCCAGCGACCGGCGGAGGGACGCAGGGAAGCGATGCCGCACAAGGCTGCCGGAACACGCACCGACCCTCCGGTGTCGGTGCCAATGCCTCCTGGGGTTAGGCGTGCCGCGCAGGAGGCACCGGCACCACCCGATGATCCACCTGGAATCATCAGGGGATCATAGGGATTGCGGATTGCACCGGAGAAAGCGTTGTTGTTGGTGATGCCGAAGGCCAGCTCGTGCATGCCGGTCCGACCGAGAAAAACGGCGCCGGAATCGCGCAAGGCTGCGGCGACCAGCGCATCCTTCTTTGGACGATGGCCGGCAAGGCCGGGCGTGCCGGCACAGCATTCCTGGCCGGCGATGTCGATGTTGTCCTTCATGCCGAGCGGCACGCCGGCGAGAGGCCCCAGCACTTCGCCGCTGCGGCGTGCGCAATCCACCTCGTACGCGGCTTCGAGCGAAGCTTCCGCGTCGATCGAGACGAAGGCGTTCAGATGAACATGAGCAGCGCCACGATCGAGAAAGGTCTGAATGAGACGCTCGGCGCTCACCTCGCCGTTGCGAATGGCTTCTGCCGCAGCCGCAACGCCGAGCTCATGCAATTCGGCCATCCAGTCCTCCTCACCCGATCAGGCAAGGCGGATGCTAGAGGCGCGAGCCCGGCGCGTGTATCAGCAGAAATGCGGATGCGCTCGGATCGTGATGCTCAAGGATTGCAGAGGCAGAGCGGAGTTCCGTCTCAGCTCAATTGCCTTCTGGTCCGGTCAATTGTCGGAGCGGGAAACCGTGGCCGCCAGTTCCGCGCGATTGGCGCAACCACGTTTTTCCATGGCCCGCGAAAGATGCGTGCGCACGGTGGCGAAGCCGATGCCGAGCAGCCGGGCGATGTCGCGATCGGTGCAACCACGCGCCACCAGAACCGCAACGTCACGCTCGCGCGGCGTCAGGTCATCGCCATGCAGTGAGGCCCGCAACAGCGCACGCCGCAGGAACGGTTCCAACATGTCGAGCAGCACCACGTCGCGTTCCTCGAACTCCGGCCGCCCCTTGGCGCGCCAGATGCGCAGGTCACCAAGGTCCTTGCCATCGTCGAAGACGAACAGGTTGATGCCATGATGCATGCCGTCGCGGGACAGGAAATCGTTGAAGAATTCCGTGTGTTCGAGCTTGCGATGTGGAATCACAAGCTCGACCGGCGTCGCCCGCTTTCGCGCACGCAACTGCTGCGTCATCGGGTCGTGGAACTGGAACCAGTCGTCATAGGCCCTGAGATTGTCTTCGCTCATCCGGTAGGCACGCGAACGCTCGAAAACGCCCTTGCCGCCGTTCCAGACATAGGAAGCGCCGAAATCCGAGCGCGTCAGGCGAATGATATCCGCCAGAACGTCACCGCGCGCGTCGGCACCCGGACCGACACGTTCAAGCCGTGCGACGATATCGCCATAAAGGCGGATCTCGTCGGACGTGATGTCCCTCATCACAACGCCCATGACCCGCTCCTCCCCAGCAACAGGCTCACGGACGCGGACTATAATGAGCTATCGCGCCCTGTCTACCTCGTCAGTCCAGGGAGATAGCCGGCTCTCCACGATCAGTTCCAGCGCATGAATCGTTTCTTGATCAAAAGATCGAATGATGCAATCTTTCAAGTTATCCATTGATGTATCCGAACCGCCTGGCGATCCGCTCCACCATGACACTCACCGCTCAAACTCATCCACCGATCGAACAGACAATCGGCTTCTTTCGCGTCAGCGATCTCCGGCGCACCCGCGATTTCTACGAACGGGCTTTCGGCTTGCGTCTTGTCTTCGAGCGCGAAGGCAAGGTGCTGATCCTTCAGGCCACCGGCGAGAGCTTCTTCGGTTTCGTCACCGGCGAGCTGCCTGCGAACCAGCCACGGATGGGAGCCATCACCTTTGTCTCTTCCGATGTCGATGCCTGGTCGAAACGCCTCGCTGAACTCGGCATCGAAACCAAGGGCCCACCTATCTTCAAGCCGGAATTCGGCATCTACATCCTCTATGTCACCGATCCGGACGGCTACACGGTCGAAGTGCTCGAGATGCGCGCCAAAGGCTGGCCGCATAAGACGCAATGAGCAGCCCGGCCGATGCTATCAGGCTGCAGTGCCCGGATCGCGAACGGAGCAAGCCATGCCGGAGTTGAGCCAGCAAAGCCGTGCTCTTGTCTCCAACATCAAGGATGACTACGACAGCAGAAGACTTGGAGCGATCCAGTCGCAACCGTCCTTCCAACAAGGGATAATATCGTGGCAGTCGACGTCTTTGCACCGATAGCGTCGCGCAGCACCATCCAGGACGGTGTCTACCGGCAGCTCAGGCATGCCCTGATGACGGGTCGTTTCGACCCGGGCCAGACGCTGACGATCGCATCGCTGTCGGATTCGTTCGGCACCAGCCATATGCCGGTGCGGGAAGCTCTGCGTCGGCTCGCTGCCGAAAATGCGCTCGAGGTGGCGGCAAACGGTTCGGCCCGCATTCCCGCCACCAGCCGCGCAAGGCTCGATGATCTGTGCCGCGCACGCATCGCGGTCGAGAGCCTGGCGACCGAACTGGCCGTGCCCAACATCACCGCACGCGACATCGTTCAGCTGGAAGGTATCATCCACGAGCACGAAACGATCGGACGAACCGACAGCGTCTACACCATGCTCGGCAAGAATCAGGAATTTCATTTCCATCTCTACGCCGCATCGCAGTCGGAAGTGCTTATCCAGCTCATCGAGACGCTGTGGTTGCGGTTCGGCCCCTACATGCGGCTGTTGACGCGCCACATCGAACCGCTGCTGAAGTCAGACGAAAGCGGCACCTATTCCGTGCACCATCACGAGATGGTTGCTGCGCTCAAGGCCAGGAATGTCGACGCGGCCCGCACCGCCATTATCGCCGACATCGAAGCGACGCGCGACCTGTTGCGCGAATTGACGGCGGAAGATCAATCCTGAGATCACGCAAGTGTGCCCATATCGGGCATACTCTCGAAACTATTTGGTCAATTAATCAACGAGAACGACAATGTCCGAAAGACGAGCGATTTCATCCGGATCGAAGTTCGAGGAGCTGGCCGGTTATTCCCGCGCCGTTGTCGACGGAGAATGGGTCTTCATCTCGGCCACGGCCGGTTCCGAAACCGACGGCAGCTTCTCGCCGGACACCGCTCAGCAGGCACGGCGCGCGCTTGCTGTCATTTCGGCGGCACTCGCGGAAGCCGGCGCGACGGTAGCCGATGTGGTGCGGGTGCGCGTCTATCTGGCCGACCGTGCCGACGTGATGGCGGTGTCGAAGATCCTGGGCGAGACATTTTCCGCCCCTCGCCCGACCAACACCACCATCCTCTGCGGCTTTCCGGCCGAAGAGATCAAGGTCGAGCTGGAGATGACCGCGCTCAAGCGGCGCTGATCGCATCGCAGCGGTTCGACACCAAGCCCGAATTCACGGAGGGGAAAAACAATGGATACATCGACAAAGACGGGGACACTGCCAGTCAACGCGCAGGTCACCTTCCTTTACTACAAGGACCTCGCCGCGCCCGAGCATTTTTATGGAGAGCAGCTGGGCTTCGAGAAGACGTTCGACAAGGGCTGGGTCAAGTTTTTCCGCATCACCGCCCATTCTTATGTCGGCCTCGTCGACGAGGCGAAGGGACATCACAAGGCGTCCGACGCCAAGGCTGTCATGGTCAGCATGGAAACGCCGGAGCTCGAAGCCTGGTACGAACGCATGCAGCAGAGCGGTGCCGAGATCGTCGTCCACTACGATCCGGCCAAGGCTGACGAGCAGATGGTCTCCACCTTCCTGATGCGTGATCCCGGCGGCTACAGCGTCGAGTTCTTCCGCTTCAACAAGCGCGACTGAGCGCTCCGAGGCGATTCAGGACAGTGCTGTTTCCCTGTGGAATTGCCTCACATTCTCAGCGGCTGCGCGCTGTCATTTCGTCAAGCGCAGCCGTTCTCCATCGGCCGGGTCGAACAGGCAGACGTCGGCGGGCTTGATCGCCAGCGACACCGGCTGTCCAACGGCAAGTTGCAGCCGCTCCGTGGTGAAAAGTTTGAGCTGCTGGCCAGCGATGTTCACATGCACAACCGTGGCTACCCCCGTAGGCTCAACAAGCTCGACGGTCGCCGCGACACCGGCTTCACTCGCCGGCAGCAGTCCGATCCGCTCCGGCCGAATGCCAGCAATCACCTCGCCATTGTCGGGAAGTCGATCAGGCGCCGGCATGGCCGAAAGCTTGATGGCGCCGACCTGCAGGTCGATCCCTTTGTCCTGGCGCACCGCGCGTGCCTTGATGAAATTCATGGCGGGAGAGCCGATGAACCCGGCGACAAAGATGTTGGCGGGGTTGTCGTAGAGCTCCAGCGGGGCGCCGACCTGCTGGATGACGCCGCCATTCATCGCCACGATGCGGTCGCTCATGGTCATGGCCTCGATCTGGTCATGCGTGACATAGACCGACGTCGCCCCGATATCGCGGTGCAGCTTGCGTATCTCGAAACGCATCTGTTCGCGCAATCGCGCATCGAGGTTGGACAGCGGCTCGTCGAACAGGAACGCCTTCGGGTTGCGCACGATCGCCCGCCCCATGGCGACACGCTGGCGCTGTCCGCCTGACAGGGCGCGCGGCTTGCGGTCCTGCAGCGCCTCCAGCCCCAGCTTGTCACCTGCCCGCTTGACCGCCTCGGCTATGCGTTCGGCCGGCGTGCGCTTGAGCTTCAAGCTGTAGCTCATATTGTCGCGTACGCTCATATGCGGATAGAGCGCGTAGGACTGGAACACCATGGCGATGTCGCGGTCGCGTGGCGCCAGATCGTTCACACGCATATCGCCGATGCGGATCTCGCCGGCATTGAGATCTTCCAGTCCGGCGATGATGCGCAACAGGGTCGACTTGCCGCAACCGGACGGCCCGACGAGGACGACGAATTCGCCCGACTCGATCGTCAGGTCTACCCCCTTGAGAACCGGAACCGCGCCATAGTCCTTGCGCACGCCGTCGATAGCGATCGATGCCATTTGCCGAACACCCTTTCGTTTCAGCCCTTCACCGCGCCGGCCGTCAGCCCCTGCACGAGATAGCGCTGGATCAGGAAGAAGAAGAAGCACACAGGGATGAGCGCGAGGACACCCGCCGCCATCATCGGCCCGTACTCGATCGTGGCGCGCGTCGAATACAGCAGCAGGCCGACCGGGAAGGTGCTTGCCGAAGCTGACGAATTGAGCAGCAGCGCGAACAGGATTTCACCCCACGCACCGGTGAAGCAGAAGCCGGCCGTCGCCACGATACCCGGTAGCGTCAGCGGCGCGATGATCTGCACGAATGCCTTGAAGCGCGTGGCGCCATCGATCATCGCTGCCTCCTCGAGATCTTTCGGTATGCCGTCGAAGAAGGACTGCATCAGGAAAGTGGCGAAGGGGATATTGAAGGCGGTGTAGATGATGATCAGCCCCGTCAGGCTGTTCGTCAGCCCCAGCGTGCCGAAAATGCTGAAAATCGGCGTGATCACGATGACCAGCGGAAACATCTGTGTCACCAGCATCAGGCCGACGATCCAGAACTTGCCTTTGAAGGCAAAGCGCGAAAACGCGTAGCCCGACGCCGTGGCAAGCACGGTCGACGCAATCGCGGTGACACCCGAAACAATGATCGAATTGCGGAAGAACAGCAGGAAGTCGCTTTTGCCTATGACCGTCGCGTAGTGTTCGAAGCTCACCTTGGAAGGCAGCAAATCGGTGCCTTGCTTGTAAAGGATGTCGTTGGGTGTGATCGAAACCTTGACGAGCCAGTACAGCGGAAACAGCGCCACCAGGACATAGATGAGCAGCAGCCCGTAGTGCAGCGCCCATTTCGTCGTCCGGATTTGAAAAGAGCCGCGCATGATGCCGTCACCTTGAGCCCAGCATCATCTGCCGGATCGATATCAGCAGAAGCGCATAGATGAGAAGCAGGACCACCAGTGCCGTCGCAACCGCCGAGGCATAGCCGAAATTCAGCCCTTGATAGGCCTGTGTGAAGACATAGCTGGCGATAATCTGCGAGGAATCGGCCGGGCCGCCTTTTGTCATCACCACGATGAGCTCGGACGAATTGGCGATCCAAATCGTGCGCAGCATCACTGTGACGACGATGGTCGGCGCCAGGAAAGGCAGCGTGATCGACCGGAAGCGCTCGAAACTGCCGGCGCCGTCGATCTCGGCAGCTTCATAGATCTCGCCCGGAATGGCCTGCAGCGCGGCAAGCAACGTGATCGCGAAGAACGGCGTGCCCCACCAGATGCTGGCGATGATCGGCCCCAACAGCGCGTGCTGCGGATCGGAGAGAATGTTGTCGGGCGCGCCCATCAGGCCAAGCGCATAAGCCCAATGCGGCAACGGTCCGATCGCCGGATTGAACAGCCAGGACCAGTTCATGCCTATGAGGAAGGTTGGGATGGCCCAAGGCAGGAAGACGATTGGCTGAATGATCGCCCTGCCGGGAAAAGGGCGGTTCAGCAGCAACGCCAGGATCAGTCCGAAAACAAACTGGAATGCAACGCAGCTCACCGTCCATGTGACCGTGTTTTTCAGCGCGCCCCAGAAGCTGCCGTCGCGCATCAGGTCACGGAAATTGTCCAGGCCGACAAACCCTCCCGATGTCGGGTCCAGCAGCATGACATTGCGGAAGGCATAAGAAATGCCAATGACGATCGGAACCAGCGTCGTGACCGTGATCAGCAACAGCGCGGGGGCACTGTAGAGATACGGCTCAAGCGCGGCGAGGCGCCGCCGTGCGCCCGCGGAGGGATGGGATACAGTCATGTTCGGCCCGGATTGTCAGGATAGCGACGATGCGCCAGGCATCGCCGCTATCGTGGGGAGCACAGTTACTTCGCCAGGAATTTCTGCTGGGCCTTCGTCAGGATACCCGCAAACTGCTTGCCGAGATCCTCGGCCGTGATCTGCCCAAGCAGCGCCTGCTGGGCGAGCTTCACCGCCGTCGAGCCCGCAAAGAGGCTGTATTCTGGCAAATAACCGGGAGTGACCGTGGGCACGATGTCCTTGTCGTCGAGCGAATCGAACCAGGCACGGTATTTCGGATCGGCATAGGTCGGATCCTTTTCCGCACTCTTGAAGATGGGCAGAGCTCCCACCGCCTTCGTCCAGAGCGGATCGGATTGTGGATTGTCGATCATCGCCAGGAATTTCCAGGCCAGATCCTTGTTCTTGCTGGCCGACATCACGCCCCACGAGCCATAGCTCAGCACCGGGAAGGCCTTGCCACCCTTGCCCTTCGGCATCGGCACGACGCCGAAATCGTCGGGGGCCATGTGTTCGGAGGTCGGCGCCAACACGTCGGCATCCTGGTCGAGCATGGCACAGGTGCCGGTATAGAAGCCGGCGACCGTTTCCTTGTAACCCCAGTTGACGCTGTCCTTCGGTGCCCAGCCATTCTTGTAGAGGTCGATCTGGTTCTGGAAACCTGCGACCCAGCCCGGCTGGTCGAGCGTCGACTTGCCGTCCTTGTCGAAGAACGCGTTGTCGCCATTGGCGGCGGCACCCATCATCGCCCATGCATTGAAGGTGCCGGAGCCGCCGCGCAGGCAATAGCCATACTTGCCCGGAAGCGCCGACACTTTCTTGGCGGCATCCATGAACTCGTCGACCGTCTTCGGCGGCCCGGCAACACCCGCCTCGGCGAACAGCTTCTTGTTGTAGTAGAGCGACTTCACGAAGAGGCCGTAGGGAAGCACATAGGCCGTATCCTTGACCTTGCGTGCCAGTTCCAGCGCGCGCGGGTTCAGATCGCCCTTGTGTTCCCACTTCTCGATATAGGGCTCAAGGCTCTCGAGGTGCCCGGAATTGGCATAGAGCGCCACCCAGTTGTCGGGCATTTCCGCCACGTCGGGAATGTCGCCCGCCGCAATCATAGTGGCGAACTTCTCGAAGGAATTATCCCAGGGGATCGAGATGAGCTCGACCTTCACGCCCGGGTTTTCCGCTTCGAACTTCTTGATCAGCGTGTTGAGGACGGCCAGGGATTCATCGCTGGTGTTGGTCTGGACGAACCGCAGCGTGGTGTCGGCAAGCGCAGGTGCGGCGAGCATGGCCAGGGCCGCACCCGCCAGAAGCAGTTTCTTGATCATCAATTTCCCTCCCATTGATGCCAGCGCAACCGCCTCGATCTCTGGACAGGCACAGCTCTGCGCTTGCCGACATCGGATCGATTTTTGACGGTCGCTTGGCACTACGCGGGCAGATTACATCATTCGATCTTTTGATCAAGAGATTCCAAAATACGATCGTATGGCTGATTGCCGTCAGGTCCGCCCGGTGGCGGCAGTTCGAACAATTCCGGCAAAACATACACGCTTCTGCGTCAGGACTGACGCAGAATTCAGAGCGTTTGCACGTATCGCCGAGAAAAAAGCAACGCTCTAGTCAAGCTTGCCCAGCAGGCTCAAAAGCAGATCGAAGAAGCCGTCTGCATCGGCCTTGATCGCAACCTCGGTGTTGGCCGGCTTGCCGCTCAGCCCCCAGATGTCATGCACGCTGCGGCCGAGACTGAGGCCACTGTTGGTTTCGACATCCACCCGCATGGTGCGTGTCTGGAAGATGTCCGGCTTCAGTAGCCAGGCGACGGTACAGGGGTCATGCAATGCCGACCCTTCAAAACCATACCGCTCCCGATAGACCTTGGCGAAGAACTCGGCCATGTCGGCGAAGACCCGCCCTGCCCTGTTGCCAAGTGCACACATGCGCTCGACGTGCCGCGGTGTCGCAATCACCTGATGGGTAACGTTCAGCCCGAACATCACCGTCGGAATGCCACTGTCGAGCACGATCTGGGCAGCATGCGGATCGCATAGCAGGTTGAATTCGGCGGCCGGGCTGTCATTGCCGTAATCCGTCGAGCCACCCATGAAGACGATCTGTTCGATCTTTTCGGCAATCGAAGGCTGCAGCCTGAGCGCGATCGCCAGATTGGTCAGCGGCCCGGACGCCACCAGCGTGATCTTGTCCGACGAACCGGCAAGCGTCCGCACGAGATAGTGGATCGCGTTCTCGGCTTCCGCGCCGCGCTTCGGCTGGCCGATCTCCGGCGCCTCGAGCCCGCTTTCGCCATGATAGGCGGCGGCATCGACCCTGTTGCTCAGGATGGCGCGGTCGACGCCGGCATAAACGGGAACGCCACTGCCCAGCCAGTCGAGCACACGCAAGGCATTGTTCGTCGTGTGGCCAAGGCCAACATTGCCATAGGTGGTGGTGACGCCGAGGATTTCTATGTCCTTGGATGCAACGGCCATAGCCAGAAGAAAGGCGTCGTCGATTCCGGGATCGCAGTCGATGATGATGCGCTTGGCCATGAATGGATCCGATTGAACGAAAGGGTCGTGAGTAAGCCCACGACCCTTGCCGGACGGCAAGCGGGTTTTGCCCGGCCTCGCACTGGACTACCAACAGCAACTGCCAGAAATGTCAGCGCATGCGGGGCAACGCCCGTTGCACGATATTCAGGAAGTAGCGCATGCCGATCGGCACGATATCGTCGTCGAAGACGAAACGATCGCCATGCAACCCCTCGCCGGGACCGACATCGCCTGCGCCGATCCAGGCATAGGCACCGTCGCCGACGCCGCGCAGCAGGAAGGCAAAGTCTTCGCAGCCCATACTGGGCTGGAAGTCGATGCTGACGCGCCCGGCCCCGACCGTGTCCTGCGCAGCGAGTGTCGCCAGCCCCGCGCCGGCAGCCGGGTTGACCACCGGCGGATAGCCGCGCTTGTAATTCACCTCCGCCGTCACCCCATGCATGGCTGCGACCGCTTGTGCGACCTGTCCGATTTCTTCGGCGCAATGGTCCGACAGAGCCGGGTCGTAGAAACGGCATGTGCCTTCGACCCTGGCTTCGGTCGGGACGAAATTGTTGAACCGCCCGCCGTGGATCTGGGTGACCGAAAGAACGGCAGCGGCAAGCGGATCGATGCTGCGGCTGACCACGCGCTGCACCGCGGTGACGAAACTGGCCGCCGCCAGTAAGGGATCGTCGCCGAGATGCGGCATCGCCGCATGACAACCGCTGCCGTGGAAGCGGATTTCGAAATCATCCACCGCCGCCATCTGGGGGCCGCTCAGAACGCCGATCTGACCTTTCGGAAAACCCGGCCAGTTGTGGATGGCAAACACCTTGTCGACCGGAAAGCGCTCCAGCACCCCATCCTCGATCATCTGCCTGCCACCGCCCACCACCTCTTCCGCCGGCTGGAAGATGAAAACGACCGTGCCATCGAAATCCCCGCTTTCGGCGAGCAGTTTTGCCGTGCCCAGCAGGATCGCGGCATGACCGTCATGGCCGCAGGCATGCATGACGCCCTTGTTCTTCGACGCATAATCGATATCGGCCATTTCCTCGATCGGCAGCGCATCGAGTTCCGCGCGCAGCGCGATCGCCTTTTTGCCGTTTCCTCTGGTCAGCGTCGCAATGACGGCGGTTCGGCTGACATCGGCATGCACGGCAAGGCCGAATGCGGCGAGCTTTGCGGCGATGAAAGCGGCAGTTTCATGCTCGGCAAAGCCGAGTTCGGGATTGGCATGGATGTGCTTGCGCCAGGCAATGACCTCTGGTGCGATTTCAGCGACGCTGTCGTTGGCAGACATGGATAATCTCGCGGTTCACTTTTCTCAGAATGACCGCGATCCTAAATGCGGATGCAGGACCCGTCTTGAACAGGATTGACCGCTAGGCCGGTTTCCGGAAGGCTGCCACCGATGAGCGATGCAAGGGAACGCGAAGAAGCGCGACTGACACGGCATGCGGGGCTCGGCGATCTCGAATTGCTGAGTGCCCGCTATCGCGATCACGCCTATGCGTTACACACCCATGACAGCTACGTGTTTGGTGTCGTGGTTGCCGGCGCCGAGAAGCTGCGCATCCACCGCCGGTCCTATCTTGCGCCTGCCGGTTCGATCATCGTCGTCAATCCCGAGGATCCGCATGACGGCGAGAAAGGCTGCGAGGCTGGCTGGGCGTATCGCACCTGCTACCCCCGCGCAGAGCTGATGCGGGAAGTCGCGGAAGATCTCGAGCTCGGCCATTTGCCGATGTTCAGCCAGGGCGTTTTCGAGGCTCCGGACCTCGCCAGCGATTTCGTGCAGGCCCACCGCCTTGCTGTCGCCGGCAAGGCCATGGCAGCGGAAACGACCATGCTGATGGCCCTGCGCGGGTTGACCCGGCGCTTCGCGGACCGTGGAGGCCGCAATGCTTCGACCGACGACAGCGAGGCAGCCAGGCGATTTCGGCGCTACCGCGACCTCATCGAAGCCGACCTCAACGGCACCTTCGAGCTGGGCGATCTCGCCGAGGTGGCGGATGTAACCCGTTTCCAGGTCATCCGCGACTTCAAGCGTGTGGCCGGCATGACGCCCGGCCAATATCTGCGCAACTGCCGCGTCCGCACCGCCGCCGCCCTGATACGCACCGGCAAACCGCTGGCCGACATCGCCTTCGAGACCGGCTTTGCCGATCAAAGCCACCTCACCCGGCTGTTCAAATCAATGCGCGGCGTGTCGCCTGGAGCCTTTCGCGAAGCGGGTTGAGCCGCTGCCGACCACGTTCAGCCGGCCAGATTGTGCCGATGCAGGCCTCTCGGATGGTGTGCAGTGTTTGCACCAAACGCGGTTTTCCACCGAACGACAGTGTGCCGCCTGGCGTCTTCAAGGGTCCGCAAAGCCCGGCATTCCGCGGACTGTCGCCCAATGACGACAAAATTGTCGACAAAATAGTTGACAATAAAGCCAACATCCTGAATATCCGATGCCAGGCTGCAAACGACGGCATCAAGATCGTCGCCGCGACATCGGGAGGATGTTCCATGACCGACCAGCACGCGTCGAACAATCGGGTAACGACCGTTGCCCATCGCGGTTCGCTGCGCCTCTGAAGCGCATCCCTTAAACGGTCGGCCCGACGAGGTTCCCCATGCTGG
The DNA here is from genome assembly GCF_058790995.1 of Mesorhizobium sp. EU05-FHT14A09. Classification (NCBI taxonomy): domain Bacteria; kingdom Pseudomonadati; phylum Pseudomonadota; class Alphaproteobacteria; order Hyphomicrobiales; family Phyllobacteriaceae; genus Mesorhizobium; species Mesorhizobium sp. EU05-FHT14A09. Next base: position 258,224 of record NZ_JBYTDF010000004.1, read on the forward strand.
TCTTCACGATAAGCCGTCTCGCCAACGCCATCATGGTGATGCTCGCCGTTGCCATGCTTGCCTTCCTGATCTTTCGCCTTGCCGGCGATCCGGTCGAGATGATGGCCGGTGAGCAGATGACGCAGGAAGATCGCGATGCGCTGCGCGAACGCCTTGGCCTGAACGACGGCACCGCAACGCAATTCGTGCGTTTCGTCGCCAATGCCGCGCGCGGCGACTTCGGCGTTTCCTACCGCAACGGGCAGGATGTGCTGACGCTGATCGGCGAACGTTTCCCGGCAACGCTTGAACTCGTGCTGGTGGCGACACTGATTTCCCTGATCGTCGGCCTGCCCCTCGGCGTCCTGACCGCCATCAAGCGAGGGCGATGGTACACGGAATCGCTGCAATTCCTGTCGATCATCGGCGTCTCGCTGCCGAGCTTCGTGGTCGGCATCCTGCTCATCCTGGTCTTTTCAGTCATTCTTGGCTGGTCGCCGTCTTTCGGACGCGGCGACGTCGTACAGATCGGCTGGTGGTCGACCGGCTTGCTGACGCCATCGGGACGCGCAGCACTCATCCTGCCGGCCATTGCGCTGTCGCTCTACCAGATCACGCTGATCATGCGGCTGGTGCGCGCCGAAATGCTGGAGGTGCTGCGCTCGGACTATGTGAAATTCGCCCGGGCCCGCGGCATTCCGCGCTGGCGCATCTATTTCCGCCACGCCCTGCGCAACTGCCTGATGCCGGTGGTGACGATGACCGCCATGAATGTCGGTTCGTTGATCGCTTTCGCGCTGATCACCGAAACAGTTTTCCAATGGCCGGGCATGGGCATGCTGTTCATCCAGGCCGTCACTTTCCTCGACATCCCGGTGATGGCAGCATATCTGTGCATCATCTCCTTCATCTTCGTCGCGCTGAACACGCTGGTCGACATCACCTATGCGGTGATCGATCCACGCCTGCGCGCCTCGCACTGAGGAGACCGTACGATGACGCTCGACACCTCGAAAGCTGCTCCGGCAAAACCTTCATCCGCGCTGCAGCGCTGGCGCGACAGCGATATCTGGTGGTCGTTCACGCATTCGAAAGCCGCCATGCTGGCAGCCGCGATCTTCGCCATCCTGATCCTGACGGCGGTGTTCGCGCCGTTGTTCGCGCCGCAGAACCCCTACGACGCCGCACAGCTCGACATGTGGAAGGCCGAGCTGCCGCCGGTATGGCAGGAAGGCGGTGAATGGCCCTATTTGCTCGGCACCGACACGCAAGGCCGCGACATGCTGTCGGCCATCCTCTACGGTACCCGCATCTCGATGGTCATCGGCCTCGCTTCCGTCGCGCTCTCCCTGCTGATCGGCATGACCGCCGGCCTGGTTGCCGGCTTCTTCGGCGGGTTCGTCGAGAACATCCTGATGCGCATCGGCGACATCACCTTGTCGATCCCGACGATCCTGATCGCCATCCTCGTCTCGACGGTGGTGCGTCAGCTGCTGCCCTCGGATCTGCGCGAGATCGGCGCATCCGCGGTGCTGGTGCTGGCCATCGCGCTGTCTTCCTGGGTGCAATATGCACGCACGGTGCGCGCGCAGACCATCGTCGAACGCAGCAAGGAATATGTGCAGGCGGCACGGCTGCTCAAAGTGCCGGCGCGCCGGATCCTGGCACACCACATCCTGCCCAACACGCTCACCCCGGTTCTGGTCGCCGCGACGCTGAATTTCGGCATGGCGATCCTGACCGAAGCCACGCTCTCGTTCTTGGGCATCGGTATGCCGCCCGGCCAGCCATCGCTCGGCACGCTGATCCGCATCGGCAACCAGTTCCTGTTTTCCGGCTCGTGGTGGATCGTCCTGTTTCCAGTGATCCAGCTCTGCCTGCTCGTCGTCGTGGTCAATGTGCTGGGAGACTGGCTGCGCGACGTGCTCAATCCGAAACTGAGGTAAGTGCATGACCAATCTGCTGCTCCGCAACGTCCGCCCCTATGGGGGCGCCGCCGGCGATCTGCTGATCCGCGACGGACGCATTGCCGGAATCGGTCATTTCGAACCGGATGCCGGCATGCCGGTCGAGGACGGCGGCGGTGCCATCGCCATCCCCGGGCTGATCGACGCGCACACCCACCTCGACAAGACGACCTGGGGCATGCCCTGGCATGAGAACAACCGGCGCGCGGTGCTGCGCGAGCGCATCGACTTCGAACGCGAGAACCGCCTCGCCATCGGCATCGACCCGCATCGCCAGTCGATGCGTCATGCCATAGGCCTCGCCGCGCACGGCGCGACCCATATCCGCAGCCATGTCGACATCGATCCGACGCACAGGCTTTCGATCGTCGACGGCATCATGGAAACCCGCGAGAAGTTGAAAGGCATCATCGACATCGAAATCGTCGCCTTCCCGCAATCGGGCGTCATGGTGATGCCGGGCACGGTGGAACTGCTCGATGAGGCGCTCGCGCAAGGCTGCGAAGTGCTGGGCGGCATCGATCCCTGCGGCATCGACCGTGACCCAAAGGGCCAGCTTGATGCGATCTTCGCGCTGGCGGTGAAGCACCAGAAACCCATCGACATCCATTTGCATGAAACCGGAGATCTCGGCGCCTTCACCATGGAGCTGATGTTCGAACGCATCCGCGCCAACGGTATGCAGGGCAAGGTGGCGATCAGCCACGCCTTCGCGCTTGGCATGAACGACTATCTGCGCGTCGGCCAGCTCATCGAACAGATCGCCGAGCTCGACGTCGCCATCCTGACCACCGGCGCGCCGTCGGCGACGGTGCCTTCGATCATGCGGCTGAAGGAAGCCGGCGTCCGGGTCGGTGCCGGCTGCGACGGCATCCGCGACACCTGGGGCCCGTGGGGCCAGCCCGACATGCTCGACCGCGCCAAGGTGGTCGGCATGAAGAACGGCCTGCGCTCCGACAAGGACCTGGCGCACGTCCTGCACATCGTCTCGCAGGGCGGCGCCGACGTCATGCGCATCGAAGGTTACGGCCTCGCAGAAGGTTGCAATGCCGATCTGACACTTCTGACTGGCGAGACCCTCGCCCATGCCGTGGTCGACGTCGCGCCACGCCCCCTCGTCGTCAAGGGCGGACGCGTCACCGCCCGCAACGGCCAGCCCTCGGTGGACATGCCATGACACGACAGATCCTGGATTCACTCGAACTCGGCAAGCGCCCGCAAGGCCGCACGCTGATCACCGCAGGCTGGGTGCTTGGCCATCGCGACGGCGGCCATCGGCTAATCCGGAACGGCGAAGTCATCATTGACGGTGGCGCGGTCGTGTTCGTCGGCACGAAGTTCCCTGGCGAAGTCGCAAGGCGCATCGATTTCGGCAATGCGCTCATCAGCCCCGGCTTCGTCGACCTCGATGCGCTTTCCGACCTCGACACCACCATACTCGGCATCGACAACCAGCCGGGCTGGGCCAAGGGCCGGGTGTGGCCGCGCTCCTATGTCGAAGCCGGCCCCTATGAAATGTACAGCCAGGAGGAACTGGCGTTCCAGAAGCGCTTTGCCTTCGGACAGTTGCTGCTCAACGGCATCACCACGGCAGCCCCCATTGCCTCGCTGTTCTACCGCGAATGGGGTGAAACGGTTGCCGAATTCGATGCCGCGGCGGATGCCGCCGGCGACCTCGGCCTCAGGGTCTATCTCAGTCCCGCCTACCGGGCCGGCGGCATGGTGCTGGAAGGTCCCGGCCAGATGATGCCGGTGTTCGACGAACAGCGCGGCCTGACCGGACTTCGGGACGCCGTCGACTATATCGGCCGGCAGAATGGCCGTCACGGCGACCTGGTGCGCGGACTGCTGGCGCCAGATCGTGTCGAGACCTGCACCGAGGAGTTGCTGCGCCAGACCCAGGCGGCCGCAGCCGAACTCGGCTGCAAGATCCGCCTGCATATGGCGCAAGGCTCGATGGAGGTCGATACCGTGCGCAAGCTGCATGGCACCACCGCTCCGGTCTGGCTGGCGCGCGCCGGCCTGCTGAACGACCGGCTGATCGCGCCGCATGCCACCAACGCCACCGAGGAAGATCTCCGCCTCTATGCAGACCATGGCGTCTCGATCGTGCATTGCTCATTGGTGTCGGCGCGCAGCGGCAGCATCCTGAATTCATTCTCCAAATGCCGCGAACGCGGCATCAACATCGCCATGGGAACCGACACCACCCCGGCCGACATGCTGATGAACCTGCTGATCAGTCTCATCACCTGCCGCATCGCCGACAAGGCGTCCGACCGCGTCCGCTCCGCCGACCTGTTCGATGCGGCAACCCTGGGGGGCGCGAAGGCCCTCGACCGCGGCGATCTCGGCAGATTGATGACAGGTGCCCGCGCCGACATCGCGGTCTTCGGCCTCGACGATGCCGTGATGGCACCCTCGGTGGACCCGATCACCACGCTGGTCACTGGCGGTTCGGGCAAGGTCACGCAGGCCGTGTTCGTCGATGGGCGGCTGTCGATGCGTTTCGGCGAAGTCGCCGGCATCGACATGAAGACCGCGCGCGAGCGCGCGCAGCGGCAATATGATGGTCTGATCGCCAAATATCCGGACCGCAGCTGGGGTCACCCACCGGTCTCGGAGATCTTCTCGCCAAGCTATCCCATCGAGGTCGACGCCAATGGCTGAAACCCAGGCGGTGCTTGAGGTTCGTGGCCTCAAGGTCGAATTTCCCGGTCGTCGTGGTGTCGCTACGGCACTTTCGGATGTGAGCCTTTCGATCCGCCCCGGCGAGATCCTCGGCGTGGTCGGGGAATCCGGTGCCGGCAAGTCGATGACCGGCCTGGCCATCCAGGGGCTGCTCGAACGTCCGGGACACATCGCCGAAGGCGAGATCTGGCTGGCGGATCGCCGCATCGACAATCTGGGCGACCGTGAGATGGAGAAGATCCGCGGCCGCGAGATCGGCGCGATCTTCCAGGACCCGCTGACCTCGCTCAATCCACTGTTCACGGTGGGTGCACAACTGACCGAAACGATCCGACAGCATCTCGGCATGGGCAAGGCCGAGGCCAGGACGCGAGCTATTTCGCTCTTGAAGGATGTCGGTATCCCCTCGCCTGAAGAGCGCGTCAACCAATACCCGCATCAGTTCTCCGGCGGCATGCGCCAGCGCGTCGTCATCGCATTGGCGCTGGCCGCTTCGCCGAAACTGATCATAGCCGACGAGCCGACCACGGCCCTCGACGTGTCGATCCAGGCGCAGATAACGTCCCTGCTGCGCAAGCTCTGCAAGGAGAAAGGCACGGCGGTGATGCTGGTGACCCACGACATGGGTGTCATCGCCGAGACGGCAGACCGTGTCGCTGTCCTCTATGCCGGCCGCCTCATCGAAATCGGCCCGGTCGAGCAGGTGCTGCGCGCGCCGAAGCACCCCTATACGCGTGGGCTGATGGCTTCGATCCCTGCGCTTGGCGCCCGCGTCGAACGGCTCAACCAGATCGACGGCTCGATGCCGCGCCTCGACGCCATTCCGGCGGGCTGCGCTTTCAACCCTCGCTGCAAGGAAGCCGGGCCTCGTTGCATGCGCGAACGGCCGGGTCTGTTGCCGGCAGGCGCCGGCGCCAGCGCGTGCTGGCTGAACGCGGGAGGAACTGCATGACCGCGATGACTGCACAAAAGATCTCGGCCCTCTCGGTCAGCCGGCTGGTCAAGACATTCGACGTTTCCGCGCCCTGGCTCAACCGTGTCGTCGAACGCAAGCCACCGCAGTTCCTGCAGGCCGTCAGCGACATCAGCTTCGATGTCCCCCTGGGCGGATGCCTCAGCCTCGTCGGCGAAAGCGGCTGCGGCAAGTCCACCGTTGCCCGCCTCGTGACCGGCCTTTACGCGCCAAACAGCGGTGAGATGCGGTTCGCGCCGGGCAATGACGGCAAGCCGCTGTCCGCGCAGATGATCTTCCAGGATCCTTATGCCTCGCTCAACCCGCGCTGGCGCGTGAAGAACATCATCGCCGAACCGATCCGTGAGTTGAAACTGCGCAAGACCGGGGCCGAGACCGACGATCGCGTGATCGAGCTCTTGAAGACGGTCGGCCTGTCGGCGTCCGACGGTGACAAGTTTCCGCATGAGTTCTCGGGCGGCCAGCGCCAGCGCATCTCCATCGCGCGGGCGCTGGCCGGCGAGCCCGAATTCCTGGTCTGCGACGAGCCTACCTCCGCGCTCGACGTCTCCGTGCAGGCGCAGGTGCTCAACCTGATGCGTCGTTTGCAGGATCAGTTCGGCCTGACCTATCTGTTCATCAGCCACGACATGAGCGTGGTACGGCACATGTCGGACCGCATCGCGGTGATGTATCTCGGCCGTATCGTCGAAGAAGGCGAAACCGAAGCGCTGTTCGCCAGGCCGCGCCACCCTTACACGCAACTGCTGTTGCAGACGATCCCGAACATCGAGCAACCGCATCGCGACCGCGTTGTCGCCGGCGGCGAGGTTCCAAGCCCGCTCAAGCCCCCTCCAGGCTGCCCGTTCCATCCAAGATGTCCGGTCGCGACGGCACGCTGTTCGACCGAATTGCCCGAGGTGCGAACGCTCTCCAACGGCACGCGGGTAGCCTGCCATCTCGCGGAAGATGCGTAGAGGTGGTCGGCCTAAGCCAGCGCGGCCCTGAGGTCATGGGACATGTCGCGCACTTCCCTCAGGTCCAGCTCGGACTCCACATGCTCCAGATGATGTTCCATCAGCGCGGAAGCCTTTCTGAGATCGCCGGCGGCGATCGCGTCGACGATCTCGGCGTGCTCGTCAGGTCCGCAGTTGAAGCGCGCCGTGTTCCGGTAGACAGCGGTGATCAGCGAGGTGCGCGAGATCAGATCGCGCATCATGCCGAACAGGAAGTCGGAACCGGATATCTCGGCGAGCAAAAGATGGAAGCCGCCGGACAGCTTGATGATGTCGGTGGTGGCGTCATTGGTGTTGGCGGTGCGCTCCTGGACAACGTGGCTGCGCAACCGTGCCAGATCGGCCTTCGTTACCGAAGCGCCAATGCGGGCAACGACACGGCTCTCGACGGAACGGCGGATGGTGAAGACGTCCCTCGCCTCGTCCACGGTCGGCTGGCACACGAAGGCGCCACGATTGGGGATGATCGTCACCAGGCCCTCACGCTCGAGTGCGGCCAGCGCCTGGCGGATGCGTGCGCGGCTGACGTCGAAGATCGCCGCCATCTGGCCTTCCTTCAGCTGAACGCCCGGGCGCAGACGACGCTCAGCAATCGAGAGCCACACCTTTTCGACGATCTGCTGTATCGAAATGCCTGCCTGTTCGGTCATGACTCTCTTTCCCGCTGTCTGACCGACATCCGCCAAGGATGACAAAAAGTCAATATTTGCATTGGTCCATGAGCTTTTTTTGTAGATAATACATTCAAAAATTGTCTACAATATTCAGCATGGATGGGGAGACTCGCATGGAATTCGACTTCACACAGATGGAGGCAGAAGGGCGCTATCGCCTGCTGACCAACTTTGTCGGTCCGCGCCCGATCGCACTGGTCACCACGCGCTCCGCTTCCGGGCGCAGCAATGCCGCGCCGATGAGCTTCTTCAACGTCTTCTCGCACGAGCCTCCCATCGTCGTGCTCGGCATACAGCCCCGGTTGTCCGGCGAAGACAAGGACACCGTCGCCAACATCCGGCGCACCGGCGAGTTTGCGGTCAACATGGTCGACATGGCGCTGTCACAGCAGATGCTGGTGTGCGGACTGGCCTTCGAGACCGACGTCGACGAGCTGGAGATATCCGGCCTCCCCACCGCTCGCTGCAGGCAGATCGATGTCGATTTCGTCGCCAGTTCGCCTTGCGCCTTCGAATGCCGGGTGGAACGGCTGATCGAATATCCGCGCCGCGTGCTGGTTCTCGGGCAGGTCGCACACATGCATGTGCAACGCGACTGCCTCGACGAAGCTGGCCGCTATGTGAACCCCGAGACCTATCAGCCGATCGCCCGGCTGCATGCCGACAATTACATCACTTCCGACCGCCAGTTCGTGCTCAAGGCACCGGCAATCTCGGAAGTCCTCACCACAGCCAAACGCGCGGGCCAGTAAAGTGCATATTCACCTGATCAATCCCAATTCGACGGCCTCCATGACCGCGCAGGCCCTGGACAGCGCGCTGAAGGTCGCAAGCGCCGGCACACGCGTGACCGCCGTCAATCCGGTGGGAACACCCGTCAGCATCGAAGGCTCGGCGGACGAAGCCTTGTCGGTGCCGGCCATGCTCCAGGAAATCCGCAAGGGCGAGGCACAAGGCGTCGACGCCTACGTCATCGCCTGCTTCGACGATCCTGGCCTGCACGCAGCCAGGGAAATCGCAAAAGGACCGGTCATCGGCATCTGCCAGGCAGCAGTGCAGGTCGCCATGACGATCAGCCGACGTTTCTCTGTCGTCACCACCCTGCCGCGCTCGGTTCCGATCATCGAGGACATCGTACAGGCCTATGGCGCCGGCCATCATTGTCGCGCGGTCCATGCCATCGACCTGCCGGTGCTGGGACTGGAAGAAGATCCTGAGACGGCAGAGCGGTTGCTGAGGGAGACGATTGAACGCGCCAAGGCGGAGGACCGCGCCGAAGCGATCATCCTGGGCTGCGCCGGCATGTCGAGCCTGTGTGAACGCCTGTCGGCGGCAACCGGCGTTCCGGTGATCGATGGCGTCACCGCCGCGCTGAAGATCGCCGAGGCGCTGGTCGGCGCGGGTTATGCGACCTCGAAGGTCAGCACCTACGACTATCCGCGTCCAAAGGGACAGTTTGCCGAGAGCGTTGAAGAGGCGCCGATCCGAGCGCACATCCAGCAAACGCTCCAGTCGCTTTGAAAACAGCGAGTTAGAGCGCTTTCACGATTCTGCTTCCGAAGTTTACCGGAGTTACCCAGGTCACCGCCTTGCGATCTTCATCGGTCGGCGTCCCCAATCCGGCGCGATTGAAAAAACCGCCTACGATGCGGGGCCGGGCAACACGATCGGCTCGTGAAAAGTTCGGCTGATCTGGCCCCAGCCCGGTTCGTGCATATGCGCCTCGAGACCGGCACGCTTCACCATCGCGCAGGCTTCGCGTTCACCGAAATCGATCGCCTGCTCGACATCCACCGTCAGCACACGCCCTTCCTGCATCAGGATCTTGCCGTCGACGATCACGGTGTCGACGTCGCTGCCGACAACCTGATGGATGAGCCGGTGCACCGGCATCCAATTGGGCGCGAGATGTGGTTGGCGCATGTTGATGATGGCGATGTCGGCCTTCTTGCCGACCTCCAGAGAGCCGATCTCGTGCTGTTTGCCGAGAGCCTTCGCGGCATCGATCGTGATCATCTCGAAGACCTTGCCCGGCGGCAGCAGGTAGCGGTCATTGTTGTTGAGCAGATGCTGCGTGAATTGCGCAAGGCGCGCGATCTGGAACATGTCGAAATACCGGCTGGGCGAAACGCCATCCGAAGTGATCGCCACCGGCACGCCTTTCGACATCATGTCCAGCAGCGGCACAGCACGGCCGGGCGGCGCATGCGTTACATGGGTTCCGGTCGCGGCCAGTATGTCGACCTCTTCATGCGAGACGCCCCAGCAATGCTGCAGGTGCACATCGGGTCCGAGCAGCGCGCTTTCCTTGTCCTGGAACGCCATGCGGATCTGTCCCGCAAAGGCATCGGAATGAATGCGCACACCCCATTTACGTCCGATTTCGCGCACCCGCCTTGCCTGCATCCGGTCTTTGTCGGTCAGCTTGATTGCAAGATCCGGCGTGGTCGGGTTTGACGGATCGAGGGACGGCAGAATCGTGAACGGCGTGACGAAGACATCGATGCGGCCGTCGGCACTGCCGTTCAGCGCCTCGATGGTCGCCTCCGTTCCCTCGATCATCTCTTCGAAAGAAACGTGCCGCCCCATCGGCGCGCCGCTCTCCCAGCGTGTGACTGGATGCGGCCAGGGCAAGCCGGCCGGCCCGACACAGACAATGTCCCGCAGGCCGATCTCGGAATAAGCCCTGGCGTGATTGATGGCAAAGAGCGGGTCGTCACTCCGAGGCATGGAGGAAATGATGCTGACCCCGGTGGTGACGCCGGCCCGCAGGCGCTCCAGGCCGCCAATCAACCCATCCGCATACCAATAGTCTCGGGTCGCGTAGTGGTAGTAGGTCGGCGTGACGATCCGCATCCACAGTGAATAGGTGTCGGCAGCGATGGAGCGGATCAGCGCATGACCGGCATGGCCATGCGCGTCGATGATGCCAGGAATGATGAGCTTGCCGCGACAATCGACGACCCTCTTGTCCGAGTGCCTCGGTTCCAGATCCTGGGCATGTCCAATGTCGACAATCCTGTCGCCGAGGATCGCAACGGCACCATCTTCGATCACACGCCGACCGGCATCGACCGTGACGATGGTTCCGTGAAGCAACAGCAGTCCGTCCACGTTCTCCTCCCCGAGACATTCTCAACCTACCGTATTTTGCTATCCATCTGCGCAATTTACGTCAACAATATTGTTGACAATCCTGTCGAGCATGATGATTGTGAAATCGAGTGAGGAACCTGGGAGGTGAACATGTCCTGCTTGAAAAGCTTGCTGGCCGGTGCGGTGGCCATGGTGGCCCTGACGGCTTCGGCCAACGCGGAAACGCTGCGCTGGGGCAGCCGTGCCGACATCTATTCGCTGGATCCGGACTCGGTGCCCTCAACCGCCAACCTGGCTTTCCTGAACCACATCTACGAAGGACTGGTGCGCTACGACACGAACTTCAAGATTGAGCCGGCGCTCGCGACGGAATGGCAGCTAATCGACAACAAGAAGTGGCGTTTCACCCTGCGCAAGGGCGTGAAATTCCACGACGGAACCGAGTTTACCGCCGACGACGTCGTTGCTTCGCTCAAGCGCGTCAGCGACCCGACATCGCCGCTGCGCGGCAACATCCCGCTTTATGTGAACAGCACCAAGGTCGACGACTACACGGTCGATGTCGAGGTTTCGGCGCCGACGTCGCTTTTCCTCAACGACATGACCAACATCTTCATGTTCAGCGCCAAGTGGCTGAAGGACAACAACACCGAAAAGCCGACCGACGTCGCGACCAAGACCGAGGGCTACGCCACCCACAACACCAACGGCACCGGCCCGTTCAAGCTGGAAAGCCGCACGCCGGACAGCAAGACCGTCCTGGTGGTCAACGACAAATGGTGGGACCAGAAGAAGCACAACATCGACCGCATCGAATTCCTGCCGATCGCGTCGCCCGCCACGCGCGTGGCCGCGCTGCTTTCCGGCGAAGTGGACCTGGTCGACTCCGCGCCGATCCAGGACCTGCCACGGCTCGAATCCTCATCCGGCATCACCGTCAACAAACGCACGGAACTGCGCACCGTCTTCATCGGCTTCAACCGCAAGCAGAAGCTGGAAGACGGCCGTGACAATCCCTTCAACGACCTGCGCGTGCGACAGGCTTTCGAAGCCGCCATCGACCGCGACCTGATCAACAAGAAGGTCATGCGTGGCCTGGCGCGCCCGTCTGGCTCGCTGATCGCTCCCGAGATTGCCGGCTATGCCAAGTCGCTTGACACTTACAGCCCTGCCGATCCGGCCCTCGCCAAGAAGCTTCTCGCCGAGGCCGGCAAGGAGGGCCTGAAATTCACCTACATGTGCACGAACGACGAGAGCATCAACGAGGAAGATTTCTGCGCCGGCATCACCAACATGCTGAAGCGTGCCGGCTTCGACCCGACGATCGACATCGCGCCGCGTGCGGTCCAGTCACCGAAGCGTTCCAACGGCAAGGCAGACGTCTTCAACCTGAGCTGGGCGAACGAGCCTACCCTCGATGCCTATTCCCTGCTCGCCCAGGTCCTCTCGACCAAGACAGGCAAGGTCGGCGTCTCCAACTATGGCGGCTGGTCCTACCCCGAACTCGACAAGCTTGTCGAACAGGCGGTGCAGGAACCGGACAATGCCAAGCGCCTTCAGCTCGAGGAAGCAGCGCTCAAGATCGCCAAGGACGACACGATCCTGATCCCGTTGCACCAGCAGCCGATCGCCTGGGCAATGCAGGCCAAGGTCAAGAGCGTCGATTTCCGGGCCGACAACAAACCTCGCCACTGGCTGACACAGATGGGCGAGTGATCCGGTCCGGCAAGAGACCGTACTTCCAACTCGTGGCGCTTCACCCTTAGAGCGTTTCCGTCTTTCACGGAAACGCGGAAACGCAAAAATGCGGGCGAAGCGCCATTTTTCTTTGGCAGACTTGGCTGTGCCACCCGATGCAACTCGATCTGACGAGTGTCAGGTCAGCCCTGCAGCACCGGCAGGGATTTGGGCGCCAGCTCGCCAATGTCGCGGCCACGCGGATCGAAAAGCCCCGCCCGCGCGCAAGCCCAATCCTGCAGCGCCTGCATTTCGCGCAGCGCACCTTGATAATCGATCCCGGTCGGCTTCCCCTCTTCCACCGTCAAGCGCCCGTCGACATAGACCCGCTCCACCGCGCGTTCGGCGGCGCAATGCAGCAGACTGCGCAACGGATCATAGACCGGACGCATGGTCGGCGCATCGAGATCGACCACCACCAGATCCGCCTTGGCGCCGACGCTCAGCCGGCCGATGTCGGACCGGCCGAGCGCGCGGGCGCCGGCCAGCGTCGCCGCTTCGAAAATGTCGCCGGTCGAAAGATCGAAAACACTCTTGCCGCCAAGCCGCGAGCAGATCAGCGCCTGTCGCATCTCCTCCAGCATGTTGAACGGATAGCTGTCGGTACCGATGGCGACATTGACGCCGGCGCGGCGATAGGCGCCCAGCGTCTCCAGCGCCATGCCGCTGCGCGCAAAGGTGACCGGGCAATGCGCCACGCTGGTGCTGCGCTCCGCCAGTGTCACCAGATCGGCGCGTGTGCGCTGCCGCGTCCAGGAATGATGATCGGTGAAGATGCAGTGTCCGATGATGACGTCCGGCCCGAGCACACCGAGCTGGTCGAGATATTGCACGGCGGTCAGGCCGGTCCGGCGCAGCAGTTCCTCGTGCTCGGCCATGGTCTGCGCAGCGTGGACGGTGAACCGCATGCCTCGCTTGCGCGCTTCATCGGCGGCATCGGCCAGCAGGTCGGGCCGGCAGGTTTCGACCTGTGACGGCGAGACGACGCCATCAAGGCGGCCGCTTGGATGAGCTCTCGCCCGGTCGACGAAATCCAGGGCTCGCAGAAAGGCATCGCGGCCGGCCTGATCATCCCATGTAAAATCGAGGCGATGGCTTTCGTGCACCACCCAATCCGCCTGGCGGAAACCGGGAGCAAGGTAGCCACGCACGCCGCTTCGCGCGGCGATGTCGAGCCATGCGTCGTGAATGCCGGCGATGTCGAGAACCGTGGTCGCGCCCGAATGCATCAGGTCGCCGAGCATGACGGTCAAACATGCGGCGCGGGCGTCCGCGCCGCCATCGATCACCGAGGAATATTCATACATCGCCTGCCCCCATAGGGCAGCGGTGCCGACATCCTCGAAAATGCCCTTGGCCATCGGCTCGTCATGCGAATGGCAGTGGATGTCGATCAAGCCCGGCATGACCATGCGTGCCTTGCCGGAGAGTTCAGTGGCTGCCTGCCCTTCGAACCGTTCACCGACGCAAAGCAGGCCGGTTTCGTCGAAGGCAACGTCGCCGCCATGCCGATAGACCTGCTGATCATTGGCTGCGTCATAGGCAATGATGGTGTCGACATCGCGGATGACGGTGATCTCAGTCATGGCCTACCCTGAAGCGTTTTTCGAGAAAGCGGCTGTAGGCGCCCATCAGGGCGCTGAAGACGAAGTAGACGACAGCCGCGAAGAGATAGCCTTCCAGCACCGCGATGCCTTGCCAATTGGGATCGCGCAGTGCGGTGCGCACGGTGTTGAGGAAATCGAGCAGGCCGACGATGGTGACCAGCGTCGTATCCTGGAAGAAACCGATGAACAGCGAGACCAATGGCGGAATGACGGTCTTCAGCGCCTGGGGGATGATGACCAGGAATGTATACTGCCAATAGTGCAGCCCCAATGCCTGGGCGGCCTCTGTCTGGCCGCGCGGCAGTGCCTGCAGTCCGGCGCGCACGATCTCGGCGATGTAGGCCGCGGCAAACAGGATGATCGCGACCTGGGCGCGCAGCAGCTTGTCGATCGTCACGCCTTCGGGCATGAACAAAGGCAACATCACCGAGGCCATGAACAGGATGCTGATCAGCGGCACGCCCCGCACCAGCTCTATGAAGGTGACGGCGAGAATGCGGATAGCCGGCAGATTGGAGAGACGCGCCAGCGCAAGCAGAATGCCGAGCGGCAATGCCAGCACGAGTCCGATGAAAGTCAGCATGAAAGAGAGTGGCAGGCCGCCCCATTGCGACGTCGGCACGGCGGTCAGGCCGAAGGCGCCACCCGCCATCAGCACGAAGAGCAGTGGCAAGAGCACGATCCAGCCGACGACCAGTGGGCGCCCCCACAGGCGCGGGATGCCGGAGACGGCCATGGCCGCAATGAACAGCAGTGTTGCGGCCAGCGGCCGCCATTGCTCCTCGAACGGGTAGATCCCGAAAAGCATGTAGCGCAGCTTGTCGGCGAGGTACGGCCAGCAGGCGCCGGAGGCGACCTTGCAGTCTTCCGGCGTGCCAGTGAATACGGCGTTGATCAGGAGCCAGGAGATCGCTGCCTTGGCGGCGAAAGCAAAAACGACGAGGCAGATCAGTGTCACCGCCGAGTTGCCGGCCGTACCAAAATAGCCATGCAGCCCGCCGCGTTGCCGCTGCGGACGGATCGGAGCGCTGGCCATCGTGGACTGTTCGCTCATGAATGACGTTCCTTGAGCGCGACATGTCCGTTGTACCAGTTCATGACGGCCGCGGTGACGAGCGACAGGATCAGGTAGGTCAGCATGAACAGGGCAATCGGCTCGATCGCCTGTCCGGTCTGGTTCATGATGGTGTTGGAGACCATCACAAGGTCAGGGTAGCCGATCGCGATCGCCAGTGAGCTGTTCTTGAACGTCGTCACATAGACATTGGTCAGCGGCGGCACGATCACCCTGAGCGCTTGCGGCAGGATGACCAGCCGCATCGCCTGCCTGTCGGAGAGGCCGAGTGACTTGGCCGCCTCGCGCTGCCCCTTGCGGATCGCCTGGATGCCGCTGCGCACGATCTCGGCAACGCTGGCCGAGGCGCTCAGCGTCAGGCCGACAAGCAGGGCGACGAATTCAGGCTTCAGATGCGCCCCGCCAGTCAGGCGAAACTTGCCCAGCACCGGCCAGTCGACTTCGCCGCTGATGTCGAAAAGCAATGCGGCGGCGGCGACGGGCAACACCAGCAGCACACCGACCACCGGCCAGCCGGGAAGCGCCCTGCCCGTCGTGATGCGCCTGTGGCGCACGATCCTGAACCAGATGGTGGCAGCCGCAATGCCTATGGCGAGCGCGGCAGCAGCGACCCAGAAGCCGGAATGCCAGATGATGGCCGGCACCACCAGGCCGCTGTTGGAGACATGGACGCCGGGCAGCAAAGTGATGGCCTGCTTGACCGGCGGCAGCGTGAAGATGATGGCTGAGTACCAGAGGAAAAGATAAAGCAGCAGCGGCACGTTGCGCAGCGCTTCGACGTAAAAAAGCATCAGCCGCGACAGAAGCGGATTGCTCGACAGGCGTGCAACGCCGACAAGCGTGCCGATGATGGTGCTGAACACGATGGCGAGCAGCGCAACCTTGACGGTGTTGAGCAGACCGACCAGCAGCGCGCGTGCATAGCTATCCGACGGTTCGTAGGCGATCGGTGTCTCGCTGATGACAAAGCCGGCCTCGCGGCTGAGATAGCCGAAGCCGGTGGCTATGTCCTGTTTGGCGAGATTGGCGAGCGCGTTGCTGAGCAGATACCAGCCGACGGCGATGACCGCCGCCACGCAGATGGCCTGATACGCCAGTTCGCGCACGCGCCGGTTTCGCAGCAGAACAATGGGCGACACGCCGTGTTCCCCTTCGCAAGGTCAGGTTGAGAAGTATGGCGCATGTCGTTCGACATGCGCCATATCAGGAGGTCGGCTTACCGGAAAGGCGGCGGATAGAGCAGCCCGCCCTGGTTCCACAACATGTTCGGACCACGGCTCAGGCCGAGCGCGGTTTTCTCGCCGAGGTTGCGGTCGAAGACTTCGGCATAGTTGCCGACCTGCTTGACGATGTTGTAACCCCATTTCTTGTCGAGGCCGAGCATCGGGCCGAGATCATCCGTCCCGCCCAGCATGCGCTGGATCTCCGGATCGGCACTTTTGGCCTGTTCGTCGACATTGGCCTGAGTGATGCCTTTTTCCTCGGCGGCCATCATCATCCAGATCGACCAGGAGACGATGTCGCGCCAGTTGGAATCGTTCTGGCGCACGGCCGGCGCCAGCGGCTCCTTCGAGATCGTCTCCGGCAGGATCACATAATCGCCCGGGCTCTTCGAACCGGCGCGGATGGAGGCGAGATCGGAGCGGTCGGACGAAACGGCATCGCAGCGGCCGGAGAAGAAGGCGTTGTTGTTTTCGTCCGGGTTCTCGAACACCACCAGCTCGAACTTCTTGCCGGTCGTGCGGAAGAAGTCGGCCAGGTTCTGCGCCGTCGTGGTGCCGGGCAAGGTACAGATAGCCGCGCCATCGAGCTCCTTGGCGCTGTTGATGCCGAGGCTCTTTGCCACCATCAGCCCCTGGCCGTCGTAGAATACTGTTGGGCCGAAATCGATGCCGAGCGAAGCTTCGCGCGAATAGGTCATCGTCGTCTGGCGCGACAGAATGTCGATCTCGCCCGACTGCAGCACCTGGAAACGCGTGTTGATGTTGGTCATCACGAAGTCGACCTTGTTTGGATCTCCGAACACGGCGCTCGCCACCGCGCGACAGACGTCGACGTCAAACCCGGCAAACTTGCCCTGAGCATCAGCCAGCGCAAAGCCCGTCGTACCCATCGAAACGCCGCAGATGAGTTTGCCACGCGCTTTCACCGTCTCCAGCGTCGACGCAGCCTGCGCTGCGGCGACGGAAGTGCCCAAAAGCAGCGCGGCAGCCGCCAGGCGGCGTGCCGTCCGAAATAGTGCCATTTTGTCCTCCCAAGCGGTTCTGACGGAATCTCCGTCGACCGTCACCTTTTTCAACACGACGATCCAACCAAATTGCCGACAATTCTTCAACAAAATAATCGACAATAATTGTAATCAATCGCAGAAACCGTCCATCCGGTCGGCTCTGGGCGGCGGCCAGTTGTTCCTTTAGCTATCCTGCGCAAACTGCCACAATGCTCCAATGACAGTCTTTCGACGCTCGCTCCTGGGGAGCCCCGCTGCTCTGATCGCCATCTGGTGCTTGCTGCTACTCGTTGCAGCCGGAGTACTGGCGGCGTGGCAATACCGGACGCTTGTGACAGAACTCGAGCAGGAAAGTTTCGCCCTGCACAGGCTCGCCTCGCAACGGGCAGACCAGCACGATGCTCATATGACAGCGCTTTCGGCCATCGCAGTCGCATCGGACGGTACCGGCTTCGACCTGTTCCTGGACGTGGCTTCGACCATTGCGCGTTTCTATCCGCGCATTGACGAGATCCAGCTCGTCCCGCTCGACCCGCAGGCCCCTATTGTCGGCACGGTGCCGCTCGATCCGTCGGCGGCGGAGCGTATCCGAACGGCAGCCAGAACTTCGACCGGCCAGATAACGTTGCTGCCACACCCCGAGCGGCCCGACCACTACATCATGGTGAAGCGCAGTCCCAACAGCGACGCCGCGCGCTATGGACTGATGCTGGGCATCGACGCCGCCAAGCTGATCGGCGAAGAAGCGCCCTTCTGGTCGCGACCCGGCGTCACGATGCGGCTTTCCTTGCCCGACGGCCACCTTCTCGTCGGACCACCGGCCCAGCCAGGCGCGGTCCGTTTCTCCAGGCCACTCAGCAGTGCCTCCCAACCCCTGGCGTTGGAAACCGGCATGACGATCGGTTTGGCCGACCTGTTCCCACCCCTGCGCACAGGCCTTGTGCTTCTTGGCATCAGCCTGGCGTGCATTGCTGCACTGGCCGGGTTGCGACAGCGCGCAAGCGCACGCGCCGCCGTCGAACAGGCACGACTCAGCGCACTGGAATCGCGTCTTGCCCATGCCTCTCGCGTGAATGCGCTGGGCGAGATGGCGAGCGGTATGGCGCATGAATTGACACAACCGCTCACCGCTATCCTGGCGCAGGCGCAGGCTGGGCGCCGATTGGCCAACAGGGGCGACGCTGCTGCGCTTGCACCAGTTCTGGAAGACACTGTCACCCAGGCCAAACGGGCCTCTGCCATCCTGGAGCGCTTCCGCAACTGGTCGCGCCCCCAGAACACGCTGGCGGAAACCTTCGATCTGCGCCAGGCGCTGACGAACGTGCGAACGCTGCTGGCACCGGAGGCCGCATCGCGTGGAATGCAGCTTGATGTCGATATCCCCGACAAACCTATCGTGGTGGTTGCGGACCCTGTCGAAATGGAACAAGTCGCTTTCAATCTCGTGCGCAACGCAATGGAAGCGTTGGACGATGGACGAAATGGGACGGGACGCGTGACGATGAGCCTGAGGCAAGAGAGTTCCCGAGCCGTTTTTGAAGTCAGCGACAATGGCCCAGGGGTGCCGGAAGCAATGCGGTCCAGACTGTTCACTCCTTTCGCCACGACCCGCGTCGACGGCACTGGGCTAGGCCTGGCGCTCAGCCAACGGCTGGTCGAGCGCGCAGGTGGCGAAATCACACTGGCCGAAGACACTCCTGGCGCGACTTTCAGGGTCGTACTGCCGCGTGGACGGGAAAATGCGGAAGCGGCCCAATGAGCAGCCCCGTCTATCTTGTCGATGACGATGAGGCCGTCCGCCGGGCTCTCGGCTTGCTGCTGTCCACAGTGGGGGTGACGGTAACCGGCTTCGCCGACCCGCAGGCTTTCCTGGCACAGGTCGGCCGGCTCGAACCCGGTTGCCTCGTCCTCGACATCCGCATGCCGGTCATCTCTGGGCTGAAGCTGCAGGAAAGATTGGTGGAACAAGGCGTGGACTGGCCAACCATCGTTATTTCCGGCCATGGCGACATCGAGGCTTGCCGGCGCGCGTTCCGCAACGGCGCCGTCGATTTCCTGTCGAAACCCATCGACGAGCAAGACCTGATCGACGCGATCCAGAAAGGGCAACAGGTGCTCGAACGCACCCTGCGCAAGCGCGCCGAAACGGCGGAGACGATCACGTTGCTGGCGGCATTGACGGCGCGCGAGAGCGAGGTGCTGGACCGCATCGCGTCAGGTTTCACCACAAGACAGATCGCCGAGGGGCTCGGCCTGTCGCCGCGCACCGTGGAGAGCCATCGTGCTGCGATCGGCGCCAAGCTCGGCACGACATCGCAGGCCGAGATGACCCGGCTGTGGCTGGAGGGCCAGGAAACTCCGTAGAACTACGTAGCTGCCCGCAAGCCCTACGAATACCGGCTGCCCCGATCACGCGGTAATCCTCTCCCATCAACTGGATGGAGACCACGATGATCCGCACTCTCGTACTTGCAGCTGCCCTTGTTGCTCCGCTTGCCGCCACCGCACAGGAACTGCCGACGACGCCTTATCTTCCGCTCGAGCTGGCGACCAAGGCCGCCGACGCCGCGCTCAAGGCCTGCGTTGCCGAAGGCCACAATGTCAGCGTCGCCATCGTGGCTCGCGACGGCGCAACCAAGATTTTGCTCAAGGGCGACAATTCCGGCCCGCACACCGGCGCAAGCGCGCAGGGCAAGGCCTTCACCTCGGCGGCCCTCGGCCGCGACACGGCAGGGCTTGCCGAGTTCATTGCCGGCAAGCCGGCCAATGAAGGCATGCGCGATATGGACAGCCGCATGGTGATCCAGGCCGGCGGCCTGCCTGTGAAGTTCGGCAAGGCACTGGTCGGCGGCATCGGTGTGGGTGGCGCGCCTTCGGGCGACATCGACGCCAAGTGCGCGGCTGCCGGGCTGAAAGCAATCGGCGCTGCCGAGTAACACCGGGCGACCGGTCACGCAAAAGCACCGCCGGCGGGTTGTCCCGCCGGCGGTGGACTTTCGACTAAGACTTCTGGACCTTTGCCTTGTATTCCGGATCCAGCGACAGCGCGTGGAACAGGAACGGCCGGTTCACATAGTGGAAACCGAGCGGGCAATGCTTGACCCCAGCCGGGATATAGATCGAGCCCGACTTGTTGATGATGCGGCGCTCACCCTCGATGTCGATGTAGAGCTCGGCGCCGAGATCCTGCGGATTCTCCGGGTCATTGCCAGTCCAGATCAGGACCTCGTCATAATCATGGACGTGCTCCGACACCCAGTGCAGGTGACGGTTGAACGGCGTGATCCAGATATGGGTCATGTGAATCTTCGCATTGGGCTGCACCAGCGTGCCGACCAACTCGAAACCACCCGTGTTCGGCGGATTCTCAAGGTCGGCCAGCGCGCCCTCGGCGGTGAAGTCTACCTGCAGCAACGGCAGTGTGTCGTTGAGCAGACCGTCAAAATGGCTCATCATCTTCTCCTCTTGATGAACGGAAAACCTCGAATTCACCGCGAACCGGCTGCGGATTGCCTCGGAGCGATCGCAGGAATGTCCACGGCTTCGCTTGGCAGTTGCAGCGTGTTGGCCAGCAGCGATTGTGTGTAGGGATGGCTGGGCGCGCTCAGGACCTTGTCAGCGTCACCCTGCTCGACGACGCGACCGGCGCTGAGCACCGCTACGGTATCGGCAATGTTGCGCACCACGGCGAGATCATGCGTGACAAAGAGCATGCCGAGGCCATCGGCAAGCAGGCTGCGCAGCAGTTCGATCACCGAGGCCTGCACCGACACGTCGAGCGACGATGTCACCTCGTCGCACAAAAGCACTGCCGGATTGGCAACCAGCGCACGGGCGATGGCGACACGCTGACGTTGACCGCCCGATAGCTCGGCCGGATAACGTATGGCAAGATCGGGGGAGATGCCGACCCGTTCGAGCGCTTCCGCGATGATGGCACCGGATCGGTCAGCAGCCCCGGGCCTGTTGGCCAATGCAGCTGTCAGACTCTGGCCGATCGTGCGGCGCGGATTGAGCGAAGCGTTGGGATTCTGGAAGATGTATTGCAGCCGCTGACGGGCATTCTGGTCGCGCTCGGCCACGGTGAGCGGCAATGGCTTGCCGTCAAGGCGGAACTCACCGGTGAGGTTGCCATGCAATCCGATCAGACAGCGCGACAGCGTTGACTTGCCGCTGCCGGATTCGCCCACGACAGCCAGGCACCGGCCCGGTTCTACCTTCAGGCTGACATCGAACAGGATCTGGCGTTGCCCGTAGAAAGCATTGACCCCATCCGCCTGCAGCACTACCGCGCTGCCGGCGACCTGCCTGTCGGAATGGCCGACAGCCTGCGGTCGTGCCTCGACCGTTTGCGCCAATTCCGGGCGTACGCATCGCACCTGGGTGCCGCCGACCAGTCTCAGCGCCGGCCGAGCGCTGCAGTCCTCGACGACGTGGTCGCAACGATCCGAGAAGATGCAACCGCTCGGCGCCTCACCGACCGCCGGCACGCGTCCGCGGATCGGACGCAGCGCCTGGCGGGTCTGCAACGAAGGAACCGCGTCCAGCAAGGCGCGTGTATAAGGATGGCGCGGCGTCGCCAGCACCTCCCGCATACGACCCTGCTCGACGACCTGCCCGCCATACATCACCGTGACATGGTCGGCGACGTTGGCGATCACCGCGAGGTCGTGGCTGACATAGATCGCGGTCAGATTATCCGAAACGCAGAGCTGGCGGATCAGGTCCAGCACCCTGGCGCGCGTCGAGACGTCGAGCCCCGTCGTCGGCTCGTCGAGAATGATCAGTTTGGGTTGTGCGATCACCGCCATGGCGATCGCGATGCGTTGCTGCTGCCCGCCGGAAAGCTGGCGCGGGCGGCGCTGCAGGAAGGCTTCGTCGTCGGGCAGGCCGACCTTGCGCAGGATTTCCTGCGCACGGGCCGTCTTTTCGGCCGCGCCACCGGCCAGTCCTTCGGTCAGCAGAGTGCCGAGCGTCAGCATCGGATTCAGCGCCGCGCCGGGATCCTGGGCGACATAGGCAACGATTTCGCGCCGCGCCTTGCGCAGGCTCGCCGTGTCGAGCCCCAGCATGTCGGTGTCGGCAACGCGAACCGAGCCACCGGCGATGCGCACGCCGCGCCTCGCATAGGCAAGCAGCGCCAGCGCCAGCGTCGATTTTCCGGAACCGGATTCACCGACGATGCCCATCACCTCGCCTCGCTCGAGGCTCAGCGAGACATCCTCGATGATCGGCGCACCGTCGGTGCGTTCGACGGTCAGCCCCGCGGCTTTCAATACCGTCATCATGACTTGCCTTCCGTCCGGGCCATCACCCGCGCAGCGCCTTCGGCGATCAGTCCGCCGCCGATGGTGTAGAGGATGATCATCAGGATCGGCGCCAGCACCGCAAAGGGCTGGGTGCCCAGGCCGGTGCCGTTTTCACTGACCATCAGACCCCAGTCGGCCGCCGGCGGCTGGATGCCGTATCCGATGAAACTCATTGATGACAGGATGCCGACCGACCAGCTCAGCCTGAGCCCCAGTTCGACCAGCAGCGGTGAAGAGACATTGGGCAGCAATTCGCGCAGGATGATCACCGGGCCCGGCGTGCCGACTGCCTTGGCCCACAGCACATACTCCCGGTCGAGAAGCGGAATGGCGGCGCCTCGGATGACACGGGCGACACCCGGCATCAGGGTCAGAACCACCAAGCCCACCAGCAGGATCGGCTGTGGCCCGAACACCGAGACACACAGCAATGTCAGAAGAATACCCGGGAAGGCCAGCAGCACATCCAGCGACCGCATCAGCACAAGGTCGGTCCAGCCGCGATAATAGGCGGTCACCAGGGCAACCGCGGCACCGATCGTCACGCTGAGCAGAGCTGAAACCGGAGCCATCCAGGCGAGATAAACACCGCCTGAAAGCACCCGGGACAAAACATCGCGCCCGAGATTGTCGGTGCCGAGCCAAGCCGCTGCCGAAGGCACGTCATAGGGTTTACCCACGGGCGCGGCAGGATCGTAGGGCGCGACGAAGGGACCGATCACCACCAGTGCGGTCATCGCCACCAACAGGATCACGCCCCAGCGAACCTGGGCGGATGCCCAAAGCCGCCACCAGCCGCTGGCTGGGCGCCGGCGCACCGGTTGATGGGGTGTCAGTGTCATTTCCACGTCGGTACTCACGCCTTGGACTGCCTCTGGCCTGCCGCCTCATCCCGTTGGGCAAACGAGTCGGCGATGAGGTTGAAGATGAAATAGGCCGAGGCGATCACCAGGACGTTGGCCTGGATGACAGGCAGGTCGCGGTTGGTGACGGCATCGACCAGGGCACTGCCGACACCCGGATAGGCGAACAGATATTCCACCACGACAACACCGCCGACGGTGAAAGCCGCGACAAGGCTGGCCGCCGGAATGATCGGCGCCACCGCGTTCGGCAAGGCATGCCGAAACAGAATCCGGCTCGGCGACAGGCCCTTGAGCTCGGCAGTCTGGATGTATTCGGTCGCCATCACGTCGATGACCGCAACCCTCACCAACCTGGCGAGATACATTACGCCAGGAATGATCACCGTCGTCGCCGGCAACACCAGCGCGTCGGGGTAGGAAAACGGCGAATCTCCTGGCGGGATGAATGAAACCGCCGGCAGCACGTGCAGCACCGTGGTCGCGAAAAGCGCGACCAGCACCGTCCCCGTCACAAAGTCAGGGACCGCATTGGCCACCATCGACATGCCGAGAAAGACCTTGTCGACGAAGCCGTCGCGAAACTGGGCGGCGATCACCCCGACCAGCAGCGACAGCGGCAGCATGACGGCAAGCGCTACCCCGCTCAGGGTTGCGGAATTGCGCACCCCGAGCGCAAGCAGGTCTGCCACCGGCTGTCCGTTGGAGAGGGACGTTCCCCAGTCGCCCCGAAGGATGCCGCCCAGCCAGATAAGGTATTGCCACCACAGCGGCTGGTCGAGCCCGAGCTGGACGCGAAGCTGGTCCAGTTGTTCCTGCGTCGCGCTCTGGCCGAGGATCATGTTGGCGACATCACCCGGCAGGGCGCGAGCCGCGAGGAAGATCAGCAATGACACCGCAAGCAGCGTCAGCACCCCTTGCAGCAACCTTGCGAGCAAAGGCTGCAGCCGGGCGAAAACCCCGATTGCTGCGTTGTCATTCTGGCTGTCGACTGTCATCTAACGCTCTTCCCCGCGTCTTCGACTGATCATTGGTGACGGGTAACCGTCACTTGTTTACGGTCACGCCGCCGAACAAGATGGCGGTGCGGCCATAGAGATCAGGCTTCAGCCCGCTGACCGTATCCCGATAGACGGTGATGTTTTCGGGATAGGCAGGAACAATGTCGCCGCTGCGCTTGTATTCGATCGCCTGCAGTTGCGTGACCAGCTTGCACTGCTCCGCCAGGTCGCCGGTGCTCTGCAGTTTCTTGGCGAGATCGTTGTATTCGGCGTCGTCGAAATGCGTGGCATTCTCGCCCTGCTCCGGCAGCAGCGCTGCCAGTGCAGCGGTTTCGTACGGGCCGCTGGTCAGGCTGATCAGGAACGGCCATTCGCGCCAGCGGTTGAGGAAGGTGGCCGGATCGAGCCGGCGTACCTTGATGGTGATCCCCGCCGCCGCGGCCTGCTGCGCATAAAGCTGCGCCATCTCCATCATGCCGGCGAAAGCCCCGTCGGTCACCAGTTCGAGCTTGAGGTTGCTCTTGCCAGCCTCGGCCAGGAGCTGCTTTGCCTTGGCAATATCCTGCACGCGCTGCGGCTCGGACGGAACCGGGCAAGCCGTGTTGTTGCCAAGATAGTCATTGGCGATCTTGCCAAAGCCGCCGAAGGCGTTGTCGACGATCTGCTGGCGATTGACCACCAGCTTGAGTGCTTCCAGAACCTTCGGGTCATTGAAGGGTGCCGTGTCGACGCGCACGGAAATGATCGGATAGGTGGTCGTGCCACTGACCACGGTCTTCAGCTTCGGATCCTTGGTCAGTGCCGGGACGTCGGTGTAGGGCACCGAATAGGCAACGTCGATCTGGCCACCACGCAACGCGTTGGTGACGGCCTGCTGATCGCGGAAGCCGATGATGCGCAGCTTGTCGAAACCGGGCTTCTCACCCCAATAGTCGTCGAAGCGGCTCAGCCGTGCTTCCTGGCCAGGCGTGAAGGAATCGAGCTTGAAGGGCCCGGTTCCGGTCACGGAGCCATCATCCGAAATGGCACGGATTCTGAAATCCTCGTCGGCGAAGGCGTTGGCGAACAGGCCGAACGGACGCTTGAGGGTGAACTCCATCGTCAGGTCATCGACCTTGCGGATCTTGGCAGGGTCGACGAAGTCGATCTGGCTGGAGACGACGAAGTTGTTCGCTGGGTCCATCATGTGCTTGATGCTGGCGATGACGTCGTCGGCCGTGAACGGCTTGCCGTCATGACGCTTGACGTTGGGGCGAAGCTTGACGGTCCACACGTCAAGGGTTGCGTTCGGCGTCATGGACTCGGCGAGTTCCATCACCACCGCGCCCTTGGAATCGTAAGCCGTCAGGCCGTCATAGAGCTGGTTGTACATCGAGCCTGCAGACGCCGAACTGGTCGGCGTATAGGGCTGCACCTGATCCTTGCTGTTGCCGATAACGCCGAGCACAAGCTCCTGCGCCTGCGCAATCGTATGGGTCGTCAGGGCCGTCGTGGCGGTCAGCAGAGCGACCGCAATAGCGCGACTGAATTTCACCGGAATCATAGCCGTGGTTTCTCCTCCAGATGTAGCGGATCGCGCCCCTGCCCCGACCTTCGTGCGGGTTCTTCTTTGGCGACCTTACCGTCACAACCAACACCGGCAGGGCCGCTGTGTCTTGGAGTGAAACGAAATACGAAATGGGCTCCAGCGTAAAATCGACGTCAACGATCCTGGAAAGCATGATCCGACGGATGCTGCCTAACACCCTGAAACATTGCTCGAAAATCAGCTTCCAACGGGGGCTAATGCACCCTGTTCTTATGCGGAGCCGATTTCAGAAGCTCGCTGGGTGCACAAGCAAACAGCTCCCTGAAGCAACGATTGAAATAGGAAAGATCGTTGAAGCCGGCGGAGTAAGCCACATCCGCGATGGTCTGCGCACCATTCTGATAGTGCAGCTGCTTGATCTTCTCGCGGGCGAAACGCAGTCGCTTGTCGCGGATGAAGGTGGTGCACGTCATGCCCAGATCGCGGAAATGCAATTGCAGCACCCGCATGGACACCCCGACCCGCTTGGCCAGCCACTGCGCGGACAGATATGGGCTGGTCAGATGCTGATCGATGAGAACGTCGATCATCTGCAATCGTCTTGACGCCAGCTCGCTGAGCGAATCGAACGACAGCGAATTGTTCATATCCGATACGAAGGCCTGCCGGGTGGCGTCCAGCATGAGCTGGCGCAGGTTCGTCGCATGAACATCGCTGTCGGACGTCGACAGGACCTTGGCCAGCAACGCCCGCAACGTGACCGCCATTGGATCGGCGGCTTCGAGCGTACGCGCCACGTCGAGCTTGTCGCCACCGTGGAAGTACATGAGCTGCCTGGGCAGATTGAGCGACAGGTGATTGCTGAACTTGCCGCCGAAATGGAACGTCGTCGGCTTGGTGGAATCGACCAGGATGCAGTCACCCACATTCAGGGCGCTGTGTTGCCCGTTATGTTCCACCCCGCAGGAGCCTTCGAGCTGGACGAGCAGGAACAGCTGTTCGATGGCATCGCGGCGGACATCGTCCCAGTCGTGGTCGACACGATCGAGGTCGTTGGAGATATGCGAAAACTCCATGCCGCAGGCATTGATGCGCCGGGCTTCGCCACGGATATCAAGGCTGGTGTCCATGGCGCGGGGACGGAAGCTGCCGCAGGTATAGTGGAGATCGTCGACCCAGCGGCTGAAAGGAGTCCGTATCCTGTCCTTGTGGAGCAGACCCGCAGAGCTCAACAGTTCCAACGCTGCCTCACACCTATGCCGACAGATTTATTAGCATGTTAAGTAACATATATTGAAACGCCCAACAAGCGCAGTCCGTTTGCCGGTGCGCGATCATTACCCCACACCCTCGTCGGCGAAGGCGCGCCTATACAGCCGCCATGTCAAGCTTCTTCACGAGCGGTGCCGGACTGCTTGCTCGAAGCGCAAAACCGACCCGGCATACTGGCCGCGCCATGTGAAGCCGCCCGGCGCTGGCACCGAGCGGCAAAGGCAGGAGGCAGAAGTCTTATGGCAGTGGCTCGCTCCTATGGATCTGCTCGTAGCGGCGCAGGATCTGGTTGCCATGCGCGGCGGCCGTATCGATCGCAGCCTCCAATAAGGGGCATGCTTGCGGCCGCGGCGCCTCCCCTAGAGAGATCGCTTGGCAGCCACGTTGTGGTTTCATCATCGATTTGTGACGCCGGACGCCTAGGTCGTGCCTGTCGCACGGATCGAGGTGACCTTCAGGACGCGCCGAGCCAGCGTATCCAGGGAAAATCCACCAGCGCCTGCGATTGCGAGCGCGAACATGCCGCCTGCAATGGCAAGATCCTTTTCGAAATGCAGCAATTCGTTGTGATTGGCGAAATTCGTGTGAAACAACCCCGCCGTAGCGATGCAGAAAAGACCGAGTACGACAGCCCCGAGGCGCGTGAGAAAACCCAATCCTATGGATAAGCCCGCCGCGATCTGAAGCGCGATGGTTGCCAGAACGAGCGGAAGACCGATCCCAAGCTGATTCATTGCCTTCACCGTGCCCGCGAAGTTCAATGCCAGGGCGAAACCTTCATGCACGAAGATCAAGGCGAGCAGCAAGCGAGCTGCCAGCAGCACGAAATCCGACAGATGAGCTTTCCAGGCATTTGATACCGTCAGCATGACCATCTCCGTTCAAAAATAAGAAAGGCGGGCACCGTGCGCCCGCCCTTCACCGTTCATTTGGTCACCTTGGTCTGGATCGCCTGCTGCAGGTCCTCCAATTCCTCGCAACCGCTCGGGCAGAGTTTTTGCAGCGAGGCCAACTGCTCCTTGGCCTTCGCCATATCGCCCGTTTCGACATAGAGCTCGCCGAGATATTCCCGGGCCGCCTTGTGATCCGGCTTCAGCTCCAGCGCTTTGGTGTAGTAGGTAAGCGCGGTGCTGTAGTCGCCGGTCTTGCGCAGCGTGAAGCCGAGCAGATTATAGACATCGGGCTGCTGCGTATCCTGGGCAAGGTCACGCAACTCCGCCAGCGCCCCCTGATAGTCCTTCGCTTCGATCTTCGCTCTCACAGCCGTCAGGTCAGGGGCGTCCGTCGATTCAACATCGTCGACCGCATAGGCCGGCGGCAGCATCAGCCCGGTCGCCAATGCCATCAGGCAGATGCCGCACAGCATTCCCAGAAACTTTGTCATTGTCTTTCTCCCTAGCCGCCGTCAACTCTGGACGGTCGGCGTGAAGCCGTAAGCGTTGCCGTCTTTCACGAAGGATCCGGTTCCAGGGAACGGAAAGTGCGAGCCGCTGATCCTGATCTTGTCGGCGATGACCCGGTCGATCAGCTTGTGGCGGGTGGCGATCGCGGTCGGGCCATCCTGGTCGTAGCTGCCCTGCCACTCCGGATGCGGAGCAAGCAGCGCCGGCACATACATGGTGTCGGCTGAAACGAGGTATTGTTCGTTGCCCGAAGCCACGAGGAAAACCGAATGGCCGGGCGTATGGCCGGGCGCTGCGATCAGCTCTATCCCCGGAGCGACTTCGGCACCGTCCTCGACCAGTTTCCAGTTCTTCCATTTCGGGAAATTCTCCGCGATGCGCTTTCCGGCCGGCTTGCGGCCGGCGGGCAGCTGATCGACGCGGCCCGGATCTGTCCACCACTTGTATTCCTTGGCGTTGACAACCAGCTCGGCATTGGGAAACACCGGGGCATTGCTCCCCTTTTCCATCAGCCCCCAGACATGATCGGGGTGGAAATGCGAGATCATGATGGTGTCGATTGCCTTGTAGTCGATGCCGGCGGCAGCCATGTTGGCCGGCAGATGGGTGGCATTGGCCTGCCATTGACCGACACCCGACCCGGCATCCATCATGATCAGCTTGTCGCCGATCTTGAGCACGACAACAGTGAGTGGGATCGGCATGAAGTCGGTTGGCAGGCCGGCTTTTGCCAGTGCGGCCTTGGTGTCGTCGACTGAGGCGTTGGCGATGAAGGTCGGATCGTGCGGCTTGCGCCAGATGCCGTCATAGATGGCCGTGACTTCGACTGATCCGACCTTGTGGCGGTAAAAGCCAACGGTCGGCTCTACCGGCGTGGCTGCTGACGCGGGGGCGATGAATTCGAGCTTTCCGGCAACTCCGAAAGCCGCGGCGGCTGCCGCGGATCCGAGCACCATGCGACGTGTCATGTTGAACATCGTGATCTCTCTTGTCTGATGCGACGATTTGAAAGCAGTCGGGTGATCCACTCACCCTGATGACAAGACCTGCCGCCTTCCGGATTTATTCCCAACCCAGAAGCCTTTTCTTTCAGCAGGCTCGCAGAGGCAGGTTCCACACATGGATGAGCGCCGTTCGAGAAGCGGGGTTCCGCCGCTTCTCGAACAGAGACGGTCAATCAGTTGCCCCAGAGATCGTGGCCGAAATCCATGGTGTCGATCTTGGCCTTGCCCGCGGCACCAGTCTTGATGCTGGTGTCGACATTCTTGTGGGGCCTGGGGACGGAAGCGGTCGTCGCGTGATCCACTGCAGCCATTGGCATGTTGCCGGGGTCATAGTGGTCGCTGCCTGCGAAGGCGCTGCCGCCGGCAATGAGGATGCTGAGCGTAGCAAGAGCTATCTTGATCATGTCTCGTTCCTTTGGTTGACGCGTGCCGTCTTGGCGCCGCTACAGACAAGACCTTGATTGCTCTGGTTTTATTCCCACTCCTCGACTGTTTCTTTGGATTATCCTCGTTATGTCGGGCCACGGGACGGCAAGCCGCGAGACACGCGGGAGCAGCCTCGTCCCGCATGTGCCTGCGGACGAAGGTGGCGCGTTGGATCAGCTTGCGGCTGCCGCGCGAAAACGGGAGACGAACTCGTCGAGGCCCGACCGCTCCATGTCGGTAATCGCCCAATAGCTGAAGGCGCCGTCGCTCCAATTCACCATCGAGAAGCCGTTCGCTGAACGATCGACCGGATTGATCGCCTCACCGCCGTTCCGTGGTTGGGCGACAAGCGTGATCAGGTGTTCATTGTGCCGATAGACCAGGGCGGGAATGGCCTGCCCGCCAACGACTTCGACGCGCCCGCCAACAAGCGCAAATCCCGCCTTGGCAAGGTCGGGCGCCGGTGGCGACATGCCGAGCCGTCCATCGAGCCAGGGTTTGACCGTATGCCGGTCCGACGACACGACATCGACCGGATTGGCGGCAAGCAGGCTGCGGCGATGGCCGCTTGCCACGGCCACGGCAAAATCGTCCTGGCCGCCCGTCATTGCCCATTGTGTCGCGCCGCTTGCCACCACCGCGGTGATGGCAATCGATGCGGCCAGGGCCCGCCAATCGAACGTCGCGGATCGCGCCGACCACCCCCGGCCTGCACGCGATGGCGGCGTGCGGAAAGGCAGGACGGATGGCTGCGCGATCTGACGGCTGTCGGCACCTCCGATTGCCTGGATGCGCTCCAGAAAGGCCTGTGTCGGCTGCGGCTTGGACAGTTCGCTCACGACCGTCCGCAAAGCCGCAATGCGTGCATGTTCTGCGGCAAGCCCTGGATCGGCGGCGATACGCCGCTCCATCGTCAATGCGGTGGCGGCATCAAGCTCGCCATCGACCAGCGCATGCAGCAGCATCGTCATTTCTGCCTTGTCCTCAGGCAATCCATCTTTATGCGCAGTCATCGCGCTCTCCCAAGGTCAGACATCAACTGGCCACGCGCTCGCGCCAGCCGCGACATCACAGTGCCGATCGGTACGTCGAGCATGTCGGCAATCTCGCGATAGCTCAGGCCATTTATGTCGCGCAGCACCAGTGTCTCGCGGAACGGTTCCGGCAGTGTGGCTATCGCTCGCTCCAGTGCTGCCAGATCGGCTTTGGCAATCAGACTGGCTTCCGGGCTGTCCTTGTCAGGAGATTGGTCCCGGTATTCCGCGCTCATGTCGTCAAGATCGTTCAGATCGCCAACCGCTATGATGTCACGGGGCCGGTTACGGGCAAGCCATGTATAAGAAGCGTTGCGCACAATCGTCAAAAGCCATGCCCGCGCGTTTCCGCCGGCATAACCGCCGATCCCCGCATAAGCCTTCACACAGGCGTCCTGCACGACATCCTCGGCGTCGGCCGCGCTTCCGGTCAGCCAGCGCGCCAGGGCAAGCGCATCACCGAGATGGGGCATGACCACCTGGCTGAAGCGTGCCTGCGCCTCACCGTTCAACATGACGATATCACACGCATTTCCCGCAGCCTCCCGGCATTCGCGCAGAAATCATGACGCATGATCGAGGATAGTCCCGTTTGGCCGAAAAAACGCCTGGCATTCGCGAAATCGACGACACGCAGGCAAGTCGTGTCGGGGTGACTGCAATGCATGGTAACCTTCCTGGCGCGGATCACTCATGCAGAAGACCGCGCGACAGGATTGATTATTCCCGGCTGGGATATGTTTTTCCGGCGCGCACTATCAAGGGTTTAGCCAAAGCGGCCTCATAGTATCCCACCTCGTGTCCGGCGAAATGCTAGGCTCTTCCAAACCTGGGCGACCCGGATCGTTCATTTCCAAGGCTGCCATCGCATAAACCAGGCCTGGCGGATGATATCGAAACCGCCGGGCCTGGCACGAAAGCAACGATGAGGCTGTCGTCAGAATGAACGCTGGAAACGAACAATGCCGCCGACGTTGTTTTTCTTCACCGCCCCGCTCCAGCTCGAACCGTCCTTGGCACCGACATGCAGAAAGTCGGCTTCGGCGGTTACCCGGAAGCCGGGGACGAAGTCGTATTTGATGTTGGCGGCAACAGCCAGGTTCCGGCTGTCGTCCAGGGAGACCTGGGCATTGAGTGAGGTCTTGTCGTTTATGGTGTAGGTTCCGCCTGCCCAGAGTGCCCAGTTGCCACCCCACTCCTTGAAGAAGTTGCGTGGTGCATTCCTGTCCGTGCCGTAGCCCGCAAGAATGAACAGATTGAGCCCGTGTGTCACAGTGAGATCGACACGCGCCTTGCCGGCCCATTCTTCATAGTTGCTGTCATAAGCGCCGACAGCGGTGAGCGTGCCCCAGCTCTGCTTGTATTTGACGCCGCCGACCACATTCGGAACGTAGCTGTCGATCGAATTGTCGCCGGAACCGTCGTCCGATCCCTGCTCCAGCGAGATCACCCCGCTGAGGCC
Organism: Mesorhizobium sp. EU05-FHT14A09; assembly: GCF_058790995.1. Lineage (NCBI taxonomy): Bacteria > Pseudomonadati > Pseudomonadota > Alphaproteobacteria > Hyphomicrobiales > Phyllobacteriaceae > Mesorhizobium > Mesorhizobium sp. EU05-FHT14A09. Next base: position 290,550 of record NZ_JBYTDF010000004.1, read on the forward strand.
ATCGCCGCCATCGAAGTTGTATTGGACAAGGTTGCTGTCGAAGCCGCCATAAGGGATCAAGGAATCCTGGATGACGTTGCCGGCGTAGTCGACGAAGGAATCGAACGCTGAGTCATCCTTGCCGACGCGCAGGCCGCCCAGTTGAATCCAGGCAGCGGTCAGAGTGATGTCTTTGTTTCGTGCCCGCCACCGGGTTCCGGGCAACAGCGGGCCGGGGCCATCCGGATCGGCATAGTCGCCGCCGCTGTTGCCGAAGTCGAAGCGGGTTATCGTGAAAGTCTTCAGCGTCCCGAACTCGGTCTCCTGTCCCGTCGACGTATCGAGTTGCAGGCGCGCCTGCTTCTTCCAGGTCGAGTGCGTACCCTTCCCCATCTGGTCCGGCACATGGTTGACGCCGTTAAAGGTGCCACCGTCGCCAAAGCCGATGTCGTAGCGGACATAGCCGCCGATGCGCAGGCACGTCTCCGTCCCCGGAATGTAGAAGTAGCCCGAGCCATAGACGTCGCAGATCCTGACATATTCGGCGGGTTCCGGCTCCGCGACCAGAACGGCGTCCGCCGCATGAGAAGGCGGCACGGCGACCAGAGCGGCAGCGCAACCGAGAAGAAGATTTTTGATGTTCATTCCTGACCCCCAGAAATTGGCAAAATGAATGGAAAATTTGGGTTTCGGCGCGCCGTCCGGCGCGTTGTTCCGCGATGAAACGGAAGGCGCGATCGGATCGGCCTCCCTATGGATCCCGTTGAGATGTGCCTTTGGGCACGAGCCCTCCCCCCGCGCCGAAGCTTTTGCCCGGCACGTCCTCAGCAGTGTGGTGAAAATGGCATCTCTCGATGCTCCGCCTTTTGCCCCTCAGCAGAAATGGCGGATACGCAGCGGCGAAAAGCCGAAAAAGCCTTTCGCGAAATCGCACCTCTTCTTTGGCGAGCCTGATCGTGACGTCGGATCGCGGCGACGGGTGCTTGTTCTTACTTGACTATTTTTGTCACCCTGGGTGGGGCGCACATAGTCCAACAACCGGCAAAGTATTGCGTTTTTCGATGCCGTCGCATGTTCGCGAAAGGCGCACCTGGCGCGCGGCCCACACTGCCGGCCGTTTCCAGACCGCTGCGACACAAAAAGCTGTGGCGATCCCTCACAGGATCGCCACAGCTGAGATTTCGAACGGACGAAAAACGTCACGAAGCCGGAACGGCGGCCTCGTGCAGACTTGCTGGCCGGATGACAGCCTCGATCACCTGTTTGGCGCGCACCTGCGCCCTGGTCATCGCGCGGACCTGCCGCGCAAGCCCGGCGAGCCGTTCATCGTGGCCTTCACCATCCAGATCACCACTGCTTTCCAGCTCCTTTTCAGCCGCCTGCAACAGCCCTTGCAGTTCCACGGCGCCGGATGGACATCCGTCGAAGTTGCGCAACGCAGCTCCCGCTTCGGCGACGAGCGCCTTCGCCCTGTCCCGTGCCCTCGACAACACATCCCGTGGTGATCCTGCCAGGGTCAGTTCCCAGAACGTGTTCGTCTCGTCGTAGTAATAGTAGCCGTGCCCGGGATCGCGGCAATTGAGGCCACGGTCAGCAGGGCCGATGCACGCGAAATAGCTGCCGGTGTCCTGGTCGTCCGGCTTGAGGACGAAGGTGCTGGCAATGGAGCGATGCGCCGGGGAACAATCCCATTGCTCGCCCGCGTTCCAGCGCTCGCTCACCTCGTCGAAATCACCTTCGGGTATTGCGCCGCCGGTCCGGTAGAGCGCGGTCAGATAGTCGAAATCGACGCGACCGTAACCTTCCATCATCGTCTTGTAGTGGAAACGGTTGCGGCCCTCGCTTTCCTTGGTCAATAGACGCCTGATCGCGATGCTGCCCGTATCCTCATAGATGACCTTCGGGTCGAAGGTGAACCAGCCGCCGGCGAGCGAGTACTGGTAACCGTAGGACGGCGCACCATTGAGATGCCCCGAACGGGGGCTGAGCGCATTGTTGTTGGCGTAGAGGAAGTCATAGGCCTTGCCGAGCGCGTCATATGTCGCCTCTCGAATGATCGGATTCGGCTTTGCCGGGGCGCCGCTGCGCGCCTCGAAACTGTAGCCCTGTTTGCTGTCGGCCCACATGCCGCCGGCCGTGCCGAGCGTGATACCCGCATCGCCGACCGGATAGGAGAGCTGCATATCGCGCGCCTCGGCCGCACTGTTGGCGAACTGCAAGGCATGGAAGGTGGCCGGGCCGCGCCGCACCCCGAATCCCCACTGCTCCTTTGGCTCACCGGTGCTCGCGCCGCCATGATGAACATAGGCGACCCCTTTGCTGTTCATGCCAGGGTGGCCGCCCATGTAGTCGCGGCCGATGACCGGGATGGAGCCTTTCACTGAAAACGGTGTGTAGATGAAGTTGTTGCCTTCGTCCGGGAAGGCCACGATGGTCGCCTGGAACGTGCAGTCGTGATCGGTGGTCGCTGCAGCGACCAGCCTGCCGTCGGTCGTTGCCGCACCCCATGCGCAGACACCGCTGCACATGTCCGTGATCTCGCCTTTCAACTGGCTTCCAGCCTCGGTGCCGACGCCGAGATAGGCGGCGATGGTCTTGTCATTTTCCTTGTCGGTGTGGCCGAAGGCGAAGGGACGGACTTCCGTCGAAAAAGGCCGCGTTCCGGTCCAGATCGCCAGCACATTGTCATAGGCCATGGCAACGCCGGCAGCCGTCGCGCCCTCAGCCCAACCCCGGGCGAAATCCAGTATCTCCGGCATGTATTTGCGCAGTTCCGCTTCCCAATTGCGCATCGCATCGCGTTCGGCGGTGGTCAGCACCCGTTCTGCCTGCTGCCTGAAAATCCAGTCGCCGTAGATCTCCATGACCTGCTGCGCATATTGACGACCCATGTCGAGGTTCGACCCCTGCAACACGACGACAGGACAGATCGAAGGCACCAACGGGATCTCGCCCGAGAATTCGGTTTCGGTGCCTGCCTTTCTCGCCACGCGAGTTTCGCCATATTCGATGATCTCGTCGGCCCGGCAGGCTTCGGCAATCCTGTCCGCCATGGCTTTGATCGCCTGCAAATCCGACACCACCTTGTTTAGGTTTTCGTCCGCAACCAGCGGCGAGGCGAAATCCGCATAGGTGCCGTCGATCCGGCCGAGTTGCCATTTTGCCGTATAGAGCCCGACATTGACGCTTTCGAGAGCTCGTCTTGCGGCCACATAGACAGGATCGCGCCAATCGCGCTTTACCAATTCCCGATTGGCGAAATGCACCGCGTAGTGCGCGTCCGTCTGTGCCTTCATGGCGGCACCGACCTGTACGTCAGAGAGCGGATGCGTTGTCATGTCTGCTGCCTTTCAGAAAACCGTTTTGCTGAGCGATGGGTGTAGCCTGGGCAGTCGCAAGCGCCTCGGCATGATGACAGGCAACCACGTGCCCGGGCGCCGCCTGCCAGGCAGCGGGTTCGACGCGCCGGCATATGTCGGTCGCAAACCGGCATCGGGTGTGGAAACGACAGCCTGGGGGTGGATCCAGCGCGCTCGGCAGGTCTCCTTCGAGCACAGCGCGCTTCTGCCCGACGGCCGCGGGCAGTTTCGGCGAGGCATCGAACAGCGCACGCGTATATGGGTGGATCGGGTTCGACCACAGCTGGTCGGCGCTCGCGGTCTCGACGATCCTGCCAAGATACATCACCGCCACGCGGTCGGACACGTGTTCGACCACGGCGAGATCATGCGAGATGAACAGGTAGGCAATTCCAAGAGTGCGCTGCAGGTCGACCAGCAAGTTGATGATCTGCGCCCGCACCGAAACGTCGAGCGCCGAGACTGCCTCGTCGCAGACGATCAGTTTTGGTTTCAGCGCCAGCGCTCTTGCTATCCCGACGCGCTGACGCTGCCCGCCGGACAGTTCGTGCGGATAGCGATCCGCCGCCTCCGCCCCCAGCCCCACACGTTCGAGCAACGCGATGACCCGATCCCTGCGGTCGCGCGCACGGCCCTCGCCCCAGACGATGAAAGGCTCTGCAAGGATCCGCCCGATCCTCGAGCGCGGGTTGAGACTGCTGAACGGGTCCTGGAACACCATCTGGACATCGCGCCGTAGCGGCCGCAATGCGCCCTCCTCCAGCGGAGCGATATCCCTTCCTTCAAGGACGATGCGGCCGCTGGTCGGCTTGTACAGCCGCAGGATGGTGCGGCCGACAGTGGATTTACCGCAGCCGGACTCACCAACCAGCCCGAGCGTCTCACCCGGCTTGATCAGAAACGAAACGCCATCGACGGCGCGCAGCGCGCCGATGCGGTCCGGAAAATGCTTGTGCAGGTCTTCGACCGAAAGAAGCGGCGTCATATCGCCTCCGCGACAGCAAAGTGGCAAGCGGCCTGCCGGTCGTGCGCCACCGGCCTGGCCTCGGGTCGGTCAGTGCGGCAGACGGCATCGGCGCTTTGGCACCGCTCGGCAAAAGAGCAACCCGCCGGCAATGTGTGCAGGGGTGGAACCGTGCCTGGGATCTCGGTGAGGCGCTCGCGCAGCCGGCCCGCCATGCGCGGCTTCGGCAATGCCCCCAGCAAGCCCCGCGTATAGGGATGGGCGGGCCGCCCCAGGATCTCGCCGGTTGCCGCCGCCTCGACCATGCGCCCGGCATACATCACAAGCGTCCGGTCGGCGGTGTCGGCGACGATCGAAAGGTCGTGCGTGATCAGCAGCATCGACATGTTCATCGTCTTGCGCAGGGTCGCCAGCAATTCCAGGATCTGCGCCTGAACGGTGACGTCGAGCGCCGTCGTCGGCTCATCCGCGATCAGCAATTTCGGCTCGCATGCAAGCGCCATTGCAATCATCACGCGCTGGCGCATGCCGCCTGACAATGTGTGCGGAAACTCATCGACACGGCGATGCGGATCGGCGATGCGAACCTGGTCCAGCAGGTCTATGGCGCGCCGGCGACTGGTCGCGGCCGAGACTTTCTGATGGCGCCTGATGCCTTCCTCGATCTGATCCCCGATCCGCATCAGAGGGTTGAGCGAGGTCATCGGTTCCTGGAACACCATGGACACCTTGTTGCCACGGACTGTCTGCATCTCGGCGTCCGACAAACCGACAAGGTCGCGTTCGCCGAGCCGGACCCGACCGGAGATCCGCGTGCTGCCATGCCGCGGCAACAGCCGCATGATCGCCAATGCCGTGACAGATTTGCCGGAACCGGACTCGCCAACCACCGCCAGCGTCTCGCCGGCGCGTATTTCAAAGCTCAGCCCGTCCACGGCACGCACGACGCCTTGAGCCGTGGCGAACTGCACCGACAGATCCTCGACCTTCAGGACAGCCATTTCAACGCTCCCTCCGTCTGGGATTGAGCGCATCGTTGAGGCCGTCCGAAACAAGGTTGATACCGAGGACGGCCATCAGGATCGCCAGTCCGGGAATGCCGGACACATACCAGGCATTGCGAAACACGCTGCGCCCCGCGCCGGTCATCATGCCCCAGCTAACCGAATTCGGATCACCCAGCCCAAGGAAGGAAAGCGATGATTCCGCAAGGATCGCGCCGGCGGCGATGATCGAGGTCATCACCACGATTGGTGGCAGCACGTTCGGAAAGATCTGGCCGACGATGATGCGCCAGCTCGGCATGCCCATGACAACGCAGGCGAGCACGAAATCCTGGCTGCGGAACTTGAGAAACTCCGCACGCGTCACGCGCGCCACCGTCGTCCAGCTGACGATGGCGATCGAAATGATGACGCTGAGCAGCGAGGCTTGCAGGATGGTCACCAGAACAAGCGCGAGCATGATGTCCGGGATCGTCTGGAACATTTCGGTGCCCCGCATCAACAAGGCGCCCAGCCGGCCGCCGTAATATCCGGCCAGTGCACCGATGGTGCAGCCGATCAGCGCCGTCACCAGGCTTGCCGCGATGCCGACGAGCAAGGAAACGCGAGCCCCGTAGAACAGCTGCACGAAGATATCCCGCCCGAGCTGGTCCGTGCCGAACGGAAACTGCCAGGTCACGAACGGTGCGATGTAAGGAGCGCCGGCGATACGGCGTGGATCCCCGGGGAAAAGCCAGGGCGCCAGCAGCGCCATCACGGCGGCCGTCAGCACGATCGCCAGCCCGAGGACCGCGCCGCGATTTTGCCGGTACCGGCGCCAGAATTGCAGGAGCGATGCCATGTCAGTTCACGTCCATGCGCCGGTCTATCCAGGCAGACAGCAGGTCGACGATCAGGTTGGCGCAGACGACCAGCACGGTGCTCATCAGCAGGATGGCGAGCAGAACGTTGTAGTCGCGCTGCAATGCGGCCTGAAAGGTCAGCCGCCCGAGCCCCGGCCAGCTGAACACCGTCTCGATGACGATCGCTCCGCTCAGCAATGAGCCCAGTTGTACTCCCACCAGCGTCAGCAGCGGCAGCAAGGCGTGGGGAAGCATATGCCGCCACAACACCGTCCGCTCCGAAAGGCCCTTGGCCCGGGCGGTGCGGACGAAATCGCTGTCGAGCAGCTCGAACATCGAGGCCCTGACCAGCCGCGTGTAGACGGCAAGGTAGAACAACCCAAGGGTCAGCGCGGGCAGCGTCATGTGACGCGCAACGTCGAGCGCATAGGCAATTCCGGTCTTGCCGGAGCCGACCGTCTCGAAACCACCCACCGGCAGCAGCCGCAGCTTGACCGAAAACAGGACGATCAGGCTGAGGCCGATCCAGAAGGCAGGCATTGCATAGAGAACCATCGACATGAATGCGATCGTCCGGTCTTTCCAGGTCTGGCTGTAGCGCGCGGCCGTCACCCCCAGGAACACCCCGCCCAGCAGCGAAACGATAATGCTGGACACCAGCAGAAGCACGGTTGGCCAAAGCCGCAGCAGGATGACGTCGAGCACCGAAGCCGAGTTCTGGAAAGACCAGCCGAAATCCAGATGGGCGACCTTCGACAGATAGATGCCGAATTGCACCCAGATCGGCTCATCCAGTCCCATTTCATGCCGGATGCGATCCTTGAAAACCTGGTCGGCCGCTTGCGCCTTGGCCACGAAGGCATCGACAGGATCTCCGGGGATCAGCCGGACAAGGAAGAAGTTGACCACCAGGACGCAGGCGATCGTCGGGATCGCCTGCTTCAAGCGGTTCAACACCACTTGAACTGGCCAGGGAGTTGTTTTCCGGCGGCCTCGCACCGCCTCCGATGACGATGCGTCCATCATTTCTCGAGCCAGGCATCTGCCCAGTTCTGCAGCGGCCATACCGGTCCGGTGGAACCCAGCTGGACCCGCTTGTTGAAGACGTTGTGACTTTCATATTCGACAAGCGGGATCAGCGGCAGATCGCGAGCCGCGATCGTCTGTATCTGTCGAACGGCCGCCAGGCGCTGGTCGGGATCGATGGCCGACTCCGCGACGTCGATGGCTTTGTCCATCTCCTCGTTGCGATAATCGGTGGCATTGGTCTGCCAGCGGCCTTTGCTGATGGCTTTCGACCAGTAGTAGTCGAACACCGAGATCTGCGGATCGACCAATGTGCTGATCACCTGGATCGAGAGGTCGAAATCGTAGTCGGTATAGATGCGTGCATTGTGGGTCGCGTAGTCGGAAACGATGATGTTGCCGTTGATGCCGATGTTGGCGATCGCCTGCTTGATGTATTCGCCGATGACGTTGAGGTCGTCGCCGTTCGGGTCGATGTTGAGCGTAAACCGCCAGCCATCAGCGCCCTTGGGATAGCCGGCTTCGTCAAGCAGCTTGTTTGCCTCCTCGACGTTCAGGGCAAGTTCCGGCAGCGCGGGCTCGAACAGGAAACTGTCGGAACGGATCGGTCCGCGCGCCGGTGCGGCCATGCCGGAGTAGACGGCGTTGCAGATGAAGGCACGGTCGATCGCCATGGAAATGGCGCGGCGAACCCGCACATCCGACAGTTCCTTCCTGCGCAGGTTGACCTCGAGCGCGTTGACGCCCTCGGTTGCCTTGTTGCCGGTTGCATCGACGGCGATGAACGGCAGTTCGGCGATGCGCTTCAGATCCGCCTTGCTGACCGGGCTGTTGACGCCGGCATCGATCTCGTCGGCCTCGAACGCCGCGGCGCGGGCACCCGGATCGGTGATGATGCGGAAGACGATCTGGTCGAGGTAGGGCTGCGCCTTTTCGCGATATTCTGGATTGCGGTCGAGCACGATCGAAGAGGTGCGGTTCCATTCCTTGAACCGGAACGGGCCCGAACCGACCGGTTTGTTGATCTGCGGGTTCTTCAGGACATCGGCGACGTCGTAGAGGTGTTTCGGAGCAATCGGCCCGAATGCTGCCAGCATGCCGAGGAACGGAAATGGCGGCATCGGCTTGGCCAGCTTGAAGACGACGGTCCGCGCATCCGGCAGATCGGCCGACGTCACATTGGCGAACAAGGTGCTGCCGAAGGCATTGTACTTCTTGCCAAGTTGCAGGATCGAGAACGCGACGTCCTCGGACGTCAGCGGCTTGCCGTCGTGGAAATGGATACCGTCGCGCAGCCGGAATTCGTACTGGGTTCCATCCGGCGAATACTTCCACGATTCCGCCAGCACGCCCTCGAATGAATTGTCGGCCCTGAGACGCAACAGCGTTTCGAAGATCTTGGACCCGATCGTCAGTTCCAGGTCGCCGGTTTCGATCGGCGAAAAGATGCTCCTGGGGTCGTCATAGACGGCAACGCGAAGCACGCCTCCCGCCGAAGGCTGCTTGGCTTCCTGCGCGGCCAGCTTTCCTACCCATGGCAGCAAGGACAGGCCGCCACCCATTGCCAGAACAGTTCGTCTCGAGATCATTTCTTCCCCTCCATGAGGGCGGTTTGTCCGCCCTTGTTCTCGCCAACAGCCAAAGCTTCCTTAGCAGTCGGAGCTCGCTGTCGCCTTGTGTCGATGGATCGAAACGAGCCTCGACATTTGCTGCTGGATTTCTGGCAGCTTGGCGGAAGCGCCAATAGTCCAACAACCGGCAGAGTATTGCATTTTTCGATACCGACAGATGAAACGCCCGAATGGCCTCCGACACCGCCAGGCACGGCCGCTCGCGCAGCGCCCGACGCAGCCTCTCGACCCCACCAGCAGCTTCGGAAAATGCAATGGCGGCGTGCGACAATCACGCCCGCACGCCGCCTCGATAGGACGATGGTAGCAAAGACCTAGAGCGCGCTCTTTCCCGTCAGCCCGCGCAGCCAGGCAGCAACGATGTCCTCGTCGATCGGCGAGAGTTCATGCCCGACCTCGGCCAATGTCCGGCTCATGACTGCCGCGCCACCTTGCCGGAAGCTGTCCTCGAGGCGCTCGCCATCGCCCGGAGGAATGATGGCGTCGTCTTCCGCCGCAACGATAAGAACGGATTTTCCGGCGAGGTCGGACACGGGAGGTTCCCGCAGAGGCTGCATGGGGCGCAAGAGCGCCGCACCGGCAAGCACCTGCGGTCGCAACAGGAGCATGGCAGCCGCAATGTTTGCACCGTTGGAGAAGCCAACCGCCAGCGGTGGCGGCAATCGGTAGAAAGCACGTGCCGCATCGATGAAGTCGGCCAGCGCCTCGGCCTGCCGACGAACGTCCTCCTCATCCAGCACGCCTTCGGCAAACCGCCGAAAGAACCGGCATTTTCCGTCTTCGAGCACCTTCCCGCGCGGCGACAGCAAGGGGCTTGCCGGCGCGACCGATTTGCCGAATGGCAAAAGCGCCTTCTCGTCGCCGCCAGTGCCATGCAGGAGGAGGATCGGCACCCCCTTTCCCGGCACGAACTGATGAACGAACGAAAGCTCCGGGCTGGTCATGTCGGAATTCCCGCGGACAACGCCATTGCGAACTGGAGCGGTCGACGACCGGATGCACACCCGGTCGCAGCCAATGATGGTAACGACATGTCAGTCGATGCTGGGCAGCGCTGCTTCGATCGCCGGGCGGCGAGCTTCCAGCCAGGGCGGCAACTTCAGGTTCCGGCCGAGATCGGACACCGGCTCGTCAACCGCGAAACCCGGCTCGTCGGTCGCGATTTCGAAACGCACCCCGCCGGGTTCGGTGAAATAGATCGATCGGAAATAGTTGCGGTTCAGCTGTTGTGTCACCGTAAGGGCATGCGTTTCGGCGAGCTTCCTTGCCATTTCAGCCTGCTGGCCATCGTCGGCAGCGCGAAAGGCGACATGATGGATGGAACCCGGCCCCAGTCGGCCTTCATGTGCGGTTCGGTCGACATGGATGTCAATGATGCCGCCACAGATGGTGTCACCGGCCTGGAACCGTGTCACCGATGCTTCGAAGGCGACCGGGGTGAAGCCCAGCACATCGCTCAGGATTGCAGCCGTCTGCGCCGCATCGCGCTCCAGCAAGCTGACACCGTGGAAACCGCGCAGCGCATGTTCCTGCGATACGTCCGCGCCAGCGAATGCCGGCTCGACCTCGGCTCCATGCACGCCGACCAGGGCCAGGCGGACTCCGTCGCCATCACGGAACGGCAAGACCATCTCGCCAAAACGCCGTTCAACGGGATCTGCACTCACGCCCTTTTCAGCCAGGCGTCGAACCCAGTAGTCGATGGCTTTTGCCGGCACGCGATAGCTGGTCTCCATCGCCTGCCCGGCACCGAGTTGGCCCGCAGCCTTCTCTGACGGAAAAAAGGTTATGATCGAACCGGGCCGCCCGCCCTCGTCCCCATAATAGAAATGATAGACTTCAGGGTCGTCGAAATTGACCGTCTTCTTGACGAAACGCAGGCCCAGTACATCCGTGTAAAAATCGACGTTCTGCTGCGCGTCACCGCAGAAAATGGTTACGTGATGAATTCCATAAGCACTCACATTCGACTCCCTAGAATAAAATGCATTCCACATCTTCATCGACAGCCATGATTAATGTCCGTCCACGACAGTGGATAGTTTGACAAACGATGAACTATTGCGGTTTTCGGCAGCGCGTGGATTTTGCCAGTACAGATCAAGCCTGTGGCGGCGCCCCTTCGAGAGCGCGTTCGAGCAGGAAACGGATGCCTTCCCGTTCCAGCGGACGAGGGTTCCAGTACGGATCCTGCAGCGCGAGGCTCACGGCTTCATCGAGACGATGGCGTGCCATGCCGAGCTCGGCGAGCGAGCGGTTCGCCCCGACCGCACCGGCAAGATCGTATAGGCCGAGGGCAGCATCGGGCGCATCGAGTGCGGCGGCGATCCCGGCCATGGCGTGTGGCGCCGCACTCGCATTGTAGGCGACAGCATGCGGCAACACGCTTGCATGGGTCTGCGAATGAGGCAGGTCGAACAGGCCGCCGAGCGTGTGGCAAAGCTTGTGATGAAGCCCCATGCCGACGGATCCAAGACAGCTTCCGCACAAAAAGGCGCCGTAGAGAGCCCACGTCCGTGCATCATGGTCCTGTGGCTCTTGAACGATGCGCCGCAATGCTTTGGCAAGCGCCGAAATGCCTTCCATGGCCAGTCGGTCGATGATCGGATTACGGTCGCGCGCATACAGTGCCTCGACGGCATGGGCGATCGCATTGAGACCGCTGGCGCCCGAGAGAGAGGCTGGAAAGCTGAAAGTCAGCGCAACGTCGTAGATCACGGCTTCCGGCAGGATCCTGCCGCTTGTCCGCGTCACCTTCTTTCCGTTGTCGGTCTCACCCAGGATGGCCGTCATTTCCGACCCCGCATAGGTGGTCGGAATGGCGATCTGGGCAAGATCGGTGCGCAGCGCCAGCGCCTTGGCGAGACCGATCGCCGCCCCGCCCCCGATCGCGACAATTCCGTCGGCGTCGCAAGCGGCAAGCGCCGCCATCGCCGCCTCGGTGACGGGCAATGGCGTATGCATTTTCGCGCCGGTGAAAACCCCGGCCGCACGCATTCCCAGATGCGAAACGGCTTGCTCGACCTGACGCTGCGAAGATGTGCTGACCACCAGGGCACGTTGGATGCCGAGCCGTTCCGCCTCGTCGCTCAGGCGCGCCAGCGTCCCGGTGCCGAAAACCACTCGGCCCGGATTGATGCTGTAGACGAAGTCATCCATTGGTGCGTCTGCTAGGCGCATGGGCAAGCCGCGGCAGCAGGCGCTCCGCATTGCCGCGGCCGATGGCGTCGCGCTGCGCTGCCGTCAGCGGATAATCATCCAGCACCTGCCTGTAGAATGCGGAGCGCTCCTTGGTGGCGAAAGGCCAGTCGCTGCCGAATGTTATGTGCGTCGGCTCGGCAAAGGAAAGCAGGCTCGGCAGGGCATAAGACGAACTCGACAAGGCGGTGTCGAAGTAGAAGCGTTTCAGTCTGGCAATACCTGCCTCGCTGTCGCCGTCGACCGAACAGGACGCTGCCAGTCGCTGCGCGGCGAACGGCAGGAAACCGCCGGCATGCGACAGGATGATCTTCAATCTCGGAAACCGCTCCAGGCACCCGGACCGGGCCAGATTGATCGCCGCTCTCGTGGTGTCCAGCAGGAAGTCCGCCGCATAGGCGGGAAGCCCCGGCACCTCCGCTCCCGGCAGCGCGCAGGGATGCACGAGGATCGTCGCGTCCCTGCGGTCCAGTTCCGCCATCAGCGGGTCCAGCGAGGCGTCTCCGAGATAGGTTCCGCCGACATTGCCAAGCAGCACGATACCGTCGGCATCGAGGCAATCGAAGGCATGAGCGGCCTCTTCGAGCGCACCGTCGACGTCGGGCAGCGGCAGCGTCGCGAAATGTCCGAAACGCTCCGGACGGCGGCTGACGATCCCAGCTGTGAATTCGTTGACGATCCGTGCCATGCGACGGGCTTCGGCGTGGTCGCCGAGATGAACACCGGGCGTCGAGACGGACAACACGCTGGCCGCGATGCCATTGTCGTCCATGAGGTCGAGCGCACCTTGTACGCTCCATTGTGGCAGCGGCCGGTCGCCATCGCGGATGCCGTGACGGTCGAGCCATGCTGCATAGGCAGGCGGAAGGATATGATGATGGGTATCGATACGCCCGCCATGCATTGTCGAACCGGTGGAAATCAAACCGAGCGTGTTCGCCCGACTGGGCGCATCGGTAGTCGTCATGTCGTTTCCTTGAAATGAAATCCGGGACCGCGCCGCATCGGTTCGTGATGTCGTTCCGCCTGTCCGTGCCGCCTTGTCTTCGCTTGCGAGTCTCTTATGAATGGCGCGTTTGCGGGCGCCCGCCGTTTCGTCTAACGCAGGCACGCTAAACAGCGCTGGAAGGCGGGACTAGGTAAATAAACGGCGTATCGTTGCGGTTTTCGGCACTGGGAGGGGGAATGGCTGAAGAGTCCGACAAATTGACCGCGGCGCTCGCGCCGGAGCACAGCGAACGCATCCAGTGGATCATCGGCGAATTCAGGGTCGATATCCTGACGGCGATCTGCTGGCGCCTTGCCAGGCCATGGTCATTGCCATGGCGCAAGGTGAACGACAGCTTCTTCCTGTTTCCGCTCAGCGGCGTGATCAAGGTTAGCAGCGAGGGCAAAGTTCACACGGCTGAACGCGGCGAATTCATCATGCTTCGCGACAATGTCGAGCATATGGTCGAGCTCGGCGACGGCTGCGACAACGTGGAGATGATCGCCATCCACTGCCACATCACCAATGTCTGGCAGGTGCCCCTTCTCAACTTCTTTGCTGAAGCCCAGGGGCGGTTGCGCGGCGGCGATGCCGTTCTCGACGAGCTGCGCAGCTTCGTCACCGTTTTCAACACCGGAGAGCAGTCCGGCCAGATCTGGGGCGCCGCCTTCCTCAAGACGCTCCTGGTCAATGAGGTTCTCAACGGCGCCCATCTGCATCCGCGTGAGGAGCAACTGGATCACCGCATCAGCAAATCACTGCTGAAAATCCGCGACTTCTACAGCCAGGACATCTCCGTCGAGAGCCTGGCTGCCGAAAACAGGCTGAGCCTGGTTCAATTCCGCAAGCTGTTCCGGCTGCACGTCGGTATCGGCCCGAAAAAATACCTCATTCAGTATCGTCTGAACGAAGCCAAGAAGCTGCTGCAGGAAGGTGATCTCTCCTTGAAGGAGATCTCCGGCCTTGTCGGCTTTCAGAGCGTGCAATATTTCCACGCCGTCTTCAGAGCCAACTTTCGCTGCACGCCGAACGAGTTTCGATACAACTCGAAGCAGATTTAACACCACCGAACCAGGCTGTCTCGCATCACGCCTTGCTGATCAGTTCTTTTGATTTTTCAGCCATTCGCTTCGGGCCTCGTGTTCGCCGGCGAGTTCGTCTTCGTCCCAGTAGCCGATAAGGATACCCGGCACGATGGCGGGATCGAAATGGCGCAGCTTGTCGTCATCTCCTGTGAGCCAACGGTCTTCAACGGTGATGCGGTTCTTCGGTGTAACCAGCCAGTGGAACAGGGCTCCCCGTAAAATCGCGACGACATCCGCGAACTCAGGTTTCTGCCCCAGGTCGCTGAGCTCATGCGGATCATTCGCTCGATCGAACAGCATCGGCGGCACAGCTTCGCCATGGATCAGTTTGTAGCGTCCGTCCGTGATCATGAAGAGACGGCAGTCGCTGAGAGGAAGGTCGAGTTTCAGCCGCGCCAGATCGGCGCCATAGTCGTATTCGCTGATTGCGTAACGCCGCCAGTTTTCCGGCTTCGGTCCATGCAGCAGCGGTGCCAGAGACCTTCCCTCCAGCACATGGAACTTTGGTTTGCCGCCGAAATGATCGAGAAACGTCGGGGCCAGATCGATCATCTCGACCAACGCATCCGAGGTCGTGCCGCGGGTACTGTCGGCTTGCCTCGAAGGGTCGTAGATGATCATCGGTACTTTGACCGAAACATCGTGGAACATGTACTTCTCGCCGAGCCAATGGTCACCGAGATAGTCGCCATGATCTGACGTGAAGACGATCATCGTGTTCTCGAACAGACCACGCTCTTCCATGAAGGCGAACAGCTGGCCGAGTTGATCGTCGATCTGCTTGATCAGCCCCATGTAACAAGGGATCACCTTCTCCCTGACTTCGTCCCGAGAGAAGTTCCGCGAATAACGCTCCTGCTGAAAGGCCTCATAGACCGGGTTCGGCGCGACGCGCTCACCTTCATTGCGGACCGCAGGCTGCACGTCATCCCTGTCATACATGGCGTGGTAAGGCGCGGGTACGATATAGGGCCAGTGTGGCTTGATGTAAGAAAGATGCGCGCACCAAGGCTGCTTCGCAGCCTCGGCCTCCTCGATGAAGCGCATCGCGCGACGCGTCATGTAGGGCGTCTCGGAATGCTCTTCCGGGATGCGGGCGGCCTTGTCAGCATGGACCAGCAGCCAGCCGTTGAGGTTCTCGCCTTGCTTGCCTTCGCCGGAATTGGCCCAATGTTCCCATGGGTTTTCGGCATCGAACCCCTGCTCTCGCAGATAGGCGTCATAGGCCGGGTCGGGATCGTAGCTGCTTGACGGATGAAGCCCGTCGTCGCGCTCATAGGGCTCGAATCCGCATTCAGAAAGATGGATCCCGATAATGGAATCCGCGCTGATGCCGAGACGCTCCATGCCCTCATGGTCTGCCGTCATGTGTGTCTTGCCGATCAGCGCGCAGCGGACGCCGATCTCGCGCAGGTGATCGCCAAGCGTGGGTTCTCCCACGCGCAGCGGGACACCGTTCTGGGTCGAACCGTGCGACCGCATATAGCGTCCCGTATAGGCGCTCATGCGCGACGGACCGCAAACCGTCGACTGCACGTAGGCGTTGGTGAAACGCACGCTGCGGCTGGCAAGACGGTCGATGTTCGGTGTGGCCAGTGTCTTGTGTCCGGCGCAGCTGAGATAGTCGAAACGCAACTGGTCGCACATGATAAAAAGGACGTTCCGGCGCATCAGTCACCTCTCATTGTGCAGGTCCAGGCGGTAGTGCCAAAAGAGCAGACGTCGCTCCAGTCGCTGGACGAGGTCGTTGACGATCAGGCCGACGATGGAAATGAAGGCGATAGCTGCCAATCCATTGGCGATTTGAAAATTCTCCTGCTGGCGCTGCAGGAAGACACCGATGCCGTTGGTGGCGAGCAGCATTTCCGCCGTGACACTGACCAGCAAAGCCGAGGCGACAGCCAGGCGAACGCCGGTCGCGATCATCGGCAGGGACGCCGGCAGGTCGATGAACGCCATCGTTTCGAGACGCCGCAGGCGCAGGGAACGTGCCACCAGCGTCGCCATCGGGTGCAGGGTCTTGGATGCCTCATAGGCATTCATGATCAGCGGAATGCCGGCGGCATAGGCAATGACCGCGATTTTCGCGGCATCGCCGGCTCCAGCAAAGAGCATGACGATCGGGACGACAGCCGGTGGCGGCAATGTCGCCAGCATGTCCAGGATCGGTTCCAGCACAGACCCAACCGTCTTCAGGCGACCAAGCAGGATGCCCAGAGGGATCATGATGACCGCAGCGACCAAGAAGCCAGCTGCAGCGCGCATCAAGGTGTAGCCAATCTGCGCGACGATCTGCGGATAGAGCCGCCAGATGGAAACCGCCACCTGCCCCGGACCGGGAAACAGCGGCGTCGACGCGCGCCACGCCAGAACCTGCCAGGCGAGCAGAAGAACGACAGGCAGGACGAGAGCACTGTAGCCTTGGCGATTGGGTAAAACGCTCATGCCGTCTGCCCCGCCATACGCAACTGCCATCCGGCCAATCTCCAGCGCAATCCATTGACGGCCGTGTTCATGATCAGGCCGTTCAGGGCACAGACGAACATCAGCGCGTAAACCTCAGGGATGCGAATGGCGAAGGCTTTGCGGATGAGCAGGAAACCCAGGCCGTCGTGACCAGCAAGCATTTCGGCAACGACAACCGCGATCAGGCTGATGCTCGAGGCATAGCGGATACCCGCGAATATCTCCGGCATGGCGGCGGGAAGTTTGATTTGCCGCAGAATCTGCCACCGGCTCAGCCCTAGCATCTGGCCGGTGCGGATCTGGACATCAGATACGCTTGCGAGCGCCGCCACGCCGTTGAAATACGGAGGCCAGACTGTGACCAGGATGACGATGAAGGCATAGAGCTTGGGTCCCAGTCCGAGCATGAAGACAGCCATGGGCACGAGGGCCGCGGGTGGGATGGGTTGCACCAGCGCGGCGATGGGCGCAAAGCCGCGGCGAAAGGATGGGAACAGATCCCCCAGCACGGCAAGGCCGATACCTAGCAACGAAGCGGATGCGACCCCGAACAGGGCGCGGGAAATCGTGCGAAATTCGGCCGGAACAAGCTCGCCGGACATCACCATGTCGCGAAAGCCGACGGCGATCGCGAGGACACTGGGAAAGTACTTTTGCGGTACCAGGCCGAGCGAGGCGATCGATTGCCAGATGAGAATTATGATCAGGAACGAGATCATGGCGCGGAACCCGGCCAAAATCTCCAGAAGCCGGAAAGACCCCATGTTCAGGCTGCCGTGACCGGTGCGGCGGAACGTGATGACCGAATGCTCATCATGACGTCATGGCGCGCGGCAAGGAATCTGTGATCCTCGCGTGTGGTTATCTGATCACGCTGCTTGCCCAGGTCGATGACAACCTCGTGGTCCACGACGGTCGGGCGGCGTGTCAGCACCACGATGCGGTCGGCCATGTAGACGGCTTCTTCGACATCATGTGTCACCAGCAGGCAGGTCTGCTGGAAACGCATCGCGAGATCGAGCAGGAGGTCTTGCATGTCGGCACGCGTCTGTGCGTCGACCGCGGCCAGAGGCTCATCAAGCAGCAGGAGTTCGCTTTGTGATGCCAGCCCCCGTGCAATGGCAACGCGCTGCTGCATGCCTCCAGACAACTGCCAGGGGTACTTGTCTTCAAAGCCTTGAAGGCCGACAGCCTCCAGCATCTCCTGGGCCTTGTCGCGCTTTTGAAGCGAAGACAAGCCTTCAACCCGCACCATGCCAAAAGCCACATTGTCGCGGTTGTTCTTCCATGGGAAAAGTGACCGTGAATAGTCCTGGAACACCACTGCCACCCCGCGCGGCGGCGCGGTGACGGGTCGTCCATTGAAGATCACTGTGCCCGTGCTTGCCCTCTGCAGCCCGGCAAGGGCAAACAACAGGGTTGTCTTGCCGCATCCCGATGGCCCGACGATCGAGACGAACTCCCCCCTGCCGACGGCGAACGAGATGCCGCCCAGCACCTGAAGCGCATCTCTGCCCACGCCGTAAGCTTTCGCCAGTTGCCGAGCTTCCAACACCACGTCCACAGTTTCCTCCCTCGGCAGCCGCTCTTGCTCCTCTCAAGGAGCCATGTTGGAGACCATGTCCTTGACCGGAACTTCCTGGGTGAGCATGCCCGCGCGCTTCATGGCATCGAGCAGTACCTGGACCTCAGCCTCGGAAATGGTCAGCTCGGGCTTCACCACGGGCAGTTTGAAATCCTTGGCAGCTTCGGGTGTCAAACCAAGGAATTCGGTTGCCGCGGCTTCCATCGCCCCCCTGTCTGCCAGCAGTTTCTGGCGGGTATCGAAGATGACCTTGCCGAACGTCTTCAGCATATCCGGGTTCTTCGCAATGAACTCGTCGGTGGCGAAAATGACGTCATTCAGCACGGGGTCGCGCTCATCGGCAAGCACGCCCTGTGCCAGGATCTTGACGCCGATAGCCTGGTTCTTGGCAATCGATGAAAAGAAGGGATTGACGGTACATGTCGCGTCGATCGCGCCTTGTTCGAGAGCGGCCTCCTGCTGCGGAAATGGCAACACGACCAGCTCGACATCCTCCATTTTGAGGCCGACCTTTGCCATATGATCGCTCAAGGTCAGCACGCAAAGCGAACCGTTCGCGTTGACCGCGACCTTCTTGCCCTTCAGGCCGGCGAGATCCGCAACGGCCGAAGCCTTTGAAGCCACCAGCCAGGAGAATTTCTTGTCCGGATCGACTTCGTGCCCCAGAGCCATGACCATCTTGACGTTGATACCGTTGATGCGGGCGTTGATCGGCGGCACCGGCGAAGCGTAGCCGACATCAGCCGAACCGGATGCGATAGCGGCAACTACGGCAGGCCCTCCTTGCACTTCCGTCAGTTCGACATCCAGCCCGGCTTTGGCGAAGTCGCCGTTCTTTTGCGCAACAAGAATGGGCAGGTCGGAATCGGCCAGCAGATAGGCAAATCTGAGCTTGGCGTTTTCCGCGCCTGCTGCGCTGATACCCGCGACAAGGGCAGCGCCGGCAACAACAGCCGCGGCAATCTTGCAGCCGATCTGTCTTCCGAAAAGTCTCGGCATGATGTTCTCCTCCATGGTCCCTTCTTGCGGGGAGCCAGTTTTCGTGGCACATTTTTATTTGATAATATCAAGGATAATTACCTGACAATGTCAACCAATAATGTAGAGCGATACGACGATGAGATGGACGCTACGCCGGCACCATGGGTCTACCCGCGCGACATCCGCGATCTGTTTTCATATCGGCTGGCGCTGCTGACCAAGGTCAATGATCGGCAAGCTCATGCGATGCTGATGAGCGACTACAAACTGACCCTGGGCGAATGGCGGACGCTGGCGGCGATTCACTATCTCGAGACGCCGTCGGTCCGCGCAGTGGCGAACGCGACACAGCAGGACGAGGCTCAGGTGAGTCGCTATGTAACAGGGTTGATCAAGCGCGAATTGTTGACAAAGACGACAAGCGCCGAGGATCGCCGTTCAATCCTGCTCTCGCTCACCGATGCTGCGGAAAAGCTCTACGCAGAGGTGATGGATTTCGCATGGAGACTAAACCGGGACATGTTCGTCGACCTCTCCAAGCGGGAACAGCAGACACTGGTGAAACTTCTCGACAAGCTGTTCCAGTCGATCAATCGCTGAGGGAGGCCGCCGGACCATCATTTATCCGGCGGCGTCCTGATGGCGCAGAAAGGATCAGTCCCGGTTGAATCCCATTCGCGCAAAACGCGCGGGGTCGGTCCGCTGCAGACGTAGGGCGAGAATGTAGCCCACGATTGCGGCAGCCGGAATCAACGATGGCAGGATGATACCGAGCGCACCGCCGGTCGTTCCGGTCAGATCGCCGAAGTGCAGGAAGATGTAGACAAACAACCCCGCCATCACCAGGCCGGATACCAGTGGCAGGATGAGCGTCGTCAGAGCCGAACCCGTATGGCCTGACCGACGAAAGAAGGCGATCACCGCGACCGAAGTCACGGTCATCATCGCCAGTACGCCCAACGTGCCGACCTGGCTGATCCAGGTGAACATGTTGAGCACCGGATCCAGTCCAAGTCCGGCAAACAGCGCCAGCACGACCAGTGCTCCAGCGGTCTGCACCACCGAACCGACATGTGGGCTCTGGTGGGTATCGTGCGTCTGGCCGAACGCCGCCGGCAACAGGCCTTCGCGACCCGCGACATAGCTGTAGCGTGCGATGTAATTGTGGAAGGCCGAGAGTGCCGCAAACAGGCTGGACACAAGGAGGATGCCGGCAATGGTGGCCACAGCGCTGCCGGCATATTGACCAGCTAGGTCGAAGAAGAAGATGGAAGGATCGGGCAACGCCTGGATTGTCGGAACCAGCTTGTCTGCGCCGACACCGACGATCAGCAGCCACGTCGTGAAGATGAAGAAGATGCCGATCATCAGTACCGAAAGGTAGGTTGCCCTCGGTATCGTCTTTTCCGGATCGCGTGCTTCTTCGGCGTAGATCGTCGTCGCCTCGAAGCCGATGAAGCAGCCCATGCAAAACAGGATCGCTGCTGTCAGCGAACCCGAGAAGATCGCGTTCTGGTCGAAGAAGTTCATTGAGAGCCCGTTGGCCCCACCCTTACCGAGGATGGCGAAGTCGACGATGAGCACCACCAGATATTCCAGCGCCACCACGAAGACGAGAACCTTGGCCGATAGGTCCACCTGCCGGTAACCGAGAAAGCCGACCAGCAACAGCGCAAGAAGGCTCCAACCCCACCACGGCAGCATCAGGCCGAACTGCCCGAAGATGCCGCTGGCGATGCCGCCGAACAGGCCGATCAGCCCAAACTGCATGGCGTTGTAGGCAACGAGCGCGGTGACTGCCACCGCACCAGCGGTGCGCCCGCCCAGGCCGCGCGCCGCATAGGCGTAAAAGGCGCCGGCATTGGTGACGTAGCGCGACATGGCGACATAGCCTGCCGCAAAAGCCAGCATCACCAGCGTCACGAAGACGAAAGTCGCGGGGACGCCGGTACCATTACCCAGCATGAACGCCAGCGGCATCGCCCCGGCCACGCCAGTGAGCGGCGCTGCCGCCGAAATCACCATGAAGGTGACTGCAATCAGTCCCAGCGAATTCTTGCGGAGCTGGTTGCTCCCTGCACTATCGATAGCCTGTTCCTGAGCCATAGTCCCTCTCCCATTTGTCACCGTTTGGCGGTGCTTATTGTGATGTTTGTCGAAACGACTTCCTGCACTTCGAAATGAAATCCGTTGCCAGCCGGCTCCTGTGGTCCGCACGCTGTGCGACTGCAACAACGGCACCTTCCGGGAAATCGCCGTGAAGCGGAATGGCGCGGATTTCCGTGCCGTCAGGCCCGGTCTTGTTCTGCGGCTCCTGCGGAACGATCGAGTAGCCCAGGCCTTGCGCCACCAATCCACGCACCATCGCCAGTGAAGGCGACTGCAGCCGGATCTGCGGCTTCAGTTGGTTGCGTTCGAAGAGGGCGGCGACGGCGCTGCGGACAGACGGGTAATCCAGCAGGATCATCGGCAGGTCGGCGACGTCTGCCACACTGAGGCTGGTCATTGTTGCAAGCGGGTGATCCGCGTTCAGCAGCACATGCGGTGCTGGGGGACATAGCACTTCCGTTTCAAGCTCCGGCTCGTCGACGGTCCCGAACGTGATGGCGGCCTCGATCTTGCCGGCACGCATCTGCTCGACAAGGTCGTCGTGATCCGCCTCCAGCAGGCTAAGATCGACGGCCGGCGACTGATTGGCAAAGTCTGCCACAATGGAAGGCACGAATTCCGGGCCAAGCGTGATGAAGAAACCGACACGCAACTGGTTTTCCGGGCGGTGCGACTGATGATCGTCGGGCGCGATTGGAACAGCGCGACGATAGCCGCGATTGGCATAGACAAGCGGCGAGCGTTGCCTGGACAGCTCGATCTGCTCGACCTCACCGATGAGGATGAAATGCGTGCCCCAAAGCAAGGCGGTCTTCAGCTCGCAATCCAGCGAGACGATGGCGCCGTCGATGATCGGGGACCCGGTCGCGCCACCGTGCCAGGGGATCGCACTGAACCTGTCATCGTTCAGATGTTTGAGGCGGCCGGAAAACAGGTCGGAAACAAAACTCTGGTTGCCGCTCAGCACATTGGCGCAAAAGCGCCGGTTCTTTCGGATCGCCTCGCCGGCTGGGCTCAAATGATGGATACTGGCCAGCAGGGACGGCCGGAACGTATCTGCCGAGACCGACGTCATCGATGAAACGGTGACCCCGAAGCGTCCTGCTTCACCATCCGTCGTTACCACGGTGACGGCGGAGGCAACCCGGCTCATGCCTTCCAGAAAATGGGCACGCAGGTCCGTATCCATGGCATTCATCCCAGGTCAAAGAAACGTTCCAGCTCCACATCGGGAACCTTGCGCCGGAACTCGTCGTGCTGGCTTCCACGCGTCGAGGAAAATGCCTCGACGAAGCGGGCTCCAAACCAGTCCTTGGCAAAGGCGGATCCACGCAACCGTTCGATCGCCTCGGGCATGGAACGTGCGAAATCGCGTGCCGGTTCCTGGCTGTAGCCGTTGCCGATGGTCTCTGGCTCGGGTTCGATCTTTTCCAGGATGCCTGCTATCCCGGCCGCGACGGTCGCGGCGACGGTGAGATATGGATTGGTGTCGGCGCCCGGCAGACGGTTCTCGACCCGCAGCGAGCCTGCGTCATGCCCCACGATGCGGAAGCAGGTGGTGCGGTTCTCGTAGCCCCAACTGAGACCCGGCGGCGCGAATGTGCCCGGTGCAAAACGGCGATAGGAATTGACCGTTGGCTGGAACAGCAGCGTCAGGTCGCCGATGTATGTCTGCAGGCCGCCCAGGAAATGACGAAAGGTCTGCGACACGGCGTTCTTCTGGGACGGGTTATGGAAAACAGACTTCCCATCACGATCCTTCAGGGAGACATGAACGTGGATCGACTGGCTGTCGGCCGCTTCCGTCCAGCGCGGCATGAAGGTGACGCATTTGCCTTGCCGCTGTGCGAGCGCGCGCAGGAAATTCTTCAGCAGCACCAGTTGGTCGGCCGGCTCCAGTCCCTCGCCCGCCGCGATGCAAGCCTCGAGGAAGCCGCCACCGATTTCCTCGTGCATCTTGGCGAGGTCGATGCGCAGCGGCTCACACATCGCAGCGACCGCTTCATACCATTCCGTCTGCTCTACCTGGTAGAGCACGAGATCGTGGCTGTTGTGATGCGTCGCGGTCTTGAGATTGCGATAGCCTTTGGCGCGCGCGCTCTCCGTCGTCTCGTCGAACAGCGTGTATTCGAGCTCCATGCCATAGCGCGGCACGTATCCGGCATCGCCGACACGATCGAGAACCCGCTTCAGGATCGAACGCGGGCAGAGCTGCGCCGTCTCGCCCGAATAGTTGGACAACACCAGCAGATCGTGCCCGGGCTTGGACCAGGGCAAGCGCCGCGTCGTCGACGTATCGAGAACGAGCGGATCGTCGTGGAAATCCGAGGTGCCGTCTGTAACGCCCGGGACGAGCTGGATCACGTCGGTCGGATCGAGCGCCAGCGTGACGGGCGACATGCCCATGCCACTTTTGGCGATGCCTTTCAGGCTGCCGGCTGACACCATCTGCCCGCGCAGAAGCCCGTTTGTGTCGACCATGGCAACTGTAGCAAACCGACTGGTCGGATCGGCCAGATATTCATCAACTGTCATGTTCCACCTGCTGCAGGGAATGGGCGCTTATGAGCGCTTCTAATGTGGTGACGTCCTCTGCCGGCCGGGTTGAATAGGCCCTGAGGAAGACGCGCAAACCATTGTTTATGTAGCGTTCGATCTGAGCCCGATCCGGCAGGTGATCCGGCATATAGAGAGCCTGGGTTCTGGGGGCCGACAGGATCAGGCCCCAGAGATCCTGCGCCGCCAGTTCAGCTTCCTCGAACACCAGTTGGCCATCGGCCCGGCGCCCTTCGAGATATTCCATGATGCCGCGCAGAAGCCGGTCAGGCCCGGACTCCTGATAGGCGTGACCGATCTCGGGGAAACGATGCACTTCGCCGATGATCAGACGGGCGAGCGAGAGCAGATCGGGGCGCAGGACCGTGTCCGCATAATCCCAGGCGAAGCCCAGAAGGTCCGCCACCATGCCGTCGCCGGACGGATGCTGGAAGAATTCCAGCATCAGGTCACGCTCGCCCAGCAGCATGGCCGAAAAGAGCGCTTCCTTGGATTCGAAATACTGGTAGAGCGTCGGCTTCGACAGACCGGCCTGGATGGCGACCGCATCCATGGTGGCACCCGAATAGCCGGTCTCGGAAAACACCTTCAGGGCGGCATCGAGGATGCGCCGTTCGCGAATGATCCGGTTCTGCTGACGACGCGGAAGAATGGTCATTTCGGCAGCTTTCCAAGGAATTCCAGCAGGATGCGGTTGTAGGCCGCCGGCTGTTCGACATTGCAGACGTGCCCGGCATCCGCGATTGTCTCGTAGCGGACGTCGGGCATCCCAGCCTCGGCCAGGATACGCTCCGCGACACCACGGATCTCGGCCGGCGCAGCCAACCGGTCATGTTCGCCCGTCATCATGAGAACCGGCATGTTCAGGCGCGAAAAATCGAAGCGCTCCAGCGGGTTCGTGAAACAGAGCAGTGCATCGCGATAGGTGGTGGCCGGTATCGCGGCCATGGATTGCAGCAATTGCGTCTTGATCGCATCCGACGCGTTCGGCCCGGCCAGTACCTTCACCACCGATGGTGCGAAATCCGCAGGCGTCTGGCCGGCATCGATCGGCACCAGCCGGCTGACGCGAAAAGCTTCCCGCTCCTCCACGCCAGCCTCGGACATGCCCGTGCAGCCACCAGAGAGCACAAGGCCAGCCAACAGCTCCGGATGACGCATGGCAAAGGATGTGGCTATCCACGAACCGTAGGAAAGCCCCACCAGCACCAGTCGGTCCACGCCAAGTAGCTCTCGAACACGCAGGATGTCGGCACAATAGTCATCGATGGTGGACTGGTTCGACCCGAGCGAACTGTCGCCATACCCGCGCAGGTCAAACGCAGCCGCTCGCAGAAGATTTCCCGCCGCCATGAGTTGCGGCAGCCAGTTGGTACGTCCGCCGCCAATGCCATGCAGGAACAGGCAAAGCGGTCCTTGCTTCCTTGGCGTGACCGTCAATGCCAGGCGCGGTGTCTCCCCAAAGTTGAGATCCTCGACTTCGATCGAGGGAAACACCGCGCCGGTCTGAGTTTCGCTCTGACGCCTTGCCTGCTTGAAAAGTGCGTCGATACCGGCCTCAAAAATCGGCCTTGTCCCCTGACATACGGAGGCGGCGCGCGCAGCATCCAACGCTTCGACATCGGCAAGCCACTCGATGCTGCTGCCGCCCTCTTCGGTCGATGAAACGGTCAGGCGGGCATCGTAATGGTCGATGCCGGCGATGCCTTCCAGATGGGTATAGGCCAGCGAACGGTCGCTATCGCTGAGAAAGGTCAGACGCTCGCGATAGAGCGTGGCCTCGCCATGTGCCGTGAACGCACGCACCAGCGATCCTCGTGCGTCGTGCTCGGCGCGAATGGTTGCGATGCCCGGATGCCAATGCCCGCTGAAATCGCGGGCAACAGCCCACACCGCCTCTGGCGAAGCAGGGCTGTGGCCGATGACCTGGACCTGATCGCGCGCCATGCTGGTTACCGGACCGCGCGGGCGCCGCTGCCGCTGTCGCCTCGCCATAGCGAAGTACGCGCACCGCCCTCGTCCCCTGGGGCATGGTCGAGCTCGTCCATTTCGTAAAGGGACAGCACGCCGAGATAGTCCTCCATGATTTCGGAGGTGAACGGCAGCATCAGGGCGCCGCAGCGGCTGTCGCGGTACATGCGCTCCAGCGGCAACGACTTGAGCATCGACTGGCCACCGCATGTGCGGATCGCCATGGAAGTCATCTCTGCGGCACCCTCCATCACATTGTACTGGGCGGCATACATGCGCTGCACTTCCGCCTTGTTGGGAAAGCCTTTGGATTCGCCGAAAGCCTGCCACCACAGCGCGCGCATGTTGGCCAGTCGCGCATACATCTTGCCGACGGCGATACGCTTGGTGGCGTACATGCGGCGGTCGACCGGCGGCTGCCCGGGGATCCTGCCCTTGAGGTAGTCGACCATGAAATCATAGGCGCCTTGCGCAACGCCCATATAGGTCGGCGAGAGCGTGATCATCATATGCGGCCAGTTGGGCAGCGTCTTGTTGAAGATACCGCGCGGCATCAAAAGGTCGTCGGCACGAACGAAGACATCCTTCAGGATCAGGTCGCGGCTGTTGGTGCCGCGCATACCGAGCGGGTCCCAATCGCCCCTGACCGACAGGCCCGGTGTGTCCTTGTGGACGACGAACAGCATGGTATCCTCGTGCCTGGGCTCCTGGCCTTCGAACACTTCGGTGCAGACGATGGTGTAGTAGTCGCAGTAGCCGGCAAGAGACGCGAACTTCTTGAAGCCATTGATCATCCAGCCGCCGTCCACCTTGCGGCACTGGGTCTGGTTGGGCTTCGAGGTCCAGTTCTGGCCACCTTCGGAGATCGGCTGGGAGAAGATCGCCTTCTCCGCGATGGCGCGGCGGAACTGGCGTTCGCGCAACGGCGCGAAGGTCGCTTTCTCCTCGGCGGACAGGTTCGGCATCTCGAACATGAAACGCGACCATGCCATCGACGAATTGTGCATGTTGAAGGTCAGCGCGGTGGCGCCGCAGTATTTGCCGATTTCGGCGCCGACCATGGCGTATTCGAACATCGAAAAGCCCCAGCCGCCGAACTCCTCCGGTATGCAGAGGCCGAGAAAACCTTCTTCGGCGAGATCCCTGTAGTTTTCGACCGGGAAGGATGCATCGTCGTCAACGCCCTTGGCGCGGCCGGCGAAGCGTTCACGGCCAAGCTCGTTGACGCGGTTGAGGACCTTCTGGACCTCCGGCCGGATGCGCGACAGGTCGTAATAGTCGGAAATCTCGCTCATTCTTGGTCTTTCTCCAGAGGCGTCAAAGCGCCAGTTCGCCCTGCAGGACGCCGTTCTTGACGACGACCGTTCCGTCGAGCGTGATCGTGCAGTTGCGCATCGGCAGATCGAAATGGCCGAGGGTGTAGCGCCCGGCATATTGGTTGGCTCCCGTCGACCAGAGGAACGATCCCGCCAGCGCGCGAAATTCGACGGCCTGCATGTCGCGCTTGTCGTACATCGCGGCCGACACCCAGCGTGCGCGCGGATGCATGCCCCAGCCGACATGGCTCATGCCGTAGGCGTTGCGGTCTTCCCAGGCTTCCATGTATTCGCGGAAATGAATGGCATCGATGCCGTCGCCCTTGATGGCGGTGACGAAGTCGCTTTCGACCGTGAAGTCGATGCGGCTGGTCAGCGTGGACTTGAACGTCAGGTTCATGTCGCCGACGTCCATGACGATGCGGCCGTTGACGCTGTTCTGGCCCGGAAACGCCAGGCACAGGCCACCCGGCCAATGCGCGACGTCGCCTGGCCTGGTGCCGAAGCCCGGCGTGCCGCCGCAGGGCGCGCCACGGAGATCGATGGCGAGATCCGTACCGGCAGCGGAGGTGACACGCATCTCCTTGGCCTCGCGCAACATCTGTACGCCCAGCGCTACCTTCGGGCCGAGCTCGGCCATTGGCTCGGTGCGCTCGAGGATTTCCGGATGTTCGTTGCAGACCACCAGCAGGCGCGTATTGCCGGCTTCCTCGATCTCCGGCCATTCCGGAGCGTGGATCAGCCCCTCCACCGTGCAGTCAACGATGACTTCCACGCGCTTCAGCGCTTCGATGACGGCGCGGTTCTGCTGGATGGCCCAGGATGTGCCGGTCGATTTCACCGGAACCGGCGCCGTCTGACGCGGCGTCGGCATCTGGATCATGCAGTACTGGGCGCCGAGATCGTGCAGCGCCAGATCAGAGAGATGCACCAGGATTGGCCGTGACTGCGTTTCCGACAGCACGGCCACCTTGGTGCCCGCGCTGATGGCGTTGAGTGCGAAAACCCGCCGGAAGCAGGCAAGCCACTTCCCTTCGATGCGCTCTTGCAGCATCGCTTCCTTCCCATTGATGTATCGCTGTTTTTGCGATTTTCTTTACTTGCCAGTTAAGTTTTATCGCCGCGCGCAATTTGTCAATAGGATTTTCGAAAATTATGGCTTGTCCGACAGAATCTCCGCCAAGGCGGACTGGTGTTCGCGCCAGGTCGGGCGCACCAGACTGAAGGTATCGCGGCTGCGCACATAGTCGCTGCCGTACGACCGGGCGACGAGGTCGAGTTTCGGGGTGTCGATGTGGGCCCGGTCAGGGTCCAGCACGAACTCGTCGGCGATGTGCACTGTTCGCACATGGCCTATGACGACAAGCTGCGCCGGCCCGGTTTCAACCGTCGACAGGGAAACACATTCGAAGGCGACCGGGCTTTCGGCGATACGGGGTGGCCGCACCCGATCCGATGGTGTGGTTTCCAGTTCCGCCAGCTTCAATTCCTCAATCCCTGGTGGTGCGTCGATCGAGGTGACATTCATGGCCTTTACCAACCGCTCGGGCACGAGGTTGACCACGAACTCGCCGGTATCGAGGATGTTGCGAGCCGTATCCTTGAAGCCTCGTTCCGGGCTGGCAAGGATGCCGAGCGCTATGGTGGGCGGCGCCGAACCCATGACATTGAAGAAGCTGTACGGCGCAGCATTCACGCGCCCTTGAACATCCCGTGTCACCACCCAGGCGATCGGCCGAGGCATGACGGTCGCGGCCAGCAGCTTGTAAGCGTTCTGCGTGCCGACATCCTCAAGGTCGAAGCGCATCAGATTTCGCGGACCGCCGGCTTTGGCCGTGTATCTACCACGAGGCTGAAGACGTCGGGCCTCGCGTAGTGACCCGTGACATCGAAATCGAACTTGGCCCGCATGACTTCGCCCGGATCGATATCCGCATAGAGGATCGTCTCGCCGGTGAAGTCGGGACCGGCAAGAACCTTGCCGAGTGGGCTGATGATGGCGGACCCACCGCGCATCATCACCAGACCCGGGTCGTCTCCCAATGCACTTTCATGGTTGGAGCCAAACGCCGCTCGCGTGATGTACTGGCAGGCGGTCAGCACGAAAGTACGTCCTTCGAGCGCGATATGCTGCATGCTCGGCAACCAGGTGTCGCGATCGTCCGCCGTGGGTGCGCAGTAGAGCGTCACTCCCCGATGATACATATGCATGCGCAAGGCAGGCATGTAGTTTTCCCAACAGATCACCGCGCCAATGGTGCCGATATCCGTGCGAAACACCGGCATGGTGGAGCCATCGCCGAAGCCCCAGATCAATCGCTCTCCGGCTGTCGGCATCAGCTTGCGATGCTTGCCCACAAGTCCCCGTTCGCCATCGAAATAAAGCACGGTGCAATAGAGCGTGGCGCCATCACGCTCGATGACGCCGATAACCACGAACGCTCCGGTTTCCGCGGCGGCTTCAGCCAGTATGGCCACTTCCTCTCCGTCGAGGTCGATCGCGCCGGCGTGGTATTGGGCAAAGGCTGCGCGTCCTTCCGGCTTCCTCATGCCGATGGGCGCGCCAAAGCTTGCTCCCTTGGGGTAGCCACCGACCAGAGCCTCCGGAAAAACGACGAGCCTTGCTCCATTCGCCGCCGCTTCGCGTAGCCGCCCGGCGGCGGCCCCGGCGGTAGCGATCGCGTTGTCAGGCACGGAGGCCATCTGTACGACGGCCGCTTTGAATGTCTGAGGCATGAACTTTACTCCGGTGTTGCGTCGATGACGGGATGCCGCAGCGAACCAATCCCTTCCACGCAGGCGATGACGGTGTCGCCAGGCCACATCCATTCCTGCGGGCTGCGCCCCGCTCCGACACCTTCAGGCGTGCCTGAAGCAATGATGTCTCCCGGCTCCAGGGTGATGCCCGAGGAAATGTCCGCGATCAGGTCATCGACCTTGAACAGCATATGGCGCGTGTTCGAGCGCTGCTTCTCGACGCCGTTCACAGTAAGCCAGAGATCAAGCGTCTGGGGATCAGGTATCTCGTCCGCAGTGACGATGCAGGGACCGAAGGGCGCATAGCTGTCCTGGCCCTTGGAGAAGATCCACTGTCCCGCCCGCCTGTTGTCGCGAGCCGAAACGTCGATCATCACGGAATAACCGAAGACATGACGCAGCGCATCCTGCTTCGCGACTCGCCTGGCCGTCGTGCCGATGATCACCGCCAGTTCCACTTCCCAGTCGAGCTGCTGGGTGATCCTGCCGTTGTGCTCAATTCCGTCCCCGGGTCCGATGACCGTCGTCGGCGGCTTGGAGAAGATCACGGGCTGCTTGGGCAGGTCCTTTGAGGTATCGAGCGACTTGGCGCTTTCGGCGACATGCTCGACATAGTTCAGCCCGATGCCGAAGATGTTCTTGCGTGGCCTGGGGATCGGCGCCAGCAGCTTTACATTGGCCAATGCCACCGCTGTTCCCGTCGGGAACCGACCACTGGCCGCAGCCAGACAATCGCGCAATGTATCGAGGCCGGGCCGACCGGCATCGATCAGCTCCAGCATGCTCGCCGGCAGATTTTTGCCCTCCGATGCAGCCAGCGCCGCAACGTCGACCACAAGCTCATCAATGATCACGCCAAGCCGCGCCGCAGCCTCGACCGAGGCGCGATAGGTAACAAGTTTCATCGCATCTTTCCCTAGAGCGACGGCTGGAAGCCGCCATTTTCACCGAAAGCCTGCTCACGGTAGAGGCCGAGCGCCCGCATCACCGGAAGATCCGACAGGCAGAACAGGCAGGCATCGTCGCCTTCCGAACCATTGACATGCTCATGCCATGCCCAGGACGGCACGCAGAAGATGTCGTGTTCCTGCCAGTCGTAGCGTTTGCCATTTATGACGGAATGGCCCTTGCCCTTGGCAACGTGATAGAGGCCGCTGCCGGTGTGACGGTGGGCCTTGGTGTGTTCGCCCGCGCGCAGCATTTGCATGCTTGCGCCCATGGTCTGCATGACAGGTCCCTGCGTCACCGGGTTCACATACTCCATCAGCACGCCATCAAAAGGCGAGCCTTCCGTGCAGGTCGAATATTTTGTCAGCGCTTCATAGGTCGGAGCCCATTCGTACTTGAACATCGGGCTATAGCCCTTGTCCCAGCCCTGCCCCGTCGGCTTCAGCCCGGGATTGCCCCAGGTCTTGGTCATATCGTCGACTGCGAATCCGACTGCCTGGCGTAGATCCGGATGCACTTCGTAGAAGTTCGCCTCCATTGCGTTGACGAACGGGATGTCCAGCCCGTCCTGCCAGATGCAAGGCGAGCCGGAGGCCTCTACGCCATGCTCATGCCAGGTGCCGTTGGGGGTCAGCACGAAATCATTCGCACCCAGGGTCATCTTGTGGCCATCGACCACGGTATAGGCGCCGGAACCTTCCATGATGAAACGGATTGCGGAAGCCGAATGGCGATGCGCGCTGGCGACCTCGCCCGGGTTCATCACCTGCAGCCCGGCGTAGAGCCAACCGACTGCCGCCGCAAATTCGGTACGGCCGGGGTTGTTGAGATAAATGACCCGGCGTCCCGCCTTTTCCGGTGTCACCAATTGCACCGAACGCAGGACATGCTCACGCAGATCCCTATAGCGCCACACGACCGGCACCGATTGCGACTTCGGCTCCCATGGCTCGATCTTGTTCGCCACCGTCCAAAGCGCGCCGGCTTTGAAACGATCGAGGTCCTCGTAATACGCAAGCAGCTCGGGCGTATCCTCGACGTTTGCCCGCCCGACGACATCCTCTCGATGGTTCTCGTGCGACTTCGTCATCGAACCCTCCTGTTCGTAACCCGACTGACAGCAAGCATGAGGGATCACTTTTTCGAAAGCAATATTTATTTTCGAAAATATTTGGAATTGCCGACAAACTGAGCCATGCGCTAGAGTCGCAAACAAAGGATCCAGTCATGACTCTTGCCGAGAAGGCTTACGACGCCCTGCGTCACGATATCATTCGCGGCGAGTTGGCGCCTGGCCGACCGCTGCGCCTTTCCGATCTCAGCGAGCGTTACGACATGGGCTTCTCGCCTCTGCGCGAAGCCCTCAACCGGCTGCATGCCGAGCGCCTGGTGACGGCAGAATCCCTGCGCGGCTTCCGTGTCGCGCCGCTCTCTCTCGATGAGCTGCATGATGCGGTGAACGTGCGCATCAAGATCGAATGCGGCGCGCTTCGCGCTTCGATTGAGTTCGGCGACGACAACTGGGCGGCCGGCATCGTATCAGCCCTTTACGCGCTCAATCTTCAGGTCGGTCGAACTGGCCCGGACGCCGATATCTGGGCGCTCGAAGCACGGCATTACGCCTTCCACAAAGCCCTGCTGGCAGCATGCAATTCACCCTGGACGCTGGAATTCTTCGAGCGCCTCTACGCAGCAACCGAGCGCTATCGAATCCCGACCCTGCTGGCCGCAACCCATCCCGCCGGGCGCGATGTCCAGGCGGAACACAGTGCACTGGCGGAAGCGACCCTCGCGCGCGATGCCGACAAGGCGACGGCCTTGCTGGAGGGGCATTATCGGAAAACGGAGAACTACCTGACCAGCGTCTTCGGCATGGATAAGCCGAACGGTCTGGCTATGGTGGCGGGTTGATACCGCTCAAACATCGACCAACCCGATCTGCATGCGCATAACGTCGATCAACAGACAGTCAGTTTGTAATTCACTCCCGTGACATTGCTGGAGAAGGCGCAGTTCTGGCTCCCCTCCACGCCGGCGGAAAACCATCAATTCTTGTCCGAAAACAGAAGAATATTGATATGTTTTCGCCGAACTGGCAGTAAGCGGGACATTATGCTAAACGTTTCGGCGGAGTTGAGGTGAATGACGAACTGGCGACTGGATCAGACGGATCTTCAGATTCTGGATCACTTGCAGAAGAACGCCCGTATCTCCAACAACGAACTGGCCAAGGCCGTTGGCCTCTCTCCTTCACCCTGCTCGCGCCGCGTTCAGGAGCTCGAGGCCTCCGGAGTCATACAAAGCTTCAATGCGCTGCTCGACCCCCGCGCCATCAACCTGAAGGTCAATGTCTTCATCAGCGTGAAGATGGAGCGCCAACTTGACGACAAGCTGTTCGAGGAATTGATCGTCACCTTTCCGGAGGTCATGGATTGCTATTACCTCTCTGGATCCGCTGATTACATATTGCGCGTCATCCTGAGCGATCTCGAGGAATACAACGTCTTTCTGTCCGAGAAACTCGGCAAGATACCAGGTGTCAGGAACATAACTTCGAGCTTTGCACTCAAGCAGGTCGTTCGGCGCACTTCCTTGCCCCTGCCCCAGCAATCCCCAGAAGCGTAAACTCGCCCTGATTTCATTTTTGCCAGAAATTGAAAATTATTAGCAGATAATCTCAATTAAAGTTGATTTTCGGGTGATTATAGGCAATTCCTGTGGCATTCAACGAGAGTTTGCAGCAGGAATTCACCATGCCTCGATCCATCGAGACTGTTACATTGCCGGTAGTCCTACAGGGTACGGTGCGTAGCCTTCAGGTTTTCCGCTATGGAAAGGCCGGTGCCGGCCCGAAGATTTATATTCAGGGAGCCCTGCATGCGGGTGAAATGCCTGGGCCATTGGTCATCCATCACCTTACGCGGCTGCTCGACGAGGCCGACGCCAATGGCGAGATCCACGGCGAGGTGGTCCTTGTACCCCTCGCCAACCCCATCGGTTTCGCTCAGGATCTCTCGGGCACGCACTATGGACGTTTCGATCAGGCCAGCCGCGAGAACTTCAATCGTGGTTTTCCCTGGATAGGTGCCGAGGTCGCTGCACGGATTGGCGATCAATTGACGACAGACGCACGGTTCAATGTTCAGCTTGTACGCAAAACCGCACGAAAGATACTGGATCAGGCCACTGCGCGAACAGAATTCGACCATCTGCGTCTCGCACTGATGCGGATGGCCATCGATGCGGACTACTGCTTCGATTTGCACTGCGCCGGCGAAGCGCCCCTCTACATCTATTGCGACGATGATCCTGGTGAAGGACGTGTGGCCGAGTTCGCTGCCCAGCTTGGCAGCGAGGCGACATTCATACACGCCTATATGGAAGAAGGGCGCCCGTTCAGTTCCGCAGTCGGACAATTATGGCTTCAAGTAGCGCGTGCAGTGGGTGACAGCGGCAAGCCACTGGTACAACCAGGATTGTCCGGAACCATCGAGTTGCGCGGATCGCGCGACGTCGACGACGCGACCAACGCCGCCGATGCAGCGAACCTGCTGCGCTATATGATGCGGAGGGGCATCGTTGCGGGCGATCCTGGCCCCCTCCCCGAGGCAAAAGCGGAGCCGCAACCGATTACAGCCTGCGACCACGGCTATGCGCCGCGGACCGGGATTCTGGCCTACACGGTTCCTGTCGGAGCGCGACTGAGACGCGGCGACGAAGTCTGCTGCATCGTCGATCCCAGCATCGCCGATTTTGCGGCAGCCCGCTTCCCGGTTCTCGCCGGCTGCGACGGCATCCTGTTTGATCGCGCGGGCGACCGCCTGGCGCGCGCCGGCGAACAGATTTTCCGCATCGCCGCCAATGAGCCGTTACCACACCGTTTCGGCAAGACCGCGCTGGATGACTGACGTCATCCGTCAGCGCCGGCCATTGCGATGCGGTTGAGAGTGGGGGCGAGGCAAAAAAG
The DNA here is from genome assembly GCF_058790995.1 of Mesorhizobium sp. EU05-FHT14A09. NCBI lineage: Bacteria > Pseudomonadati > Pseudomonadota > Alphaproteobacteria > Hyphomicrobiales > Phyllobacteriaceae > Mesorhizobium > Mesorhizobium sp. EU05-FHT14A09. The sequence goes on from NZ_JBYTDF010000004.1 coordinate 325,282, forward strand.
CAGAAGCGCCGCCACCAAGGTATAGAGCGCGAAGCCGAACATCTGCTGTTCGATCGGCACGGCCAGGTCGAACAGCATTCCCATGAAGCCGGGCGCAAGCGCGGAAGCGACCACGCTGCTGGCCATGGTGATCGAACGAATGGCCCCCAGATGCTCGCGGCCGTAAATTTCGGCCCACAGAGCGCCGGTTACCGGCCCGACGAAACCTGACGCGATGCCGATCAGGCCCATGAAGACCGGCACCGTCATGAGACTGGAGAAGAGCGCAAGCACCAGGCAGGCGGTTGCCAGCGGTATCAGGCCAACCGGCAGAAGAACCCGGGCGCTCCACTTGTCCACCATCTCGCCGGCGATGAGCGACGTCACAACAGTAAGACCGGCGTAGATCGGATAGTTGGCTGCGAGCCAGGCAATACTCCAGTCCTTGAGGCTGGCGATCTGAATCTGATGAAAGAAAATGCCGGTGGTGATGAGGGAATGCGACTGTATTCCGAGCAGAACCACATAAAAGAGCGGATCGCGGATAACCTGACCGCAGGTTCGTTCCAGCGGCATGGCACGGCGCCTTCTGCCTGTTTGGGTTTGTGTCGCCACTTCAGGTAGCGGAGTTGTTTTCAACAGCCACAAGAACACAGGCATGGCGACAAACAGCAGCACACAGGCGACAACGAGCCATGTCTGACGCCAGCCAATCGCTGCAATAAGAACAACGCCGACAAGTGGCAGCAGCGCCTCCCCCACCGGATGCCCCAGCGATGCGATGCTCAATGCGCGGCCACGATTGAGATCGTACCAGCGTGTCATGGTCACTCCCGCCAGATGATCGAGCATTCCCTGCCCGAAAAACCGCAGAAGGTAGAGCGCAATGAAAAACATGATCAGCGAGTGCGCATAACTTGTCAGGACCGCGGCAACAGCGGTCGCCAGAACGACCCAGACCGCCATCTTCCGTGCCGAATACACATCGACGAGGCGCCCTACCCAGAGAATGCTGGCCGCACTGCCAAGCGTAGCCACCATGTAGAGCAGGCCGAAACTGCTGTGGGTCAAGCCGAACTCGGCACGGATGTCGCCCGAGAAAAGCGAGATGAAAAACGTCTGCCCGAAACAAGACGCCAGGTTCAGCAAAAGCCCGGCCAGGAGCCAGCGGCAGTTCGCCAGCAGGAAAGATCTGTTTTGCATGAGAACCACGCGCCCTGAACACGCACAAGCGGAGGGTTGGCGCGGGATGACATCCCGCCGCTGAAGGAAGACGAGGCTAGTGGCCGACGATCTGGCTCAGGAACAGCTTGGTGCGATCCATCTTCGGTCTTTCGAAGAATTCCTGCGGCGGTCCCTGTTCGACGATCTCGCCACCGTCCATGAAGATGATCCGGTCGGCAACCCTGCGGGCGAAGCCCATCTCATGCGTTACGCACAGCATGGTAATGCCGCTTTCAGCCAGCTCCACCATGACATCGAGAACCTCCGAGACCATTTCCGGATCCAGCGCCGATGTCGGTTCATCGAACAGCAGGATGTTCGGATCCATGCAAAGCGCGCGCGCAATTGCCACGCGCTGCTGCTGCCCACCGGACAGCTGCGCCGGGTACTTATGCGCCTGTTCAGGGATACGAACCCGCTCGAGAAATCTCATGGCAAGCGCGTTGGCCTTGGCCTCCGGCATCTTCCGGATCCAGAGCGGCGCCAGCGTGCAGTTCTCCAGCACCGTCAGATGGGAAAACAGGTTGAAGCCCTGAAACACCATGCCGACGTCGGCGCGAACCTTATCGATGTTCTTGACATTGCCATCCAGGCGGGCGCCATTGACGACGATTTCCCCGGACTGATGCTCTTCAAGCCTGTTGATGCAGCGAATGAGTGTTGTCTTTCCAGACCCCGATGGTCCGCACAACACGATCCTTTCGCCCTTGGTGACGGCCAGGGAGACGTCCCTCAGTACGTGAAAGCCGCCATACCACTTGTTGACGTCGGTCATCTTGACCACGATGTGATCGGTCGCGGTCGATGCGATATGCGGCCTGTCGGGACGGGTGATGTTCATTGCGTTGGTTTCCGACGGCATTAGATTCCTCCCGAGACGCCACTGCCGCGCTTTTCCAGATGACGCCCATACAAAGACATGAAGTAGCAAAGCACGAAAAACAGCACGGTGCCGAACAGCAAGGGCTCCTGGTAGAGGCCATTCCATTCGGGGTTTTGCCCTGAGACGTTGAGCATCCCCAGGAGATCGTACATGCCGATGATCGACACCAGCGTCGTATCCTTGAGATTGCCAATGAAGTGCGTGACGAGAACGGGGGTCATCGTCTTCAGCGCCTGTGGCATGATGACCAGATAAGTCGCCCGCCAGTAGCCAAAGCCGAGTGCGGATGCCGCTTCGTACTGTCCTTCCGGTATGGCCTGCATGCCGCTGCGCACGACTTCAGCAAGATAGACCGCGGTGAACAGCGACAGGCCGATCAATGCCTGCATGAGTTTGTTGAACTGCGTTCCCGCCGGCATGAACAGCGGCAGCAGAACGATCACCATGAACAACAGTGTCACCAGCGGCATCGAGCGTACGACCTCGATGAAAGTCGTGCAGGAGATCCGTACCACCGGCATGTCGGAGCGTCGGCCCAGGGCCAGAAGGATACCGATCGGGAACGCGAAGAGCGAAGAACTGATCGCGATCACGAATGTCAGGAACAGACCGCCCCAGCTACCCGTTTCGACATAAGGCAGCGTGAAACTGTAGGATACCACGCCCGCGAGCGCCGTGAGCGCCGCATGCAGCGCCACCATTGGATAGAGCAGTGTCGACGGGTGCTTGTCCGCCAGCCCGAACCACCCGCCCAGGTGCTGCGCCAGGTTTCGCGCTGTCGTCATGGACAGGATCGCGCTGCACCAGTTCACGATGAGAAATGAAACACCGAGCATGGCAAGAGCGCGCGGGACCAGAGGCCAATCACCGCCGAGGAACAGAAAGACCGCCAGGAATGGATAGACCAGCACCATGGTCGCGAGCACCGTGGCCTTGTTGCTCACCCGAGGCAGCCAGATCGGCAACGCCCACAGGATGAGCAGGATACCTCCCAGATTGGCCCGCCAGCGCTCAGACACCGGAAACCGGCCGTACAGATAACTGTCGAACCAATGGATCACCCCCGCCCAGCAGGCACCGTCCATATTCTTGTCGAAGCACTCGCGACGGGTGCTGGCCTCCCAGACCGCATTCGTCACTGCCCAGTCGTAGAAGGGAGCCGCGATCGAATAAAGGAGATACAAGGTGACCAGCGTGAAGATGGTGCTGGCTGGCGAATAGAAGAGCCGTGTCTTGAACCAATGGATCACTCCCCGCTGCCCAACCGGAGCCGGGCGGGAAGGCATCGGCGTGAAAACGGGATCCGGGGATTTTGTGACGACGTCAGCCATTGCGGCGTCCTCCAGCCAGCAGACGGCGGTTGTAGGCGTTGAGTATCCCCGCAACGATCAAGCTGACGCTGGTGTAGAAGGCCATGACCATGGCAACTTTCTCGATAGCGTGCCCGCCCTGCTCGATGGACGTGACCATGAACACGGTGATCAACTCCGGGAACCCGATCGCTACGGCCAGCGAGGATTCCTTGATGACGTTGAGCCAGATGCTGATGAGCGACGGGATGATGGTGCGCAGCGCTTGCGGCAGAACGACGAGACGCATGACCCGGTTCGGTTTGAAACCGAGCGCGGTAGCCGCTTCCGCCTGTCCGCGCGGCACCGCCTGGATTCCCGCCCGCACGAGTTCGGCAACGCTGGCAGCCTGGTAGAATGACAGGCCGCACAGCACGGCCAGGAAGGCCGGCGGCAGGCTCCAGCCGCCAACCATGTTGAAGCCCCTGAGCTCAGGAACCTGCCAATCGAGCGGTTTGCCGGTCAGGTAGAAAAGGGCGACCGGAAGACCGGCAATCAACAACAGCTGGTAGGGCAATACGACCGGGCGTTTGCCCGTGGTAAGCTGTTTGTGCCTGGCCAGGCGTCCCAAAGCCATTGCTGCGATGATGGCCAGCAAGAACCCGATAACACACACCCAGAAGAGGTCCGATGCGATCGGGCGCGGCATGTAGAAACCGCGATTGTTGATCGGGAAAAGCCCGAGACCGAACAGGTCGAGGCTCTGTTTCGGCTTGGGCAACAATACGAATATGCCACCGAACCAGAACACGATCTGCAGCAAGGCAGGCGTGTTGCGGATGATTTCCACATATGTCCTGGCAACTGTCGAAACGAGCCAGTTCCTGGACAGGCGCATGATGCCGATGAGTGTCCCCATGACGGTCGCGCCGACGATTGAAAGAGCTGACACCAGCAACGTATTGAGAATGCCGACGACATAGACGCGAGCAAGACTGTCGCTCGCGGAATAAGGTATCAGCGTCCAGGAAATATCGAAGCCGGCGGAGGACCAGAGAAAATCAAAGCCGGTCACCATGCCGATGGCATTCAGGTTTCTGGATACGTTGGTGGCCAGATAATAGACGGCCAGCAGGATGCAGACCGCCAACGCGAGCTGCACGACGATCGAACGTACCTTCTTGTCGTAGAAATACCGAACAGTGTCTCGCTGTGGTGGCCGGCCGCGTCCGTCAAGGGCCGTCGGCTCCAGTGTATTCGTGTTCACGCTGGCACTCTTTGCGGGTTTGGATCGCGCCCAGCCAAAGAGACTGGGCGCGTCGAAGCTGAGATGTACGGGATCAGTTGAACGGCGGTGCGAAGATCAGTCCACCATCGCGATAGCTGGCATTCAGGCTGCCGGCGCGGGGGATATCCATGCCCTTCGGTCCACCTTCCGGACCCTTGCCCATATAGAGCTCATAAACCTCGCCATAATTGCCGACGTGCTTGATGATGTTGTAGGCCCATTCCGGCGAGAGACCGAGACCGACATTGAGATCGCCCTCAAGCCCCATGAAACGGGACTGATCGGTCGATTGCGGATGCGCCTTCATTTCATCGATGTTTTTCGATGTCAGGCCGATTTCCTCCGCCGTCACCATGGCATGAACGACCCAGGTGACGATGTTGCGCCACTGGCTGTCGCCCTGCCGCACAAAAGCACCCAGCGGCTCCTTGGAGATGGTTTCCGGCAGGATTTCATGATCCTCCGGAACCGGGAATGACGCGCGGTCGGAAGCCAGGCCGGAACGATCGGTCGTGATGGCATCGCACCCGCCCTTCAGATAGGTGGCAAGGCGAACCTGGCGATCCTGGAACATCAGGGGCTTGATCGTGATTTTGTTGCGGCTTGCATAGTCCGCCACGTTTGCGACACCCGTCGTGCCGGGATCCATGCAGACCGTCGCGCCATCCAGTTCAAGCGCGCTCTTGATGCCACTGTTCTTTGGAACCATGAAACCCTGGCCGTCATAAAAATTGACGGTAGTGAAATCCAGCCCGAGCTGCGTTTCACGCTTCAAGGTGTTCGTCGCGGCGCGGACCATGAGGTCCGACTCTCCATTGGCGAGCGATGTGAAGCGCGCGCCGCCGGCAACGATCTGAAACTGAACCTTCGACGCGTCACCCAGAACCGCGGCCGCGACAGCACGGCACACCGCCACGTCGCGGCCATACCAGACGCCGTCGTTGGACAGCATGAAGGTGCCCGCTTCGGGACGCCCGACCTGGCAATTGACCGAACCCCGTTGCTTGACCTGCTCGAGCGTCGAAGCGGCATTCGCCGCCAACGGCATCAGCGCAAGCGCGGCAATGCCCAGCGCCTTTGCATATAGAAACTTCATTAAAGCTACTCCTCCCAAGTTATGCGGAGGTCAGGCCGGCATCGCTCCATGCCGAACGCTTCGATGCCGAGATTGTTTCCCGCAACTGGCTCCCCCGCCGGCAACTTTCTATCCCGCTTCCATATTTTTGTCTAGAAGAAAGATTTTCAGCAAAAGTATATCGCATATCTAGCATTTTTGCGCCAAACTTATAATGAAGCTCGCCATCACGCGACAGAATGAACGTCGCACCTCATCAACAAGCCTCGTGTTGGGACGCCTCCTGACGCGACACTCGGCCAAAGGAAAAATGACATGACGGCAACCCTGACGAAGAACCGCGAACGCCCCCGGGAGACCTTCGGACTGGCCGCCTATGGCGGCGCCGGCTGGTCGCAGCGCGTCCGCAGCCACGCGGCGGAAATCGGCGATCTCTGGACCGCTTGCGGCATCAACAGCGAGTGGGCTCCGCTTCAGGCAGTGCTGCTGCATCGTCCGGGCGAGGAAATATCGCCTTCGGAGGAAGACCATGACGCAATCCAGATGCTGGCGCCGGTCGATATAGCGAAGGCCCGGGCCGAGCACGACGTGATCGCCGAAACATATCGCGATCTCGGCATCGAAGTGCACTATGTGGATCCCGCCGGAACGCCGAGCCCCAACCTGATGTTCTGCGCGGATCTGTCCGTGATGACGCCGCAAGGCGCCATCCTGGCACGTCCCGCCTCGACCGTGCGGGCCGGTGAAGAGCGCCAGGTCGCGCGGCGCCTGGCTGAACTGGGCATGCCTGTCGTGAGGACCCTGACGGGAACGGCAACGTTCGAGGGTGCCGATCTCATGTGGCTGCACAAAGAGGCGGTTGTCATCGGCAGAGGCTTGCGCACCAACCAGGAAGCGATCGACCAGATATCCACTCTTCTGGCAGAGACCGGCGTGAAGACGCACGCCTTCGACATGCCGTTTGGAACCATGCATTTCATGGGCATGCTGCGCATCGTCGACAAGGATCTGGTCATCGCCTGGCCGCGTCGGACGCCGCATGCGGCCGTGGCGACCATGCTCGACAACGGTTTCCAGGTCGCCTTTGCGCCCGATGAGGAAGAGCTGAAGCAGAACCATGCCTTCAACATTGTCACGCTCGGCCCGCGCAAGATCCTGATGGTCGCCGGCAATCCGAACACCCAGGCCTTCTACGAAAGCCTGGGAATCGAAACTGTGGTTGTTGGTGCGCACGAACTCGGCAAGGCGGCAGGTGCTACCGGCTGCCTGACCGGCATTCTGCGCCGTGAGTTGATCTGATTGAGCACGCTGCGCCAATGATCTCAAATCCAGTTCCGTGGCCCAACAATGCGCGCTGCGCGGTGGCTTTCAGTTTCGACATGGACGGCGAAAGCAATCTTCTGCGCAACTTTGGGCCGCGAGCGCATGCGATGATCGCAGCGCGCTCGCTTGGGCGCTTCGAGGCGCAAGCCGGCGTGCCGCGCATCCTTTCGATGCTGGCACGCCGTGGCCTGCGGCAGACGTTTTTCGTACCCGGCTGGTGTGTCGAGGCCTATCCCCATGCGATCGAGCAGATCCTGGAGGGCGGCCATGAGATCGGCCATCACGGCTACCTGCATGAAGATCCCAACAGCATGGATGAAGAGGAGGAGCGGGAAGCCTTCTGGCGAGGGCATGAGGCCCTGGTCAAGGCTACCGGCTCGGCGCCGCTTGGCTATCGGGCGCCGAGCTACGCTTTTTCGCATCGCACGCTTCCACACCTGACCGAAGCCGGCATGGCATACGACTCCTCGCTTTTTGGCGATGAAGTTCCCTACCTCCTGGCGAACGCGGGAGGGGGCGATGTGCTTGAATTGCCGAGTGTCCTCGCTCTCGACGACTGGACGCAATATGGCGACTTCGAGATGTTCCGCTCCGGCGCGCCGATTGCCTCGCCACAGAAGGCCATGGAGGTTTTCCGTGCTGAGTTCGAAGCTGCCTGGGCCTGTGGCGGACATTGGATCCCGGTCTGGCATCCGTTTCTGAGCGGCCGGCTGTCCCGCTGCATGGCGATCGACGGCCTGATCGGCGAGATGCAGGAAAAGGGCGGCGTATGGTTTTCGACGCTGGGCGAAATCGCGGCACATCTGCGCGCGCTCATGCAGTCGGGCACCTGGTCCCCGCATGTCGAGCAGCTGCCGTTCGATCAATCCGCGTAATAACCTGATCTGCTTCGACCGCCGACAAGGCGATCGAAGCAGACGTTTGTCGCGCCGGGCTCACCGGCGAAGCCGGCACTCAGAGCCCGCCGTCGAAGCGCAATCGAGCTTCACGAGGCGAAACCGGTTCACCACCATTGCGCACCATGTAGTCGAGCGATCTCTTCAGGCGATCGGAATAGGTCGCATCGGCCATCGTATAGGTGTGGCACAGGAAAGAGACGATTTGTGTGCGCTGCTCAAGCTCGCCGCGGTGCACGATGGCATCCCAGACCCGCGTGATCGCCTCATAGTCGGAAAACTCGTTGACCAGATACTGCGTGTTCAGCAGCCTGTTGGCCGTATCCGACGGCAACCCGCTCCAGCCAACAGGAATCTCGAAGACTGGCCCGATGTCTTGCGGCGAATTCGCCTCGCCGAGATCGTCACCCGACAGATAGAATGCCGACAGCGGAGCCGATCGCCAGTCAGCCAGCTTTTCCGGCCAAAAGATGCCGGGCGCGCAGGACATGTCGATGCCGATCCCCGCTTCGGTGAAATGCCGAACCATGGCGGGCGTCTGCGCCTGATAGCCGTTCTTGTAGACGGCGAAGGTCAGGCCGAGCCGGGCAAGCGCGGTGACGCCATCGGCAATGACGTTGCGCATGCGTTCGGCATCTTCGTAATGCGTACCCGTGGAAAGACGCGCCTCAGGCTGGCAATAGAGGTCTTCTTCCGGGTGCAACGCCAGATCGCCGCCCCCCTTTACCCATGCGTGCCAGAAATCCGTGAACGGGCTTTCAAAGAAGCGCGTCCGGTACATCGGGCTGGTCTGAACGCAAAAGGAGCCTTTGCCGCCGGCGTGGTCGTCGACGATCCGCTTCATGACCTGGTATTTCTCGCGGACCACCGGGTTGTTGGGTGGCGTGGTCTCGGGATCTGGGTCCCCATCGATGTTGACCACGAACAGAACCTTCGATGTCATGCAATAGTCTCCATTCCATTCCGCGGGGCTTGGCGTGCGCCTCCGGAAGTCAGACGTTCAAACTGTTGATCGATCAGAGCAAATCGAGCCGGATCAGGTGACCCCGCATGAGGATGCGGTTGGCGTCGGACAGGGGCGTCATCGGCAGCCGCAGATGGTCTTCCACAAGCCCCATCATGGCCAACGCTGCCTTGACCGGCGCGGGATTGGTTTCGCAATAATTGAAGGCGGACAGGTCGAGAATCTCATTGTGGATCGCCAACGCTGCGGCAAATCTGCCTGCCTTCGCATGAGCGACCAATGACACGACCCTGTCGGGCGTTTGATTGGAGACCAACGAGAAAGTGCCGTGCCCTCCAACTGCCATCATCGGCAACGTCAGTTCGTCCTCGCCGGAAAAGACCAGGAACCCCTCAGGGGCAGCGCGCGCGAGACGCATGGTGAAGCCCAGATCACCTGAGCCTTCGTCCACTGCGATGATGTTGCGATGGCTCGCAAGAGCGAGCGCCGTATCGAGATCCAGCGCCGTTCCGGTGCGGCCCGGGACATTGGAGACAACAATCGGCGCCGGGCAGGCGTCGGCGATGCGGGTAAAATGCTCAAAGACGCCACGCGCCATGGGGCGATTGTAGGGCGGCACCACCGACAGGATCGCATCCGCCCCCTCACCAGCCAATGCAGAAGACAACGAGACTGCAACCTGCGTATCACTGGCGCCGCCCGCCGCGATCAGGACGGTTTGAGGTGGCAGGCGGCGACGCAGGTCTCGAAGTGCGCGCAGTCGATCGTCAAGCGGCATGGTCGCCTCCTCGCCCGTACAGCCGAAAAGCGCGAGCCCGACAATTCCCGCTGCAAGCTGCCGCTCTGCAAGACGAACGAAGGCATCGAGGTCGACATCCCCTCCCCGGGTGAACGGCGTCACCAAGGCGGTGTACGCGCCAGTGTCAATTTTTTTCATTTTTGTCGCCAAGAAAGATATTTCGCCACAATCAATCGCCTTGATAATCATACAAGGCATATAATGCAACTTACTATGGATTACGGCGCAAAAATATTTACAGTCAAAAGCATGGGAAAAGCCCCGGACCCACGGCCCCGGGGCTTCAACGTTATTGCTGGACGACGGCCTGTGGCCGACGCGCAAGGTGTACCCCGGCGAGCATGCACCGCACGGAGCCACCCGCCAGTTCGATAGTCGGCACGTGGAGCGGCAGGATCGTCGCCGCTCTTTCGAGCACCGCTATCTGTGCCGGCGTCAGAGCATTGAGTGCCCGGGTCGACAGCGCAAGCACCGGGCCCTCTCCGCCATGGAGCTCTATCGCGTTGCCCGCAAAATTCTCGATCTGCTCCGTGGTCAGCGGGATCAGGCTGCGCCCGGTTTCCTGCAGCCGCTCGGCGATCTCGTCACGCCGTTTCTCGTTGGCGATCGTCTCAAGACCGGCCATCGCGAACTCCGTTCCGATGCACATCAAAACATTGGTGTGATAGATCGGTACTCGCCGTCGATCGACCGCTTCGAAGATCATCGGTTCGAAATTGAAATGCGTGCAGAACCGTTCCAGCGCCACCTCATCCGTTCGGTTCGAGCGAGCCGCGTAGGCCACCCGAGCCAGATGATCAAGCACCATGGCGCCGGTGCCTTCCAGGTAGACACCGTCATTTTCCAGGCCCGAATAATCAATGACATCCTGTACCCGGTAGTCCTGCTTGAGCATCTCGATGATATCGGCCCGACGCTCCTTGCGCCGGCTTGGCGAGAACATCGGATAGATGGCTACGTGGCCACCTGAATGGGTTGAGAACCAGTTGTTGGGAAATACCGAGTCAGGTGTTTGATCGGTCTCGTCCTCGAAAAGGTGAACCACGATACCAGCTTCGGCCAGGCGCTCGGCCGCCAGGGTGACCTCATCATAGGCAGCTTTGGAGAGAGCCGCCGGGCTCGTCGAAACCGCCCCCTCCTGAAACGTGTTGTCGGCGGCCGTGGCCGGATTGGGCGAAAACCAGCGCGGGCGGACCATCACGACGGCGGCTGGAGCCTGGATAGACAACTTCCTCATGGACGGAATCCCTCGCCAGCGCCTTGCCCGGCAACTGGCGCGAGCAATCCGAAAAGATTGCGAGGATCGGCCGGGGCAACGATCAGGTCGATGTCGGTGTAGAAAGGCGTACCCTGGATGCAGTCGTGAACCAGACGCAAGGTCGAGAAATCTTCGACTGCGAAGCCGACTGAATCGAATATCGTGATCTGGTCGCGAGATTTTCGCCCCGCTGCCTGACCGGTGATCACCTGCCACAGTTCCGTTACGGGGAAATCCGGCTCCATCTGCTGGATTTCCCCCTCGATACGCGTCTGCTCTGGAAATTCCACGAAAACGTCGCCTCGCAACAGGATGTCGCGTTGCAGTTCGGTCTTGCCCGGGCAGTCGCCGCCAACGGCGTTGATATGCACACCCGCGCCGACCATGTTATCTGAAAGAATGGTGGCGTTCTGCTTGTCGGCGGTGATGGTCGTAATGATATCGGCGCCGAGAACAGCCTCTTCCGTGCTGGCGGCATAGGCGATGTCGAGATCGAGCCAACCGACATTGGTCCTGAATTTTGCGGTCGCCTCCGCGTCGGTATCGAAGACGCGCAGTTTTTTGACGCCGAGCAAGGCGGAAAACGCCAATGCCTGGAATTCCGATTGTGCCCCCAACCCGATGATCGCCATGGTTCCGGCGTCCGGACGCGCCAGGTATTTTGCCGCCAGGGCAGAGGTCACGGCTGTCCGCAACGCCGTCGCGATGGTCATCTCGGACAACATCTGCGGATATCCCGTATCGACATCGGCGAGCACGCCGAAAGCCGTAACGGTCTGCAGCCCCATCAACGGATTCTTGGGGTGGCCGTTGACATATTTGAAACTGTAGCTGTTGCCATCGCTGGCGGGCATCAATTCGATCACGCCGTCGCGCGAATGAGCTGCCACGCGCGGCGCCTTATCGAACAGGCCCCACCTGCGAAAATCCGCTTCGACATAGTCGGCGAGCCTCTGCAGGAATGGTTCCAGACCATTTGCCTGAATCAGATCGACGATATTTTGAACGCTAACAAATTTCACCATCCAGCCCTCCCTGCATGTGATGCAGGAAAAAGCCTAATATGACCCGCATTTCGTCGAAAATGCCAAAGTAGCTCGACTTCTGAGCAAAAACACCGCAGTTTGCACAACACATTCGGACAATCTGCTATGCACATCCTGGACGAACTCGATCGCCGCCTCGTCGCTCTCCTGCGGGAAGATGGCAGGGCTCCGGTTTCAAAACTGGCGACGGTGCTTGGCGTATCGCGTGGGACGGTACAAAGCCGGATCGATCGCTTGTTGCAGTCGGGAACGCTCCTGGGCTTTACCGCGCGGGTACGGCAGGATCACAACGACGGTGCGATCCGCGCAATCATGATGATTGAAGTCACCGGCAAATCGACGACAACCGTCATACGGTTCCTGCGGGGATTGCCGGAACTGCATTCGCTTCACACGACGAATGGCACCTGGGATCTTGTGGCGGAAATAAACGCCGCAAACCTGCATGACTTCGATCGTGTCCTTCGCGAAGTGCGGACCATCGACGGCGTCCTCAACAGCGAGACGAGTATTCTGCTGAGCTCCACATGACTGCGGTTCGTTGTCTATCCCGGCGGCGGCCGCCGGAAGACCAAACCGTTGTTGCCGCCATTTACCCGCCTCACCGGTTCACCTGTTCCCTGGCGAAGCCAGCCATAGTCGCATAGCCGCGTACGATGGCCTCGCGCTCCTGGTAGGTCGCGACACGTTCGATATCGTCGAAGCCGTCTGGCGCGCGCATTTCCACCATATCGATGATGCCCTCGGGCCCGCCCTTGCGGTTGGCCAGCACGATCTCGCTGGTTGCGGTACGGCGTTCGGCATCATAGGCGCTTAACGCCTCCTGGATCGACGCGCTCCGACTTAGGTGTCCGGCAAGGCAGGTGGCATCGAGGATCGCCTGGCTGGCACCGTTCGAACCGACCGGATACATCGGATGGGCGGCATCGCCGAGCAGGCTCACCCGTCCGAACGACCAGCGCGCCACGGGATCGCGGTCGCAGTTGGGATACTCGTAGAAAGGCCCCGTCGCTTCGATCAGGCTCACCGGATCGATGAAGACGAGCCTGAACTTGTCGCGCACGAAACGCAGCGTTTCTTCAAGACGTCCGGGGCGGTTCCAGTCGCCGCGCCCGGACGGCGCCTTTTCCATATCGGTGCGCGCCATGACCGCCCAGTTGGTCAGCCGTCTGTCCGGTTTCGCTGGCTCGGCGTGAATGGGATAGAATACGAATTTGGATGTGTTGCTGCCGGCAATGACCATCGTGCGGCCGTCGTGATGGACGGGCCATTCGACAGCGCCTCGCCAGATCATGATGCCGCTCCAGACCGGCTGCCCCTGATTGGGATAGAGGGTGGAGCGCACCTTGGAGTGAATGCCATCCGCGCCGATCAGCGCATCGCCATCCGTTTCGACCGAGCTAGTCGCCTCGCCGCGATCGAACCGCGCCACGACGCGATCGCCGCGCTCCTGAAAACCGACGAGTCTGTGATCGACATGAATACGCGCAGGACCCAGCCGCTCCATCGCAACCTGGAAAAGCACCTGCAGCAGCTTGCCGCGATGGATGCTTAGCTGCGGCATGTCGTAACCCGCATCCATGCCCCGCAGTTCTTGCCAGACCGTCTGCCCGAAACGGTTGGCGTAGATCAGTTCGCGGGTCCTGATGCCGGCGCCATCGAGAGCCGGTAGAAGCCCCAGCGTCGCCAGCACCTTGATGGCATGCGGCAGCACGTTGATGCCGACGCCGAGTTCACGCACTGACGGAGCCTGTTCGAACACCTCCGCCTCGATGCCGGCCGCATGCAGGCACAACGCGGTAACGAGCCCCCCGATACCTCCGCCCGCGATCAGGATTTTCATTCGTGCCTCTCCCTGTTCGAGTTCGGCCCCCGGCTTGGTTTGGCGCCAGCGCCTGTTGGAATGGAGTCTTAGGCGCCGGGCTTTCTGCCACGCGGCAAAAGCCCGGATGCCGCCATCGCTCCGATGACGACCAGCAACGCGCCCGACGCGACGCTGGCCGAGACGGTCCCGACGCCGAGAATGGCCAGGAGAACAAGCGAAGCTAGCGGCGTCAGATAGGCGATGCCGGATATCGTCGCCGTGTAGCCCGTGCGTACAGCACGATCCCACAGCGCATTGGAAAGCGTCAGCGGTGCAATGCCGATGCCCACAATCGCCAGCCATTGGACGGATGACAGGTTCGCGGGTGCCTCGAACACCCAATGGAACCCCAACGCCAGCATCGCGAGCAGCCCCATTGAAGGGCCAACGACATCGTGCGTTTCGCGGCCGTATGAACGGATGACCGCATAAACGGCGAAGGCCAGACCGCTGAAGAAAGCAAGCAGGATGCCGGTTATGTCGAGGCCTCCTTCGAAAGCCGGCCCGATCGCAAAAGCCGCGCCGGTGAAGGCTGCCGCGATGCCAGCGAGTTGGCCCCACGCCAGCCACTCCTGACGGAGCCTCGCCATCATGGTGACCAGCAGCACCGGCCAGAGATAGGAGATCACATTGGCTTCCGCCGGCCCTATCCTGCGGATCGCCAGCAGATAGAGGATGTTGTTGGCCAACAGGCCGATCGTCACGACCGCAAGCGTTCGTGGCGGTGTCGAGAAAAAACCAGCCGCTTTGCCTTGGGCGGCCGAAAGGCTGAACGAAACGACGAAGCCGACAGCGGCGGCCAGCCCGAATATCAGGAACGGCGGCGCCGGGGTCGCCGCGGTGGCAAGGCTTGGCCATGTCGCCCACAGCAGCACCGCGCCAAGCGCAAGGCCGGCAGCCCTCGCCTGCGGGCCAAAGGGAGGCAGTCGCTCGATCAGCGTATCGAGCCTGAGGAGCAGGGATGGTGATGCAGCATTCATTGCAGGACCCTAGCATGGCCACAGGCGTCGAGCGACCGCATCCCGCCCCGGCTGCCGAAGCGCACCGCGATCACGAAAAGCGGGACGACCGCCGGCTGTCTTTTGCTGATCCCGCAGGTTGGAACCCAGCAATCCTGCTACGCCTGCCGAGCGCTGCCAGGAGGCATACCGTAAGTGTTGGCGAAGAGCCTGTAAAAGGTTGCAAGGCTGTCAAAGCCACTTGCATAGGCAATCTGCGTGATGGACAGCGATGGCATTTCCACGAGCAGCCGGTGCGCCATTTCCAGCCGCATGGAAGACAATGTCCGCGCAAAGGACAGGCCTGCGCGCTCGAACAGCATGTGCAGTTGTCGCACGGAGATTCCGAGTTCGCCCGCAACCACTGCCGGCGTGACGTTGGGCCGATGCTTGTCGCGCTCCAGGACTTCGAGAGCAAGGTAATGCACCCCTGCCCGCACGGCGGCACGCACTTCCGGCTGCTTCGGGTTCAATTCGCCACGCGTCGCCAGAGCCAGTCTGGCGACATGGACGATGTCCGCAGTGGGATCGATGATCCTGGCGCGAGGGGAGACGAGCGCATCGAACAAGGCACGAAATGGACGGATGAATTGCGGGCCGGAAGAGAGCTTGGCCGCAAAGAGGCCATCGACGGGCCGTCCCAGGGTCAAATCTCCCTGCAACGGGATCTTCAGCAGGCGAAAATGGAAATCATTTTCCGTGTTCGGCGTTCCGGCGAAAGGCAGATCCGAATGGCTGACTGTCATGTCGCCATCCCAGACCATACAGATGCGGTCACGTCCGGCATTGAGCAGACCGCTGCCCCGCACCTGATGCCCCAGACACAGGCTGTCTCCCGCCACCTTGGCGATATCAGATGCGGTCCGGCTGACCCGATACGCGGAAGCCCGCATTTCCGACGCAATCGCACCACCGACCATATGCGCTCGGAAGGACCCGTGAAACCGGCTGCGGCTTTCCGGCGCAACCTCTATGGTAACGCCGAACAGGTTCTTGCCCCGGATCTCCCGCCAGTATTCGAAGCGCTGCTCCGGAGCGATATCGTCCGTGGAGAAACTGAGCATCGAAAGCTCCCGACCGGCAAATGCTATGACGAAGGCCTTCTTACTTCGTCAGATCCGCTATCCTGTTGAGCGCGTTCGACAAGCCTTTGAGCGACACGGCAAGCGTCATCGGCTGGTTCGAATTGACTGCGGTGATGTTGATGTTCAGCATCTTGCCGACGCGTAGCTTGGCAATCATGTCGGCACTGAAATCGAGCGGCACCAGGCAGCCCTGCGGCAGACAGGTGGTGAACGCTATGGCAGCGCCGGGCGTGCCTTCATCGATCCTGAGCTGGGCGCCCTGTGCAAGCGAAAGCCCGAGCGGCAGGAGGAGCACTCCGCCATGCTTGCCGTCCTGTGCCTTGCCGATTTCGATCGTCAGCACGGTCTGGTTGGTCTGCTTGTTGGTCTGTACCTGGCGGGCAACGCAGGCAGGGACTTTCTCCTGCATCTGGCAGGCCACGCCCCAATCATCATAGGTCTCGACCAGCGAACTCGCGCCGCCCGGCAGCGGCGCAGCGGTCGCAAGACCAGCTGTGATTGCGAGCGCAGCTGCCACAAATGGACCGCTCAACAAAGGAAACCGGAATGCAGTCATTCGAATGAACCCTCTATGGTTGAAGACTGATCGCCCACGCGGACGGTTTGAGGTCGCCCCGCCCGTAGCCCGCGAAAGCCGATCAGACTTTAGTGTCTCGTCCTCGCCGGCAACAAGATACAGCGATTGCTATCGAAGCAAATGACCGTTCCGTCGAAACGCGGATCTTCCGTCATAACGCGGCTGCCATCGGCAGTTTCGGCATTGCCTGTCCGGATCGAGCGGAGCGGTATGAAGCGACCCGTGTCAAAGGCCGCCACCACTGAGCTTGCCGTCGTACCGGGTTCAAAACTCGCAGCTGGCTCCACCGACAGGATTCCAGGAACAAAAGTCGCGCTGTAGTTGGCGGAGGCCTGCAGCGTGCCCTGCGTTACTGCGTAGGCTCCTGGCTCGCTGAGACTCGTCGCCGTCGTGGCTAGGCTGCCGGACAGCGTATCGCCATTGACCAGTCCGGCACCTCCTACCCTGTAGGTGAGTGCAGGATTGGAGAGTCCGTAGCGGCGGCGAAGCGAATCCGCCACAACGATTATGGCGCGTTGGGTAACGGTTAGATTCGCACCGGTGTAGCTGATGGTATAGTTGGCGTTAGCCAGCGACCCCACAGCAATGCCGTAAGTGCCGGCATCGGCGTATTGCGTCGCCATCGTCGCCAGCGATCCGAAGAGCGTGTCGTTGTTGACGAGGCCGGTGACGCTGTAGGTAAGCGTCGGGTTGGCATCGCCGTAAGTCTTGGTCTGCGTATCGGCTCTTACGGCAATGACGCGCTGGCTGACGGCAAGGTTGGCGCCGGCATAGGTGATGGCATAGTTCGACGAAGCCGCAAGCGAGCCCTGGGTAATGGCATAGTTGCCGACATTGCTTGTAGCGCCGGCTGCCGAGGCGAGACTGCCGGACAATGTATCGCCATTGACAAGACCTGCGCCGCCAACGGCATAGCTCAACACCGGGTTGGCATCACCATAGGTGCGGCTCTGTGCATTCGCCGTCACCATGATAGCCCGTGGGGTGATCGACAGTGCGGACGCATTGCCGCTCGCCTGGACGAACACATAGTTGCCGTTGTTGACGGTCAATCCCGAGCCGACGATGCCATAGCCGCCAACGGCTGACGTACCGTTCGCGCTGGTTGAGAACGCCAGGGTGCCACTGAGCGCCGATGTCAGCGTATCGCCGTTGACGAAGCCGGTCACGATACCGGAGAAAACCGGGTTGGCATCGCCGTATTGCCGGGATGCAGCACTGGCCGCGTAGGTGAGCGTTGCCGGCGTGATGGTCAGCGTGTTGCCGCCATAGCTGATGGCGTAGTTCGGATTGTTGGTGCTGGTGATGCTGCCCTGGCCGATGGCATACCCGCCGGCAATCACATGCTCGCCCGCGGTGCGGTCGAGCGCGCCTGACAGAGCATCCCCATTGACCAGGCCATCACCACCGACAACGTAGCCGAGTGCCGGGTCGGCACTGCCATAGATCTTGCTCTGCGCATTGGCCGTCACGGTAATGGCCCGTGGCGTGATCGACAGCGCGGTGGCGTTGCCCGCAGCCTGGACGAAGGCATAGTTGCCGTTGTTGGCGGTCAAGCCGGAACCAATGACGCCATAGGTGCCGATACCGGACGTGCCGCCGGCGCTGCTTGAGAATGTCAGGGTACCGCTGAGCGCCGATGTCGGCGTATCGCTGCCGACAAAGCCTGTTACCGAACCGCCAAGAAGCGGATTGGCGTTGCCATAGGCGCGTGTCGCCGCATTGGCGGCATAGGTCAGCGTCGCTGGCGTGATCACGAAACTGGCCGGGTTCGCAGCCATCGCCAGGGTGTAGTTTGCACCGGCCGACAGCGTGTTGAGGGTGTATGCATAGGGTCCGCCGGCCACGGTCTCGCCGAGCGCTCGTCCGAGCGCACCGCTCAAGACCAAGCCGTTGTCGTCGATGCCGAGCGCGGCATTCACTACCTGTCCGCTGGCATTGTAGTTGAACAGCGCCGGATCCGCGCCACCATAGATCTTGGACTGGCCGGCATGTGGGGTAATGGTCAGGGTTGCCGGCGTGATTGTCAGGGTGCTGCCGGCATAGCTGATGGCGTAGTTCGGATTGTTCGTGCTGGTGATGCTGCCTTGGCCGATGCCATAGCCGCCTGCAATCACGTTCTCGCCTGTGGTCCGGTCGAGCGTGCCCGCCAGGGTGTCGCCGTTGACCAGGCCATCGCCGCCGACCACGTAGCCGAGTGTCGGGTCGGCACTGCCATAGATCTTGTTCTGCGCATTCGCCGTTACCGTTATGGCGCGTTGCGTGATCGACAGCGCGGTAGCGTTGCCGGCCGCCTGGACAAAAGCGTAATTGCCATTGTTGGCTGTCAGGCCGGAACCGTTGATCCCGTAGGCACCAACCCCGGTTGCGCTGCTGGCACCGGTCGAGAACATCAGGGTGCCGCTGAGCGCCGATGCCAGCGTATCGCTGCCGACGAAGCCGGTCACGGAGCCTTCCAGAAACGGATTGGCATTGCCATAGGCACGCGTCGCCGCAGTGGCGGTGTAAGTCAGCGTCGCCGGCGTGATCACGAAACTGGCTGGGTTTGCAGCCATCGCCAGCGTGTAGTTTGCACCGGCCGACAGCGTATTGAGGGTATAGGCGTAAGGTCCGCCAGCCACGGTCTCGCCGGTCGCGCGTCCGAGCGCGCCGCTCAGGACCAGGCTGCCGTCATTGATGCCGAGCAACAGGTTCAGGATCTTTCCGCTGGTGCTGTAGCCGAACGTCGGATCCGCGCCGCCATAAATCTTGGACTGGCCGCCATCTGGGGTGATGGTCAGAGTTGCCGGCGTGATGGTCAGGGTGCTGCCGGCATAGCTGATGGCGTAGTTCGGATTGTTCGTGCTGGTGATGCTGCCCTGGCCGATGGCATAGCCGCCTGCAATCACGTTCTCGCCTGCGGTCCGGTCGAGGGTGCCCGTCAGGGTGTCGCCGGCCACAAGTCCCATGCCAAGGACAGCATAGGTCAGCGCCGGGTCGGCGTTTCCATAAACCTTGTTCCGCGCGTTTGCCGTCACGGTGATGGCGCGTGGCGTGATTGCGAAGCTTGCCGGGTTCGCTGCCAGCGCCAGCGTATAGTTCGATCCGGCGGACAACATGCCGAGCGTATAGCCGTAAGGACCGCCGGTCACCGTCTCACCTGCGGTGCGCGTCAACGCACCGGTCAGGCTGAGACCGCTGTCATCGATGCCGAGCATTGCGTTCACCACCTGGCCGCCTGCGGCATAGCGATAGATCGGATCCGCGTTGCCGTAGACTTTGGACTGGCCGCTGTCAGGCGTGATGATGAGTGTCGCCGGATTGATCGCGAAGCGGGCCGGGTTTGCCGTCATCGCCAGCGTGTAGTTCGATCCAGCGGAAAGTGTATTGAGCGTATAGCCGTAAGGTCCGCCAGCCACCGTTTCGCCAGCCACGCGCCCCAGCTTTCCTGCATAGCCAAGACCACTGTCGTCGAGACCAAGCGTCGGATTCACCACTTGGCCGTTTGCGGTATAACCGAAGATAGGGTCCGTCTGACCGTAGATCTTCGATTGGCCGCCGTTGGGCGTGATCGTCAGCGTTGCCGGCGTAATTGCGAAACTGGCCGGGTTGGCGGCCACAACCAGGGCATAGTTCGCGCCGGCGGAAAGCGTGTTCAAGGTGTAGCCATAGGACCCGCCGGCCACCGTTTCACCCGCGATGCGTCCCAATGCACCGGTGAAGCTGAGAAGGCTGTCGTCGATACCAAGCAAAGGATTTACCACCTGCCCGCTGGCCACGAAGCCGAAGGTCGGGTCCAGATGACCGTAGATCTTGGACTGGCCGCCATTCGGGGTGATCGTCAGCGGCGCGGGCGAGATCGTCAGCGTGTTGCCGCTATAGCTGATGGCGTAGTTTGGATTGTTGACGTTGGTGATGGAGCCCTGGCCGATGGCATAGCCGCCAGCGACGACGTTTTCGCCGACGATACGGGTCAGTGCTCCCGTCAGGACGTCGCTGTTGACGAGGCCATTGCCACCGACCGTGTAGCCGAGCGAGGGATCCGCACTGCCATAGATCTTGGTCCGGGCGTCGGCAGTGACCGTGATCGGTCGTGCCGTGATGCTGAGATCGGCTCCAGTGAAGCTCGTGATTTGGTAGTTGGGGTCCCCGAGATTTCCCTGGGAGATGCCGTAGTTACCGACGCCCGACGCCTGAACGGCAGAAGTCGCCAGAGCTCCGCCCAGGATGTCGCCGTTGGCGAGACCAAGGCCACCGACAGTGTAGGTCAGCGACGGATTTGCGGCGCCGTAGATACGCGATGCCGCATTCGCCGCCACCGTGATCGGCCGTGCGTTGATGAGGAGGTTGGCCGGGGTATAAGCCGTGATCTCGTAGTTGGAATGGCCGAGACCTCCCAACGAAATGCCGTAACTGCCGATGCCGGATGCCTGGGTGGCCGAAGTGGCAAGTGATCCGAGAAGGACGTCACCGTTGACGATGCCGGAACCGCCTACCGCATAGGTGAAGGTCGGATTGGCATCGCCGTAGTAGCGCGACTTTGCATCGGCCGTGATCGTGATCTTGCGCGCCGTGATGGTCTCGTTCGCGGTCACATAGGTGATGGCGTAGTTCGAATTGCCCAGCGTTCCCTGGTTGATCGCGTAGTTTCCGACACCGGTGGTGGAACTGGCAAGTGTCGACAGCCCTCCGGTCAGCACATCACCATTCAGCAGGCTCCCGCCGGTGACCTGATAGGTCAGCGTCGGATTGACGACATCGCCATAGACGCGTGTTTTCGCGTCGGCAGTAACGGTGAGCGGGCGCGCGGCAACGGTCAACACGCCGGGAATATAGACCAGCCGATAGGTGTTCCCCGAGGCGCTGGTCACCGTCGCGCCGGAAGCTGTGATGGTATAGTCGCCGACGTTGGAGAACTGACCCACCGAGGTGAACAGGTTGGCCAAGGTCGCGAAGCTGTCGCCGGGCCGCAGGTTGCCGTAGTAAGTTGCCGTCAATGACGGGTTTACATCGCCATAGTAACGCGTGACGGCGTTTGGCGAGATGGTCAGCACCGTCAGGAAGGCGTAGAGTTCAGGATAGTGCGCAACGGCAGAGCCGTTGTTCTGGCCGACCTGGTTCGGTGGTGCCCAGACACCCTGGAAATCCCATCCGCCAAAGGTGGTCCCGTAACTTGAGAGATCCTGCAATTGCGCGGTGGTCAGCCCGGCAGCGCTGAACGTGAAGAAGTTGCTGCCATAGCCCTGGGTCCTGCCGGTCGTCATCGTATCCCAGAAGGAGTTGGTGACAGACCCGATGACACTGTTGTACCCGACCAACCCGCCCACATCGGTGGTGCCGGCGACGGCGCCCGTTGCGTAGGTTCGGATAATTGAGCCGTGGTTGTAACCGACAAGGCCGCCGATCGCGGAGCTGTTCGAAATGCCCGTCACTGCACCGGTCGCATAGGCGTCGCTGATGACTGCCCCTGATTGGCTGATGCCGACAAGGCCACCGACATTGCTCAGGCCGCTGACCGTCCCGCCGGCATAAGACTGGCTGACTGTTCCAAACTGCCCGCCGACGAGACCACCCGCATTGGCGCCGGTCGCTGCCACCGACGCCGTCGAGTAGCTTCGCGAGATGGTGCTGACATTGATGCCAACCAGGCCGCCTGCATTTTGCGCCCCCGCCACGGTGCCGCTCGAATAGACATCGGTAATCAGGCCAGCGTTCCGGCCGGCGATTACGCCAACATTGTTGTTGCCCGATATCGCCGCATTCAGGACGCCGAGGTTCCTTATCGTCCCACCCGACCCGATATAGCCGAACAGGCCCGTGGCATCGCCTCGGACGATCGACAGGTTGGAAATGGTGTGGCCGCCGCCGTCAAACAGACCCTGGAAATTGGCCGCACTGCCGATCGGAACGAAACCATAGCCGTCGCCAAACACATTGGAAGTAAACCAATTGCCTGACGTCCTGCCCAGCGCAGCGGCAATATCAATGTTTCGCATCAGCGTATAGTTCGCGGAGGGAGCGAGAGCCGCGAGCTGCAACTGATGTGCATTGGCAATATTCGTCGAATACTCACTCAGCAAGAACGGCCGCGTCGCACCGTTCCCACTGGCGTTGTTGAAAGAACCATCGGCGTCAATGATGACAAATCCGGCTCCGCCGGGCGTGGTGCCGAAGGTCAGGCCAGGCATATTGGCTTTGTTGGCAAACTGGGCCGTCGTCAGGCCGACGGCTTGGAATGTTCCCGCAGCGGCGCCGATGCCGTTGCTCTTGCCCGTGGTCTGCGTGTCCCAATAGGAATCGGTGACGCTGGCGCCATTCGTAACGTCGTAGCCAACCAGCCCGCCGCTTTGCGGATTGTATGTGGCGCTGACGGCACCGGTCGCATAGGACTGCGTGATGGGGCCCGCATTGGCGCCGGCAAGACCACCCGAGACATAGCCCGCCACATTTCCCGTCGCATAGCTCTGGGAGATCGCCGCATTGTTCATCCCGACCAGACCACCCGTCGCGCCGCCTTCGCCGTAGACGTTGCCGGTCGCATATGAACCGACGATAGGCGCGCGGTTGTACCCGACGAGGCCGCCCGAACTGTCCCCTCCGAAGCCTTGGCCACGATAGGTGTTGCTGACATTCCCGGTGGCGTAGGAATAGCGGACTGCTCCGCCTTCGTGATCGCCGACGAGGCCGCCCGAATACCGCCAGCCTGAGACGGCGGCGCCTGAGAAAGAATTGGTGATGGTGCCGTAATTCTGGCCGACGAGACCACCGACATAGACGTAGCCGGTTATTGCCCCACCGATGACGCCGAAATTCCTGATCTGGCCGGAATTGCCGGAGAACAAACCAATCAGGCTGGTCGACGGCCGGTTGATCGTCAGGTTCGAAACCGCCTGGTTCTGTCCGTCGAAGATACCGCTGAAATAGGTGCCCGAGATCGTGTAGTTGCTGGTGTTGAGGGTGAGATTGCCGATCGGCAGGAAGCCGGCGCCACTGTTCCAGGCGGATGTCACACTGGCATCGATATCGCGCCCCAGCGCGTAGCTGCCGGACAGGTTGTTGCGGACGTTCTGCAGGTCGTAGACATTGTTCACCAGCATGTAGCCGGTGAGCGACCCGCCGCCGATGATGTTGCTGCTGTAATCGGTAGCCGTGGTGTAGCTGGTAGCGTTGACGGATGGTGATCCCGGCAGATTGCTGGCCGGGTTGTAGTAGACGCTGACCGTGCCCGCTGTCGACACTTGGATGCCGCCGCCGAACGACACCGTGCCGCTGCCCATGCCACTGTTGTCGGCGCGCAAATTGACGTTGGCGCCGCCGGTGTTGGCGATGGCGGCATTGACATTGATGTTACGATAGGCGCTCAGCGTCAGGCTGTTGGTGCTGGACCAGTTGATGGCGCTGGCCACGGTGATGTCGCCGGCTTCCGTTCCGGCGCTGCCGAAACCGCCGGTGGTGACGGTGACGTTGGCCGAATTGAGTGCCGCCTGCAATGTCGCGACATTGATAACGCTGGTCCCGGTTGGCACGAAGGTGGTCGTACCGCCCGAGGTGGTCGCACCCTGGCCTGTGTTGGCTGCGTTCGAGATGACGATATTGTAGGGATCGAGCAGCAGCGTGCCGAACGTGCCTTTGGGCGCGGACAGATCGGTGACGCCACCGTAGTTCAGCAGCCCATGGCTCGAGACTTCCGCCTCGCCACCATTGCCCGACACCGCCCCGCCCCGGGCCGAGATGCTGCCCGAGAAGCTCGTCTGAGTGTCCGACCACAGCACGATGTCGCCACCATTGCCGCTCTCCGCCGCATCGGCCCTGATGGTCGTTGCCGCATCCACTGTCAGCGTCTCGGCGTGTTTCGTCTGCCCTTTGCCCTGGCGGTCGCCACCGATCTTGATGGTGCCGCCCCCGGTCCTGCCGGAGGCATCGAGCTTGGCGCCGGCGAGTTTTACCGCGCGGCCGGTCACCACGATCTTGCCACCCTTGCCGGCGGCGTTGCCGGCATCGACCTTGCCGGAAACAGCGACCTCGCCATCGCCGCCAAAAAGAACGATGTCGCCGCTCCTTCCAGCCACCCCCCTCGCCTCGATGGTGCCGGACATGTTGACGGCCTGACGGGCCATCTCGCGCGCCGCGGCGGCCTTCAATTGCACCGTGCCACCATTCGCCGATATCTTGCCCCGATTGGACACCAGCGCCTGCTTGCCTTCGGCCTTGGTCGGGATCGCCACCTGCAGGAAGCCGTCGCCCGACAGGTCCAGTGTCGCCTGTTCGCCCGAACCCAAGGCGGCCTTGCCCATCGGCACGGTGATCGTCCCGGAATTTTCGACCGAGCCGCCGATCAGCGCCATGTAACCGCCGCGCTCGATGGTGATCGATCCTGCATTCGTTACCGCGGCAGAGGCTCCGTTGCCGGCGAAAGTCCGCTTGCCGGCCATGAAATCATCGTCAGAGATGCCGAGCGTCGACGCGACGAAGGCGCCGGTGTTCACCGTTCCGGTCGCAGTGATGGCAATGCCGTTCGGATTGATCAGGTAAACCTGACCGTTGGCGGAGAGCTGCCCCGCGATCGTCGAGGTCGTCGAACCGGTGACACGGTTGAGGATGGCCGAATTGGCGTCCGGTTGGACGAAAGTGACACTGTTGCCCTGGCCGATGCCGAAACTCTGCCAGTTGACGACGGCATTGCCGCTGTTCTGGTTGACCGTCAACGCACCATTTGTAGGCGCTCCGATCGTCACGCTGCCAGCCGCCACCTGGCCGCCTGTGGGCAAGGACTGGGCGAGAACCGGATTGATGCCGAAAAGAGCGGTCGTCGTCAGCAGCGTGACAAGTCGCGCTTTGCGCGAATCGAAGCGGAATTCCTTGGAACCAGCCATGGCGAAAACCTTAGAATTGAAACGCTGCCGAGAGCGTGAAGCGGTTCTTGTTGTCACCATCACCGAAACGCTCGGTGCGGCCATACTCGAGATTGAGGTTCATGGCGGATGCGCTGGACGGCAGCGCCGCTCCGAACCGCAGCCCCAGGCCGTAGGCAGCGCCCTGCGCCGACGCCACCTCAAGCACGGTGGGCTGGTGCAACCGCACGCCGCCATAAGCGCCAAACAAGTAAGGCGAGATGATCACGGCCGTGTTGGCAACACTCGGCAGGCTTGTCACGAAGGGGAACTGCGCTTCAGCGCGCAGCACGAAACCATCGTCGCCTTGCATGGTGCCGGAAGGAAATGACGAAAGCCCGCCGAGGGAAGCAAGCCCGATCTGCTCTGAATTGAGCAGCGGCTGGCCAAAGGAGGTCTGAGCCTTGGCTCGGAAATCCAGGGTCAGATGTTCGGCGACCGGCTGACGATAGCCGGCACTCACCTCGACCTTCTGGAATTCGGCGTCCGCTCCCTGGCGCGACAGCGGCGTATTGCTGGCTTTGGCTTCGGCGGCATCGCGGGCACCCAGCCCGTCGATGCCGAAGGACGCCGTGACACCGGCGCTCAGAAGGGCATCGCCCGCGACATACCAGGAGAAATCGGTGCCGGCCCGCAGGATGCGCAAGCGATCCTTCGATATGGGAAAGCCACCCAGATTGGCGATGCTGAGATCTTCGTTCTGCGCATCGAAAGCACCAGTCAGGTTGAGCGTCAGGTCGCGAGAGCGGATCAGCGGATAGGCAAGCCGTGCCGAGTAGCGCTTGAAATCGGACATCAGGGCCAGCCCACCGATCCCGGCCTCCGGGAGCGTGCGCGAGGCGGTCGCTTCAAGGTTGAGGGTGAGCCCGTCGATGCCGAGAGGGAAAGTGACACCGCCGGCGAGAGAACGGTTGCGCGGCCTGTCCGACGAGAAGCCGTGTTCGCGATCGAAACGCGGAGCGCCGGAAGCGCGCAGATAGAAGATTTCGCCGAGGCCCAGCAGGGAATTGAACTCCACGCCGAGACCGGCATTGTAGCGGCCAAGCTGCCGCGACAGGGTGTTGTCGAGCGTGAGTGAACCGCTGAATGGGCGATAGCGCGCCTCGATCGTCAACACACTGGCGCCGGCCTTGCTGCCTTTCGACAAAGTCGAACGCAGTGCCGTACCGGGTGTATCTCCCGCGAGCAGGAGTTGCCGCTCTATAACGGTATTGGTGAGGCCTTTCTGTCCAGCGAGTGGCGCCAGCACTCGCGCCACGCGGTCTCGAATGGTCGGCGACAGGCTGGATGTGTCGATCCGCTCCAGGAAGCCATCGATGACGACGATGCGCAGGACGGCTCCATCTTTCAGGCGCTGCGCCGGCAGGATCACGCGCACCAGGCCGTACCCTGCTGCGGCATAAGCCCGCTCCAATTCGCCGGCGGCTGCAAACAGATCCGCCGCGGTCACCGTACGTCCGGATAGGTGCCCCGATATCCGTGCCTCATCGGTCGCAAGCGCCGGAAGGCCGCCCTCGATCACCACCCGGGAAAGGTTGACGTTCAATTTTTCCGCGCCGGAGGGCGCGGTCGGCCCGGAGGTCTCGGGAAGATCGAAACCGCCACCACCTCTTTGCAACGGCGGCTGAAATGTCGGAGGAGTTACCTGCGACGCGGTCTGCGCCAGCGCGCCACCGCAGAGCAGGATCACCGCCAAGCCACTTCCCACGACCGACGCCGCCGGAAGCATTGCCCCCCGCCGGTCTCTGTTCCTTGAAGTCAATTTTCCCCCGCCGGACGCCCGTTGCCTGCAGGGCGATCTTAAATCAGCCGGAGATGAAATGACTTCTCATTCAGCGCAAAAAGCGCGCGAAACCTCGACTTTTTCTGGGAGGATTGGGGTGGTCGACGCCGGTACGGCTACCAACTCGAGCTGATATCACGCGCCTCATCGTTTGGGGACAGCAAGATCATTACCGGAATTGCCGGACTTCCAGGACAGCACCCGAAGGGCCGGCGAAGCGATGATGCTGTGATGTCAGCGGCAGAGCGATCAGTCTCGCGATGTGCCTCAAGCGATGCGCTGCTGAAGCTGGGGCGCCTCTACAGTGTTACGCAATCCCGTCGCAACGACGGATACCCGGAATTTCCCCGACAAGGCCGGGTCGAAGATGGCGCCGACGATGATGTCGGCATCGGCGTCGACCTCTTCGCGTATCCGCGTCGCCGCCTCGTCGACCTCGAACAGCGTCATGTCGGAGCCGCCGCAGATGGACACGAGCAGCCCCCTGGCGCCTGTCATGGACGCCTCGTCGAGAAGCGGATTGGCGATTGCAGCTTCCGCCGCCGATCTTGCGCGGCCGTCGCCGGAAGCCTCGCCGGTCCCCATCATCGCCCGGCCCATGTTCCGCATCACCGACCTCACATCGGCGAAGTCGAGATTGATCAGGCCTTCTTTCACGATGAGATCGGTGATGCAGCGTACCCCGGCGTGAAGCACGCCATCCGCCATGATGAACGCGTCGGCGAAGGTGGTCTTGGCGTCAGCAATTCTGAAGAGGTTCTGGTTCGGGATGACGATCACGGTATCGGCGCTCTCGCGAAGGCGTTCTATGCCCTCCTCGGCCGCCTGCATCCTGCGCTTGCCTTCAAACACGAAGGGCTTGGTGACGACGGCCACCGTCAAGATGCCGGCAGCGCGCGCGGCATGCGCGATAACCGGCGCTGCTCCCGTACCGGTACCGCCGCCCATGCCGGCGGTGATGAAACACATATGCGTTCCGGCAAGATGGTCCATGATCTCGTCGATGGACTCTTCAGCGGCCGCGCTGCCGACCTGGGGCATGGATCCAGCGCCCAGGCCTTCGGTTACGTTCGCTCCCAGTTGAATCAGTCGCGGCGACTTCGACATCGTCAGCGCCTGGGCGTCGGTGTTGGCGGCCAGGAACTCCACGCCTTCCAGGCGCTCGGAGATCATGTTGTTGATGGCGTTGCCGCCGGCACCGCCAACACCCACCACGGTGATCTTGGGTCTCATCTCCAGGATTTCTGGCTTGGCGGTCATTGTGGTCCCTTTACGAAAACACCCGCTACGCCCCGCAGAACCGAGCAACGAGTATACGAATCAGATGATTTCCCCGCCGCTAGGGAATCAGAGGAGACGCTTCGCGGCAAGCGCGAGCTGAACCTCATCACGACGCTGTGCGCTGATCTGCACGTCGTCGTGGGCTTCATACTGGCCGATGCGCCAGGATCGGCCCCTCGAAAATTCCGCTCCGCTCGTTCATCAATTTCGAAGCGCCGAAGGCCGTGCGGTCGTTCTGCCCCTTGCCAGCAACAGGGCTCTCGTGATGGAAATCGGGAGAGTGGGTGTTGCCAGGCATGATCAGCTACACGACCGTCGGCACGAATGATCTCGCAAAGGCATTGCGATTCTATCAGCCTGTCTTCAAAGAGCTTGGCCTTGATCAATGTTTCCTGGATACGACGTCTGCATCGTGGGGCAAGAAGGACGACCCCTTCTTTTCTCGATACTCCGTGGGCTATCCATTCAACGCGGACCCCGCCACGCCTGGCAACGGCGCCATGACCGCGTTCATGATCGAAAGCCCGACGAAGATCGACCGCCTCCACGCAATCGCTATTGCCAATGGAGGTCATGACGACGGCGCCCCGGGCAGAAGACCACGTTATGGCGGCAGCTTCTATGGAGCCTACATCCGCGATCCGGACGGCAACAAATTGGCGCTCATCTGCTACGACTGATCGGGGCGTGGGCGGCCTGCTCGCCACACCGGAGTGCCGGCGCGGCAGTACCTTCAAGACCGGACTTTGACCAAGGGCTCCGGTCTGCTCCAGCGCGATCGCAAGTCCTCGTGAAAAAACTCGGACCAATCAGATCTGCCTGCATCGCGGCAATGTTCGAGCAATGTGCTGCCCATACGGTTTTCCTGTTAGGAGCCGAGGAGCCGCTTGATATGACAAAAAGCTGGAAGGCCTTTACCTCGGCCGCCCTTGCGGCGCTTGCGCTCAGTGGATGCCAGGACACGGTCGATCATCGCGAGCGTTGGCAGGACGAGGGCTACCGTGAGCGCTGGCACGATGACGACGATCGACGACCAAAATGGCACCGAGATCCATACGACGACGGCTCCTGGAATAGTCCGAACAGGCCCAATCGCCCCAACAATCCGAACAGGCCAAACCGACCGAACAGGCCCAACAATCCGAATACTTACTAATCCCCTTGTCGCCCTCTCACGGCAACACGCCCGAGATGCCGACGACCCATCCCATCGCCGTGCATTGCTTTGTCAGGCAGCACCACCAAAAAGGAATTTCCGTGGTTTCTTCAATCTCTTCCAACATGCCCCGTCCAGTGTTTCCGTCCGCCTCCTCCGGCCAGCAGACGGAGGCGGCACTGAAGCGCCAGATCGCCGCAAAAGAAGCGGAAGTGCAGGAAACGAAAGACAAGGCCCGCGCCGAAAAACTCGCCCAGGAGATTGAAGTCCTGAAGACAAAACTCGCCGCGTTGAAAACAAAATAGAGGGCTGAACGCGACACGACCCTGCCGCTCGGTTTGATGGCCGCCTGTTGCGGGCGGAAAGCCGAATGGCGATGTTTCGGCGGCTCCACCGCATGTTCGACTCCGGCTTGTCCTGTGGTTTGGGGTCGAAGGTCTATGACCTCCCCGACGGATCGCAGCGCGTTCACTGGATCGGGCACAGCGGCGGCGGCCCCGGCATCAAGATGGTTGTTGCTTATGAGCCGCGGGAAGGCTTTGTCGCGGTGGTGATCAATGGTGACGGCGATGCTCACGCCGTTGCCAAGCTTCTGCTCAGATCGCTGGACCCGGGCGCTTGATCGACCTGGGGCTCAAACCCCGCCCAACGGGCGGATCGGAGAACCGTCACTGAAGCGAGAAAGCCTGAACGCAGACGGATCGACAATTGGCCGCCGACCAAGCGCCATATCTGCAAGAAGACGCCCTGCCCCGGGACCAATTCCAAAACCATGACCGGAAAAGCCGGTGCCGATGAGCAGGCCCGGCACAGCGTCGACGGATGAAATGACGGGGACGGTATCCGGCATGGCATCGATCATTCCGCCCCATCTCTGCTCGATCTTGGCGTTTTTGAACTGGGGAAACACACGCATCAGGGATTGATAGGCCTTGTCGAGCGTCTTCCCCACAGGATCGGGATCAAGGGTCCGCACCTGCTCGAACGGCGAGATCTCATCGAGCGCCCTCGGGCGCGACAGCCGCCAATGGTCGAAAAAGGGGCGACCGAATCTCAGCTCGAGGTGTCGCCCCTCGATGCGAAGCAACGGCAGGAACTCCTTGAAGAAGCGAAAGCTGTCGGGCGTGATTTCCGCTCGGTTTTCAGAACCGTTTGCAATTGTGTACCCACCGTCGAGACGTTTTCGATAGGCGAACTGCGACGACCACGCCGCTCCCGGCGGTCCATCCAGCGGACCGGTCCGCAAGACGGAGGCCCGCACACCAAGTTGCGGCAAACGAACTCCCAGACGGCGGCAGAAGAGCGTGCTCCACATACCGCCGGCAAGCACCACGACCCTGCAGGTGATCGGACCTCGCTCCGTCGCCACGGATGTTATCCGGCCGGATGCCGTCTCCAGTCCCCGGACGGCGCATCGTTGCAGGACAACTGCGCCATGTCGCTGTGCTGCGCGCGCAATTGCCGGAGCAGCCTTTTGCGGTTCGGCGCGCCCGTCGCTTGGCGTGTAGAGACCACTTCGCCATGGTTTGGCCGCGCCGGGCATCAGGTCGGCAAGCGCCTGCCCTCTGATCATATGTGTGTCCAGGCTGTACGGCCCTGCCGCCTTTAGCCAGGCCTCCCGCTGTGCTTCGTCTTCAGCGTTTTCGCAGGCATACAGGATGCCGCTTTGACGAAAACCGATGTCTTCACCAAGAATGCCGGATAGGCCTTGCCATATCCTCATCGCTTCGACGATCAACGGAAGTTCGCGCGGGTCACGCCCCATTCTGCGAACCCATCCCCAGTTGCGGCTGGACTGTTCGCCCGCGATCTCCCCTTTCTCGCAGAGAACCACGGGGACACCCGCCATCGCGAGAAACAGGGCCGTGCTGACACCAATGATACCGCCGCCGATGACCACGACCTCGGTCTGACGTGGTATCGCCTCATTGGAACTGACTGCTTCAGTTGGTGGCTGCATTCCGTTCAAGGCCCATTTGTTTCAAAAACCGCAAGACGGCGGGCAATCCGCCGCAGCGCGGCAACACTATTTCGGCAACTGGCTTTCGAGATCTCCCGCGAGTATCCGAAGATACATCGGGAACATGGCGCGGCGAGCCTCCTGATCCTCCCGGATGCCCAGCGTGTAGTATCCCACCTGATGGTAGTAGGTAACCCGGGCGCGGACTTTCGCTTCAAACTGCGGATATCCCATTTCCTCGAAAACCTGCTCGAACAGGTTCATGCGGAAGTCATCGATTGCGGCCAGTTTTTTGGCCACGGCCCGCGAACTGCGGGCCCAGTCGCGCATCGCTGAGTCAAACTGCCAATCAAAATTCTTTTCCTCCAGCCACTGCCTGGCCATGTCGGTGAACTTCTCCATCGCACCGATGTCCGAACGCCGAACGGTATCTTCGAATGGCCTGGTGTTTTGCGATTCCCAGAGCTCGACAAGGGCTGACAACACTTCGGCTCTGTTTTGGAAATGCCAGTAGAAACTGCCTCGGGTTATCTTGAGGCGGCTGGCGATCAGATCGATTTTGACCGCATGTACACCGCCTTTGATGAGCGCCTCTCGCGCCGCATTGATCCAGTCCATCCGGCCAAGGCGCTCGGCACGCTCGTTCCCGGACGGCAGAACTCGGCTGGACTGGCCGCGTCGCGTTGATCTCGTGCTCATCGGAATGGCCTCGGAAGGACATTCCGCACGGTCCCACGTGGCGACCCGATTCCCACGATCATCGCTAGCTCCGTGTCGTTCCTCCTCCGTGGCTAGCGCAGGGTGCTCGGCGATGTCTATCCGGCATTGCTGTGGGCTTACGAAAATGCCTGACAGGCACAGGCTTGCGGCCGCCACCAATGCGGCGTCATGCAGAAGAGAGCGATGCCGAAGTTCCGAAGGCGCTGCCAATTGGACATCGACGCTATTTTCCGATCCGCTACGACAGCGCCGCAAACTCCGACGCCTGCCGCAGATGCTGCCGCAACAGCGCCTCGGCCCAGTCCATCTCGCCTGCGTCGATAGCGTCGAGGATGGCAAGGTGTTCGCGGCAGGACTGCTCGATCCGCTCGGGCGGAAGCTCATCGAATCCAGCCGATTCCTGCATGCGACGGAGATTGTTCTGCTGGCGCACCGCGTCGGCAAGGAAACGGTTGCCCGAGCAGATCGCCAGCCCCTGGTGGAACGACGCATTGATGCGGAACCATTCGTCACCGCCGATGCTGCCGGTATCGCTCAGCACCCGTTCATGCGCTCGCCGCACCGGCGCCAGCACCTGTGGGTCGGCGTGAAATCCCATGGAACGCAGCGCGGCGCATTCGACGGCCGTGCGGAATTCGTAGCTTTCCCGATACGCGTCTTCGCCAACCAGCGAGTCCGCAAAGCGCCAGCCATGTCCAGGCAGACGCTGCACCAGGCCTTCCGCAGCAAAGCGCAGCAGGAGCTTGCGGATGATGCCGCGCGAAACGCCGTAACGCGGGATCAGCTCGGCTTCCGAGACCTCCTGCGGCAGGTCGCCGAGCGCACGCTCGCGCATCATGCGCCGATAGAGTTCCTCAAGTGGGGAACTCGGCAGCACCTCCGCCGTGTCAAGGCCGGTGACATCCAGCGCAACCTGTAGCCCGCGCGTTTCCAACGGCGCCAGGATGCCTTTGGAGACCAGGAGCTCGAGAGCACCGCTGACCGGCGAGCGGGAAACGCCGAAGGTGCGAGCGAGCTCCGGCACGGAGATTCGGGTTCCCACACCCCACCCGGAATCGCGGATGCGATCGAGGATGCGTCGCGCCAGGTCGATCTGCAACGGGCTCGCCGCCTCGCCACGGTCCTCCTCCTCGTCATGCCGATCCATGCACTCTCCTGACTGTCCGACGGCATTATAGTCCGATCAGGAGACATAACGAAGAGGGTATAATTCCAAAAATAATGCTTTTCATGCAATCAAAATGCATTATGGTTGATCATCATCGCTTTTGAGGTACCCGCATGACCGTCGTTTCGCCTTTCCCGCTCATCGATGTCAGCGGAACCCCTTCCGAACGCGGGCGAGCCTATGGTGAGCAGGCTCGGGAGCGCATCGGCTTGTCGATTTCGCTTTATGCTTCGCAGTTGGAGAAGTTCGGCTTTGCCCGCGAAGAAATCAGTCGCTTTTCCGGGCTCTTCCTCCCTCGTCTGCGGGAATGGGCTCCCGATCTCGTCGAAGAGATGGAAGGCATCGCCGCCGGTGCCAATGTCGAGCTGACCTCGATCCTGATGGTCAACGCCCGCACCGAAGTGCTGCAGTTGGCGCGGCGCGAAAAAGGCATTGCCGATGACGAGCCGGATGGCTGCACCGGCGCCGTGATCCTGCCGGACGCGACCCGCGACGGCCGGCTGATCCATGGCCAGAACTGGGACTGGCGCGCCGAATGCGCGGAAACCTCCATCGTGTTGCGCATCAAACGCGACGACGGCCCGGATTTGTTGACCTTCACAGAAGCCGGAGGCCTGGCCCGCAGCGGCTTCAATGCAGCCGGCATCGGTATCACCGCCAATTACCTGGAATCGGATCGCGATTATCGCGAGATCGGCATTCCCCTGCCCTTCATCAGGCGCCGGGCATTGGAAGCCGCGCATTTCGCCGATGCCGTCCGCGTCGTGGCGATCACGCCGAAGTCCGGCTCCAACAACATGATCCTATCCACGGCCGAAGGCTTTGCCGTCGACCTGGAATGTGCCCCGGACGAGGCCTTCTCGATCTACCCCGACAATGACCTGATCGTGCACGCCAACCATTGGCAAAGCACTGTTGCCCTTTCGAAGCTGAGGGAAACTGGGGTGAAAGACGTCCCCGACAGCTTCTATCGCGACTACCGGGTAAAGCGCCGGCTCATGAAGAGCCAGGGCAACATTACCGTCGCCGATCTCAAGGATGCGCTTTTCGATGAGTTCGCCTGGCCACTCAGCGTCTGCCGGCCACCGATCAGGAAAGAAGGCGGCAACATCTCGGCGACGGTTGCGATGATCATCTTCGAACCGGCTGCTGGTTTCATGGAAATCGCGCCGCTGCCCGCTGAATGCCGTGACTTCACGCGCTACGATCTTGCCATGGACGAAGCCGTGCTTGCCCGCGTCGAACGCAGCCGGGCCGGCCGCCCCGAAACCCTTGCCCGTGCCGTGGGAGAAAGATGACCCGCTTTATCCTCACCCGTATCGCCAGCGCGATACCGACGCTGATCCTGGTATCGATCGCCGTATTCGGCCTGCTCCGCTTCATTCCCGGAGATCCGGCCGCGCTGATGCTCGGAGACCTCGCCAAACCTGGCCAGGTCGAAGCCATGCGTATCCAGATGGGCTTGGACAAGCCCGTTGTTGCTCAATACCTGATCTGGGTCGGCAATGTGCTGACCGGTGACTTCGGCAGGTCGATCAGCACTGGACAGGACGTTCTGCCGCTCATGCTGAACGCCTTTTCGGTTTCTGCCACCATCGTCCTTGTCGGTGTGTTCATCGCCGCGCTGATCGCGGTTCCGGCCGGCATGCTGGCGGCATGGCGCCAGAACAGCCTGGGCGATGTTGGTGTCATCGCGGTTTCAACCATTCTCCTGTCGATCCCGAGTTTCTGGCTTGGCCTGATGCTGCTGCTCGCCTTCGGCCTGCATCTCGGTTGGCTGCCGGTGATCGGTTATGTTCCCTTCAGCCAGGGCTTCTGGCCGGCTCTCGTCTACATCGTCCTGCCGGTGACCACGCTCGTACTGAGCGAGGCCGGTCCGATCGCGCGCATGGCACGCGCCAGCACCATCGAGGTGGCGCGACTGGAATATATCACCCATGCGCGCGCCAAGGGCCTTTCGGAGTCCGCGGTGATGTGGCGCCATGCCTTCAAGAACGCGTTCGCGCCGACATTGACGCTGATCGGCTTCGTGCTCGGTAGCCTGCTCGGAGGCATAGCCGTCATCGAAACGGTTTTCACCTTGCCGGGGCTTGGTCGCCTGCTTGTCGATGCCATCTATGCCCGCGACTATCCCGTGGTGCAGGGCACGATGCTGTTCGTGGCGGCGATCTACGTCGTCGTCAATCTGGTCGTCGACCTGCTCTATCCTTTCCTCGACCCGAGGGTTGCGGCATGATCGCGCTCGCGCTTGGACAATCCCGCTTGAAGTTCAATGCCGTCTTCGGCATCACGGTGACCACGCTTCTTCTGTTTACCGCGATCGCAGGACCATGGCTGGTCGGCTACGACCCGCTGAAACTCGACCTACCCTCGCGGCTTGCCGGTCCTTCCGCCCGGCACCTGCTTGGCGCCGACGAATTCGGACGCGACGTCCTCAGCCGGCTGGTGAACGGGGCTCGCACCAGCGCCTGGATCGCCTTTGCGACCGTGCTGTTCGCGCTCCTGACCGGTACGGTGTTCGGCGTCGCGGCCGGCTTCCTGCGCGGCTGGACCGACCGCATCCTGATGATGATCAATGATGCCTTTCTGGCCTTTCCGGGCCTGCTTCTCGCACTCGGCATCATGGCGGTGATCGGGGCAAGCCGCGACGGCATCGTGCTGGCGCTTGGGCTTGCCTACATGCCGATCGTCGTGCGCGTCGTGCGCTCGGCCGTGCTGTCCATCCGCGAGCGGGAGTATGTCGAAGCCTCGCGCGTCATGGGCAACAGCCAGTTCGTCACCATGGCTCGCCATGTGCTGCCCAACTGCGCAGCGCCGATCATCGTACTGGCTACGACGATGTTCGGCTGGGTGATCCTGTCCGAGAGCGCGCTCTCCTTCCTCGGCCTCGGCGTTCCGCCACCCGCGCCGAGCTGGGGCAGCATGCTGTCGACCGCACGCCCCTACATCAGCCAGGCACCACATCTGATCGTGCTGCCGGGGCTCTGCATCTCGATCACGCTGCTCGGCATCAACATGCTGGGCGACGCGGTTCGCGACTGGCTCGATCCCAAACTTTGAGGTCAGGAAGATGGACGGCATGAGCCTTGCGAGAAATCCGATGCTTTCAGTACGCGACCTGACCATCACCATAGGCCCGGACGGCAAGCGGATCGTCGATGCGCTGGATTTCGATCTGGCCTCCGGTGACATGATCGCCCTTGTGGGCGAATCCGGTTCCGGTAAAACGATGGCAGCTCGTTCCATTCTTGGCCTGCTGCCGCAACCTCTGGTCACGGCGCCCGAGAGCCGGATCCTCTTCAAGGGCAATGAAATCACCCGTGTCGAGCCCAGGGGCATGCGCAAGATACGCGGCGCCGAAATCGGCATGGTATTCCAGGAACCGATGGTTTCGCTGAACCCTGCCGTCACCATCGGCGAGCAGATGGCTGAGGGCCTGCGCCTGCACTACAAGCTCGGCAAGGCCGAGATTCGCGATCGTTCGCTCGCGATGCTGGAGCGCATCCAGATCAAGGAACCGGCAAAATGCCTCGCAGCCTATCCGCACGAATTCTCAGGCGGCATGCGACAGCGCATCATGCTGGCTTCGGTCATGTTGCTGAAACCGCGACTGCTCATCGCCGATGAGCCGACCACAGCACTGGACACGCTGGTGCAGCGCGATGTGCTGGACCTGATGGTGGAGCTCACGCAGGCCAACGGTACCGCGGTGCTCCTGATCAGCCACGACCTCGGCATGGTTTCCCACTACATCTCCAATGTCGTCGTCATGAGCGAAGGCAAGGCCGTCGAAAGCGGGCCGAGTTCGGAAGTACTGCACGCACCCAAGCATGAATACACGCGCCGCCTGCTGGACGCGCTGCCACGGCGCAGCGCCGGCGGCATTCGGGGCGGCGATCGTGGCAAGCCGGTGGTTGAGGTCAAGAATGTCGTGATCGATTATCCCGGCCGCAATCGGCTCTTCTCCAGGACCGAGGCCAAGCGCGCCGTGCACGGTGTCGATCTCACGGTTCGGAGCGGCGAAACGCTGGCGCTGGTCGGAGCGTCCGGGTCGGGCAAGACAACGCTCGGCCGTGCCATTGTCGGCCTGGTCAAACCGACGTCGGGTCAGATCGCCTTTCTCGGCACCGATGGCCATTCGCCGGCGGATCGCCATGCGCGTCATCGCCAGATGCAGATCGTGTTCCAGGATCCGTACTCTTCTCTCGACCCACGCCAGCGAATTGCCGATATCGTCGCGGAACCGCTGAAACTCGACAGATCGATGACAACCGCCGAGCGAGAGCGCCGCGTCGAACAGGTCTTTGCCGAGGTCGGATTGTCATCGGATTTCGGTCGGCGCTATCCGCACCAGTTGTCGGGAGGTCAGCGCCAGCGCGTCGCGATCGCTCGCGCCATCGTCGGACGCCCTGCTTTTGTAGTGGCTGACGAGCCGGTCTCCGCACTCGATATGACCGTCCAGAAGCAGATCCTGCTGCTGATCCGCGAATTGCAGGCCCGGCACAACTTCGCCTGCCTGTTCGTTTCACATGATCTCGGCGCGGTCGAGCAGGTCGCGGACCGCATCGCGGTCATGCAGGATGGGCGGATCGTCGAGATCGGTGAGCGCGACGACGTTATCGACCGGCCACAACATGGCTACACCCGCCAGTTGCTCGAGGCGGCGATGCTGATCGATCGCCGCTTTGCAGAGGCCGGCCGGCCCAAACAAACGATGGCGCTCTGACGCGCTTTTCAAACCGTAGCGGATATAGCTTCTAAGCAGCCTGCCACCAGGCGCAGGCTGCTTGGAGCAAGTTTGTCATACGGCGATCTCGCGCCAGCCTTCGTGGCTCGGCGGGCCGGCACAGACAGAAAGTTCTATGTCTTCGCCCAGCGCATAGATCACCGAGCCGACCGTCATCGGCGCAGTCAATGCCGCATTGTGCGGAGTTATCGAGACGATGCCGCCCGTCCGCCGTGCTGCAAGGCTTGCCTTGACCCCAGCCGCACCGGGCACGAGCGCGAGATCCGTTCGCAGGCTCTGCAAGCGGCCGTGAGATTCGTCACTGTCCTCCATATGGGCGGTCGCATCACGCCGGTCGGCACTGACCAACGGATGGTTGGTGTGCGGAGAACAGCCATTCGAAAACGGCACCGCAACAGCCCCGCCGGCCGAGCATTCGAAGGTGAGCGCCTCGCTCCGGTCGCCCAACTGGTAGTTCTGTCCGGACGCGTGCGGCACCTGACCCAGGAAGTCCGCTGCGGCCGCGGCAGACCCTCGAGCCAGCGCGCCACGCATGACGAAGGCCACCGGTAGCCCGCGCGGATTGACGGCGAGTTGGCTCAGCGTGTTGACGCAGATGCCGAGCCCGCGGCCAGAAACGCCCATCAGGCCGATCATACCCGCGGAGGTGAAAATGTAGGTTTGACAACCTCCATCCTGGATCCTCAGCAGCGCCTGGGCACCATCGTGCCAGCGTGGCAGGTCCATCGTCTGGGCGACCAGCGTTGGCCGGCCGTCGGCAGGCGCCACCGCCATGCTGCTGCAATGGGCAGCGTTCGAACGCCCCCACCACCATTCCTCGTCCATCAATTGAAGCGCATAGGCGGTTTCTTCGGGCAATCCGGCGCCTTCGGCGATGCCGGCAACTTCATCGGCGAGATCAGGCGCGTGAGCCATGATTGCCACACGGAAATCCGTTGCCTCCAGGAAACGTGGAAGAAACAGCGAGGCCGGCACGCCATACGCTTCACCAATCGCCTCTCGCCAACGCTCGACCTTTGCCAGGATCACACCGCGCAAAGCCTCGCCATGTGCCCGGCCGCGCTGCCGCGCATCCCCAACACAGTCGACAATCGGCAAATTCTCCGTGCGCATGATCTTGTTCCTCTTGCCCGATCCGGAGTTCCGGACCTCTGAAACAGGATCGGGGGCGATAGCCCCCGATCCAATCGCCCAATGTCGGGAATGACTTATTCGGATTTCCACACACCCCAGGTACGGGTGTTTTCAGCCGGCCAGGCAGCGTAGCCCTTAACCTTCGGCGAGACGGCCTCCACCGACGGCTCGAAGTAGAGGCCAAGCATCGGCACCTCTTCAGCCATAAGGGCATGCAGCTGCTTGAAGACGGCCTTGCGCTCGTCGAACTTATCCGTGGCCACCGATTTGAGATAAAGATCCCAGGCTTTCGGGCTGTCCCACTGCGCCGTCGGATCTGTCTTCTTGTCGCCCATGATGGTGCTGTACATCAGCGATGGGTCGAAGCGGGCCGAAAAACCGAACGATTGCAGCTGGAATTTGCCGGCCAGGTAGTTGTCGAGTTGCGCAGCCCAGTCGAGCACCTCCAGCTCGGCGTTGAATCCGGCGGCAGCCAGCATCGCTTGCAGGAGAACCGAGTTCTCATACATGCCCTGGTAACGCGTGTTGGTCTGGATCTTCAGCTTTTCCCCCTTGTAGCCAGCTTCCGCAGCCAATGCCTTTGCCTTTTCGGGATCGTACTGCGGCCATTGCGATGCAAAGCTGTCGTCAAAAAAGGCACTCGCCGGCGCCACCGCCGAAGGATCGGCCTGGGCAAGACCGTTCGTGCGCGCCGCGGCGATCTGCGAAATGTCCACGGCATGTGCCAAGGCCTGCCGCATCTTCGGATTGGACAGCAGCGGGTCCTTGGTCTGCATGAGGATGGCCGTCCAGGACAGGCCCGGCGAGGAGACCACGTTCATGCCGTGGGACTTGGCTTCATCGAGCCGTGTCGTTTCGAAATTGGGCAGGATGTCGATTTCGCCGGCAAAAAGCGCCGTCTCGGCGGCGGAAGTGTCGGGAATGACCGTAAAACGGACGTGATCGACATAGGCCTCGCGGCTGCCGGCGAACCCGTTCTGCTTCTCAGCAATCGGCTTGTAGCCATCAAATCGATCCAGCGCGATGTATTGCGCCCTGACCCATTCCTTCAGCTTGAACGGGCCGCTGCCGATCGCGGAACCGTCGATCCATTTGCCGTCAGCCCCGACATTCTTCGGGCTGGCGACCCAGACATTGGCCTGAACGCCGGCCAACAGCGGCAGAAAGAGCGCGTTGGGCGCATTCAGCTTGAAGGTGACGGTACGCTCGTCAACCGCCTCGACGGACTCGACCTTGAGCCCCTGGGTGCCATCAAAGCTGGTGATGAACAACCATTCGTTGGCCGGGTCCATCCGGCGCTCCCAGTTCCACTTCACGTCGGCGGCAGTGACCTTGTCGCCATTGTGATAGACGGCGCCATCGCGCAGTGTGAACGTATAGGTCTTGCCGTCCTCGGAGATTTTCCAGCTTTCGGCCAGGACCGGCCCGATCGACAGGTCGGTGCGGTAGCCGACCAGGGTCTCGAAGATCTGATGCATGACCGTATCGGTGTTGGCATCGCGCTGAATGCCATTGGTGGCGCGAATGTCGGCATTCAGTCGGACGTTAAGCGTGCCGCCTCTCTTCTGCGCCTCCTCGGCCATCACCGGCAAGGCAACGCTGACCGCCAATGCGGCGGCCATCGCCTTGAGCACTTGCCGTCTTCCCATTAACAAGGCTGTTCCCATTCTTTTGTTCTCCAGCTGACGAATTGTGTTCGTTCTTAGCTGGACGCCGAATCCTGCTTCAGCGTCCGTGCGAAGAATTCCTTGACCTTGGGCACGAGGTGCAGGTCGTCATGCGTGATGCCCGGCACGATGTCGTGCTGGACTGCGATGCCATGCTTCTCGAAGCTCGCCTTCAGCGCGCGCATGCGGTCGTTTCGGGTCACACCGGCAAGATCTGCTCCCGGCATCCACCAGTCGTCGTCCTTGGTGATGGTGATCTCCCAGGTCTGCAGGTCGTCTCCGCCGATGACCATCTGCACGGCGACCTTGCGCATCGCCTCAAGATCGATCTTCTTGCCGAAGACCTTCTCGAAATCGCGCACGCCGACCCAGAAATCATGGTCGAAATCGAGAAGAGTCACCACGCCTGGCGCACCGATCGAAGCAGCAAGCAGCCGTTCGGGATGTAGGAACAGGAAACGGTGGGTGAAATGCCCGCCACCCGAGAACCCATACATCATCACGCGCTCGCCCCGGATACGATAGCGCTCGCGCATCTCCTCGATCATGTCGAGCATCACGGCATCGTAGTGGAGGTCGCCATGGCGCAGCATCTTGTAGGACGACAGATCGCCCGGAAAACAGATGCTGGTCGGGAACAGCGGCGCCAGCACGATCACGCCGTTGGCTTCGGCGAAATCGGCGAAGGCGTTGCGGTAGGCCTCCATGCCGCGCTCGGTGCCGTGCACGATCACGGCAAGCGGATAGGTCTTGTCGCCATCCTCTTCATAATCATGCGGAACATAAGCGCAGTAGGCGAAACGCTGATCGTAGCGAGAGGCGTAAACGGTCGTGTGCCCGAAATCGTAATAGGAGAGCTTTTTGCCATGCCCCTGGACGTTTCGCATATCACCCTCCTTCGAAACCCCTTTTGTTGACGACGACTATTTCATAATTTTGTTCAACTGAAAAGCATCTTTGTAGCGATTTTAACGTCACAAGTCGCACTTTGCATCGATCAACGCCGGATTGAAAACGACGACAGGCTTATCTGGAGCGGCAAGATCATGTGCATGCCGGCGGTAAAAGCCGCCAGGCCACGCCGCAGCGCTTGCGGTACGGCGCGCCAACGGCCATTATGTCCTTGAAATAATGCGAGCTTCGGCCGCCGACCGCTTGAGCGCAATCGATCCGCATTGTGGCTTTCGCAATTTGAAACTGTAGCTAGATGCGTGGATTTCAGAAGCTGAAGTAGCGCACCGCCAATGGCCGAGAAGATGCAACTTGGACTGACTGCCGTCGAGACTGTCCCCCTCCACGAAAAAGTCTACCTGGAAATCGTCCGTGCGCTGATGTCCGGCCAGTTTGCACCGGGACAGAAGTTGACGTCGCGAAAAGTGGCTAAGGAACTGGGGACCAGCGACATGCCGGTCCGCAGTGCCTTGATGCGCCTGCAGGCACTGAGGGCATTGAGCCCGTTGCCCAATGGCAGCATGGAAGTGCCCGTCATATCGGCCGAGCGGTTTTCCCAGCTGACGGCGGTGCGAACCCTCCTGGAGGGGGCGGCGACGGAACTTGCGGCACAGCGCATCAACGGCAATGCGCTGCGCACGATACGCCGCAACTGCGCCGAACTGACTGACGCCGCACAGGCCGGCGTCATCAACGACTACCTGCGCAAGAACTACAATTTCAAATTCTCGATCTACCGCCATTGCGGCAACGACCAGATGATCTTCCTGATCGAGACGGTGTGGATGCAGGTTGGACCGTTCCTGCGCAATCTGACCACCGGTTTCGAGGACAATCTCGCCTCGATCCTCGACATCGACTACCATGAGGAGGCCGTCGCGGCGATCGCGGAACATGACGGCGCGAGGGCCCGCGCCGCCATCGTCCGGGACATCAATGACGGCTATCAGCATCTGCTGAAGCACGCCAGGTTCCCTGAAGCCGGCTAGAGCAATTCCAGCAAAAGTGCATAGCGGTTTTGCGTCCAGAAATTGCGTCGAAACAAGACGATAGAGCGTTGCCGGCGATTCTGTTTTCGCCGGAAATGCTCTAGCCTGCATTGCGGCCGAAAGCCGAGACCTTCTTCAACAGCTTGATCATCACCTGATCCATCGCTTCATCGATCGGGGCGCTTTCCGCCGATTGCCTGACGATGACCGTTTCGGTTTTGGGATCGACCCAGAGCCACTGGCCATGAATACCCATCGCCGCCAGTTCGCCGGTGCCGGTCTCATACCAGTAATTTCTATAGCTTCCGGTCGGCAAACAATCGGCCTGGTCGCCTGCGGCCCAGATGGCGCGATCGCCACCTGCCCACAGACCCGCCACCCAGTCCGCGGGGATCACGCCGTAACCGCCTTGACGCACCAGTTCGCCAACGCGGGCAAGATCGCGCGCCGTCATCGAAATGCCGCCGGACGCACGCGGATTTCCGGCCCTGTCGACAGTGATCTGCGCATCGGTATGCGCTCCCATCGGCCGCCACAACAAGCGGCTGAGGAGCTCGGCAAACCGCTCGCCTGCGGCGCGCTCGATCACCAGCGCGGCCATGTCGGTGTTCGGCGAGCGATAGACGTGCCTGGTGCCGTGCGGATGCGATGCCTTCGGCAAGGTGCACAGGAAACTCTTCAGATCCGGTGTCGCCTCATCCTTATGCTCCGGGTTCCAGAGCATGGCCCGCCTGTAGCGGTCGAAGGCGCCGTTGCGGTCGAGGTAGATCTCATCGAAATCGATGCTCACCTGCATGTTGAGCAGGTCACGCACAGGCACATCCCCATAAGCGGAACCGATCGCTTCGGGAACATACTCACCGGCGACAGCGTCCAGCGAAAGCTGGCCGTTTCCAACCAGAACTCCGGCGAGAAGGCCGGTGATCGACTTCGACACGGAGAACACGAGGTGCGGCTTGGCAGCGTCGTTGTGATCCGCGCACCATTCGGCGATGAACTTGCCACCGCGCATGATCACGAAGGCATCGGTGTGGTTCCTCACCAGGAATTCGCGCAAGCTGCGTGATTGTCCATCGAGATCGTCGACCTCGAGGTCTGCGAAATCACCCAGCGTGCACGCCGGCCTTTCCTGCAGCCGGGCACCGCGGACTGTAGCTGTCGGCACAAGCTCGGCGGCATTGTGAAATGCCCAGGACGAGTGCGGCCTCGTCCGCCAGTTCGCCAGGTCGATCTGCGCGCGGTGTGCTATCGAGTTTTGCATTTTCACTTCCGTATTGAACAAGGGAGACAAGTCGAGCCGGCCGGCTTGGCCGGTAACGGCTATTCGCGCGCTCTGCCGATCTTCCAGTAGCCCATCAGGTTTGCGAGCCGTCGGTCGACCCCTCGCTCCTTGACGAGCGCTGTACGGATACGGCTGACAGCGCCGGTCTCGCCGGCTACCCAGGCGTAGAATTTGCTGGTTGCCGAAGAAGCCCGATCCCAAAGCAGATCGTCGCTGTCGGGCTCCACCAACGCCTCGGCATTCGAGCCGGACAAAACGTCGCGCGGCAGCTCGACCTGATCGGCAGCCGCAATCATCCTGTCGCCATAGGCATGAGCCTGCCCGCTCTGGCCCTCGCGAACCAGCCAGCGCAGATCGAGGCCATCCCAGGCCGGAAGGTCTAGTCTATCCGCCTGGTGAGGTACCTCCAGGAAGGCATCGACCCGCGGCCGCACGGCAAGCGCGGCCAATTCTTCCAGTATCCCGGCAGCTGCCGGCAACGCTGTTTCGTCGGCAAGCAGCAGGACATGCCGGACACCCGCTGGCGGCTGCCATTCATAGCCGCCC
Organism: Mesorhizobium sp. EU05-FHT14A09; assembly: GCF_058790995.1. NCBI lineage: Bacteria > Pseudomonadati > Pseudomonadota > Alphaproteobacteria > Hyphomicrobiales > Phyllobacteriaceae > Mesorhizobium > Mesorhizobium sp. EU05-FHT14A09. Next base: position 370,084 of record NZ_JBYTDF010000004.1, read on the forward strand.
ACTTCACCGCGATAGTTCGCATTCGGCGCCGATATCTGGATCGGGTCGCCGGGTTGGGCATTGAGAGCCCAGCGCGACGCTGGCCCGTTGTCGCCATGCAGGACAAAATCGACATCGACCTCGCAGCGATCCGCGCGCAGATAGCGGATTGTGTAGGTGCGCATCGGCGCGCGCTCGCGCGGCGGCGCGGTGCGATAGATATCGTACCAGTCCGGCCGGTTCGGAATTGCCTGCAGAGTCCCATCCGCTCGCGGGAAAAACAGTTTTATGCGCTGGTCTGGCGCAAAGGTCGCCATGGCAGCAACATCCTCACCGGCAAAGGTGATACGGGCCATGTGCGGCGACAGGATCTGCCTGCCGGCATGGCGAACGTCGAAAATGCGATAAGCGCTCTGTTCAGCCACAACCGACCTCACTGTTCCCCAAGGCTTTGCCGGCATCCAGCTGCCTGACGATCGCGGCAATGGCAGCCACCCGGTCTTCATTGGAGGCAGCAGTTGAACCGTCGGCATTCCAAAGGCTGTTTTCGAATCCCACGCGCACCTTCCCGCCTGCTGCAAGCGCCGCGGAAAGGGCCTCGGTCTCGCCACGACCGAAGGCGCACACCATCCAGTCAGGCTGAACAGGCAATGATGGGGCGGCTTCCAGAAAGGGACGAAGGTCATCGGCGCTGCTGTCCTGGCCCACAGAATAGCGACCGAGGACATAAAGCACCGAAAGACCGGCCTCGGGTACCAGGCCGCGCCTGATGAGATCCGCGAGCCGCAGGACATCATCGGCGTCGTATAGAATATGCTGCACGGCAATGTCGTGCTGAACGCACCAGCCGTAGAAATCAGCGGCAACTGCTTCGCCATCGGCATCGGGAACGAATTCGCGGACAGCCGCGGAGATCGCGCGCGGCCTGAGATCACGCACCAATGCCATCTGCTCCGCGGGCCTGTAGAGGCCAACGGCTTCGGTCGTGACCTGGACCGTCATGTCCGGAACAGCTGACGCGATCGCGGCAATGGCCCGCCGGTAGAGATCCGCGTCGAGTATATGGCGGCCTTCCGCGTCGCGGACATGCAGATGAATGGCTCCTGCCCCTGCGGCGAAGCAGGCGGCGGCGGTCGTCGCGATTTCGTCCGGGGACATCGGCAGGCGTGGATGATCGAACTGGGTGCGGCGGGCGCCGTTCGGTGCAACCATGATGCGCGGCAGGATCGGCATGCTGCTCATGCGTCCCCCTGCAGCGTGCGCAGCAAGGCAATCAGCAACCGGTCACGGCGCGCGGACAGCTCTTCGATGTCCTGGCCAGCCGCCTCCTCCTCTACCCCGGCAATCAGCGCCGCGCAGGTTTTCGCATCGAGCCTCGGAGCGCCGAGCGATGCCCACCGGGCTTCCTGTGCCGGGCCGAGATGTTCCAGATAGGCGGCCATCCCACCCCCGCCACCGCCGAGGTGATAGAGCATGTGCGGGCCGTCGATCGCCCAGCGCAAGCCGGGCCCGCTGCGGATGGCGCGATCGACGTCGGCAACGCTGGCGATACCTTCGGCGACGATGTTCACCGCCTCGCGCCACAGTGCCGCCGTCATGCGGTTCGCGACATGCCCCGGAGCTTCCCGCGCCACCTTGATCGGCACCTTGCCGATGCGCTGCATGAAATCGTAGGCGGCGTCCTGCGCAGCCTGTGCGGTGGCGTCGCCCCTCACCAGCTCGACAAGAGGTACAAGATGCGGAGGGTTGAAGGGATGCGCGACAAGCACCCGTTCCGGATGCCTGCAACGCCGCTGAAGGTCGCTGGCCATCAAGGAAGAGGTGCTGGAACCGATCATCACGTCGGGCGCAGCGACGGCATCGATTCCGGCAAGCAGATCCTGCTTGAGCGTCAGCTTTTCAGGCGCGTTCTCCTGGACGTAGTCGCAGCCGGCCAGCGCGTCGTCGAGCCGCTCGAAAAACCGCAGATTGCCGGCACAACCGTCGGCGACGGGCTTAAGTTGCGACAGATCACGAAGCGCATCGCCGACTGTCTTGCGCAACCGGCTTTCCGCGCCCGGCTGCGGATCATGCGCACGAACCTGGAGACCATGGCTCAGGAAATACGCCGCCCAGGCCCCGCCGATCAGCCCCGCCCCGACAATGGCGACCGTCTCGATCGCCTCGCATCGGAAAGCCTCCGCCATTTCAGAGGTGTCCCTCGCGGGTGAGGTCCGCAGTCACCTCATCGATCGCGTCGCGCAATGTCTCAGCAAGCTGTGACAGTTCTGCTTCCGTGACCACAAAAGGCGGAGAGAGCGCGATCACATCCGAGTTCGGCAAAGCGCGGACGAGCACACCGCGACGGCGTGCCGACAAGGCGACGCGGCCGGCAACCTTCAGCGAAGCGGGGAATGCCGCTTTCGTCGCCCGGTCCGCGACAAGCTCCACGCCCAGCATGAAGCCGGCGCTGCGCACGTCACCGACAAGGCGAAGGTTGAGCAGCGTGTCGCTAAAGCGCGATCCAAATGATGGCGCCATCGCAGCGACGTGCTCGACAAGCTTTTCACGCTCAAGAATGTCGAGATTGGCCAACGCCGCGGCGGCGCATGTCGGGTGTCCCGAATAGGTGAAGCCGTGTGCAAACGGACGGCCGTCCCGGGACGCGTCCTCGAATACGGACCAGACACGTTCGCCGACCAGCACGGCCGACAACGGCAGATAACCGCTGGTCAGGCCTTTGGCGGTGACGATCAGGTCCGGTTCCATATTGTAGAGGTCGGATGCGAACCATGCTCCGACACGCCCGAAACCGGTGATGACTTCATCGGCGACAAGGCGAACATCGTGTTTTTCGAGCACCTTGGCGATGGCGGCGAAGTAGCCGGCCGGCGGCGGCAATACGCCACCTGTCCCCATCACCGGCTCGGCAATGAAACCAGCGACCGTGTCGGCGCCCTCGGCCAGGATCGCCTGCTCGAGCTCCTGAGCAAGAAAGGCGGAATAGGCCTCTTCGGTCGCGCAGCCGCGCGCCGGCGCATCCCGATAAAGATCAGGACGCGAGACGTGCCTGGCAAAATCGAGCGGCAGTCCAAAGTTCTGGTGAACCATCGGTATGCCGGACAGGCTGCCAGCAGCCGCCGTTACGCCATGATAGGCATAGGAGCGGGAGATGATCTTGCGCTTCAGCGGCTTGCCGCGCAGCATGTTGTACGACCACAACATCTTCGTCGCAGTGTCATTGGCGTCCGAGCCGGACAGGCCATAGAACACGCGCCGCATCCCGCTCGGCGCGAGTTGCAAAAGCCTTGCCGAGAGCCTGATGCTGGGCTCGTTGGCCACCGTGTTGAAGGAATGAAAATAAGGCAGTTCAAGCGACTGCCGATGCATGGCATCCGAGATTTCCTCGCGCCCGTAGCCGACATTGACGCACCAGAGCCCGGCGGCACCGTCGAGATATGTCTTGCCAGAAACATCGGTGATGGAGGAACCCGATGCGCGCGCCATCACCAGGGCGCCATTCCCTTGCTGATCGGCGATCGCCGTGAAGGGATGGAATTGGGCCTCCCGGTCGAGCGCCACCAAAGCCTCGCCATCAAATCCCACGCTTGCGACCATCATCTCCTCCTCTCGCACCGGCAACGTCAGGTAAATCCGGCGCTTCGCTTTGTATAATTTGCGATCGCAGATCACACAACAGAAAGTAACTGATCCAGCGACTTCACCATCAATCAGATAGCCAGAGATCAAATATCTATTTGTTTATATGAAATTATTTCCGATGCGGTTTACAATGAACCGCGATGCACATCATTGAAAAACTGCCGGAAAACCAAGAGTCAAGCATCCACGCTGACCTCACCGATCGGGCTGGTGGAGCAGGCCAGGACATAGCCGTCGTCCTTTTCGCCTTGCGAAAGGACCGACCGCTCGGGATCGGCCGCGTTGGCAGCAACGCGCCATTCTCCGGAAACCACCTTGCAACGGCAGCTGCCACAGATGCCGGCTTCGCAGTCGGATGTCAGCTCGACACCGACTTTGCGCGCCAGTTCGAGCAGGGTTACCGTGCCCGATCCGCTGATCGACTTGCCAGCCTTGACGAACGAGACCTTGTAGGCGCCGATTTCCGGCAATGGCATGGCTGCGCGATCCGGACCGAAGGTTTCTTCCAGGAATGGAAACTCCGGCTGCGTATCCCACCCCTCATAGATTTCTCGCGCCCTGGTTCGAAAGCCATCGGGGCCGCAACACAGCACCGCCCTCTCGGCAAAATCAGGGCAAACCGCTTGCATCATGGCCACGTCGAGCCGGCCAGCCAAAGCCCGCACGCTGGACCGGTCCTCGAACCGCCCTGCCATAGCGTCGGCCTCCACAGCGGCATTGCTTCCGGTCAGGTTCCAGGAAAGCTTCAGCCGGTCGCCCATCTGCATCTTGATCGACAGCAGTTCATACAGGAAGGCGACGTCTTCCGCCCCGCGCGCGCTGTGATGGAAGCACACATCGAGGGGCAGGTTGGTATCGGCAATGAAACGCAGCATCGCCATCATCGGCGTGATGCCGCTGCCGGCGGACAGCAGCAGGAGCTTCCCGGAAGCACCGGCTGCCGCAAGGTGGAAGCGGCCGTTCGGCCCGAGCGAACGAATGCTGTCGCCGACTTTCAGCGTGTCATGCAACCAGTTGGAGACACGACCGTCACTGACCCGCTTCACCGTCACCGAAAGATAGTGCGGCCGCGATGGCGATGAGGAGATCGTGTAGTTGCGGCGGACGATGTCACCGTCGATGTCCAGCAGCAGCGTGATGAACTGACCGGGCTTGTAGTCGACGGCATGATCTGCCACGAAGCGGAACGTCCGGAAATCGGCTGCCTCGTCGATTATCGCCACGCAGCGCAGCTGGCGCTCATGGCTGCCATGGCGGGCCGCCACGCCGATACCGGCCGCGGTCGATGGCAGCCGGGTGACCGGCTGCGCATTTCCCGGCATGATGGTTATCGCCGGCTTGCGCGACAACACTTCGACCTTGTCGCCGACATGCAGCCGGCCGAGTGTTCGCGGGACCAGAAACTGGCCGAAATAGGCCTTGCCATCCTCCCCTCGACGCTGCCGGCCGAGCAATGCCAGCGGCTCGTGATCAGGCCGCGCCTCGCCGGTGGCGGGATCGAGCGTGATCATCACGCAGCGGTCGCACGCACCGATGGCTTCGAACTCGACCTCACCAATCCGCACGTGCCGCCAGCCATCTTCGTCAAAGGCAGGCGCACCGCCAACAACAAGGTTGGGCCGGAACCGCTCCATTTCGGCTTCAAGATCGAGGTAGCGATTGACATCGGCAAGCGATGCCAGATTGGTCAGCAGCAACGGCGCCGTGTCGGCAAAGCTTACCGTGCCGCCGGGGCCGATCGCCAGCGGGCGATGCGTGACCGCCCCCTTGATGACCATCCTGCAGGAGCGGTCGAGGAATCGCGTCAGCCACTGGCGAACCTCTTCGCCGGCATCAAGTGCCACGACATCGTCACCCCAGATCGACACGTTGCGAGCGACATCGAGCCGGCCACGTGAGAACACCAACGACGGCATGCCGGGCGCGGAGAGAACGATCTCGTCGCCATCGACATGTGTGTGGACCTGCATAAGCCGCGGCGCCTTGCGGGCGGTCAGGCAATTTCCGGTCTCGTCGACCACCATCATGCGTCGGTCGCCGGCCAACCCCTCGGCTTCCAGACGCGCCGTCTCAATCGAGATTCCGGCGCCCGACTTCAGCGGATAAAAGGTGATGCGTTCCAGCCGGCACGACGTATCGAACATGACAAACTACCGTAGGTCCCTGCCCTCGAGCGCGGTGCGAACGGCAGAGCAGACCTCCAGGAAAGCAGCGTCCGACGCCTTCGAGATGCCGGCATGCTGCATGAAATTATGGATCAGCCCATCGAAACAGCGATAGCGGACATCGTTGCCGGCAGTCTTGAGCTGTTCGGCAAAGGCCCACCCCTGATCGCGCAACACGTCATTTTCGGCTGCATAGAAAAGGATCGGCGGCAGACCAGCAATGTCGGTTGCCAGCACCGGCGACACGCGCGTGTCGGTGGCCATTTCGAGGTCCGGCAGGTAAGCCTTCGCGAAGTATTCGGTCTCGGCAAACTCCAGATAGTAGCCCGTGGCGAATTCGCGATCCGAACCCGAAGCCGGCGCGAGACCGAGATACGGCCTGGCATCCACCAGGGGATAGAGCAGGCACACGGTCCGGAACAGCTTTTGCTGCCTGTGGTGGCGCATGAGAGCAATGGAGAGGTTCGCGCCGGCGCTGTCGCCCATCAGCGCAAGACAGGCCGGATCGCCGCCGTGATCGGCCGCTTCGGCCAACACCCAGTCGACCGCTGCGAGTGCATCTTCGACCGCGGCTGGGAACGGGTGCTCCGGCGAAAGCCTGTATTCAACGAAAATGACCAGGGCGCCACACTCCAATGCGATGCGGGCCGATTGCAGCGCGTAGGTTTCGGCATCGCCAAGGACGAAGCCGCCACCATGCAGGTAGAGGATGACCGGCAGGGGGCCGGCAGTTTCTGCCGGCCTGTAGAGGTGGAGGGAAATGGCTTCCTTGGCTGCTCCAAGCCTGACGGTGGTTTCCACCACCGGCTTTTCGGGAGATCGGCTCATCTCCCGGTACTGATCGCGGTAGCCGCGGCGCGAGCCGTCCAGCGTGACGTCATCCTGCTGGGCAGCCTGTTCGCGCGCCAGCCGGTCGAGCATGACCCTGATATCCGGATCAAGTGCCATTTCCAATTCAACTCCCAATCAAGCCGTGAACGGCGGCGTCATTTTCGCGCCCATCTGAAATTACGGCCTGGATGCCCTGCTCACTTCAAGAGGTCTGTCCAGATCTTCGTATACATCGCCTGGACATCGGCCGGGCAGCCAACATTGACCTTTCCGTATTGGACCAGATCAGCCGGAATATTGAGTTCCAGCGCATCCTTCATGTCTGCAGGCATGAACTTCTCCGAACCCTTGATCCCGTTGGCATAGCGGGAAAACGCCGACAGCATCGCCGCGTTCTCCGGGTCCATGACAAAATTCATGAACAGCTTGGCGTTCTCGACATTCCTGGCATCCTTCAGGATCATCAGATTGTCCATCCAGACCGGGTACCCCTCCTTGGGGTAGCCGTAGAGGATATCCGGATTCTGCAGCCGTGAGCGGAAAGACGAGCCGTTCCAGTTGACGCCGGCGGCGATGTCGCCACGCGAATATTTGTCGATATTGCCGAAGTCCATGGCCAGCCATTTCGGCTTGGCAGCAACCAGGGTGTCGCGCACCTTCTTCAACACCGCCTTGTCGTTGGTGCACGGCTCGCCGCCCACATAGGAGACCGCGAGGAACATGACGTCCGACATTTCCGGCACCACATTGACCTTGCCGACCAGTTCGGCCGGCGGATCCATGAAGATGGCCGAGGTGTTGATATCGCCGGAATAGACCGACTTGTTGACCGTCACGCCCGTCGTGCCCCACATCCACGGCACCGAATAGCGCCGACCGGGATCGAACGGGACATCGACCCAGCGGGGGTCGACATTCTTGAAATTCTCCATCTGGTCCGGGCGGCTCTCCAGAACGAGGCCTTCGTCGATCCAGACCTTGACCACCGGCGCGGAAGGCACCACCACGTCATAGCCGTGGCCGCCCTGGCGGACCTTGGCGAGCGCGGTGTCGTTGGAATCGTATTCGGTCACCGTGACCTTGACGTCGTATTTCTGTTCGAACTTCTTGACCATCTCCGGGCTGGTGTAGTTGCCCCAGTTGTAGATGTTGAGCACACCTTCGGCACGAGCCGAGCCCATGCCTGCAAGCGCAGCCACGGCAGCCACGGTTAAGGTCTTCGTCCAGGCCATCATGTTCCTCCTCCCGGTTTTGCGCCTCGTCACGTGCGCTTCAACGGCAGACTGTCATGCGATCGCGCGGCATACAAGAGTGCGATCTGCGATCGCAAAAAATTATTTGATGATCGCACTCCAGCGACGCTGGCGATACCTGACGAAGGCCTGGCAAGGAGACCTTGCAGGCACGCAGATACCTTTGGAATCGCGTGACGCTATCGCGCCGGAAGCTCACGCCTTGGCGCAGACATCGCGAATGGCGTGGAAGGCGGCCAGAGCCTCGATCGAACGGTCAGGATTGACGAACTCCGGCCAGGTCGACAGCTTCACCACGGCAAAATCGGTCTGCGGGTCCATGTAGATGTACTGGCCGAAAATGCCCCGGCACATATAGGAGCGCCGTTCGGGATCCTCGATCCAGAACTGGTTGTGATAAGCGCCGCGCGGCAGGACGGTTCGATAGACGCCCTGGAAGAGCTCATGGTTGCCGCGCCGGGTTTCCTCGATCCATTCGGACGGGACGATCTGCCGGCCGTTCGCCATGCCGCCGCGCAGATGCAGCAGGGCAAAGCGGGCGTAGTCACGAAGCGTCGCGTTGAGGCCGCCGTCGGCCAGCGCATAGCCGCCATGATCGACGGTTATGTAGGCATCCTCTTCGGCCCCCAACGGCGCCCACAATTCGTTGCTGATCAACTCGGCCAACGGCAGCCCGCTGACCCGCTCCATCAGGAAGCCAAGGATATCGGTCTCGATCGAACGGTAGCTGAAAATCTCGCCATGCGGCCGCTGCAGTTCGGTCAGCGTCATGATCAGCTGCCAGACCGTTTGCGGCCACTCCGGCCGCGTCATCGGCTTCCAGCCGCAGGCCTGGTCGAGCTGCTGCATGTGCGAGCCTTCGGTGGTGTAGGATTCGTCGAACAGGACACCACTCGTCATGTCCAGCACCTGCTGGACCGTTGCGCCACGATACGCCGTCGCTTCCAGCTCCGGCAGGTATTTCATCACCGGAGCGGCGGTTTCGACGAGCCCCTTGTGAACAAGGATGCCAAGCACAGTGGCCACGATCGACTTGGTCACCGACATCGCCAGGTGATGGCCATGCGGCGTCATCCCGTTCATGTAACGCTCGGCAACGATCTCCCCGCGCGACAGCACAAGAAACCCATCGGTGAAGCTGTTGTCTAGGAAATCGCGGATGGTGCGGCGGCGTCCCGCGACCTCGAATTCGATGTGATCGATTTCGATAGTGCGCGCCGGCAATGGCAAAACCGGACCCTGCCCGCGCCAGATCCGCGCCGTGGCGGTCATTTCCCGCACATGCTGGAACGTCCAGCGATGATAGGGCGGATAATCCCAATCCATGCGCGGAATGATGGGCGATCCCGGGACTTTCGGATTGCGCCTGGGCGCACTGCTGTTGGCGTTCATCTGTAATTCCCTTTCATTGCCGGCCGGCGATCTGCTCGAACGCCGTCATCCCTTGATGGCTTCGCGATCCACCACCTGCCCGGGCAATCGATGCAGCGCTGCGACGAGTTCGCGCGTGTAGGCCTGTCGTGGGGTCGTCAGGACATCCGCGGCAGCGCCCTGTTCCACGATCCTGCCCGAGCGGAACACGTAGACGCGCTGACAGAAAGAGCTGACGACGGACAGGTCGTGCGAGATGTAGATCAGCGTCAGAGACCGCTCGCGGCGCAAGCGGGCAAGCAGTTCCAGGATCTGCGCTTGCGTGGTTACGTCGAGTGCAGAAGTGATCTCATCGGCAATCAGCACTTGCGGCTGCAGTGCCAGTGCTCTCGCGATACCGACCCGCTGGCATTGACCGCCCGACAGTTGTCGCGGCTTGCGCTCACCAAGAGATGAGGGCAATTCCACCATGTCGAGAAGTCTCGAGGCCTGGTTCAGTGCACCCCGTCGATCGGCCATGCCATGGCGCCAGATCGGCTCGGCGATCGTTTCCAACGCGGTCATGCGCGGATTGAGGGAATCGTATGGGTTCTGGAAAACCATCTGGACGCGGCGGCGCAATTGCAGGAGCTCACGGCCGGCAAGCCGCTCGATGGGGCGGCCATCCAGCTTGATCGTTCCGGATGCCGACCGGTTCTGCCTGATGATGGCGCGCGCCAGCGTGCTTTTTCCAGATCCACTTTCGCCGACGATACCAACCGTTTCACCGGCCAAAACGGCAAGCTCGACACCATCCAGCGCTGCGAAAGGCGCGGGTTTTCGATTGCGCAGGATATCGGCAAGATCCCGCTTTGCCGGGAATTCGACCCGCAGGCCTTCGACCTGCAGCAACGGCGGCTCATCTTCGTTCTGTGTCCATCCGGCCTTGAACTGCTTTCGACCAGGCTGCGAATCCACCAGCAGCTTCGTATAGGGATGCTGCGGCGCATCGATGATCTGCCCGGCCTCGCCCTGTTCGACGATCTGGCCATGACGCATCACGATGATGCGCGAGCAGATATCGGCCAGAACGCCGAGGTCATGCGAGATCAGCGCGATCGCGAGGCCTCTCTGCCGGTTGAGGTCCTTCAGCAATTCGAGGATCTTTGCCTGGACCGTGACATCGAGGGCGGTGGTCGGCTCGTCGGCGATCAGCAGCCTGGGCGCGCAGCTGATCGCGGCTGCGATCATCACGCGCTGTTTCATGCCCCCGGACAGTTCGTGCGGATATGATTTTGCCCGCATGGCAGGCTCGCGGATGCCGACATCCCCGAGAAGCCCGACCGCTCTCTCCCACGCCTCGCCCACCGAAAGGCCAAGATGCCGGATCATCGGTTGCGCGATCTGCTTGCCGACCTTCTGCAGCGGGTTCAGGTGAGACGCCGGATTCTGGAAGATCATCGCCATGTCGCGGCCGCGCAGCTTCGTCCAGGCGGTTTCCTCCAGGCCCAGCAACGCCTGGTCGTCGAAGAAGACGTTGCCGGCCACTTCGGCCGTCGACGGCAGCAATCCCATCGCCGCACGGCAGATGGTCGATTTGCCGGAGCCGCTTTCACCGGCAATGCCGACGATCTCGCCCGGCATGATCAGGAACGAGACGTCTTTCAGCACCCGGGTATTGCCGAACGTCACCGAGACATCGGCGATATCGAGCAGCGGGCGGCCTGTCATCGCAAGCGGAACGAGCGGCGCGTTCATGCCGACACCTGCCCACGGCGCAACTGGCCAAGGCCGTCACCAAGGAAAGCCAAGCCCAGTCCCAGCGAAATGGCCGCGAGACCTGGGAAGGTGCAGATCCACCACGCCTGGCGGATGTAACGGCTTCCGTCCGAGATCATCACGCCCCATTCGGCCAACGGCGGTTGTGCTCCCATGCCGAGGAAGCCGAAGCTCGCGCCCGCAAGCATGACCAGCACCGCATCGCTTACCGCATAGGCGATCACCGGCCCGAATGCGTTGGGCAACACATGACGCAGGAGCACAGCGCGATCGGGATAGCCCAGGCATTGCGCGGCCTGCACATATTCGCTGTCCCGGATCGCCATGACCTCGGCGCGCACCAGCCGCGCATAGGTCACCCAACCGACCAGCGTCAGTGCGATGAAGAAGTTGAGCAATCCCGGCCCAAGCACGCCGACGATCGCCAGCACCAGGACGAAGAATGGAAAGGCTGCCGTGAGATCATAAATCCGCATCAGCAGCGTATCGACCACGCCGCCATAATAGCCGCTCAGCAGACCAACGGTTGTGCCGATGAAGAGCGGCGGAAGCACGCCGGCAAGGCACATCAACAGGTCGATGCGTGCGCCATGAATGACACGCGAAAGCACGTCCCTGCCGACCTGGTCCGTACCGAACCAATGCGCTGCGCTCGGAGCCTTAAGCGCATTCGCGATATCGACCGCGGTCGGATCGTATGGCGCTACCATTGGAGCGAACAAGGCCAGAAGGATCCAGGCGCCGACGATCGATCCCGCGACAAGGATGCTCCAGGGTATGATGGCATCGGCTTGTTTGATCGGCCCCGATACGGGAGCAGCTTCCATCGACATGGCGATCTCCTACAGCCGTGCGCGGGGGTCGATGGCGGCGGACACGAGATCGACCACGAATGTCACCGCCACGGTTGTTACTGCAAACATCAGGGTGAGGCCCTGGACGACCTGATAGTCCCGCGCCAGCAGCGAATTGACCATCAGCGTACCGAGACCCGGCACCGCGTAAACGGTTTCGACGATGATGGTGCCGCCGATCAGGAAAGCGACGAGGACGCCGAACAGGTTCAGCGTCGGCAGGATCGCATTGGGGAGAACCGTGCGCCAGAATATCTCGCGTTCACCGGCCCCTTGTGCGCGCGCCGCAACGACGAAGTCGGCCGAAGCCTTCTCGATGAGGGCAGCCCTCAAGCTCTGGACCAGAACCGGCACCATCCAGATCGCCGTCGACAGTGCCGGCAGGAACAGATGGTGCAGGTGATCGGCGAAGGTCTTGCCGTAGCCCGAGACCGGAAACCAACCCAGCCCGACACCGAAGAAACGCGACATCATGATGCCCAGCCAGAATACCGGGATGGCCATCCCTGCGATGCCGATGAAACGGATGAGCTGGTCGGCCAGGCTGCCGGGACGGCGCGCGCTGGCAATCGCCAATGCCACTGATGGCGGCACCGCCAGACAGATGACGTAGCCGGTCAGGAACAGCGTTGGCCAGATATATTGACCGATCAGGGCAACAACCGGACGCTTGTAGCGCATCGACTGACCGATATCGCCGGCGAACAGGTTGCCGGCATAAGTCATGAATTGCTGCCACAGGGGCTGGTCCAATCCGAAACGCTGTCTGATCGCCTCGATTGTTTCCGGGCTGGCGCGATCGCCGGCAATGACCCGGGCGGGATCGCCCGGAACCATATGCACGAGCAGGAACGTGACGATGCAGATGCCTGCAAGCACGAAGATCAACTGGATGATACGTCTGAGAATTGTCTGCAACTCGCCACCGTTTCCATCGCTGGAACCAGGCCGGGCAAAGCCGGCATAGTCAAAGCGGCACGGTGCCTTCCGGCACCGCGCCGCCTCTGGGAGGATCTATTGCTCGATCGTTGTCTCTTCGAGCGTCCATTGCATCGCCGGCGTCATCTTCAGGTTCTTCAGACGCTTCGAATAGGCGATCGCATAAGGCGAGTAATAAAGTGGGATCTGCGAGACCTCTTCCGTGGCGATCTTCGAAATCTCCTGGTAGATGGCCGCCCGCTTGGCAGGGTCCTGCTCGCGTGAGCCCTGCTCTGTCAGTTCGTTGAGCCGCTTGTTGTTGTAGAAGGTGTTGAAGGCGTGCGAATCGCACTCGCCGCAGAGCGCCCAGCGCACCGCAAGGTCGGGATCGGTCACTTCGTTCATCCACCAGGTCGGCGTCGCATCATATTCGCCCTTGCCGGTCGCGTCCCACCACCCCGGCGTATCGACATTGACGAGAACCGGCTTCAACCCGATCGCTTCCCACTGCGCCTGCATCAACAGTCCGATCTGCTGGTTGGTCGAGCCGCCACCCAGGATGATCTTCACTTCCTTCCCGACCATGCCGGATTCCGCCAGCAACTGCTTGGCTTTCTCCATGTCGGCGACGATGCCGGGATAGCTGTCGTCGTGGAACTGCAGCGATCCTGGAAGCGGCGTGTTCGCCGGCTTCGCATAGCCGCCGGTGACGGCCTGGGTCAGCGCCTTGTTGTCGAGTGCATAGGCAGCGGCCTGCCTCGCCTTGAGATTGGAGAACGGCTCGCGACCGTGGTTGAGAAGCGAGACGAAGATGACATTAGATGGCTCCATGCGCATGTCGATGCCGTCGGTTGCCTTGAGATCCTCGACCTGGGACCAATTGACACCGCGCATGACGTCGACCTCGCCGGTCTTGAGCATGGCCGCGGCCGTTTCGGGTTCGGCGACTTCGAGCAATTCCACGGTCGCATCCGACTTCGGATAACCCTGGCGCCAATAGTGCGGATTGGGTGCGAGCACGAGCTTTTCGCCCGGCTTCCACTCCTTCACCATGTAGGGACCGGACGAAAGCGGTACCGAAGCGAAAGCGCCATCAACGCCGCGCTTGTCAACATCGGCCTTGGAGACGATGCCGACGTTCCACAGCTCTAGATTGGCCAGCATCGGCGCCAGAGCATGCTTCATCTTGATGACGACCGTCCTGGCGTCCTGAGCGGAGATCGATTCCACGGCCGCCAGAGGCGATGGCAGCGCCGACTCCTTGTCCGAGCGGACGCGCTCAAGGCTGAATGCGACGTCATTGCCTGTCACCGGCGAACCGTCCGAGAACTTGGCGTCACGCAGATGCAGGGTATAGGTCAAACCGTCTGCGGAGACGTCCCACTTTTCCGCGAGCCCTGGTTCCAGTTCGCCGGTCTCGAAGTTTCGATGCAGAAGGCGTGAATAGAGCTGGCCGAAGACTTCAATGTTGCCGGCCGCGCCGGAGCGGGACGGATCAAGCGTGGTCGCCGGATATGGCGACGCCAATCGGATAACCGACTCGGCCTGCGCTGCACCGCCAGGCGCTAGAACCGCCAGGCCCAGCGCAGCTGCCAGCAACGCCCTCATCATGGTTTTCATCTGAAACTCCCTCTGGGGCGCTTTGCGCCTTCTTGTTTTCGCCGTCGAAACCGTCTTTCAGCCGACGTCATTATGCGATCGCAGATCGCAAATAATGTCAAGGTCATTGTGCCGTCGGCCGGCAATTCGATGCTCTTTTCGGCAGGCACGAATCCAGCACGCGAAGCCTTCCTCGCATGCAGGCGGATCGGACCGTAGGTTTGCCGGGAATCCCAGGCTGCTATTCGGCGACCCTGCAGCACCGTGCCGCAAGTCAGCCCGGTCGATGCGACCGGGCTCTGAATGGTCATTGCTGCGGTGTAAAGCCTGGAGCATTTTGTAGCCGAGCGGGATCACTTGGCGTTACAAAAATGTAGCGAAAACAAAAACTTAGAGTGTTTCCGCGTTTCCATGAAAAACGGATGCGCTCTAGAACTGCCAGCTCAAGGAAGCGCGTCGGTGCGTCCAGTAGGCTGCAAAGCGCCCGCCGGCACGGACAAGGGCTTCGCGTGGACCTGCTTCCACCACTCGGCCATTCTCCACGAAGACGATGTTGTCAGCGTGCGCGATGGTCTCCAGCCGATGGGCAACGATCAGCACCGTGCGGTCGGCAAAGCTCCGGACAGCGGCAGCGATCGCTGCCTCATTGCCGGTGTCGAGTGAACTCGTGGCTTCATCGAGCAACAGGATCGGCGCATCTTTCAGCAGGGCTCGCGCGATGCTGACCCGTTGCCTTTCGCCGCCGGAGAGCGCGGTCCCCCTCTCCCCGACGGGTGCGTCCCACGTTCCCAGCCGCGCGACGATCTCATCGACCTGCGCCGCGCTCGCTACCCGATCGATGTCATCGTCCGTGGCAGCTGGACGCCCGATCCGGATGTTTTCCCTGATGCCGCCTTCGAACAGCTGTACGTTCTGGAAAACCACCGCCACCTGATCCATCAGGCTCGACGGAAGGTAGTCGCGGACATCCTGTCCACTGACCAGAACCTTGCCACCGTCGACATCGTGGAACCGGGCAATCAACGACAGGATCGTGCTCTTGCCGGAGCCGGAGGGGCCGACGATGGCGGTGGTCGATCCGGCCGGCACCTTGAAGGAGATGCCCTTTAGCAGGGTGTTGCCCCCCGGCGCGAAATCGACATCGCAGAACTCGACGTCCGGCATTCTTGCGGCCGCGTCTGTTGTTGGGCGCGACAGCGTGGACAAGGAGAAGACGTCGATCGTGCGTCGCCAGGCACCACGCACGGATTCCAGCGCCGGCGCCAGATCCGAAAGCGTCGTGAAGGGCTCCAGATACCGCGTCGTCACGACGATGAGCACCACCGCCTCGGCCGCATTGACCGCGCCGGTCGCCACGAGCCAGGCAATGACGCCCATGAGCGCGACAAGCACCAGTTGAAAGACAATCGAAAACAGCAGGGTGCCGGGCACCGTGAACCAGATCATGCGAAGCCCGGCGCGATGTTGCCGTTCGACGGCATCTCCGAGCGGCGTACCCTCGACACCCAGGCGACCGGCTGCACGCAGGATCAGTTGAGCCTTCGCGAACTCGTCGGTCCGCTCTGCAGCTTCCTCCGAGGCTGCGGCAAAGGCGTCTTCCGACTGCCGCATCAACCGAGCCCCGAAAAACAGCGCGGCCAGAAGAACCGGCACTGCCGCGACGGCGACCACACCAAGCGGCAAGGCCACGAAAAGCAGGCCGATGCCGATCAGTGGCGGCAACAGCAGCGAGATGCCGACCTGGCCGCAAAGGTTGACGAAGGCGGCAAACAGCTCAGGCACCGACCCGGCGAGCGCACGCTTGGCCTCGCCCTGCTGCTTCGCGCGGAACTCCCCAAGCGGAACGGCCAGCAGATGGTCGATGAGCGCATGATTGGCTGTGTTGGCGACGGCAAAACCCAGGTCGAAGGCGCGGACGATCAAGCGCGATTCCGCGAACCATCCCGCCACGATTGCCGCGGCAAGCACGCCAAGCCAAGGCAGCGCTTCGCGCAGGCCGGCACTGAAAAGCGCTCCGAGCAAGGGCAGCAGGACAAGCGCCGCTGCAGCGCGTGCCAATGCGGCAAGAACGACGTAAGCAATGTAAGGCGCGATATGGCGCCGAGCTTCCATTGGGACCAGCAGGCTCATGCCGCGACCTCCTCTCCCGCATGCCAGAGCTCTCGATAGAGCCCGGGCGTGCCGAGCAGGCTTTCATGGCGCCCCGATTGCACGATTTTGCCGTCCTTGATGACGACGATGGTGTCCGCTCGCGTGATCGTATGCAGCCGATGAGCGACGACCAGGACGGTCCTGTCCCGTGTCAATGCGCTGATCGCCTCCTGCACGAGATGCTCGGATTCCGGGTCCGAGAAAGCCGTCGCCTCATCCAGGATCAGGATCGGCGGATTGGCCAGAAGAACACGCGCGATCGACAGGCGCTGCGCCTCGCCACCCGAAAAATATGCATCCTCGCCAATGACGCTGTCATATCCGCGCGGCAGACGGACAATCCTGTCGTGAATGTTGGCCGCGCGCGCCGCGCTTTCGATCTCGGCCCCGCCGGCCCCGGGCCTGGAAAGTGCGATGTTGTCACGAACCGAAGCCCGGATGAAGGAAACGTCCTGGAAGACGAAACCGATGCTCCTGTTGAGCGTCTCCGGGCTGAGGTCACGGATATCGATCTCAGCACCTCCGGCCGACAGCGTGATCACGCCTTCCGTCACGTCGTGAAAACGCCCGGGAAGAGAGGCCAGCGTCGACTTGCCCGCGCCGCTCGGTCCGATCAAGGCGGTCATCGTGCAGGGTCTCAGTTCGAGCGAGATGGCGCTGAGCACCGGCCTGCCGGGTCGGAAGCTGAAGGAAACATCGCGAAACCGCAGCGTCAGTGGTCCTGCTGGCAGGCTGGCGCCCGAACCGCGTCGATCCAGTTCCTTTTCCTCCAGCAACACGCCGATACGCCGGGCGGCCAGGCGCCCCTCGCGCAAGGGGACCAGACCATAGGCCACCGCCATGATCTGGCCGCCAAAGGCAGTGCCCAGGAAAATGAAAGGCAGGATATCGGCCGGCGTCATGCTACCGGCGCTGATGCGCCACATGCCGCCGGCAATGATCAACAGAAGGAAGGTTGGCGACTGGATGGCAAGCTGTGAAAGCACCTTGCGGCCCGCCATCGGCCGCTGCCAGCCATTGAGGAACTTCGCCTGGCCATCGAGCGCCGCGCGCAAATCGCGCCCGTTGCCGCCAAACACCCGCACCACGGCGAGCGCGTCGACAAAAGCACCTGCTGCGGCATTGGCTTTCTTGGTCCAATCGGCCACGCGCGCCAGATTGTCGCCATTGCCACGCATCATGTGGCTGAAGAGGAATATGAACGCAATGATCGGCAGGAAGAGCATCGCTGCCAGGCCGGCGTCGACCGTGAAAAGATAGACAATCACCGCCAGAGGCGTGACGATCCCCGCAACAGCATCCGGCACCGCATGCGTGACCATGTAGTGCAAGCAGCTGGCGTCTTCCTGCACCGACTGGTGCACGGCAGCGGCGTTTCGCTCGGTGAACCAGCCGAGGGGCAGCCGGCCGAGCTTGCCGATCACGGTGCGGCGCAGGTCGCGGCCGAATTTGGCGTCCACCGCATGCAACCACAACAGCAGTATCGAAGAGAACAAAGCCGCGGTCCCGTAAAGCACAAGTGTCGCGATCACCAATGGCTGGAATGCACTCCAGCCGGTCTCACCGGCGAGCAGCTTGCGTCCGATCTCCGCCAGCAGGACGAACGGCGCCAGCCGCATCAGCGAGATCAGCGCCTGCAGAACGCCTCCGATCCGCAGCTTCCAGCGTAGCGGCGCCAGCAGCTCAAGGCCGCGCTGTGAACGCCAGCGGCCAGTGACGGGTGCAGGCGGGGACAGTTCCATCGCTTGCACCGCCTGCTCGGCAACCTTGGCTTCGGTCGCCGGCTCAGCCTCCTCGGCACCGTGGTCCTTGCGCAGGCGCATCGCCTTGCCGCGCATCCAATAGGCGCGATGCTGGATATCGGCGAGCGGGAAACCATGCTGCTTGTTGAGACAGGCGCGTACCTCCTTGACCATCTTGGCCTCACCGGCGAGCCAGGCATGCCAGTTGGACCAATCGCGATGCGGAATAGCGCCCGCAATGGCTTCGGGGGTGCTTTGCAGAACCCACTCAACGCGCGCGTTGGGATGGGCGGTGACGGGAATGCTCCTGTCGCCTGCCGAGACTTCCTGGAGCAGCACGACAACGCGCGCCTCCCGCCCGAGGATCTCCAGGATGCTATTTATGGCGGGAATGGCTGACGGGTCGCCGATCAGCAGATAGCCATCGGGCTCAGGTTCGGGTGGATCGAACTTGGTATAGGATATGTAGGACGCCGTGATCGTATCGCCGGGCCGGGCCGCCATAGCCCAACTGGCCGCCGGCCCCGCCGGCTGGTGAAGCACGAAATCGAAGCTGACCTCGCCGCTTTCGGGATCCGGATCGATCAGCGTGTAGCCGCGCTGGTGAACCTTGTCGGAACCATCCGGATCCGGAGCCCAAAGACGGATGAAGCTGGCGGTCGGCGTTTCGCGTCCATCGATCATGGTCGGCGCATGAAAGCGGATGCGGCGAAAGGCAGGCGTCAGATCTTCCACGCTGAGCACCGTCATGATGTGCTCGGTCGCGCCGAAAGCCTTCATCAACGCGTTCTGGAAACCGCGTGCCATCGTTGTCCTCGCTGCATGCACAATCGCCAGCGCTGACGGACTGTGTCCCGACAGGATCGATGGATTGCGCCTGTTGTTTGCTTGAGCGCCAGGCGCGCCCCAAGAAAACATGACTGTTCAAATCATGAAATAGCCGCCAAGCCCGCAGAATCGCAACCGTGGCGGCTATCGCCAGAGCAAGGAAAACTATCGCGAACCAACCGGACTCAATGTTGCCGCAGCTGGCCGCGCGCCTGATCGGCCGTCGGCGGATGGCCGAAATGCTTCCTGTACGCGGCGGTGAAGGCGGCCGGGTTCGAGAACCCGACATGCCGGCCTGCCTCCGCGACGCGCAAGCCGTGCTCCGACATCAGGATGCGCCCCATCTTCAGCCGCTGGACCCGGACATAGCCGAAGATCGTCGTTCCGAACGCGAGCTTGAAGTTCGACTGCAACGTGGTGAGGTTGACGCCGACCTCGCGGGCGAGATCCAGCGCCTTGGGCGGATCGGCCAGGCGTCGATCGAGAATCTCACGCGCGTTGTGTGCTCTTTCATATTGCAGCCGCCCGATCTTCTGACCGACGCGCTCCTGCTCATGCAGCGCGATGGCGATCTCCAGCAGGAAACGCAAGGTCTGGCTCTCATGGTAAAGCCTGGCCAGGTTTCCTTCGTAGGGATGGTCCAGGATCTCGTTGGCGATTTCCACCGCGCGCGCCAGGTGAGGCAAGGTTGCACGGCGGAAGCCTGGCTGCAGGAAATCCCTGAGGCTGGACAGGCTGTCATTGTCGACAGTACTCGCAAAACGATCGAGAAAGTCGGGCTTGACCGTGATGCCGAAAGCCCGCGCCCGCTGCCCGGTGAACCAGGCGCGTTCGCCGGCAAGACGCGACCCGAAGCCGAGAACTTCGATCCTGCCAGGTTTGTGGGCGACGGCAGGCTGACCATCGAGCCGCAACGGCTCGCTGCTGCCATCAAGCAGCACCGTGCACAGCAGCGACGGCTCGATCTCGACCGCCAGGCCGCTGTCCTTCAGGTAGGTGATATCGTAGCCGGACATCAGCAGGCCGGGCTGGACCTCCTCCGCTTTCAGCATGCCGGACATGGCCGGAGTTTCGATCGATGTCCGCGCCAGCACCCGGTGTTCGATGGTGATTGCGCGCTCGGCGGCTTCACGCAGCAGGTCGGAGACTGAAAAGTCCCCCACGATGGCTGTCGAAGCACCCATGAGCGATACCCCCAAAACGAATACGGTCGCATGCAAACCGCGGTTTCTGTTTCCCGCGATGGTTTTGCTTGCTGCCGCGATAGTGACGCGATTGCGGCCGCCCAGCCGCGTGGCTAATACCTGATAATTATAATCATGATTTAGGAAGCTGGCTAGGGTCCGCCCCGGCCGGCGCATTTGAACTGCGTGGGGATCCAATGCGCTTGAAAGCATATCGCAGGTCGCTGACCTGCGGCGTTGCCGCTCTGTTGAGCTTGCCGGTCGTTATGACACCGCAACCGGCTGCTTCCCAGGAAGCGCCCCGGGTCGAGCAAGGTGCGACCGTGCTGGACAAGATCGTGCTCACCGGGCGAAAGCGCACCGAAGTGGAAGAGAAGGCACCGGTCAGCGCGACGGTGATCCAGTCCAAGGATATTCCAGCCTCCGGCCTGGATGCAGGCGCCGATATTGCCAGGAAGGCGCCCAACACCAATTTCGTCGACTACTCGCGCTTCGGTGATAATTACCTGAATATCCGTGGTGTTTCGACACTTGGCGGCCCGCTCAACTCCTTCGATTCCACGGTCGGCTTCTCCGTCGATGGCGTGCCGACCAGCGTCATCGGTTTTGCCCCACCCCTGCTCGATGTCGAGCAGGTCGAAGTGCTGCGCGGCCCGCAAGGAACCACATTCGGGCGCAACGCCCTTGCCGGCGCCATCAACGTCGTCAGCCGGCCGGCGGATGGCGAACGCGATTTCCGCATCAACACCGAGATCGGCAGCAACGGTCACGCCTTTGTCGAAGGCATAGCCGGCGGCTGGATCTCGCCCGACGTACTTGCTGGTCGCGGCGCGGTGCGCCTGCAGAAGTACGATGGCGATGTCCCCAACCCATACCTCAACAAGGACCTCGGTGGCGCCAAGGTCGGCGCGGCGCGCGGAACCGTGCGCTATACGCCCGATGCGACGTGGACCATCGATGTCAGTGGTTCATACAGCCGCGACCAGAGAAACAACCCCGCCTATCTGCTGTTCAATCATCCCGACTTCCCCATCAGTGGTGAGGATGTCGAGCCGAAGAACCTGCGCACGATCGCGCAGGGCACGGTCAACATCCGCAAGGATTTCGAGAACGTCAGCTTCACCTCGACGACCAGCTATCAGGATATCGGCGTCTCCAACTTCGGCGACTTCACGGATTCCTATCTGTACGGTCCCTATCTCGGCCTGCCGCCGCAGTTCCTGTTCAACCCTGCGGCCGACAAAGTGGATTCGGACGAGAAAGAGCGCATCTTTACCCAGGAATTCCGCCTGAACTCCTCGGAGTCATCAGAATGGCAGTGGGTTGCAGGAGCAAGTTACCTGCGCTCCGACTACGACTTCCATCGTAAGACCGCGACGCCGTTCCCGACGATGAACGGTACTTTCGACAACAAGATGACCAGCGAAACCTATGCTGCCTTCGGCGACGCAACGGTTCCGCTGAATGAGCACTGGTCCATTTCGGGCGGACTTCGTCTGGCGCATGATCGCCAGACCTTCGACGGCAACTACGTGACGAACGGTTTCCCCGGCACGATCCCGGTCTTCAGGCAGGCCAACGAGATGTCGGATACCTACATGACCGGACGCGCCGCCATCGCCTACAACTGGAACGCTGACGTGATGAGCTATGCCTCCATCGCCCGCGGCTATGCTTCGGGCGGCTTCGAAAAGACCTCGCAATATGCGGGGTTCGGCATGCCCTCGTTGAAATTCGACCCAGCCAAGAGCTGGACGTACGAAATCGGCACCAAAGCCAATCTCACTGACGGCATCGCCGTGCGCGGGGCCGTCTTCTACAATGACGTCCGCGACGGCCAGCTCAGCGGTTTCGACCTGGCGACGATGCGTGTCTTCATGACCAACCAGAATTTCCGCAGCTACGGCCTCGAACTCGGCGGTTCCGCCGAGCTGACGGACGGCCTCGAGTTGACGGGCGGCATCGGATACACGAAGTCCGAGATGGTTGATGTGACTGCGGAATCGATGCTGACCGGTGCGCGTGAAGGCAACCGCGTGCCGCAGGTGCCGCAGTGGACCGCCAATCTCGGTCTCGGCTATCGGTTGCCCGGCGAGGCGCTGGGGATGAGCGGCGACTTCACCGCCAACGTCAGCTATCAGTATGTCGGGACCCGTGTCTCCGACCTCGCCGACAAGGAAGAGCTGGAGCCCTATCACACAGTCAACGCCCGCATCGGCTGGGAAAACGAGAAGTACGGCTTCTATGGTTTTGTCAACAATCTGCTCGACGAGCGGCCGCTGGCCTATTCGCTGACGATGGCTCCTGGCGTACGCGGCGTCTACATCGGCCGCGGCAGGGTGTTTGGAGCAGGCGCTACGGTGAAGTGGTAGCCTGAGAACCTCGGACGACATCCTGCGACCGGACCAAGCGCCAGCTGACATTGCGGCTCAAACTTGAGTTTGTCGGAGCCTGCGTTTCCGGAGCCGAATGCGCCACAGCTTTGTCAGATAACCGGAAGCATCGGTCGACTGGCTCATACGGCTCGGATCGAATGCCGCGTCTCGTAGCACGCAAGCAGCTGCCTGTCCGCCTTCTGCAGCTTCAGCGATGCGATGACTGGACCGATCCGTTCCCAGGTCGACGGGACGATTTTCTGCTGACTTCTGCTGACTTATGAGGTCGAAGTCTTTGCAGTTGTCGCATTTTTTGGCGCGGTCGTTTTCAAATGAGCGGTCATACAAGGGGCGAAGTCCAGGCCGATCGCCTCGGTTGACACAGAACTGTCAGACAACGGGGGGCATCATCACCGCTCCGGTGAGTACCCCCGCTCAAACGCATTTCGGTGAGGACATCCCATGCCATTAGCCGTCGACAAGATGGGAAACTATCCTGGTCGGACCAAGGTGGCAGCACCACCGCCATCGACCCCGGAGCCACCGTCAACGACACCTGAATGGAAGGCCGCTGTCGAACGCGCGACCTCACAGCGTGCGGCTGCGGACGGTACCAGGCCGAGGGTCGGCGCGAACGAACAGCCCTATGTCATCCAAAGCGGCGATACGATGACGGATATCGCGGCGCGCAACCACATGAGCCTTTCCGGGCTCGCCAAGACGAACGCCCAGGTGTCCGATATCGACCGCATCCAGACCGGGGAGGTCGTTTTCGTTCCGCGCGAAGACCCGAACGAGGGCAAGATCCGCGAATCCGGGCGCGCCGCGGAAGACGCCAGCAAGAAGGCAACCGATCTGGAACAGAAGAGCCGCGACCCGAGCATAGATCCGGCGACGCGCAAGGAATATCGGATCGATGCCACGGATGCGCGGCGCGTGGCGGACGCGAAATGGACGGAATTCAACGCACTGGTCGGCGGAGAAATCCGTCAGTCCGGTGAAGATCAGGCATTTCCCGATGAAGCGTCGCGGCCGCGTGTTGAAACGCTGAAGGGCTATTTTCCAAACGACGCGCGCGCGCTGCAGGAGATCGACAAAGCGGATGCCGCGGTCAACGAGGATTGGAAACAGACGCGCCTCACGAAAGGGGAATTCAACACGCTGATCAGCGATGCCCAGGCGGCCGATCGCGAAGCTGCCCGCCTCGATGATATTGCCCGCGATCCATCGCTGCCCTCCGATCGCCGCGAATTCGCGCGCAACAATGCCGCCGAGGCTCATGCCGATGCCAACGCAAAATGGTCCAAGTTGACCAATGCGACGCAGCGCGAATTGCGCCATGCCGGCAACGCCAAGGTGTTTCCGGAGGAAGTCGCGTCCGAGCGCTACGACACGTTGAAGAAGACGGCACCTCAGGACCCCAGGGCGCAGGCCGCGATCGATACCGGCTTCAACATCGTGAAGACGGATTGGCAGAAGCAGGGCTGGACGCGCGACCAGTTCGGCGTGGTGCTCGACAAGCACGATGCGCTGGTCGAGGCGAAAAACACCGATCCGGGCAAGGTCGAACAGCGACGCGGCGAACTCGACAAGGAGATCGAAACGCAGCTCAAAAGCGCAGGCGACAGCGCTCCTCCCGGTCAACGCGAATTGGCAATCGCGAGCCGCGGTGCGCTGCTTGTCAAGTTCGGCCCCGACGATCCGGAGTTCAGGGACGCCGTCGACCGCGCCACATACAACGTTGTGGTGAAGCCGGGTGTCGACGCCGTGCGTCAGGCCTATGGGCAAGGGGGTGGAAAAGCCGCGGCTGAAGAACTTGAAAAGCAGACGCGTGACGTTTCGCCGGAAACCGCGGCGCGGATAATCGCCGGCATGCCTGACGTCATCGGCGGCATCGCCCAGTATCTCGGCAAAAGCTCCTACGGTCCCGAATCGACAAACCCGGACGAGATGGCGAAAACCTACGGTCAGCTCGCGCTCGCGACGGACCGGGCCGCGCGGTCGGCAAACGGCAAAGCGGTGGTCGCCGACGTTGCCCGGATGCTGGTGCAGCATATGCCCCAGACCATCGCCCGCATCGGTGAGCATGGCGACAATCCCCTCGGCATGTATGGAGAAGCGTTTTTCCTTTCCTTAAGCCGCGGCCACGGCGCTTCTCTTTCGCTGGCCGCTACCATCGAAATGAAGCGCACGGGACAGACCGCTCGCGCGGAGTTCGCGCTGATTGCGCTTGCCGACGGCGTCGTCGAACTTCAAAGCCAGACGAACAAGGCCGTTACGGATTTCGGCAAAGCGACCGAAACGGTGAGCCAGTTGCGCGCCAACCTCGCGCCATTCATGACGCCCGAGCAACTTGATCTGGCCACCATCGGCTATGTCGAGCGCAACCAGAATATCATCAAGGATTTCGACAACGCTTCCAATGCGCTTGATGACCTCGGATACGGAATCGTCCGAACGAACTACGCTATTTCCGAAGCGCTTCCTGAACTGGCGGAGTTGAAAAACGCCGGGCACCTCGACAACGTTCGCAAGAACTTTGCTGGAACCAAGGAAGCTGCGTTTGCCATGGGGATGAGCGGCAAGGGTCGCGACGAGGTTACGCGGATTGTCCTGGAGAAAGACGCCGCGCAAGCGACCGGAAAAACCAATCCGACGTCGACGATTACCGGCAGCCGCGGTTTCCTGAAGGAGTTCGTCAATTCGCAGCTCTCATCGTCTCCGGCGACAACGAGCGCGATTGCCGATGCCGGAGACAGTTCGCGATCGTCGGCCTCCTCCGCCCCGAGCAAGACAAAAATCACGGATGTGTTTGGCTCGCCGGATAATCCTCCCAAGGAAGTCAAGGTCGATGCAAAGAAGGTGCATGGCTTCGGCGCTTCGATGAATTTCCTTGGCGCCGTCTTCAATGGCTATCAAACGTTCCAAAGCTACGAGAAGCTTTCCAGCCAGCCGACCGGGCTGCTGGATCAGACCAAGGCCGTTTATTACGCGATCGGCACCGCCAAGGAGACAACCGAACTTTTCGCAGCACTTGCGCAACGCGGGTGGCGCGGGTTTCAATTCATCTCCAGCGATTTTTCGAGCTCGGTCGCTGCCAAGGCAGCACGAACGGGCCTCGCCAGCGAAGCCGGCTGGGTGAAATTCAGCACCTATTTCAAAATTGGCGGGGCCGTCATCGACAGCGCTTTCGCAGTCGACGCCTTCATCAAAGGAGAGTGGCAAGCGGGGATTCTCTATGGGGCAGCCGCAACTGGCGGCGGTCTTATGGCGGCCTCCTCGATCGCCGCCAGCGGAAGTTGGCTGGCGGCGGCTGGTCCATGGGGCGCCGGCCTCGTGCTCGCTTCGGCGATCGGGTTGATGATCTATAACGGCGTCAAGAGCGCCGATGCGCTTGAAAAACCGACGCGAGAGTTCCTTGAAGCCGCCGGCATCAGGCCCGAAATTGCCAGTGCCCTGGCTGACAATGACGGGAGCGGCAACAGCATGATACCCCGGCTTGCTGCCACCGCGCAGCAATTTGGCGTCGACCCGCATGAGTTGCTTGGCAAGCTGAACACCATGGATCCAGGCAAAGTCCATCAACTCGTCGAAGCGGCCAAGACCGTCACGCCCAACGACGCCGGCGAGCTCAAGGTGACAGCTGACAATGATCGCAACGTGCGAGGGCCGGACGACAAGTACGTCACCGATCCGCAGAATGGTGCGTTCAGAGGCGTTATCACGCGTGAATTCAATCCTTCTTATCCCTTCAACGGTCAGCCTCAATACAAGGATGTCAAGCGTGAAGACACCGCGCCACACAGCCAAACCGCGCTGCGCGACTATGCACGAGCGGTTTTCGGGCAGCCGCTTTTGGGTTGACGGCAGATTCTAACATTTTGCCCGAGCGGGCCGGAGTACCACCGGTCCGCGTGGCGGTGCGGGAAATGGGTCGCGTATACATTGCCTGACGCATAAGCAGCCTCTCGGCGAATCGTTCGCAGACCCACCGTCGATGAACAACGACAATGGTGGCCCGGAGGGTGTCTTCCAGGGTATAAAAATCAATGGCCTAGCGGCCGGTTAGCCAACCCGTATCCTTCATACGATCTCGTATGGCTGGGCGAACCAAAAGGTCAAAATCGGGAACAACGCTGGATTGATCGCAACGGGATGAATTGCTGAGGCTAGCCTCTAGACGCCCATTGAACTTCCGTCTCAAACGACGAAACAACCGGGCAGGAATGCAAGCTGCTCTTATGCGACACCGGCGCATTTGTGCTGTCAGCGAGCCCCTCACCTATCGTTCAGTGAAAGCCCGCGACATGCTTTCGCGGATGGGCTTCGTCAGATAGTCCAGAAATGTCCGCTCCGCGGTCTCAATCATAACTTCGACAGGCATGCCAGGCGTCGCGGTGAAGCCGGGAATTCGGGCAAGCTCGCCTGCCGACAGCCGAATACGCGCCAGATAGACCTCGGTATTGGGAAGGGTAGCGTCGGACAAGGCGTCCGCGGAGACGTAGTAGACGTCTCCATACAGCACCGGCGTCGTGCGCCGGTTCAGCGCCACCAGATGGATAGTCGCCCTCTGGCCCGGCTTGACCGCGTCGATATCCTTGCGCTGGACCTGGGTCTCGATAATCAGCGGAACGTTGGCGGGGAGGATTTCAAGAATCTTCTTGCCGCTTTCGATAACGCCGCCCGAAGTGTGATAGTACATCCGCACCACGGTCCCTGAAACCGGGGCATTTATCGTCGAACGCTGCACGATGTTTTCCGCCTGGCGGGCCTCCTCGCGTATGGCGTCAAGCTCCCCCTCGCTGCTCTGCAGCTCCTCGAGCGCCTTCTGGTTCAGCTCGGTGATCGTCTGATCGATCTGCTGGCGGAATTTTTCGACCTGAGCATCTGTCTCGGATACCTCCGCATTCAGCCTGCCGATCTGGCCCTCTGCGTCGGCGATTGCCCGCTGAATCGCGTTGACCTCCGGCTTGCGCATCAGCCCCTGATTCAGAAGCTTCAATTTGCCTTTATATTCCTCTTGCAGAAAGGAAAGCTGCTCGGCCATGGAACTGCTTTGCCGACGGAAGCCTTCCGCGCGGAATTTCAGTGATTCCATATTCTGCTTGAGCAATCCGACCTCGCTTTCCACACGGCTCTGGGCCGAACGAAAACTGGCGATCTGCCCGTCGACGATCGAGCCGATGTCGTTATCGCTCCTGTTGTCGATGACGATGCGGGGAAAGTCGATTTCGGGTTTGTTTGCGACCTGTGCGGAAAGGCGCGCAGCATTGGCTTCGAGCCGCGCCTGGCGCAGGAAGAGTTGCCGCTGCTTAACCTGTGCTGCAATTCCGTCGAGTCGGATCAAGGGTTGGCTGGCGGTGACGTGATCACCCTCGTTGACCAGGATCTCTTCAATGATCCCGCCCTCGAGGTGCTGGACCACCTTGTTCTCGCCGGTTGCAACGAAACTGCCCGCGCTGATTACTGCTGCTGCAAGCGGAGCAGTCGCCGCCCATATCCCGAAACCGCCGAACACCGCCAGGATCAGGACCAGGCCGACGAGCGCGTGCCTGCGTATCGAACGCGGTACATCGCCGTACCAATCGAGATCGTGAACGTCTGCGGTGCCTGCAGCCATCAGGCCACCTGAGCCGTCTGGGCGGCGACGACAGGACGTCCATTTGCAGCGTTTAACGGCGCCAGCGACTTGAGGACTTCCTGGCGCACGCCGAACATCGAGACGGTGCCGTTAGACAAGAGCAGAATTTTGTCGACGGAATTGAGCAGCGATGGCCGTTGCGTGATGGTGATCACGGTGATCTTTTCCTCTTTCGCGTGCGCAAGGGCCCGCAGCAGCGCGGCGTCACCCGCCCCATCCAGATTGGAATTGGGTTCATCCAGAACGACCAGACGCGGATTGCCGAAAAAGGCGCGAGCAAGCGCGATCCGCTGCTTCTGGCCACCCGATAAAGGCGAGCCATCGGCTGCGACCATGGTTTCGTAACCTTGGGGAAAGGTCGAGATCAGTTCGTGCACATCGGCCAGCGTAGCGGCTTTGTAGATGTCGTCGTCACTGGCATCTTCGCGCATGCGGCCGATATTGGCCTTGATTGAGCCAGGAAAAAGCTGAACGTCCTGAGGCAGATAGCCGATGTTCTCGCCAAACTGGCGCTGGTCCCAGTTGCGCAGGTCCATCAAATCCAGACGCACGTTGCCGGATGTCGGCAAGATTGAACCGACGAGCATCTTACCGAGCGTCGTCTTGCCGGCGCCAGAATCCCCGATAACGGCAAGCGATTCGCCAGGTGAGAGCGTGAACGATATCCCATTGAGTACAACCCGCTTGGTTCCCTGCGGCACGAAGAGCAGGCGCTCGACGTCGAGCCGTCCCTCCGGCCGGGGTAGTTTCAACCGTTCGAAGTTCAAAGGCGACGATTTGAGCAAGGTCGAAATCCGCTCATAAGCGGCACGGGTATTGATGAACTGGTGCCACCCTTCGATGGCGCCTTCCACGGGAGCCAGAGCACGGCCAGCGATGATCGAGGCAGCGATGACCATGCCGCCCGTCAATTGCCCTTCGAGGGAAAGGTAGGCCCCCCAACCCAGCATGGCCACCTGCGCAAGCAGGCGTATTCCCTTGGAGATGGAGGCGGAAATGACGTTGCGGTCCTGCGCGAGTACCTGTGCCTTCAGGGATCCCGCGGTATCCTGGCCCCAGATCTTCACCGCCTCCGGGATCATCGCGAGCGCGTTGATGATCTGGGAATTGCGCGACATGGAATCGAGATGCAGGTTCGCCCTGCTCTGGAAATTGTTGGCTTCATGGAATGACGCGGCGGTCATCCGTTGATTGATGAATGCAATCACCAAAAGCAGAATGGCGGCGACCACCGTGATGAAGCCGAGGTGGGGATGCACCAGAAATACCGCCACCATGAACAGCGGCGTCAACGGCGCGTCGAGAAAGGCAAGGAGCGTGCCTGAAACGAGGAACGATCGCAATTGCTGCAGATCCCCGAGCGTTTGATATTCACGCCCGTTGCTATGAAGGGAGGCGCGCGCGGCGGCCCCAAGAATGGGGGCACCGAGCTGGACCGCAACCTCGACCGCCGTTCGCATCAGGATGAAACGGCGGATGGCGTCGAGCAAGGCATTCAGGACGACAGCGCCTGCGATCAATATTGTCAGCATCACCAGCGTGTCGATCGAACGGCTGGTCAGCACGCGATCGGAAATCTGGAAGAGATAGACCGGGATCGCTAGAACCAGGACGTTGGTCGCCACGGTGAACGCCATGACCACGGCGAGGTTGCGGCGGACGGCACGTACTCCAGCCTTCAGATTGTCGGCGAGATTGATTGGCCCGAGACGGCGATGGAACACGTCGGCAGTTCCGGCGCCCGCACTTGCGGCGTGCTTTTTCGGCGTTTTGGAACCAGAGAGAAGTGCCTCCGCTCGTATTGGAGCATTGTCGGCATCTATCAATTTGAGGTTGCCGGCAGCTGTATCTCGCTCCCCTTGCTGCCCAGAACGGCGGTCTCGCCCGGATCCCGGTTCGTCCATTTCCTCCGCCTGGTTCTTATCCTCGCCTCCCGGATCGTCTCGATCGGATGCCCGCGCCGCTTCGTCGTCATTGGCCGGACGAAACCAGATCGAATTTACCTTATTCCTCCTCAGCTCCGCGGCCGCCCGATCGACCTCCGCCATGAAGACTGTGAAGCGCAGGTCCAGCTTGTCCTCGGCATCCGACGGCGTGGCGCCGGTTCCAGCATCTTCGCCAAAATCAGATTCGACAGCAGGCGCAGCCGTCATTTCCGAATGATGTCCCGAACGCTCGTCCATGGCTCCCTCGACAAGTTGTTGGCCTTAGGAAACTACGGACTGCATGATGTCGCTGTGCCCGGGATGCACATCGAGTGGGTCCCTCAGATGCGAAACCGGGTCGCCTTGGACCTGGCCGGCCATATCGTCGCTCAGGAACACCACTGCCTCATTGACAAGATAGTCGGCGTTCCGTGTTTCCATCAGATGGTCGGTGCGGATAACATCGGTCTGAACCAGCAATTCATCCGTGTAGTGGTCGCCGCCGACATAGATCCTGCTGCCTGGATCGACATCGACGATCTGGGCCGAATTGACCAGAACATTGGAACCGGTGGTTATCGACCAATTGGCGTCCATGGCCTGACGGGCAGTGCCCATCGCCAGCGCGACTTCGTCGGCGTCGCCGAGCACATTGGTCTGATGGATGTATTGCAGGTCGTAGATGTTGCCCGAGATATAAAGAACTTTGAGGCCAGGCAGGCCGAGGAAGGCGCTGTCGTTCAACACGTCTGGAGAAAGCGTCTTGTTGCCGTTGGCAAATTCCTGGATCGCGTGCAGGAAGCTGTTCGGCAATCCCTCTGCTGCAGCGGTGCCGATTGAAGTGATGCTGGCGCTGTTCCACAAAAGGTTGTCACCGGTCATCACCGAGCCATGACCGAAAGTGTGAAACCCGGCCACCGCTCCCACGATGTCGTCGTCAAGAAGCACGTTCGTCTGGGATATTATGTTCGCGTCGTAGTAGTTTCCGCCGATCAGCACGAGGTCGTAGCTTCTGCCGATATCGGTGATCGAGAGGCCGTTGAACGCCTGGTTCCCACCGGTGCCGACCTGTGTCGTTACTCCGAAGGAAGCGGAAACGACTGCGGTGTCGTGATCTAGGACGAAATTGAGTTGCTGTATCCAGTTCAGGGAAATGAAGTCACCGCTGATCTCGGTGACAACCCAACTGCGTGGAAATCCAGCGGCTGCGTGATCGTCAGCCCCGACTTCAGTTCCAGCGTCGATACGCACCATCTCGGCGATGTTATAGGCTGAGGTGACCGCCTGATGCGCTGCGGCGTTCCAGCCGTTCACGCTCGACCCGATCGCATCGGAGTCACTCCACGCATTGATCTGGATGATGGCATCGAGCGAAAAATGATTGCCGGCCACCGCAAAGACCCCACCGGTGAGCGCGGCGTTGATCACTGTTGCGGAATTGACCAGGGCGTTGCCGCCGGTGCTGAGCTCTACCGAGGGAACTGCCGGCAATAGTCCCTCTCCGTAGACGGTGCCGCCGGTGACTGTCGACCCGATATTGCCGCCATTCGCATCGCTGGTGGACACAGTCCCCGCCGATTCATGGAGAAGTGGGGATGCCGCAGGAAGCTTGTCATCCAGTTCCGGCTTTTCCGCCACCTGCCCGTTGACATATGTCCCGCCTCCAACCGGGTCGGTGACGACCGAGACATGCGCGTAGACCGAAATGCCGTCGGCATCATCAGGGGCGTTGCCCGACGTGTCCGGGGCAGGTTCCTGCGCCATCTTGCTGGCTGCCTCGGCAAAGCGGTTGAGCGACGCCGCCGTGTCGGTGATGAACGTACCGATGTCCGCGGGGTTGTCCAACGATAGCGGCTGGATCGGAAGCAATTGCAGTGCGTCGTGATGCAGCGTTTCGAGAACGAGGTTCGGCGAACCGATCGGATGGAAATCGATGCTTCCGGCACCGACATTGACGAAATCATTGTCGAAAAGGGTGTTGATCTGCGCGACATGCACAGCGACCGATCCGACGGGTTGGAGCTTGAAGGCCGAAGCGCCGGAATGGGCCGTGTGATGCGCCGCGAGAGAAAGGTGCGGTGCAAGCGCAAGGTAATCCGGATAAACCACCGGCGGCACCTCGGCACCGATCGGGATCCCCATCCGGACGTAAGCCAGGTGGGTGAGCATGGACTGCGTTTCGAGCTCCGGGCCCGCTGGAACATAGTGCAGACCCGGATCGGGGTTGTTGAAATCATAGTGAGATCGAAATGCGATCGGCAGATGTTCGTCCGGCTGCGCCGGATCCGATGGCACCTGCCGGGCTTTGAACTCAAGGTAATTGTCGCGCAAACGCGCCTGTTCCGCTGCAATGTGGAACAACCCTACGAAGTGGGCGATCGCCTCGCTTATCCTATCCAAATACACGGAGCCGTCCTTCCAACTTCCGCCACGTCCTCCCCGCCGACAGGCGGTTGGCGGCTACGCGGCAGAAGCCGCGTAGCCGCCGTTCGTGCTTGCACCGTACTCAGGAATCGTCGCCGCTATTCATGCTGTCGTAGTTCCCGCCGACAATCGTCTGGCTGAGCAGGTTTTCCATCAGATTGGCGCCCGTGACGATACTCTGGTTGAAGGCGCTGGTGTCGACGGCGGCATCAGCGTGGGCTTGCGACAGGCCGTTGACATAGCTGTCATGGCCGTTGTTGGACCCCCACATGCCGCCATCACCACCATCACCGCCGGCTCCGTTCGTTACGATACCGCCTGCGCCGCCGGCGCCGCCATTGCCGCCGGTCGCAGCGCCACCGGTGCCGTCGCCGCCGGTCGGCACCACGATCGTGTCACCGCCCCAGGCGAAACCGCCAATCCCACCGGCGCCGCCGAGACCAGCGCCGATGCCTGATCCAGAGCCATGACCGGCACCGAGGCCGAGCGCAGACGCGTCGCCGCCGTCGCCGGCAGTGCCACCCATGCCGCCATCGCCGCTATTACCGCCAATGCCAGTACCCAGTCCAAGCGAGTAGGCGCCACCGCCATCACCCGAATTCGCATTGCCGCTATCGCCGCCAAGGCCGCCGCCGAGGCCCAGACCGCTCGCATCGCCGCTGTCGCCACCCGAGGCATTGCCGCTGTCACCACCAGTGCCTGTAGCAGAGCCGCTACCTGAACCAGTGCCACTACCACCTGAACCTCCTGCAGCATCCGCGGCATCGCCGGCAATTCCGACGCCTATACCGAGCAAGCCCAGCCCGAGACCGCCGGCGTCACCACCGGTGCTGGCGGCATCACCACCACCACCACCGGTACCCGCGCCGGAGCCGGTACCCGTGCCTGAACCATCACCGGCGTCGCCGCTGTTGCCGTTGCCGGCATTGCCGCTGCCGGCTGCGCCAAAGCCAAGACCCGCCGCATCGCCACCATCGCCCGAATCCGCATTACCGCTGTTCCCGGCTGTCGCCGTGGAGGCACCCGAACCGGAACCGGAACCACCATTGCCATTGGAATCGCCACCGTCGGCGTTTCCGCCTGCAGCACCTGCCGCACCGGCGAGCCCCAACCCGACGCCGAGCCCGAGTCCAAGGCCGAAGCCAGTTCCGGAACCGCCGGATCCGCCAGCGCCGCCAGCCGCGTCACCGCCGCGTGCCACAGCGGCCGCATCGCCGCCGAAACCGAAACCACCGAGATTGTGGCCGTTGCCGCCATCGCCGCCATTGGCGTGGCCGGAGCCGCCGCCACCACCGCCGCCACCACCAGCCGTGAGGCCATCACCAGACCGGGCGTTGCCGCCAGTGGCGTCGCCATTCTGCTCGAAGGTACCGGTATTCGAAACCGATGCGCTTTCGATCGAGTCGTCGTCGCTCAGATTGTTGACCTGGGCGAGCGAAACTGCGGTGTCGTTGCCTTCGCCGTTGAGCGAGCCGTTCAGGAAATCGTTGAACGAGGCGCCGTCGCCTGGATTGTAGAAGATCTGGCCATCGTGATTGACCAACAGCTTGTCGATCTGTGCGCCCCTGTCGAGCTTGATATCGGCAAAATCATCGTCGCTCGGCCGATAGCCGGAAAGGTCCAGTCCCACATCCACGTTCACATGCGTGGTGCTCGTGTTGGTGTTCGAGTTCGTGTTGGTACTCGAATTCGAATTGGTGTTCGTGCTTTCGTTGATGGCTTTGTTCAG
Source organism: Mesorhizobium sp. EU05-FHT14A09 (assembly GCF_058790995.1). Taxonomy (NCBI): domain Bacteria; kingdom Pseudomonadati; phylum Pseudomonadota; class Alphaproteobacteria; order Hyphomicrobiales; family Phyllobacteriaceae; genus Mesorhizobium; species Mesorhizobium sp. EU05-FHT14A09. Next base: position 404,453 of record NZ_JBYTDF010000004.1, read on the forward strand.
ATTGGCATTGCCATTCAGGTTGAGATTTCCATTTCCATTGCCATTGCCGTTTTCATTGCTGGAATAGCTGGATTGATGCTGGCCTTGACCCTGGCCTTGCCCTTGAGCTTCTGCCTGAAGCTGGGCTTGAGCTTCGCTCTGTTCCTGGTCCTGTTCCTGACTGGGATCGAGCGGGAAAAACGTCGAGTGTTGGGAAGAGTTTCTGGGAGCCATGGTTCCATCTCGTGGGTTAGGCCGATCCAGCGTGACCCCGCTCATCTTTCAAGAGGTCTTAGGCCGCATCGGCGGTTGCAGATCAGGGCAGTCGCACCTCCAGTACTCGGAACAAAGCAGTCGCCACGGATCAAAACGCTCTGGAAGCAAGACCCCCCTCGGAAACGGCATCATCCTCATTCAGCGAAATGGAAGATCAGGCTGAACATCGTTCGGGAGCTTCGACGCTAAAAACAGGAAAGCCGTGCCCCTGACATTTCGAGGCGCGGACAGTCTGTGACCGCAGCGAACCGGCGCCTAGATATGCGTTGGAGCTAATTCACGGCGCCAAATTGATGAAAAACCCACGCCTGGCCGGCGATATTCAACCAGGCACACAGCCTATTGGTCGATCCCGTACCGCCAAGGGGGAGACCTCGATCACCTCCATCGACCACACCTTCCGGAGGAGGACGCAGCGTGGTTGAACAGGACAGGAGCATGATGCACAGAATAGTGGTGTCGAAAGGCGATGACGCGGGGATCGAGAATGGACGACTTCCAGCGAATACTACTTCTGATTGGGCGTCTGAATTACACATGGACGAACACGGAAAGCCTGCTCATCCACCTGATCGCCGGCTTGGCGAAGGTGGACAAGGAGACTGCCATCGTCATATTCCTGACGCTCAACACGACGCGTGCAAGGATCGATCTCGTCGAGCGGCTTACGAAGATGAAGAAAACCCCCAGCAAACATCGGGAAGAAATTCTTCCACTTCTCCAGCGGCTCAATGAGCAATCCAAATTGCGGAACAAATACAATCACTGCATCTATTCCTTCGACAGCAAGGGAGATATCTCCCATACGCATCTGATGCGCATCTTTGATGGCAAAGATTCAATAAAATACGGGAAAATCGAAGCGATGAACGATACGGAAATCGCCAGAATTTCCGAGTGTATCGACGATGTTGCTGAGGTGAACAAGGGGATATGGGACGTCGTGCGCACCAATGGATTCCCGCAGTAAGTTCCCTCCCCTGAGCCTAGGCCCCTGTAAACAGACCAGCCAATCCTGTCCGACTATTTCATCAGAACTCCGTCGCCAACTGCTCCCATTGAGATGTGTCGTTTCATCGTCTGCCGATAGACATAGCGCGTCAGATGCGTGCTCACGCGTACGAACCGTACTCGGCAAATTCCGCGTACGTTCAAGGCACGGCCAGTTGCGGGTCGAAACGAGTTCCCACTCGTGTATGCACTGTTTCAAATACGGTGGATCTTGGCGAACCGCCCTCTAGCGACTGGAAAAAACGATAATGGTGGGCCCGGAGGGTGTCGCTTGGGCAAGAAAATCAATGGTTTGGTGGCTGGTTAGGCAGCCCGTATCCTTCATACGATCTCGTATGGTTAGGCGAACCAAAGGATCAAAACCGGGAATGACTTCGAATTGATGGCAGCCGAACTGGTGGCGGAGGAGCCGCCACATGTTTGAAGGCTACTTGCCGGAACCCGGAGATGGTTCGCCTATCGCTGCCCTGAACGCCAAGTCTTTCTTCTTGCCGCGCTTGTTAACGATGAAGACGCCCACAAGGATGAGCAAACCACCAAGCATCGTGCTTGTTTGGGGTGCTTCGGATGCGACAACCCAAGAAATCAACATCGCCAGTGGAGCGACCAGGTAGAGAAAATTTCCGGCACGCGCGACGCCAAAATGCCCAAGTGCGTAGGCCCAGCACACCAAGCCGATGGCCGTTGGAAAGACGCCAAGAAAAACAATCCAGGCGCGTATTTCTATCGAGGCACTGCTCGTCTGTATCAACGCCTCGGGTAGCCATGGAATCAAGGTGACCGCTGCAGCGATGAATGTGATTGCGGTCACGTGAAGAGCTCCGTAGCGCGCGACCAGTCCGCGTTGCAGAGTGAAACCGCTCGCCGAGCACAATGCGGCTGCGAGCACAAAAGTGGCTCCCTGACTCCAGCTCAAGCCTCCGGACTGCGCGCTTGCGATCAGCGCAATCCCAAGAATGCACAATATGGTCCCGGCCCAAGCCAGGAGCGGAAATTTCTCCTTGAGCAGCAGTACAGCGAATGTGGCCATCCAAAGGGATTCAGTCTTGATCAGAAAACTTGCGGCACCCGCCGCGACAGTTTGTTCGCCGAAGTTCAGAAGAACACTGTAGCCAACCCCGATTATGCCGCAGATGGCGCAAATCAAAGTGTCTTTGAAGGGCATGCGTGTTGGGCGCCTCCAGATCAGCCAGAGCACCGCCAGCAGCGCGGCGATGGCATAGCGTATCGACGCGAGCGGCAACGGCTGCAATTGCGTCAACGCAAGCTTGATTGCCGGAAATGCAGTCGCCCAGACGAATATCGTCGCAGAGACAGCAAGCGAAGGCATGAATGAGGTGCGGGGCTGGGTCATGGCAAGGATATTAAGACGGATGGAAGCCTTGACATAGAACGCTGAAATATCATGAGCTGTGAAAATGGATCACACCTTTCCATCATTCGATGCTCTGCAAACCGTTCTGTCGGCTAGCCGCACAGGCTCATTTTCAAGCGCCGCAGAAGACCTCGATATTACACACGGGGCCGTCAGCCGACGCGTTACATCGGTGGAAGAGTGGGCAGGAACGCCTCTATTTGAGCGACACGGGCGAGGTGTCCGTCTGACAGTCGAAGGCCAGCGTCTCGTTCGGTTGTTCGAACAAGCGTTCGAGCTGCTTGAGAGCGGCGCGGCCGAATGGCGGGAAAACCGGGGACCGGAGACGATCAGGATCAGCGTCCTACCGTCTTTCGCTCGTCTCTGGATCCTGCCAAATCTGCCAGCCCTAGAGGGCATCGAGATGCGACTGGAACTGGAGCTCGATCGCCGCTTTGCACAACTGACCGAGGTGGATATCGCCATTCGCTACGGCCGAGGAGACTGGAAAGATGGCGTGTCAGCGCCGCTTTTTGACGAGCTTCTCATTCCGGCCGCTTCGCCAGAGATCGCCAATGCGCTTGGTGAAGACCCGACAGTCGCTTCGATCCTCGGATGTCCGCTGCTTCACGATGCATATCCGGACTCCTGGCGCCTTTGGCTCGGCGAGCGAGGGCATCGCTACAGGCCACGTGTGCAGGACAGACGATTTCCAGATTATGACCTCTGCCTGCATGCCGCTGCCGCGGGTGGCGGTTTAGTTCTCTTGCGACGGCCCTATGGGGAAGTGTTTGTACGAGAAGGACGGCTGGTTCCACTATCCAATGACGCCACGATCAGCCCGATGAGGTTCTATGCAGTAACCGAGCGAGGTCCTAAACGTCACGCGGTTCGATTGCTGATCCACCGCCTTATGGCTTTGTCTAGGCTGGATACCAGAAGTTGATCACACATCCTGGCACCTGGGTACGGCCATACGTGCTCACCAAACAAGGAACGGATCTGGTCAAACGATGCTGCCGAAGGTCAAAAAACTTTGACGTTCCGCAGCGAAACGGTTGACCTAATTCTTTTCATTCTTGGCAGCCTGGTAATTACATCCCTGTGTATGCGTGTGAAATCCTCGAACGATTTAGACACGACAACCAGCATGTAGTGGGCGGCTCCCGATATCGCGTAGCATTGATGGATTTCCGCATGGGAGTTAACTGCACACTCAAATCTGGCGACACTAGGCTCTGAGAGATCCATCAGAGTGACTTCTACAAAGGTGGCAGCGACCTCCAGCCGGTTTTCTGCGAGCGAGGATTGGCTGTTTGTCGCAAGGAAACCTTGTTTTGTTCGACGTTTTTCCATGCGCTTTCAGCTGGTTTCAGCGGGGACGAGCGTTGCGCAAAAATGACCGAGCAGCTGCATGTTCCCATGAACGCATGCAGATGTCAGCGTATCACATACCTTGAAGGCGGCCTGCTCGTTCAATGAAGGCAGGTCGATGCTGGCGTCAGCCGCAAAAGTCTGAAGCCAACACAAAGCTCGCGATTTTATCACGGGCGTTGCCGTCAGAGCGTCTGGCGGCACACGGCACGGCAGATGCTTAGACATCCGCTTCAAGCGTAGCTGTCAGATACGCTTGCCTTCGTTTGATGCGATGGCCCTTCCGCCAAATTAGGCAGAGATTGAGACTGACATCGCGCGTGTCTGACGGCACCAATATTCAAAGGTCGCATTTACGATCGAGGGCTTCAACAAATAGTCATGCGCTTCGCGAGCAAGCGCATCATCCACCTGGGTAAGTGGACCAAATGCCCGCGCCCGCACTTGCATACGGGCGGCGCGCTCGAGATAGACCGACAGATAAGTGGCCTCCTCGACCGACTTACCTGCTGTCAGATAGCCGTGATGCGCAAGGATGATCGCACGCTTGTTGCCGAGGGCCTCCGAGATGATGACGCCTTCTTGGTCGGCAATCGGAACACCTGGCCAATCGGCAAGAAACGCACAGTCGTCGTGCAAGGGCGTCATATCCATCTGAGAGATCACCAGGGGTTGGCGCGCTGCAGCCAATGCCGACGCCCAGGGCGAGTGAGTGTGTATGATCGAGTTTACATCCGGGCGCGCGTCATAAACCCAAAGGTGGAACCGGGTGGCAGGATTGGGCATGCCATTTCCGGTCAAGGTATTAAGATCGGCATCGACCTCGATGAAATCGTCCGGCGTCGCTTCATCGAAGCCCAATCCGAACCGGAGTGTCCAATAGGCCTTCGGCCGCTCCGAACGGGCTGTAAGCTGCCCAGCGAGGCCTGCTTCCTGCTCTGTCAGGGCCAGAATTCGCGCCGAATATGCGAGCGTTTCCTGTATGCTACGCTTGCTGCCCTGGAGATGCTTCTTCATCTCCCGGGTCGCACGATCGTCGAAATACTTCTTATCCCTAAGCTGCTGTGTCACGCTTGATGCTCCAGAACAATTCGTTTCGATTTTAAAAGGGGTTGCCCGCTATCGCGCGATGTCCGCCGGCAGTTGTGCGAGCACTTCGTGCAGGCGCTTTGTTGCTATGTCCGACAACCCTTGAAGCGGCTTCGGAAGAGGTGTTCGGTTCACGCCGATATGCTCAGCAATCGCGTAGACGGTTCGGACACTCGAAAATTCTTTGAAGAGGTCGAATAGGGGAGAGAGCACCTTCGCCAGTTGGCGCCCTTCCTCAACATCACCGCCCTGTATCGCCTTGACGAGCCGCAAGCATGCGTCGGGAAAGATGCCAGCGAGCACGCTGTGCCAGATATCAGCTCCGGCAATCAACGCCTCCGTTGTGCTCCAGTCGCCGCTGTATCCGAGAGAAAAGCCCTGAGGAACAACCTTGCGCAAAGAAGCAAGGTGGCCCGCAATCTCCGATGGAGATTGCGCCGGGCTTTTGAGCGCGACGACACCATCGACCTCTGCGAGGCGACGGACGAGATCCACCGTAAAACGGAAATGGGTCGTGCCCGGATTATCATAGATGCAGATCGGAAGACCGCTTTCACGCGCTACCGTCGCGTAGTGATCGAACACTTCGTCTTCGGTCAAAGGTTGATATGAAACGGGCGCAAGCAGCCCGGCTCTAGCCCCCATCGCTTCAGCGTCCTGCGCCAGCTTTACCACTTGATCGGTACGGAGAGCACCAATCCCGACCATGATTGGGACTTGCGATCCGACCTCATCAAACGCTGCCTCAATAGCCCGCCGCCGCTCCTCACGAGTCAGATAGGCGTAGCTGCCCGTACTGCCCAGGACGGTGATTGAACCAACCCGCGCATCGCGAAGGCGACCAATCAAAGATCGGAACGCGGCTGCATCGACAGTCCCGGACTCGTCCATGGGCGTTATGGGGTACGCCGAAAGCCCTTGCGGCAGTATCATTTCTACAAATTCCTCATTTACGACCAAATAAACTTCACATTGGTCTGGATAGACCGTCAAATCCCCAGCAGATACTGAAATGCGATCCTACTTGATCCGGAAGACAGCATCATTTACTCGCGCGATCATTGACTTGCTTCGCGAACATATTACGCTACTGGATGATACAAAACGTCCAGTTTTGACAATTCATAACAGGCCAGTTTGATGAAACGCGATGCGCGAGCGGGCGCAATGGGTGCCCGGAAAATCTACGAAGCCCTTCGGGATCAAATCGTAAGCGGCGTCTATGGTTATGATGGACTTCTGCCATCCTCGCGGGCTCTCGCCGCTGAGCTCGCCGTATCCAGAACAACCGTCACAGCCGCGTATGAACAATTGAGTGCTGAAGGCTTCATCGATGTCCGCCAGGGTGCGCGGCCGTGTGTAGCGCCAGCGGTAGTCGACAAAGGTGACGCAGTACAACTGAGCCGGGCGGGTGGTCCGACACGCCTGTCAAACTATGGCGACAGGCTGAAGAGCATCGTACCGCGCTATCAGGAGCGACGGCCTAACCTGATTGTCGACTTTAAGTATGGCGACCTGGCGCTCAGCGACTTACCTGCCCTGGCATGGAAACGAGTCGTGATTGCCACGATGGCAAGCTCTCCTGACCGCCTGAGTTACAGTGACCCCAAAGGTTCGCGACGCCTGCGCATCGCGCTCCAGGGATATTTGTGGCGTGCAAGGATGCTGCGCTGTGACCCGGAACAAATCATCATCGTGAACGGCTCGCAGCAAGGGCTGGATATCTGCGCCAGGCTTCTGCTCAACGAGGAGGACAGCTTTGTCGTCGAGAACCCATGCTACACCAGTGCCCGATATGTGTTCAGCGCGACCGGAGCAAAACTTATTGCGATAAACGTTGACAAGGACGGTCTGGAAACACAGCTCCTCGCGGGCCAGGACGCCAGGCTTGCCTACGTTACCCCATCGCATCAGTATCCGCTGGGCGGCGTCATGCCAATCGGCCGGCGTCACCACCTGCTCTCCTGGGCCCGCAAGCAGGACGCATACATCATCGAAGACGACTACGACGGTGAATATCGCTATGATATCAACCCGGTGCCGCCACTGTACGGCCTGGAGAGCGACGAAAACGTCATCTATCTGGGCACGATTTCCAAGACCCTTTCACCCGCCCTGCGTCTTGGCTATCTAGTTGTGCCGTCCCAGTTGCAAGATGCGTTTGCCCTGGCGAAGCAGCTTACCGACAGACATACCCCGACGATGGAACAGGAAGCTCTCGCCGCTTTGATGGAAAGTGGTGGCTATGAGGCTCACGTTCGGCGTGTCCGCCGGAGAAATGGCGAGCGCCGGGAGGTTCTTTTGAATGCCCTGCGTGCAAACTTTGGCGACCGTATCATCATTGAAGGTGCCGATGCCGGGTTGCACATCGTTGTGTGGTTCCGCGACTTCCAAAGTTCATTGGAGGATGACTTGGTCGAAGCCGCCCTGGAGCGATCCGTGGGCGTTTATTCCGTGACCTCGTTGTACCAGCCTGACCATTTCACCGCACGTCCAGATCACGCAGGCCTCGTTCTGGGATATGCTGCGCTCAATACGAACCGGATAGAGCGTGGCATTCGGTTGATGGGTCAAGCTTTCGACGTGGTTCGCAAGCGCAAGGGTTTATCGACGTAGGCCCACCGCGCGTTCCAGCGCGCTGAAAATCCGGGGATCCTTCAACAGTGCAGCATTGAAACGAAGGAAGTTGCCTGCGGTCTGGGAACTGCTGAAGGCGTTTCCAGGCGCCAGGATAACCGCCTCCTCTGCGCATTTGCTTGCTATCAGGGTTGAATCGCATCCGTCCGGGAGGCGGCACCACAAAAAGAACCCGCCCGTTGGAATGCACCATGGGACAATGCCGAGCGGCGCAAGCCGAGAAATAGCGGCTTCCCTGTCCAAGGCCAAGCGGTCGCGCAGGACAGACATGTACCTCCAGTAGGCTGCGTTTGAGAGTACGTCGGAAACAACCTCAGCAGCAACGGGACATGCACCAAGGGCGCCGGTTGCAGCCTGGAGATTGAGGAGGCTTTCGATCCAATGTTTCCTGGCAGCAATATAGCCGCAACGGACGGATGGCGAGATGGTTTTCGAAAAGCTTCCGACACGAATGACTCCCTGCAAGCCATCCAGGGCAGCCAGACGAGGCGAGCGTTTCAGTTCGAAGTCGGCAAAAACATCATTCTCAACGATCAAGACATCATGCGCTGCGGCCAGACTGACGACTTTGTGCGCAACACGTGGCGAGAGGCTTGCGCCCGTTGGATTATGGATCGCCGTGTTGGTGATATAGATTTTTGGCTTCTCGGAAATCAACGTTGCTTGGAAAGCAACCGTATCGGGGCCTACGGGAGTATATGGAACTCCTACTATTCGAACCTGATGCGTTCGAAGCAGCGGGAGAAGACTGCGGCAGCAAGGATCATCAACAAGGACAGTGTCGCCAGGATCGAGGAGATGGCGGCATAGAAAATCCAGGGCCTGCATGCAGGATCCCGTCAGTATGACTTGGTCAAGAACCGCCTCAACACCTTCCCTGCTCAAACGGGCCAGCAGGATTTTCCGGAGTGTCGCCGACCCGTAGCCATCTTCCTGACGGGCGTGAATGCCATCGCCTGCACACCTGATGTTTTGGGCCGCACGTCTCAGTGCGTGAACTGGCATGGTTTCGACTGGCAACCAGCCAGAGCCCGAATCGAGAGGCATTGGAAACATTTTACAGCAATATCAAAATGATAATCTCATCCTGCTATGTGCTCTTACCTACCCATTATTTCTTCATAACCAAACAGCGAGGCGGCTCCGCCGGTGTGAAGAAACACGATCCTGTCCTCACGTCTGAAGCGGCCACGCCGACAATAATCGATCAGTCCAGCGGCACTCTTTCCCGAGTACACCGGATCCAATATCACCCCTTCAAGCTGAGCAAACATCCGCAGGGCCTCCAGCGTGTCTTCGCCGGGTACGCCATAACCGGGACCTACGTAATTGCTGTCGGTCACCACGTCATTGCGCGTCAGCGCATCTGACTCTCCGACCAAACGCGAGGTCTCGACTGCGAGATTGAACACATTCTCCTGCTGCACAGTCCTGGCCTGCTTCACGCTTATTCCGGTTACGCGAATTCCGGCACTTGCAGCCTTGAATCCCACAATCAGTCCCGCCTGAGTTCCACAACTTCCGGTAGCCATGACCAGATTGTCGATCGACAACTGCCGATCGCGTGCTTGCAAGACAAGTTCCAATGCACAGTCGACATAGCCTAATGCACCCAGCGCGTTCGAACCGCCCACTGGGATGGCAAAAACCTTGCGCCCTTGCTTTGCGAGCCTTTCCGACAATGCAGTCAGCTCGACATGGATATCGGCTTCGGGAGCACAATACTCGACGGTCGCGCCAAGAAGGTGGTTCAAAAGCACGTTTCCGTTGCTGTGGTAGACTGTGCCTTGCAACCCCGTTCGATCTTGAAGGAGGATATGACAGCCCATCCCCAGTTTGGAGGCAAAGGCCGCAGTCTGCCGCACATGGTTCGACTGGATGCCGCCGCAGGTGACTACCGTGTCGGCCTGCACGGCTTGCGCTTCCGCCATCAGAAATTCCAGCTTCCGGGTCTTGTTGCCGCCGGTGGAGAGACCCGTACAGTCATCACGCTTGATCCAGATTTCGGGACCGCCCAGTTCCCTTGAAAGGCGGTCCAGTCGCTCCAATGGGGTGGGCAAATGAGCAAGCGAGATACGAGGAAAGCCGAACAGATTCATCGCGGAACTCCCAAATCGGACCTGGGCCTCAGCGGAATACGATGCGAGGAAAGTAGAACGACACCACCCAGTTCGGTCGGTTCACGACTGCGCTCACGCGAAGGTCACCACAGACAGAACACAACATGTATGCGTCCATTGGATTGAGACCGTGCTGAGCAGCCAACAGATCGATCATCCGCATAACCGCTTCGCGAGCGCCGACCATCAAGTCAGGGCCGATACCAGTGGTGATCTCGTAACCCTCGGCATCAAGATGCCGCGTCACCGGTCCGGGCGTCACACACCGCGGTGCCTGGAGCTTCGCTCCCTTGACGACATTTATCCGGATTTCGACATCCATTTGGGTTTCGATCGCGGATCCGGCAATTTCCCCATCACCTTGTGCCGCATGCGTGTCTCCGATGGACAGCAGGGCACCATCCACTTCGACTGGCAGGTATAGAGTGGCTCCTGCCGTGAGATCGCGAATGTCGATGTTGCCCCCGACATTGCGGGGAGGAACAACGGAGTGGACCCCAGATTCGGATGGCGCGACACCAACCGTGCCAGCAAAGGCCTTGAGCGGAACTTTACCGCCAGGCCCATAAGCACAAGGCTTCATGCTGACCGCATCGTAGTTCCAGAAATAGAGCGCTGGATCCTTGAATTGATCCGAAAGCAAACCAAAGCCCGGGATGTTACCACTCCAGCCTCTTCCCGAAGGATGATACTTAAGGAAAGTGACTTCCAGGGCGTCGCCAGGTTCCGCGCCTTCGACGTAGACTGGTCCAGTCAATGGGTTGATTTTGCTGAAATCAAAACTGGCGATAGTGTCCACGGTTGAATCAGCGTTTATCAATCCACCGGACGAGTCCAAACACTGGAATAAAATGGTTTCTCCCGGCTTCGCTATCAATTCAGGAGCGTGATCGCGACACCAACCAAAATTATACTGATGCCTATGTATCGTATGAGTGCACGATATACACATGCCACACCCCTCCAGAGCAAAATCAAAGAACAGAGAAAGTAACGGCACGCGGAAATTGTTTATCCGTAATTTGCCGCCCGATATTTGATTAGACCATAGTCATCAACTGGAGCAGAGATAAGGTCCAGTTTTCGATCATTTTGCCAAGCCAGTTCATAGGCAGGCACCGCAAAGCTCTGGTCCGGAGCGGCAGTCGTGTTCAGCAGCCGGCCAATCATTTTCAGGGGCCGGGCCGGTGCTAGACGGCAGACCATCTGCCATTCTTGAATACGTCGGCCAAAAGCTTCGTCCCCAGATCGGCTTCCCTTTCAGAAAGCCCCGAAAATCCCAACATCAGCCTTGAGGTGTCGGAAGATGCGACATTCATTCGGGAAAGGGGCATGACAACAACGCCTTTTCCCAACGCAGCTTTTGATATCTCGGTATCGTTGCTCCAAGTCCCGGTACTGAACGCGGTCAGATTGATACCCTGATCGGGGAGCACGACAGCCAGATGTTCGCTGGTGCGTTCGGCCAAAAAGCCAGCAAGCAAGTCCCGGCAAGCCCGCAGCCGCTCCCTGAGCCGGCGCAGATGCGCCGGAAAATATCCTTCGTTGAGAAAATCCGCGACCACCCGCTGCTGGAATGTCGGTGGGCATCGGTCGAGCGCAGGACGTATCGCCCTGAACACCGGAACGAGGTCTATCGGGACAACGAGATACCCAAGACGCAGGCTTGGCAACAAGGCTTTGCTGAAAGTGCCTGAGTAAAGTACTCGATTGGCCTGATCGAGGCCCTGCAGCGATGCGATCGGATGTCCGTCATAGCGAAATTCGCTGTCGTAATCGTCCTCTACAATCCAGCAGCCATGTTCCCGAGCATAAGAAAGAAGCTCCAGTCGTCGCGGTAGCGAAAGAACGGAACCAACTGGATACTGGTTCGAGGGTGTCACGTAGAACAATGCTGGCGGTCGCAAAGCCCCGTCAGTCAGCTTCTCCAACACGATCCCTTCGCGATCCACGGGAAGACCGACGATCTTTGCACCATTGAGGTTTAAGCATTGTCGGGCTGGCGGATAACAGGGATCCTCAACGATGGCGGTATCATCAGGCGACGCAAGCACACGAAATGCGAGATCGAGCGCCTGTTGCGTCCCAGCCGTGACAAACACCTGTTCAGCCGTGCACTTTACGCCTCGCGAAACCGCAAGATGGGCAACGATAGCGCTTCGGAGTTTCGGTTCACCCTGAATGTCTCCGTAGCCTTCGAAAGCATAGTTTCTATGTCTGCTGGCAATTCGGTTCAGCAATCCCGCTGTCCGCTCGTCATGAGCAATTCGGCCAGTGACAAAGGGCAGTGTCTTCTGCGGCTCCAGACTGGGCCCGGAAGTAAGGACCCTGGTGACAGCTCTGGAAAGGACGCGGGTTGTCGAGCAGGATGTCGGCTCGTTGTACTCGCCAGTTTTCGGCTGTCCGTCGGGAACGCCCGCTGAAATGTAGGTTCCTGACCCATGGCGGGCCGTGGCATACCCTTCCGCGATCAGTATTTCGTATGCCTCAGAAATCGTACCTCGAGACAGTTTCCATTCCAGGGATGCCAGGCGGGTAGAAGGCAGCCTCTGGCCTGCATTCAATCGCCCATCGGCAATTGCCTTGCGCAGAGCAACGTAAAGCTGCCGCGCCAGCGGAGCTGTTGAAGACGGCTCAATGTCCGGTTGGAAAACGGCCGACGGGGCTTCCCCTCGCCTTTTCATATGCATCGTCGCTTCGTCCAAGTGGCTTATGGCGAACTTTTACAGTGGCTCTTTAAAATGAATCAATGATGATCTTTTAGTGGGCCACTTACAGATTCACCGCCAACGACCTCGCGGAAAGCAGAATGGAATGCCGTCCGCCAAAGCATCATTTTCAACCCTCCGGAAACCCTCGGCACCACTCCCCCTTGTTATGTTCTGAAGGTTGAGAAAGGCCCCTCACGGAGGCGCCAAAAACCTTCCGGTCATACCCGATCTCAACCGTGCAGTGGCCGAATTGCCAGCAAAAACATGCTGCCATTCACCGTCTGCGACAGCCCGGCAATCCCCGGTTCGCCATTGGTCTTCGACCTCCTTTCAAAACAGCCTTTGGAGTTTCAATGCCTATCTCCTCAACAAGACTGCGGATCGCCGTGCTTTTCGGCGGACGCTCCAGCGAGCACGATATTTCCGTGCTTTCGGCAACCAATGTCATGAGGGCTTTGGCTCCTGCGAAGTACAATCCCATTCCCATCTTCGTTACCCGCGAAGGACGATGGCTGCTGAGCCGTTTCGAGGGCGGGGTCCTCGCGACGCCGGAAAGTGGCACAGAGATTTCTCTCCTTCCTGGCGGCCGCGGTCGAATGATCGCGATTGAAGCCGATGGCAGAATGGCTCCGGCCGAAACGATCGACATACTGTTTCCCATGTTGCACGGGCTCCACGGCGAAGATGGTTCGGTGCAGGGACTTGCGGAAGTCGCACGCGTACCGCTTGCGGGCTGTGGCATTCTTGGCTCCGCCGCAGCACTGGACAAAGTTGTGGCCAAACAATTGCTGCGAGCCGCCGGCATTCCTGTCGCTCGAGCGGTGACGATTACCCCCGAGACGGAACCCGACCCCGTGGCACTGGAGGGTGAACTGGGACTTCCGATCTTCATCAAACCCAGCCGACAGGGATCCTCGGTCGGCGTCAGGAAAGTCCTCGAACGCCAGGAGTTGGTGGCAGCATTGGCCGAGGGTTTTAAACATGACCGCTGCGTGCTCGCCGAGGAATTCATTCCTGGACGCGAGATTGAGTTCAGCGTGCTGGAGGACACATCCGGTGAGGTATTCGTTTCCTGTCCTGGAGAGATTGTTCCGGCCACGAGCCACGGTTTCTACAGCTTCGACGCAAAATACATCGACAAGGATGGCGCAGCACAGAAGGTACCTGCCGAACTGCCAGACGAGATCGAAGCGGAGATGCGGGAAATGGCAGCCAGGGCCTTCCGGGCAGTCGGCTGCGACAGCATGGCACGCGTCGACTTTTTTCTAACCCCGGACATGAAGTTCATTGTGAACGAGGTAAACACCATTCCGGGCTTCACCGACATCAGTATGTATTCAAAGGCTCTGGTAGCGAGCGGGATCAGCTATCCCGAGATTATCGACTGTATCGTTGCCCACGGCTTCACCCGGGCTGGCCGGGCAGCCTGAAGCTGCCCGCAACAAAGACTCGGGCGAGGATTGCTCATCGAGCGTTGTGACGTGAGACCGCACGATATCGAAACGTGAGGCCCCCAGCGGCGATCTTTGCTCGACATCGTAGTTTTGGCGATTTCCAGATAAAGAGGCAGGACATTCATTCCATGGAAAATGAGACAAAGCTCCCCAAAGGGCGAAGAACATCCGCCTATGTCACAGGAGTGGGCCTTATCGCTGGGGTCGTGGCAAGTGCAATGACTGGGCAATGGTGGCTTGTAGCCGTCGGCCTTGTTCTGGGGGCTGGCATCGGACAGGCTCTCAAACGATAACTGAACGTCGAGGCACATCGTTCTACGCTCATGCCTTACATCTGACCGCCACATTTCTGCGTTCGGGTCTCCATGGAACGATAGACGTCGTCCTCGGAGCTAAGCCAATCGCCATAGCGCACTCGCGCGGAAGGTACACGCAATCCCTCTGCTGGACGCAACGGACAACAACTTGAACTTCCGAGGCGACTGCGCCCGTCGCGCGAAAGTTAAGGTCAAACTTTTCCCTTGCTTTCCAGATGATCCAGCAGACCCTGTGCCAACGGGGTAAGGCCGTCCTCCGCTTTTGTGCAAAGTGACAGTCGCCGCATCGCCCAGTTTTCTGAAAGTCAGATAATCACGATCGCTGCCGCCTGCCGATAACGGCGGGCTGCAGATTCTGGGACGATGCCAACCCCAACGCCACGGCCCGCCATGTGGCAGATATCTGCGAAACTGTGCAGTCCAATGCGCGTTCTCAGGTGCAAACCGATCCTCGCGGCCTGCATGCCAAGATGTTCCCGCAACGCCCCGCTGGCCAAGGCGATGAAGGGCTCGCCTGCCAGATCGGCAAGTCGTATCTGCCGCACGCGAGCAAGAGTATGACCCCTCGCTGCCACCACTACCAGTCTGTCAGACGCGAAGGGGCGCAATAGCAGGCCTGCCGTTTCGACAGAATCTGAAAGCACGCCTATTTCCGCAAAGCCTAGGGTAACGCTGCGAGCGATGTCGGCGCTCTGGCGTTCCTTCAATTCGATATCCGCCTGCGGATGTGCGGCCAACCATGGCGCAAGACGAGAGGGCAAGACCTCAGTGATCGCCGCTGTGTTGGCCATCAGACGGATCTTGGTACGGACACCTTTGGCAAATTGACCTATTTCACCGCGCATCAGTTCCATCTGATGCAAGATCAGACGGGCGTGATGCAGAAGGGTTAGCCCAGCTTCCGAAGGCTTGACGCCGCGCCGATTTCGTTCGAGCAAACGTGCTCCGCTCACGTCCTCCATCTCGCGCAACCGTTCACTGGCGGCAGCAAGCGACAGGCCAACAGCCGCCGCACCGTGGGTGATGCTGCCAGCTTCAGCCACCGCAAGGTAGAGCCGCAGATCCATGTGGTCGAATCTCATCAGGAGAGAGTAACGCCGAATCAGCCTTCGGAATAGCCAAAGGCAAACATGGGAACTTCCGCATTGCGCAGCGGCCGCGACAGGCTAGCGTGGCAGACATGAGTGCCTTTTCTCTATCTCTCGTTCTTGCCGTAACCACGACCTTTTTCGCCGCCGGGATTGTCAAAGGTCTAACGGGCATGGGCTTGCCTACGGTTGCAATGGGAGTCTTGGGGGCGTTCATTTCGCCGCTGACGGCCGCCACCCTGTTGATCATGCCCTCATTCGTCACCAACCTGTGGCAGTTGATCGCCGGGCCTGCTTTCGGGACGGTTTCGCGCAGGCTTTGGTCGATGATGCTGGCTATCTGCGCAGGTACCGTACTGGGCGCAACCTGGCTGGCGAATAACGACACCGGAGCGACCACTGCCCTGGGGTTAGCGCTGGTATTTTATGCCGGGTACACGCTATTCGGACGACAGCTCCACATTCCCAAACGGGCTGAGCCATGGCTTTCGCCTCTGATCGGCGCGATGACCGGTGTCGTAACCGGTTGCACAGGAGTTTTTGTCATTCCGGCGGTGCCATACCTGCAAGCTCTCGGATTTTCGCGGGACGATCTGGTTCAGGCGCTGGGATTGTCGTTCACCGTCTCGACGGTTGCCTTAGCCGTAGGGCTCGGGAGTCATGGCGCATTTGAACTAGAGGTAATGGGTTTCTCGCTATTGGCCCTTGTTCCCGCATTGATTGGAATGTGGGTGGGCCAAAACCTCCGCAGCCGGATCAGCCCGGCTTCGTTTCGCAGAGTGTTTCTCTGGTGCCTCTTACTTCTGGGCACCGAGATGATTTTTCGGCCGCTTTTCTAGGCGCTAGATCGCGAGCATTGATCGGACGTAGCTCTATCGGACTGAGAAGATGTGACGACGCGATCATATCCCAGATTAGAACGGAAACGCCTCCTTAGGGGGATATTGTCTCCAGACGGCTACGCGTCCAGCCCTTCTTCTGGGCTATGCGGGCATTCCGCCAAATGACATAAAGAAGCCGGTGAAGCGCCTAAGCACAGTGTTTCAGCAGGCCAGGGTTACCAGTTGACAGGTCGCGTGCTGGGGCCTTGATCTTCAGCTTTCTCGCCCGCCCGTCGTTCGCTTGTCGCCGCTGAGCGGAGAGATCTCGACGGCGGGAGCAAGAATGATCACGAGCACTCAACCGTCCGACCAGAAGTCACCATCAAGCGGCTTCTGCGGGTCGGCAGGTGTGTTGTTCGATCCCGGTGGACTGCGAACCTCCTCAATGCTTGCCACGGCACTCCGCAGGCCAGCCGGAAGGCGCATCCGATTCAGTTCCTTGGCGGTCGCAAACGCCCACGCAAGGAGCGCGGCATCCGAAATCGCCCATTGCGCTTGCACGCCAGCCGATCCTGAAGCAGCGAGCTGGGACTCCATTGAATTTGGCTGCCGCAGGAAACCCGTCTTGTGCGCGCGAATGAACGATGCGGAAGGAACAAAGGCAGTCATACTCAGCGGACGCACGTTGTCAGCGGCAGTGGATCGGAATGTCGGGATCGGCGCGCCAATCGCCGCGAGATCAATGAAAGAGGGCTCCGAGGTAGCCTTGACACCGGCGATCTGCAAGGCGGCAGCCTCAAGCGCACGGCTCTTGCGGGTTGGCAGCATGGCGGTGAGCAGCGTGCCTCTGGACGGCGACGCGTCGTCTGTCGATTTCGGTTTTCCTGCGGTGCTGGCGGCTATAGCAGGCCCCGCTTTGATGCGCCGCCTGTAGTCCGCCATCGCAAGATCATAGGCTGGCAACGCCTTGCCATCGGCGGGTAGATGCAATGTCCGACCATTCGGGAAAATGCGCGCGAGTTCCTGGCGCGACATGCGCGGCCAGGCGCGCACGTTCCCCACGTCGAGGTGGACGAAGGGGGATCCTGAGGTCGGATAGTAGCCGACGCCACCGATCTGCAACTGCATGGCGATCTCCCGCAGCCGCGAAAGCTTGACGCCGGGAATATAGAAATCCATCGCCTTGCCCAGCATATGCTGGCTGTTCTTTGCGACCCCGCTGCCGCGAGAGCGGCCGCGCAGCATGTTGTTGGTGGCCGGCGAGCGATAGGCTGAAACGATGTTGATGTAGTCCCTCGCTCCGGCGCGCTGATAGACTTCCCACACCAGGTCGAGCAGCCGCGGGTCCATGCGAGCGGGCTCGTTGCGACGCCAATCACGCAGGAGGCGATTGACCTGTGCGAGCCCTTTCGCGTCATATTTGCCGTTGCGTTTGTAAATGATCGTCTCGCGTTCACCGGTATGAGTGAAGAACAGCTTGAGCGAACGAACCTCCGCGAGGGCTGTCGACGCAGCAGAGATCGAAGCAAAAGCGGCCATCGCAGCAATCACACCTGCCCGGGCGGCACCGTGCATGACCTTTCCAAGCCCTCTTATATGCGCCCGAGACAGAGGCGATAAACACTCGAACACAACACGTTCCGATCAAGCAGGTAGAGCCATTGACAAAGGGAGGCGGCGCCTGAGGCTCGCCAGACTTTATGGTCAACGAAGGGTTAACAAGCCGTTGCTAGGGGAAAGGCAATGGCCGGCATTGGCCCGGGCTCGCAAAATGCTACGGCTGCGCAGATGTGAAGCCGAAGCCTCGACCAGGCAGCTCACGGATGCGCTGGGCCACGATGATATCGATCACGCTGAACTCTATTCGCCTGAAGCATCTCAGGTTCGTCTTGCGAAACAGGGAGTGGACCGGATTGTGCGTCTGGTGACGCGCAAACCGCTGTCTGGCGAACCTTTTGGCGACCCGCCCTCCAGGCAATCGATGAACAGCGATATTGGTGGGCCCGGAGGGACTCGAACCCCCAACCAAGCGGTTATGAGCCGCCGGCTCTAACCATTGAGCTACAGGCCCCACGCGGGCTGGATAGTGTTTTTCCTGTCCCCGCACAAGGCTTTACGAGCGCTCTCGCCAACATCGCCCAAATCAATCCATATTCGACGCTTAATCGGGCCATCGCCACGTGGCGAACAACGGAGTTTTCGATGACCAGAGCCTTTTTGCCCCTCGCCCTTGCCGCCGCCGTCGCACTGCCCTCGATCGCCAGCGCAGCCGAAGCCCCTCAGCCGCCGCGCATCATCGTGTCCGGTGAAGGCGAAGCCACCGTCGCGCCCGATCTCGCTTTGTTGTCGCTCAGCGTCATGCGCGAAGCCAAGACGGCGCGCGAAGCGCTCAACGCCAACAACGATGCCATGGCAGCTGTGATTGCGGCCATGAAGGCCGCCGGCATCGCCGAGCGCGACCTGCAGACGGCAGGCATCCAGATCAGCCCACGCTACAACTACACCAACAAGCCTGACGGCAACCAGGAAGCGGAACTCATCGCCTACCAGGTCACCAACACGCTGTCGGTGCGCGTGCGCGACATCTCCAAGACCG
The DNA here is from genome assembly GCF_058790995.1 of Mesorhizobium sp. EU05-FHT14A09. Classification (NCBI taxonomy): domain Bacteria; kingdom Pseudomonadati; phylum Pseudomonadota; class Alphaproteobacteria; order Hyphomicrobiales; family Phyllobacteriaceae; genus Mesorhizobium; species Mesorhizobium sp. EU05-FHT14A09. The sequence goes on from NZ_JBYTDF010000004.1 coordinate 423,280, forward strand.
GCGAGATTCTCGACAAGGCCGTCTCGCTCGGCGTCAACCAGGGTGGCGGTATCTCCTTCACCAACGAGAACCCGGCCACCGTCGTCAATGAGGCGCGCAAGAAGGCTGTGGCCGACGCGATTGCCAAGGCCAAGACGCTTGCCGAGGCTGCCGGCGTCAGCGTCGGCAAGGTCGTGGAGATCACCGACCAGAACTATGCGCCTCCGCCCATGCCGATGAATGCCAAGGCTTTCGATGCTGCCGGCGCTTCCGTGCCGGTGCAGGCGGGTGAGAACGCCTACAAGGTCATGGTCAACGTCACCTTCGAACTGAAATAGTGCCGTACGGAGACCGGACGCCGGCCTCCTTTTTCGGACCACGCAAAGGAAAACCCCGCAGGATCGCTCCTGCGGGGTTTTCTTTTGAAGCCTTGGTCGCAGCTTAACGGTAAAGCACCGGGCAACCACGCTCGCGGCCGAACACGACCATGGTGCGTTCGCCATCCTGGCGGCCGGCAACCTTGATCACGCGACGGTTCACGTCGACGATGCGGGCGCGCCAGATGCCCATCCGCTCGGCCTTGTTCAGCGCCCATTCCGGCGAACAGCCGGGACGATCGCGATCCCAGCCACGGTCGCGGCGATCCCAGCCCCGCTCGCGATCCCAGCGATCGCGACGCCAGTCGCGCTGGTCACGATCGCCGGCATAGACACCGAAGCGCGGCTCACCGCTGCCGAGGTTCAGGTAGATGCCGTCGGCCTGCGCCGTGGCGGGGACAGCGGCGAGAGCGCCAAAAGCGACGAAAGCTGAAAGCGCGGCAGCCTTGATCTTGGTCAACATGATCTTCTCCTTGGAAGCGTGTTTGCTTTGAACCCTGTTCGCCGAAGCGATGATCAAACCATAGAGGGAGCAGGCTGAACCGAACGGGAACCGCTCGTTCATGCGAGGTTCATTTCGCTGATGGCTTTAGTCGGGCATGGAAAATGAACGGTGGTGTCACCGCGCACATGCCTGTTCGACGGCACGCCCGGTCTCAGGGCTCCTCGTCGAGCACGTAGTCGAAATAGTCTTCCGGTTCGGCAAGATCGGTTTCGCTCGCGCGCACGCGTCCGCGCATCGAAATGCCGGCTTGATGCACCGTCTCGGCGCTGCCGGAAACCAGCCGATGCCACCAGTAGAGGTCATGCCCTTCGGCAACGAGCCTATAGGCGCAGGTCGAGGGCAACCAGCTGATGGTCCGCACATTCTGCGGCGTGAGGCCAACGCAGTCGGGCACCTTGGCCAACCTGTTGGCGTAGTCATGACACCGACAGGTGCCGGCATCGAAAAGACGGCAAGCGACGCTTGTCCAGTAAATGTCGCCGGTGTCCTCGTCCTCAAGCTTCGACATGCAGCATTTGCCACAGCCGTCGCACAGCGATTCCCATTCAGCCGGAGACATTTCCTCCAGCGTCTTGGTCTTCCAGAACGGTTCGCTTTCCATTCGGCGCATGTGGCGCGCTATGGCGGCCGCGTCAAGCACCTCCCGTCGGCGTCATCAAAACGCCCGTTCGATTCCTCTATTCTCACCGCTGCGGCTCTTGCCGGCCGACCCGGCCGCGCATACGGGCCTCAGCAGCGTCCCCGCAAAGGAGATTCGATATGAAACGCCAACAACGGATTCTGACAGGAACCGCTCTCGGCCTGCTGATGGCCTCGACGCCTCTCGCTGCCCTGCCACTCAAGAACGACCCGACGGCTGGCGTGCCATCCTCGCTGATCCTGGCACAGGCAGAAGGTGACGGTTCGGCCGAAAACGGCCAGCCGCCAGCGGAACAGGCTGCTCCGGAGCCGCAGTCCGAGCCCGTTGCCGCACCTGAACCGCCGCCGCCCCCTGCGCCTGAACCACAACCAGTTGCCGCCCCCGAGCCGGTGGCGGCCCCTGAACCCGCGCCGGCTGTTGAGCAGCCCCCGGAACCAGTACAGGCCCAGCAGCAACCGGAAGCGGCCGAGCCGCCGGCGGAACCTGAACAACCACGCAAGAAACGCAAGCAGAGCGAAGAACAGGCCGAACCGGCGCCCGCAGAGCAGCCCGCGCCAGCTGAAGCCACTCCCGCACAGCCGGAAGCCCCTGCCGCCGAACCGGAACAGCCACGCAAGAAGCGCAAGAGCGAGGAACAGCCTGCGCCGGCAGAGCAGCCTGCACCGGCTGAAGTCACTCCCGCGCAGCCGGAAGCCCCGGCCGTCGAACCGGAACAGCCGCACAAGAAGGGTAAGAAGGAGCAGACCGAGCCTGCGGCCGAGCAGCCGGCTGAAAAGGCGCCTGAGGCCAAGCCTGCCGAACCCGAGCAGAAAGCCGTCGAGCCTGAGCAGAAGCCTGCTGAAAAGCCTGCCAAGGAAGAGCCGGCGGCCAAGCCTGCGGAAGAGCCGACACAGGCGAAACCAGCCGAAAAGCCAGCTGAGCCCGAAGCAAAACCAGCGGACAAGCCGGCAGAACAGCCTGCTGCCAAACCGGCAGAGCAGCCAGCGCAGGGTGGCGACAAGCCTGCCGCGGAGCAATCCAAGCCCGCAGAACCTGCAAAGGATGGCGAGAAGCCAGCGACCGGCGAAAAACCGGCCGATCCAAACGGCACGGCAACCAAGCCCGCCGAGCAGCCTGGCGAACAGCCGAAACCCGGCGAGCCAACGCAGGGTGGACAGCAACCGGCGCCAACCGGTCAGCAACCAGCGACCGGAGAACAGAAGCCGGGCGGACAAACAACCGATGCGCCGGCCGATCCCAATGCCGCGCCGATCTTCGACAGCCAGAAGGAAACCCAGCCTGCGGTCGAGGGACAGAAGGGCGGCAGCACCCAGCCGCAGCAGCCTGGCCAGCCTCCAGCCGGACAACCGGCGACACAGCCTGCGCAGCCGGTTCAGCAGCCGGCGGAAAAGGCGCCGCCGCCCAAGGACGACAAGGCGGCACAGGTGACAATCCAGCCGGAGAAAATCGCTCCAGTGACGGAGGAGAAAGGCACACGGCTTGAACGCGCGCCTGATTTCGACGGACGCCGGCGCCCGCGTCCGGAAGGGGCAGATATCGTCAAGAACTACGGCGACCGCACGATCATCCAGTTCAACAACCAGATCATCGTCGAAAGCAACGACCGTCCCCGCATCACCCGTGACGCGCAGGACGTCTACTATGAAGACCTGCCGCGCGGGCGTACCCGCGAAACGATCGTGCGCGACAACGGCAACCAGATCATCACCATCCGCAACCGCAATGGCGATATCATCAGGCGGTCACGCATCACACCGGACGGTCGCGAATATGTGCTGAGCTACGTCGATGAGCGTTATTATGAAGACATCAGCGAGTGGCGTGACCCAGGCGACGAACTGCCGCCGATCTACATCGACATTCCGCGCCGGGAATACATCCTGGAGTCGGAATACGTCCAAAGCCCCGACGACTATTATGTCTTCCTGGAACGGCCGCCGGTGGAAAAGGTCAAGCGTCTGTATTCGATCGATGAGGTCAAGCGCTCGGCACGCGTCCGCGACATCGCCCGCCGCATCGATCTCGACACGCTGAACTTCGAGTTCGGTTCGGCAACCATTCCCGAAAGCGAGGTCGAGAAGCTGCAAGGCGTCGCCGAGGCCATGCAGAAGCTGCTGGCCAAGAATCCGGCAGAGACCTTCCTGATCGAAGGCCACACCGACGCCGTCGGCTCTGACGTCGCCAACCTGGCGCTGTCCGACCGCCGCGCCGAGGCGGTCGCCAATGCACTGAGCAGCGTCTTCGACGTCCCGCCGGAGAACCTGAGCACGCAAGGCTATGGCGAACGTTACCTCAAGGTGAAAACGCAGAAGCCGGAGCGCGAGAACCGGCGCGTCGCCATCCGCCGCATCACCCCGCTGGTGGCGCCGGTGGCGAGTGCAAAATAGGCACCGTGTCGATACAGCGGTCCGCCGCCGGCGGACCGCTGTATCCTCCTGTTTGTTGCAATGAGCCGCTGCTCACTTTTCCTGGGATTACGCGATCTTCTGCCGGACGCAATTCCGCACGAAAAACCGCTACGGCATTGATTCGCCACATTGGGAGTCCCAGATATTAACGGGGTTCCCTGCCCCGTCCCGTCCTGAACGGGACGTCAAGAGGCCCGGCCGGCTTACTCCACCGACCGGGTCTTTTGTTAGGATCAATTGGCATCGACGGATTCGGCTTGGCGCATTTCGCGTCTTGCCAAGACCGCACCGCCCACTACAAGACCACGCCGACTGGAAGCACGGACGCATCTTATGAAACGCCTCGAACTCGCCATCGAATCCATCATTCTGGCTTCGCGCTGGCTATTGGTGGTCTTCTATCTCGGGCTCGGCCTGGCGCTCGCCATCTATGCACTCTCCTTCGGGAAGAAACTCTACGAGTTCGTGAGCACCGTTATGGTGCTGGGCGATACGGACACGATCCTGAAGATCCTCGGGCTCATCGATGCTGCCCTGGTCGCCTCGCTGGTCGTGATGGTCATCATCTCCGGCTACGAGAACTTCGTCAGCCGTTTCGACGAGCATGAAGGCAAGGTGCACTGGCTGGGCACGATCGATGTCGGCTCGCTGAAGGTCAAGGTCGCCTCGACCATCGTGGCGATCTCATCGATCCATCTGCTGCAGGTGTTCCTGAACTCCTCATCCTATTCCACCGAGCAGTTGATGTGGCTGACCATCATCCACCTCACCTTCGTGCTGTCGGCACTGATGCTGGCCTATATCGACCGGCTGATGGGTCATGGAAAAGGCGACAAGAGCGAGGCGCCAGACTGAGCTGGAGCGTTTCCGTCTTTACCGGAAACGCCTCGATTCTCAGAACAGCCCCGTCACATTGGTGTCCGTCCTGGCGAACACGTCGTCCGGCACGAAGAAATCGCCGGCGAGCGCTCCCTTGGCACCAGGCGCATATTTCGAGAAATCGCTGACACCTTCAGCGCGCAGCACCTCTTCGTCGATGTAGAAATTACCGGTCGCCTCGCGCGACGGCCGCGTCAGGATCGCATGCGCCGCATCGGCCATGATCTCGGGCGAACGGCTCATCGCCGCGACCGTTTCGCCACCGAGAAGATTGCGCACTGCTGCCGTGTCGATCGCCGTCAACGGCCACAGCGAATTGACCGCAATGCCCGCCGAAGCAAACTCCGCACTCATGCCCAGCGTGCACATCGACATGCCGAACTTCGCCATGGTGTAGGCAACGTGGCCCTTGAACCATTTGGCTTTCATGTCGAGCGGCGGCGCCAGATTCAAAATATGAGGGTTCGACGCTAACTTCAGATGCGGAATGCACATTTTGGAAACGAGAAACGTGCCCCGCGTATTGATCTGATGCATCAGATCATAGCGTTTCATGTCGGTCTCGAGCGTACCGGTGAGCTGGATGGCGCTGGCATTGTTGATGCAGATGTCGATGCCGCCGAAACGCTCCATCGTGCGGGCCACCGCTTCCGCGACCTGTGCTTCTTCACGAATGTCGCACAACACTGGAAGCCCCTTGCCACCCGCCTTTTCAATCTCCTCTACCGCAGTGTGGATGGTACCGGGCAGCTTAGGATGTGGCGTATCGGTCTTGGCAGCGATGGTGACATTGGCGCCATCGCGCGCTGCACGCAGCGCGATCGCCAGCCCAATGCCGCGCGACCCACCGGAGATGAACAATGTTTTTCCCTTGAGCGACATGCATCGGCCTCCCTGCAACGAGGCTCGATCCTTGCCCGACCAGGACAAGGATGCAAGGCGCAAGACCGCCGCCGATGCTGACGCTGGGGAGTGTCCAAGCAACTCCAGAAAAAGTGTGTTTCTGTTCGGAATGGCGAAAAACAAAGACTGAGAGCGTTCCCGCATTTCCGTGAAAAACGGAAACACTCTATCACTAAACCAAAACCAACCCCTGTCGCATGGCGATCGCGATCGCGTCGGTGCGATTGGCGGCTCCAAGCTTGGTCAGGATCGCCGCGACGTGGAACTTGGCGGTGTGCACGGAAATATCCAGCCTGCGGGCGATCACCTTGTTGGGCGCGCCTTCGGCAAGCAGCGCCAGCACCTCTGCCTCGCGCGGCGACAATGACGGCCGCGTCGCGGCCTCGTCGTCGCTAGGGTGGTCTCTTGCCTCAGCCGGGAAGTCGGCCGCATCCAAGGCCTCTTCGTCGCGCACTGCATGATATCCGGCCGCCGCCAGTCGCGCCGCGGCGGCGATCAGCCCATCCTCGGCATTCAGCGGCAAAACGGCAAAGACACGGCCCGCATTGCCATTGACGGCGGCGACGGGGCGGGACGACAGGAGCACCAGCGGGATGTCGAGCTGGAGGGCGACGTTGTCGACGATGGCCACGTCGATGCCTGCCACACTGCCGGCCGGAACGGGCATCAGCTCCTCGCCGGCAGCCAGCGACGCGGACAGCCGTTCAGCCCGCCCGGCATCGCCGAGCGCGATCAGCACCGTCAGTTGTCTGCCTGCCATCGATCCTCTCAGTTCAGCGGTTTTTCGCCGATCGTCACCGCGACCTCGCTGCGGCTGCCACCGCGCAGGATGCCGAACGTGACCTCAGCGCCGGCACTGTCCGGGCCCAGCCGGCGCATCAAACCACGCGGCCCTTCCACCGGCTCGCCGTTCCAGGCCACGATGATGTCGCCGACATGCAAGCCGGCAGCCTTGGCCGGACCATTGTCGTCCAATCCCATCACCATGGCACCGACGGTATCGCCATCACGGGCGGGATGCAGGGCAGCTCCCAGATAACCGCGCACGACATGGCCCTTTTCCTTGAGCACAGCCACAGTACGCTCGATCGTCTCGAACGGGATCACCAGCGCGCGACGACGAGGCCCGAACAGAAGCATGCCGATCAGCCCGCCTCTGGCATCCAGCACTGGGCCGCCTTCGAAACGGCCGCCGGCGCCGATAGCCAGATTGATACGCCGGTCGATGGTGCCGCCACGCATCGAACGCCAGGCGGGGCCGACCTCACCGACCGTTCCAAGCACGGCAAGGGCAGCGCCTTCGCTGTTGCCTACTGCAACAGCGACATTGCCAGGCCGCACCGCCCCAGCTTGCGTCAGCACCGGCAGACCGGCGCGGTCTGTCTTCAACAACGCGATGCCCGTCGATGGGTCGCGACCGGCGAGTGTCGCCTTGGCGCGTTCGCCGGAGCTCAATGTCAATTCGATCTCTTCGTCGGCATCGAGTATCTCCTCAGCTGCTACGAAATAACCGGCGCTCCAGTGAAAAGCTGAAGCCGTGCGACCATGATGCACATTGAGACCGGCAAGGGCTGGTGCCGCGCCTTGCGCGATATCTGCGACTGCGTCCGAGAAGGCGCCAAGATTGAAGTCGTTCATGATGACCTCCAGGATTGTTGGTTCCCCAGATATCGCTGGCTGGCATCGGCAATGATACTCGCCTGACGGCTAGGAACACCGGCTGCTGGCCATCTGGTCAGGTCGCGATGAAAGCTCGTGCTCCGCACATATATGCATCGATCCGCTCTTTCACATGGGGAGACCTGTCATGGCGTTGCCAGCTCTCGATTCCACCTCGGCCGATGACAATTTGCTCGATACATATTCCGTCACGGTCGCCGACGCCGTCGACCGCATCGGCCCTGCCGTCTGCCGCATCGAGCGGATCGGCGGACGCGGCGGGCATGGCTCGGGTTTCGTCATTTCACCGGACGGCCTGATCGTCACCAATTTCCATGTCGTCGGCGACGCAAGGGCTGTACGCGTTGCGATGCCTGACGGCAGCGTCGACGAAGGCCGTGTGCTCGGCTCCGACCCGGACACCGACATCGCATTGGTGCGCGCGGGCGGCTCTTTCGCCAATGTCGCGCCGCTCGGCGATTCCAAGCGGCTGCGGCGCGGTCAGATCGCGATCGCCATCGGCAATCCGCTGGGGTTTGAATGGACGGTCACTGCCGGGGTGGTCTCGGCGCTCGGCCGCTCCATGCGCGCCACCACCGGCCGCCTGATCGATGACGTCATCCAGACCGACGCCGCGCTCAATCCCGGCAATTCCGGCGGACCACTCGTGTCTTCCGCCGGCGAGGTCATCGGCGTCAACACCGCCATGATCCCGGGCGCACAAGGCATCGCCTTCGCAGTGGCTTCCAACACGGCCAATTTTGTCATCTCCGAAATCATCCGCTTCGGTCGCGTGCGCCGCGCCTTCATCGGTATTTCCGCCGACACCACCAACCTGCCGCGCCGCGCCGCGCTGCTCTCCCAGGTCACCAGCAGCACCGCGGTGCGACTGCGCAGCATCGAGCCCGGCGGTCCTGCTGCGAAGGCCGGCTTGCAGGAAGGCGATATCATTGCCGCCATCGACGGACGGCCGGTGACCGGCGTCGACGATCTGGTCCGGATGCTCGATGCCGAACGCATCGGCCGCGAGACGGTCTGCACCGTGCTGCGGCGCACCGGCATCAGCCGCATCGCGGTAACGCCGGTGGCCAGGGCTGGTTGAGTTTACCAGCCCGCCAACACGATCTTGCCCAGCGTCGTGCCGGATTCGATCTGGGCATGCGCGCGCTTCAAGTTCGCCGCCGAGATTTTTCCGTAGTTGTCGGTGATGGTCGAGTTGACCTTGCCGGCATCGACCAGTCCGGCAACCTTGGTCAGAAGCTCGTGCTGCCGGATCACATCCGCGGTCTGGTGCACAGGCCGCGCAAACATCATTTCCCAGTGCAGAGACAGCGCCTTCGATTTGAACAGCATGATGTCGAAGGATTTCGGGTCATCGATCAAAGCCACCCTGCCCTGTGGCGCGATCAGCTTGGCGATCTCGGCTGCATGCGCATCGCTGTGGGTCAGAGAAAACACGAAAGCAGGTGCCCCGATCCCAAGTGCCGCCACCTGATCCGCCATCGCCTTGTTGTGGTCGATCACATGATGAGCGCCGCGCGCTTTCACCCATTCGACCGTCTCTGGCCGCGATGCGGTGGCGATGACCGTCAGGTCGGTCAGCGCGCGCAGAAGCTGAATGGCGATCGAGCCGACCCCGCCGGCAGCGCCGACGATAACGATGGCGTTGGCCGCGCCGGCGACCAGCCGGGTTACATCGAGACGATCGAACAGCGCCTCATAGGCCGTGATCGTCGTCAACGGCAGGGCCGCAGCTGCAGCGAAGTCGAGGGAGCGGGGTTTCAGCGCCGCGATGCGCTCGTCGACGAGATGGAACTCGGCATTCGAGCCCTGCCGGTTGATGGCTCCGGCGTAAAAGACCTCGTCGCCGGGTTTGAACAAGCTGACCTCAGGACCGGTTTCAACGACAACGCCGGCGGCATCCCAGCCAAGCACCCTGTGCTGTCCGTCGGTGGGTTGCGCGTTAGCGCGGATCTTGGTGTCGACCGGATTGACCGAAACGGCCTTGACCTCGACCAGTATGTCTCTGCCCGCAGCCTTGGGGCGTGGCAGTTCGATGTCGACAAGGGATGAAGGGGCCGAAATCGGCTGCGGTTCCAGATACCCGATGGCACGCATGGCATGTCTCCTGTTTTGCGTACATGCCAGATGTGCTCTATGTGCGATTGTCGCAAGAATGCACATTTAATGCATATAGTGTCGAAAATGATACCGTGGAGTAATCCCGTGGGCCGCATCCGTCATCAAGATCTGCGCAATTCACCCGCATGCCCTGTGGAGGGCACGTTGGAACTCATCGGCGGCAAGTGGAAAGGCGTCATCCTCTACCACCTCATCCAGCAGGGCACGCTGCGCTTCAACGAATTGCGCCGCAAGATGACCGTCACCCAGCGCATGCTGACCAATCAGTTGCGCGAACTGGAGACGAGCGGCCTCATCGACCGCAAGGTCTATGCGGAGGTGCCGCCGAAGGTCGAATATTCGCTGACCGAGCGCGGACGATCACTGGAGCCGATCATCCTCGCGCTGAAGCGCTGGGGCGACGACAACATCCTCGCCGACGGTTATGTCGCGCCAGGTAGTTGCTAGCGATCTTGTGCTCCTGCGGGCGCGTTGAATCCGTCGAACACGCGACGCAGGAAATCCACCAGCCAGACCGCCAGTTCACCGGTCGGATCCAGGTCCGGATCGAAGATCGTCACATTCATGCCGATGCAACCCGGCCTGGCGACCAGCGCGGCCAGGATGGCGACGAGCTCATCCGGATCGATGCCCGGGCTTCCAGGGGAATCGACAGCCGGCATCACCGTCTGATCGAGCGCGTCGACGTCGAAATGCAGCCAGTGACGACCGCTGCGCGCGAGCGCGGGCTCGGCTTTGCGGAGCACCCCTGCCGCGCCAATCTCCCGTGCGCTGAAGACATCGATCCGTGTGATCTCCGTAGCTTCGATGTCATGCCAGGCATAGTCGGCATCGCGGTTCTCGCGTTCGCCGATCTGGACGACATGATTGTCCTGCAGCAGCGGCCCTTCTATGCCGGGCCACTGTGTGACCAGGGCTTCACCACGGCCGGTCGCAGCCGCCAGGTCCATGCCGGCGGCCGATCCAAGCGGCAGGTCGTCATCGTCATTGCCGGGGTGACGGAAATCACTGTGGCCGTCGACATGAACCAGCGACAACGGCCCTGAACGCCGTGCACCGGCCAGAGCGCCGAGCAGGATCGTGCAATCGCCGCCGATGATCAGCGGAAACGCTCCTCGGCCAACCATATCCGCGACGATATCGGCCAGTCGCAGGTTGAAGCTCCGGAGCGCCGGACCATTGCGCAGCGTCGTGCCTGGCTGCGGTTCGGCGCTGTAGACAGGTCTTTCCAGATCGACGACCCGCAGGGGTACCAACGCTTCGACCAACCCAGCCTCCGTCAGCGCCTGCGGCGCCCGCCAGGTACCGGGCTCATGGCCGGGCCGCAGTGGACGCAAACCGAGATTGAAAGGAGCTCGGATAAGAATGACATCGCGCATGGAAAGGGCCCGGTTCAACGGGCTCAGCATAGGTTGCGCGTGATGCCGGCGCCATTGCGGGCGGGCAGCCTTCCGGATCACTACCGACAGCTTCTGTCAGTTGACCTGCCTTATGCCCCGACAGCCTCCGGCGCGAACTGCGCCAGGAACTCCTCGCTCGGCGGGATCGGCTTGATCACGTCGATCAGAACGCCGTTCGGATCGCGGGTGATGAAGTGGCGCTGGCCGAACGGCTCGTCGCGCAGCGAACGCAGGATCGGCAAGCCGGCCGACGCAATCCGCTCGTGCACGGCATCGACATCCTTCACCTCGAAGTTGATGAGCAAGCCGGAAGCGCGTCCCCTTCCCTCCGCCGGGATGGTCTCGTGATCACCCTGCACGATGCCGAGGTTGACGCGTTTGTCCTCGGACGACTGCAGATGCACATACCAATCGCTTTCGAACAGCGGCTTGAAGCGGAAATGCTCGACATAGAAGGCAGTGGTGCCGGCGACATCACCGGTCATGAGGACGGGATAATAGCTGGTGGTTTTCATGGCTTTCTTTCCTCTCGAAATAAACATACAGTCTGCATGTAGATTGAATTAACATACAGGCTGCATGTATGCAAGAGACGAATTCGCGTCGGTCCAACCGTGACCGCACCGAGGCTACGCGCGGCGATCTGATCGCCGCCGCACGGCGGCTTTTCACCGAAAAATCCTATGCGGAGACCGGTACCCCTGAAATCGTGGCCGCAGCCGGCGTCACGCGCGGCGCGCTCTATCATCACTTCGCAGACAAGCAGGCGCTGTTCCGCGCCGTGGTTGAGGCCGAGGCGGCAGCGGTCGCGGAAGCGATCGAACGGGCCGCGCCGCGCGCACTTTCCGCACGCGACGCGCTGCTGTCCGGCGGGGAGGCTTATGTCACGGCCATGCGCCTCCCCGGCCGCAGCCGGCTGCTGCTGCTCGACGGACCGGCCGTGCTTGGCCGCGTCGAAATGGACGCCATCGATGGCCGGCACGGCAACCGCACCCTGCGCGAGGGGCTGGCGGCAACGATGCGGGCAGGTGATTTGCCCAAGCTGCCGTTGGAAGCGCTGACATCGCTTTTGGGAGCGGCATTCGATCGCGCTGCGCTCGCGGTCGACGCTGGCGCGCCGGCCGAGGACTATCGCGCCGTGCTTGCCGCCGTCATCGACGGGTTGCTGAGCAAGGACCGTTCCTGATCTTCTCTTCTGCGCGCTTCGTCGGTCATGTGCTCGAGTTTCGAACAGACATTCGGCAGTTCCTGACTGAACCGCTCGATCAGCCAGGCGCCAGCCGGCCCGGGCGGTGAATCCGCCCTGTAAAAGGCATGCAAGGGGTAAGGCCGTTCCGGATAAGGTTCGAGATCGAGCACCTTCAAGCGCCCCAGCCGAACATCTTCAAGGATCATCCATGTCGGCAGGCCGCCCCAGCCGAGACCCGACAGGATAAGGTCCCTTTTGGTCGACATGTCCGTCATGCGCCAGGTACGATAGGCAAAGACACTGAATTCCTTGCCCTCGGTGACCTTGCTGACATCGGAGACGACGAGCTGGATATGCTCGCGCACGAAGGCCAGCGGAACCCGACCCTTGTAGGTTGCCAATGGATGGTCAGGGGCAGCAACCGGCACCATTGAAGCCTCGCCGATCCGTACCGACACCAATTCGTCGCCCAGATCATGCGTTTGCCCGCCGAAGCTCAGATCGCTGAGCCGCTGTGCCAGTTGGTCCCAGATCACGCCAAGGGCACCGATATTCAGCTTCAGCGACACGGATGGGAATTCTGCTTCAAAGGCAGCCAGCGTCCTGACCAGCGCGGGCGAAGGCACCGTCACATCGACGGCAATCGTCACTTCTGCCTCCAGGCCGCGTTTCAGCCCGTCAGCACGGGCACGGATATCCTGCAATACACTGACCATGCGGCGCGCGTCCGCCAGCATCGCCTTGCCTTCGACGGTCAGCATCGGCTCGCGCGTGCCCTCACGGGTGAAGAGCCTGAGTTCGAGTTGCGCCTCCAGATTGGCGATGGTGTAGCTGATCACCGACTGCGCGCGATTGAGATGCCGTGCAGCAGCCGAGAAACTGCCGGTTTCCGCCACCGCCAGGAACACCTGCAACTGGTCGAGGGTCGGGTTAGCCAGCATGACCTATCCAATCAATAGATATATTCGATAGATATTTTCCCAATTTTTTAGATCAATGTCGAGCGCTATCTGTTTCTCCGAAAGTAGGCGGTTGCCCGCCAACACCAACGGAGAGCTGAAATGTCCAACATCCTTCTCGTTACCTCGAGCCCACGCGGCGAGGCCTCGCATTCCACGCGGGTCGCGACCGACCTGGCCAGCAAGCTGCAGGCAGCCCTACCCGGCTCCACGCTGACCAGGCGTGACCTCGTCGGCAATCCCCTGCCGCATATCGAACCGGACTACGCCACCGGTATCTACACGCCTGCCGAAGCTCGCACGCCGCGCCAGACCGATCTGGTCGGTGTCTCTGATGCTGCCGTCGACGAACTGTTTGCGGCTGACCACATCGTGCTCGCCACCGGCTTCATCAACTTTTCGATTTCCTCGACCTTGAAGTCCTGGATCGACCACATCTCGCGTTCGGGCAGGACTTTCTCCTACAGTGCAAACGGTCCGAAGGGCCTGGTCACCGGCAAGAAGGTCTATGTCGTGCTGGCCTCCGGCGGCATCTATTCCGAAGGCCCCGCCTCGGTGATGGATTTTGCCGTGCCCTACCTGAAGAGCGTGCTCGCTTTCAACGGCATGACCGATGTGGAAGTCATTCGCGTCGAGGGTGTCGGTATGGGTGAGGACGCTTTGAACGCCGCGCTCGCCAAGGCCGGAAAACAGGTCGACACGCTTGCCGCCTCGGTGGCCGGATCAGCTCTCCAGGCTGCCGCGGCCTGACACGGTCGACCAAAAGCAACAGCCGCCGTGTCGCCACGGCGGCTGTTGTGTTTTTGAAGCCAGAACGGCAGGTCAGCTGAAAATGCGCTCACCTTGTTCGTCGATGAGCTGGACGCCCTTCTTCAACGTGATGTCGACAGCATCATCAAGCCCGGCAAAACGGTCGGCGCGGATGAAACGATGTTCCTTCACGACGCCGTCAATCTCTTTCGAAATGATGCCACAGGTCTGGTACTGACCGTCCGCCTTGTAGGGCGTCGCCGCGATGACGAAGCCCTTATGTTCGATCTCCTTGACCGGCTTGGCCTTGCCGGGCGTTTCCGGCTCACTGCCACCGCCACCACCGAAGAGACGTTTCAGAAAGGACATGGGCGACCTCCACCGGTTCGAGGATGCGACAACTCAAAGCAGTCGGCGCAACTTCCATCCGTTCAGTAGCCGTCCTGAAGACGACGGGCAAGCATGGCGGGGTTCCGCCAACCTGCCCGACTTTTTTGAAAGGCTGACGGGAGTCAGCGCTTGACCAGCGTTTCCAGGGCGTCGGCGGCATCCTTCAGAATGCTGGCGGCCTCGGCCTGCTTGTCTGCCGGTGCTTCAAGGATCTCGGCAAGCGCGGCACGCAGGCGGCGTCGAAGCAGCTTCAGTTCCGGATTGCGACGGTCGTCGCGGTCATGCCGCCGATCGCGATCGTCATCCCAGCCAAACCACTCGCGTGCCTTGGCCATCTTGGCGCTGACTCGCTCGAGGTGTTCGAGCGCGCGCTCGACCATATCGCGGTTTTCCTCCAGATGCGCCTCGCCGGTCTCCGTGATGGAAAACACCTTCTTGGCGCCTTCGGTGGACGAGACCGCATAACCGGCCTCCTCCAGGAAGGTCAGCGTCGGATAAACCACACCCGGGCTTGGGCTGTAGATGCCCGAAGACCGTTCCTCCAGCGCCTTGATGATGTCGTAGCCGTGGCGCGGCGCGTCCGACAGCAGGGAAAGAACGATCAGCTTGAGGTCGCCGTCGCCGAACATGCGACCGGCCCTCAGCATTTCGCCGGGGCCGCCGTGGCCGCGCCGGCCGTGACCGAAGGGGCCCTGACCGCCACGCCCGCCGCCGAAACGGCCGGCCATATGCCAGAACGCGCGCTCGGCGCGCTCCCCGAATGAATGATGTCTGTGCATTGATAACTCCTTACGTTATGTCTTACGATATATCTTAATTAGGAGCGAGCCCTCGACGAGTCAAGATATATCTTACGATGCATCTTATGCGATTTGAAGCGGATGTTGATTTACAGGCGCGCCGCCGCTATATGGGCGGCGAAGGCAATCGCCTCTCCGTAAGCGTCTGACGTCAAGCAACGCATCCAATCCCGGTTCATCCGGGCTGGGCCCATGAGGCCAAGGATGCCCTGCCATGAACCGGACCTTTTTCGGAAAATGTCCATGACAACCTCAAATGCCGCCACGCAGAGCAGGAAGCTTCCTGCGCGCTACGCTTCCGTCATCAGCCCACTCGTTCTTTCGCTGCTGATGACCTTCATCGTTTCATTGATCTCGACGCTGAAGAGCCTCGGTTTCCATCCATCCATGCCAGGTATCTGGATGGTTGCCTGGGGACTGTCCTGGCTGGTCGCCTTCCCGACCCTGCTCGTCGTTCTGCCGGTCGTGCGTCGCATCGTCGGCGTGATCTGCGAGCCCGCACGCTGAGTGGAGGTGCTTCGGCACCTCCGTTTTTTCAGGCCCCTCCCATTTCAGGCCCCTCCTTTTTCAAGCAAGGTGAAGCAACACATCCCGCCGGTGCGGGAGGCTGCGATGCTCGAAGAGATAGATGCCTTGCCATGTGCCGAGCCCGAGCCGGCCACCGACGACCGGGATCGATATCGAGACCAGCGTCAGCGCACTCTTGATGTGCGCCGGCATGTCGTCCGCCCCCTCGAAGCGATGGACAAGATAGTCCATCGCGGGATCATCCGCCGGCGGCACCAGCCTGTGAAAGAAAGCTTCCAGGTCGCGCCTCACATCCGGGTCGGCATTCTCCTGGACGATGAGCGAGCAGGACGTGTGCTGCACGAAAGGGGTCAGCAATCCCGTGTCCATTCCCGAAGCTGCGACGAAGCGCGCAGCCTGGTCCGTGAATTCGTAGAGCCCTGGACCGCTGGTCGCGATGGTGAGTTGTTTCTGCGTACCCGCCACAGTGTCTCGATGCCTCTATTGCTGCGTGGTCAGGGCCAGCTTTGCGCTGAGCGCCACAAAGGCAGCGGCGAAGCTGCGCCGCAGCCAGGTCATCACACGCACGCTACCGATGATGCGATCACGCACCGAAGCCGCGCACAGGCCATAGATGGCGAAGATGATGAAGGTTGCAGCCATGAACACGCCCGACAGTTCCAGCATGCGCGCCAGCACATTGGGTTCGTTGGGGGCGATGAACTGCGGCAGGAAGGCCACGAAGAAGATCGACAGCTTCGGATTGAGCAGGTTGATGAGCACGCCATCGATCAGGACCTGGCGGACGCTGCGTGCATCCGGCTTCGCCTCCACCTTCAGCGCGCCATGCTCGCGCAGGCTCTGCCAGGCCATGTAGAGCAGATAGGCAACGCCGGCATATTTCACGATCTCGAAGGCGATGGCGCTGGCATGCAACAGAGCCGCCAGTCCGGTCAATGCGGCGACCAGATGTGGCACGATGCCCAGCGTGCAGGCGAACGCCGCCAGCACACTCGCCCGACCGCCGCGCGAAAGCCCGGCGGCAAGCGTGTAGACGACGCCGGTGCCCGGCGAGGCGACGATGATCAAAGTGGTGAGCAGGAATTCGGGCGACATGAGCGGGCTCCGGCCGATCGGGTGAGTAGCGCTATCACAGGAGAGACGCCGTGCCTATGCGGCGGCCTCAATGGGTTGCAGTCAGTTCAATGATATCCAAGATTTCCGGCCATCGCATCAAGCGATGCGCCGACGACAACTCCAAGCAATCTTTTCGGCAGCGGACACGGCCGACCAAAAGAAAACCCGGCCAATGACTTGGCCGGGTTTTCCGAATCTGTTCCCCAGCGTGTTGAATCAATTTCTCTAACCTGGTTGCGGCCGTTCCGGCAGAACGTTCCATGCCCTGCAAAGCATCGCTTCCATTCATCACCAAACCGCCGCAGTGTTGCCCTTGGGTCTTGGGTGTCGTTGTCCTCGTGTTTTGACGAACCACTCCCTTGCGCCCTCCATTTGTCACGATCGAGCCAACCGCTGATACCCGAAAAGCTGCTGCCGTCCCTTTCTCGGCGTCGTCGCTGGGCATGAATGCCGAGTTGCGCCTGAGCGTCGGCGCATCCTGCCTGCTGCATCTGCTGCTGTTGGCCGGCCTGATGCTGCTCCCGATCCCGCTGCCACTGCGGTTGCCGCCAATCGAAAGCATCAAGGTCGAGTTCGTGCCGCCGCAGCCGCCTGAACCAGCCCGGCAACGCGAAGCTGCGGCAACGGCCGCGCCGAGCGCTCCGGTAACGCAACCGGTTACCCAGTCGCCGCGCACAGCACCCGCCCCGCCGCCGATGGTCAAGGCCGAGAAACTCTATTCCGCGCAGGTTCTCGCCGATCCCCGCAGCCGTGGCGCGCGCAAGGCCCTGCCCCAATTGGCGCCGCAGGAGCGGATCATCCAACTGTGCAACATAGAGGCCCTTGCACAACTGCGCCGACAGGGAACCGGTTTCCAGCCCGACATGGTCGTTCCATACGCGATGAAAGACATGAAGGTGACAGGCTATGCGCTTGAGGCGAAAGGCGCGGCAATGCGCAGCAGAAAGCATTGGTACGGGCTCGCTTTCAACTGCGAGGTGGCTGAGGATCTGACGTCCGTCGTCGCCTTCGAATTCCTTCTCGGCGCGGAGATCCCGCAAGATCAATGGGTCGACCACAATCTGATCCTGGACGACGGCCCCGACGATTGAGCCAAGTGCGGCCCTTCCTGGGCTAACGGTGGTCGATCCGACAACCCGTTGAATCGGCGATGAAAACGGGCACCGACATTGGCTTTGTATATCTTCGGATATAACTAGACTCTTTTAATCATGTATAATATCCGGACGCCGTTCAATCGGAATCCAAAAGCCTATCATGAAGTTCCCAAGTCTGTTCGCAGCGGCGCTGGTCACCGGCACCGCCCTCTCCAGCCATGCCTTTTCGCAAGTCCAGCAACCGATCCTGGAAGTCGACGGCAACCTTGCTTATGGCAGGGGAACCGGTGGCATCGGCCTGTTCCTGCCCTGGCAGATCGACAACGGCAACGCGGCCTTCTTCGATGCCAGCGGCAGTTTCGTCGAAGGCTCGGCGCGCCAGGGCTCCTTCGGCCTCGGCTATCGCCATCGCGCCGCGAATGACTGGGTCTATGGGGCCTACGGCTATTTCGACAGCTTCAACAGCGAATACGGGCACAACTTCAAGCAGCTGTCCTTCGGCGCGGAAGCGCTCGGACCACTCAAAGAAGCCCGCGCAAACATCTACCTGCCGCTGACAGACGAGAAGGCCATCGCCGGCCTCAGCCGTGTCTTCGTCACCGGTGACGAGTTGAAATTCCGCGCCGGCGGCGAAATCGCCCGTGGCGGTTTCGATGCGGAAGCGGGTGTCCGGTTGCCGTTGTTCCCGGAGGACATGGCCGCCCAGATGAAGGTCTTCGGCGGCACCTACTGGTATGGCGGCAAGGGCGCGATCGATGACACGCTCGGCGTCAAGGCACGGGCAGAGCTGAGCTTCGCCGGTCTCCCCGGTGTTTCAGGCTCGACCCTGGCGCTCGGCGCTTCCGTATCCTACGACAAGCAGGATCGCACCGAGTTCGCCTTCACCGCCCGCCTGCGTGTTCCGCTCGGCGGATCGAGCCGTGTCGGCCAGGCCGCCTTCGACCCGATGTACCAGCATGTCGAACGCGCCGATCTCATCCGCACCTATGCCGGCGCGACCGGAGCCGTGGAAGCGGCCGAATTCGCCTCTGATGGCCGCAAGATCGGCAAGGTGGTGGCGGTCTCCGCCGCAAGCGGCGATGCCAACGCCATCAACACGGCATTGGCGACCGCAGGCAAGGATGCGCTTGTGCTGGCCAGTGGCGACATCTCGCTCGGGCAGACCCTGCAACTTGGCACCGGGCAATATATGCTCGGCGGTGGCGGCGTCATCGGGGTGCGTGGCACCACCAGCCGCTTCGAGGCGGCCTTCCGCAACGATGGCACAGCAGCACGCCTGAGCGGCTCAAACCCACTCGCCAACGTGGTCGCCATGGCCTCAGGCAGCACGATCGATCATCTCGCCATCAGCGGCGGGCTGAGCGCCATCGCCAGCAGTGGCGCGACCGGGATCACGGTTCGCGACGTCCAGATCAGCAAGACCGCCGGCGACGGCATCCGCCTCGACAATGTCACGGGTGCGCTCATCGAAAAGACATCGATCCGCGATCTCTACATCTGCAGCAACAATTCGGACTGCGAGTTCGCGGTCGGCAACCCGAACCGCGCGCCTCATGCTGCAATCAGCGCACTTGGCACCAGCGGGTTGACCGTGCGCGACACGACCATCGACAGCGTCACTTACGGCATCTTCGCCGGCAGCCGCATTGACGACAACGACTGGCCACCGGTCATTACCCATGCCGCCAGCGGCATCACGCTCGACAATGTGACAATCAGCAAGTCACGCCGGGAAGGCGTTCTGCTGGTCGCAGCGAGGGACGTGACCATGAACAAGCTGACGGTCGACAACTCCGCGCAGGGGCTCGACATGGACCTGGTGGTGCTGCAAGGCACGTCGAACGTTGCCATCACCGATATGACGCTCAAAGGCGGTATCAACGGCCTGATGCTGGTCACGGCATCGACCCTGCCCGAGGAAGCCAAGACCACCAATGTGCGCGTCAACGGATTGACGGTCGACAGCACCCGCAATGCCGGCATCTTCTTCAACCCGGTCTCCGACATTCATTTCAAGGACGTCCTGATCACCAATGCCGGCACCTACGGCGCCTTCATCTATGGCAGCGACTGGGACTTCCTCGGCGGGCCGGTAAAGAACATCACTTTTAAGAACACGCGCATCGAGAATGCCGCGAAAGCCGGTCTTTATTTCATGGGACCTGCCATCGACGTCGGCGGCGATGTCGCGATCAAGGGTACGCCACGCAATTGCCTGGTGTCGAGCTTCGGATCCTATGTGAACGGGTCGCTGACCCAGTCGCCGGGCACTTCGCTGCTCCTCAACGGCCGCGAACTTAACGCCGGCAATTTCAAGGCCAATTGTCTTTGAGACCCACAGCGTTTCCGTTTTTGGCGGAAACGCTCCAACTTTGGTTTTTAGGCAACTCCGGACGGAAAACCGCTACGCACTTTTCCTGGAATTGCTCTCGTGATCCCCGTGCTTTCCGGCGCGGGGATCAGCCTTTCGGCCTGACGCACTTCTTGTCGCGGAACAGCGCCCATTCCTCGCAGATGCGGCCGTCGGGAAGGTGGCAATAGCCGGTCTGGTTGCCGCTGGCATCGGTGCGGATCCTGGATTTGCCGCCGATCTTCACACAATGAACCGAAGCCGGATTGGCCATGCCGATCTTCTTGGCAGCTTGTGCATTCCCGATTGCCATAAAAGGCAAGGCCGCAACACAGACCGCTGTCATGAGGATAGTGCGCATTGGTGACCTCCGGAGCATTTCCGCTTCTGTCGGAAACGCGGAAGCACTCTAACTCTACGCCATTCCCAGTGCAAAGGCGCTGCTCACGGTTGCTGGGAGGCTCCAAAGAAAAAGCCCGGGACGTGCCCGGGCTTGGTTGTCTTAGCTGTCGAGGAAGCTTCTCAGCTTGCGGCTGCGGCTCGGATGCTTGAGCTTGCGCAGCGCCTTCGCCTCGATCTGGCGGATACGTTCACGCGTCACCGAAAACTGCTGGCCGACTTCTTCCAGCGTATGGTCGGTGTTCATGCCGATGCCGAAGCGCATGCGCAGCACGCGCTCTTCGCGCGGCGTCAGCGAAGCCAGCACCCGCGTGGTGGTCTCGCGCAGGTTAGCCTGAATTGCGGCATCGATCGGCAGGATCGCGCCCTTGTCCTCGATGAAGTCGCCGAGATGCGAATCCTCCTCGTCGCCGACCGGCGTTTCGAGCGAGATCGGCTCCTTGGCGATCTTCAGCACCTTGCGTACCTTTTCCAGCGGCATGGCCAGCTTTTCGGCCAGCTCTTCCGGGGTCGGCTCGCGACCGATCTCATGCAGCATCTGGCGCGAGGTGCGCACAATCTTGTTGATCGTCTCGATCATGTGCACCGGGATACGGATCGTGCGGGCCTGGTCGGCGATCGAACGTGTGATCGCCTGCCGGATCCACCAGGTGGCATAGGTCGAGAACTTGTAACCGCGGCGGTACTCGAACTTGTCGACCGCCTTCATCAGGCCGATGTTGCCTTCCTGAATCAGATCCAGGAACTGCAGGCCGCGGTTCGTGTACTTTTTTGCGATCGAGATGACGAGACGAAGGTTCGCTTCGACCATCTCCTTCTTGGCGATCGCTGCCTCGCGCTCGCCCTTCTGCACCTGGTTCACGATCTTGCGGAATTCCAGGATCGAGATCGCCGTCTCGGTGGCAAGGTTCTGGATCTCGGAGCGCAGGTCCAGGATCGCATTCTGCTCGTTCTTGGTGAATTCCTTCCAGCCGCGCGTCGTCAGGTTGGCGATGTTGCGGATCCAGTTCGGGTCGAGCTCGGAACCCTGATACTCCTTGAGGAACTCCTCACGGCGCACGCCGTAGCTTTCGGCGAGACGAAGCAACTTGCCTTCATTCTGCACCAGGCGCTTGTTGATGTCGTAGAGCTGCTCGACCAGTGCCTCGATGCGGGCCTGGTTGAGCGACAGCGACTTCACCGCCGTGATCAGCTCGTCCTTGAGCTCCTTCAGGCGACGGTCCTGGCTCGGCGAAAGCGTGCCGGCAGCGGCGAGACGGTTCTCGACCTGCTGATCCTGCAGCTTGCGCAGCTTCTTGTAGGTGTCTGCGATGACGTCGAGCGTCTCCATCACCTGCGGACGAAGCTCGGCTTCCATCGCCGCCAGCGACAGGCTCGCCTCGTCCTCGTCCTCTTCATCCTCTTCGAGGCCGCGGGTATCGCCGCCGACATTGGTGATGTCGTCCTCGTCGTCGCCACGACGGCGCCCAGCCTTGGGCTCGTCCTTCGGCTTGGCGTCTTCCTCGACGCGCTCGACGACCGGCGCCTGCTTGCCCTCGGGGCCGGCATAAGTGGCTTCGAGATCGATGATCTCGCGCAGCAGGATCTTGGCTTCGTTGAGTTCGTCGCGCCAGATGATGATGGCCTGGAAGGTCAGCGGGCTTTCGCACAGGCCCGCAATCATGGTCTCGCGGCCAGCCTCGATGCGCTTGGCGATGGCGATTTCGCCTTCGCGCGACAGCAGTTCCACCGAACCCATCTCGCGCAGATACATGCGCACAGGATCATCGGTGCGGTCGGTCGGCTCCTTCTTGGCGACGGCGGCGACGGCCGTGCCGGTCTGCTCGGCGAGCTCGTTGGCATCATCTTCCGACGAATCGGCGCTCTCGCCTTCAGCGTCGTCGCTCTGCTCGTCGTCCTCGACAACGTTGATGCCCATGTCGCTGAGCATCGCGTTGATGTCTTCGATGCGATCGGGATCCGTCTCTTCGGACGGCAGCACCGCATTCAGCTCGTCGAGAGTGACATAGCCGCGCTTCTTCGCGGCCTTGATCATCTTCTTGACAGCATCATCGGAAAGGTCGAGCAACGGGCCGTCAGTCGTGCCCTCGCGTTCGGTTTCGACCTCTTCCTTTTCCTTAGTCGCCATTCTAAGTCTTCTCCAGACGGCCATCCAAAGGGCCGCTTCGCTGCTGACAAATCAGTTGCGCTCGTTCACAAACGCGCCAGTCATGCCAGTACCTGCTTCTCACTTAAGTCCAGATTAACCCTGATATCTGTGGCGGGTTTCCCTTCCCGTCCAGTGCATACATCGTCTTTTAACGCCGATGCTGGGCATGGGTTAACGTTTCGAATCGTCCTGATTCCGTCATTCTGCCAGAAGGTCAAGCGCCTCTCGCATGATTCGCCTTAAAAAAGCGAATCAATTAGGCGCGCCTGATTGATTGGCTATGCCCTGCCCACCCGGCCGGAGGATACGCCAAACCCTTCGATCAATGCCTCTGTTGCCTGCACGTCGCGGAACTGCGCCTGGATTTCGACCAGATGCCGGTAGTTCTCATCCGTGGGATCGCTGGCGAGCGCCGCTTCGGCCTGCTTCAGTTCCCTATGTAATGTGCGTTGGCTGCGGTGCAAGTGCAACACCTGGTTGAAGGCGTCGCGTGCATCGTCGATCGCCGCGCTTTCCAGCGCCGGCCACTGTCTGGTGCGGCGGATCAGCGCCACGGCGCGCTCCCACACCTCTCGACAGCCGATACGGTCGATCGCCTCGATGATGGTGTCGCGATCGCTGGCCTGCTCGTGCGCGAGCGCATCCAGCAGCGCGGCGTGCAGCCGGCGCAGGTCGCTGTTGGCAAGGTCAAGGAACTCGACATGCTCGAAATTCTCGTCGATCAGCGCCGGATGGTTGACCAGCGCCACCATGACGGTCGCCTCGCGAACCGACATCACCTCACCGGCGCGCTTCACCAGCGCCGAGCGGCCGAGGCTCTCGGTAATGGCATTGCGTCCGGCAGCGGCAGCCCCGCGCGACCATTGGCCACCCTGCCTGCCGCCCTGGCCGCGTTCACCACGTTCGCCAGGCCGTGACGGACGCGAGCCACGCTGCGGCGCAAAGAAGCTTTGCACGCGTTCGCGCATTTCCTGCTGGTAGTGATAACGGACGCTTTCGTCGCGGATGCGGCTGGTGATCTCGCGCAGCGTCTTCTCCAGTTCGGCGCGGCGTTCCGGCGTCTCGAACACATTGCCGGCGGTCTCTCGTGTCCAGATCAGGTCCGCCAGCGGCCGCGCCTCGGCAAGCACGGCACGGAAGGCGTCCGGCCCGTCGGCCTTGACCAGGTCGTCGGGGTCTTTGCCCTCGGGCAAAAGCGCAAAGCGTGCGGTACGCCCCGGCTGGATCGAAGGCAGGATAAGATCGGCCGCGCGCCATGCGGCCTTGAGTCCGGCGGCATCGCCGTCGAAACACAGGACAGGTTCCCCCGACAAGCGCCACAGCAATTCCATCTGGTTTTCGGTGAGCGCCGTGCCGAGCGGCGCCACAGCGTTCTCGAAACCGGCCTGCGCCAGGGCGATCACGTCCATATAGCCTTCGACTGCGATCACCGTCCCGCCACGCGCCACATCCTTGCGGGCACGCGCGAAATTGTAGAGCACATTGCCCTTGTGGAAGAGCTCGGTCTCTGGAGAATTGAGGTACTTCGCCGAAACGTCCGCCGACATCGCGCGACCGCCAAAGGCGATGATGCGCCCTCGCGAATCCGGGATCGGAAACATGATGCGGTCACGGAAACGGTCGTAGGAGACCGGGATATCGTCGCCGAACACCACCAGTCCGCAGGCCTCGATCTGCGCTTTCTCGGCACCTCTTGAGGCCAGGAATTCCTTCAGTGCATTGCGGCTATCCGGCGCGAAACCCAGCCGGAACGACTGCTGTGTCGCCGGCGTCAGGCCGCGCTCACGCAGATAGGCGCGCGCCCTGGCTCCGTCGGAACCCTGCAGTCGCTCCTGGAAGAACACCGTCGCCATTTCCATGACATCGGTCAGGCTGGCGCGCTGTCTTTCACGCTGCTCCGCCTGTTCGTCGCGCGCCGGCATCGGCACGCCGGCCATGTCAGCGACGCGTTCGACCGCCTCCGGGAAACTCATGCCGTCGAGTTCCGTCAGAAAGCGGAAATGGTCGCCCGAAACGCCGCAGCCAAAACAATGGTAGCGACCCTTCTTGTCCTCGCAGTGGAACGATGGCGTCTTCTCGCCATGGAACGGACAGCACCCCCAATAGTCGCCGCGCGGCGCATTGGTCTTCTTCCTGTCCCATGCAACGCGTTGGCCGATCAGCGAGGAGATCGGCACGCGGTCGCGTATCTCATCGAGGAAGGTCGGGGGAAAGCGCATGGCGATCATATAAGCACGGCCGCCTGAACTGGCTATCGCAATCGCCGGCAATGCCCGATTTTCACAGAGGGCCCCGTTTTTCACAAACGGCAATGCAAAGAGGCGGCCCTGCCGGACCGCCTCTCACTTTTGCTAGACCTTTGGCCTAGCGCGCGGCAAGCACGCCCGCGATCAGGCCCGTGGCGATGCCGACAAGCAGATACTCGTCGCCGACGCGGATCCATTGCTGGCCGGCACTTGGGCGACGCAGGCCGTAGCGATGATAATCGCGAATGCCCTGGTAACGTTTCCATTCCCGGTAACGCTGGCCTTTCTTCCAGTGTGGCTCGCGCACCACTTCCTTGCGGATGATCACCCGCTTCTCAACGCTGCGACGGTCGTAACGATTGTCGTAGCGCCGGTCGCCGTGACGCCGCTCTTCATAGCGGCGGTCCTTGCGGATCGGCTCCTGCCACTGGACAGTGGTGACATTCGACTGCGGAACGCTGATCGCAGCGACCGGCGCAGCAAAGCCCTGCAAGGTCGACGCCGCCAGCATCGATACGGCCATGGCCGAAAGAACAAGACGTTTCATGGGTGACTCCTCGTTTATACACACGATGGAAATAGAGTTCACAACATGAACCAAAACTGAATGTTCTCATTACAATTTCGTAATGAACACGGATGGTTAGAGGCGTTTTTGCACCTTCAAGGACGAGGCAACTCGTCCTCTCGCGCAGACGCAAAAGCCCACATTTGCAACGGGTGTCCGGCTTGCGCGTTACATGCCGCACAGTGACGACAGCAGTTTCGCTCATGTCCAAATCCGACACCGGCCGCCGCTTGTCGGAGCACGACGACATCAACAGCAGATTATTATCCGGCTAATGTCAGAATCGCCCGATTTGCCCTATATGTAACGTTCATGATCAACGCCGTTTCAAATCAGGCCGACGCCAGTTTGACGCCACCGGCCACGTTTCCATCCACAAATCCTGACGGATTGGGGCACGCCGCACGTCGTGTATCGAGGATACAGGCATGAGCGGCTCGGTCGTGCTCCTGCATCTGGCCGGTGCCGTGGCGCTGATGCTGTTTGCCACCCGCATGGTGAAGACCGGTGTCGAGCGCGCCTATGGCGACGTGCTGCGGCTGAAGCTGCGCGGCACGATGAAGAACCCGTTGCTGGCGGTGCTGGCAGGCACCGCGCTGGCAATCGCATTGCAGAGCTCCACCGCAGTCACGCTGCTGGTCGGCTCCTTCGCCGGTGCAGGCATTGTGTCCGGCATGGCTGGACAGCTCGCCGTGCGCGGCGCCGAAATCGGCTCGGCGCTGGTCGTCAAGCTGCTCACCTTCGATCTGACGCTGATCGTCCCGATCTGCCTGATCACCGGCACGATCATGTTCATGGCGACCGAGCGACGCGACTGGCGCCAGATCGGCCGTATCCTGATCGGCGTCGGCCTTCTGCTGCTGTCGCTGGAGATGATCGGCCAAGCTTCCGAGCCGCTGCGCGAAAGCCAGCTGCTGCCCGTCATCATCGACTATTTCAAAGGCGATCCCGTCACTGCCTATCTGCTCGCGGCCGTCGCTACCTGGCTGTTCCAGTCGAGCATTGCCGCAGTGCTCCTGATGACCACGCTCGCCGGGCGCGGCTTCATCCCGCCGGAGCTCGGCATCGTGCTGGTGCTGGGCGTCAACCTCGGCTCCTCGATCATCGCGCCGCTGCTCACCCGCAACGCCGAGCCTGCCGTGCGTGTCGTTCCGGTCGGCAACCTTCTGATGCGCGGGCTCGGCTCGCTGGTGATGCTCACATTGTTCCTGGCCTTTAAGCCGCCGGTGACATTCCTCGGCAGCACCGGGCCGGACCAGATCGTCAACGCGCACATCCTGTTCAACGTCATCATCCTGCTCGCCGGTTTGCCTTTGGCCGGCCTTGTCTACAGGGTCTCGCAGAAGATCGTCGCAATGGGCGCCAAGGAAGCTCCCGCGGATGCCTTCCAGGTGACGGAGCTCTCGGCATTGAACGAAGCCGCGCTCAACACGCCCGCGCAGGCGCTCGGTAACGCTACCCGCGAGGTCGTGCGCGTCTGCGAAACCGTCGAGATCATGCTGAAGCGTGTCATCGACCTCTACGAGCAGGCCGACGAAGACAAGATCAAGGCGCTTGCGGCACTCGACGACCGGGTCGATCAGAAACATGCCGCCATCAAACTCTACCTCGCCAAGGTCACCAAGAATTCCCTGACCGAAGATGAGGCCTTGCGCTGCCAGGAATTGATCGGCGCCTGCGTCAAGCTGGAGCAGGTCGGCGACATCATCGTGCGCAACATGCTGCCGATGGTGCGCAAGAAGATGGAGCGCGGACTGGAATTCACGCCTGAGGGTTGGCGTGAACTGACCGCCTTCCACGCCTCCGTGCTTGCCAATGCGCGGCTCGCTTTCAACGTGCTGGTTTCCAGCGACGCCGAAACCGCACGCCAGATCGTCGAGGAAAAGGACCGGCTGCGCGACCGCGAGAAGCAGACGAGCCAGGCACATTTCCTGCGCCTGCGCGATGGCTCGCCCAACTCGATCGAGACCAGCACCATCCATCTCGACACAATCCGCGACCTGAAGCAGATCAACTCACTGCTCGCCTCGATCGCCTATCCGGTGCTCGAAAAGCGTGGCCTGCTCAGCGATTCCCGCTTGCGCGCCAGCTGATCGCCAGGATGGCTATCCAGAAAAACTAAACCCCGGTCCACGATTTCTGGATTGCCTGTCAGGTCCAATCGTGTTCAGAGGCCGTTCATAAGCCCTTTGAGCATTGCCATGCCACTTCCCCTGATTGCGCTTTTCCTTGCCGCCTTCGCTTTCGGCACGACCGAATTCGTCATTGCGGGTGTGCTGCCGCAGGTCGCGGAAGGCTTGAGCGTCTCCATCCCGAGTGCCGGCTATCTCGTCTCCGGCTATGCGCTCGGCATCGCGATCGGCGGCCCGTTGCTGACACTCGCCACATCCAGAGTACCGCGCAAGACGCTGCTGATCGCTCTCGCGATTGCTTTCACCATTGGTCAGGTTGCCTGCGCCGTGGCACCAGACTTCCTGTCGATGCTGGCGCTGCGCGTTGCGGTTGCCGTCGCGCACGGCGCCTATTTCGGCGTCGCCATGGTGGTCGCCGTCGGCCTGGTCCGGCCAGAACAGCGTGGCATGGCGATCGCGCTTGTGCTGTCCGGCCTTACCGTCTCCAATATCATCGGCGTGCCGGTCGGCACCGCGGTCGGCAATCTCTGGGGTTGGCGCGCCACTTTCTGGGTCATGAGCCTGCTGGGTGTCGCCTCCCTTCTAGCCATGGCGCTGCTCATTCCCCGCGCCACCGGAACCTCCGCAAGACCTGCCGGGCTCGCTCGTGAAGTGCGTGCGCTTGGCCGTCAGCAGGTCTGGACCTCGCTTATCCTGATGCTGATGCTGATGATGGGCCAGATGACACTCTACACCTACATCACTCCCTTCCTTGAGGAAGTGACAGATCTGACCAAGGCGCAAGTGCCGTGGGTGCTGCTGCTCAATGGCGTCGGCGCGACCATCGGTGTGTTCGTCGGCGGCCGGTTGGCGGACTGGAAGCTGATGCCGTCGCTCATCACCATGCTCGCGCTGCAGGCGGTGATGCTGACGATCGTCTATCTGGTCAGCCCCTACCCGCTGCCGATGGTCGTCGCGATCACACTGTGGGGCGCACTCAACTTCTCCATCGGCGCGCCAATCCAGGCCCGTATTCTGTCCTGGACGGCCGATGCTTCAAACCTTGCTTCATCGCTGATCCCGTCAGGCTTCAACATCGGCATTGCGCTCGCCTCTTCGATCGGCGCCATGGTGCTCAGCGCGGGCTACGGTTATCGCATCCTGCCTGTGCTCGGTATCATTGCGATGGTCGTGGCTTTTGCCGTAGCCGTCATCTCTTACGCCGCCGAGCGCCGCAGCGGCCTGCGCCCGCCTTTGCCCGCGGGTGCAGCCGAGTAAACGATCTTCGCCTCAGTTGAGAACGCGTACCAGCCATAGCGACAGCACCGGCAAGGCCGTCAGCAGCGCCAGCCGAATTACGTCGGCGATCACGAAGGGCATCACTCCGCGATAGGTGCGGGTGATCGGCACGTCGCCGGCAATCTTGTTGATGATGAAGACGTTGAGGCCGATCGGCGGCGCAGCAAGACCGATACCAACCACCACCAGCACGAGGATGCCGAACCAGATCGCCACATCCTCCGCACCCATGCCGAAATCCAGCGCCAGCACGATCGGTACGAAGACCGGCAGGGTCAGAAGGATCATTGCCAGCTCATCCATGACCGCGCCCAGCACGATGTAGACCAGCAGCATGCCGATCAGCACCGCATAGGGCGCCATCCCGGAGTTGCCGATCATCTCCGCAACGGTGGAAGGCATGCGCGTCAGCGCCAGGAAGGCACCGAAAACTTCCGCTCCGAGCAGGATGAGGAAGATCATGCCGGACGTCTCCGCCGTCTGCAGCAGCGCCTCGCGCATGTTGCCGACATTCAGTTTGCGCTGCGCGAGTCCGAAAACCAGCATGACGATGACACCGACCGCCGCCCCTTCCGTCGGGGTAAAGACACCGCCATAAATGCCGCCTACGACAATGACCGCGACGGCGGCCGCAGGCACCAGTGCGAAATCTGCAACCAACAGCACCAGTCCGATGATCGCTGCCAGCACCGCGACCGTGACGCTGACCAGCCCGAAGTAGCCGGCGCCGATGGCAGCCAATGCGACAAGACCGCCGATGGGCCGCGCCCAAGCAGGTTGTGGCAGGCGTTCGACCTCACGCTCGACCGGCGGAGCAAGTTCCGGTCGCCGCCGCACGACGACGGCAATCGCAATGCAATAGAACGCAGCAGCGAGCAGGCCGGGAATGAGTGCTGCCTGGAACAGCTTGGCGATGTTCTGCTCGGCGGTGATGGCGTAGATCACCAGGATGACCGAAGGCGGAATGAGAATGCCCAGCGTCCCGCCTGCCGCAATCGTACCTGTGGCGAGGCCGAGATCGACCTTGGCGCGGCGCAGCTCCGGCATGGCCGCGCGCCCGAACGTCGCGGTGGTCGCGACCGAGGAGCCGCAGATGGCGCCGAAGCCCGTGCAGGCGAGGATGACCGCCATCGGCAGGCCGCCGCGCGTCTTGCCCAGCCGCCGCTCAGCCGCCTGGAACAGCGTCGCTGCCATACCGGACCGTTCTGCCAGCGCGCCCATCAGGATGAACAGCGGGATGACCGAAAGCGTATAGGAGGCGAATTGCCGGTAGGTATTGGTCTGCAGGTAGTAGAACAGCGCGTTCCAGCCAGAAAGATAAGCGTAGCCGCCTGCCCCCACCACCAGCATGGCAAGTGCGATCGGCATGCGGATCGCGATCAGGACCAGCATCACCGCGAAACCAAGAAGGGCTAGTTCGACGCCGCTCACGCGCGGCCTCCGAATTTCAGGATGGCAACTGCCAATGCCCCCAGGAAAGCCACCGCCGAAAGAGCCGCGCAAATGGCGTAGACCGGCCAGATTGGCCAGGAAATCTGGACCATGGTTTCGTTGTATTGGAAGGATTCCTGTGCGCCCGATACGAGTCCCCAAGCAAAGAAACCGAGGAAAGCGGCGAGCACGAGATCCCATGCTGCATCGATTGTGGCGTTCGTCCTCGCCGGCAGGCGCTGCGTGAAGGTATCGACCGCGATGTGGCCGTTGCGCATCTGCGTGTAAGGCAGGAACGCGAAAACGGCGACACCGATGCCGATCTCGACGAATTCATAGTCGGCCGGGATCGGCTTGTTGAAAAGCCAGCGGCCAACCACGCTCGTGGTGACAATTCCGGCCACGATCAGGATCAGGATACCGCCGGCAATCGCCACGGCCGCCGTTGTCGCCTCCACAGCCCGGGCGAAGCGCCCCGGCGATCCCGATTGCGCCTCCATCAGACCTCCCTCACCCGGATCCGCGCAAAGACGCAACCGACTCTAGCGGACATCAAGCCGCGCTGTACTTGGTGATCAGCGCCTTGGCCTGCTCGAGCAGCGCGGCACCATCAAGGCCCTTGCCTTTCATGTCCTCGACCCATTTGTCGCGTACGGGTTTCGTCGCCTCGACCCAGCGGGCCTTTTCTCCTTCGCTGATCTCAGAGACCGTATTCTTGCCGCTGGCCTTCACCTTGTCGGCCACTTGCGAGCCGACATCGTCCCACATCTTGCCGGCGAGCTTGGCAAAGGTCATCCCCGAATTCTTGTCGAGCACCGCCTTTAGCTCGTCCGGCAAGCTGGCGTAGCGGTCCTTGTTCATGGCCAGGAAGAAGGTCGCGGTGTAGAGCGTCGGGGTGCCCGGAACAGAAGTATGATAGCGGGTCAATTCATCGACCTTGATGGAAGGTACAACTTCCCACGGGATCACGGCGCCATCGATCACCTTCTGCGCCAAGGCTTCCGGAGTCTGCGGAACAGGCATCGATACCGAGACCGCGCCCAGTGCCGAAAGCGCTTCACCGGCCAGCCGCGTCGGGTTGCGCAGCTTGAGACCGGCCAGATCCTCCATCTTGGCGATCGGCTTGTTGGTGTGGATCAGGCCTTGGTCATGCGCCCAGAACGACAGCAGTTTGACGTCCGCGGTCTCCTTGGCGAGGTTGGCTTCACCATACTCCTGTGCCGCCGGCGCATTGGCGGTAGCCTTGGATGCCGCGACGAAGGGCAGTTCGAACACTTCGGTCGACGGGAAGCGTCCCGGCGTATTGCCAGGCAAGGTCCAGACGATATCGACGACACCATTGCGTGCCTGATCGTAAAGCTGCGGCGGCTTACCGCCGAGTTGCATGGCGGGATAAATCTCGATCTTCAGCTTGTCGCCGCTGTCGGCGGCCACCTGCTTTGCCCATGGCTCCAACAGCTTGGAATGCACGTTGGAGACCGGCGGCAGGAAGTGATGCAGTTTGAGCGTCACGGTCTCCTGGGCGCGGGCGCCCGTTGTACCGAGCAGTGCCGGCGCCGCCAGAAGCGAAGCGGAACCCTGCATGAATTTCCGACGCGAAATGGCCATTCCCATCCTCCCTGGAACAGTCGATAGTTAACGCGTTATTTAGAGCGCGGAACTTGTGGGCTGGACCGAGGCTTGTCAAGCAGATGTGCTCCGAACCGCCGTCCAAAATTTCGCAATGTGAAATTGGTAGCGTCCTTCTTCGCATAAGCCAATGCCGTCTCGAGCGTTTCGAACGGCCAACTGACACGAGAGCCTTCCGTTTTCACGGAAACTCTGAAACACTCCAACTCGTTGTTTTCACGCCATTCCGGACAGAAGACCGTTGCGAACTTTTCCTGAAATTGCTCTGGCGTATGCGTCAGTCCCTTAACCCCAGCACCATGACCAACGCCTTGCCCAGCAAGGTCTCGGTCTCTCCCACCAGTTCGAAACCGCAACGGCGGTAGAAGCCTTCCACTTCCAGCGCAGCCACGACCTTCAGCGAGACAGCGCCGGAGATTTGTGCGTGTCGCCTGGCAGCCTCGACCAACGCCTTGCCGACACTCCTGCCTGCCACTTTCGGCTCGACGAACAGTCCGTCGAGCTCCGATACTCCGTCGCCGATCGGCAGCACGATGGCAAACCCCGCGATATTGCCGTCGACTTCGGCCACGATGGCGCGTCCATCGTCCAGGTGCTCCGCAGGCAGATGCACGATGTTACGATCCCCGAGCAAGGCATCACGATAAGCCGGATGCACCAGCGAGGCCCGCCACTGCAATTCTTCAAGGGCCAGACGCTCGCTCTGACGGGCATCACGCAAAACGATGGACGCAGGTTCCAGTGCTGTTTTCTCTTCCATGAAGCTGCTGCCAATTCTTCAGCGCAATGCAGGCGCAATGAACATGCTCGAACACAGCACAGGATGCCCACAGCAACTCGATGCGGAAATGACCCAGACCAGAAAGACCATTGCCCAGGGCAGGCTTGCAGCAGTTGCCGCAATCCTTGTCGGCTTTGCGCTGTTTTCCCAATGTGGCCCCGGTGGATTGCAGGCAGCTGAATCGGCCGCAGACCGGACGGTCGCGATCACTTTCGACGACCTGCCGCACGTCAATGCGGCCGACCCCGAAGCGCCGCGGCCGCCGACTTTCGATGCCGTTCGGCAGGTGAATCGCGATATTCTCGGTACACTGAAATCGCATGCAGCCCCTGCGACGGGCTTCGTCGTTGAAAAACGCGTGGAACAGCTTGGAGCGATCGGCAAGGAGGTCTTGGCAGACTGGATTGCCGCCGGACTTGAACTCGGCAACCACACCTACTCCCATGCCGACAGCAACGGGCTCGATATCGACGCTATCGAGAAAGAAATCGTCGACGGCGAACGCAGCATCGGCCCACTCCCGGTCCGCTCTGCGGTCTCAAAACCGCGCTTCTTGCGCTTTCCCTACAACCATGTCGGCAACACGCCGGAGAAACAGCAAGCGATTGCTGCACTTGCTGCGAAACACGGTTACACGCTGGCCGCTTCGACCATCGACACATCCGACTATCTGTTCGACCGGGCTTATGAAAAGGCGCTCGCGGCGAAGGACCCCGCCAAGGCCGAGCGCATCGTCGCTGCCTATCTCGAGCACAGCAGGGAACAGATCGCCTACTATGCCGATCTCAACCGCCAGGTACTGGGATACGAACCGCCGGCGATCATGCTCTTGCATGTGAACAGCCTGAACGCCGCCACTCTTGATCGCATCCTGGTCCTGTTTGAAGAAGCCGGATACCGCTTCGTCACGCTGGAAACGGCACAGGCCGATCCCATCTACGGCAAACCGCTGACCGCAGCGACCAAGTTCGGCCCGATGTGGGGATATCGCTGGGCGCGGCAATACAACGTCAAGGTCAATGGCAGCGCCGAAAAGGAACCCGCGGACTGGGTCGTGCAGTACGGGCAGTAGTCAGCCGCGGTCGATCTCGGCCAGCCGCGCTTCCAGAAAACGCCGCTCGGCGGGTTGCCTGACAAGTTCCAGCGCACGTCGATAGGAGATCCTGGCGGCATCCCCCTGCCCCAGCCTGCGCTGCATGTCGGCGCGGGCAGCGTGCGCAAGATGATAACCCTCGAGCCCGCCCGAGCCTAACGCCATCTCAATCGCCGCCAGTCCAGCCGCCGGCCCATCCCGCATGCCGATCGCTGCAGCACGGTTGAGCGAAGCCACTGGGGAAGGATCGACACGCAGCAGCGTGTCGTAGAGACCAACAATCTGCGCCCAATCGGTGTTCTCAATGCTGGGTGCGCTGGCATGGACAGACGCGATCGCCGCCTGCAGCAGACAAGGTCCGGCCCTGCGCATGGCAAACCCGCGTTCGACAAGGCCAAGGGCCTCAGCGATCAGATTCCTGTCCCATAAGGAGCGGTCCTGGTTTTCCAGCAGCACAAGGTCTCCGGCTGCGTCGACACGTGCCGTCCGCCGGGACTCATGCAGCAGCATCAGAGCGAGAAGACCGATCGGCTCCGGTTCCTCGAGCAGTCCCATCACCAGTCGCCCGAGACGCATTGCCTCGGCACCCAGATCGGTCCGGGTCAGTTGCGGCCCTTCGGTCGCGGCATAAGCTTCGTTGAAGACGAGATAGATCACCTTCAGCACGCTTTCGATACGAGCCGGCAGTTCGGCACGGCCAGGCACCTCATAGGGAATCGCATCGTCGCGGATCTTCGCCTTGGCGCGCACGATGCGCTGCGCGATCGTCGGCGCCGGCGCCAGATAGGCGCGGGCGATTTCTTCCGTCGTCAGTCCGCCAACCTCCCGCAATGTCAGCGCGATGCGTGCGTCCGGCGCCAATGCCGGGTGGCAACAGGTGAAGATCAGCCGCAGCTCATCATCGTGGATCGTTTCCGGAAACACGGTTTCGGCTGTCGTATCGGCCAGGGCGATAAGTTCCGGCACGGCAGCGGTGAGCCTGGCCTGCCTGCGCCAGCGGTCGATGGTCTTGAAACGACCCGTCGAAACCAGCCAGGAATAGGGATTGGCTGGAACGCCTTCGACCGGCCAGCGCTGCGCGGCGGCGGCAAAAGCCTCATGCAGGGCCTCTTCCGCCGCCTCGAATCCGCCGAGCAGACGGATCAGCGTTGCCAGCACGCGCCGCTTTTCGCTGCGGTAGACCGCCTCGACGGCAGCGCGTGCCTCGGCTTCGGTCACCGTCGCCTCAAAGATCGGCCAGCGTGGGAGGTGGCGTCGAGAAATCCACCGCCGGCCGCACTTCGATCGAACCGATACGTGCCAGCGGATGGGTGCTGGCGACACGCGCTGCTTCGTTGAGGTCGCGGGCGTCGATGACGATGATGCCGCCCAGCATCTCGCGGGTTTCCAGGAACGGTCCGTCGGTGGACGACATCTTGCCGTCGCGCACTTGCACCGTCATAGCGGTGGACGGCAGTTCGAGTGCCTCCCCGGCGACGAAATGGCCGCTTTCCTTCAGCTTTTCGTCATGGTCCGCGCATTCGGCGAGCGCAGCGTTGGATTCGGCACTGCCATCGAACAGCTTCTTGGCATCGTAGTAGATCAGGCAGATATAGCGCACGGGTCATCTCCTTGCGGTGCGTTGTTGACGCCCTTTGTCGAACGGCCGGATCCGGATTCGACATCGCCCGAAAATTTTTTCGAAAAGTTCCAGCCTCTTTGGAAGGCGCGCCCGAACCGCCGCCTTCTCTGAAACGGGAGGCTAGCCCAAAAGCGCTTTCACCACGCCGCTGGCTTTGCCGAAATCCATCTGCCCCGCGAACTTCTCACGAAGCGCTGCCATCACCTTGCCCATGTCCTTGACCCCGGCAGCTCCGGTTTCGGCGATCACGGCGCGGATCGCCGCCTCGGTCTCGGCGGCATCCATCTGCGTCGGCAGGAAATCGCGAATGATCGTGATCTCGGCACGCTCATTGGCAGCGAGCTCTGGCCGGCCGCCATCCTCGAAGGCCTTGGCCGATTCCTCGCGCTGCTTCACCATCTTGGCCAGGATCTGCAGGATCTCGTCGTCGCTGGCGGCGTCCTTGCCATTACCGCGGTTGGCGATGTCGCGATCCTTGATCGCCGACTGGATCAGCCGAAGCGTTGTGAGCCGCGGCTTGTCGCCGGCTTTCATGGCTGCCTTGACCTCTTCGGTGACCTTCTCGCGCATCGTCCTGCTCCTTGGTTTCGACCTGATAAATGGCATTTCAGTCGAAATCACAAGCTTGCGGTACGAATCCTGTCCTGCCGCACCTTGCAGCGATTGACCCTGCCCGCCCCTTCACTTAAGGGAGGGCCTTGCAACCAAACTGGTTACATGGATTGGCGTGGGCAAAGCTGCCCGGCGCTTCTTGGCGCGCAATCTGGGACCGGCATGGTTGCCATTTGTTCGTCTCTTGATGGAGAGCCGCCATGGCCGCGACCGCCCCCTGGACCACCGAAACGCCAACCGCCGTTCTGGTGCTGGCCGATGGCACGGTCATCGAAGGGCGCGGCCTCGGCGCCACCGGCTCTGCCGTTGCCGAAGTCTGCTTCAACACCGCGCTCACCGGTTATGAGGAAATCCTCACCGACCCTTCCTATGCCGGCCAGATCGTCACCTTCACCTTCCCGCATATCGGCAATGTCGGCACCAATGATGAAGACATTGAGGACCTGAACCCGGCCGTGCGTGCCGGGGCCGTCGGCGCCATCTTCAAGGCCGATGTCACCGACCCGTCCAGTTTCCGCGCCGCCGGACACCTCGACCAGTGGCTGAAGCGTCGCGGCATCGTTGCCCTGTCCGGCATCGACACGCGTGCGCTCACCGCACTGATCCGCGAAAAGGGTATGCCCAACGCCGTCATAGCACATGCTCCTGACGGCAAGTTCGACATCGATGATCTCAAGCGCCGCGCCGCCGCATGGTCGGGCCTCGTCGGCCTCGACCTCGCCAAGGACGTGACATCCGGCCAGTCCTCAGTCTGGAAGGAAACTCCCTGGGCCTGGAACGAAGGCTATGGCGAACAGGCAGAACCGACCATGCACGTGGTGGCGATCGACTATGGCGTGAAGCGCAACATCCTGCGCCTGCTCGCCGGCCTCGGCGCCAAGGTCACCGTGGTCCCGGCCAAGACAGGCGCCGACGAGATCCTGGCCATGAAGCCGGATGGCATCTTCCTGTCCAACGGCCCCGGCGATCCCGCTGCCACCGGTGAATATGCGGTTCCGGTCATCCGTGACCTGCTCAAGACCGACATCCCGGTCTTCGGCATCTGCCTTGGCCACCAGATGCTGGCACTGGCGCTCGGCGGCAAAACCGAGAAGATGCACCAGGGTCATCACGGCGCCAACCATCCGGTCAAGGATCACACCACCGGCAAGGTTGAGATCGTGTCGATGAACCACGGCTTCGCGGTTGACTCCAAGTCGCTGCCCGAAGATGTTGAAGAGACTCACGTTTCACTGTTCGACGGTTCGAACTGCGGCATCACGCTGAAGGGCCGTCCGGTGTTCTCCGTGCAGCATCATCCCGAAGCTTCGCCCGGACCGCAGGATTCACACTATCTGTTCCGCCGCTTCGCCAATCTGATCCGCGCAAAGAAGGGCGAGCCAGCGCTGACCGAACGGGCTTGACGACAAGATTTCAGGGACAAAAAAAGGCGGCCTAGGCCGCCTTTTTAATTCTCAGTGACCGCCGGCCGCGCCTTCCTGCGTGTGCATCTGCTCGACCTCCTTCGGTGTCGGTTTTGCCACCTTGGTAACAAAGACGAGTACCGACATGGCCAGGAAGAACGCCGCCAGCAGATAAGGCGCACCGCCGAACGTTATCGGCGCATCCGGTCCGGTGAACCACGAGAAGATTGCCGTATAGAGCAGCGGCGTGATGATCGAGGTGATCGAGAAGATCGACGTCATCGCCCCCTGCAATTCACCTTGCGCCGACGGTGGTACCTTGGCGGCGGCAAGGCTGCGCAGCGGCGGATCCGCAAGTGCTTCCAGGCAGCCAGCCACGACGACGGCATAGATCATCCAGCCCTGCATCGCGAACGCATAGCCGATAGCGCTTGCCGCCGTGAACGACAGTCCGATTGCCGCCGTTTTCCACTCGCCTAGCGCGGGAATGACACGCGGGAGGATCGTCGCCATGACGATCGCGCCACACAGACCGAAGGCACCGAGCGAAAAGCCGATCTGCTGTTCGCTCCAGCCGTAACGATAGGTGGAAACAAACGACCACACAGCCGGGTAGACCATGTGGCCAAGCGTCATAAGAAAGAACGCCAGGCCGATCCAGCCGATGCCGTCATAGTTGCGCATCTGCATGAGCGTGCCGACTGGGTTCGCCCGCTTCCATTCGAAGCGGCGACGGTGCTTCTTGTCCAGCGTTTCCGGCAGCAGGAAGTACCCGATGATGAAATTGAGCAAGGCGAGCCCAGCCGCGAAATAGAACGGTACGCGCGGCCCGAACGTGCCTAGCAGGCCGCCGAGCACCGGACCGATGACGAAGCCGACGCCAAAGGCGATGCCGAGCAGGCCGAAATTCTTGGCCCGGTTCTCGTCGGTGGAGATATCGGCGATGAAGGCCGACGTGGTCGAGTAGCTGGCGCCGGAAATGCCGGCAAGCACACGCCCGATGAACAGCATCGGATAGGACCAGGCGATGGCGCAGATCAGATTGTCGATGGAGAAGGTCAGCACAGAGGCGAGCAACACCGGCCGACGGCCGAAGCGGTCGCTAAGGCCACCGATGATCGGCGCGAACACGAATTGCATGGCTGCATAGACGAAGAACAGCCAGCCGCCCTCGATCGCGGCTTCGGAAACACCGACGCCAGTCAACTCCTGCAGATAGGCCGGCAGCACCGGCATGATGATGCCGAAACCGATAATATCGAGCAAAAGCGTGGTGAAGACGAGGATCAGGCCTCGTCTGGCGGTCTTGGCTTCCAGCATGGTGGCTCATCCCTCATCCGCCGGTCTGCAGCGGGACGGCCCTTATAGGGGAAGCTTGCGATAAGAACAATGAAAGAACGGCTTCTCGGCCTGTCTCCTGACAGTAGCCGTCACCAGACATGGCATTTGCGAATGTAATTCGGCGAACATGGATCGATAGGACCGCAGACTGTTGCCCGTTAAGGCACAGGTCTGCCTTCGCTGGCTTCGAGGATCGCGAACCAATGCTGGCGGTCGAGTTCGATGTCGAGCGCCTTGGACATTTGGGCAAGCCGTTCCGGTTTCATCGTGCCGAGCACTGGGATCAGCCTGGCGGGGTGACGCAACAGCCAGGCAATCGAGATTGCCGAAATGTCGCCGGTGCCATGCGCCTCCGCCGCCTTCGCCAGCGCCCGCCGTACCCGATCCTCGCGATCGCTGTCACCGGTGAACAACGACCCGCCCCCGAGAGGCGACCAGATCATCGGGGCGTAACGCAGACGCTGCGCGTGATCGAGCCGGCCATCATAGAGCGCGGAAGTCTCCAGAACGGAATGCTCGATCTGGTTGGTGACGATCGGGAACGGCAGCCGCGAGGCGAGCAGATCGATCTGCGAAGGCGTGAAATTGGAAACGCCGATCGCACGCACCTTGCCGGCGCCCACCACGTTTTCCAGGCCGCGAGCCGTGTCGTCGGCATCCATCAGCGGGTCCGGTCGGTGCAGCAGCAGGAGATCGAGATAGTCGGTGCCGAGGTTTGCCAGCGAGCGCTCCACCGAGGCCTCGATATGGGCCGCACCGGTGTTGTAATGCGTAACCCAATTGCGCGGACGGTTTTGCGAGACCAGCATGATATCGCATTTGGTGACAATCTGGATGTCCTGTCGCCGGCCCTTCCAGGCTGCCAGGCCAGCGCCGAATGCCGCCTCGACGCCGTGGTCGCCATAGATATCGGCATGGTCGAAGCTCGTCAGACCAAGATCGACCGCCGTACCGATAAGACGCGCTACACTCTGTGCGTCGGGACGCTCTGCCGTGTCGAGCAGCCGCCACGCCCCAAAGACCAGGCGTGACAGTGAAAGCTGCGCGTCGAGCCTGATACGCTTGTCGACCGCCATCGCAAGGCGGCCGTCAGATCGGGTTGTTGAAAGTGTCGCAGGACGACAGCTTGCCCGAGTCGAAACCGGCCTTGAACCAGCGCTGGCGCTGCGCCGAAGTGCCATGATTGAAGCTTTCCGGCACGACGTAGCCCTGCATCTTCTTCTGCAGCGTGTCATCACCGATCTGCTTGGCAGCATTCAGCGCTTCTTCCAGGTCACCCTGCTCCAGAATGCCCTTTTGCGCAGTGAAGCGTCCCCACACGCCGGCGAAACAGTCGGCCTGCAGTTCGACCCGCATCGACATCTGGTTGGCGTCGGCCTCGCTCATGCGCTGCCGCATCTGGTTGAACTTGGGCAGCACGCCAGTGAGATTTTGCACATGGTGGCCGACCTCGTGCGCGATCACATATGCCTCGGCGAAATCGCCGGAAGCGCCGAACTGCCGTGAAAGCTGGTCGAAGAAGGCGGTGTCCAGATAGACCTTGTGGTCGCCCGGGCAATAGAACGGGCCTGATGCCGAGCTGGCAAAACCGCAGGCCGAGCGGATCTGGCCGGTGAACAGGACCAGCTTCGGCTGTTCATAGGTCAGGCCGTTGGCCTGGAAGATACCGGTCCAGACATCCTCTGTTTCGGCCAGGATGGTCGCGACGAACTGCTTCATCTCGTCATTGGCCTGCGCGCTCTGGCCTGGCTGGTCGGACTGGGTGATCTGGCTGTTGTCACCCGGCATCAACCCGCCGCCACCGCCCAGGACCTGCATAGGATCGATGCCGAGGAACTTCAGCCCGAAATAGAGCACCACCAGGATGATGATGGTCGACAGCCCGCCGCCACCGGCGCGTCCACCGATCGGGATACGAAACTGGCCGGGGCCGCCGCCGAGACCGCCGGGCAGACCACCGCCACCGTCACTGCGGTTATCCTCGATGTTGTCACTCTGCCGGCGACCCTTCCAGAGCATGGCAACTCCTCGCATGAACTCGTTTCGACCGTCAGGCCGAACCCCATTAGTGTTATCGCAACGGTTGCGGCAAGTCACAGTATTTTTCGTTCTGCGAGCGGACGCCCTGGACCATCAAAACGCGCTCCGTGACCGCTCAAACACCTCCCCTAACGACCCTTTGTAAACCATTCAGTAACCATAATCGCAATAAAACACACGCATTCTCAAAGGGATAGCTTGGCTGTGGTTTGGTCTGGGTGCCGTCTGGCGCGTATCTTCACTTTTGGCTTCATCGCTGTAACCAGCGCTGCCTGTGGCACCGCCAGGCACAACATGGCGGGCAATGAAACCAAGCTTGCCTTTGCCGCCGAACCAGCACATGCAGCAGGCAAGGAAGCCGGCAGTGCTCCATCCCTGTCCTTCGGCGACCTTGCCGGTCGCACGGTGACGGTGAACAACGTCTCTGACCTCAGGCTGCGCAAGCACGAAGTGGCCCTGGCCTTCGACGATGGTCCCGTACCCGGTCGCACGCCGGCTGTGCTCGACGCACTCGACAAGGCAGGCGTGAAGGCGACTTTCCTGATGGTCGGCCAGATGGCGCGCTCCTACCCGGGACTGGTGCGCGAGGTGGCCATGCGCGGTCACACCATCGGCACCCATTCGCAGAGCCATGCCAATCTCACCCAGAT
Organism: Mesorhizobium sp. EU05-FHT14A09; assembly: GCF_058790995.1. Classification (NCBI taxonomy): domain Bacteria; kingdom Pseudomonadati; phylum Pseudomonadota; class Alphaproteobacteria; order Hyphomicrobiales; family Phyllobacteriaceae; genus Mesorhizobium; species Mesorhizobium sp. EU05-FHT14A09. The sequence goes on from NZ_JBYTDF010000004.1 coordinate 464,724, forward strand.
CAGCACGGCAAATGCCGAAACGCAGATCAACAGCGGCATGAAGAATGTCTCGGATGCGCTGGTGCCGACGCGCTATCGCGCTGCTCCCTTCTTCCGCTTCCCCTATCTGGCCTCGACACCGGCGCTGCGCCGGCAACTGGCAGCCCGCGGCATCACCGTCATCGACGCCGACATCGATTCCAAGGACTACTTCCAGTCGAGTCCCGAACAGGTGCGCCAGCGCACCCTCGCCCGCGTCGAGGCACGCGGCTCCGGCATCATCCTGATGCATGACATCCATGCCCGCACCGGCAAGATGCTGCCGGCCCTGCTGGCCGATCTCAAAGAGCGTGGCTACAAGGTGGTTCGTCTGGTGCCGAACAGCCGGGCCGAAAACCTTCTGGTGTCGTCGCTTAGCCATCGCGCGAACGCCGGCTACCCTGTGCCGGAGACCATGAGGAACTAGCGCAATTCGCAGCGGTTCTACATGCGGAACATCAAACGCCCTGGTGTCGTTCAGCTGCCACAGCAGCCGATGGCCGACGGCTCCTGAGCAGGATCAGGCTTGCCAGTGCTATCGTCGAGCATATCGCCGTCAAGGCAAGCACCGCATTGCCGCCGAAGCGGCTGAGAAGCGCCGCCAGGATCGGCGGAGATGACGCCGAAAGCAGATTGAGTGGCAATGCGATGCGCGATGCCGCTCGTGCGTAGGCACCTTTGTCGTAGAAGACCAGGGGGATGGTCGCTCGCGCCACCGCGAGCGCGCCGCTGGCCAAGCCATAGAGAACCACGAAAGCGACGAGCCCCGCGTACCCATCACCGCCGGCGATCAGCAAAACCATCGCCAATGGCAGTGCGGCCCCGGCAACGATGGCGGTGGTGATGCCGTCCCAGCGTCCGCCGCCCATGAAATCCAGCCCACGCGCCAGAACCTGGATGACACCCAGCATCGACCCGAGGCCGACAGCTTGCGCCAATGTCAGCCCGCGCGCCTTGAACAGTTCGATCAGGATCGCCGACAGGCCGTAGGTGACAAAGGCATTCAGCGCGATCGCGGACGCAATGAGATAGAAGGTGGCCCCTCCGACGGCCGAATGGCCAACGCCCGGCACCGCCGGCTCCAGCGCGTCAGCGCCGGACGATCGGGCAGGCAGACCAACGCCGTAAAGCGGCAGGCAGACGAAAACCATGACACCGGCAAAAGCCAGGCAACTCGAACGCCAGCCTAGATGTTCGACCAGGAATGCCGTCAGCGGCCAGAAGATGCTGCTGGACAAGCCGGTCATCAGCATCAGGGCGCTGATCGCGCTTTTGGCTTGCCGTCCCAGCACTTCATTGAGGTAGATGTAGGCTGCGGTCGACAGCGTCGCCGCGCCCGCGACACCAAGGACCGCCCAGGCGGCAAAATAGGCGACCGGGCCTTGCGAAAAGCCGAGGACAACGAAACCGGGCGCAGCAAGCATCGACCCGGAAATCATTATCCTGCGCGCACCGAAGCGCGTGAAAACCGGACCGAGAATCGGTCCGCAAAGTCCCATCAGCACGTAGAGAACCGAGGTTCCCGCGAAGATGACGGGCAGACTCAGTTGCAGTCCGGCGGCCATCGCCGAACCGGCGACGGCCGGCAATCCAACGGTGCCCCAGCCGGCGATCTGAGCAATGGCCAGCACGGCAAGCAGCCGAAAATTGCGTCTTGAAGGGTGACGGAAACGCATGCGCGATCTGGACGGTTAGGTCCCTCGCTTACCCGTCTTCGATTTCAGATCGATGACGGGTACGAAATCCGCCGGCTCCGCGGTTCTTCCGAGCTCAATGAGACGCCCGGTTTTCGTCGCCGGCCAGCGCATCCGCCTGATGACGATGCCCGAGCACTTCATAGCCCACGACCGTGACGACCGGCGCCAGCATGACGATGATCAGGCAAGTGGCCATGCCGATGCCTGAAGCTGCTGCTGCGATGGCCACGGCCATCACGCCGACGCTGGCAAGCAGCAGCCAGAAATGGAGTGAATCGAAGCGGCGCACGAGATAGTAGTAGAGCGCGTAGACCGAGATTATGAAGATCGACACGGGAACCGCCGTGGCAAGCACCGTCGCCAGGGGACCGATCTGGGATTTGCCGTCGATAAAGGCTGCCGCCACGTCCAGTCCTGCACCGGTAGCGACAATGGCGGCGATGATCGCCACATGGGCATAACCCCACACGAAACAGCGTTCGCGGTGGACATGAAGCACCTGTGCGGAAGGCAGCAGGTAATAGATCCACCACAGCCCAAATGTGAGGCCCATGCCTGCCACACAGATCAGTGCCGCATCCAGACTCCAGCCCTGTTTCTCGACGACGGCGGACAGCGTCGCCACCGTACCCACCACGCCCTCGCCCAACGCGATGATGGCGAAAAGACTGTAGCGTTCCGCGATATGATGGGCATGCCAAGGCGTGCCACCATCCTTGCGTTCGGCCAGAATGGGTCCCGATAGCTCGACAAGTCCCAGTACGGCGGCCAATACGATGCTGATGCCGACAGGAAAATCCGCGATGATCTGGATGATCCAGCCCACTTGCGCGATCGAGATCGCAATGGCGTAGGTCAGGCAGGCTCGGCGCCGGGCCGGATCCTGGTTCGCGGCGCGCAGCCATTGCGTGAGCATGGCGAGGCGCATGATCACGTAACCCAACACCATGACCGAATTGTCGAGATGTTGTCCGTGCTCGATCGAGGCGAACATGCGTGGCAGGCCGATTGCCAGCACCAGCACGCCGATCATCTGCACCATGGTGACAATGCGGAAGATCCAGTCGTCGGTATCGTAGGCCGAGGCGAACCAGGAGAAATTGATCCAGGCCCAGCAGATCGCGAAGGTCGCGAAGCCGAAGCCGATCAGCGCAACGGCGTAGTGCCCCGCCGCCAATGCGTGCGCAAACTGCGCCGCCGCCTGCCCAAAGGCCAAAACGAAGGTGAGATCAAACAAGAGCTCCAGCGGTGTAGCGACGCGATGCTGTTCGTGCGGGTCACGCCCTGTCATCTTCCGACGATGATGATGAAGTGTTTCAGCGCTGGACTGCGTATGGCTCATTCATGTCCCCTCGGTATCGGACGCTTGCGGCGACCTTCACGAGCAGGACATCAGCAATTGCTGCGTCAAGTCAATGCGACCGCTACAGCCCTTTGGCCATGGCGCGCTGTATTGCTTCTAGCGTTTCGGCGCTGACATGGTGCTCGATGCCTTCCGCATCGATGCGTGCGGTTTCGGCACTGACACCGAGCGCACGCAGGAACGCTTCCACGGTCTGGTGGCGGATCCGGCTTTCGTCGGCCACCTTGCGCCCCGCTTCCGTCAGGAACACGCCGCGATACGGCTTGCGCGACACCAGCCCGTCGGCGCACAGCCGGGTCAGCATCTTGGCGACCGTCGGCTGCGCCACGCCGAGCCGTGCGGCGATATCGACCTGGCGCGCTTCATTGCCGTCTTCGATCAGGTCGGCGATCAATTCGACATAGTCCTCCACCAGCGCGCTGCGGCGCGCTTCGCGGGTGTGCCGGAACCCTTCCGAATGCACTTCGGCATCCGGCAGCGGCTCGTCGCGCGGGACGGATCTCGGTCTCGACGCCAATCGCTTCTCCTTGATGTCGGCAGCCGGCTGATCCGGCCTTTGGCATTTATAGCACAGGCTCTGATTTTTCAGTGCCTGTTATGTTTTCAGCCGGCAATTCGGCCTTCTTGGCGCTTTTCGCATTCGGTTGAAGCAGCCTTCGTCGCCTTTAAGCGAGAATCGGCGGCTGATCAAAAAGCCAAGACAATGAAATATAGCATATTGCATAATGTTGAGCAGCGGCATAAGTTCTGCATGCAACTTCCAGACTCCAGCAGGACTTCGCATGCAAGACGCGGGCGCCACCGAAACGATGCCTTCCGAAAGGGCTTTCTTCCGGCCCATGGGCGACGGGCGGCCGAGCCTGCCGGAGGTCAATTCCACCATCGCCGTGCCGACGACCGGAACATGGTTGCGGCGCCTGTTCGCCTTCATGGGCCCCGGCTACATGGTGTCGGTCGGCTATATGGACCCCGGCAACTGGGCCACCGACCTCGCTGGCGGCGCCCAGTTCGGCTACACGCTGCTCTTCGTCATCATGCTGTCCAACCTGATGGCGATCCTTCTGCAGGCCCTTGCCGCGCGGCTCGGTATCGCCACCGGCCGCGACCTCGCCCAGGCCTGCCGGGCCTACTATCCCAAGCCCGTCGCCTATGCGCTTTGGGTGGCCTGCGAACTCGCCATCATCGCCTGTGACCTCGCCGAAGTGATCGGCACCGCCATCGCGCTCAATCTTCTGTTCGGCATCCCGCTCATCGGCGGCGCGCTCATCACAGCGCTCGACGCCTTCCTGGTGCTTCTGTTGATGAACAAGGGCTTCCGTTATCTCGAAGCCTTCGTCGTCGCCTTGCTCGTCATCATCTTTGGCTGCTTTGCCATCCAGATCTTCGCGGCAGCACCCGAACCCGGCTCAATCCTGCATGGCCTGTTCGTGCCCTCGCCCGAGATCGTCACCAATCCGGCCATGCTTTACATCGCCATGGGCATCATTGGCGCGACCGTGATGCCGCACAACCTCTATCTGCACTCCTCCATCGTTCAGACCCGCGCCTATCCGCGCACCGAACCCGGCAAGCGCGATGCCATCAAATGGGCGACGCTGGATTCCACCATCGCCCTGATGCTGGCGCTGTTCGTCAACGCCGCCATTCTCATCGTCTCGGCGGTCGCCTTCCATGGCAGCGGCAGCCAGAATGTCGCCGAGATCGGCCAGGCCTACGAACTGCTGTCGCCGCTGCTTGGCCTCGGCATCGCCTCGACGCTGTTCGCCATTGCGCTGCTCGCTTCGGGTCTCAACTCGACGGTGACAGCGACACTGGCCGGCCAGATCGTGATGGAAGGTTTCCTGCATCTGCGCATTCCGCAATGGGCACGCCGGCTGCTTACCCGCGGTCTCGCCATCATCCCGGTGGTGGTCGTCACTGCGCTCTACGGCGAAAAGGGCACCGCGGAACTCCTGGTGCTCAGCCAGGTGATACTGTCGATGCAGCTTCCCTTCGCCGTTATCCCGTTGGTTCACTTTGTGTCTGACCGCAACAAGATGGGCTCGTTCGCCATCTCCCGGTGGGTCGCGGTTCTTGCGTGGATCGTCGCGGCGCTGATCCTGTCGCTCAACTTCAAGCTGCTCTACGACACTTTTACCGGCCTCGCCTGAGGCGGCCGCAATACGGCGATCTCGAAAATAGGATAAGCTTGCGGCGGCATGGCATAGAGCAATTCCAGCAAATGCGCAGCGATTTTGCGTCCGGAATTGCGTAAAACAAAAGCCAGAGCGTTTCCGCGTTTCCGTGAAAAACGGAAACGCTCTAATGCCAGCGCCGCTGCAAGGTTTTCAAGAGACATGACCTCTGTTGCCGAAGCCCGCCATTTCTATGCCCGCCTGCTTGCCGCGCATGCCGGCGCGCAGGATCCGCGCCTTGAGGAGGCCTTTGCCGAAATCCCGCGCGAAGACTTTCTGGGCCCCGGCCCCTGGACGGTGATCGTCACGCCCTGGACTTCCGGCCGTCATGCCATCGAAACACCCAGCGCCGACCCGGTCCACCTTTACCAGAACCATCTCGTGGCGCTGGACCGCGACAAGGGCATCAACAATGGCGAACCCTTGCTGCATGCCATGTGGATGACAAAGGCAGCGCCGAAGCCCGGCGAGCAAGTCACCCATATCGGCGCCGGCACCGGCTACTACAGCGCCATCCTATCCCGGCTTGTGGCTCCCGGCGGCAAGGTAACGGCCTATGAATATGAGGAGCATCTCGCAGCCCGCGCGATCGAAAACCTCGCCGGCTTCGACACTGTGAGCGTGGTTCACGATGATGCCGTGCATGCCGAATTGCCGCCGTCGGATCTCATCTATGTCAATGCCGGGGTCGTTGCCCCACCCGCATCCTGGCTACAGGCACTGAAACTGGGAGGCCGGCTGGTTTTCCCGTGGCGGCCGGCAGAAACGATCGGTCTTGCCGTCATGGTAACGCGGTTTGAGAAAGGCTTTGCCTGCCAGCCCTTCATGCGCTCCTGGTTCATTCCCTGCGTCGGCGCTTCGCAGGCCGGACCAGATAGCTCGCCCATCAAGATACCGACTTCCGACGGGGCCAAGCGCAGCCGTTCTGTCTTCATCACAGAAGAAAAGGCTCCCGACGCAACCGCCACCGCCATTTTCGGCGATGTCTGGTTCTCGTCCCGGAGCCTTGATGGAAAGAGGCCGGCCTGAGCTTATTCGGCCGGCATCGTTGATGGCCGTGAAACGCGCAGGCTGAGAAACAGCAAAGCAAGCCCAGCGAGCGGGAACAGGGCAGCGGCAATGCCGAGATCGACCGTGCCGCCATATTGCAACACCACGCCGCCGACCACCGCTCCCAGCGCCACGCCGAGATAGAGCGCGGAGGCGTTGAGCGAAAGCACGATCGGCGCGGCTTCCGGAGCCAGCTTCACGATGCGGCTGGCCTGGGCCGGCGGGAAAGCCCAGCCGATCAGGCCCCAGGCCGCGATCAACACGAACAGCGCAGGCCCGGCGAGCGGACGCGGCAGAACCGGCACCGCAGAGATCAGCGCCAGAACGATCGTGACCAGCCCGAACGACCATGCAACGGTGCGCGTGGCGCCAAAACGATCCGCCATCTGGCCGCCCGTGATGTTGCCGAGGACGGCGCCGACGCCGAAGGCAAGCAGCAGGCCCGGCACGGCGATTTCGGTTAGCCCCGCCCCTTCGACCGCCAGCGGCGCGATGTAGGCGAAGACCGTGAACGCCCCCGTCAGGATCAACAGGGTCTGGGCGAGGATCGGCAACACGCCGGGGCGCAGCGCTGCCTTCAGCCGCTCGCTGAGCGGCAACCGGATCCCGACCAGGCCACGCGGCAAGCGCCATGCCAGAACGAGCGCTGCCAGCGTGCCGAGCGCCGCGACCGCAAAGAAGGTACCGCGCCAGCCGGCGAAGGTGCCCAGCAGCGCACCCAATGGTGCTCCCACTGCCACCGCGACGGTGGTGCCACCGACGACCACGGAAATGGCGCGGGCACGGTGATGCGCATCGACCAGCGCCACCGCCGTTGCCTGCGCGGTCGCGGCAAACAGTCCGGACGCCAGAGCCATGACGATGCGCGCCGCGAGCAGCACGGCGAAGGACGAAGAGAGCCCGGCCACGACGTTGCCCAGCACGAAGAAGACCAGCGTCGACAAGATGATACGGCGGCGATCCCAGTCACCTGTCAGCGTCGCCAGCACCGGCGCGCCAACGGCATAGGCCAGCGCGAAAGCGGTAATCAGCACGCCCGCCACCGGCACCGAGATGCCGGCATCCGCTGCAATCTCCGGCAGCAGGGCGGAAATGACGAAGCCCTCGGTCGAAATGGTGAACGAGCCGAGCGCGAGCCAGTAGAGGCGCTTGTCCATGGGATATCCTTGGTTCAAAGATTATTGAACAATTGAACCTGACCCGACGATTTGTCAATCACTCGCGCCAGGCTTTGTTCAAAAAACATTGAATATTTGAACAAGGCTTGGCGGTTTTTCAATTCCATGGCACAAGGCTCCTGCCAGCATCATGTCAGCGGATGATCCAGGCGTGCGGTTTGCCGGCGCATTGAATCAGCCCGAAAACGCCCCTACCTTGAGCGCATGTCGATGACCCTGCCCCACCCGACCGCCGATCAGATCAGCCTGCCGCTGGTGCTTTCCGTGCTGGGGGATCCGACAAGGCTGGCCATCGTCGCGCACCTCGCGCGCTGCCAGGATGGCAAGGGGCGGATGAACTGCAGCCGCTTCCTGGCATTGGGTTCGAAGACCAATCTCAGCTACCACCTGGCCAAGCTGCGCGAAGCCGGCGTCACCCGTACCGAAGCGGTCGGCACGCAGCGCTTTCTCACGCTGCGGCGCGAGGAACTCGACCAGCGCTTCCCAGGCCTGCTCGACAGCATCATCGCCGGGGCCGAAAGCGCTGGGATCCCCAAACTTGAGGACACGCTCGAAGTGGCGTAGCCGCGGGCGCCCGGCAGAACGCCGAGCTAAGCCTTGAACAGTTCGTTGTAGATGCCGACCCATTTTGCCAGCGGCTCGCCGGCATCCGCAGGCGTCATCATCCTGTACTTGAAGCCCGCCGTAACCGGGCTGGTTCCGGGCTCCTTCGGCGGGACGCGCGGGTCGGCGGGCGGATAACCCGCCTCGCGCACCAGCGCCTGCCCTTCCGGCGAGCAGAGATATTCGATGAACAGCCTGGCGGCGTTCGGATGCGGCGCATTCTTGGCAAGGAAGATCGCGCCGAGATGGCCGACAAACGGCTCGGTCCGCGCAGCTTTCACCGGCGCTCCCTTGGCGCGGCTGATGTAGGTCTGATGATTGTAGATCATCAGACCGATCGGATATTGGCCGGCGATGACGTTATCCAGAACCACACGCTGGTTGCCGGCGACGTTGACGATCCTCTGCTTCGACAGGCGCTTCAGATAGTCCATGCCTTTTTCGTCGCCCATGACGTCCAGCACATTGGCGATGAAGCCGGCAGGTCCCGACAATGCGGGCGTATCTGCCCAGGCCATTTTGCCCTCCCACTTCGGATCGAGCAGGTCCTCATACTTCTTGGGTGCTTCGTCTTCGCTGACCAGGTCCGTGTTGTAGCCCGTGGTCAGATAGATCGAATAAATGGCAGTGTAGTAGCCGTCCTTGTCTTTCATATCCGGCGAAAACGAAGCGGCATTTGAGGGCTGGAACTGACCGACAAGCCCGGAGGCCCGCAGCGGCGGAAACACCGCGCCAGAGGAATCGAACAGGTCGGCCAGGTTCAGGCCGGCATTGGCCTCGCTGCGCATGCGCAGCACGGTCTCCGCTTCGGTGACCGAGGTAAATCGCACATCGATGCCGTAGCGCTGCTTGAAACCAGCCGCCACCGGCCGCACCAGCTGATTGACCACGATGCCGGTGTACCAGGTGATGCTGCCTTCTTCGCGGGCCCGAGCGATCAGAGCCTCGTCTGGCTCCGCGAAGGCCACCCCGCCCAGCGCACCAACCGTCAGCGCCGAAGTCGCCGTAACCAGCAATTCGCGTCTCGTGAGCATCGCAATCCCCCCTCTTGTATTGGCGTGGTGCCTGCGGGAATTGTCGGTCCGGCGAATTTGTCTCGTCAAAGGAGTTTAGCTGGCGATGGCGGTGAGATTTACTCATCCCGCCCGGCTTGATTTCGGCACATTCAACCATGGCGGAGATTTGCCATGCCGATGGCCATCAGCCTGGCAATCGACAATGCGACGGCGGCACCGATCCATCGCCTCTGGGACGGCTTCGGCGCATACGAGCATGCGCCGTCGCAACGCGGGCTGGGCTATCATCCGCACCTGACCCTGGCGATCTACCAGGGCAACGACGTTTCCGAACAGCAGGCGATCGCGGCAACCCGCGCCGCCATCGGCGCGCAAGTCGTCCGCTGCAGCTTCGATCATATCGCGACATTCGAGGGCGATCCGTTGGTCTTCTGGCTCGCCCCCGCACCAAACACGGACCTGTTGCGCCTGCACGCCCTGATCCATGCGGCGATCGATCCCGCGCTCTGCCATCCTTACTACCGGCCGGACGCATGGACGCCGCATGTGACACTGGCATCCGACATCAGGCCTGATGCCGAGCAGCAGGCCAGGTCATTCGCGGAACGTTTCACCGGCACCATCCACGCGACGTTCGATCGCCTCGACTGCATCGCGTTTCAGCCGGTGCGCATCGCGGAAAGCCTGCGACTTGCGGATCATCAGGACGAGAGGTGATCTCTTCCAGCTCGGGAAATGGATTGACCACAAGGCAGTCTATTTGGCGACAGCCAGCACGATGGCGATGACGACAAGAAGTGGGCCCATCCACTTGAAATGTCCGATCAGGTGTTCCCACCATCCCGACTGACTGCGACTGGCCTGGAGAGGGAACGCGAGCAGCCCAAACCCTATTCCGGACATCCAGATCCCGGCGCAGAACATGATGAACTGGTCGATGTAGTCGGCGACCATGTTTGAACTCCTGCTCCGGCCCATTTCCCGATGCGGGGTGGCTCGAGGTCAGCTTACCCCAGGCTACCTGCCCTGAAAGCGGCTGGCGGTATTTCGAAGAATGGATGCAAGCTGCGGTTCGACGCCATATCTGGCGATAGCCGGCTCGACGTCGAAAATGGTAGCGCCGCCCCTCTCGCTCGCGGCCTTCCAGTCGAAAAACATCTCGACGAGATCGATCAGATCCATGCCAGCCACACCATCCGTATAGTGCTCGGGATGATGCGAATTGTTGGCGTGATGGTGCGCGAGCATCGGTGCAATCAGGTTGAGACGGCGCTCATACTCCTCGGAACCGAATTCCGCAGGCCCCTCCCGCTCGATCATCTCTTCCCAGGCTTCTATCAGATCCATTTCGATCGGATCGAACTTGCTAGCGTCATGCTTGTCGCCGCGCCGGATCATTTCGATGGCGAACCCACCCAAAAGCTCACGCACCCGCGCGATATGCCGGTGCGTGGAAATCTGCCCGCTGCTCATCGGTCAGTTCGCCTTGACCAGAACAACACGACGGTTCTTGGCACGGCCTTCGTCATTGTCGTTGGAAGCGATCGGCGCCATCATGCCGGCACCGGCGGCTGTAAGCCGCTTTTCGTCAATTTCGTATTTCGCCGCCAACGCCGCCTTGACCGCTTGCGCGCGACGCGACGACAGGTCGACGTTGTGATCGAAGCTGCCCTGGTTGTCGGTGTGGCCAACCACGAGCACGGCCATTTTCGGATCGTTCTTCAGCAGCTTGGCGATCTCCGCCAAAGTCGGGTCGGACTCCGGCTTGATGTCTGCCTTGTCGGTGTCGAAATAGATGCCGTAGAGCGAAATCGATCCCGTCGCCGACAGCGACTCGTTCATCTTCGCAGCCTCGACGAGGACCATCTTCTTGTCACGCGCCTTGGGCTCCAGCACCTGGACCACAGCTGCCGTGCGGCCGTTCAGTTCCTTGCAGTAGAGGTCATCAAGCATGGTGTAGGTCTGCACCGCGACATAGGCGTCACCGCCATCTTCCGGCACCTTGGCCGTGAAATAGCGCTGGTCGCTGATCGTCGACGCGAGCGCGCATTTGCCATTGCTGAAGTCGGCGTCCTTCAGGTCGCTGTCGTAGAAAAAGAACATCGTCAGGCTCATATCGTTGCCGCCGCCGCCGGAAGCGCGATCGGCAGCGCCGCCGCATTCTTCCTTCTTGCATTCGAACAGCACCTCGCCGCCCTTCTGGGCGATCACATCCTGATAATTGCGCAGCACTTCGAGCGGCGAGCGGTCCGGCGGCAGGACATACGCGATGCGCGTGAGCGCGCCTTCGACCTCGACCTTTTTTTCGGGTGCGAATTTCCGGTTGTTGTTCTTGTCGCGGGCATCCGGGTCTTCACTTGGCTTCAGCGCCGAGAGCGGCAAGGTGAAATCGGTGTAGGCGAGCTTCTCGTAGGAAACGATGAAGGAGCCGTCATATCGTTTGACCAGCGCGTTGTCGGCAGCGCCGTCAATATCGGCCGTCGGATTGGTGGCATCGGCAAGGCCTGGAGTGACAATGACGATGAGAGCTGAGAATGCGGCAATGGATATGGCGGCAATGCGAGCGAAGATCCGGGTGTTCATGCTTCCCCCAAAACGATGAAAACGGTCCATGGTCAGGAAATCACACCTGGCAGCGACCGACAAGCAACGCGGTTTGATGAGACTTCGCCGCAATGGAAGCCGTCGGTCTACAAATGACCTCATCCCGGCCTTACGAACAGGAGAAGCCCTTCATTGGAGTGAGTTCCGCAGATGACACCCGACGAATTGAAGATCGTGCGACGAGCTTATGCGAAGCAGATCACGGCGGCTGTCAGGGTTGTCGACGAGCGTGTTGAAAGGGCCTTTGCAGAGGTTCCCAGGGAGGATTTCCTTGGGCCTGGACCCTGGCCGATCTTCCGGATGCGGAAAGCCTATGTTCCGACACCGTCCGCCGACCCGGTCTACCTCTATACGGATGACATTGTCGGTATCATGCCGGAGCACCACGTCAACAATGGGCAGCCTTCGCTTCATGCCTTCCTGCTTTCGCAGGCCGCCACGCGCGCAGGCGAGCACGTCGTGCATGTTGGTGCCGGTGCCGGCTATTATTCTGCGATCATGGCGAACCTCGTTGCCGCATCCGGCAGGGTGACGGCGATCGAGATCGAGCCGCAGCTTGCTGTGCTTGCGAGAGCAAATCTCGCTGCCTATCCAAACGTTTCCGTCATGCAGGCAGATGGCAGTTCCGCTGCTTTCGATACGGCCGATGTGATCTATGTGAATGCTGGCGCAACCCGACCGGCGGATATCTGGCTGGACCAGCTCAAGGATGGCGGAAGGCTGATCCTGCCGCTTACGACAGATCTTGGATTTACCAGCAGCAATTGGAGCAACATGCACCTTCGCGGTGCGGTGTTTCTCGTCACGCGCAGGGACCAGGAATTTTATGCGCGATGGATTTCGCCAGTGGCCATCTTCCCCTGTGAAGGAATGCGTGACGAGGAATCGGAAAGGGCGCTGGTTAGGGCATTCGAGAGCGGGGAGCACAAGAGGGTGACGCGTCTTTACCGTAGTGATGAGCTGCCGGCCGAGCGATGTTGGGTTCGCGCTCCCGGTTGGTGTCTGGCTTACACCTAGGCCATCATCCGGTACGGTCGCGGATGTTACACCCTAGTACTGGGCGATGTTCTTGAGCATCGGCACCACGAAGATCGACACCGCGGCCAGCCCGAAGACCCACAAGGCGATCGGCCCGAAGAACGCCACCGGCATCAGGATGGCCCAGGGGGCGTGGGGCATGATTTTCTTGCGCAGCGCATAGGCGGACAAGATCAGGCTGTAGGCCCCGCCGATCGTGGTTGTGAGGGCAACGAAGGAGACGATTGCCGCCAGCAATCGCGCCAGCACCCCATATTCCAATATCTCCGGGCTCCACGCGAACACCGTCACGGCCGTGCACAATGCCGTCCAGGTAAATACGGTCAGCCCCGTTCTCAGGAAATCCAGATAGTCCTTGGCGACTTCGTCCTTGGTCATGGGTCCGCTCACTGCTTCCGACGATTCCACCAGATGCCGAAACAGCTCACGGCTGGCAAGGAAAAGCGCGAACCACAGTCCAGGACCGTGTGCCCGTCACGCAGAGATCCGAATGCCGGGGAACATCGATCTGGAGCCTACTGTATCGGCCGGCACACCCATACAGATTGTTGAACTTGTACTGCACCGTCCCTGTTCCGACCCACGGCAATTCCGTTAGAGACAGCCCATGAACACGACTGATGGGTCCACTATCCAGATCGGCGTCCTCGCTCCGCTAAGCCCGCCGGGCTGGATCCAGGCAGGCCGGCATCTGCTCGCCGGACTGGAACTGGCTACCGACGAAGTCAACGAAGCCGGCGGCATTGCCGGAAGGCCGCTGCAACTGGTGGTGCGTGACACCGCGGCCGATCCCCGGAAAGCCGCTGCGGCGGCGGATGAACTGGCGAGCCTTGGCGTGGTTGCCCTGGCGGGAGAATACCACAGCGTCGTTGCCCGAGCGGCCGCTGCCAGGGCCGACGCCCTTCGCCTGCCGTTCCTCTGCTCGTCGGCAGTTCTGGACACGCTGACCGAGCAGCCGACGCAGTGGGTTGCGCGACTGGCCTCACCGCAGTCGCGCGGCTGGCAAATCTATGCGGACTTCCTGCTCGCCACCGGCCACAGCCGGATCGCATTGGCGCTCGATCAAAGCGTCTACTGGGCTTCAGGTGCCCGCATTCTGCGCGACAGCCTTGACCGGCATGGCGGAACGGTCATCGAACTCGACGCGCGCGCCCTCTCCCCTCTTGCGCTCTGCGACGAACTCGCCAGCCATCGCGCGACTGCCCTGCTGCTGCTGGTCGGCTATCCGGAGCCGGCGGTGTCCCTTGTCAGGATTGTGCGCGAGCGCCTGCCGCAGGTCATGATCGGTGCGCCCGCCGGGCAGCCGGAACTTGCCGACCTGGCGACGCTGCCCGGTGGTACGGGGATTCCGTTCCTGCGCTACCTGCCCGAGCGCCTGAGCCCGCTCGGCGTACGCGTTGAAAGGCACCTGCGCAGGCGTTTGCCGGAAACACCTTCCTTCGTCGCCTTCGAGGGCTATGACACCATCGCCGTCCTCGCCGAGATGCTGCGTTCTCACGGTACGGATCGCGATCGGATAGCCGAAGCCTGGCCACATGTTGCGGTCGAAGGCTCACGCGGCCTGATCCGGTTTTCCCGCACGCCGGGCATCAGCGTCTGGCAGTGGACCTGGCCACCGATCCAGGTGGCGGACCGGGACCCGGCGGACCCTGACCATTTCCGGATCCTCAAGGCAGACTGAGTCCTGCTGCCTCATGCAACGTTACAGGCTGCATCACGAAGTGCTCAGCCGCCCACGATCCCGCCCTCCCTTCGCCCGAAACCGGACATAGGTGACGTTTCCATGACTGTTTTGCGACAGGGAGAGGAACCGTGGCGACAAGTCTCCATGACCGGCATTCGGCAAACGTCGATGTTCCCCCCGGGATGGATCAATCCGGACTGTTGATGTCGGCGTTTCTGATCGTCGGCGTCGTGACGGCAATTGCGGCCCTCGTCGCCGTCGAAGTGCCGGATCTTCGTCCCTTGCTGCTGCAGGAAGACGGCATCGTCGAGATGGCCACCGCGGTCTTCTTCGCGCTGGCCGCGTTCGGCGCCGCAGCTTGCCTGGCCATGTGGGGACTGCGACTGCCCTTGCTGCTGGCCGGGCTGATCGGCTTCGCCGAACTGATGGACGAAACCAGCTTCGGCTCGCGGCTGTTCGGCTTTGAACCGCCACCGCTTTATGGCGGCGGGCAGTTGGACGGCTTTCACGACCTGCTGATCGTCGCCTTTCGCCTTGCACGCGACCTGAGTCCGATCCTTGCGTGGCTCCTGCTGGGATTTTTGCTTGCAGCCTCGATCGCGCTGGCGGGTTTTGTTGCCATGCAACTGCTCAAGGCATTCCGGAGCGAACCGAGACACCTCTCGGCCCACACGCTGTTCTTTGCGCATGTCGCCTTCATCGGGCTGGCGCAGGTTATCGACATCTCCGCATCGTCCTCGCATGCACTTTCAGCGATGGAAGAGGTGTTCGAACTTGACGCGGCGATCCTGCTTGCCTTCTACGTGGTGCAGCAGGCCCGTGAGGCATCGATTGCCAATCGTGGACGCCTGTAATCCGAAACGCGGGAAACACGATGCTTTCGAATGCTGTTCGTTTGTGCACGCTGACTGCCGGCATCGGTCTGGCATTGTCGGGCGCGTTGTCGACCAGCCCGGCCGGCGCGGCCGAAACCGTCGAGACCATCGTCCTGATCCGCCATGGCGAAAAGCCGCCGCAGGGCCTGGGCCAGCTCAATTGCCAGGGCCTCAACCGATCCTTGCGGCTGCCTGGCGTGATCAAGGCGCGTTTCGGGGTTCCCGCCGCCATTTTTGCGCCCAACCCGGCAGAGCAAAAAACCGACAAGGGCACCGCCTATGACTATGTCAGGCCGCTGGCCACGGTCGAACCGATGGCGATCGCGTTCGGGCTGCCCGTCAACGCCGGCATCGGCGTCGAGCACATTTCCAAGCTCAAGGACAAGCTCGAGGACAAGTCCTACGCCAACGCGCTCGTCGTCGTCGCCTGGGAGCATAAGCAGCTGGTCAAGCTGGCGCGCAAGATCCTGAAGGATAACGACGGTGATCCCGATGCCGTGCCGAAATGGCAGGGCGACGATTTCGACGGCATCTATGTCGTGCGGCTCACCCGCAAGGACGGCTCCACCACCGCCTCGTTCCAGACCGCCCAGCAGGGCCTGAACGGCCTGCCCGAGACCTGCCCGGACCGCTAGGCCGGTACGATCGCCTTACCCCTCCGCCGATCCGCCATCGCCTCGACCGTGAAGCGGTTCACATCCCGCCTGTCGGGCTTGCTGTAGAGAAAGCATGCCCTGGCGGGCGTGGGCCGTGTTCCCTGCATGAGCACAGTGGTCCGGGGTCGGGATGAGAGAGGATTGCGGAGGCGGACCATGGAACCGATGTTCTTGATTGCGGGAACCGCGATCCTTCTCATCCCGTTTGCCGGCACGCTGGCGATGCGGAACTGGCTGACCAGCCTGCTTGCCGTCGCCGTCCTGGCCTTCGTGATCTCGTGTTTCTGGATTTGGCAGGAATACCGCTATAGCAGTGATGGCGCCGCGCAAGGCCTTGCAAGAATCGTCACCGGCATCTGGCTTGCCGGGCTCGCCGCGGGTTTTTCACTCAACATCGGCCTGCTGTGGTTGCGCCACCGCAAGCGCGGCGCCCCGCTGGCCCGTATCCGCTGAAGTATCGCGATAACACCTCATGATTATCGTCTGGAGGGAACCTGTTACCAGGTAACCACCATGACCGTCGCAAGGCTCATGCCGACCACCAGGCAGCTGGTGTAGAGTGTCCAGTAGAGTTTGACAGGCATTGTCATGTTCCCCTTGTGAGAAGGGTGAACGACAAATGCCGGTTGCCGTTCCAAAAATTGCCGCCACCGCCTTTCGAAGGTTCCGGTCAGGCATCGGACAACACGTCCTCGACCTCCGGTGTCACCGGGGCATTGACCGGCTTGTAGGTGTTTGAGGTGATATCGCTGGAGGAGCGGATGAGAATGCCGTCATCCCGCAGCCGTTCGAACGTCGCCCGCGACAGCCGCATCGCCTTGCCGTTGCCGTCCACGGCTTTCACCGTGTTCGTCCACGGGAAATGGGTGACCTTGTGCACGCGCTTGAGAAAGCGCAGCTCCTTGTCCGTCAGCTCGATCATTGGCGTATCTCCATCGCACCGCGGCGATCGATACCGTCAGCGCTGCCCGCGCGAACGCAACGCGCTGCCGGCCGTATCATCCACCAGGATGCGATTGTTGTGCGCAAAGCGCTGGAAGGCCTGTCGGGCTTCCTTTCCGGTGCGCTGGCCGTTGAGTGCCTTGCGGCAGACTGCGATGGCACCGGTATGATCGAGGTCCGGGATGCCTTGCCAATGGGTCAGGACGTCGTAGGCGTCCCGTGCGTTTTGCACATCGCGCGGATCATCGATGCGGATGGGCACGGGACGGTCGAATTTAGGGTTCACCATTATAGAAGTTCCTCAAGTGGTATTTCATTCCACTATGAGAAACGGGCGAGAACTGGTTTGCCGTCGTCACAAATGAAGAACCGGCATCAGAGTTCGTGAGGAAGCGAACCCGAAAACATTTCTACGCCTGCAAGGCACGATCCAGCTCGTAGACCGTATATCCCTTCTCCTTGCCCTTTTCGCGGAAGCCGAGGATCCGGAACCATTTCGCGATCTCGGGGCGATCGGACCAACTGAACGAATCGATCGGCAGATTGCCGCAGAGCGCCTGGATACGCCGGATGTGCGCCTTGCAAAACCGGACGCTGCCTCGCGAGAAAAAGCTTTCATGGGCCGCAAAGGCCGTTTGCGCGGTATCGCCGGTTTCCCGCCACGCAATGATGGCAACAGGGTTTCCGCTATCCAGCAAAGTGTGGGCCCTGCCCTCCTTGAGGCTCATCAGGAATTCATCCTTGGCGTCTTCGATGTTGAGCCCGGCCGCAGTGTACTGGTCGGCCATGCGCAGGGAGAGATTGCGAAAGATCTCGGCAAGATCGGCAGGGGTCGCTGTTCGATAATCCATTGCTCACTCCTTCTGGGAGCGGCGACGCTAGCCGCCAGGGTGTCGCCGGGCAACTCACAATTGCCCGTTGCCGCGATGGTTGGCTGATCTCGCAGACGTTCAGCCAGACCGGGTCAGGCCGACTTTTTTTCGTAGGGCTTGAGCGTCACCGAAAAAATGCGCGTCAGCGCCGCCACGGCTTCCTCGCGTGTCAGGCGCCCGGTCGCGGCTTCCTGCGCCAGCGATTCCGCGGCTCCGAGCAGCCCTTTGTAGAGCGCGCCGGCCATTGCCGGATCAAGCTCGATCAGCCCGCTGAAGGCGCGGCGATAGCGTTCGACATAACCATCGCGCAAAGCCTGGCGGAAGGCAGCGGTCTCTTCCGTCGCGGCAAGAGCGGCGAAAGTGGCTCCCATCTCGGGGCCCATGTCGAGCACGCAGCCGACATAGGTCGAGGCGAAGATCTGCGCCACCGCGTCCACGGAAGCGCCGCCGGCGTCCAGCACCCTGCCCTGCGCCTCTAGCTGCCGGTCGTTGTATTCGTCGCACAGCGCGATCAGCAACCCGGCACGCGTCCCGAAGTGCTCGTAGGCAATCGGCTTGGAAACACCGGCGCGCTCAGCCAGATGGCCAAGCGTCAGCGCCTCGGTGCCTTCCTTGCCAATGACGTTACGCGCCGTCTCCAGCAATTGCTGCCGGCGGTCGGCTTTGGCCAGCCTCTTCGTCACACCCTGGTTCATATCCTGCACCGAATTTCTTTTCGCCAGCCGCTTGAACGGCACAGCGCACCGCATATGTTACCAACAGTAAGTTACGTACAGTAGCTTGCTGTTGGATATATAGGAGAGACACGATGTCTGTTGTAGCCCAGGAAATTCTCTTGAACAGCCGTCCCACCGGCGCGCCCACCCTCGATACGTTCCGTACGGCCACGCGCTCGCTGCCCACCATTGGCGACGGCCAGCTGCTCGTCCGGACATTGTGGATGTCGGTCGACCCTTACATGCGCGGCCGCATGCGTGACCAGCCGAGCTATATCGCGCCTTTCCAGATCGGCGAACCACTCGAAGGTGCAGCCGTCGGCGTGGTCGAAGAATCGCGAGCCGATGGTTTCGCCAAGGGCGACGTGGTGAGCCATTTCTCCGGCTGGCGCGACCATGCCCTGATCGACGCGCAGACCGCCACCACGATCGACCTCGCAGCCGCACCCGCCCAAGCCTGGCTCGGGCCGCTCGGCGTCCCCGGCTTCACCGCCTTTGTCGGGCTCGAGCGTTTTGGTGCGCTGAAATCAGGAGACACCGTCTTCATCTCCGCCGCAGCCGGCGCGGTCGGCTCGATGGCCGTCCAGATCGCCAAGGCCAAGGGCGCTCGCGTGATTGCCTCGGCAGGCAGCGACGACAAGGTCGCCTGGGTGCGCGAGCTCGGCGCCGATGAGGTCATCAACTACAAGGCGACCAAGGACCTGACCGCTGCGCTGCGCAGGGCCGCCCCCGACGGCATCGACGTCTATTTCGACAACGTCGGCGGTAAACATCTCGATGCCGCGCTGGCCGCTGCAAAGGATTCCGCCCGCATCGTCATCTGCGGCATGATCGCGGGCTACAATGAAGAGCAGCCTTCCGAAACCATGCATAACCTCTCCGCCATCATCATCAAGCGGTTGTCGTTGCGTGGCTTCATCGTGCTCGACCACTACGATCTCTATCCTGAATTCTCCACGGCGATGATCGGCTGGCTGAACGACGGCAAGGTCAAGTCGCGTGACACCATCTATGACGGCCTCGACAACGCGCCGAAGGCCTTCCTAGGCCTGTTCAGCGGAGACAACACAGGCAAGATGCTGGTCAAGCTCGCCGATCGCTAGAGCTTTCGTGCCGTCCGGCGATGTACCGGACGGCATCCCCCATTCATTTGAGATTTTTTTCATCACCATGTCGGAACGTGGCCCACCAGCCCGTCCTAGGGCGGACTTCGGAATTGGCCGAGGAAAAGATCCTGGAGACCATCATGAGAAAGATCATCGTCGCCACCTTCGTCAGCCTCGACGGCATCATGCAGGCTCCCGGCGGCCCGCAGGAAGACCCGACCGGCGGCTTCAAATTCGGCGGCTGGGTCGCCTCGCATTTCGACGAGGAACTGGGAGCGGCGCTCGGCGAAATCTTCGGCCGTCCCTATGACCTTCTGCTCGGCCGCAAGACCTACGACATTTTCGCCGCGCACTGGCCTTTCATCAAGGACGGCCCGGACCAGGCGATCGCCGACAGCTTCAACAACATCACCAAATATGTCGCCTCGCGCTCGACGCCGAAACTCGCCTGGCAGAAGAGCCAGTTGCTCGGTTCCGATGTCGTCGCGGCGCTGAAGAAGCTGAAGGCGGAGGACGGTCCTGACCTGCTGGTGCAGGGTTCCGGCGATTTCCTGCAGACCCTCTGGAAGCACGGCCTGGTCGATGAACTCAGCGTCCTGACCTTCCCGGTCCTGCTCGGCAAGGGCAAGAGACTGTTCGGTGACAGCGTCGCTCCCGCCGGACTGAAGCTGGTGAAGGCGAAGTCTTATCCGAGCGGTGTCATCGTCGCCAACTACGTGCCGGACGGCGAGGTCAAAACCGGCGATTTCTCGCTTGGCGAGCCATCCGAAGCCGAGTTGGAACGCCGCAAGAACCTGAGCTGAGCCCACGGTTCTTCACAAGACGCAACGGAGCGTTTCGCACGAGGCACTCCGTTCGTGCTTTTGTACTAGGTCATCGCGGCAACCGTTCCCGATCTTGATTTTACGATCGTATCCGCGCCTCTTAGCCGGCGCGGTGGGAACGCTGACCAGACGAAAGGTCATAGCGATGACGAAAGCAGGCTTGGCGCTTGTCCTGCTGACGCTCCTGGCCACCCCCGCCCCGGCACAACAGCCGGCGGCCGACCTCGATCGTCAGTTGAGCGAGCAGGAAGCGCGGCTTCGTCTTGATCCCAGCGATCCCGTTGCCCACCAGAACCGTGCGGTGATCTGGTTCCAGAAACGGGAATTCGACAAGGCGATTGCCGATCTCAGCGAAGTTATAAGGCTGACCAAGGGCAGCGCCGTAGCCTATAACAACCGCGCCACCGCCTATCTCAAACTGGGGGAAGTCGGCAAAGCCCTTTCGGACTACAACCGCGCCATCGAGCTCGGCTATCGCAAGGCTTACGCGGATCGCGGCCTCGCCTATGCGCAAACCGGCAAATATGATCTCGCCTTTACGGATTTCGACAGGGCGCTGACGCTCGATCCCAAGTCCTTCGTGGCCTTCGGCAATCGTGCCAAGACCTATGTCCTGCAATCGCGGCTCGACCGTGCCATCGAGGATTTCGACAAGGCGATCGCCCTCAACCCGAATGTGGCAGCGTTGTACAAGGAGCGCGGCGAGGCACGTTTCCTGAACAAGGATTATGGGGACGCTGTCACGGACATGACCAAGGTGATCAGCCTGGAGCCCGGCAACTTCGAGGCGCTGTTCACCCGGGGAAAAAGCTATGCGCAGCTTGGCCGGTTCGAGGAGGCGGTCAGCGACTACACGGCCGCGCTCGACTTGTCCGGAAAGCGCACGAACTACCATGTCCTCATCTATGTCGCGCGTGGAGCCAGCTATCAGCTCACCGGGCAATTCACGGCGGCACTTGCCGACTACGACAAGGCGCTGGCGATCAATCCGGCATCGGCAGCGGCGCTTGCAGACCGTGGCGCCGCCTATCTGAAGCTGAAGCAGTTGAACCGCGGTCTCGCGGATCTGGACAAGGCGATCTTTCTCGAACCCAGCAACGCCGGCTACCACAATGTCCGCGGCGTGGCGTTCGCCGAAACGCGCCAGCTCGACAAGGCGCTCGACGAATTCAGCCGCGCCCTGAACCTCGATCCGAAACTGTCGAAGACCTACCTCAATCGTGGCCAGACCTACGCCATGCAAAAGCGCTTCAATGAAGCGATCAAGGACTATGACGAGGCCGCCAGACTCCGGCCCACCGACGCCGAAGTCTTCTACAGCCGCGGCGTAGCCTACGCGAACAGGAGCGAGGATGCGAAGGCCAGAGCCGACCTGGAAAAGGCGCTGGACCTCAAGCCGGATTACCGGCTGGCGAGGCAGGCACTGGATGCGCTGGAGGCCAGGGGGAAGAAGTAGTCGGGTGCCTCTACTTCCGCGTCGGTCCGAACGGCTCGATGCGGGGATTGGAGAAAGGGCCTTTCACCGGCTGGCTGCCGGCATCCGCAGTGGGCAGCGCCTTGATGGCGGTTTCGTGCACCTGCACGGCATAGAGCCCCTTCTGCGGGTCCAGCACGACGACACCGAAACCTTTGTCCATCTCGGCCGCAGGCACGCCAAGCAGTTCGGCGGCCCGGTCGAGGCCGGGTTCACCTTCAGGACAGGCAATGGTCATGAGCACCATGTCGCGGGACATCACCGCTTTGTCTCTTCGTTTGTCGCGCAGTGCGACTCGCCTGCGATTCCTCTTTCGCGGACCGTCACATCAGCCCTGCTTGAGCGCTGGTCTACAGTCCGAAATGCTCGGCGACCGGCAATGGATCGATGATCCCGGCGCCGTAGTCGTTGTTCCATCCGGACTTCGGCCAAGGCTGTTTCTGCGCCTCGGCCTTTATACGGTCAAATAGGTCGCGCGGCGAGACTTTGCTACTCGGCAGGCCGCTGCGGATCGCCGCGACACAGCCGGCCGCGACCGGGCTCGCCGTCGACGTGCCGGTGTCCGGCGAACCTTCACCGAAGGCCTGCGAACCGAGGAAGTGGCTGTAGCTGGTGAGATCGGGTTTTTCGCGCGCCATGTTGGGTATGGCCGGTCCCTGGCTGGAATAGCCGAGCCGCACTCCATCGACATCGCAGGCCGCCAGGGTAAGCACGTCGGGATGCGCATTGGCGCCGCTGATCGAATGGCGTGTCACACCCTGGCAGCGCCCGCTCGGGCAATCGGCGCCGCAATTGCCGGCGGCAAACAGCACGTCGGCGCCGGCCCGCGCGATCGTGCCGACCATGATGTTGAACGGATGGTTCGGATTGTCTGCGTAGCGGCCGGGATGGCCGGGCGGGAAATCCCAGCTCGGATGGTACATGCCCCAGCTGTTGTTGATGACCAGCGCCTTGTATTTCCAGTCCGGACCGGTGAATTGCTGGTGCAGGTAGGAAAAGGCCAGCAGCGCATCGCTCAGGAAACCGGCCATGACGCTGCCGCCCGGCGTCTCCGACTGCAGGATCGGGAAATCGAGCAGGCTGCAGGCAGGCGCGGCGATCAGCGCGTCATAGGCGCACATGGTGCCGTGGTCGACCGCATAGTCCCCGGGCGTGTTGCGGATGTTGGATGGCGCCCAGGAGATCTTCCTGTCGAGTTTCGGCGACAACCCAAGCGCTTTCAGGTGCCTGACGTTGATGCCGGTGTCCATGATGGCGAGCGCGACATCCTTGCCCTCCAGACCCTTGTCCTTGAGCCGGTCGAGCCTGAGCAGCCGGGCGACGTCTTCATGCGAACCGACCGCATCGACCCCGCAATAAGGGTCCTTGAACATGCCGATCTGCGGATCGGCGAAGATCTGCACGCCGCGGCCTGACGTGCGCACGTCGTCGATGCGGTTGGCCTCGATCGTGCCGCGCACGGCAAAGACCGGCGCCTTCTCGATATGCGATGCAGCCAGTCTCACCTTGCCCGGCGTGCGCGCGGCGATCGGCAGCGGCGGAAAGGCGGGATCGACCAGCAGCCCGCCCTTTTTGGTCGGGGCAGCTATCGGATCGTAGCGTTCTTTCGAAAAGGCAAGCTGGCTGCTCTCCCGCACGAGAGCCTTGGCCGGAAAGGTGACGATGACGGACACGCGCATGACATGGACCTCCTCGTTGCACCGACCCTAACACAGGCCGGCGGGGCGTGGACCAGACTTGGGTTCACATGCTGACACATGCCTGCCATCGAAGAGCATGGCGACGGTCCCAGCGACGGCGTGGCAGACCGGCGTTTGGTATCCATCCGCAAGACAAGTGGACCGACGCGGCAAAACGGCAACCGTATCGTGCATTTTCGGGGTTACATCGGCGAAAACTCTCCCCTATAAGGCCCGCCTAGCCTGATAGAAGAATCCATCCTGCGCACCCTGGCCGGGCCTCTGCGACGCATCGTCATGCGAAACGGAGAATCCCCCGCCCCGGGTCTTCCGCGCAGGCTAGAATGAACGGACCGAGCCCATGCCAAGACGCACCGACATCAAGTCCATCCTGATCATCGGTGCCGGCCCTATCGTCATCGGCCAGGCCTGCGAGTTCGACTATTCCGGCACCCAGGCATGCAAGGCGCTCAGGCAGGAAGGCTACCGCGTCATTCTGGTCAACTCCAACCCGGCCACGATCATGACCGATCCGGAGCTGGCGGACGCCACCTACATCGAGCCGATCACGCCGGAAGTGGTGGCCAAGATCATCGCCAAGGAGCGGCCGGACGCGCTACTGCCGACCATGGGCGGCCAGACCGCGTTGAACACCGCACTGTCACTGCGCCGCATGGGCGTGCTCGACCGCTACAATGTCGAGATGATCGGCGCCGATGCACATGCCATCGACAAGGCCGAGGACCGTTCGCTGTTCCGCGAGGCCATGGCCAAGATCGGTCTGGAGACGCCGCGCTCGATGCTGGCCAACGCCTCCGCCGTCAAGGATGAGGATCGCAAGAAGCACGAGGCCGAGCGCGCTGCACTGAAGGCATCGGGTGCCGACAATCTCGACGCGGCGCTCGATGCACTGGAAACACAGTGGAACCTCGGCGAAGGCGACCGCAAGCAGCGCTACATCAACCACGCGATGGCGATCGGCGCCCAGGCGCTCGACCATGTCGGCCTGCCGGCCATCATTCGCCCCTCCTTCACCATGGGCGGCACCGGCGGCGGCATCGCCTACAACCGCACCGAATTCTTCGAGATCGTCGGCTCCGGCCTCGATGCGTCCCCGACCACCGAAGTTCTGATCGAGGAATCGGTGCTCGGCTGGAAGGAATACGAGATGGAGGTCGTGCGCGACCGCGCCGACAACTGCATCATCGTCTGCTCGATCGAGAACATCGACCCGATGGGCGTGCACACTGGTGACTCCATCACCGTGGCCCCGGCGCTGACCTTGACCGACAAGGAATACCAGATCATGCGCAACGCCTCGATCGCGGTGCTGCGCGAGATCGGCGTCGAAACCGGCGGCTCCAACGTGCAGTTCGCCGTCAACCCGGCCGATGGCCGCCTCGTCGTCATCGAGATGAACCCGCGCGTGTCGCGCTCCTCGGCCCTCGCCTCCAAGGCGACCGGCTTCCCGATCGCCAAGATCGCCGCCAAGCTTGCCGTCGGCTACACGCTGGACGAGCTGGAGAACGACATCACCGGGGGCGCCACGCCCGCCTCCTTCGAGCCGTCGATCGACTATGTCGTCACCAAGATCCCGCGCTTCGCCTTCGAGAAATTCCCCGGCGCCTCGCCGGTGCTGACCACGGCCATGAAGTCGGTCGGTGAAGTGATGGCCATCGGCCGCACCTTCCAGGAATCGCTGCAGAAGGCACTGCGCGGCCTGGAAACCGGCCTCACCGGCCTCGACGAGATCGAGATCCCCGGCCTCGGCGGCAATGGCGGCGCCGACGACAGGAACGCCATCCGCGCAGCACTCGGCACGCCGACGCCGGACCGGCTGCGCATGGTGGCGCAGGCGATCCGCATGGGCACCTCGCTTGAGGAAGTGCACGCCATCTCCAAGATCGACCCGTGGTTCCTCGAACAGATCGGCGGCATCATCGCCATGGAAGCACGGGTACGCGAGCACGGCCTGCCGGAAGACGCCGCCAATCTGCGCATGCTGAAGTCGATGGGCTTTTCCGACTCTCGTCTCGCCTCGCTCACCAGCCAGGATGGCGACGCGGTCGCCAAGCGTCGCGCAGCACTCGGCGTGCATCCGGTCTACAAGCGCATCGACACCTGTGCGGCCGAATTCGCCTCGCCGACGGCCTATATGTATTCGACCTACGAGACGCCTTTCGCCGGCAGCCTCGCCGACGAAGCCAAGGTTTCGGACCGCAAGAAGGTCGTCATCCTCGGCGGCGGCCCCAACCGCATCGGCCAGGGCATCGAGTTCGATTATTGCTGTGTGCACGCCGCCTATGCGCTGCGCGAGGCCGGCTATGAATCGATCATGGTCAACTGCAACCCGGAGACGGTCTCGACCGACTACGACACCTCCGACCGCCTCTATTTCGAGCCGCTGACCGCCGAAGACGTGCTGGAGATCCTGCGTGCCGAAAAGGCGGCCGGCACCTTGCACGGCGTCATTGTGCAGTTCGGCGGCCAGACCCCGCTGAAGCTGGCCGATGCGCTGGAGCGCGCCGGCATCCCGATCCTCGGCACCTCGCCCGACGCCATCGACCTTGCCGAAGACCGCGACCGCTTCCAGAAGCTGCTGCACAAGCTCGACCTGAAGCAGCCGAAGAACGGCATCGCCTATTCGGTCGAGCAGGCCCGCACGGTCGCCGGCGAGCTTGGTTTCCCGCTGGTCGTGCGCCCGTCCTATGTGCTGGGCGGCCGCGCCATGCAGATCATCCACGATGAGGGCATGCTGCAGACCTATCTGCTCGACACGGTGCCGGGCCTGGTTCCCGAAGACATCAAGCAGAAATACCCGAACGACAAGACCGGCCAGATCAACACGCTGCTCGGCAAGAACCCGCTTCTGTTCGACACCTATCTGTCGGGCGCCATCGAGGTCGACGTCGACTGCCTGTGCGACGGCAAGGCCACCTTCGTCTCCGGCATCATGGAGCACATCGAGGAGGCCGGCATCCACTCGGGTGACAGCGCCTGCTCGCTGCCGGTCTATTCGCTGTCGACCGAGCTGGTCGACGAGCTGGAGCGGCAGACATCGGCGCTGGCCAGGGCGCTCAATGTCGGCGGCCTGATGAACGTGCAATACGCCATCAAGGACGGCGTCATCTACGTGCTGGAAGTGAACCCGCGCGCCTCGCGCACCGTGCCGTTCGTCGCCAAGACGGTCGGCAAGCCGATCGCCAAGATTGCCGCGCGCATCATGTCGGGCGAAGATCTCGACGGCGCCTTCGCCCATTACGGCGACAAGCCGGACCCGCGTCGGCCCGGCCATGTCGCGGTCAAGGAAGCGGTGTTCCCGTTTGCCCGCTTCCCCGGCGTCGATATCCTGCTCGGGCCGGAGATGAAGTCGACCGGCGAGGTCATGGGCCTCGACCGCGACTTCGCCATGGCCTTCGCCAAGAGCCAGCTCGGCGCCGGCGTCGACCTGCCGCGCTCGGGCACGCTGTTCGTGTCGGTGCGCGACGAGGACAAGGCCGGCGCGCTGCCGGCGGTGAAGCGCCTGGCCGGCCAGGGTTTCAGGGTGCTTGCCACCTCCGGCACCGCCCGCTACCTCAAGGAAAATGGCGTCGAAGCCGAGAAGATCAACAAGGTTCTGGAAGGCCGCCCGCACATCGAGGACGCCATCCGCAACCGCCAGGTCCAGATCGTCTTCAACACCACCGACGGTCAGAAGGCCGTATCGGACTCCAAGTCGCTGCGCCGCGCCACGCTGATGCAGAAGGTGCCTTATTACACCACACTGGCCGGCATGGGCGCAGTGGCCGAGGCGATTGCGGCGCTACGCGCCGGCTCGCTCGAGGTCAGGCCACTGCAGGAATATTTTTGAGGGCTGGAGTGGTAGGCGTTCAGGCACGCGAGGGAGCTAGGCATGCACTGCCTGCTCACCTCCACTCCCTGTACGCCGTCATCAGCCCCTCATAATCCTCCATCGGCGGCAGAGCCTCATAGCTCTTCACGGCACCGGTTTCGGCGAAATGCAGCTTTTCGCCGACCCAGGTCTCGATATAGGGCGCGAAGTCGCCTGCCTCTTCCAGCAGCGTCGGGCGCACATTGACGAACCAGTCCATGCCTTCGGCCCTGGTGAACATCCACGTCATGCAGCGCGGACAGAAGTAGTGATGCGCGTCGGGCCCATGCAGGCCGCCGACCACCGGCTCGCCTTCGGTCACCGCAAAGCCTTCCGCTGGAATGGCGGCTGACAGCGAATAGGCGGAAGAGCTCATCTTCTGGCAACCCGTGCAGTGGCAGGCCATTGTCACCAGCGGTGCCGCACGCACCTCGATCTTGACCTGTCCGCAGCGGCACGCGCCTTGTCTCGGCAGTTTCCAGTCCATCGCCATCTCCTGTCGTTTGTCGCAGGATAAGCGGGTGACGGCGGCAGACAAGCGCGGCAGCTCGACGCGCCTGAAAGCCAACCAGTCGAAGACACTGCGGTGCGACTTGAAGCCGGGTCTGGATCGCAGCACCTTCGTCTGCGTTCCGGAATGGTTCCCGACACTCTCCGGTCGCTTCGCTCCATGCGAGGTCGAGGATGACGGAGATTGGGCTAGGCGAGCCCACCCTCAGCCGTCCCAGTCGACCTCGACCATGCCATGCCGCCGGTAGAGGCGGATGGCATTGGCGTTTTCGACCACCTTGGTCTTCAGGTCGAGACGGCTGGCGCCGCGCGCCTTGAACACGGCAAAGACATGCAGCAGCAGGGCTTCCGCCAACCCGTTTCGCCGCGCGCTCGGATGCACCGCGAGATATTTGAGGTAGTCGCTGGTCCAGCACAGCGCCACCGCCACCACCTGGCCTTCGGCATTGTCGACGACAAACCACAGGGACGGGTCGAACTCGGAATCACTGGAATGCTGCGCCCACCAGAGGTCGAAGTTCTTTTCTTCCTTCTGCAGGGTCTGGGTCAGCAGCCTGTGTACGGCAGGTGCGTCGGCCGGCCGGAATGCCCGCATCGTGAAGCCGTCGGCCCAGACGGCAGCCGGCAGGTCCCCGACCAGCGAACGCCGCAAACGGATACTGATATCGTCGGCCGGACTGGCCTCGGGCTGCGTCATCGGTGTCCCCCTGCTCCCGGCCGCACCCGGCTCAGGCGTCGGGAGCCGATTTGCGCTTGCGATCGCGGCCGAGCCCGGTTTCCTCGAGCAGGCCCTTGCGCTTGGCGTCGTAATAATAGCCGGTCTGGTAAAGGCGGTCTGCGCGCTTGTAGTCGCCATTGGCCACCAGGAAGGCGCCGCGCAGATATTTCACCGCGTATTTCAGGTTGGTTTCGGCATCGAACAGCCCCTTGGGCGAACCGCCGTAACCCATGCCGCGCGCGGTGGCATGCTTGATCTGCATCAGGCCCCAATGGCCGTTGTTGTAGGCGAGTGGGTTGAAGGTCGACTCGCGTTTGACCACCGAACGCACCAGTTCCACCGGCACTTCGTAGAGCGCGGCATATTTGGTGATCAGGCGATCGACCTCGCCGCGGCCGGCGCTGACCGGCCCCGGCCTTTCGGCCTCCGGCTCGGGGATCATCAGATAGGTCGGAACCGGGCCGGAATAGGCGATGGGCTGAACGCCCGGCAGTGATGCGATCGCCTTCGGAGCGGC
Organism: Mesorhizobium sp. EU05-FHT14A09; assembly: GCF_058790995.1. NCBI lineage: Bacteria > Pseudomonadati > Pseudomonadota > Alphaproteobacteria > Hyphomicrobiales > Phyllobacteriaceae > Mesorhizobium > Mesorhizobium sp. EU05-FHT14A09. The sequence continues at coordinate 493,909 of NZ_JBYTDF010000004.1, forward strand.
AGGAGCCGCCGGGAAAACCAGGCTGGTGGCGGCGGAAGCAACGACCACCGGTTTCGGCTTCGGCGTCGGCAGGTCACCGCCCATGCGGGCCGACAGCGTGCTGACGCGCGCGCCTGTCTCGGTTGTTGTCGCTGCCTGCGGCTGGGCCGCTGCAGCCTGCACTGTCGCTGCCTGGGCGGCGGCGGTCTGTGCGGTCTGCTGTCCCTGGACCACCGGCTGTGCCGTGGTAGCCGGCTGGGTTGTGGTCGCCTTGCCATTGACCGCGACCGCGGCGGGCGCAGTCGCCGTGCCACCCGGCTGTGCCGGAGCCGGCGCGACAAAGGTCGAAGCATTGGCAAGCCGCGCGCTGGTGCCCGGCGTCGTCGCCAGCGTAGCGGGGCTGTCGGCATGCTGCTGCGGCGTCGCACCGGCAAAAGCGTTGCCGGTGGCTTCAGCGGGAAGTGCCGCGAACTGGACCGGCGTCAGCCCGGAGGATTCCGGCAGCACCGAGACGGCATCCGGCAGCGCCAGTGCAAAGCCGGCATCAGCCTCGCTCACCGTGGTCGTGGCGGGAGCCAAGGACGGCTTGACGGCAGTCGTTGAGGTGCAACCGGAGACACCGGCCGCAGCCAGGAGAATGCCGATCGACAGGGTGTGGGTTGTTGTTCGCAAGCCGCGCTCTGTTCGTGCAAATCGTTAAATGCTCCTTACACCAGCACTTTTGGTGGGGCAACATGGCCGATTATCGGTTTTCGGGTGGCGAAAAGCCGCAAAACATGCAGAATCGTTCATGATTTGTACCTGGGAGCACCGTTGGCTTTCCTGGAAACCAGCGCCCGAATGGAAGGAGCCCACCATGCAGACCGCCATTGAAAAGAATGTTGAAAAAAATCTCGGCGTCATGCCGGGCCACACGATTTTCCCCACGGCACTCGGCTTCATGGGCATCGCCTGGAATGAGCGCGGGCTGATCCGCCTGTGCCTGCCGCAATCGAGCGCCGAGAGCCTGGAGCGGCGCCTGCTGCGGCTGGAAAGCGTGCCCGGCAAGCGTTTCGAGGACGGCACCGCCCTCGGCTGGGTCGGGGAGCTGGTCAACGCGATCAAGGCCTATGCCGCCGGCGAAACCGTCGATTTCTCAACCGTGCCGGTCGATCTCGATGGCGTCGACGACTTTCGGCTCGCCATCTACGATGCCGCGCGCAAGCTGGCCTTCGGCGAAACCACCACCTATGGCGAACTCGCCAAGCGTGCCGGCCACACCGGGCTGGCCCGCGAGACGGGCGCCGCCCTCGGCGCCAATCCGGTGCCGCTGGTCATCCCTTGCCACCGCATCACCGCGGTCGGCGGCAAGATAGGCGGCTTCTCGGCGCCCGGCGGCTCGGCGACCAAGGAAAAGATGCTGGCGATGGAAGGCGTTCGGGTCGGCCCGCCTCCCTCGAAGCAGGCCTCATTCGGGTTCTGATGGTCCGCTTTGACGTTTCGGTGCGTCCTTCGGGGCTCGCCCGCATGATTTTTCGCTATCTTTTGAACGCTTTGTGGGCTCGCACCTCAGGATGAGGAACGTTGCGTGAAACGCCATCCGAGCTTCGAAACGTCTCAGAATTTAAGGCCCTCGGCACAACGGCCCTCATCCTGAGGTGCGAGCGAAGCGAGCCTCGAAGGACGCACCCAAAATTCTCTCCCGCCGCTCGAAGAGCCCTCACCCTGTCGGCACTCTAGTCGAATGGCAGGATGAAGCGTCGGCGATCGAAATCGGGGCGCTTGCATCGGTACACCGGGCAGGATCCGGTATCGGCACTCGGCACGGAGGCGCGGCTGCGGACCTCGCCCATGTCGCAGAATTCAACACTTGCAACATAACGGTCATAAAGCGTGAGGCGTGGATTGCGCGGCGACCGATAACGCAGGATCACGGCGCCTTCGCGGTCGACGAGACGCTGCACGCGGTCGCAGCTCATGCGCGTCGGATCGTGGCGTGAAATCGCCTGGGCTTCGGCCGCAACAAGCGAAAGGCATGCGGCAAGCAGGATCGTCTTTTTCATGGTTCCTCCAGCGCGAAGCATCCTTTGATCATAGATTACGCCGACAGTCGGCACCTTGCCAGCCGCGCAGTGTCTCGCGTCAGGATCAAACAACACCGCCTTGTTTTTGGTGAAAAAGTCGCTTATATGCGTTGCGTTGATATTTGGGCCGATTGACCCTACGCCTCGCGATCTTCGCGTTTGCTCCCGTCTTTCTCCAAAATCTCGATACCAAAGGCCGGATAGGGTCCGGTCTGAAGAAAACGCAAGTGAATGTGAAGGAACATTGATATGGCAACTGGAACGGTCAAGTGGTTCAACGCCACCAAGGGCTTCGGTTTCATCCAGCCTGACGCCGGCGGCGCGGACGTTTTCGTCCACATCTCCGCTGTGCAGCGCGCTGGCCTGACCACCCTGGCTGATGGCCAGAAGATCAGCTACGAGATCGAGCAGGACCGCCGCACTGGCAAGTCGTCCGCTGGTTCTCTGTCGGCAGCCTGATTTGGCGCAAGGCGCGCGCCGGGCATCTGTCCGGGGCGCGCGGCAAGTCACGGATGTACTGACGGTCGCGCGACAAGCGCGCCGGAGCGGAAACGGAAGGACCGCCGAAGTGGCAGATTGCCACCGGCACCACCAGAGACGCTCCGGGTCAGGCTAGCAGACTTAACGAAAGGCGGGATTTTTCCCGCCTTTTTGTTTTTTGTTTTGCTTTTGGGATGGTTCACCGTCCAACTCAGGCCGGAGCGACGAATTCCTGCGCGATGGCCTTGAAAACCGGCATCGCTTCCAGCGTCGCCGCATGACGGGCAAGCCTTGGAAACCCGGCCATCTCGGCCAGCCCCGGATGCGCGTCGTTGAGAAAACGCAACGCCGTCGCCACCGCAACGTCGGCGTGACCGATCCGCTCACCGAACCAGAATTCGCCCGGCTGCGCGGCGCGATCCTTCTCCAGCACCTCCAGCACACCGGCAATCTGGGCGCAGCATCGATCGACCCACATGCCGGACATCTCGTCGTGCAGGCGCTGTTCATAGAACAGGCTCACCGCCTTGTCGGCCAAACCGGTGGCAAGGGCCGCAACCTTCAACGCCTTGTGCCGCAATGGCTCAGCGCGCGGAAACATCGCCTGTTCAGGCGCAACCAGGCTGTCGAGATAGTCCAGCATGAGGTGGCTTTCGATCAGCACCTCGCCATCGTCCAGCACCAATGTCGGCACACGGGTCAGCGGGTTGAAGGGACGGATGCTGTCGGCGTTGCCGAAAGTCGACCAAGGCCGATGCTCGAAGGGAATCCCGTACAGGGTCAGCGCGATGCCAACGCGCCTGACGAAGGGGGAATCATACTGCCCGATAAGGATCATGCGTCACCCTGCTGCCCTGTGCACGGACTGTCTGTGAGACTGAGCACTTCCGGCGAAAACAGAATCGCCTTCAATGCTCTCTCTCTTTGTTTTTACGCAATTCCAGGCGCAAAACCGCTGCGCACTTTTGCCGGAATTGCTGCATGTCACGGTAGCCATTCGATCGGCACGTGACCGGGATCTGCTTCCACTCGTTTCAGCCATGCGCCGACCGCCGGGAACGCCTTCAGATCAAAGCCGCCAAGCTCGGCCGTGTGCGTATAGGCATAAAGAGCGATATCGGCGACGCTGTAGGCTTCGCCGGCAAAGAACGGGCTCTGCCCGAGTCTCTGCTGCATGACGCCGAGCGCCCTGTTGCCGCGCTCCAGCGTCATCGCGAGACGTTCCGGCGTCGCATCCTTCGCCCGCTCCGGAAAAGTCAGCAGCGCCTTGCGCACGGCAATGTTGGGCTCGTGGCTGTATTGTTCGAAGAAGAGCCACTGATAGGCCAGAGCCCGCTCGTAGCGGTCGGCGGGCAGGAAACGGGTGCCTTCCGCCAGATAGAGCAGGATGGCGTTGGATTCTGCGATACGGCGGCCGTCGTCCAGCTCCAGCATCGGCACCATGGCGTTCGGATTCTTGGCCACATAGTCCGGAGTGCGCGTTGCCCCGTCATGCGACGACACCTCGACATTGGTGAAGGACCGACCGAGCTTGGCCATCAGCAGGCGCGGCTTGTAGCAATTGCCACTGTCGATCATGCTGTAGAGAATGGTCATCCTGGCTCCCTCGAAGCATCCGTTTGCCCGAGCAGAACCCCGGCAACCAGCGATTTCTTTTTGTGAATATCAATCAACGCCGTTGATGTGTCCCTGCCCCCGGATCATCGAAAGCGTGTCACCGACAATGCGGCCACCCGAAACCGGACGACATGAGCAGCGCCGGTAACGCGACCTGCCTGCCGACCTTTGCAAAACAGTTGCGCGCCGTTGCTGGAACTGCTGGCCGTCAAGCGCTCACTGAATGATGCGCTTGCCGAAAACCCTGGTCGGCCGGGCTGGTTGGGTCGAGATGCCGTCGCCGAGATCACCACTGGCCCGCTGCCCGGGTTCAGGCATGTGCACGGGCCTGGCATAGCTGCGGAAACTGGTCGGCGCGATTTCCGGCTTGGCCAGGACGTAACCCTGCACCATGGACGCCCCGGATTTTTCGGCAAGATCGAGCTGCCAGGTCTCTTCGATGCCTTCGAAAACCGTCCGGATGCCACGACCTTCGAACGCCGCCACCATGGTCATCAGCAAGGCGAAGCCGGCGCCAGATTCCATCAGCTGGGTGATCCAGTGCGCATCGAACTTCACGATGTCCGGCTTCAGCTCCTTGATGCGATTGATGTCGGAATCATCGGCGCCGTAGTCGTCGACGGCGATACGGAACCCGTTAGCCCGCAGCGCGTCGACGAAATCGCCGAGCGCATCCTTGGACGCCGAGCGTTGTTCCGTCACCTCGCAGACGACCCGCTTGGGATCGATACCCGCTTCGTGCAGCACCAGGCGCATCTCGCGCAACGCGTTGTCCGACACCGCACGGTCGATGAAAACGGATGGATCGAAGTTGATGAAGATGCTGGCGTCTTCCGGCAGGCAGGCACCGGCATTGAGCAGGTGCAATGTTCTGGTCAGCGCTTCGATATGCAGCCTGTCGACGGGCGGGCAGGTGGCGAAGAACTGACCCGGCGATTGCGGTTCGCCGTCGCGGAACGGCCGTATCAGCCCTTCGAAGGCCGCGATGGAGAGTTTGCCTTCCTCGAAGGCGAAGATCGGCTGGAACGCGCTCTTCAGGGTGTACAGGCCCCACACCCCGGTCGAGGTGCCATCATCGTGACGGATGATATGAGCGAGCCCTATGCTGCGCGACACTGTCCCTCACTTCGTCGCGTGCGAAAACCAGGCCAATTTACCGGCCAAGGTTTTATCACGCGTTAATGATCCCGAATGGCTCTGGCGAAGCCAAAACTGAGCCTTTGGCTCAGCAAACGAAGCTTGCGCTTGTTTTGCCGATACGACAATAGAGACGCCGCTGCCGCGTTTGGCAGCTCCCTCATGGAGATGATGTCATGGCCTTCCTCGCCGATGCCCTTTCCCGCGTAAAGCCTTCCGCGACCATCGCGGTGACGCAGAAAGCGCGCGAGCTGAAAAACGCCGGCCGCGACATCATCGGCCTCGGCGCCGGCGAGCCCGATTTCGACACGCCCGACAACGTCAAGAACGCGGCGATCGAAGCGATCCGCCGCGGTGAGACCAAATATCCGCCGGTTTCCGGCATTGTCCCGCTGCGCGACGCGATCGCCAGGAAGTTCAAGCGCGAGAACAATCTCGACTACAAGCCGGAGCAGACCATCGTCGGCACCGGGGGCAAGCAGATCCTGTTCAACGCCTTCATGGCGACGCTGAACCCCGGCGACGAAGTGGTCATTCCCCGTCCCTATTGGGTGAGCTACCCAGAGATGGTGGCGATCTGCGGCGGCACGGCGACCTTCGCCGAGACCAGCATCGACAACGGCTTCAAGCTGACGGCCGAAGGCCTGGAGAAGGTCATCACGCCGAAGACGAAATGGCTGGTGATGAACTCGCCATCCAACCCGTCGGGTGCTGCCTACACCGAGACCGAACTCAAGGCGCTTGCCGAGGTGCTGCTGAAACACCCGCAGGTCTGGATCCTGACCGACGACATGTACGAGCACCTCACCTATGGCGATTTCGTCTTCAGGACGATCGCCGAGGTCGAGCCGCGCCTCTATGAGCGCACGCTGACGATGAACGGCGTGTCCAAGGCCTACGCCATGACCGGCTGGCGCATCGGCTACGCAGCCGGACCGCTGCCGCTGATCAAGGCGATGGACATGATCCAGGGCCAGCAGACCTCGGGCGCCTGCACGATCGCACAGTGGGCCTCGGTGGAAGCGCTCAACGGCCCACAGGATTTCGTGAAGAAGAACAAGGCGATCTTCCAGGCGCGCCGCGACCTCGTCGTGTCGATGCTGAACCAGGCCCGTGGCATCTCCTGCCCGTCGCCGGAAGGCGCGTTCTATGTCTATCCATCCTGCGCCGAGCTGATCGGACGAAAGACGCAGGGCGGCAAAATCATCGATTCCGACGAGACCTTCTGCTCGGAACTGCTGGAAGCCGAAGGCGTGGCGGTGGTGTTCGGTTCGGCGTTCGGCCTCGGCCCGAACTTCCGCATCTCCTACGCAACGTCCGAAACGTTGCTGGAAGAAGCCTGCACGCGCATCCAGCGCTTCACGGGCAGCCTCAGCTAAGCCGCCAGGCGGTTCGCACCACTCAAAAAAGCCCGGTCACGACCGGGCTTTTTTTGGCAGGTAGCATCAGGTCAGCCCTGATACTGCTCGTCGCTGACCGGCTCCAGCCAGTCGACCGGCGAACCATTCAACGCTTCCTGCATGGCGATATGGGTCATCGCCGTCTTGCTGGCCGCACCATGCCAGTGCTTCTCGCCAGGCTCGAACCAGACGGTGTCGCCGGCCCTGATCTGCTGGATCGGCCCGCCCCAGCTCTGCGCCAGCCCGGCACCGGAGACGACATGGATGGTCTGGCCGAGCGGATGCGCGTGCCAGTGGGTACGTGCACCCGCCTCGAAACTCACCGAGGTCGCTCTCAGCCGCGCCGGCGCCTCCGCCTCGATGATCGGGTTCTGCGTCACCCTGCCGGTGAAATAGGCGTTCGAGGCGAGAACGGTCGGCACGCTGCCGCAGGCGATGATCTTCATCGAATTCTCCTTCAGGATTTGCAGGGCAGTCTCTTTGTCGACCAAGCATGGCGTCATCTATTTTCCTTGCCCTGCTTTCGAACCCATGTTTCGATGTTTCCAGGTCGCTTGCAAACGCTTTCGACCTGCGACGGCCGACAGGCCGGCCGCCGCTCTCAGCGGAATGCCTGAGTGGAGGTCAGCATGGGTAATCGCGCCGGAGGACGACGCTCGGGACCGAAATGCATCGCCATAGTCGGTCCCTTCGCAAGCGGTAAGACGACACTTCTCGAAGCTATTCTCGCCCGAACGGGCGCCATTCCTCGCCAGAACCCGGTTTCATCCGGCAACACGGTATCGGACCATTCCGCCGAAGCCCGCGCCCATGCCATGAGCGTCGAGGCAACCGTTGCCACCACCGAATTCATGGGCGACGAGTTCACCTTCATCGATTGCCCCGGCTCCATCGAGTTCGCGTTCGAAGCCGAGCCTGTCCTGGCGGGTTGCGACATCGCCGTCGTGGTCGCCGAGGCGGATGAGAAGAAGATCCCGGCCCTGCAGCTCATCATGCGCAAGCTGGACGATCTCGGCGTGCCGCGCATCCTGTTCCTGAACAAGGTCGACAAGGCGATCGCCGGCGTACGCGAGACGCTGAAGATGCTGCAGCCGACAAGTTCCGTGCCGCTGCTGCTGCGCCAGATCCCGCTGCGCAAGGACGGCGTCGTCATCGGCTCGATCGACCTCGCGCTCGAACGTGCCTACATCTACCGCGAATATGCCGAGAGCGAAGTCGCCGAAATCCCCGGCGACGACAAGGCGCGTGAGATCGAGGCGCGGTTCTCGATGCTGGAAACACTCGCCGATCACGACGACCAGCTCATGGAGCAGTTGCTGGAGGAGATCGAACCGCCGAAGGACGCCATCTTCGACGACCTCGCCGCCGATTTGCGCGCGGGCACCGTTACGCCTGTGCTGATCGGCACGGCGGAGAAAGGCAACGGCGTTCTGCGGCTGCTGAAAACGATCCGCCACGATGCACCGGACATCGAGGCGACGCGCAGGCGCCTCGGCACGCCGGATGGCGCAGCGACGGTCGTGCAGGTGATGAAGACCATCCACACGCCGCATGGCGGCAAGCTTTCGGTCTCCCGCATTCTCTCGGGCCAGGTCAACGACGGCACCGAGCTGTTCCTGCCCGACGGCAACAGCACGAAGGTGTCCGGCATCTACCGCATGCTCGGCAAGGACCAGTCGAAGCTGAGCGCGGCGAAGGTCGGCGAGACGGTCGCGCTCGGCAAGCTGGACGAAGTCCGCACCGGCCAGACCCTGACGTCGGCAAAGGGCGGCGTCAAACCACTCGTCGATCTCGCGCCGCCGCAACCGGTTTATGCTTTTGCCCTGCGGCCGAAAGAACGCAAGGACGACGTCAAGATGTCGGCGGCCATTCAGCGCCTCGCCGAGGAGGATCCTTCACTCAGCCTCAGGCACAACCAGGACTCGGCCGAGACCGTGCTGTCCGGCCATGGCGAGATGCATCTGCGCGTGGTGCGCGAACGGCTGGAGGGCAAGAACCAGATCCCTGTCGAAGGACATGCGCCCGCGGTGCCCTATCGCGAAACCATCCGCAAGTCGGTGCAGCAGCGCGGCCGTCACAAGAAGCAGTCGGGCGGTCACGGACAGTTCGGCGATGTCGTGCTGGAGATCAAGCCATTGCCGCGCGGCACCGGCTTCCAGTTCACCGACACCATCACCGGCGGCGTCGTGCCCAAGACCTACATCCAGTCGGTCGAGACGGGCGCACGCGACTATCTGAAATCCGGCCCGCTTGGCTTCCCTGTCGTCGACGTCGCCGTCAATCTTTCCGATGGCTCCTACCATGCGGTCGATTCTTCCGACATGGCGTTCCAGATGGCGGCAAAGCTCGCCATGAAGGAGGGCATGGCGACCTGCTCACCAGTGCTGCTCGAGCCGATCATGAAGGTCGAGATCGTCACCCCTTCCGACGCCACGGCCAGGATCATCGCGCTCATCCCGCAGCGGCGCGGACAGATTCTCGGCTATGACGCCCGCGCCGACTGGCAGGGCTGGGATGTCGTGGAAGCGACCATGCCGCAGGCCGAGATCGGTGACCTGATCATCGAACTCCGGTCCGCGACGGCGGGCGTCGCCAGCTATCGGGCGAGTTTCGACCACATGGCGGAATTGACCGGCCGTCTCGCCGATGACGTGATGAACGCCAACGGCAAGGCCGCCTGAAGATGCCTGACTGAACAGGCTTCCCGGCCCTAGAGCGTTTCCGTTTTTCACGGAAACGCGGAAACGCTCTAAGTTTTTGTTTTCCCCGCATTCTTGTAACGCCAAGTGATTCCACTTGGCTACAAAATGCTCAAGCCGGAAAGCGATTTGGGCGTGAAAGAAAAACGGCGTCCAGCCATGCTGGACGCCGTTTTCGCGGACCGCTTTCTTGGGAGAAAAGACGTCAGGTCCGCCGCATGTATCCAATCCAGGGACCGTTACCTCGACCGGAAGAATAAGGCTGGACGCGGTCGTTGCCAGAGCCTGATCGAGCGTGAGATGCCCCCATCCCTCGAACGAATCTGACCGCGTCCTGACTACGTGTTTACGCGCTAATTCGCGCCCTATGCATGTTACTTGGGGTTACACGTGACCGTTACATGACGAATAACTAACATTCGACAGGTTCGGTGCGACACGCCCCAAGCCTTTCCGAGCGCCCGCTCCGTACGGAGGGATCAGCTCAGTGCCAGAGCCTTGCGGTATTCGATTGCTTCCCTCTTCGGGCAACAAAAAAGCCGGATCACGAAGACCCGGCTAAGTTGAATGGAAGTGCCCGTTAGGGCTAAACCTCCAGAGGGGAACACTCGAGGGCGCTAATGGGAGGAGAACGCGCCCAGGAGATGATTGATATATGGGCGCATCCTGCCCAACAAACAAGCATCTATTTTGCAACGCACACATGCAAAAAGGCATAGGCTGTGGTCCAACGTACATTTCTTGGCCATAGGGCCAGAAACGCAGGCATATTGCTCCCACAGCAGCATGTTGCACCGCAGATCGATGCATTCATAGGCGGAAGAAAGACCAAGGCCTGCCGACAAAACAGGCAACAGGAATAACGACGGTAACGCTGATCGGCTTGCGCATGCCCCCGAAAATCGGAACCGATTTTCGGAAAAGGTCATGTGCCATATCAAAGGTCGCTCTAGCGTGGAACAACTGGGGGATCGCCATGAAGACCAGGACTTCCGCAGTTTTCGGCAGTGCGCTTTTTTTCCTGGCCGCGCCCTGTGTCGTTGCCGGGCTGCTGCCCTGGCTGATCCTCGATCATTACCGCCTCCCCTTCTCGGCGACAGTGCCTGTCGTCGCGATCGGATGGTTGCTGATCCTGGCGGCAATCGTGGTGCTTCTGCATTCCTTTGCCCGCTTCGCCCTGGAAGGGCTCGGCACACCGGCACCGGTCGCCCCGACCGAAAAGCTGGTGGTCGGCGGCATCTATCGCCATGTCCGCAACCCGATGTATGTCGCGGTGCTGTCGATCATCGCCGGCCAGGCTCTGCTTTTCGCAAGCTGGGCGGTCGCCCTCTACGGCCTGGTCATGGGCATCGCAATGGCTTCATTCGTGCACTTCTATGAAGAGCCGACCCTCGCCAGGCGCTATGGCGCCGAGTACGAAAACTATCGCCGCGCTGTTCCCGGCTGGCTGCCGCGACTGACGCCATGGCCTGGCGCCTAGCCAGATGAGAGACCCGGCAGCGCGGGCTCAATAGGACCAGTTGCGGGCCTTGGCAATGATGAAGTCGCGGAAGACGTGCAGCTTGGCCTGGTTCTTCATCGCGTCGGGATAAGCGAAGTAGGTATCGAAGGACGGCACCTCGGTCTCAGGCAGGAGCTGCACCAGGCCCGCATCCTTGCCGACGACATAGTCCGGCAGCATCGCGATGCCGGCGCCGCCCTGCACGGCGCGCTTGATCGACAGGATGTCGTTGATCTGCAGCGTCGGCACGCGCTGACCGCTTTCGAAGTCGCCGACCGTCTCCAGCCAGTTGAGCTCCGACAGATGCGTCGGCACCGGCACGCCGAAGGTGACGATGCGATGGTTCTTCAGTTCAGCCACCGTCGCCGGTTTGCCGAACTTGTTCACATAGGCAGGCGACGCATAGAGGTGGAAGTGCACTGTGAACAGGCGACGCTGGATCAGGTCCGGCTGTTGCGGCTGCCGCAGCCGGATCGCGCAGTCGGCCTGGCGCATGGTCAGGTCCAGCTCCTCATTGGCGAGGATGAGCTGCAGGTGAATCTCCGGATAGAGGTCGATGAATTCCTGGACCCGGTCGGTCAGCCAGCCGGCGCCGAGGCCCACGGTGGTGGTCACACGCAGGATACCCGACGGCCGATCCTTGGATTCAGCGAGCCGGGTCTTGATCGATTCCAGCTTCATCAGCACGTCATGCGCCGTGCGAAACAGCATCTCGCCTTGCTCGGTCAGCACGAGGCCGCGCGCATGGCGATGGAACAGCGGCACGCCGACATCATGTTCCAGCGCGCTGACCTGCCTCGAAATGGCCGACTGCGAAAGATGCAGTGTCTCGGCCGCATGCGTGAACGACCCAGCCTCGGCGGCTGCGTGAAACACGCGAAGTTTGTCCCAATCCAGCGCCATGATTCCCCTCGTTTCGTTTTGGCGTCTGAAGAAAGATTTCGGAGATTTTGCGGCTTACTCCGCCGCTTCCCGATGTACCTCTATCCCAGCAAGATATTTTTCCGCTTCCAGCGCCGCCATGCAGCCCATGCCGGCCGCCGTCACCGCCTGGCGATAGATGTCGTCCGTCACATCGCCGGCAGCGAACACCCCCGGCACATCGGTGCGCGTCGAATCCGCCGCCGTCCACAGATACCCGTTGGGCTTATGCTTGAGCTTGCCCGTGAACAGCTCGACTGCCGGCGCGTGGCCGATCGCCACGAACACGCCATCGACCTTCAGCTGGCTTTCCTGGCCGGTCGCTACGTTGCGCAGCTTCAGTCCTTCGACCGAAGGCGGCAGCGGTGCCTGGCCTGGACGCCCGGTGATCTCGTCAACGACCGTGTCCCAGATGACGCGGACATTGTCCTTCTTCATCAAGCGCTCGCGCAGGATGCGCTCGGACCTGAACTCGCTGCGGCGATGGATCACAGTGACTGACTTGGCCAGGTTGGAGAGGTAGAGCGCCTCTTCAACCGCCGAATTGCCGCCGCCGACTACCGCGACATCCTTGCCGCGATAGAAGAACCCGTCGCAGGTGGCGCAGGCAGAAACACCGAAGCCCATGAAGGTCTGCTCCGAAGGAATGCCCAGCCATTTCGCCTGCGCGCCGGTGGCGATGATCAGCGCATCCGCCGTATAGGTCGTGCCGGAATCGCCCTTGGCCTTGAACGGACGGACGTCGAGGTCGACCTCGGTGATGATGTCGTTGATGATGTCGGTACCGACATGTTCAGCCTGCTTCTGCATTTCGCTCATCAGCCACGGGCCCTGCACCGGCTCGCCGAAGCCGGGATAGTTTTCGACATCCGTGGTTATCATCAGCTGGCCACCCTGCTGCAAACCCGCCACCAGCATGGGCTTCAGCATGGCGCGGGCGGCATAGATGGCCGCCGTATAACCGGCAGGGCCGGAGCCGATGATGAGGACGGGCGCGTGCTTGACGGTCATGGAATGGCCTTTACGAAAGACAGCCGCACCAAGCGGCCCGAAACGAGCGGCAACTGTTGCGCGCAATGTAAGTGCTGCCCTCTCTGCCAGCAAGGACGTGCGACAAGTGTCCCCATAATGCTTGTGCCGCGGGTCGAACCCGCGACCACATGGTTAATCACCGGTGAATGCTGAAAATTCCCCGCTTCTAGGGATGGCGTGGCCCGCAAACTCGTTTAATGACGTGTTTGCGAAAGATTCTTGCGCGACAGGCGGACAACCATGCCGATTAAGGCCGATCTCGACGCCATTGACTGGAAGATCCTGCGGGAATTGCAGCGCGACGGACGCATGACCAATGTCGAGCTTTCGCGCCGCGTCGGCATATCCGCGCCACCTTGTCTGCGCCGCGTCAAACGGCTCGAGGAAACCGGCATCATCCGCGGCTATCGCGCCCTGCTCAACGCGCCGGCGCTCGGCATGGACGTGGTGGCGTTCTGCCTGATCGGCCTGCATCACCAGGCAGACGCGGAATTGAAGGCCTTCGCCGAGCGCACCCGCAACTGGCCAATCGTGCGCGATGCCTGGATGGTGTCGGGCGAGTCCGACTTCCTGCTGCATTGCGTGACCAGGGATCTGGCGACGTTCCAGAGCTTCGTCATCGAAGAACTGACGTCCACGCCGAATGTCGATACGGTGCGCACCGCATTGACGATCCGCAAGGTAAAAGATGAAGGCCTAGTTGAAATCAGCGCCTTGAACCAAACACAGTAAAGGCGCATGGCTGGACACAGCTCGTCCCGCTACTAATTTCCTCCCCATGTCTCAGTTCAACACGCCGGTTTCCGCTCTCATCATCTGCAGGAATGAAGTCGACATGATTGCCGACTGCCTGGAGAGCGTCGACTTCTGCGCCGATATCGTGGTGGTGGATTCCGGCTCGACCGACGGCACCCTCGAGTGCATTCAGGAATTTATCGCCAAGGGCTATCCGATCCGCCTCTTCCACAATGACTGGCCCGGTTTCGCCAGGCAGCGGCTTTTTGCGCTGGAACGGGCCAGCCAGCCCTGGTGCCTCTGCATCGAGGCAGATGAGCGCGCCGACGCCGAGTTGAAGCAGTCCATCATCGAAATCACACAATCGGGCGAAACCGGCATTGACGGCTGGTTCGTGCGCCGCCGCGACTACCTGAAGGGCTATGGCTATGCCCATCGCGGGGTGGCGCACAACCGCATCTTCCGCCTGTTCCGCCGCGACAAGGCGACGATGGACGTTGCGCAGCGCGTGCATGAATCCTTCAGGGTGCCGGGCAAGACGGCGATCGTTGCAAAAGGCATGTTGCTGCATCGGCGGGCAACGTCGCTGACCGATGAATTGAAACGCACGAATTCCTATTCGTCGCTCAAGGTCGAAGCGCAGTTGGAGCAAGGCGCAAAGCCCAGCATGTCGCGCCTTATGTTCTCACCCTGGATCAATTTCCTGAAATTCTATGTCGGCAAGCGTTATTTCCTGTGCGGCCGCCATGGCTATGTCCACTCGGCGATGGTTTTCCTCTATTCCTACGTGACCGAGGCGAAGCTGTTCGAGGCGCGCGACGCGCATCGCGCCGGCCAGAGCGAATTCAAGGCTGGCGAATAGACCGGATTTCAGTCGCCGCCGCGTGCTCGGCTGCGGCATCCCCGTCTCTCACCAGGAACAATCGCGACAACCCTGCGCGGCGCCCAGCCTCGACATCGGCATGCTTGTCGCCGACCATGATTGATCCGGGGATGTCGGCTCCCAGTATCTTAGCCGCCCTCAACAACATGCCGGGGTTGGGCTTGCGCATTGGATGATCTCCTGCGCCGAACACACCGGTGCCTGCTTCGTGGTAGGCGCAGGCAAGAACCATGTCGACGGAACAGCTTTTCTCGCCCAGGAGTTCCAGAACGCGGTAATTCACGGCCGCAAAGACGTCCCAGCCGAAATAGCCGCGTGCGATACCGGATTGATTGGTGACGATCACCACCGGCCAGCCGGCTTGGTTGGCAGCCTGGATGGCTGGGATGATCTCATCGCGCAGCACCACCTGCTCAGGGTCGCTTGGATAGCCGGTGTCGACGTTGATGGTGCCGTCCCGGTCGAGGAAGAGCACTGGACACCCCTCGGGAAAGGCCTTCTCGCCAATCCGCTCGACCCAAAGCCCCGGCTCCTCAAGCGGATGCGGAGCCTTCATTTTCGGCATCAGGCAGCGGGGCCGTTGCTCAGCCGGCTTTCTACCTCTTCGCAGAGATAGTGGTACAGGCAGATATGGCCCTGCTGGATGATCGGCGTGGAACTGGACGGTACGTTGAGCAGGACATCGCACAACGGCTTCAATTTGCCGCCGCTGTCTCCTGTCAGGCCGATCACCGTCATGCCCATCGCGCGTGCCTGTTCCGCAGCTGCAAGGATGGAAGGGGAATTGCCGCTGGTCGAGATCGCCAGCAGCACCGCACCGTCGGCGCCATGCGCCTCCACCTGCCGGGAAAACACGGTGTCGAAACCGTAGTCATTGCCCCAGGCCGTCAGAACCGCCGTATTGGCGGGCAGCGCGATGACGTTGTAGGCCTTGCGCTCCTTCAGGAAGCGCCCGACCAGTTCGCCTGCGATATGGATGGCATCGCTTGCCGAACCACCATTGCCACAGATCAGAAAGGCCTTGCCTGCAGACAATGCCGCCACGACAGCATCGGTCGCCCGCTGCATTTCGCCCGTCAGGTCGCGTTCGACCATGGTCGTGATCGCGTCAGCCGAGCGGACAAGATAGTCGTTCAGTTTGGACATGGATTTTTCAGTTTCCGCTACCGGCACGCAATTTGCCAATGGTGCCGGTGGTGCTTTTCCCGGCAACGAGATCGACGAGGACCACACGGCCACCGGCCTTTTGCACCACGTCGGCGCCGACGACCTGGTCGACGGTGTAGTCCGCGCCCTTGACCAGAATATCGGGCTGCAGCGCCTCGATCAGTTTCAGTGGCGTATCCTCTTCGAACACCACCACGGCATCGATGGACGCGAGTGCCGACAGCACGCAGGCACGGTCGTGCTGGTCATTGACCGGCCGCTCAGGGCCTTTGAGCCGCCGGACGGAAGCGTCGCTGTTCAGCCCCAGCACCAGCCTGTCGCACTGGCTGCGCGCGGCATTGAGCAGGCTGACGTGGCCGGCATGCAGGATGTCGAAGCAACCGTTGGTAAAGCCGACCGTCAGGCCTTCGTCTTTCCAGGTCGTCACAAGGCGCTGCGCGGTCGCCATGTCGAGGATGGCATCCTTGTGGACAGCACCATGCGAACGGAACAATGCACCGGTCAGTTCATCGTCCGTCAGCCGTGCCGTGCCGCGCTTGCCGACGACGACGCCGCCGGCGGCATTGGCGATGGCTGCGGCCGCGGCACGGTCGGCACCTGCCGCATGAGCCAGAGCAAACGAGGCGATCACCGTGTCGCCGGCGCCTGAAACGTCGAACACTTCACGCGCCTGGGTCGCGATGTGACGTGCCGATTGCGCATCGACCACGCTCATGCCCTTTTCGCTGCGGGTTGCCACGACGAAATCGAAGTCGTTTGCAGCGATCAATTCACGTCCGGCGGCGACGATATCGTCGTCGGCGAAAACCGAACGCCCGACCGCTTCGCCCAGTTCCTTGCGGTTGGGCGTCACCGCCGTGGCGCCGCGATAGCGTGCATAATCCCGCCCCTTCGGGTCGACGAGAACCGGCTTGCCGGCTTCGCGGCAGACCGCGATCAATTCGGCGGCCACACCATCGAGCAGGATGCCTTTGCCGTAGTCGGACAGGATGACTATGTCGGCCCTGGAAAGGGCCTCACGGAAATCCGCAAGCAGCTTTGCGCGTTCCGCTGTGTCCAGCGCGCGGATTTCCTCTTCGTCGAAGCGCAGCACCTGCTGGTTGAGCGCGCTGAAACGCGACTTCGAGGACGTCATGCGATCCCGCGACTGGCCGACGCCGCTGGTATCGACGCCGAGTTCGGCGAACATGCGCATGATGTTGCGAGCAGCGGCATCATCGCCGAGCGCCGAGACCGGGATTGCCTTGCCGCCCAGCGAGACGATGTTGGAAACCACGTTGCCGGCGCCGCCGATTGCCAGCGTTTCGCCGCGGCCATGCAGGACGGGGATCGGTGCTTCCGGCGAGATGCGTTCGATCACGCCGCTGACGAAACGGTCGAGGATCAGGTCACCGACCACCAGGACGGTGACATCGGCAAACCGGGCGATCGCGCGGTGAAGGATTTCGGGAGAAGACAGGTGCAACTCGCTCATGGGCCAAGCGGATATACCGCAAACCTGGGCAGCGCAACTGCGGCAATGCTCCTTGCCGATCACAGGACGCCTCTTGTCGACACGCCCTCTCGCCTCTCCTATAAGGACCGCGATCCGCTCAACAATCCGAGGTCCCGATGATCATCGTAACCGGCGGCGCCGGCATGATCGGCTCCAACATCGTCGCCGCGCTGAATGCCGAAGGCCATGACGACATCCTCGTGGTCGACGACCTGACCGACGGCCACAAGATCGTCAACCTGGCCGACCTCAGGATCGCCGACTACCTCGACATGAACGAGTTCCCGGCCGCTTTCGAGGCAGGCAAGCTCGGGCGGATCGAAGCCGTTTTCCACCAAGGCGCCTGCTCGACCACCACCGAGTGGAACGGCAAATTCATGATGGACGTGAATTTCGCCTATTCGAAGCGCCTGCTGCACGCCTGTCTGGAGCAGCGTGTTCCGTTCCTCTATGCGTCATCGGCCTCCGTCTATGGCGGCGGTTCCGTGTTTCGCGAAGAGCAGGACTTCGAGCGGCCGCTCAACGTCTATGCCTGGTCGAAAAAGCTGTTCGACGACTATGTTCGCCGCGTGGTCGGCCCCGGCCACTCGCAGGTCGCCGGCTTGCGCTATTTCAACGTCTATGGCCCGCGCGAGCAGCACAAGGGCACCATGGCCTCGGTCGCCTTCCATCTGTTCAACCAGGTTGGACGCGGCGAAAACCCCAAGCTTTTCGGTGCCTATGACGGTTTCGGTCCGGGCGAGCAGAGCCGCGATTTCATCCATGTCGGCGATGTCGCCGATGTCAATCTGTGGCTCTGGAAGCGCGGCGCCAGCGGCATCTTCAACTGCGGCACCGGCCGCGCCCAGCCTTTCCGTGCCATCGCCGAGACCGTCATCACTTCGCTCGGCAAGGGCAGCGTCGAATACATCGACTTCCCCGACCATCTGAAGGGCAGCTACCAGAGTTTCACCCAAGCTGATATGTCCCGCCTGCGTGCTGCCGGTTACAACGGCGAGTTCCGCAATGTGGAAACCGGCGTGAAAGACTATGTCGAATGGCTGAAAGCCCGACGATCCTCGTGATCGGCCCCCGCTGGGTGGGCGACATGGTCATGGCGCAATGCCTGTTTTCGGCATTGAAAGAGCTCTATCCAAATGCCGGCATCGACGTCATGGCGCCGGCATGGGCCGCCCCATTGGTCGGGCGTATGCCTGAGGTTCGCCAGCAGATCGAAATGCCGGTGCCGTCCGGCAAGCTGGAACTCGGCGTACGGCGCAGATACGGCCGCATGCTGAAGGGCCGCTACGACATGGCCTATGTGCTGCCGGGCAGCTTGAAATCGGCCTTGATCCCGTTCTTTGCCCGGATCCCGAAGCGGGTCGGACATCTGCGCGAAATGCGCTACGGCTTGCTCACCGACATCGTCGGGCAACCCAAGAAGGAAAAGCGCCGCACCGCATACGGTTTCTTTTCTCTGGCGCGTGGCGGCGCCTTCCAGGCGCCGAAGCTGACCGTCGACAAGGCGAACCAGGCAGAACTGCTTGCACGCTACGACCTTGAGGCCGGCAGGTTCGTGGCGATGATGCCGGGGGCGGAATTCGGCCCGGCCAAACGCTGGCCAAGCGCATCCTATGCCGGCTTTGCCCGCGCCATGATGGCAAAGGGTTTCAAGGTCGTGCTGTTCGGCTCGAAGAACGACAGCCCGGTCACGGCGGAAATCGCGACACTGGCACCTGGCTGTGTCGACCTTGCCGGCAAGACCCGCCTGGAAGATGCCATCGATCTCATCGCGGCAGCCAGACTGGCGGTCTCCAACGACAGCGGCCTGATGCATGTCGCGGCAGCCGTCGGCACGCCGATCGTCGCCGTCTACGGGTCGACATCACCGGAAAACACGCCACCGCTCGCCGAGAAACGTGAACTGGTGTGGCTGCAGCTTTCCTGCTCGCCCTGCCACAAGAAGATCTGTCCGCTCGGCCACATGAACTGCCTCAACACGCTCGACGTCGAACGTGTCGTCCAGGCTGCGGATCGCCTGATGGAACAGCCGGCGGCAGCATGAAGGTCCTGATAGTCAAGACCTCGTCGATGGGTGATGTCATCCACACCTTCCCGGCCGTTCAGGATGCCTTGCGCGCCCGGCCGAACATCCGCTTCGACTGGTGTGTCGAGGAGCCGTTCGCCAGCATTGTCGCGTTGCATCCGGCGATCGGCACCGTTCACAAGGTCGCGCTGCGGCGTTGGCGCAGGCAGCTTGCCTCGCCGGCAACATGGCGCGAGGGCCGCGCCCTGCGCGATGCCTTGCGTGCTGCGCACTACGACCTGGTGCTGGATGCGCAGGGCCTGCTGAAATCGGCCTTCGTCGCGAAATTCGCCGGTGCTCCGATCGCCGGCTTCGACAAGACTAGCGCGCGTGAGCCTTCCGCCGCACTTTTCTACAATCAGCGTTATGGCGTCCCGCGCGATCTGCACGCAATTGAGCGTACGCGACGCCTGTTCGCACTGGCTCTCGGCTACGAACCGGATCTGTCGACACTCGATTCCGGTATCGCCGTTCCGCCCGCCAACGCGCCGATCCCGGCTGGACGGGTCGCGACCCTGCTGCACGGCACCAGCCGCGAGGACAAGAAGTGGCCGGCACAGGAATGGATCGCCGCTGCCGAATTGCTGGTCAGGCGAGGATTTACGCCGGTCACGACCTGGTCGAACGACAAGGAGCGGTCCGTGGCCGAGGCGATCGGCAAGGCCGTCCCGGCAACATTGGTGGTGCCGAAATCGCCGTTGTCGGAAGTCGCAGGCCTGATCGGCCGCTCAACGCTGGTGATTGGCGCCGATACCGGCCTTACCCATCTGGCGGCCGCATTCGGCCTGCCCACCGTTGCGATTTTCCTGACGACGGAACCAGGCCTTACCGGCCCACGCGGGCAATATGCCTCGACCCTCGTGGCTCACGGCGACGAGCCGGTAACACCACAGGCTGCGGTCGCCGAGGCGCTGGATTTGCTGAGGCTCAAGGAAAGATAGCCGACGGCGCATGGTCCCAGGAGAACCAAAGACAGCCCTCGGTTCGCCCTGAATACCGGCAGATCCTAGAGCAATTCCAGGAGAAGTGCGTAGCGGTTTTCCGTCTGGAATTGCGCAAAAACAAAGAGTTAGAGCGTTTCCGCGCTTCCGTTAAAACGGAAACCCTCTAGACGAACTGGACCTTGACGATTTCGTAGCCGCGAGCCCCGCCGGGCGCATTGACTTCGATGGCATCGCCGACGCCTTTGCCGATCAACGCACGCGCGATCGGCGAGGAGATCGAAATGCGGCCAGCCTTGACGTCAGCTTCCTGATCGCCAACGATCTGATAAGTCTTCTTTTCTTCCGTATCCTCGTCGACCAGGACAACGGTGGCACCGAACTTGATGGTGCTGCCGGAAAGCTTGGAAACATCGATGACTTCGGCGCGCGCCACCAGATCCTCGAGCTCGCTGACGCGGCCCTCATTGAGGCTCTGCTGTTCCTTGGCAGCGTGATATTCGGCGTTTTCCGAAAGGTCGCCATGCGAACGTGCCTCGGAAATCGCTTCGATGATGCGCGGCCGCTCTTCCTGCTGGCGCCAGCGCAGCTCTTCCTTGAGAGACTCGAAACCTCCGCCTGTCATCGGCACTTTGTTCATCATCACACCTTTTCCTGCCGGCCCCTGAATCGGGACCAACCCTGTCGCTGGGTACAAAAAGAAAACGGTCCGGCAGCTTCTGGCTGACGGAACCGTCTCACCTCAGATTCCCATAATATAGCAAGCTCCAACCGATTTTCATCTCAAAAAAGCGGCTTGGATGCTCCCGTATCGGCAGGTTTATTGCTGCGCCACGCTGTCGAAACGACCAAGGCAAAGCCGAAACCCGCTCAGCTCCTGTCGTAGTGGTCGATCTGCTCGGACAGCATGCCGTACTCGCGCGATTGTTTGCCTGCGCGCTTTTCGATCTCGCCCAGTTGCTCGCGTGCGCCGACGACATCTCCCATCTGCAGGCGTGCCTCGCCCAGATACTCGCGCACCAGCGTGTAGTCCGGGTTCTGCCGCAATGCCTCTTCATAATAACCGAGGCCTACGACGATGCGGCCGGACTTGCGGTGTGAATAGCCGAGATAGTTGAGAATGCGCGGATCCTTCTTGTTGGCCGCAAGCGTCAGCACCGCGATCGCCTCGTCATAGCGACCGGCCATCGCCAGATCGTGCCCGGCCTCGTAGATGTTGCCGTCGTCAAGCATGCCTTGCTTGGGCGCGGCGCATTTCTTGGACTTGGTGTCGTAGACCTCGCCCTTCTTGCATTTGGTGACGGTCGGGCTGGGTGTGTCACTTCCGCCGCCACCGCCGGCGGCTTGAACTTGAATGGTGACGAACGGCATGGCGACAAGAATGGCCGCCGCATGGAACAGAAGTCGCGTGCGCATGGGGAATTCCTCCTGGCCTATCGATGGCAGGATAACGCTGCGCGCGTTCGATTTCATCCCATCACAGCTGAAATCTATCCCTTGAAGATGAACGCCGCGCCACCGGCGATCATCGCGAAACCGATGGCGTGGTTCCAGGTCAGCGATTCCTTGAGATAGAGCACCGAGAACACAGCGAAGACGGTGAGCGTGATCACCTCCTGCATCGTCTTCAGCTCAGCAGCCGAATAGACCTGATTGCCGATGCGGTTCGCCGGCACGGCCAGCCAGTATTCGAAAAAGGCTATCAGCCAGCTGCCCATGACGGCAATCCAGATCGGCGAGCTTTTGAATTTGAGATGCCCGTACCAGGCGAAGGTCATGAAGACATTCGATGCGATGAGCATGAGGATCGGCAGGACACGAGGCGAGAGAATCAGCGACATCGAGGACATCCGGTGAAAGGCTGGAAGCTCATTTCAGGCTAGGCGCCCTGCCAGTCAACCGCCTTGGTGGGGCGCTGGGACGGGTCTTCTGCAACAAGGCCGTAACCCATTGTGAACGAAGACTTCTCGGCGCCAGGCAACCAACATGGCCGGTCACCGTTTGCGTTTCATGACGCTGTTGAAACAACCGCTGGCGGCAATCGGGTTCATACTTCTGGGTGTCGCCACCTTCTTTGACGGCAGCCTTGCCTCAGCAAAGTCCCCGAGACTGCCCGCGACGGCGCCGATCCCTGAAGCCCATCGCCGGGACATGGGCGAAATCACGCCAAAGGCTCCAGAGAGCCGTTCCGACGCGCCGCTGCCGCAGTCGCGCCCCGATGACTCTCCCGACGAGGTCGCGAGCGAGCCGAACGGCCGCAAACCGTTCCAAGGCCCAAAACTGCCTCCGGACTGGAAAAAACCCGCAGCAAAGCAGATGCCCGATCCTCGTTCCGGCATCATACCCGCCGACAAGATGCCAGCGGAGGAAACGGCCTGCCGCGAACGTCTGAAAGCACTGGGCGCCGAGTTCGAGGAGGCAAAAGCAAAACGCGATGACACGCTTGGCTGCTCGCTCCCCTACCCGTTGGTGCTCAGGAAGCTGGGAAACTCAGTCGAGATCACCCCGGATGCCGAACTCGACTGCGCCATGGCCGAAACCATGTCCCGCTTCGTCAAGGATGTGATTGGCCCGGCCGCGAAGGGCGGACTTGGCCAGGAGTTGAAATCCATTTCACAGGCGTCCGGCTATGTCTGCCGTCCCCGCAATGGCAGTTCCAAGCTTTCGGAACATGCCTTTGGCAACGCCCTGGATATCGCCGCGTTCACGCTCGCGGACGACACCGTCGTTGAAGTCGGCAAGACCACCTCGCCGCCGCAGGCGAAATTGATCGAGCAAATCCGCAAGGTGGCCTGCGGCCCTTTCAAGACGGTGCTGGGGCCCGGCAGCGACGCCGATCATACGCTTCACCTGCATCTTGATCTCGCCCCGCGCAGGAATGGCGGCACCTTCTGCCAATAGCCTTTCCGCCGCATTTCCAACACAGCTGTAAACCGCACTGCTGAGCTTTCCTTTACCCTTGAGGCGTAAAACGGCCTTGGCTCGAGGGGCTTGCCCGAGGGACGGGAAGAACGATGGCCGGAGTAACTTTTATCGCCGGGCGACCCAGGCGCGAGCCATGGGCCGCGACAAGACGGCTTGCTGCACTGAGCATTCTGGCGACGGTCGCCGCCTGCACGACCGGCGATGTCTTCGAACTGAAGCCCGCCGTCGATGTCGGCACGACGACGTCTGCGGTACCGAGAATGGCGCCTGCCGCACCAGAATTGTCCGGCATGCAAACCCTGGTGCCGTCCAACCCCTACATGACGGCAGCCTATCCGCGCATGGACGAACCGATGTCGCCCGTGGAGCAGCTGTCCTCGGAAGAAATAGACTGCCGCAACGAACTGAAGCGGCTCGATGTCGCCTACGCCGATCTTTCCCCGATCCGTGAGGGACAGTGCGG
The DNA here is from genome assembly GCF_058790995.1 of Mesorhizobium sp. EU05-FHT14A09. Lineage (NCBI taxonomy): Bacteria > Pseudomonadati > Pseudomonadota > Alphaproteobacteria > Hyphomicrobiales > Phyllobacteriaceae > Mesorhizobium > Mesorhizobium sp. EU05-FHT14A09. Next base: position 517,412 of record NZ_JBYTDF010000004.1, read on the forward strand.
CATTGCACATCCGGTCAAGGTCACCGCGATCGGCAGCGTCCAGATGAAGCCGGCGGCAACGCTGACCTGCAACATGGCCGCGACGTTTGCCGCCTGGACCAGGCGAGAACTGGTACCGACCGCACGCTGGCGTTATCTCTCGGGCGTGAAGACGATCCGCCAGGGATCGAGCTATTCCTGCCGCAGGATCGCCGGCGAAGGCGTACTATCCGAACACGGCAAGGGCAACGCGCTCGATGTGATGAGCATCGAGCTCAACAACGGTGAGGACATCGACGTACGCAAGCCCGGCTGGTTCGCCTTCCGCACCAGCGGTTTCCTTGATTCGGTACGATCGGACGGCTGCGACTACTTCACCACCGTGCTCGGCCCCGGCTATAACTACGATCACCGCAACCACTTCCATTTCGACATCAAGAACCGCAGGAACGGCTATCGCGCCTGCCGTTAGAGCAGCGCATGCACCATCAAAGTTCAATACGCCTTGGACAAAACGCCTGCCGCCGCTTTTCGAAGTGGCAGGCGCAATGCTATTGAGCGCGCATGCTTTACGCTGAAATCGCTATCGTGGTCGCTCTCATCTGCGTGAACGGCCTTTTGGCAATGTCCGAACTCGCCATTGTCTCTGCCCGTCCGGCAAGGCTCAAGGCGATGATCGACCGCAATGTCAGTGGTGCAGCGCGTGCGCTGGAACTCGGCGCCAATCCAGGCAAATTCCTGTCTTCGGTGCAGATCGGCATCACGCTGGTCGGCATTCTTTCCGGCGCCTTTTCGGGCGCCACACTGGGCGAACGGCTCGCGGATTTCCTGGCCGATTCCGGTGTCGGCCCGCGTTTCGCCAATCCTGTCGGCGTTGGCATCGTGGTGGCGATCATCACCTACGCATCGCTGATCGTCGGCGAATTGGTGCCAAAGCAGATCGCGCTGCGCGATCCCGAGCGCGTCGCTTCGCGCGCAGCGCCTTTCATGGCGGTGCTTGCCAAGATCGCGGCGCCGATCGTCTTCGTCCTCGATATTTCCGGCCGCGCCGTCCTGTGGCTGCTCGGTTTCCGCGGTGAAAGCGAGGAAAAGGTCACCGACGAAGAGATCAAGATGCTTGTCGCCGAAGCCGAGCACCATGGCACGATCGAGTCGGACGAGCGCCGCATGATCGCCGGCGTGATGCGCCTTGGCGACCGCGCCGTGCGCGCCGTCATGACGCCGCGCACCGATGTCGACTGGATCAACCTGCAGGTTGATGACGCCGCGATCCGCAAGCTGCTGATGGAAACCCAGCATTCGCGCCTGCCGGCGGGCGAAAGTGTCGATGCGATGATTGGCGTCGTGCAGACGAGAGATGTCCTGGCGGCCTTGCTCGCGGGCCGCGCGCTCGACCCACGCAAACACGTCAAGACCGCGCCCATCGTGCACGATCAGGCCGACGCTCTGGACGTGCTTGCAACCTTGCGTGAATCCGAAGTGCCGATGGCGCTCGTCCATGACGAGTACGGCCATTTCGAGGGCATCGTCACGCCGGCTGATATTCTGGAAGCGATCACCGGCGTGTTCCGATCCGACCTCGATGCCGGTGACGAGGAAGAGAGCGCCGTCCAGCGTGAGGACGGCTCCTGGCTGCTCGCTGGCTATATGCCTGCCGACGAGATGGCCGATCTGCTCGGCTTCGGCCTGCCCGAAGACCGCGACTACGAAACCGTTGCCGGTTACCTCCTGTCGCATCTTGCGCATCTGCCCACCACCGGCGAGACCGTCGATGCGCAAGGCTGGCGCTTCGAAGTGGTCGACCTCGATGGCCGCCGCATCGACAAAGTCATCGCGACGCGGCTTGGCGGCGGACAGCAGGGGATGGCTCGCTGATCCAAGCCGCGGGACGAAAGGCAGCAGGCTGCCTTTCGTCGATAAGTTGTCTCAGGCAGCTTCCACGTCGGCCGTCGCGAGATCGGCATCGCGGGCTGCCTTCAGTGCATGCGTATACCAGGACAGCTGATTGAGCATGTCTTCCGCTGCCTGGTTGATGTGCTCGAGTTCCGACAGCTTGGTGCCGCCCTTGATGGCCATGTAGTCAGCCCAAACGATATGAACCGCGGTGCGCACAGGCACCATCTGCAGTTCGATGGCATGCAGGCGCAACTGTTCGATCGCACGGGCTCCGCCGACGCCACCGTAGCCGACGAAACCGACCGGCTTCTTGTTCCATTCGGTGTAGGCGTAATCGAGCGCGTTTTTCAGGACGGCACTCGGTCCATGCGTGTACTCGCTGGCCGTGAAGATGAAGGCATCGAATTCATCGACCTTCTTCTGCCAGCGCTGGGCGATCTCGTTCCTGGACGGCGCCCACAGCGAGGATGCGGCTTCATCGAAGAACGGCATCGGGAAATCGCGCAGGTCGACAAGTTCGACTTCCCACTCGCTGTGCTTGGCGGCAAGTTTGGCAATCCACTCCGCCGGCACATCGGCGAAGCGGGTTGCGCGCGTCGAACCGATCACGACGGCGATCTTGGGTTTTGACATCGGAGGCTCCTTGTAAGGGCAAACTTGGAGTATCATTTGGATACCGACGCTATATCTGATACTGTCAACTCGCTTGGCAAGGAGGCACTTTTTTGAAACCGAGGCACCCGCATGTCACTGGCGACTGCCTGGCAGTCAGCGATATCCTGCAACGCATCGGCGACAAATGGTCGTTGCTGGTCGTGCAGAATCTGGGCGAAGGCCCGCAGCGCTTCAACGAGCTGAAGCATTGCATCGGCAACATCTCCCAGAAGATGCTGACGACGACGTTGCGCAGCCTCGAGCGCGACGGCTTCGTCACACGCACCGTGTTTCCGACCATTCCCCCTCGGGTCGACTACGAGCTGACCGATCTCGGCCGCGAGTTGCTGATTCCAGTCAAGGGACTGGCTGAGTGGGCCATCGCCAATGCAGGCCGGGTCAGCGCAGCCCGCGCCCGTTTCGACGGCGTCAAGGCAGCGGCCTGACGCATTATCTTTTTGTTTTTACGCAATTCCGGACGGAAACCGCTACACGCTTTTCCTGGAATTGCACCACGGGATCATTCGGCAGGCACGGCCTTCGGCTTGCCTTCACCGTCAAGCGCGACCATGACGAAGTCGGCATGCGTAACCATCTCCATCAGGTCCGAGAGGTAGCGCTGCGCCCAGGCTTCGACCTTCAGCGTCATCGAGGTACGGCCGACGCGCTCCACGACCGTATAGATGCAAAGCGTGTCGCCGATCTTCATCGGTTTGGCAAAGGACATCTCCTTCACGGCGGCGGTCACCACCCTGCCCTTGGCCCGCTCGGCTGCACGGATACCGCAGGCCAAGTCCATCTGCGCCATGACCCAGCCTCCGAAAATATCGCCGGCCGCATTGGCATCCGAAGGCATCGCCAGTGTCCGCAGCGTCAGGTCGCCATTCGGTTTTCCATCTGCGTAGTGCACCATGCGAAGATCCCTTGAGCCAGAATGTCATGATGCCGTAGCCGCGCGACGGGAAAGCGTCAACGCCGACGCTCAGACACACCGCCCTTGCGGGAAACGAACAGCCTGCCGCTGTGGTCGTTTTTCTCACACCGCATGCCGGAAGTGCCGGTGATGGCGACGAATGCGACAGCTAGTCTTGGTCAAAAGCAGACTGGGTACCGCCATTCGCCATGCAGACTTATGATTTTATCGTCGTCGGATCCGGCTCGGCCGGCTCGGTCGTGGCGGAGAAACTTTCGGCGTCCGGACGTTTTTCCGTGCTCGTGCTGGAAGCTGGCGGCGGCGACAATCGCTTCTTCGTGCAGATGCCGCTGGGTTACGGCAAGACCTTTTTCGACCCTGCCGTGAACTGGAACTACAAGACCGAGCCTGACCCCGGTCTTGCCGGCAATGTCGATCATTGGCCTCGCGGCAAGATTCTGGGTGGATCGAGCTCGATCAACGCCATGGTCTGGATCCGCGGCGCCCGCGAAGATTTCGACGCCTGGGCAGCCGCCGGCAACCCGGGCTGGGGTTATGACGACGTGCTTCCGGTCTTCAAGGCAATCGAGGATAATGAGGCAGGTGCCGATCAATGGCGCGGTCGCGGCGGCCCGATCCACATTACCGACAATCGGGCGCGGGTCCATCGGCTGACGATCCGCTTCCTGGAGGCTGCCGAACAGGCCGGCCTGCACGCCAATGACGACTTCAACGGCGCAAGCCAGGAAGGCGCCGGCATCTACCAGATCACGACCAAGAACGGTCGCCGCATGTCGACGGCGCGAGGTTTTCTTCGCCCGGCGATGAAACGCGATAATGTCCGTGTCGAAATGAGAGCCCTGGCGACGAAAATCCTCTTCGAAGGCAGGCGTGCGACCGGCATCGAATATGTCCAGAACGGCGAGACCAGAACGGCACGCGCCGGCCGCGAGGTGATCCTGTCCGGCGGCTCGATCAACTCGCCGCAGCTGCTGCAGCTTTCCGGCGTAGGGCCAGCCGACCTGTTGTCCGACCTCGATATTCCGCTCGTTCAGCAGTCGGACAATGTCGGTCGCAATCTGCAGGACCACCAAGGCATCAACTACACCTGGAAGGCCAGATGGCCGACCCTCAATCAGGTCCTGCGGCCATGGTGGGGCAAGCTTCTGGTCGGCCTGCATTACCTCGTACTGCGCTCCGGACCGCTGTCGATGTCGATGAACCAGGGCGGTGGTTTCTTCCGCACGGATCCCGGCCAGCCCCGCCCGAACATGCAGCTCTACTTCCAGGCCTTTTCCACCGTGCTGCCGAAACCCGGCGAGCGGCCGATCCTTTCGCCTGACCCATGGCCAGGCTTTTCCATCGGCCTGTCCAACTGCCGCCCCTCCAGCCGCGGCGAAATCATGATCCGCTCGAAGGATGCGCTCGATCATCCCAGGATCAGCCCCAACGCCTTCTCGACCAACGAAGACGTGTCGGAGATGCTCGACGCCGTGAAGTTCCTGCGTCGGATCGCGGCACAGCCGGCGCTCGCCGACGTGATCGCGGAAGAGGTTTTGCCTGGGCCTTCAATCGCTTCCGACGCTGACCTGATTCAGGATTTCAGGAAGCGCTCCGGCACGGTCTATCACCCCGTATCAACATGCCGCATGGGGTCGGACCCTGCTCGCGCGGTCGTCGACCCACGCCTCAAGGTCCATGGCCTTGGCGGTCTGCGCGTCATCGACGCGTCGATCTTTCCCGACAACATCGCCGGCAACACCAACGCCGCCTCGATCATGACGGGGTGGAAGGGCGCTGAAATGGTTCTGGAGGACAATCGATGAAAATCACCGATGTGAAGACCTGGGTCGTCGGCAATCCGCCACCTGGCATCGGCGGCAAGTATTTCATCTTCGTCAAGCTGACGACCGATGCCAATGTGGTCGGCTATGGCGAGGCCTACAACGCCACCTTCTCCGGGCACGTCACGGCCCGCATGATTGAGGACATGGCCGAACGTTATCTGGTCGGCCGCGACCCACACGATATCGAGAGTTTCTTCCGCCGCTGCTATTCCTCGGGTTTCACCCAAAGACCCGACGTGTCCGGCATGGGCTGTTTCTCGGCTCTTGAAATGGCCTGCTGGGACATCATCGGCAAGGAAGCCGGCCAACCGGTCTACAAGCTGCTCGGCGGCCAAGTGCATGAAAAGCTGCGTTCCTACACCTACCTCTACCCGCATGAAGGCAGCGTCCATTCGGAGGACGCTCGCGGACGCAACGTCTACAACGATCCCGACCTCGCCGCCGAATGCGCCGCACTTTATGTCGAGCAAGGCTTCAATGCCGTGAAGCTCGATCCTGCCGGCCCCTACACCGCCTTTGACGGTCATCAGCCACGTCTTGTCGACATCGACCTCTCAGCCCGCATGATCAAGGCGATCCGCGAAGCGGTCGGCACCCGGGCCGACATCCTGTTTGGCACGCACGGCCAATTCACCGCTTCGGGTGCCCTGCGTATAGCCCGCGCCATCGAGCCCTATGACCCGCTGTGGTTCGAGGAGCCGGTACCGCCGGACATGCCGGAAGTGATGGCGCAGGTGGCGCGTGGCACCTCGATCCCAATCGCCACCGGCGAACGCCTGACCACCAAGTTCGAATTCGCGCGTGTCATCGAGAACCGCGCCGCTACCATCCTGCAGCCGGACCTCGGCCGCTCCGGTGGCATCCTCGAAACCAAGAAGATCGCGGCGATGGCGGAGGCCTATCACATCCAGATCGCACCGCATTGCTATTGCGGTCCGATCGTAGGCGCTGCCAACATCCAGATCGCCGCGACGCTGCCGAACTTCCTCATCCTGGAATCCCTGAAGCAATGGGACGGTTTCCACGCCACCCTGCTCAAGAAAAAGATCGAATGGCAGGACGGCTGGGTCATCCCATCGAAAGAACCCGGCCTCGGCGTCGAACTCGACGAAGCAGTCTGCGAGGCACACCCCTGGAGTGGCAAGCAGCTGCATCTCGAAATGGCACAAGACCCGTTGTTTCCGTAAGATCGACACAGCATCCAACAGAGAACCCAATCATTTCAGCAGCTTGCTGAAGTCTCTGGAATCGGCTCGACAGGCTGCTGACTCAAGACGCGAAGCGCTTTAATCAGCACTTCAGCTTCAAGGCGCCGGGCATGATCTCGAACTCGGCGGGAGCGCGGCCCGGCGCTTCGCCGTCTATATCGATCAACGCACTGTTTTCGAACGCACCACCCGCCGGCTCGACCAGGACCTTCCTGCCACGCAGGATAGTGACCGCCGGGTGGTTGCGATGGCCTCCGGTGTAGAGCAGGCGGATGTCACGCATGAGGGCGATCTTGCCCCCGGCGTGCAGGATGACGATGTCGAACTGTCCGTCGTCCAGCGAGGCGTCCGGTGCAATCATCATGCCGCCACCGAAGAAGGGACCGTTGGCAATCGCTACCAACGCGACGCGTCCCGCGATCGGTTCGCCGTCGTCGATTGTGATCACGACATCGTCGAAGTGGTAGTTGAAGAACTCCGTGACCGTTCGCCACAAAAACAGGGCTTTTGCGGGGATGCGTCCTTTGCGCCTGTCCGCATTCACAGCGCGATCGACATGACCGGACAGGCCGAGGCTGGCGATGTTGATGAAATGCCGGCTGGCTAGGGCGCCGTGATCGTTGATGTAGGAGATGCGCCCGACATCGATCATTCGTATCTCGCAAGCGGCGATCCGCTCGAGCACGCCGTCGACATCGTCCGGCAAGCCGAGCCCGCGCGCGAAATCCGATCCTGTACCGCATGCAAGCAGACCGAGTGCGGCACGATCATACCCCTCCCGTGCCGCCTGAAGCAGGCCATCGGCAGTTTCGGAAGCAGTTCCATCGCCGCCAGCGGCGATGAGCAGATCATACCCCTCGACCGCAAACTCGATTGCCAAGCGCTCTGCATCGCCTTCCGCCTGCGTTTCACGCATTTCGAAACGACCGAGATGTCGTTCGAGCGCGCTGGCGACATCTGCCCAGTCGCGCTTCAGCCGACCGTCACCGGCAATGGGATTGAGAATGATGCCGACCTTCACCCGCCTCTCCCTTTGCGGTGGTCCTATCCGTATGAAAACGCCGCACGCAGAACTCGGCAAGCACGGAGGCGGTTGCACGCAAATTCGCGACTTGGGCAAAACCGTCCCGTTTACCCGAAAAAACCCCTTTTACCACACGTTATTCCCGATAACCCCGGTATTCACAGGCCGACCATGGTTCCGCACACCGATGATCGGGCGTATGGTTAAATCATCTCAGGCGGCCACGGATTGAACGGTCGAAAGACAACGGCAACCACGCGGAACTCCTGAGGCCTGCACTGCGCAGATCAGCAACGGGCTTGCTCGTTGCGAAGTCGAGAGCCGCGATGTGCGGGGCCGCGGAAAGCGTGCGAACGCCAACGGCGGACCGATGCGAGCCATGAAGGCCGGGCAAGACCTTCGATGGCACGTCGACCGAAACCCGCAAGGGCGAGACCGACGTGATCCGGAATGGACGCAGTCCTTTGGGGAGGCGGACGGACGGGTCGTCAAAATCAAGGCCGACAGGTGCAATCTTCTTCGGATATTGCCGCCGCTGAACGGTCCTGGTCTGACAGGGAGGCGCTGGGAGAGATCCCGGCGCCAACTGTTTTTGCCCCTCCGCGTTGGTTACCTCACGCCGTCGTTGCACCGCCCGACAAGCCATGGCTGCACATGGAAACGGAATCGGCTATCGTCCCCCTGTCATTCGAGGAGAGGGACCTTCCATGACGCTGATCCAGAAACTCGCCCTGGCCTATGCCGTGCTGTTCTTCGCCGTCGTGGCGATCGGTTATGTTCCTGCCTTCAACGACGCCAATGGCTATCTTTTCGGTCTCTTCTCCCTGCAGTGGTATGATGACCTGCTGCACGGCTTCTCGGGCGTCTGGGCCGCGGTTGCAGCCTTCATCTCGCATCGCCAGTCGGTGTTTTACTTCAAGCTGTTCGGCTCGGTTTACCTGTTCGATGGCCTCCTCGGCCTCGTCACCGGCTCCGGCTGCCTCGACGGCGGCATCTTCATCAACGGCTTCCGTTCCCTCAACGACATCGAATTCCCGGCGCGCTTCTTCGCCAACCTGCCGCATATCGTGATCGGCGGCATTGCCGTCTATATCGGCTTCCGGCTTGCCAGGCGGGTACATGATCATTTCGCGACAGCTTGACCCATGATCGTGCTGCGTTGGTTGAAACGCATCCTGAAGACGATCGTCTGGCTGATCGTCATCATCCTGCTCATCCCGATCCTCGGCCTCACCTATGGCTGGCTGACCACTTCGAACCTCGACACCGCGCCGCTGCCCGGCATTGCCGAAGGCGCGCCGACCGGGGAACAGGCCAACAGGATCCGCGCCGAGATTCCCGGCTACCAGCGGCCCGAAGAATCGACCTTCCTCACCTACCCGGAATGGGCGATCGTCTATGCCGCTCGCGAATATGCCGGCTATGTGAAAGAGAACCCGCCGAGCGGCTTTCCATATTGGTCCTATATCGGCCGCTTCTGGCAGGATTACGCGATGGTGATCCGCGCCAGTTCCGCCTACCCGTTCAACTGGCAGAACCACCAGATGCTGGCCGTCATCGGTACCAGCCACACGATCGAGCACGGAATCCAGTGGGTCTATGAGAACACCGTTGGCCGCGTCACGGAAGTGGTCGGCGGCCACCGCACGGCGGCCGACAACTATCAGGCCAAGGTCGCGGCAGAGTATGCCGCCTTCCTCGACCAGGTGCCGTGGTACCAGTTTCCCTATGCGGAAAAACGCGCGGGTCTGTTTGACGTCGAGCCTGCCGCAAATGACGGCGTAGTGCGACCAGCCGAACGCAAGCTTGCCTTCGGTCTCGCCGACACCATCAAGCAGAGCTATGCGGATCTGATCAAGCAGGCGCTCGCCGCAACCTCGGATCCAGCCCTGCTCGACATCCATGTCTGGGCCAAAGGACCTGTCGGCGAAGCGACACGCGGTGAGGCTGACACCTTGCTGGAGCGCGATCATGGCGCCGACGGTGCCGTCTTCGTCACCAAGCGCTACCAGGTTTTCACGGAGATGATCCCGCGTCTGATCGAAAAGGGCGTTTCCTTCGTCGAGATCGGCGGCAATGACGAGATCATGGCCACGGTCCTGTCAAACAGCCCGGTTGCCGCCCCAGAAGGCGCGCGCGAGCTCTTCGCCTATCCACTGCCGGCCGCCCCCGCCTTGCGCCGCACCGGCTTCACCGTTGCGGTGCGCAAGCTCCACACGGTCATTCCGGCGCTCATCAAGAATGGCGCCAGGCTGGAGCACGTCTACGATTATTGATCCGTTCGCCACGCTGATTTCACAATCGCAGCGAAATCCTGCCGTGATGCTGAGCGATCTTGCCTCTGATTTCGAGGGGCCAGACCGTGATCAAGACCGCACTTGTCGCCATGACCATCGTGGGATGCGACTGCGACGCCAAGCTTTGCGAGTATATCGGCGAAACGCCGGCCAAATGGTCGAACATCGCCGATTGCGAAGCTGCGATGAAGGACCAGATGCTGCGCCATCGCAAGGGTTTCAGTTACCCGGTGGTCTCCGGCATATGCCGCACCGTCCAACCGCAAACCGCCATGACTGTCTCGACGGCACCGCCGCAGGCGGCATTGGCCCCGCTCGACGATGAAATCGCAGCGCTTGGCCTGCAGCGGCCTGAAAAGCCGGTCGGTCCGCGTCCAGTCCCGGTCGCTGAAATCACCGCGGGTGGCGACGCAATTCTCTACCGGACAGAGAGTGGTTACACGCTGGTCAAGACCAGTCTGGACCGGACTCTTTCGAACACTGCCATGGTCTTGAAACGCTCCGCCGGCTGGCTTTCGGCGCAACTGCAAGGCGGCTGGTAAGGCCTTCGCCTACTCTCCCATGCGAAGCTTCAGACTCTGCCAGAACCGATCGATCATCGGCCGGTCGGCGGCGGCGTTGTCGTCGTCCAGGCTGGTGATCACGACCACTCCCTGGTCCGGCGTTCCATAGCTCATCACTTCATAGGCAACCCGATCGCTACGGGACGTCACCGTCGCTGTCAGCCCCTTCAGCACCTTGCCGTCGGTGAGCTTTCGTGAACCGGCCTTTTGCAGGAGCTTTCCGCCAGCGCGCACCGGCTCCTTGGTGATCTCCTGCAGCATGAGCTGGTTAAGCATCACCGGGTTCATGTCGGAATATTCCTGCACGATGACCATCGAGCCGACCGCAGAGGCCATCAGATGCTGGTCGATCCCCTTGGAGAGATTGGTCTTCGTCACCGTCACGGCGCTCGGATGCACGAAGGAGAAGCTGTTGCTGCTGAAGGTCGCAAATGCGTTGCGCTCCAGCCTGACGCGGACCTTGTCGCCATTCGGCAAGGTCACTGTCGCATCCTCACTCGGATCAATATCGACGGAGACGCCGTCGACGGTGAGTTTGAAGGCCTTGAGATCCTCCGAACTCGCGGGCAGAGAAAAAAGCGTGACAGCAACGAGCACTGCCATCGTCACGCCGTATCGCATCCCGTTCCTCCACTTCATCAGGTTGTTGGGCTGGAGCGCCGCGCGTCCTTTTGGACGCGCAAAGGACGCTCTAACACTTTGATTTGGCGCATGATCCTTTCCGAAATCGATTCCGATTTTCGGGGTCATGCGCTGAGTGCCTTCAAAGCCCGGTAGAAGGTCGAAGAGAACAGTTCTTCCGGATCGTAGCTGCGCTTGCGCGCCAAAAAGAGCGGTAGTTCCGGATAGGAAGCCAGCAATTGCGCGCCGGTATAGTGCAGTTGGTAAGGCAGGAAGAAACGACCACCATATCGGATGGTCACGTCGATCAGTGCGCGCGTCAGTTGCCGCATGAGTGCGTTGCCCTCTTCGGAGGTCGGCTGGTTGATGTAGAGCACCAGCGAGAACGCAGCCTGCGGCGCATAATTCAATGCAATGTCTTCCCTGTGCACCACGCGCACCGACGCGTTCAACACCGGCAGGGGCTGGTTACGCAGGATCGTACGGACCTCGGCGACATAGTCGTTGTAGGCAGCGCGCGGCACGAAATATTCGTGCAGGATGTCAGTTTCGCCGGCCAGATCGTTGAACAGATATGGCACGGAATCATGCATTGGGTTGTTGCGGGTCACCAGGCAGGCTTCGCCCTCGCCCATCGCCGCCGTCCGTGTCACCGTGCAGCTTTCGAAGCGAGGCTCCAGCGTTTTTTCAGTGAACCATTTCAACTCCTGGAACGGGGCGCCTTTTTTCGCCAGGTTCATGATCAGGCGTTTGACACCGACCGCACCGGGTTCGCCGATCGGCGGCTGATCGCCAGGTGCCTGTTCAGCCACCTTCTCGTAGCGATAGACGATCATGTCTTCGAGGAAATTTCCCGGCGCTGTCGAAAGATGGCCGTAGAACAGCCCGATCTCGCGGTTAGGTTTGAGGACTTCGCTGAAAAAGCGCGGAAATTCCTCCGATTTTATGATCTCGCGCGCCGTCCGGTAGATGGCGTTGTCGACGATGTCGAGTGTTGCCTCCAGCATCACTCCGAACAGCCCATAGCCGCCGACGACATGGCGGAACAGGTCGACATTTTCCGAAGCCGAGCACGTCAGCACCGAGCCGTCGGCCAGCATGACGCGCAATGAGCGGATCGAGCCGGCAACCGAGCCGGCCTGATGGTCCATGCCATGCGCATTGACCGATATCGACCCGCCGACGGAAAAGATGTCGGTCGATTGCATGGCCTTCACCGCAAACCGCGGATGCAGGATATTCTGGATGTCATGCCAGGTGGCGCCGGGTTGCACGGTCATCGTCTTTGCCCCGGCGTCGACCGAGACAGCATTGAACTTGCGCATGTCGAGGACGAGCGCGTTATCGTCGAAGGCATGACCGCCCATCGAGTGCCGCACCGCCGCCATCGAAACCTTCAAGCCGTTGGCACGCGCAAAGCTCAGAGCCTGCGCAACATCCTCTTCGTCGCGCACGTCGACGACGCCATAGACGGGTGTGCGCGACAGCCCACTGGCGTCGTTCATCGTACCGCCCTTGCTCAGCCAGGTCAGGCTGGCATCCTGGGTGGGCGCATTTTCCAGCGGCTTGAGGGCCAGCGTGTGACCATCTGCGTCGGCGATACGCCCGGCGTCTTTTGCCGAGGAAGGGTTGCGCATCAGCCGTGCGACCGTGTTCCCACCCCATGCGACGGCACCACCGAGCACCGCAGCTCCGAGCAGCAAGCGCCGCGTCGGTCGCCAGCCGCCCTGCCGATTTCCCATGCCTTGCTCGGCCATGCCGCCCCCCTCATTTCGAAATCGATAGCGCGGGCCTCGTGCAAAGGCCATAGGACGCTCAAGAGGTCAGTCGTCGCCCCGACGCGGGAAAGCCGGCCTGCCGGCCGGCTCTCCTTCAATGGTTCGCGAATTGAAAAGGGGCGTCTATCGTCGCGGTTCAGGACGACTTGACGATCGATGTGACAATGCCTGTCTTGTCGTCGACAGTCACCGCCACCTTGATGCCGACGTGAAGCTTGTCGACCGTCGACTCGGCCGGAAGCTGATAGATCTTGCCATCGTCCAGCGTGAACGACTTGGTGTCCGGGTCGATCGACTTGATCGTGCCCTGCACCGTCGCCGCATAGGCTGAACCGACTAGCCCGAACAAGGCGACTGAGGCCGCCGCAAGGATCGTCTTGGTGGTTTTATTCATGGGTCAAAGCTCCGTTTTTGGGATCGGAAGCGTCCCGGGCAATTGCGCAGGCCCCCAGCGCAAACGGCGGAACATCCAAAACTAAGGAGCTCAAGACGCGGCGACCAAATCACATTGAATGACTTTGTTAAATGAAATCATAGGCTTGTTTCAGCCACAATTGCGCCTTCGAGCGCGCTTCGCCCTCTCCCGCAACAAGATCCAGCCGATTTTTCGTAATGAAAGGAAGCGCTTCGCATCCTGGATGGAAAACGTCCGTAGCATCACAGCCCGGTATCGCCGACGGTTCCCAAAAACCTGCAGCTGAGCGATGAGATGCCGATTTCTGTTTTCTTTCAGCCTGTTAAGACAAAAGGCCGGCATCGAGGAGATTTTTACCTCGATACACCGCCATGAGGTCCAATTCTTCTTTGGTCCAGTTCGCGCCACTCTTCCCAAGAATCGCGCATTCTGGCATATTGGACCGGTTCAATCGGCGCTCCCAGCCGACCTTTCTGAAAGTTGACGTCTTGCACCCCTCGATCGAAATCATCGGCGCGGTCGCTGCCTTCATCACGACGGTTGGCTGGATTCCGCAAGTCGCCAAGATCGCCCGCGAGCGCCGCGCCGGCGATATCTCGCTCGCCACCACCGGCTTCCTTGCCTTCGGCATTCTGCTGTGGGCGCTCTACGGTCTCCTGATCGGCTCCTGGCCGGTTATCCTGGCCAACGCCTTCACATTCATGCTGGTCGGCGCCATCGTCGCCATGAAGTTGCGTTACGGCTGAGCCGACACGCAATCAGGCACTGCATTTCCCAACCGGCGAGGGTTGCCCATGGCCTTGTTCCAACGTCTGGCTCTGCTGCTGTTGCTTGTCGCGATCCCACTGAGCGCCAGTGCCGAGGGCGACGACAAGGTTGTCAATGTCGCGCGCGACGATCCCGATATGACCGCCGCTATCAAACAGGCACGCGCCGGCCTCGATGATTTCCTGAAACTGGCCGAGGCGCCAGCGGCAGGCACGGATGGCTATAAGCTGAAGGTCATGGTTCGCGACGGTGATGCGGTCGAGCATTTCTGGGTCATCCCCTTCCGCCGTACCGAGAAGGGCTTCGAAGGCACGCTGGCGAATGAGCCGCAAGCCGTCAGCAACGTGGTCGCCGGCCAGACCATCCAGTTCGGGCGCGAAGACATCTCCGACTGGGGATACACCCGAGACGGTCATCAGGTCGGCAGCTTCACGGTCTGTGCCATGTTCAAGCAGATGCCGAAGGAAGACGTCGCGTTCTACCGCACCAATTACGGTTTCGACTGCTGATCAGTCCGGCTGATGCCGAGGACTCGCTCGAGCCGCGCTTCGACACGCCCACGCAGCGGCCCAGCAAGGTCCGCCACTGCCATCAGACGCTCGCGATCGCCGTCACGCAGGCGCATGAACGGATGCATCCGGTACGCAGCGACCTTGCCAAGGCTCGCTGGTTCGATGCTTATATCGACGATGAAAATCCCGCCGATGCGCCCCGGCCAGGGCTGACGCGCCAGCGCTGTGCCCAGGAAGTCGCCCAATCCATAAGCAACAGGTACCTGGCCGATGAGATCCACCGGCTGCAGGACATGGGCATGATGTCCGACAATCAGGCCGAAACCGTATTCAACCAGCCGCCGCGCCTGCGCGACCGTTTCCGACTGCGGGAAATGCCGGAATTCCCAGCCCCAGTGCGGCACCGCGCATAAAAGATCCACATCTCCCAAGCTACCGGGGGGCCAGCGTTCCGGGTCGGCTTCAAGCGACACACGACCAGAGAACAGTTGCTCGGCTGCGTTTCGCCATGCGGTGAAGGCGGCGAAGCCGATGGTGAGGCCACCTGCGGTGACCCGCTGCACGGGGCCGCCATGCGCGGTACCGATGGTTTGGATGCCGAGACGTCGCAGCGTGTCGACCGTTTCCTCGAACCCTTCGACGCCCTGGTCGAGCATGTGGTTGTTGGCGAGCGACAGCACCAGCCGGTCATGCCGGATGCCGAGCGCTGACAGGGCATCGACGAGGAAAGCCTCTTCCATCGCGTGATGTGTTCCGATCCACGTGCCGAACCTGGCTCGCACCCGCCTGACGATCGGGCTCTCGCAATTGCCGACCACGAGATCGGCGGATCCCAGCAGCGCCATCAGTGCGGCATCGCACAGCGGAGCACGTCTGGAAGCGACGGCCGAGATATCGCCGATAAAGGCGAGCCGCACATTTCTGTCCAATCGAGGGGATAGTATGTCGGCTGCTGCGGGCCCGAAATGCCCCGCATCACCTTCCAGCGACGGCTTCAGGAATCGCGGCAGCCAGGAGAGCTTATAGGAGAGCGGATAGTTCGACACGCGCAGCCCGGATTTGTTTGCCCCGGTTTATACACTCCACCGCGACGGGTGAAGTGGCGCTGAGGCGCTAGGCGGCCTGGCCGAAGAACTCCCGCCTTGCCCCGTTGTCGATCAGCCGAAGCTTGCCCACGTTGCGCAGCAGGCGCCGTGGCCGCCTCAGCGCTTCCCAGCTCAGGAAATACTTGACCAACAGGCTGGGGGCCTTGCTGTGCGAGCCGGCGTGCCCCACACGATAGACGGCACCGCGGAACGGCAGCGGCGCCAGCGGCGTGCCATTTCCGGCCAGGATGTCGGCAATACGGACGTGGCTGCCAAGCATCGATTTGATCCAGTCCAGTGACGCGTCCTCGAAACGCTCGGGCAGGCCGTAGAGTGCCGCACGGATGATGAGCGAGGTTCCGCACAGATGGCTGAAGTCGTCATATCCGAGCAGGATCTTGCCGCCATCGTCCCAGATGTAGCCTTTGTCGATTGTCCAGCCGTTGGCGTCCTGGTTTTCAGCCACATGTTCGACGATGCGGGCGCTGACGAAATCATCGTCATCGACAATCATGAAGAAGCCGCTGTCGCGCGCGGCCAGCATGCCCATCAACACCCGTCGCCCCTTGTCCGCGCGGAAGGCGTCATAGACATCCTCTCGGTTGGCCTTGTCGATCTCGTGCAGGACGTTTGGCGGGAAGGTCACGCGCACGACGCTGAAGCCTTGCGGCAGATCCGGCAGATCCGCCCCTTCATTGGCCACGATGATCCCTCGCCAGTCACCATGGCTCTGGTTGGAGATCGACGCGACGGTCTGGGTGAGATTTGCCTTGAGCTGCGCCCAGTCGCGGGCGTTGTCTTGGTGACGGACGGGAATGATGAAAGTGACGAGGCTCATTGCAGCGCGCCTCCTTGCGAAACCGGCGACCTCATGCGGCGATCCTCTGCCCGGCCCGGCTGCGCGCCCACGCGATGCCATCGTCGAGCGACGTTGCCTTGTAGGAGAGATCGGTTCCACCCGAGAAGGCGTTCATGAAACGCCGCACCTTGCCATAGCTGTTGTCCAGCACCGCGTGCGGGCGGCCGATCAGCAGCGAGCAGATATGGACATGCAGGCGGTCGGTGACGATCGCCTGCCCACGCGAGATCTGGCGGATGCCACGCTGGAAGCGGTTGTGCGCCGCCGCGTCGAGCTTGCGCAGTCGCACCTCGCCGGGTTTCAGCGTCAGCAAGCCGGATGCCGCGCCGAGCGCCTTGGAAACGCGCACGCTTCGTGCGGATTCGCTTGTCCAGTCCTCGACCGGAATATCGCCATAGGCCGAGAGATCGGCATCGCCGGCCTTCTCCTTGTCGGAGCGCAGCATGGCCAGGACTGGAAACTCGGCGGCAGCCGGTTTTATGGCGCCAATGGCGAAAGCCATGTCCGGGCAGAGGCGAACCTGGCAGTCGAAATGTTTTTCGGCGAACTCCCTGGACTCTTCATCACGCACCAGCAGCACGAAATTCCGGTGCCGCGCGATGGCGCGCGCGCTCTCCGCGATACGCTCGGGCGATGCGTAGTGGATCGACTGCGGAAACTGGATGATCTGGCGGTTCGGAAAACGCTCGAGGATCCGCTCGCGGAAATCCTGGTGCGCAACCCAGATATCGCCGAAATTGCCACCGCCATGGATGAAGATCGGTCCGCTCGGCATCGCCTGCTCCAGCTCTTCCGCCGAAAAATCATCGATGCGCGAGACATAGGCCGGCCGCTTGCCGCCGTAGCGATCCTTCAAATAGGCCATCTCACCCAGCCAGATCGCGGAATCACCGCAGTTGCGGATGTCCGGAAAGTCGAGGATCGCCATCGGCGCGTCCACCGACAGATAGTCCTTGAGGCAATCATGAATCCTGTCCTGCAATTCCTTGATCAGGACCAGGTTTGATTTCGGTGTCATGGATGTCTCCATCTGGCTTGTTGGCCGGCCGCATTCAGCCGCCGTGTTTTGTCAGGCGGGGCGGACTTTCGAATAGATCTTGCCCAGGATTTTCTGGATCTCCGTCTCAGGCCCTTCGGGCCGTCCCATCAGGATCCAGAGCACAAATGTGGAAGCGCAGTACAAAAGGCCCCCAAGGCTCACCAGAACCGCCAGTTGCTTGGCAAGCTCGACCTTGTCCGAGGTGTAGCCCAGATAGTGTGACGCCACAGCGACGCCGGCGGCCATCAATGCGATGCTGGCAAGCGCTCGTACGTTCGCCCAAAGCTGCTTCGACACGCTGACCCCGATGAAACGGCGCACCAGGATCATGTTGACCAGCGCACTGAACAGCCCGGTGAAAACGCGGCCGATGATGACGCCTGGCAGGCCGGCCATGACCAGCCCGAGCACCATCACCGGGACACGCACCAGCAGCATCTGGGTGTCGCGAATGAACAGAAGCCGCGTCTCACCCTTGGCCATGCCGAGCGGCTGCACCAGCGAACCAAGGGTCTGCAAGGCAAAGACCGAGGCAAGCGCCTGGATGATGAAGATCACCGGCGCCCATTTCTCGCCGAGCGTCAGCCGAACCAGCGGGTCTGCGATCACCGCAACGCCGATGCCGGCGGGAAGCGCGATCGCCGCGACCAGCGCCTGCACACGCTGGTAGGCGGCAGCAAGCCGTGCTGGATCCTGGCGGATGCTGGCGAAACCCGGATAAATGGTCTGCGTGAGCGGCATGGTCGCCTCACGCGTCGGCATCATCGCCAGATTGCTGCCCAGCGAATAGTAACCGAGCGCAGAGCCACCGAGCATCTTGCCGACGAGCAGGTAATCGAAGCGCCAATTGAGCGTGTTCACGATCTGGCCAGCGGTGAGCCAGGCCGAAAAGGAGAAGAACTCCTTCATATGCTGGAAGGTGACCCGCGGCCGGAACGGCAGCACCATGTAGGAAACCACCACATTGGTGGCCTGGCTCACCAGCGTTCCGATCACCAGCGCCCAGTAGCTGTGATAGATGATGGCGATCGCCACCGCGGCGACAAACCCCGTGAGCTTCTGCGAGACAGCGAGCACGAATTCCTGCCAGAAGATCAGGTCGCGCTGCAACATGATCCGGCGCGGGTTGACGAGTCCGCCGAGGAAGATGCTAGCGCCAAGCGCCAGCATGACGCCGGTCAGCCGAGGCTCGTTGAACAGCAGCGCTGCCGGATAGGCGAAACCCGCGAACAGCAGCCCAAGCAGCAGGCCGCGCGAGGCGTTCAGCGTCCATGCCGCGCTGAAATGCGATTCACCCGGAGCCTTGTGTCGGATGAGCGCTTCGGAGAGGGAAATCTGCGTGACCGTGTCGACGATCAACAGCATCGTCGTGGCCAGCGCGACGAGGCCGAAATCGGCCGGCGTCAGATACCAGGCCAACACGAAGGTCGAGAGCGTCGCCAAGCCGTTGACGATCGCTCTGGACAGGCTGAGCCACATGCTTCCTTTGACGAGGCGTCCAGTGATGCTGCTCATGCGACGGCGCTCGCTGCATCCGAGGGGGATGTGCGGATCGCCGCGACAGCGTTTCCATTTTTCACGGAAACGCGGAACCGCTCCAACTCTCTATTCTTCCACAATTCCGGGCACAACGACGCTGCGCACCTCTGCCGGAATTGCTCCAGAGCGATCTCCGCCGGTACCAAACCGTACTCCAATCGGAACCGGTCACGGCGGCAATCCAAGATGGATTTCCACACGCGCCTGTCTTTGTTCGCCCCTGCCGCTCACCAAGACGGTCGCAAATTAGGTTCCGCTATGTTGCACCGCAATAGGAACCTGATCACGGTTCATTTCAGGCTTTCGTTATATAACCGCACCAGCGGTTTAACCCTACCGGACAGCCGTCAGCGAGGTCCGAACCTAGGTCGGAAATGTGTCAGGAATGGAGCTTTTGCCGATCGCGACGATTCCCGTAGCTTACGCACGGAGTGGTTCCGGTTCTAATAGCCGATCGTGAACCGCCGCTGGATATGTCGTGGCAACTCGATCTCGTCCAGAATGGCCACTGCCGTATCCTCGAAGGAAATTCGACTTTGTCCGTCTGCGTCCAGCACGGGCTGATCACCGCCAACGCGAAACCGTCCAGTGCGCTCGCCTGGGAAAATCTGTTCGGCCGGGCTGAGATAAGTCCATAGCCGGTTGGACAGACGATAGACGTTCAAGGCATCTCGGTGACCACGCACAGCAACTTCATAGGCTTCCGGCAACCCAAGTTCCGCCAGGCTTGCGCGCAGTTCTGCTGGTGAATCGGCACGCGTTACGCCCGGGTAGATTTCAAGGCTGCCCGCGCCACCCACCACAATCAGACGCAAGCGCAGACGCACCTCCATTGCCTTAAGCAAGGAGCGGGCCGCGGCAGCGTAAACACTCGGATCGCTGATCGAACGTTGCACTGTATCGTTGAAATCTCGCGCAGCGTTTCCCGGCTGATAGGTGCTGACCACGACATCCAGCCCTTGCATCGCCTTGGCAAGCTCGCTCGTGTCGAAGACATCGATCGTCTTCCACACCACACCCTTGGTATCGCTCGGAAAACGGGAGGCGTCACGGGTGAAAGCCGTCACCCGATGACCGCGCTCCAGGGCTTCCGCAACGACTCTCTGGCCGATCCCGCCGGTAGCACCGATAACTCCTATGTCCATTTCCGTTTCCTCTTTCTGGTGATCCGTAATGGATAGTCAGGCTTGATAATCGCAACAATCATGTCAATTTGAGAATGGTATTTTCAATGGTGGGATAATGTCACTCGGTTATGACGATATCGCCGTCTTTCTCGGTGTTGCAGGGGAAGGCAGCTTCGTGTCGGCCGCCAGGAAACTGCAGATGCCGGTCAGCACCGTTAGCCGACGGGTCAGTGCTCTTGAGGGACGCCTTGGTGTTCAGCTCTTGCGCCGGACGACACGGACTGTGCAGTTGACCGATGACGGCCGGGCGTTTGCCGACCGCTGCAGTGCCGCCGTTGCCGAAATCGAGACGGCTACGAACATTCTGTCCGCGAGCAGTGACAGGCTGCGTGGCTCACTGCGCGTGACGGCACCATTTTTCGCCTGCTCGGAAATGTTCGGTCCCTATCTTCTCGAGTTCGCCGCCACCCACCCCGAACTCATGCTCGATCTGAGGCTCACCAACACGATGCCGGACCTGGTCGAGGACGGAATCGATCTGGCCTTCCAGTTCGGCCCTCTTCCCGACAGTCCTCATAAGGCGCGCAAGCTTTGGCCGGTGCGCTATGTCTTGTGCACGAGCCGGTCCTTCTTCGAACGGCACCCCGAAGTGATGGATCTGGATCATCCAGCACGGCTGGCGGATATCCCCTGCGTAATCACGCCGTCGCTGGCGATCTGGAATTTCGAGCGGAACGGTGAAACCATTGAATTCACCCCGCGCCTTCGCGGTGCCACCATCGAAGACCTGCCGCTTGCTGCTATCGCGGTACAACGCGGACTGGGTGTTGGCTACATGCCGGAGAGCCTGTTCTTGCGCGAACAAGCGAATCTGCAACTCCTGACCCCTGGCGGCTGGTCGCCACAAGCGCGCGACCTGTTTGCGATCTACCCGGCGACCCGCCAGCTTTCGCCCAAAGTGCGCGCAGCGATCGACCACGCTGTCGCGGGGCTCGATTGGTACAAGGCGCAACCGCCTCGCGCGTCATCGAACCGCGCCACGTCTTGATGATGCCGTGTCGTCTCAGGCGCTGATCGGCGGGCGCTTGTCCTTCCACGGCATTGCCTGTTCGAGCTGGCTTGAGACCGCGAGCACTGCCGCCTCATCACCATAGCGGCCGACAAGCTGCACACCGATCGGAATGCCTTCCTGCGACCAGCCGAGCGGCAGCGAGATCGCCGGCAGGCCGGAAATGTTGAACGGGTAGGCAAAGCCGGCGTCCGCCCATTTTGCGTTGTAACGGTCGAGATCCGTCATCGACATGTCGTAGTAGCCCATCGGCCGAGGCAGCTGGGTCAAAGTCGGCGTGACATAGATGTCGTAGGGTGAGAGGTCCTGCGCGATCGCGCGGCTGAGCAGGCGCAGCTTCTCGACATCACGCACATGCTCGACGCCGCTGATCGACCGGCCGCGCTCGATAATCGCCCAGGTGATCGGCTCGACATCGTCCCGGGTCACGGTCCGGCCGATGGCTTCGGCCAGATTTTCGAACATCGCTGCCGTCTCGACCGGCCCCATATGGCAATAGGTGCGCCACGCATCATTGCCGTCGAGCGCCATATCGTGCTCTTCGACATCATGCCCGAGACTTTCCAGAGCCTTGGCCGTGGCCAGCACCGCGGCTCTCACCTGGGGATCGACAGGCGTTCCATTGTTGGAGGTGACCGTGTAGCCGACGCGCAGCCGCTTCGGCGCACGACGCGACAGTTCCAGCCAGCTTTCCGTCGCCCTGGGTGGCACATAGGCGTCACCCGGAAGCGCCCCCGCCACCGCGTCGAGATAGGCTGCGGTGTCGCGCACCGTGCGCGAATGGCACAGGAAATAGGCGCCGCCATACCAGAAGTCGCCATCAGGAGCGAGCGTGACGCGACCGCGCGAAGGTTTCAGGCCGACGATGCCGCAGCAGGAAGCGGGAACACGAATGGAACCGGCCCCGTCGCTGGCTTCGCTGATCTGCACCATGCGGGATGCCACCGCCGCGGCGGTGCCGCCGCTGGAGCCACCGGCGGTGATGCCCTCCTTCCAGGGATTGATGGTGGCGCCATGAAGCTTCGGCTCGGTCGAGATCGACCAGCCATTTTCAGGCGCGTTCGACTTGCCGACCAGGACGAGACCCGCCGCCTTGGCGCGCCCCACCGTCACGGAATCGGCCTCTGCGACGAGGTTCTTCATATAGGAGGACGCGTTTGTTCGCGGCGCGCCCTGCCACGCGCTGCCAAGCTCCTTGGCCAGGAACGGAACACCGGCGAACGGCGCCTTGCGGTCGACCTTGGCGGCCGTCGCCCGTCCCATGTCGTAGAGCCGATGGATGACCGCGTTGAGTCTGGGATTGAGCTGCTCGATCAGCGTGATCGCAGTCTCGACGACTTCCAGTGCAGAGACTTCGCCACGCTGCACCAGCTCGGCCACACCGAGCGCATCGGATTGCACATAGACGTCCTGCAGGTTTGTCACGATGTTCTTCCTCCCAGAAGAATGAAGCTGACCGCCCCCAGCCAAATTGGGTTGGGTCCAGCCCCTCACCGTCCCCGATGGAAACAAGATAGGGTCGCTTCACGCCTATCGAATGGAGCAGATGAAGCATCTGTGCCGGGCCAGGCTGCCTTGGCGGTAGGAGAGGCCAGTTCGTGCGGAAAGCTGCACCCCCGGTTTTCCCCTGCGCGCTACCTCCTGACAACCTCATGTCAGGAGCGCCGCGACCACCGCCATCGAAAGGCCGACCGAAGTGTTTCGGCTCTTCCCATTTGCAAGGACTCCTCCCATATTCGGGACATGGCCAAATCCCCTGAAAAGAACCAGCCGCGCAAGCGAGGCAACGGCGTCACCGATTTCCTCGACGCTTCGGAACCGTTGCATCGCGGCGGCGGCTTCGAGGAAACGCAGCAGGCCGAGTTCACCGGCGCACCGCTGAGCGGTTCGATTGCGGATTGGGCCGAGCAGATCTCCAAGGAAGCCGAGAAGGCT
Source organism: Mesorhizobium sp. EU05-FHT14A09 (assembly GCF_058790995.1). NCBI lineage: Bacteria > Pseudomonadati > Pseudomonadota > Alphaproteobacteria > Hyphomicrobiales > Phyllobacteriaceae > Mesorhizobium > Mesorhizobium sp. EU05-FHT14A09. Next base: position 540,540 of record NZ_JBYTDF010000004.1, read on the forward strand.
GCCCCCAAGCCGAAGAAGGTGCCGGAAAAGAGTTCCGCCCCAACCCGCACCGCGCGCGGCACCTCCATGGGCGGCGCCGCTTCCGCCAAGGAACGGGCCGCCGCCGGTCTCAACCCGGTCGCCGGCCTTGATATCAGTCTCGAAGACGCTGCCTTCCTGTCCAATTCCGGCGTCACAGCGACCGTCCAGGCGCTGGCCGACCTGATCGAGAGCGGCAACCCGCTGCACAAGAACGGCGTGCTGTGGACACCGCACCGCCCCGAACGTCCGGAGAAATCCGAAGGCGGCATCGCCATCAAGATGGAGACTGATTTCACGCCGTCCGGCGACCAGCCGACGGCCATCAAGGATCTGGTCGAGGGCGTTGCCAACGAGGATCGCACCCAGGTGCTGCTCGGCGTCACCGGCTCGGGCAAGACCTTCACCATGGCCAAGGTCATCGAGGAGACGCAGCGCCCTGCCCTGATCCTGGCACCGAACAAGACGCTGGCGGCGCAGCTCTATGCCGAATTCAAGAAATTCTTCCCCGAGAACGCGGTCGAGTATTTCGTTTCCTACTACGATTACTATCAGCCCGAGGCTTACGTTCCGCGCACGGACACCTTTATCGAGAAGGAAAGCTCCATCAACGAGCAGATCGACCGCATGCGCCACTCGGCCACGCGTTCGCTGCTCGAGCGCGACGACGTCATCATCGTAGCGTCGGTGTCCTGCATCTACGGTATCGGTTCGGTCGAAACCTATACGGCGATGACCTTCCAGATGACGATCGGCGACCGCCTCGACCAGCGGCAGCTGCTTGCCGACCTCGTCGCACAGCAATACAAACGCCAGGACGCCAATTTCGTGCGCGGCTCGTTCCGCGTGCGCGGCGACACGATCGAGATCTTCCCCGCCCACCTTGAGGATCGTGCCTGGCGCATCTCCATGTTCGGCGACGAGATCGAGTCGATCACCGAATTCGACCCGTTGACCGGCACCAAGACCGGCGACCTGAAGAGCGTGAAGATTTACGCCAATTCGCACTATGTGACGCCGCGGCCGACGCTCAACCAGGCCATCAAGTCGATCAAGGAAGAATTGCAGCATCGCCTCGTCGAACTCGAGAAGGCCGGGCGCCTGCTGGAAGCCCAGCGGCTGGAGCAGCGCACACGCTTTGACCTCGAAATGCTGGAGGCGACGGGCTCCTGCGCCGGCATCGAGAACTATTCGCGTTACCTTACCGGCCGCAATCCCGGCGATCCGCCGCCGACGCTGTTCGAATACATCCCGGACAACGCGCTGGTCTTTATCGACGAAAGCCACGTCACCGTGCCTCAGATCGGCGGCATGTATCGCGGCGACTTTCGGCGTAAGGCGACGCTGGCCGAATACGGTTTCCGCCTGCCCTCCTGCATGGACAACCGGCCGCTGCGCTTTGAGGAGTGGGACGCCATGCGCCCGCTTACCGTCGGCGTCTCGGCCACGCCCGGTTCCTGGGAGTTGGAGCAGTCGGGCGGTGTCTTCGCGGAGCAGGTCATTCGCCCGACCGGCCTGATCGACCCGCCGGTCGAAGTGCGACCGGCAAAGAGCCAGGTCGACGATGTCGTCGGCGAAATCCGCGAAACTACGGCCAAGGGCTACCGCACGCTGGTGACGGTGTTGACCAAGCGCATGGCCGAGGATTTGACCGAATATCTGCACGAGAACGGCATCCGCGTCCGCTACATGCATTCCGACATCGACACGCTGGAGCGCATCGAGATCCTGCGCGACCTGCGCCTCGGTGCCTTCGACGTGCTGGTCGGCATCAACCTGCTGCGTGAAGGTCTCGACATCCCGGAATGCGGTTTCGTCGCCATCCTCGACGCCGACAAGGAAGGTTTCCTGCGTTCGGAAACCTCGCTGATCCAGACCATCGGCCGCGCCGCGCGCAACGTCGACGGCAAGGTCATCCTGTATGCCGACAACGTCACCGGCTCGATGGAACGTGCGATGGCGGAGACCAATCGCCGCCGCGAAAAGCAGATGGAATACAACACCGCCAATGGCATCACTCCGGAAAGCGTGAAGTCGCGCATCGCCGACATCCTGGACTCGGTCTACGAGAAGGATCACGTCCGCGCCGACATCTCGCAGTTCACAGACAATGCCGGCGCCATGATGGGCAACAACCTCAAGGCCCATCTGGAAGCGCTCGACAAGCAGATGCGCGACGCCGCCGCCAATCTCGACTTCGAAAAGGCCGCCCGAGTCCGCGACGAGATCAAGCGGTTGCGTGAAATGGAACTCGCCATTTCCGACGATCCGCTGGCGCGCGAAGTGGAGGGCCAAAGCCCCGCCTCAGGCCGCGAGAAAGGCAAGCACAACAAAGGTGTCGCCAAGCATCGCACGACCGAGGAACAGGAGCGCTTTCGCAAGCTCGACGAAGCGCGGGCCGCCGAAGAAGCTGCAAAGGCAGCCCGGCCCAATCTGTTCCGCAAGCCGCATCTCGACGAGATGGGCGCCGATGGCGCGGTGCCGGTGAAGAAGCCGCTGTTCCAGAAACCCTCCATCGACGACATGGGCCCGGGCACAGACCAGGAGACCCCGGCCGGCGCGATCTCGCGTTCACTGTTCAAGAAGCAGACCGCTGCTGAAGCCCACGGCTCGGACTACGGCACGCCGGACGATGGCAAATCCCTGTTCCGCAAGAACGCGCTCGACGAGATGACGGTGCGGCGTACGGAAAAACCCGTCGAAGGTACACGTCCAGCCAAGCCGGAAGACGTCAAACCAATCGTGCGCGAACGCGCAGGCATCGGCTCCTACGAGGATCCGGCCGACAAGGCCAGGCAGAAGCGCCGCCCAGGCAAGACGGGCCGGCCCGGGCACTGATTGCCGGGCGGCTACAAGCTCGGCAAAAAATTTTCGCCCCCTTGTCGGGACGCGGTCGCGCCATTCGTTCCTTGGGTGTCGGCACAATGATGTCGCCGCCAACAAAGGGAGAATGCACCATGTCGATCCTGTCATCCATTGGTCGCATCGCGACCGAATACTCGGCGGCACGCTCGCGCGCCCGGACCGAGCGCGTGCTTCGTTCGCTGCCGATCGAGCTGCGCAAGGACATCGGCTGGCCCGAGACCACCGATGGCTGGGCGAACCGGCCATTCGGCCTGCTCGCCCGGGCGAATGCGCTGAACCCGTAAGCTTGAACGAAAAAACGAGAGGAGCCCCCTATGAACGACACAACCGCACAGACCGAGTACCCTCGCCCGAAAGTGCTCGGCGGATTGATCGCCTATCTTCAGGTGGACGGCGCCGCGAAGGCAGCCGAATTCTACAAGCATGCCTTCGGCGCGGAGGAAGTGTTTGCCTATCCGCCGGACGAGCAAGGCCGCACCATGCACATCCATCTCTACATCAACGGTTCTTCGCTGATGTTGTGCGACGCTTATCCCGACCACGGCCATCCGCACCAGCCGGCGCAAGGCTACACGATGCAGCTCATCCTCCAGGCCGACAACATCGATAGCTGGTGGAAGCGTGCGGTGGAAGCCGGCTGCGAGATCGAGAGCCCACTCGCAGATATGTTCTGGGGTGACCGCTGGGGCAGCCTGCGCGATCCGTTCGGCGTCAACTGGGCAATGAACGCCTCCAAGTAGCCGAGGCCGCTTTTCTCCAGACAGGAGGCAGGCTTCCAACCGCCGGATCATGTCCCCAGACGATCCGGCGGTTTGTTTTAGGCGGCTGTTATTTCAGCCGTTCGATCAGCGGATCGAGCCGGTCGCCGTAGCGTTTCCAGAGATCGACTGAACCCTTGTACATCGGCTGGCGCACCTGGGCGGCCGAAGCCGTTCGCACCTGCCGCTCATTCTCGTGGAACGACAGCACCGCATCGTTCCACGGCAGACCGAGATAATCGATCAATGCACGGCTCTGGCCTTCCTGATCGGCGACGAAATCTTCGTAGCGCACATCATGAACGACGCCCGGCAGGACCGCTTGCCAGTGCGCCATCATATCCACATAGAGATTGTGGAAGTCTGCCAGCTCGGCAAGGTCATAGCCGTAAAGATGGCCGTCGCCACGGAAATGCGACTTGAAGATCGACAGGCACGTCGCCACCGCATTGCGGCTGCAATGCACGATCTTGGCCTTCGGCAGCATCAGATGCAGGAAGCCGACCAGCACGAAGTTACCCGGCATCTTGTCGGTGACATGTTTGAAGCCCGGATAACGGGCATGCAGCATGTCGAGATAATCGTGACCGGCATCAGCAAAGGCCTTGTCCGGCATATTGGCGATCCCAGCCGGGAAACCACCCTTCATGTCGAGCGGGAAACCTTTGCCCACGGCCGTCTTCAGGATGACCAGCTCGCCAGCACCGAACACCTGCGGGTGGCTGGCGATGATCTGTTCGACCAGCGTGGTGCCTGAACGTGGCATGCCGACAACGAAGATTGGCGCATCGTCCTCGATCGCGCTCGGCTTGTGTTTTTCGAAGAACTCCCTGGTGAAGGTCGCCTTCATCGCCTCGAAATCGGCGCGCGTCTTCGCGGCATCGTAGGAAATGCCCCTGCGGCGAATGGCATTGCCTTCGGCGAAATAATCGAATGCCTTGTCGTAGACTTTGAGATCATCATGCACCTTGCCGAGACCGAAGGACAGCTGCATGCGCGCCAGACTGTCTGCCGGCGCCTTGGCATGCTGCGCCTCCATGGCGGCCAGCTCGCCGTCACGCTCCCGCTGAGGCTTGACCTGGGCGAGCATCATCCACGACCTGGCCTGTGCCGGGTCTGCCGCCAGCGCGGTGCGGAAGTGATCGGCGGCCTCGGCCAGGCGGCCCTTCTCCATCAATCCGACACCGTAGCCATGATTGAGGTCCGCATCTTTCGGCCGGATGGTCAGCGCCTCCCGAAAGGTAACGAGTGCATCATCGAGCCGGCCAGCCTCCTGCTGTGTCTCGGCGAGCCCTGCCCTTGCGCGCATGTGGAAAGGATTGCGGCCGATCGTGGCGCGGAAGACTTCCTCGGCCGCATCGAAATGGCCGATCTGGCGCAGTGACGAGCCAAGGTTTTCGCGCGCCGCGGCATGGTCGGCCTTCGCCGCAACAGCTTTGCGGAACTGGTCGGCAGCCGCGACGACACGACCCGTATCGCGCAGCACCGTGCCATAGTTGTTGAGGAAATCCGGGTTCCTGGGTTCGGCCCGCAACGACTGCTCGATCAGGACCAGTCCTTCCGCACCACGGCCGGTCTGATGCAGCAGCAGACCGAGGAAATGTGCGGCCGCGGCATGACTGGCCCTGGCAGCGAGAACCTGCTGATAGAGGCCTTCCGCCTCCTGCAACCGCCCCGTCTGGTGCAACTGCAATGCCTGCGCGACGGCACGATCGAGATCGCCGCCCCGAGGAGGTTGCCCGGAGCCGCCAGCTCCACCCTTTGCGCCTTCGCGCCGTCTCAATGCCCGGTTGATGGGACACCTGCCTTGTTCGTCTGAGCCTGTTGCGACCTAGGCTATCAGGCAGGCGCTTTCAAGCTTGGCTTGTTCAATCAATCGCAAAAGGCGCCACCAACCATTGGCCGACAGCGCCCATCTACGGAAGATCAGCACGGCCCATCGTCGACGATGCGCCAACCGGCTGCCCGCGCTTCGCAGCCATTCGGGAAAGTCTGCAATTGCCCGGATCGGCGCGCGCAGACCGGAGCATACTCCCGCGTACAAATCTGCGGACGATCATCGCCGTCGTCCCAGCCGCCGCCGCGACATGCACCGTCGCCGATGACGCGATAGCCGGAACGTCGCGCCATGCAGGCATTGGCGAAGGTCTGCCTGTCGCCGTCTCGCCGCGCGCAGACGGGCTCATATTCCCGCGTGCAGAACTGTGGCCCCGGACCTGGATATGGCGGACGCGGCCGGGGCCCGGGCCCCTCATCGACGACGACGGTACATGCCGCCAGCACGATCGCCAGAACCGCAAGTGCGAGGCCCTGTGGCCGCAGCAGGAATTTCAGAAATGTCATGACCCTCTCTCCATCCCCCAAGCCGGCACATCTGCCGGTGACACGCTTCCGCCTCTGCGTCATCGTATCAGCACCGATTGAATAGACTTTGCGCGGGCTTGCGCAAGCGCCGCCTCGATGCTTGGTGAATGACCCGCCTCTGGCTCTGTGCCTATCTTTCCTGGTCTGTGGCAGATGACCCCGCCTTGTCGAGGGTCTAGTGCGGGCGCAAGCTAGGAGCCCAGTAACCTGCTCCAGCTTGCAACAATCACATTTCCGTGCGATAGATTCCGTGTTCGGGCATTTGCGACCCGGAGACTGGAACGTTTGAACGACCCTTTCCCCGATAGTGTGAATCTCTGACAGCCCCGTTTTTCGGCGGGGGGTTTTGTCATGCGCAAATGCATGAGCGCCGAAAAAACCACCGGGAACTGCCCATCGGCGCAGGACGAAGGGCAGAACCCATCATTGAACGGGTGAGGAGTTATTCCAATGGCCCAGACCGGTACCGTAAAGTTCTTCAACTCCACCAAAGGCTTCGGCTTCATCACGCCCGACAACGGCGACAAGGATGTCTTCGTTCATATTTCCGCGGTCGAGGCCTCCGGCCTGCGCACGCTGCTGGATGGACAGAAGGTCAGTTTCGAAGTCGAACCCGATCGCAAGGGCAAGGGACCGAAGGCGGTCAATCTGACTGCAGCATAAGACTGCGTGCGATCAGCGAGCGGCAACAAATTCGAAAGGCGTGGCGGCTTTCGCCGCGCCTTTTGTCTGAGTGCTCAAGCATTCGCGGCTTGACGGCTAACCAACGGCAAAAGTTTTTCTTGCCGATACCGCCAAAATAAACGACAAATTTCCACTCTGGGTCACCCTGTGCCCGGAGACTGGACTGATGGGGTTCACAAGGAGTTTCCCATGCCGCAGACCGGCACTGTCAAATTCTTCAATCATGCCAAGGGCTTCGGCTTCATTACGCCGGACGACGGAGCGAAGGACGTTTTCGTTCATATTTCCGCCGTGCAGGCATCCGGGCTTCCTGGTCTTGAAGATGGACAGAAAGTGACTTTCGACACCGAGCCGGACAAGCGCGGCAAGGGTCCCAAGGCGGTCAACCTGACGGTCGGTTGAGCCGATCGGTTAAGGACGACTTTGATTGACTGAGCATAGCCCATCGCAAAATGGCGCGGTGGGACTTCTTTGACAGATTTCGCGGCAGCGATTTCGTTCAGCCTCCGTTCAGCCACGACCGCCTATTACTGGCTGCAAGACCGGACGACGCCTCCAACAGAAGCGGCGAACCGGAACGAAGGAGACCGTCATGAACCGATTTGTCAAAGCCGCCATCCTGTCCGTTGCCGTTGGCGCAACGACCCTGGCAACCTTTTCCCCTGCAAGTGCCGATGATTGGCGCTGGCGCCGCCATCACCGCGATCGCGGTGGCGATGCTCTGGCTGCCGGTGTCGTGGGTCTCGCTGCCGGCGCGATCATAGCAGGCGCCCTGTCGCAGCCGCGTTATCGCGAACCGGCCTACTACGATGATTACGATCCGTATTACGAGCCGCGTCCCCGCTATGTGGTACGGCCGCGGCCTGTTGTCCGGCAGTACTATCGCTATGCTGGCGCCATCGAACCCTGGAGCCCTGAATGGTACAGCTATTGCTCGAACCGCTACCGTTCGTTCAACGCGCGCTCAGGCACCTTTACGGGCTATGACGGGCTGCAGCACTTCTGCAACGCCAACTGACCCAAACCAGACGTTCAAGTTCCCTGCCTAGACCCGAAAGCGCCGCCTCCCAGGCGGCGCTTTTTCCATGCGCAATGCCCGCGTTTCAGACGAGGAACGGGTTTGAACGGCGCTCGTCGCCGAAGCGGCTGCCGGGACCATGCCCGCACAGGAAGCCGACATCGTCGCCAAGCGGCAGCAGCTTTTCCTTGATCATGCGGATCAGGGTGTCGTGGTCGCCGCCGGGAAGATCCGTCCGGCCGATCGAGCCGTGGAAAAGCACGTCGCCGACATGGGCAAAACGCGCATCGCGGTTGAAGAAAACGACATGGCCCGGCGCATGTCCCGGGCAATGCAGCACTTCGAACGTATGGCCTCCGAACGACACCGTCTCGCCTTCGGCCAGGAAACGGTCCGGCACACAGTTGCGGATGGTGTCGGTGATGCCGAAGCGGCGGGCCTGGTTCTCAAGATTGTCGAGCAATGGCTTGTCATCTTCATGCGGACCGATGATATCGACACCGAGCGCGTCTTTGAGGTCCATCGCCCCGCCGGCATGATCGATATGGCCGTGCGTGATCCAGATCGCCTCGACCGAAATGCCATTGTCGCGCACGGCCGCCAGGATGCGTTCGACATCGCCACCGGGATCGACCACCACTCCCACCTTGCTCTCGCCATCGAAAAGGATGGTACAGTTCTGTTGGAACGGCGTGACCGGCACGATGCCGGCATTGAGCTGACCCATGATGGCTCCTTGATCTCTTTCCCCTCAACTAGAGGGCGAAAACGTCTGCGTCCAGCTTGTCGACGCACAGGCCGGTCAAGGGCAGCCAAATGAAATGGGCGGCCAAAGCCGCCCATTCTGGAAAATCTGAAAATGCCAGCGCTTACTTTTTCATCGCGTTCATGACCAGGCCGATGACGCCGGTCAGGATCGCGCCGCCGCCGGCACCGCCGACGATGTTGTTGAGGTTGAGTGCGCCGCCCAGGCCGCTCGCCGCCGCCGTGGCCGCAGCCGGGTCAACCGCACCGCCGCCGAGCAGACTGCCGAGGATGGCCGCGCCACCGACGCCGCCGATGGCACCACCGAGGATCTTGGGAAGCTGGGACATTGCCGCCTGCTGCAGCGCTGCACCCACCGCCTGACCGCCGATGATACCAGTGACCACCTGGACGATGATCGGGAGAAGTGTTTCCATTCTTTAGTCCCTCCTTGGATGCCTGCCGCCGCAGGCAGACACCAAAATGAGACCGCGAATCCGTTGAAAGTCAAACGGCAGAAAAAAGCGCGAGCAAAAAAGCAGCGCATAACTGCCTTTTGAACACAAACCGTCAAATTTCCTAGGCAGCTGCGACTGTTTTTGCCGGTTGAACAGCGTCCGCATAGGCTTGAACAAGCGTTCTGCTGATGGCACCGACAGCGAATCGGTATTGTCCGACCTCACTCACAGGCGTGACCTCGGCAGCAGAGCCGGTCAGGAAACATTCGTCAAAGCCGGCGAGTTCTTCTGGCAGAATGGCGCGTTCGACGACGTCGATGTCGCGCTGGCGCGCCAGGTCCATCACCGTGCGTCGCGTGATGCCATCAAGGAAGCAGTCAGCGATCGGCGTGTGCAGCTTGCCGTCCTTGACAAAGAAGACATTGGCGCCGGTCGCTTCGGCCACCTGGCCACGCCAGTCGAGCATCAGGGCATCGGCATAACCCTTGGCCTCGGCCAGGTGCTTCGACATGGTACAGATCATGTAGAGCCCCGAAGCCTTCGATTTCGAAGGGGCGGTACGCGGATCCGGCCGGCGGTACTCCGCCCAGTCGAGTCGCAATCCACGCATTTTGAGCTCCGGGTCGAAATAGCTCGGCCACTGCCAGATGGCGATCGCGCAATGAATACGGTTGTTCTGCGCGCCCACTGACGTCTGCTCGCTGCCGCGCCAGGCGATCGGCCTGACATAGGCGTCCTGGAACCCCTGCATCTTCAGGAGAGTGCGACAGGCCTCGTCGATCTCAGCCACCGAATAGGGAATGGTGTAGCCGAGGATGCGCGCCGATTCATGCAGCCTTTCGCTATGTTCGGTCAGCTTGAAGATCTCGCCGCCATAGGCGCGCTCGCCTTCGAAGACGGCGCCGCCATAATGCAGGCTGTGGGTCAGCACATGAACTTTCGCATCGGCCCATTTGATGAACTGGCCGTTCATCCAGATAAATCCATCCAGTTGGTCGAAGGGAACAGTCGTCATAGAATCCTCCCAGGCGCAGGCAGGCCTGCGCAGCGTTGTCACGTTGCGTTGCTGTCGATCGGCTTGAGGGCAATCTGCGCGATGCTTGCGCAGGCCAGATGCACGCTGATGAAAAGTTAGTCGAAAGCGTTGCCGCCTTGCCTTTTCGTGCGCAATCAGCCCTAAAGCTTATCGAAAATTACCACTGCTCGAAAAATACGTCAATAATGCTGACATATTTTTCGGCTAAATGCAGGACCATCATGGCTGACCGCAAGACCGCTCGAGGAGCGCCGATCAAAACGCCGGTAGGCGAGCAGGACGGCATAGATTTCAGCCTCATCGAGCTGTTTTTCTTCGCCTATCGCGACTTTACTTCCGATCCTGACGAGATCCTTGCCGACTACGGTTTCGGTCGCGCGCACCATCGTGTGCTGCACTTCGTCAACCGCAGGCCGGGCCTCACCGTGGCGGAATTGCTGGATGTGCTCAAGATCACCAAGCAGTCGCTGGCGCGTGTGCTCAAACAGCTCATCGACACCGATCATATCGTGCAACTGCCAGGCCCGCGCGACCGTCGCCAGCGCGAACTCTACCCAACCGAAAAAGGCCGCGCGCTGGCATTGGCGCTGGCGCGGCCACAGTCGCGCCGCATCCATACGGCATTGGGAGATTCCGGTTTAGGGAACCGCGCTTCGATTGAGTTGTTCCTAAAAGCGATGGTCAATCCGGAATTGAGGGCGCAGATTGATATCTTGCCCGCGAACCCTACCCAGCAACGATCAGGGGACGATGATGGAGAACATTGAGAGGACCGACAGGCCGCCCGCGCCGAACGACGACGCGCCGCATCTCCTGGTGGTCGACGACGACACCCGCATCCGCAACCTGCTCAAGCAATATCTGACCGAGAACGGCTTCCGCATCACCGTGGCCGGTAACGCCGACGAGGCAAGACGCAAGCTGGTCGGCCTGGATTTCGACCTTCTGGTGCTGGACATCATGATGCCCGGCGAAAGCGGTGTCGACCTGACCCGCTCACTGCGGACGGACAAGAATGTGCCGATCCTGATGCTGACGGCGCTCTCGGAGACCGACAACCGCATCAGCGGCCTCGAGGCCGGAGCCGACGACTACCTGCCGAAACCCTTCGATCCGCGGGAGCTCATCCTGCGCATCAACAACATCCTGCGCCGTGGCGGCCCAGCCACCACCCCGAAGGTCGAACAGCTGGTATTTGGCCCCTACACCTTCCAGATCGCCAAGCGCGAGCTGAAGAAGGGCGGCGAGGCATTGAAACTGACAGACCGCGAACAGGAGATCCTGGCGATCTTCGCTGCCCGTGCCGGCGAGACAATACCGCGTCACGAACTGGTCGGAGACGATTCGGAGGTTGGCGAGCGCACCATCGACGTCCAGATCAACCGCCTGCGCCGCAAGATAGAGCGCGATCCGGCCAATCCCGTCTGGCTGCAGACCGTGCGCGGTATTGGGTATCGGTTGAGCGTGGAATAGAATGCAACGCCGTCGCTTCGGCGACGGCATCGCGCAAACCGGTAGGTGAATGGCGACTTCGGAATTGCAGAGACCGCAACCGCAAGACGGACGCATTGCGCGCACGTTGGGAGCGCTGCCGCGCGGCTGGCGCAGGTTCTGGCGCCTCGTTTCCTTCTACATGCCGAAGCGGCTCTACGCCCGCTCGCTCATCATCGTCATCGCGCCGATGATCCTGCTGCAGTCTGTCATCGCCTATGTCTTTCTCGAGCGCCACTGGCAGCAGATGACGCAGCGCCTGTCGCAAGCCGTGGTGCGCGACATCGCCGCCGTCGTCGATCTGATGGAGACCTATCCACGCGAGGCTGACTACGCCAACATCATCCGCATGGCGCAGGATCGCATGCAGCTGAAGGTCGATCTTCTGCCGCCCGACCCGTTGCCGCCGCCAGGACCACGGCCGTTCTTCTCCATCCTGGACGATGTGCTCCCGGCTGAAATCACCCGCCAGATCAATCGTCCCTTCTGGATCGACACGGTCGGTAATTCCAACGTCATCGAGGTGCGCATCCAGCTGGAGGACAAGGTGCTGCGTGTCTTCGTGCGTCGCAGCCAGGCCTATGCCTCCAACACCATCGTCTTCCTGATCTGGATGGTCGGCGCTTCGCTGGTGCTCCTGATGATTGCCATCCCCTTCCTGCGCAATCAGATCCGGCCGATCCTGGCGCTTACCGAAGCCGCCGAGAGTTTCGGCAAGGGGCGCCCGATGCCGCGCGACTTCCGGCCGCGCGGCGCCGAGGAAGTGCGGCGCGCCGGCTTTGCCTTCATCCAGATGCGCGAACGCATCGAGCGCCAGATGGAGCAGCGCACGGCGATGCTGACCGGCGTCAGCCATGACCTGCGTACCGTGCTCACCCGTTTCAAGCTGCAGCTGGCGCTGATCGGCGGCAAGCGCACCGATACCGAGGCGCTCAATCAGGACATCCAGGACATGCAGTCGATGCTTGAGGGCTATTTGGCCTTCGCGCGCGGCGAAGCATCCGAGGATCAGGGTGATTTCGACCTGGAAACCTACTTCCAGAAGCTGCGCGACGAAGCCGGCTTGCGCAAACGCAAGCTGACCACCCTCGTCAGCGGACCCAAGCTCGTGCATGTCCGGCCGAACGCCTTCGAACGGCTGCTGTCGAATGTCGCCGGCAATGCGTTCCGTTATGGCAAGACGGTCGACATCAAGGCCGTCAACAGCCGCGGCTCGCTAGTGGTTACGATCGACGACGACGGCCCCGGCATCCCGGAGGACAAGCGGGAAGAGGTTTTCAAACCCTTCGTGCGGCTGGACGAGGCACGCAATCTCGATGCCAGCGGCACCGGCCTCGGTCTTTCCATCGCACGCGACATCGCGCGCACCCATGGCGGCGACATCACCCTCGAAGACAGCCCGCTCGGCGGCTTGCGTGCGATCATCCGGGTGCCGTCCTGAACCCATAAGGCGTCGCGCACCCGCCAGACCCAATTCATCGCCGCGTCATGAAAACATGGTCAAGAGCGCCCATGAAGCGCGCGATTGTCCATGATTCGATCTGGCGCCTGGATCCCGGCGTCCTGCCTGCCAGGCCGGACTGGCGCGAGGATTGGCTGCAGAGCGATTTCCCCCTGCGGCCACGCGCGAACAATTCCCAGCGGCATTGCGGCGAGGTCCCATGCGCATTCTGATGGTCACTGACGCCTGGCGCCCACAGGTCAACGGCGTTGTCCACACGCTGGAACGACTGACCGAAACCCTGAAGGCGCAAGGCGTCGAAACCCAGTTCCTGACCCCCAACACCTTCCGAACCCTGCCCCTGCCGACCTACCCCGACATTCGCCTGGCGCTGACCACACCACGCCATGTCGCCCGGTTGATCACAGACTCCAAGGCCGATCACATCCACATCGTGACCGAAGGTCCGCTGGGCATCATGGCACGTCGCTATTGCCGTGCGCATGGCCGGCCTTTCACCACCAGCTACCACACGCGCTTCCCGGAATATCTGAGTGCCCGCCTGCCCGTCCCGGAACGCTGGGCCTACAACTGGCTGCGCGATTTCCACAATTCCGGCCAGGGCACGCTGGTCGCAACCCAGTCATTGGCTGACGACCTGACCTCGCGGGGCTTCAACAAGCTGAAGCCCTGGACCCGCGGCGTCGACATCGAGCATTTCCGTCCCGACAAGCGCGGCGACCTGCCCTTCCCGCGACCGATTTTCCTGTCGGTCGGCCGCGTCGCCATCGAGAAGAACCTGCCGGCTTTCCTCGATCTCGACTTGCCTGGCAGCAAGGTCATCGTCGGTGAAGGACCGGAACGCGCCAAGCTGACCGCACGTTATCCGAACGCCCATTTCCTCGGCCATCGTCCGAGCGGTGAACTTGCTGAAATCTACGCCTCCGCCGACGTCTTCGTGTTCCCCAGCCGCACCGACACATTCGGCAATGTGATCATCGAGGCGCTGGCCAGCGGCACGCCTGTGGCCGCCTATCCGGTGACCGGCCCGATCGACATCGTCGGCGACGGCATTGGCGGCAAGGTCTCGGACGATCTACGGCAGGCCTGCCTCGATGCCTTGACCGTCAGCCGGGCCGAGGCGCGCGAACGCGCCATGCGCTACACGTGGAAAGCCTGTGCCGACATGTTCATGGAGACGGTCCACGAAGCGCTCGGGAATCGCGAGAAACTCGCCGCCTGACACAGGATGACCGAGCGGCCTGGAGCAATTCCAGGGAAAATGCGCAGAAAAACAAAGAGCTCGCGCGTCAGCGTTTCCGCCAGAAACGGAAACGCTCTAAAAAAGCCGGCCGCCGTCCGGCACCTTGCGTTCGATCGCTCCCAGCACAACCTCACCGTCGCCGTCGGGGAAACCGAGCGTCAGCACTTCCGACATGAACTTGCCGATCTGGCGCGGCGGGAAATTCACCACCGCGAAGACCTGACGGCCGATCACGCTCTCCGGCGTATAATATTTGGTGATCTGCGCCGACGACTTCTTCACGCCGATCTCCGGCCCAAAATCGATCTTCAGCTTGATCGCGGGCTTGCGCGCTTCCGGAAAAGGCTCAGCCTCGACGATCGTGCCGGCACGGATGTCGACACGGTCGAAATCGGCAAAGGTGATATCGGGTTTACGCTCGGTACTGGCAGTCATTTTTCTCGGCGATCAGGCATTGCCATAGGTTTCAAACAGAACGCTCGACAGCGCATCCTTGGCCGAGGTACCCGACCAGACGACAAACTGGAACGCCTGGAAGTAGCATTCGCACGCTTCCAGCGCCGAGGACAACAACACCTCGACCTGCTGGCTCGAAGGTTCGACTCCCCCGGCGAGCAGCAGCGACTGGCGAAACATGATCGCGCCTTCCTGCTCCCAAAGGTCGAAATGGCCGAACAGCATCTGCTCGTTGATCAGCGACAGCAGCCGCATGACTTCGAGCGTGCGGGTCTCCGGAACCTTTATGTCGAAGGCACAGGCAAGATGAAGCGCCTCGAAGTCCTCCATCCAGGAAAAGGACACGTGGTAGTCGGTCCAGGTTCCGGTCACCGAGATCGAGATTTCGTCGTCGCCGGCCCGCTCGAACGACCAGTCATTGTTGTGCGCCACCTGCTCGATCACATCGACCGGATGGATCTCGCGGGAAAATTCGAGTTCGAGAAGTTCCATGGAATGCTTCCTGTCGTTCTGGGAGCGCCACCGCACGCTCCGCGGGGGAGGCACGCACAACGAACAAATGTTCAAGAACTCGGACGGCCTGGACTGCTCGACGCAACACCCCATGACCGGACCCCACCGCCCGGCGCATGACCCCGTTCCGAATCATGCAGCAAATTCAGTCTATTGATCGGGAGTCGCGTGACCAGCCCAATTTTTTGGGGCGGGCAATTCGCATGTGGAAAGCGGAGTCACAAAGAGTCACAGGTCCCCGTTAAGCGATTCACGACAAAGCGCTTTTTCAGACGGCGGGTTGTGGAAAGATTTAACGAATTATTTTTTTTGCGCGTGGCTTCGTGGTGGTGGCCGAAGCTGGTTTTTCAGCCTTGGCGGCGGCGGAGCCGCCAAGCTGCGCTTCCAGCGCATCGATACGGGCCGCCAGTTTGGCGTTTTCCTCACGGGCCTTGGCTGCCATCTCGCGCACCGCCTCGAACTCCTCGCGCTGCACGATCTCCATGGAATTCAGCAGCCGTTCCGCCTGCGCCCGAAAGGCGGTTTCCACCTCGCGGCGCACGCCCTGGGCGGCTCCGGCTGCATCGGTCACCAGCTTGGCGAATTCATCGAGGATGCGGTTCGGTCCGGTCGACATGGCAAAACCCCTGTTGGTTGATTTGACCTAATGAGCCGCATGGCAGAATGCAAGGTTGCTCCGCCTTGACCGCGCCAAAAGCCTGTCCCATGGTCCGCGCCGCAAAGCACGATCCCGAAAACTTACGGGCTTTTCGGACAAGATCGTGCACCAAAACAAAGAGATAGCGCGGGATAGCGGTACAGCGTCGCATTCCGCCCTGGTACGACCCGCATGGGAGATTTCATGAGCGACCTGCTGCCGCTGGCTGCCCTTTCCTTTCCGAACATCGATCCGGTCATCTTCCAGATCGGCCCGTTTTTCGGCTTTGGGCCGTTGAAGGTGCATTGGTACGGCGTCGCCTACGTCGTCGGCATCCTGTTTGCCTGGTGGTATGCTAAGCGCCTGATCACCAACAGCCGGCTTTGGCCTGAGGGCAAACTGCCTATGAAGCCCATCGATATCGATGACTTCGTCGTCTGGGCTGCGGTCGGCATCGTTGCCGGCGGCCGCCTGGGTTACGTGCTCTTCTATAATTTCCCACGCTACTTCAACAATCCAATCGAGATCTTCTACCTGCAGGACGGCGGCATGTCGTTCCACGGCGGCATCACCGGCACCATCCTGGCGATGTATTTCTTCGCCCGCTCGCGCGGCATCCATGTGTGGTCGCTGTTCGACGTGGTGGCTGCCGGCGTGCCTGTCGGCCTCGGCCTCGGTCGGCTCGCCAACTTCATCAACTCCGAGCTTTGGGGACGGCTTACCACAGTGCCATGGGCGGTCGAGTTTCCCAATGGCGGCCCGTTCGCCCGCCATCCCAGCCAGATCTACGAAGCGCTGCTCGAAGGCCTCGTGCTCTTCCTGGTGCTGCGCGTCCTCACTTATTCACGGTTGAAATTGATGACGCCGGGCTTCGTTGCCGGTGCCTTCGTCACTGGCTATGCGCTCTCCCGCATCTTCGTGGAATTCTTCCGCGAGCCCGACCAGCAACTCGGCTATCTCTTCGGTGGCTGGCTCACCATGGGCATGGTGCTGTCGGCGCCGATGGTCCTCATCGGCATCTGGTGCATGGCGACAGCCAGGCCTGTCACGCACACACAGCCGGCATGACCGAGCTGAAACGCCGCATCACCGAACTGGTCACGACGGTCGGCCCGATCCCGACCAGCGAATACATGGCACTTTGCCTGTTCGATCCCGAGGCGGGTTATTACACGACGCGCGAGCCGTTCGGCACCGGTGGTGATTTCACCACGGGGCCCGAGATAAGCCAGATGTTCGGCGAACTGGTAGCGGTCTGGCTCTACGAGGCATGGCGCGCGATCGGCTCGCCGAAGCCCGTCACCCTGGCCGAAATCGGACCGGGCCGTGGCACCTTGATGAAGGACATGCTGCGTACCTTAAAGCGCCTTGATCCGGCTTTTGCTGCGAGCGCCTCGGTCGCGCTGATCGAAACCAGCCCGCGATTGCGCGACGTCCAGAAAGAGACGCTGACCGGCATGGCCGCAAGCGCAGAATGGCATGAGACGACCGCTTCCTTGCCTGATGCGCCGCTGCTGATCGTCGGCAACGAGCTGTTCGATGCCGTTCCGATCCGGCAATTCGTACGCACCAGCGATGGCTGGCGCGAGCGGATGGTTGGGCTGGATGCGACCGGAGACCTCGCCTTTTTTGCCGGGGCGGCCTCGCTTGACCCGGCGCTCCTGCCACCCGATGCGCTGACCGCCTCCGAAGGCGCCATCGCCGAGCTCGCCCCGGCGCGCTCGGCGTTGATGCAGACAATTGCCGAGCGTATCGCCATGCATGGCGGCGCAGGACTGTTCTTCGACTATGGCCACTTGCAGCCTGGGGTCGGCGACACCTTGCAGGCCCTGCGCAATCACCAGTACGAAGATGTTCTGGCGAGCCCCGGCGAGGCCGACCTCACCTCGCATGTCGATTTCGCCGCCCTGGCTGCCTCGGCCCGGGCCACCGGCCTGCGGGCAGACTTCACGACACAAGGTTCGTTTCTGCTGGGCATGGGTTTGCTGGAGCGCGCCGGTCGTCTCGGCGCCGAAGCCGATGACGCCAGCCGAGAGCGCCTGTCGGGCGAAGTCGAACGCCTTGCCGGTCCGCAGGCGATGGGCGAGCTGTTCAAGGTATTGGCCATTGCTGCAAAGGACATCGCGCTGCCGGTGTTCCGCAGCCGCGTCGGCTAAGGGTATGGGCAAGATGCAAACGACACAGGAAACCGAACTCGATGCATTGAAGGCGATCATCATCGCCCGGTTCCCTGACCTGGCCGCATCACGCTTCAGCCTGCTCACCCAGGGCTGGGATTCAATCGCGGTCGATGTCGACGACCGCATGATCTTCAAATTCCCGCGGAACGAGACCGCGGAAAAGTCGCTGATCCGGGAAATCAGCCTGCTCGACGTGATCCGTCCTGCCATCGCCATGCCGGTTCCGGATATCCGGCTGATCGATGCTTCGCAGACCTTCTCGTGCCACCAGAAGCTGAAAGGCAGCTATCTGGAAACGCCTCATTACATGCGCCTGGGCGTGGATGAACGCGAAGACCTGGCACGGCGCCTGGCGCGTTTCTATGTCGACCTGCATGGCCTCGACATCGAGGTGATGCGTGCCGCCGGCGCCGGCCCGGTGGAAGCCTGGTCCGAGCCCGGTGAAGTCCGTGACAAGGCCCTGCCTCTCCTGTCAGGTGACTTGAAAACCCTGGCCGAGCACATCATCGCTTCCTGGGCCGACCTGCCACCCGACCCGTACGGCACGACTTACGGCTTCTTCGATGGTCATGGCTGGAACATGGCCTTCGATCATGAAACCGGTCGTCTCAGCGGCATGTATGATTTCGCAGATTCCGGTTTCGGACCGCTGCACCGCGATTTCATCTATTCGAACTTCATTTCCACAGACCTGACCGAGCGGATCATCACCCACTACGAGGCGCTGTCGGGATGTACGATCGAGCGGAAACGTGTCGAGGTGCTGACCGGCGCGCATCGCCTGTGGGAACTGGCGGAGGCGGTGGATGATGCACCGCGTGTTCCCCTCATGATCGATCATTTCGCGCATTGGTCGGCCGCTTCGCGCTGACCTGTCCAACAGCCGCGCCTCCAATCGCGATTGACTTCGGCCCCCGCCCTGCCCCACTGTCCGCGCTTCGAACCGTCGGCGCATCGCCTTGACGAATCCTGGCCTGACAAAGACAAGACAGACATGCTGAACCAAACGAAGCCGGAGCCGATCCGGTCTCCGATGCTCGAAAAGATGGCGGCGCAAGGCATCCGCCATGGCTATTTCACCCGCGTCGGCGGTGTCTCTGACGGCATCTATCGCGGCCTCAACATCGGCACTGGTTCCCAGGACGACCCGGAGCTGGTGCGCGAAAATCGCCGCCGTGTCGCGGACTGGATGGGCGTGCCCACCACGCATCTGCTGAGTGCGCATCAAGTCCATTCGCCGGACGTCGTTGTTGCGCGCGAGCCTTTTGACGGCGAGCGGCCCAAGGTCGATGCCATCGTTACCGACCGGCCAGGCATCGCCATTGCCGCCACGACCGCGGATTGCGGGCCAGTGCTGTTTGCCGACGCCGGCGCCGGTGTCATCGGCGCCGCGCATGCAGGCTGGAAAGGCGCCTTCACGGGCGTGCTCGAGAATACCGTCGTCGCCATGGAAGGCCTCGGTGCAAGGCGCGAGAACATCGTCGCCGTTCTCGGCCCTTCGATCAGCCCACGCAACTATGAGGTCGGACCGGAATTCGTTGCCCGCTTCGCCGAGGCAGATGCCGGCAACGAGCGATATTTCGCGCCTTCGGGCAAATCCGGTCATGCAATGTTCGACCTCAACCGCTACACGGTCGACCGGCTGCGACAGGCCGGCGTGACCGCAGAGGCGCTCGACCGCTGCACCTATGCGGAAGAAGACCTCTTCTTTTCCTATCGCCGCACCGTCCACCGCAACGAGCCGGACTATGGACGCCAACTCTCGGCGATCGTGCTGGAGGACAACGGCTGATGGCGCTGCATTTCGAACGCTCCGAATACGACGCCCGCCGCGATCGGCTGATGATCGAGATGGCCGAGAAGAAACTCGACGCCATCCTGCTGTTTGCACAGGAAAGCATGTATTGGCTGACCGGATACGACACGTTCGGCTTCTGCTTCTTCCAGTGCCTGGTGGTGAAAGCCGACGGCTCGATGGTGCTGCTCACACGCTCCGCCGACCTGCGCCAGGCCCGGCACACCTCGACCATAGACAACATCGTCGTCTGGATGGACCGCGCCGACGCCAACCCGGCGATCGACCTGCGCAATCTTTTGAACGATCTCGACCTGCTCGGCGCCCGCATCGGCGTCGAATACGACACACACGGCCTGACCGCCTATAACGGCCGACGGCTGGACGAGCAGTTGCAGACCTTCGGCCAGATCGCCGATGCCTCCGGCATCGTCGGACGGCTTCGCCTGTTCAAGAGCCCTGCCGAGATCGCCAAGGCTGAAAAGGCCGCGGCGTTGAGCGACGACGCGCTGGACGCGGCCTTGCCGCTGATCAAGCAAGGCGGCGACGAGGCGCAGATCCTGGCCGCCATGCAGGGTGCGGTCTTTTCGGGCGGCGGCGACTATCCCGCCAATGAGTTCATCATCGGCTCCGGCGCAGACGCCCTGCTCTGCCGCTACAAGGCGGGCCGCCGCAAGCTCAACAAGAACGACCAGCTCACGCTGGAATGGGCCGGCGTCTTCCACCACTACCATGCACCGATGATGCGCACGGCGCTTACCGGCAAGGTCTCCAAGCGCCACCAGGACCTGTTCGATGCCTCCCGCGCCGCTCTGCTCGCGGTCGAAAAGGCGATGACGCCGGGCAACAGCTTCGGCGATGTCTTCGACGCCCACGCCCGCACCCTGGAGACACACGGGCTTACCCGGCACCGGCTCAACGCCTGCGGCTATTCGGTCGGCGCCCGCTTCACGCCGTCATGGATGGACATGCCGATGTTCTACCAGGGCAATCCGGAGCCGATTGCCCCCAACATGACCTTGTTCGCGCACATGATCATCATGGACTCCGAAACGGAGACCGCGATGACGCTTGGCCGCACCTATCTGACGACCGAATCGCAGCCGAAGCCGCTTTCGCGCCATGATCTCGACTTGATCGTGCGCTGAATCGATGCCGGGAAGGGCATTTGTTCGTCGCCGAGGAGTTCGTCAGTCGATGAGGCGATCATGCCTGACCATCGCGCCATTGCTGTTTGCTCTGGCGCTGTCGGCTTGCAACCGGGCCAACGACGCGCTGCAACCGACCACGCCAGCGACGACACAAACCGCGCAGGGCGCGCCGCCTGCGGCGGCCACCGTGCAGCCCGCTACGCTTGCGAACCCGACCGCCGGCGCTTCGGTGCCTGCCGCTGCCAGCGTCACCACGCCAGCCCCGACGCCGGCACAGGCTGCCGCCATGCTCGGCAAGGCCCGGCTGCAGATCGCTCCCATCGTCGGCGCCACGGTGGAGGCGGCCACCCCGCTCACCCAACGCCTTGCGGCGCGTGCCAAGGAAAGCGGCATCACCCTCGCCGGCAGCGCCGGCCAGGGTGCGACCCATGTGCTGAAGGGCTATTTCTCGACCATATCCGAGGGCAAGGAAACGACCGTCATCTACGTCTGGGACGTCTATGACCCGGCGGGTACCCGCGTGCACCGCATCAACGGTCAGCAGAAAGCGCCAACTGTCAGCGGCGCCGAGGGCTGGGCAGCCGTACCGCCCGCCACCATGCAGGCGATCGCCGACCAGACCATTGCCCAGTTGACCAACTGGCTCGCCGGCCGCCCTGCCGGCTGATTCTGGAGCGTTTTCGTTTTTCTCGGAAACGCGAAAATCCTCTGACTTTTTGCAGGCGCAATTCCGCACGCAAAACCGCTACGCACGTTTTGCTGGAATTGCTCCGGGAATCTAGCCGGCTAGCAGCACGATACGCTTTCCCCTGGGTTACACCTTTGTTGGGATTCCATTGCGGATTCCGCAATACGGCGCTTGCAATACCGGCACGGCTGGTTAAAAGCCCCCTTAAACTCCACCACCAGGTACGGTGCATGAAACTCTTCGCGGGCAATTCCAACAGGGTGCTGGCCGAAGCGGTCGCTCGCTATCTCAACATTCCGTTGGGCAAGGCAAGCGTCAGGCGTTTCGCCGACCAGGAGATCTTTGTCGAGATCCAGGAAAATGTGCGCGGCGAGGATGTCTTCATCCTGCAGTCGACATCCTATCCGACCAACGATCACCTGATGGAACTGCTCATCATGATCGATGCCTTCATGCGCTCGTCGGCCCGGCGCATCACGGCGGTGATCCCCTATTTCGGTTATGCCCGCCAGGACCGTCGCGCATCAGGCCGTACGCCGATCTCGGCCAAGCTGGTCGCCAACATGATCGCCCGCGCCGGCGCCGACCGCGTGCTCACGCTCGACCTGCACGCCGGCCAGATCCAAGGCTTCTTCGACATACCGACGGACAACCTCTTCGCCGTGCCGGTGATGGCGCGCGACGTGAAAGCCAAATACAAGCAGCTCGGCAACGTCATGGTGGTGTCGCCGGACGTCGGCGGCGTGGTGCGTGCGCGTGCGCTTGCCAAGCGCATCGACGCCCAGCTCGCCATCGTCGACAAGCGCCGCGAGCGGCCCGGTGAATCCGAAGTGATGAACGTCATCGGCGACGTGCGCGGCAAGGACTGCTTGCTGATCGACGACATCGTCGATTCCGGCGGCACGCTGTGCAACGCGGCCGATGCCCTGCTTGCCAACGGCGCCACCAGCGTCACGGCATACATCACCCACGGCGTGCTTTCGGGCGGCGCGGTAGCCCGCATCACCGGCTCCAAGCTGCAGGAACTGGTCATCACCGACTCGATCCAGCCGACGCAGGCCGTGATCGACGCCCACAATATCCGCGTCATCTCGATTGGCGACCTGATGGGCGAAGCCATCTCGCGCACCGCCACGGAAGAATCGGTGTCCAGCCTGTTTGATTAGGCCTCTGCGCGCGTCCATTCGGACGCGAAAGGACGCTTCAACGTTTTAGACGCCCTGTTTATCGCAACAGCCCGTCCAGCACCGGCAAACTGATCAGAGCCGAAAGCGCTATCAGCCCGAAACACAGCCTGCGGAAGGTCTGCTCGCTGGCCATGCCGAACATATGCGCGCCGAGCCACAACCCTAGACCATAAGCGGGGGCAGCGATGACGGCCAATGCAACGATCGGTGCCGTGATCAGGCCGCCCCAGAGATAGCTGACCGCCGTGATCACCGTGGACACGGCGAAATAGAGAATAATGTTGGCCCGGACGGTGTTGCCGACAAAGCCGCCGCCCAGCCAATAGGCCACGACCGGCGGCCCGCCGACCTGCGCTGCACCGGAGAAAATGCCCGATATCGCTCCGACCGCGATGGTGAGATAGGCTTTGGGGCGACCGTAGTAGCGCCAGCCTGACATCAGGAGCAGCAGAAGCGCAACGACGACGACGACGATCGACCAACGGATCGTCAACGGGTCGAGATGTGCCAGTGCATAGGTGCCGAGCGGCACGCCGACCAGTGCACCAAGTGCCATGACAAGGACATTGGTCTTGTCGGCCTGCCGCCACGCCCCCGGCACAAAGCCAGCGGCCATCACGCCGTCCACCACCAACAGCAGCGGCGCCGCGACCTTGGGACCGACCACGGAACTCGCCAACGGCACGAAGATGAGCGCGGCCCCGAAGCCCGAAAAGCCACGCGCCAGTCCTGCGATCAAAGCGATCGCAACAATGGCGAACACGGCCTGGTTCGAAACACCGGCGAGAAGAGATTGAAGCATCGGGAGCGAAAGTCCGAAGACAAATCCTTGATCTTCTTAGCTATCCCTCCCACTCGTGGATAGAGGACAGAGCATTGCTACGGATGGCGCAGAAGTTAGAGGCTGCGCCGGCTGTTCCTATCTTCAGCCCACCTCACGAGCGCCCCTCAGATAGCCGCGCGGCGAGAGCCCCAGCATGCGCTTGAACATGGTGGTGAAGGCCGGCACGCTGTCATAGCCGAGATCGAGCGCCACGCGTGTGACCGGTTCGCCATCGGTAAGCCGCGGCAGGGCGGCAAGCAGCAGCGCCTGCTGGCGCCAGGTCGACAAGGACAATCCGGTCTCGCGGTGGAAGACGCGGGTGAAAGTGCGCCGGCTCATGCCGACGGTCTCAGCCCAGTCGTCGATCGTGGCATGCGGTGATGGGTCGGCGACGAAGCGTCGGCACAATGCCGCGATGCGCGGATCGTGCGGGAACGGCAGACCGAGCGGCCGTTCTTCCATGGCCGGGATTTCGTGCAGGAGCAGCGCCATCAAGAGAGCGGCGCGCTCGCTGGGCGGTTCGTCCGTCGGCAGCGTGACTGCCTCGATGATCAGGCTGCGCATCAGGTCGCTGACGCCAACGACACGCAGGTTCGTTGGCAGGCCGGCTACCGAGTCGGGCGCGACATAGACCGAGCGCATCGAGACACTGCCCTGCATCTCCACCGCATGCTTGATGCCGGCCGGGATCCACATGGCATGGTCAGGCGGGACCATCCAGCGGCCGAAATGCGTCTTCACCAGGACCACACCGGTCAGGGCGTGCAGGAGCTGGCTGCGGTTGTGACGATGGTCGGGGACGGTGTAGCCGTCCGGATATTCCGACGGCAATGCGATCACGAGGTCGCGGGCGCGGTCCAGCCATTCCAGCCGCTCGCGGTGGCGACGATGCAGATCGGTGACCGGCGCTTCGAGATAGGAGACACTCGTTGGCATGGTTTGGCCCACTTGCGTAATAAATGGACCAAACCACGAAAGAAGCAGCGCAGCAACAGGATTATAAGCGCCTCCGCGGCGGCAATTTCCGTCCGCGACAAGGGTGCGGCTCGATTCAAGCCAGGACGCGCCGGAATTGGTCAGCTTTCACAGCCGCAGCGCGGCAGCACGCGTTTGAACACGCGAGCACCGGAAGCGCGCAAAGCTGCCATTCACAGGCCCGCCTCGTTTGAACATCAACGCACCGTAGCAAGGAGCATGATCTTGACCGATACCGCAGCGACAGCCGGTCGCGCGACGAGCGCGGCGACCACCACAGCCTTCACCGTCATCCTGGCGGTGAGCTTTGGCCACTTCATCAACGACATTATGCAGTCGCTGCTTTCGGCCATCTATCCGCTCCTTAAGGACAATTACAGCCTCGACTTCTGGCAGATCGGCCTGTTGACCTTCACCTTCCAGGTCACCGCCTCGTTGCTGCAGCCGGTGGTCGGCATCATCACCGACAAGCGGCCGATGCCGTTCTCCCTGCCCTGGGGCATGGCGTCGTCGCTGGTCGGCCTGATTGTCCTGGCTTATGCCGGCCACTACTGGCTGCTGCTGCTCGGCGCTTCGCTCATCGGCATCGGCTCGTCGATCTTCCACCCGGAATCCTCCCGCATCGCCAGGCTGGCGTCCGGCGGCAAGCACGGCCTTGCCCAATCGCTGTTCCAGGTGGGCGGCAATTTCGGCCAGGCAATGGGTCCGCTGGCCGCGGCCTTCATCGTCGTACCGTTTGGCCAGACCAGCATCTCCTGGTTCGCCATCGGCTCGCTGATCGGCATCATCGTGCTCTGGCAGGTCGGCAACTGGTACATCCGCTACCGCAAGGCGACCGGCAACCGGCCTGCGGCGGTGCACGTCTCGCCCTTCTCGCGCGGCCGGGTGACGTGGTCGCTGGTGATCCTGACGGTTCTG
The DNA here is from genome assembly GCF_058790995.1 of Mesorhizobium sp. EU05-FHT14A09. Classification (NCBI taxonomy): domain Bacteria; kingdom Pseudomonadati; phylum Pseudomonadota; class Alphaproteobacteria; order Hyphomicrobiales; family Phyllobacteriaceae; genus Mesorhizobium; species Mesorhizobium sp. EU05-FHT14A09. The sequence goes on from NZ_JBYTDF010000004.1 coordinate 566,004, forward strand.
GTGCTCTCCAAGAACGCCTACATCGCCAGCCTGTCCAGCTACTACACCTTCTATACCATCGAGAAGTTCGGCGTTTCCGTGCAGATGTCGCAGGTGTTGCTGTTCGCCTTCCTCGGCGCTTCAGCACTCGGCATCCTGCTCGGTGGGCCCTTCGGTGACCGCTACGGCCAGAAGGCGATGATCTGGTTCTCGATCGTCGGCGTGCTGCCGTTCACGCTGATCCTGCCTTATGCCAACCTGGAATGGACGGTGATCCTCACCATCCTGATCGGCCTGATCCTGTCGTCGGCCTTCTCCAACATCGTGGTGTTCGCGCAGGAACTGGTGCCGGGCCGCGTCGGCATGATCGCCGGCATCTTCTTCGGCTTCGCCTTCGGCATGGGCGGCATCGCCGCCGCCATCCTAGGCGTGGTCGCGGACGCCAAGGGCATCGACTTCGTCTACCAGATCTGTTCGTACCTGCCCCTGCTCGGCCTGCTCACCATCTTCCTGCCCAACATGAAGGAAGCCCGAAAGAGCGCGGCATAATATCAGAGGTCCTGGATGCTAACACATCCAGGACGCCTCAAACGCCGGCGCGGCCCATCCGGGCCACTTGGCTAACGCGCCAACGGGCGCGGCGCGCAAGAACACAGTCAATTGGCGCGCGCTTCAACGGTCATTCATAATGACCGTTGGCTAAGCTGTCGGCAAACCAGAAAAGGCGGCCATGCTTGCGCGTTTGGCCGCCTTCCGCTATAGAGCCGCCACCCGCGTAGACACCCTTGGAGGCAACGCGGACGAGGGCCGCGGATTTCGCGGCTTTCGACATTTTCGGAACCCGGCTTGCCGGATACCGGGAATGCTCCAGCAACGCGAAAGGAAATACCATGAGCCACGATACTTACGAGCTCAAGGCCGAGTCGCGCGAACAGGTCGGTAAGGGGTCCGCCCGTGCAGTTCGCCGCGAAGGCAAAGTGCCTGCAGTTATTTATGGCGACAAGCAGCCCCCTCTGGCTATCGCCCTGTCCTACAAGGACGTCTTCTACAAGATCCATGGCGGTGGCTTCCTGACCACGGTCGCGACGATCGACGTCGACGGCAAGAAGATCCAGGTCCTGCCGAAGGACTATCAGCTTGACCCGGTCAAGGACTTCCCGCTGCATGTCGACTTCCTGCGGGTCGGCAAGAACACCGAAGTCAACGTCGAAGTTCCGGTTCACTTCATCAACGAAGAGAAGTCGCCCGGCATCAAGCGCGGCGGCGTGCTCAACATCGTTCGCCACGAAGTGGAATTCCACTGCCCGGCCAACGCGATCCCGGAATTCATCGAAGTCGATCTGGCCGGTGCCAACATCGGCGACTCGATCCACATCTCGGCAGTCAAGCTGCCGGCTGGCGTGAAGCCGGTCATTTCCGACCGCGACTTCACCATCGCCACCATCGCCGGCTCGGCCGCGATGAAGCCGGAGACCGAGGAAGCAGAAGCCGCCCCGGCCGCTGCGGAAGCCGGCGAAGAGAAGTAATTTTCGCAGCCCGGGAGGGCCGTCACCATGCTTTTGTTCGCTGGTCTCGGCAATCCTGGCGCGAAATATGCCAACAACCGGCACAATGTCGGTTTCCTGGCGGCGGACGTCATCGCCCGCCGCCATTCCTTTTCGCCCTGGTCGCGCAAGTTCCAGGCCGAGATCGCCGAAGGTAGGATCGGCGGCGAGAAGGTGCTGCTCATCAAGCCGCAGACCTTCATGAATCTGTCTGGCCAGGCTGTCGGCGAAGCGCTGCGCTTCTACAAGCTCGACGCTTCGGCAGTGACTGTTTTCTACGACGAAATCGAGCTGCCGGCCGGCAAGGTCCGGGTCAAGATCGGTGGCGGCTCCGCCGGTCACAACGGCATCCGCTCGCTCGACCAGCACATCGGCAACAACTACCGGCGCGTCCGCATTGGTGTCGGCCATCCCGGCGCCAAGGAAATGGTGCATGGCCACGTGCTGGGCGATTTCTCAAAAGCCGACCAGGAATGGCTGGACGTGCTGCTCGACAGCATCGCTGACAGCGCGGATATGATCGCCAAGGGCGACGACAACTCCTTCATGAACCGGGTGACGCTGGCCCTGCGCGACAAGCTGCAGCCGACCGGCCCGGACGACACACCGCCGGCCAAGGCGCCAAAACAGTCAGCCGCGCCCAAGGCGCAGAGCCATATCCGCCAGGCCAGGCCGCAGCAGTCCGCAGTCAAGGTTCCGGAGAACGGGCCGATGGCCGCCATGCTGAAGAAGCTGCTCGGCAACAAGGATTGAGAACCTCACCAGGGGTTCGCCAACCGATATTGGACACGCTCCCACAGCCAGTGGGCACAAGAATCCATCACATCGGCAAAGAGTGTCCGCGCATTGGGAACGCAGACGAGCAGCAGCACACCGAAAAAGACCATCAGTCCGATCGCGACCCTTAGATTTTTCGAGCTGTCCAGCCGATAGTAGCCGTCTTCGTCAAACTCCGTATCGTAGATGAAATCGCTCCACCGATACCCGCCGGGAATGAGGACACTGTCCACTCGCGGAGAATCGGTCAGCCGATCCGGCAGAGGCAGCGGAATGGATCGCCACAAGTGCCACAACAAGCCCAGCAGGGCGAAGACGAAGGGTGCCGCGATATAGTGCCAGATTGCCATTTTACGCATCAATCCGCATCGATACGCTGTGATACGATGAAAGCACGAACCGTTCGGTTAAAGGACTGCGCTCAAATTGAACCATCGGCTTTACCTCATGCAATGAAGGACGGCCGATGCGCTCGCCAGATGAGGTGCCTGCCATGCAAACCCGGACTGCATCCTGTTCCTGCGGACAGCTGAGCATCGAGGTCGACAACCCGCCGCTGGGCGTCGGCATCTGCCATTGTCTTGCCTGCCAGCGCCGTACTGGCAGTGTCTTTGCCGCGCTTGCCGCCTTTGCCCCGCCCTACAGGACAACAGGCACCGCCACCGAATATCTGCGCGTCGGTGACAGGGGATCGCATTATCTGTTCCGCTTCTGCCCGGTCTGCGGCACCAGCCTTTTCCATACCGAGGAAGGTGCCGAGGCCATGTTCGTGGCCGTGGCGGTCGGCGGCTTCGCCGATCCGGATTTCCCGGCACCAGAGGACTCCGTCTACGACTGCCGCCGCCATTCATGGGTCGTCCTGCCCGAGGGGATCAAGGCCTACGACCAGAATCCCGACTGACGGCAGCGGCAATGGCCGTTGCGACGCCGAAAGACTTGACGATCCAAGGCCGTTTCCCCCATAGCCCTGAACAAATTTCGAACTCCCGATAGGACCACATCATCATGGGTTTCAAATGCGGCATCGTTGGGCTGCCCAACGTCGGCAAGTCCACGCTGTTCAACGCGCTGACGCGCACCGCGGCAGCCCAGGCGGCCAACTATCCTTTCTGCACCATCGAGCCGAACACCGGCGAAGTGGCGGTGCCGGATCCGCGCCTGAAGAAGATCGCCGAAGTGGCCAAGTCGAAGGAAATCATCCCGACCCGCATCTCCTTCGTCGATATCGCCGGCCTGGTGCGTGGCGCCTCGAAGGGCGAAGGGCTGGGCAACCAGTTCCTCGCCAACATCCGCGAGGTCGATGCCATCGTGCACGTGCTGCGCTGCTTCGAGGATGACGACATCACGCATGTCGAAGGCCGCATCAACCCGGTGGCGGATGCCGACACGGTCGAGACCGAGCTGATGCTCTCCGACCTCGAGAGCCTGGAGCGGCGCATCGTCAACGTGCGCAAGCGTGCCCAGGCCAAGGACAAGGAATCCATGACCGTCCTGCCGGTGATGGAACAGGCGCTGGCGCTGCTGCAGGACGGCAAGCCCTGCCGCGTCCTGCTGAAAGGCATCGCGGCCGAGGATCTCAGGATCCTGCAGGATCTCAACCTGCTCACCGCCCATCCGGTTCTCTATGTCTGCAACGTCGCCGAGGCAGAAGCCGCGACCGGCAACGAGCACACCAAGGCGGTCGAAGCGATGGCAGCCTCTCAGGGCGCCTCAACCGTCATCATCTCGGCGGCGATCGAGGCCGAAGTCGCGCAGCTTCCGGACGGCGAGCAGAAGGAGTTCCTGGAGGCGATGGGCCTGCACGAGCCGGGTCTCGACCGGCTGATCCGCGCCGGCTACGAGCTGCTGCACCTGATCACCTACTTCACCGCCGGCCCCAAGGAAACGCGCGCCTGGACGATCGAGCGCGGCACCAAGGCACCGGGCGCGGCCGGCGTCATCCACACCGATTTCGAGCGCGGCTTCATCCGGGCCCAGACCATCGCCTATGACGACTTCGTCTCGCTGGGCGGCGAAGTGGCAGCCAAGGAAGCTGGCAAAGCGCGCGACGAAGGCAAGGAATATGTCGTACAGGACGGCGACGTCATGCTGTTCAAGTTCAACACCTGATCGTCCGCATGGCATGAGCCCCGGAGCATTTTGTAGCCATGTGGAATCACCTGGCGTTACAAAATGCGGCGAAAACAAAACCTGGAGCGTTTCCGCGTTTCCGTAAAAAACGGAAACGCTCTAAAGGGCAAAGCAGTAGGTGAGCGATGGTTTCGGCAGCAACCCGACATATGCGCATCCTGCAGCCGGCTCCCGACGTCTATGCCTTTTACGACGGCCGCGTCGAAAACCAGCGATTTGCCGACCACCCGAACTGGGTGGACGACGGAGCGCTCTCGCTCGGCGTCGCCAGCTATGCGCTGGTCAGCGGTGACGAAGCTCTGGTCTACGACACGCATGTCTCGCTCGACCATGCGGCGTTGATCCGGTCCACCCTCGAAGCCAAGGGGGTGAAGAGGTTCACGGTCGTGCTCAGCCACTGGCATCTCGATCATGTCGCCGGCACCGGCGTTTTTGCCGACTGTGCCATCATCGCCAATCGGCGCACCGCGGCTCACCTCGATCGACAGGAGGCCGAGATCGAGGCCGGGACGCTCGAAGGTCCGCCGGCGATTTCACCGCTGGTGCTTCCAACCATCCTGTTCGATGGCGAAATGACACTCGTGATCGGCAGATATAAAGTCAGGCTGATCGAACTCAACATCCACAGCGATGACGCAACGGTGCTGTGGTTGCCTGAGGCACGGTTGCTTCTTGCCGGCGACACGCTTGAAGACACCGTCACCTATGTCGGCGAACCACAGCATTTCGCGCAGCATCTTGTCGACCTGGAACGGCTTCGTTCGCTGTATCCCGCAGCGATCCTGCCCAATCACGGCGCTCCCGAAATGATCGCCGCCGGTGGCTATCGCGACACGTTGATCGACGCCACAGCTGCCTACATCAAAGGCCTTTTGCGCTGCGTCGAGGAACCCCACCGGCGTTCGCTGGGCCTGCGCGAATTCATCGCGCCGGAACTGGAGGCCGGCTGGGTTCACTATTTCGAGCCCTATGAAGCCGTCCACGAAAGAAACGTCGCCACGACGCTGTCCTTCGCCGCGACGTCGACCGACTCGTGAGATCGCGAGCCAGAACATGAATGCCATCCCCTTGCCGCTGCCATTCCCGGAGCTCGTCATCGGCTATGGCGCCCGCCAGCAGACGATCGGCCTCTCGGATGCCGGCGTGTTCAGACTGGAAGCGCCCGGCAAGCCCAGCCTGTTCCTGAAGGTCGACGAGGCGAACGGCTTCGCCGAAGTACCGGCGGAGACCGCACGGCTGCGCTGGCTTGCAGCTCAGGGGATATCTTGCCCCGAGGTGCTGGCTTTCGCGGTGCATGGCGGCCGCAACTGGCTGCTGATGAGCGCCATGCCGGGCAAGAACCTGGAATCTGCTGGCCCCCTGCCCGCCGAAACCACAATCGCCATCATGGCCGACGCGCTGCGGACCCTGCATGCGCTGGATGTGCGCTCCTGCCCGTTCAACCACAGGCTCGAACGACGCATCGCCGATGCCGGCGCGCGCGTGGAAGCGGGGCTGATCGACGAAGAGGATTTCGACGGCGAACGCCTGGGCCAGACCGCGCAGCAGGTCTTTGCCGATCTCGTCGCCCGGCGTCCGGCAAGCGAGGACCTCGTCGTCACCCATGGCGATGCCTGCCTGCCGAATTTCATGGTCGACGGTCACCGCTTCTCCGGCTTCATCGACTGCGGCCGGCTTGGCGTCGCCGACCGCTGCCAGGATCTCGCGCTTGTCTGCAGGAGCATCCGCGACGATCTCGGCGAGGAATGGATCGCGCCCTTCCTCGCTCTTTACGGAAAGCCCGACGCCGACCCGGCCAAGCTCGCCTACTACCAGCTGCTCGACGAGTTTTTCTGATTGCCTGGTGATCTGCCCGCTTGGTGCAGCGATTTTCGCCGCAGATCAGCCGCCGTAGTTCGTCGTCACGAAGTCCACATCCTTGTCCCCCCGGCCTGAAAGGTTGATAAGGATTCGCTCCGACGGCCGGCATCGCTCCGCCAGTTGCATCGCAAACGCGACGGCGTGCGCGCTCTCGAGCGCGGGAATGATGCCTTCAGCCCGGGATAATCGATAGAATGCCGAAACGGCCTGCATGTCGTCCACTGCGGTGAACGACACACGTCCCGCATCATGGAGCATGCAGATCTCGGGGCCGACGCCCGGATAGACAAGCCCGGACGCGATTGAGGACACCTTGGCGACATTGCCCTCCGCGTCCTGAAGAACGATGCAGCGCGCGCCATGCAGCGTTCCAGGCGTTCCGAAGCTCAACGTCGCGGCATGCTCGCCAGGCTCGGCCGATTTTCCCAATGGCTCGATGCCGTGCAGCGACACATCCCTGTCGTCTAGAAAGCCGGCATAGATGCCCATGGCGTTCGACCCCCCGGCCACGCATGCCACGACATGGTTGGGCAGAGCTCCATCGTTCATCGCCATGAACTGTTGCCGGGCCTCTTGTCCGACCACCGATTGAAAATCGCGGACAATCATTGGAAACGGATGCGGGCCGATCGCCGAGCCGATCGCATAAAGTGCCTGTCGATGCTGCCGCACATAAGCATCGTAGGCGGAATCGCTCGCTTCCTTGAGAGCGGACTGCCCGCGTGTCGCGACAACAACAGTTGCCCCCAGAACCTTCATGCGGCTCACATTGGAGTGGGCCTTCTCGAAATCGACCTCTCCGATATGGACCTCGCATTCCAGGCCGAAACAGGCAGCAGCCGTGGCAAGCGCGACCCCGTGCTGGCCGGCACCTGTCTCGGCAATCAGCTTGGTCTTGCCCATGTGGCGCGCCAGCAGGGCGAAACCGACGCAATGATTGAGCTTGTGGGCACCGGTGTGGTTCAGATCCTCGCGCTTGACGAACAGCATCGCGCCGCCGATCTGGGCGGAAAGATTGGCGAGGCGGTGCACGGGGGTGGGACGGCCCTGGAAATGCGCGCGAGCATCCTGGAGCTTGCGCTGAAAATCCTCGCTGCCCAAGGCGCGTCTGTATGTTTCAGCCAAGGCAACCAGTTCGGGCCGCAGCGCTTCGGGATAATCGATACCGCCGTAGCTGCCATAGCGGCCTTCGCTGTCCGGATGGTTTTTCAGATAGGTTTCCGAGGCTTGGCGGGACATAGGATCGACCTCCTGGAGTTGAGGTCCTGTCGATAGGCCAAGCGAAGAATCGTTTCTTGAACGGGATTTGCGTGCCTGGAGCATTTTGTAGCCGAGTGGGGTCACTCCGCGTTACAAAAATGCCGGGAAAACAAAACGAGAGCATTTCCGTGAAAAACGGAAACGCTCCGGTCGGCGCTCCTAATGGCGGGAGGTCCGGAGATCGCGTGACAAGCGGCCGGGAGGAACTCCATAGACCTTCTTGAATTCGCGCGTGAGGTGCGCTTGGTCACAGAAGCCGACTGACTGTGCTGCCTCGCACAATTCAGCGCCTTCGCAGATCAGATCCCGCGCCCTCGCGATCCGCAACTGTCGGAGGTAGGTCTGCGGCGCTATGCCCGTAGCCCGATGAAATGTCCGAATGAAATGGCTCTTGTGAAGCCCGACATGACGGGCGAGCAGGTCCGTGCTGACGGCGTGCATGTATCGTTCTTCGATAAAATCGCAGGCTGCCCGGACCGCGCTCATACCATGTTCGGGAAAGCTGGCCGTCTCGAACGAGCACCTGCGCAACAAGATGCCTAGCGCCGTCTCGACCTGGGTGATGCCCGATGTCGCCGACGACAGCGCATCGATGAATGCCTCGGTCGCTGCGCATTTGCGCAGAACGTCGGTTTGGAACAAGGGAATGGAGGTCCTGCATCCTACGCCGGACAGGCAATCAACGATGAGGTCGCGTGAGGGATAGAGAACCTCATAGTGGACCGATTGATCCAGGCTGCCGCCACCATGGACCTCGAACGGATTGAAGAAAAATACGTCACCGGCCTGCGCCTTCTTGCTCCATCTGTTCGAATACAGCGAAGCGCTTCCGGCGATGACGACAACCACCGAGAATGTCTCGTGCATGTGCAGAGCGAAACGACGCGCAGAAGCGCGCGCGCGGAGAAGATCAGCCGAGCCGAGAGCAAAGCTGCAGGATTCGACAATGGTTCTGGCGCCGGACTGCACTTGAAACCGCGATCATGTCCCCGAGAGCAATGCGACGTTTATTCTACACCGATCACCTTGCGGCAAGTGCATGGCCTGCTCTGCGCGAGGAATCTGGCCATCTTTGAAGCTTGACGCGGCTCGACCCCGGGTCTATCGCGCCCTTGCACCGGCTGGATTTCTCCCCTCGGTGCCGTCATGAGCCTGTGCCCTTTGGGCCTCATATCGTTTCCAGCATGGGAGACCACGCGATGATCAAAGCCTTCGCCGTGGACAATGACCGCCTGCGTCTCGCCGACGACATCGAGCAGAACCGTGACGCCATCGTCTGGGTAGACCTGCTCAATCCCACCAAGGAAGAAGAAGCGGCCATCGAGGCCCTGTTCGGCATCGCCGTGCCGACGCGCGAGGAGATGGAAGAGATCGAGATCTCCAGCCGTCTCTATGTCGAGGACGGCGGATATTTCATGACCGCCAACCTGCCCTCGCAGACCGAAGGCGAGAAACCGGAAATGTCGCCGGTCACTTTCGTGCTGGCGGCAAAGCGCCTGATCACCGTGCGTTATCACGAGCCGCGCGCCTTCAAGACCTTCCCGCTGCGTGCAGAGAAGGTGGCCACCGGCTGCACCAGTGCCGACACCATTCTGCTCGGCTTGCTTGAAGCGATCGTCGACCGCCTCGCCGACATCCTGGAAAAGGCCGGCCGCGACATCGAGGCGATCTCGCGCGACATTTTCGAAGCAACGGCCACCAAGGCCTCGCGCCGTGACCGCGACTTCCAGGAACTCTTGAAGAGCATCGGCCGCAAGGAGGATCTTGCCTCCAGCGTGCGCGACAGCCTGACCTCGCTGCAGCGGGTGGCGGGGTTCCTGGCGCACGCCGCCACGCAGACCAAGATGGGCAAGGACACCCGCGCCCGCATCAAGACGCTGGCTCGCGACGTGCTGTCGCTCGCCGACCACGCCACCTTCCTCTCGCAGAAGATCAGCTTCCTGCTCGACGCCACGCTCGGCATGATTTCGATCGAACAGAACGCCATCATCAAGATCTTCTCGGTCGCAGCCGTGATCTTCCTGCCCCCGACGCTGGTTGCCTCAATCTACGGCATGAACTTCGAGATCATGCCGGAGCTGAAATGGGCGGTAGGCTATCCATTTGCGATCGGCCTGATGATCGTTTCGGCGATATTGCCTTACCTCTATTTCCGGCGGCGCGGCTGGCTTTGACGGCCTGAGACCGGCCGGGCCACGCCATCCACATGGTTTAAAGCGCTGAACCAAGACCCACATGGTCTTGCGGGAGGCCCGGGCAACAGTCACAATAATCGTACAAGCTTGAACGAGGTTGCGGGATGACCGGCAAGACATGGGCCTATGAGGATTTCGAGGAAGGCGCCATCCTCGACCTCGGCACCAAGAAGGTGACGGCGGCAGAGATCATCGAGTTCGCTTCCGAATTCGACTTCCAGCCGATGCATCTCGACGAAGAGGCCGGCAAGGCGAGCCTGCTCGGCGGCCTCTCCGCTTCCGGCTGGCACACCTGCTGCATGTTCATGCGTATGCTGTGTGATGCCTTCCTGCTGGACTCCACCTCGCAGGGAGCGCCCGGCGTCGACCAGGTCAAATGGAAGAAGCCCGTGCTTGCCGGCGACACGCTGACCGGCCGCACCACAGTGCTTGCCAAGCGCCTGTCCAAATCGAAGCCGCGGCTCGGTTTCGTCACCATGCGCGCGGAGCTGTTCAATCAGCGCGACGAGCCGGTGTTCGAACTGGAAAACACCGGTATGTTCCTGACGCGGGCGGGAGGCGAGGCATGACGCTCGACGAGTATTTCGGTATCGGTGTCACCGTCACCCTCGGTTCGCATACCTTCGAGCCGGAGGCGATCAAGGCCTTTGCCCGCAAGTTCGACCCGCAGGTCTTCCATGTCGATGAGGAGGCGGCCAGGAAAAGCCTGCTCGGCGGCCTGTGCGCATCGGGCTGGCACACCGCTTCGACCTGGATGAAATACAATCTGAAGACACCGAAGCGGCCCGATATCGTCTGGGATGGCCCCGGTCCCGAGCCGGAATACGGGCCCTCGCCCGGTTTCCGCAATCTCAAATGGCTGAAACCGGTGTTCGCAGGCGAAACGGTCACCTTCACCCGGACCGGCGTGGCGCATCGCGCGCTGGCCTCACGGCCCGGCTGGCGCCTGCTGACCATCCTGTGCGAGGCTTTCGATTCCACCGGTGACAAGGTTATCGAGTTCGAAAGCTCCGTGCTGGTGAAGGCCGAATAACCCTTACAAAGCTGGGCATTGCCATCGCATGCTGACACCAAGGTGTCAGCATGGCTGCGCTATTGGATCGGCCGTTTAGAGCGCCGCGCGTCCTTTCGGACGCGCAAGCTAGGGACCCGAGGTTCGCCATGGCGGCGCACCCGATTGGGGGATGCGGCCGATGGATACCAGCACCTTGTGGCTCTACTTCGTGTTGTTGGTCGGCATCATCGTCGTGCCCGGCATGGACATGCTGTTCGTGCTGGCCAATGCACTTACCGGCGGACGGCAGGCCGGTGCGGCGGCGACAGCCGGCATCATGATCGGCGGCATCTGCCACACTATCTTCGGCACGGTCTTCGTGACCGGCCTGTCCACCCTGCTGCCGGTGGTGGCGCCAGCCATGATGGTGGCCGGCTCGCTCTACATGCTGTGGATCGGCTTCACGCTGTCGCGCAGCGCGATCGAGGTCGACCGGGTCGAGGCGGCAGCCGCGCGCCCGCTCGGCACGATATTGGCGCAAGGTGTGCTCACCTGCGTGCTCAATCCCAAGGCCTGGCTGTTTGTGCTCGCCGTCTATCCGCAGTTCATGAAACCGATCTACGGCCCGATCTGGTTGCAGGCGCTGATCATGGGAACGATGACCATCACCGTCCAGATGGTCGTCTATGGCGGACTTGCGCTCGCTGCCTTGCGCGGCCGCGACGCCCTGACCGAAAACCATGCGGCAACCGTCTGGATCGGCCGCGGCGCCGGCTGGCTCCTGATGGCCGTTGCTGCCTTCACGCTGTTCAGGGCGCTGAAAGGGATGTGAGGTTCCCTGCCGCAGACAGGAATATTCCTGCAGCGGAAACCGGCCTTCTTAGTGTCCGTCGAAGGCGATCAGCGTGCGCACCGGCACACCCAGCGCTTCGAGCTTCTTGCGCCCGCCAAGATCGGGCAGATCGATGATAAAGCAAGCCGCAACGATATCGGCGCCGATCTGGCGCAGCAGCTTGACCGCGGCTTCCGCGGTGCCGCCCGTGGCGATCAGATCGTCGACCAGGATGACCTTTTCGCCGGGCACCACGCCGTCCTTGTGCATCTCCATCTCGTCCAGCCCGTATTCCAGACTGTAGGCGACGCGCACGGTCTCATGCGGCAGCTTGCCCTTCTTGCGGATCGGCACAAAGCCGGCCGAGAGCTGGTGCGCGATGGCACCGCCCAGGATGAAGCCGCGCGCCTCGATGCCGGCGATCTTCTCGATCTTCTGCCCTGCATAAGGATGCACAAGCTCATCGATGGCCCGCCGAAAGGCACGCGCATTGCCGAGCAGCGTGGTGATGTCCCGGAACAGGACGCCCGGCTTCGGATAATCCGGAATGGTGCGGATAGCGGAAAGCAGCGTTTCTTCGATCGATGACATCAAGAATCCATTCCCTGTTCCGCCCATCGATAGAGCAGTTCCAGCAAAAGTGTGTAGCGGTTTACGTCCGAAATCGCGCAAAACAAAAAAGCTAGAGCGTTTCCGCGAAAAACGGAAACGCTCTAGCGGCTGCGGCAGGCAAAGAAAAGCCGAAAGCCATTACAGCTTTGACTTCCGGCGCATGTTTGCAGGCTACGCCGCCTGCGTGTCGGTCTCCGCCACCCGCTCATCGTCTGCAGCCGGCGCAGCCTTCAGCAGGACGGCAACGATGCCCGCCGCGATCATGAAGGCGCCGACCACCCACAGCCCGGCCTTCGGATTGCCGGTCAGGTCGGTGAGCCAGCCCGTCACATATGGGCCAACGAAGCCGGCGAGGTTGCCGAGCGAATTGATCAGCGCGATGCCGCCCGCCGCCGCTGCCCCTGTCAGGAAGCGTGTGGGCAACGCCCAGAAGGTCGGCAGCGCCGAACAGATGCCGATCGCGCATATCGTCACCGCGATCATCGTGGTGAAGGGCGACTGCATGTAGAGCGCAACCGGAATGGCCAGGCCGCCGACGATCGCCGGAAGGGCTACGTGCCACACGCGCTCGCCTGTATTGTCGCCATGGCGCGCCCACAGATACATGGCAATCGCCCCGAAAGCGTAAGGGATCGCGACGATGAAACCCTGCTCGATGATCGAGTATTCCGTGTTGAACGCCTGCTTGAAGCCGGCGATGATCGTCGGCAGGAAGAAGCCGACTGCGTAAAGCCCGTAGACCACACCGAAATAGACGAAGGCCAGCGCCAGGATGCGAGGCTGCGTCAGCGCCTTTCTGAGCGGGTAGTGGTAGCGTTGGCTGGTCTGCGCATGTTCGGTGTCCATCTCGTTCTGCAGCCAGTTGCGCTCCTCCGCCGTCAGCCAGGCGGCATCCTGTGGCTTGTCCGTGAGGTAGAACCAGCACAGCACGCCGATCAGGATCGCCGGCAGGCCTTCGACCAGGAACATGAAGCGCCAGCCGTCCAGCCCGAACACCAGTCCGTGGCCGACCGAGATCAGCCATGCTGACAACGGCGAGCCGATCACGGACGATACCGGTATCGCGATCATGAACAGTGCCACCGCGCGCGCGCGTTCGCGCTTGGGGAACCAGAACGTCAGATAGAGGATGATGCCCGGAAAGAAGCCGGCTTCGGCGATGCCGAGCAGGAAGCGCAGGCCATACATCGAGAGCGCATTGGGAACGAATGCCATCAGCGAGGCGACGATGCCCCAGCTCACCATGATGCGCGCGATCCAGCGCCGCGCTCCCACCTTGTGCAGGATGAGGTTGCTGGGCACCTCGAGCAGGAGATAGCCGATGAAGAAGATGCCTGAGGCCAGTCCGAAGGCGGCCTTGTCGAAGCCCAGCGCATCGTTCATGCCGTGCGGCGCGGCAAAGCCGATGTTGGTGCGGTCGAGATAATTGATGAAATAGAGCAGACCGAGAAACGGCATCAGTCGCCAGGCGACTTTTCGAACGACGCGCTCGCGCATACCGGGTTCTGCGGCAGTCGAGTGAGATGGACCAGCCACGGCTTTCCTCCCTAACCACGCCCCCCGCTCGCCACCGTAAACATGCGCGCGTATGGGTGTCTATCAGGCAGGCGACTTATCCAGAAAAGCCAAAAGGGGCACCACCCGGGCACCCCTCTTCGATTTTAGCAGCGCCGGCCCAGGACCGCCGGCTACATACCCAGGTCCGAGCGCAGTTCGGCCTTCGCCGCAGCATATTCGGTCTCGAATTCAGCGTTGTGTTGCAGGTTGGAAGCAATCACCGCCCCAGAAATCCGCCCCATCTCGATATCGGAAGGATAGTGGATCCCGGCGACGACCCGATTGTGACCATACTCCCATGCCCGCGCCATGATCTCGGCACGCTTCTCAGGCACCATATCGGACAGGACGATACCCATCATCGTGCCCAGGGTCGTGTGGCCTGACGGCCAGGAGCCCGAGGTGGACGGCTTGACGATCGGCTTGACCAGATCGCTCAGCATGTGTGGCCGGGGACGCTTCCAGACGTCCTTGGCAGGGTCGACGACAGCGCCTTCGGTGGCCACCACCCGTTCGAAAAACGCATTGAACTTCGGCAACGCTTCCTTGGTGAACTTCGGGCCCATGACGTCCGCAAAACGCCAGACATTCTCTTCGGCGTCAGCCTTGGCCCGCACCTCCATTTCCGGCGTGCGCGTGAGTTGCAGCGTCAGCACTTCGGCCAGTTCCTCCTTGGTCTTGGCGGAATCATTGGCCGGCGGAGGCGGCAGGATTGCAGTCAGGTCGACATCGGCATTTGTGATGAAGGGCTTGGCGTCTTCCGCTTGACCGGAGGCGGTCAGGACAAGAAGAAAGACGCCGGCGAGGAAGCTGGTTTTGCGCATGAAAGACCATCCTGTGGCAGTGGGATGGTGGAGCTTCCGCCGATGCCGTGACAGCCATATGACGCCATTGGCATACAAAAGGGTCGGCCCGAATGAACAGGCCGACCCTTTTTAACAGAATATCCCAAATGTCAGTGAGCGATGTTCGACCAGACCTTGCGCTTGGTCAGATACATCAGCACCGCGAACAGCAGCAGGAAGATGATGACGCGGAAACCGGTCTTCTTACGATCCTCCAGATGCGGCTCGGCGGTCCACATCAGGAAAGCGGTAACGTCTTCCGAATACTGCTCGACCGTCTGCGGCGTGCCATCGTCATAAGTGACCTGGTCCGCCGAAATCGGCTTCGGCATCTTCAGCGACAAGCCCGCATTGAAATACGGATTGTAGTGCGTGCCTTCCGGAACGTTCATGCCGGCCGGCGGCTGCTCGTCATAGCCGTTGAGCAACGCATGAATGTAGTCCGGGCCGCTCTCTGCGTACTGCGTGAAGATATCGATGATGAACTGCGGGAAACCGCGCTCAATGCCGCGTGCTTTGGCAAGCAGCGACATATCCGGCGGCACCGCGCCACCGTTGGCAGCCGCAGCAGCCTGATCGTTCGGATATGGCGACGGGAAATGGTCCGATGCGATTCCAGGGCGCTCGAACATCTCGCCGGCGTCGTTCGGACCGTCCTGGACGGTATAGCCGGCTGCGAAAGCTTTCACCTGCGCTTCAGAGTAGCCAAGGTCCGAGAGCGTGCGGAAAGCCACCAGCTTCATCGAATGGCAGGCCGAGCAAACTTCCTTGTAGACCTTGAGGCCACGCTGCAACTGCGCCTTGTCGTAGGTACCGAACGGGCCGGCGAACGACCAGCTCATCTCCTTAGGCTTGTGGATCGGGAAATGGGTCGGGTTGGCTTCGTGCGAAGCCTCGCCTGCCTTCCCGGCTTCCTCGGCATAAGCGGTCGCGCCGATGAACAGCGCCGAGACCGCAGCCAGCGAAATGAGAATCTTCTTCATACCATTATCCCCTGGATTCTCTTCTCGCTCAGCCCTTGGTTTCCGGCGAAGCGGTCGCCCCGGCCGGATGCCCGCTGCCACCCTTGTTCTTTTCCAGCACGGCTTCGGTGATGGAATTGGGCAGGCGACGCGGCGTCTCGATCAGGCCGAGCACCGGCAGGATGATCAGGAAGAAGGCGAAGTAGAACAGCGTCGCCAGCTGCGCCATCAGCACGTAGGAACCTTCCGCCGGGCGCGAGCCAAGCCAGCCGAGCAGGATGGCGTTGATCGCGAAGAGCCAGAAGAACAGCTTGTACCACGGACGATAGACAGCCGAACGCACCTTCGAGGTATCGAGCCATGGCACGATGAACAGCATCGCGATCGCGCCGAACATGGCGATGACGCCGCCGAGCTTCGAGTTGATCGGCCCGATATTGAAGGTGATGGCGCGCAGGATCGCGTAGAACGGCAGGAAGTACCATTCCGGAACGATGTGGGCCGGGGTCTTCAGCGGGTCGGCAACGATGTAGTTGTCCGGATGGCCGAGATAGTTCGGCATGTAGAAGATGAAGTAGGCGAAGAACAGCAGAAACACCACCATGCCCAGCGCGTCCTTGATGGTCGCATAGGGGGTGAAGGCCACGGTATCGGTCTTCGATTTCACTTCGATGCCGGTCGGATTGTTCTGGCCGGTGACGTGCAGCGCCCAGATGTGCAGCACCACGACGCCGGCGATCATGAACGGCAGCAGGTAATGCAGCGCAAAGAAGCGGTTCAGCGTCGGGTTGTCGACGGCGAAGCCACCGAGCAGCAGTTCCTGGATCCAGTTGCCCACCACCGGAATCGCGGTGAAGAAGCCGGTGATGACGGTGGCGCCCCAGAAGGACATCTGGCCCCACGGCAGCACGTAACCCATGAAGCCTGTTGCCATCATCAGCAAGTAGATGATGCAGCCCAGGATCCACAGCAGCTCGCGCGGCGCCTTGTAGGAGCCGTAGTAGAGACCGCGGAAGATGTGCAGGTAGACAGCAACAAAGAAGAACGATGCGCCGTTGGAGTGCATGTAGCGCAGCAGCCAACCCTGGTTGACGTCGCGCATGATCTTCTCGACCGAGCCGAAGGCCAGCGTCGTGTCGGACGTGTAGTGCATCGCCAGCACGATGCCGGTGATGATCTGCGACACCAGCATGATCGAAAGGATGCCGCCGAACGTCCACATGTAGTTCAGGTTGCGCGGCACCGGATAGGCGATGAAGGAATCATAGACAAGCCGCGGCAGCGGCAAGCGCGCATCGAACCAGCGTCCAAGGCCGGTCTTCGGCGTATAGGTCGAGTGTCCCTCGCTCATGGAAATGTCCCCCTGCCTCAGCCGACGCGGATCTTGGTATCGGAGATAAATGAAAAGACCGGCACGGCCATGTTCTCCGGCGCCGGGCCTTTGCGGATGCGGCCGGCGGTATCGTAGACCGAGCCGTGGCACGGGCAGAACCAGCCGCCATATTCACCCTGCTGGCCGAGCGGGATACAGCCGAGATGGGTGCACACGCCCACCATCACCAGCCAGTTTTCCTTGCCCGTGCCGGCAGAGCGGTCGGTGTCGGTCGCCTGTGCGTCCGATGCCAGATTGGCGTTGCGCGCCAGCGGGTCCTTCAGCTCTTCGAGCTTGACCTCCTGCGCGGCCTTCACCTCTTCCGGCGTGCGGTTGCGGATGAAGACCGGCTTGCCGCGCCACTTCACCGTCAGCGACATACCAGGCGTCAGCGAGGACACGTCCACCTCGACCGAGGCCAGCGCGCGCGTCGAGGCGTCGGGCTGCATCTGGTCGATGAACGGCCATGCGACAGAAGCCGCGCCAACCACGCCGGCCATGCCGGTGGCTATGTATAGAAAATCACGGCGATTGGGATCGTGGGTTTCGTCGGTTGCGCTCACGGTGCCTGGTCCTTTCGCCTCTTCCGTACCGAAAGGCGAGCCCCTGTCCCGCTTGAGCATCCCCGCTCAATTCGCACCGGCCCGACAGCGCATGGCAACAGGCTAGCGAATTCCTCCGGCATTTGGATTTCGGTTTATGCGTGCAGCCCGTTTTTGTCCAGTCGGGTGAAGACTACAGGGCAGATTGTCGCGGGGACAAATGCCGCGCCGGAAAATGATGCTACACAAACGGCCACTTTGGTGACCGTTTGAGCATGTGACCGCGCGCCGCGCCTGATGGCGCGAAGCCAAGCGACCCGAATGGGTCACGCCGGCGATTGAGACATCACGCTGGTTATGACGCTCCCAGCCTGACAAGCACTTCGCGCGGTATCTGCAGGTCACGGATCACCGCATCATGGCGGCGAAAACCGCACAATTCACGCTGGATGAACCAGGCATAGACGAGGTTGGCCGTCTCCTTGAGCACCTTCGCCCTGCCCGCTTCGTCGCCTGCGTAGGTTTTGAGTCGCAACAGCGCCTTTTCGGCGCGTTCGCCCGCCCGGCCGAGTGCGGCAGCCTTCTCCGCCAGCACCTCGTGCCCCAGCGCATCGAACATCGCCTCGGCGAGCGAGCCGCTGGAGAAACCTGAGTAGCCCGAAGGAGGCCTAAGCGTCATAATTCTCCCTTTCGCGTCTCATGCTGCTATCCGCCCGGCTCCTTCAGAGCTCACTCCGCCGCGCTCGCGGTATCCAGTGAGTCGTCGCCGCTGAACAGGAAACCGCCGGACTGCCGTTTCCACAACCGTGCATAGAGGCCGTCGGTGGCAATCAGTTCCTCATGCGTCCCTTCCTCGACGATTCGGCCCTTGTCCATCACGACAAGCCGGTCGAGCGCCGCGATCGTGGACAGCCGGTGCGCGATCGCGATCACGGTCTTGCCCTCCATCAACTGGTAGAGATTGTCCTGGATGGCCGCCTCGACCTCCGAGTCGAGTGCAGAGGTTGCTTCGTCGAGGATAAGGATCGGCGCGTCCTTCAACATCATGCGGGCAATCGCCACGCGCTGGCGCTGACCACCGGAAAGCTTGACGCCGCGTTCGCCGACCTGTGCCTCGTAACCTTTACGGCCGCGCGGATCTTCGACATCGACGATGAAGTCGTGGGCGGCTGCCCGCCTTGCCGCCTCGACGATCTCCGCCTCGGAAGCCCCCTCGCGACCGTAGCCGATATTGTCGCGGATCGAACGATGCATCAGCATCGCTTCCTGGCTGACCACGCCGAACTGCGCCCGCAGTGAAGCCTGGGTCAGCTCGCGGATATCGCGGCCATCGATCAGTATCCGGCCTTTTTCGACGTCGAACAGCCGCAGCATCAGGTTGACGATTGTCGTCTTGCCCGCCCCCGAGGGGCCGACGATCGCAACACGTTCGCCAGGCCGGATATGCAGGTTCAGGTTATCGATGACGCCGCCTTCCTTGCCATAGTGGAATGAGACGTTTTCGAAGCGGATATCGCCGCTGGCACGCGGCAGCATCACGGCGTCCTTGGCATCTCGGATCGCAGGTATCACCGAGATGGTGCGCGTTGCGTCCTGCACCGTGGCGTAGTTGCGCACCAGTCCGTTGATGTTGAACATCATCCAGCCGGACATCTGGTTGAGCCGGAAGACGAGGCCGAGCGCAGCAGCGATCGCTCCGGTCGAGATGTGGCCTGATGTCCAGTTCATGACGGCGATGATGGCGATCAGGCTCATCATGATGCCGTTGAGGATGGCGACCGAAGAACGCACGGTGGTGATCGCCCGTGTCAACCGCACCACCGCTGTCAGGAAACCTTCCAGGCCGTCGCGGATATAGGCATGCTCGCGCTTGCCGCTGTCGAAAAGCTTGACCGCCACGATGTTGGTGAAGGCATCGACCAGCCGCCCGTTGAAGACCGAGCGCTGGTCGGCGGTCTCACGGCCGGCACGCCGCATCTCCGGCAGCAGGAACCAGACGATGCCGGCGTAGCCCGCGAACCACAAAGCCACGACCACGCCCATCAGCGGATCCAGCGATATCAGGATGGTGATCGCCAGGATCAGGAACGTCAGGAACGACCACATCGTCTGCAGGACATTGATGATGAAGTCGCCGACGGCTTCGCCGCCCTGCATGATCTTGGTGGCAATGCGGCCGGCGAAATCGTTCTGGTAGAAACCATAAGGCTGCTGGATGACTCGCCGGAAGGCCTGCCAGCGCACCATCGAGTAGAAACCGGGCACCACCACCTGCTGTTCGACCACCGCCGAAGCGATCATGATGAGGGCGCGCACGACCAGGATCAGCAGCAGCAATCCGGTCAGCGCCGGCCAGTGGTCGGCAAGCAGCCTTGCGGGTGAAGACTTGTCGAGCAGATCGATCAGCCAGCCGACCGACCAGTACATAGCCGCGTCCACGGCACCAGCCAGCCCTCCTGTTATCAGCAACAGAACGAAGGCACCCTTGGCCTGATTGGCGAAATAGAGAATGAACCGCCAGGCGTCAGCCGGGAGCACTTCCCGATCGGTGTCGCTGAACGGATCGATGGCCCCCTCGACCGAGCGCCAGATGCGGTCACGGAAACCTCCGCTGTTCACGTATCAGCATCCTCACTGTTGACATCAAAAACTTGAATCAAGGCATCAATTGCCATGCCCATCCTTTTGTTCCGATTCACCTCTTGGCAAAGATGGCGGTGAGCCTTCGCCGGCCACATACGCAAGCCCGCCGTCGATGTCATCGCTCCACTGCCTCCGCGACCTCCTCCGGCTGCATGCCGTCCGCAGGTCCGAGATCATCGTGCAATTGGAAGCCGCCCGACTGTCGTTTCCAGAGCTGGGCATAGAGCCCGCCGCGGGTAACCAGTTCGTCATGCGAACCTTCTTCGATGATGCGGCCATGGTCCATCACCACCAGCCGATCCATCGCCGCGATGGTCGACAGGCGGTGGGCGATAGCGATCACTGTCTTGCCCTCCATCAGGCGATAGAGGTTCTCCTGGATAGCCGCCTCGACCTCCGAATCGAGCGCGGAGGTCGCCTCGTCAAGGATAAGGATCGGCGCGTCCTTCAACATCACCCGCGCGATCGCAACGCGCTGACGCTGTCCGCCCGAGAGCTTGACGCCACGTTCGCCGACATGGGCATCGAAGCCGATCCGCCCCTCACGGTCCACAAGACCTGCGACGACATCAGCCACCTGGGCTGCTTCCACCACCCGCGAGATGTCGGCATCCATGGCGTCCTGGCGCCCATACTTCAGGTTCTCGCGCACAGAGCGATGCAACAGCGATGTGTCCTGGCTGACGAACCCGATCGCGGCGCGTACGCTCTCCTGCGTCACGTCGCGCACGTCCTGCCCGTCGATCAGGACGCGACCGTCCTGAACATCGTAGAGGCGTAGCAGCAGGTTCACCAATGTCGATTTGCCCGCGCCCGACCGTCCGATGATCCCGACCCGTTCGCCCGGCGCGATCTTCAGCGAAAGGTTTTCGATAAGACCGCCTTTTCCGTCCTTGCGTCCATAGTTGAAGTTGACGCGGTCGAGCTCGATCGCGCCCTTCGTCACCCGCAGCGTCTCGGCGCCGGGCTTGTCGAGCATCCTGATTGGCCTGGCGATCGTGGTCATCGAATTGGCTGCCGTGCCGATCTGCCGGAAGATGTTTCCGCCGGCATCCAGGATCCGATAGGAGATGCCCGCGATCTGCAGCGCAAAGGGGATGGCCGTGGCCACAGCCGCGGCGCTCATTCCACCGCCGCTCCAGCGCGCCAGCGACAGCCAGCTGATCGCGACCAGCAAGCTGGCATTCATGAAGAACAAGGCCGACCACATGCCAGTGAAAACGCGCATCAGGCGGTAAAAAGTCTGAGCGTGCCGAACGACGGCCTGCGAGACGTACCTGTCTTCGTGTTCGCCGGTCGAAAACGTCTTCAACGTCAGGATGTTGGTGTAGCTGTCGACGATCCGGCCACTCATCACCGACCATTCCTCGGAAAGATCCGTCGAACGCCGCGCGATCAGCGGCATACAGTATCTGAGCAGCAGACCATACAGCACCAGCCACACAGCGATTGCGCCGACCAGCGTGATGTCGAAGCGTGCCAGCACGGTGATGGCTACGACGACGAACACTACCGCATACCAGACTGTATCGATGGTCAGGTTGACCGCGATCTCGATGGAATCGCCGCTCTGCATGACCTTGGTGCCGATGCGGCCGGCAAAATCGTTCTGGAAAAACGTCCAGTCCTGCCGCGTCACATGCCAATGGCTCTGCCAACGGATGAGATCGATGAAGTTCGCGGCGATCGAGTGGTTGCGCACCAGCGCATCGAGCACAATGGTCAGCGGCCGCAGGAACACTACGCCGGCCATGACGAGCAGCGTTGTTCCATGCTCCGTGAAGAAACCGCGTGGATCGGAACTCGCAAGCATGCCAACGATGACGCCGACGAAGATCGGCAACATCGCATCCACGATGGCACCGGCTGCGACGAACAGCATCCGCATGGCAAAGCCAGTGCGGAATTGCATGATGAAATAACGGAAGAAATTCCAAAGCCCCATCGGCGGCTGGCGATCTTGCGCCAGCGCGACAGGGGAATAGCGGGTCTCAAACCAGGCGAAGACTTTAGCAAACATCTTCTTCACTCATGCGGGTGCGGCCCCTGAGGACCCTAGAGCGTTCCGTTTTTAACGGAAACGCGGAAACGCTCTAACTCTTTGTTTTTTCTTAATTCCGGACGGAAAACCGTTACACACTTTTCCTGGAATTGCTCTAGGTCCGGCGGCCGGACCCGATCGATTCGTCATAGATTCTTTTTCGAGCCGGACCTCGCCCAGCATTCTCATTCCGACGGCCCAGGAGGTACCATCCGCTCCAGCCGGAGCGGATGGTACAAGGCGAAACCTATTCAGCTGCCTCTTCGGTCACCTCGAGTTTCATCTTGGCAGCCGGCTCGTGCCCGGGATCGTCGTGGAGCAGGAAGCCGCCCGACTGGCGCTGCCACAGCTGGGCATAGAGCCCGCCTTTGGCGACCAGTTCGTCATGCGAGCCTTCCTCGATGATGCGGCCCTGGTCCATCACCACCAGCCGGTCCATCGCTGCAATCGTCGACAGACGGTGCGCGATGGCGATCACGGTCTTGCCCTGCATCAGCTTGTACAGGTTCTCCTGGATCGCCGCCTCGACCTCTGAATCGAGTGCGGAAGTCGCCTCGTCCAGGATGAGGATCGGCGCGTCCTTCAGCATGACACGGGCAATCGCGATACGCTGGCGCTGACCGCCGGACAGCTTCACCCCGCGTTCGCCGACATGCGCATCGAAGCCCTTGCGCCCCTTCGCGTCGGACAGACCGCCAACGAAGCCAAGCGCTTCGGCACGCCGTGCCGCTTCGAGCATCGCCTCTTCGCCGGCATCGGGACGGCCATACAGGATGTTGTCGCGCACCGAACGATGCAGCAGCGAGGTGTCCTGTGTAACCATGCCGATATGCGCGCGCAGCGAATCCTGCGTAACGTCGGCGATATTGTCGCCGTCGATCAGGATGCGGCCGCCTTCCAGGTCGTAGAAACGCAGCAACAGGTTGACCAATGTCGACTTGCCGGCGCCCGAACGGCCGACGATGCCCACCTTTTCGCCTGGCTTTACCGTCAGCGAAAGGTTCTCGATGACACCCTTCTGCTTGCCATAGTGAAAGCGGATGTCGTCGAAACGGATCTCACCCTTGCGCACATCGAGATCGCCAGCACCTGGCTTGTCTTCGACGAGGCGTGGCATCGAAATCGAGCTGATACCATCCTGCACCGTGCCGATGTTCTCGAACAGCCCCGACACTTCCCACATGATCCATTGCGACATGCCGTAGAGGCGCAGGACAAGGCCGACGACCACCGCGACAGCACCAACCGTCACGATCTCATGCAACCAGAAGCCGATCGCCAACCCACCGATGGCGAGCAGCAGCGCCGAGTTCAGCAGATACACAACGATGTAAAACTTGCTGATCAGCCGTCCCTGCGCATAGGCAGTATCGAGGAACTCGGTCATGCCTTCGCGAGCGAAGTCGGATTCGCGCCGCCCATGCGAGAACAGCTTCACCGTCTGGATGTTGGTGTAGCTATCGACGATGCGGCCGGTCATCACCGACCGAGCGTCGGCCTGCGCCTCCGAGACCTTGCCGAGGCGCGGAACGAAATAACGCAGGGCGACAAGATAACCGCCGAGCCAGACCACTATCGGGGCAGCGAGACGCCAATCGGCCGAGCCGACGATGAAGAGCATGCCGAGGAAATAGACCACGACATAGTTCAGCACCTCGGCGAATTTCAGCACCGTCTCGCGTACCGCAAGCGCCGTCTGCATCAGCTTGGTGGCAATGCGTCCGGCGAACTCGTCCTGATAGAAGGCCATCGACTGCTTGAGCAGGTAGCGATGCACCTGCCAGCGAATGCGCATCGGATAGTTGCCGAACAGCGTCTGATAGGTGTTGAACGATGAAAGCGTGACCGCTGCCGGCAGCAGGATCGCAATCACCAGCGCCATTCCCGCCAGCTTCCACCATTCGGTCTGCAGGAAGGTTTCCCGGTTCTGTGCGGACAGCCAGTCGACGATGTGGCCGAGGAAGCCGAACATCCAGACTTCCAGGAAGGCGATCAACGCCATCAGCACGGTGGCCAGCAGCACGAACGGCCATGCGGGCTTGGTGAAATACCAGCAGAATGCCCACAGCGTTTTCGGCGGCTCAACCGGCTCCTCGGCCGGAAACGGATTCAGTTTCTTTTCAAACCAGCGGAACATGGTTTCGTACTCTAATAAAGAATGGGAGCGCGTGCAGCCTCAGGCTGCACGCGGCAAGGTCTCGCGATTATCTTCGGTTCGTAGCATTGCCGGACCGAGGTGGCGGGCGCCATCGATATGTGCACCCGAATGCCCGCTATCGACAACGCCGCGCTCTCCCTCCTGACAAGTCGTGGCAGGAGCTTCGGTTTTCACCAGGCGAGGCCGCAGCAACCGGATGAACCGACGCACCAGCGACGGCCGGCCGGGGGCCGGCACGGCGCGGGAAAAGTCGACGTCCGGCAGCATGCCACGATGCGGCCTGCGGCGAATTTCGGCATGGACCGCCGATGAGCGGGTCTCGCCGACCAGCAACGCCCAGGTCGCCAGTTTGCGATCGTGCAGGCTGCGGGAGCCCGGTATCTTAAAGGGATCGAACATAGGTCCGTCCTCCATTGAAAAGAAAAGGTCGAAAGATGGATTGCGGCCACCGGCGCAATGCGAGCCGGAGGTGCCAAATGGTTGAGACTGGTTAGTCTCGGATGGGACCGGAGGTCCCTTGGACAAGTGAGAAAACATCGCAGGATTCCCTTGGTTGCCGGAAAGAAGATCCGGCTGGAATCGGTGCGAGTGGGCCTAAAAAATTAGGAGAAATGTCGAACCGAGCCAGCCGTCGGGCATACGCCCCAGGCGAGAAAGCGTGCATTACGCATGGTCATCATTTCCATGAACGCCTCCGTCGGCTCGTGTTGACAATGCCGGCCTGATACACGCATTCGCAGAAAATGACCAGACGCCAGTCCGGCAATCGTCGAAACCATGGGATGCCTGTGGCCGATCTGCCACGCAACGAAAAGGATCCGCAAAAATGTCCCGTTGTTTCGCGGTCGGAACCTGCGACAGGATTTGAGAACGCCTTGAAATGAAACACGGCCTGCGCATCGCGCTCTACCAGCCGGATATCGCCGGCAATACCGGGACGATCCTTCGTTTTGCGGCCTGCATGGGACTTGCCGTCGATATCATCGAACCGGCCGGCTTCGACCTTTCCGATCGCAATCTCAGGCGCGCGGGCATGGATTATCTCGAAATGGCGGCGCTGACCCGCCACGTCGACTGGGCGAGCTTCGAAGACTGGCGCCGCACCGAGCAGCGCCGACTGGTGCTTCTGTCGACCAAGGCGGCCGTGCCTTACACCAATTTCGTTTTCGACAGGAACGATATCGTGTTGTTTGGGCGAGAATCGGCCGGCGTACCTGAAACCGTCCACACTGTTTCCCATGCCCGCCTGCTCATTCCGATGCAGGCTGGTGCGCGCAGCCTCAATGTCGCGCTTTCGGTAGCCATGGTCGCAGGCGAAGCGTTGCGGCAACTCGGTTGACCCGGCCCGCTTTGAACTTCCGTTCGATCCGCTCCTGCCGTCGGCGTGTTCCGAGACTCTGCGACGGAGCCCAATCTGTTCCAGACATCGCTCAAACCTTCGTTCGTCTGCCAAAGGTCATCGTTATAGAAGTTCAAGTGAACTTTAAGTCAAGCGACAAGGCCGACTTTGTTTTTCTCTTCAACGCTCTGATTGTCTGGTTTGAAGAACCTTCAATCGCTTTTTGGAGCGCCGGCGGCACTCAATCCGCCACCGGCAACCTGCGGATGGTGAACTCGATCACGTCACCCGGACGCTCGAACCAGCTCTCTATACTGGTCCAGTAGGCCTGTTTCGGCCAGCGTTCGAACCATTCCTTGGCTTTCAGCCTGGCATCGGTCCGTGGCAGCACAAAGGTTTCGCGTAGAAAACCGTCACGTGGCACAGCCTCGGCGCGGGCGCGATCCAGCCTCTTTTTAAGGCCATCCAGCGGTGGTCTTGATGGAGTACGCACAAAAGAACTCCTTGACCCAACTTCTCAAGAGATTAGGGATCGCGCCCGAAAAAGACGAGTCATTTGTCGGGCAACCATGCCCGCGAGCGGAGATGGCAGTTGGAAAGACCCGAAATACCGGTCGGCTTGCCGGCGGACATCGAAGACAGGAAGCAACGCGCACGGACCTGGTTTGAGGAGTTGCGCGATCGCATCTGCACCGCCTTCGAGGCGATTGAGGACGAACTGACAGGCCCGCAGTCGTCGTGGGCACCCGGGCGCTTCGAGCGTACCCCCTGGCAGCGCGACGAAGGCCGAGGCGGCGGCGGCGTCATGTCGATGATGCGCGGCCGCGTCTTCGAGAAGGTCGGCGTACACGCCTCGACTGTCTACGGCGAATTCTCGCCCGAATTCCGCAAGCAGATGCCGGGCGCCGAAGAAGATCCGAGTTTCTGGGCCAGCGGCATCTCGCTGATCGCGCATCCATGGAACCCGAATGTGCCCGCCGTGCACATGAACACGCGTATGGTCGTCACCTCCCGGCACTGGTTCGGCGGCGGCGCCGACCTGACGCCGGTGCTCGACCGTCGCCGCACACAGGACGATCCAGACACACTGCGTTTTCATCGGGCCATGCAATTCGCGTGCGAGAAAAACACCACCGTGGCTGATTACGCCAGGTTCAAGGACTGGTGCGACGAGTATTTCTTCCTGCCGCATCGCAACGAGGCGCGAGGCATCGGCGGCATCTTCTTCGACTGGCTCCACTCGTCGCAAGAGCAAGGTGGCTGGGAAGCGGACTTCCGCTTCGTGCAGGACGTCGGCCGCGCCTTCCTGGTCGTCTACCAGCATCTGCTGCGCGGCAATTTCAACGAGAACTGGACCGATGGCGACCGTGACGAGCAGTTGGTGCGGCGCGGCCGCTACGCCGAATTCAACCTGCTCTACGACCGCGGCACCCTGTTCGGACTGAAGACCGGCGGCAACGTCAATTCCATCCTGTCCAGTCTGCCGCCGCAGGTGAAATGGCCCTGATCCATTAGAGCGTTTCCGTTTTTTCACGGAAACGCGGAAACGCTCTAAGTTTTGTTTTCGCCGCGGTTTTGTAACGCCAAGTGTTTCCACTTGGCTACAAAATGCTCCGATCACAATATCCCCGTCCCGCCATTTTCAACGCAACCAAAATGGCGGGCGCGTGTTATGCTGGACGTTCCAGATGACGAGATAGGAGGACTCCGATGAAGGAATTTCATTGCGGCTCGCTGGTCCCCGGCTGCGAATGGCATACACGGGCAGACGAGGAAGCCGAAGTCATGCGCCGGGCCGTCGAGCATATGCGCGAGACCCATGGCGAGACCATTATCCGTGAAACCATGATCGAAGCGATCCGGTCCCGCATCGACAAGGTACGCGACGCGGCCTGATAGGGACGTGTCCTAGTCGGCTGCGAGCATTTCGGCGGCGCGTTCGAGCAGCGCGCCGCGGTCAGGCTGGAAGCCCTTGTTGAGCCACTCGCCTTCCAGGTTTTTCAGCAGGGTTCCGAATTTTGGCCCGGGTGGCACGCCGAGTGCCGCAATATCAGCGCCTTTGACCGGAAACACCGGTTTTTCCCACTTTTCCGAGAAGCTGAGCAAACGTGCGTAGCCGCCGGCGTCGGTCAACGCCTTATCGTCCGTCGCGACGCGCGCTCGCGCCGAAGCAAGCGACAGCTTCAGCCTGTCGGTGATGGCTTGCCGGTCGCCCAGATAGAGTGTCTTGGCCAACATGCCTTCCGTCATTTTCGCGTCGACAACCGGAGCGAGCGCCCAGCGCTGCAGCCGGTTTCCCTCGTCGGTTGAAAGACGCAGCCGCTCGGCGAGGATCTTCATGCGCGCGGCATCCGGCGGCACGATAGCCTCCAGCCTGAGCAGCGCCTGTCCGGGCCAGCCGAGATCGCGCTCGGCGGCAACCAGCCCGTGAATGGCGTCGATGCCCCATTTCTCGCTTTCGGGCAGGACGCGCGTCAGCACACCGGCCTGGCGCATCCACAGCAGCGCGCGCGAAGGGTCAGGCGCCGACAGCAGCTTCTTGAGTTCGGTCCAGACACGTTCCGCGGAGAGCCGGTCCAGTCCTTCCTTCAGCCGCGCACAAGCCTTGAGGCCATCGGCGTCCGGCCGCCCAGCCCCATACCAGGCGAAGAAACGGAAGAAGCGCAGAATGCGCAGATAGTCTTCACGGATGCGCTTTTCGGCGTCGCCGATGAAACGCAACTGACGAGACGCAATGTCAGCGATGCCGCCAACGAGATCGATCACGGTGCCGTCGGCCTTGGCATACAAGGCGTTGATGGTGAAGTCGCGGCGCTCGGCATCCGCCTTCCAGTCGCGGCCGAACCGCACCTTGGCATGACGCCCGTCTGTCTCGACATCGGCGCGCAGCGTCGTCACCTCATAGCCCTTGCCGGCGGCCACGACAGTGATCGTGCCGTGGTCGATGCCGGTCGGCACCGCCTTGAACCCGGCAGCTTTGGCGCGCCGCATCGTCTCGTCGGGCAAGTTGGTGGTGGCGACATCGATGTCGGCCACCGGCTCGCCGATCAACGCGTTGCGCACCGCACCGCCGGCAATGCGTGCATCCTCACCGTCGCTGGAGAGAGCTTCGAGCAGTCGCCTGAGATGCTTGTCCTTGAGCCAATCGGCCTTGTCAGCAATGGAGACCGCGCTCATCAAGCATACAGCCTTTCATAAAGCGTTCGGATGATGCCCGCCGTGACGCCCCAGATGCGCTGTCCGTCATAGGGCATTTCATAGAAGAACCATTCCAGGTCGTTCCAGAAACGGCTGTCGCGGCGATGGTTGGCCGGATCCATAAGGAAGGAGAGAGGCACTTCGAAGGCAGCATCGACCTCATCGCGGTTCAAGGTCAGCGTAAAGCCCGGCCGCACGATCGAAAGCACCGGCGCGATGCGGTAGCCGCTGCCGGAGACATAGTCCGGCATACGGCCGATGACCTCGATGAACTCGCGCCCGAGTCCGACCTCTTCGTCGGTTTCGCGCAACGCCGCGAATTCGGCGGAACGATCGCCGCTGTCGATGCGTCCGCCTGGAAAGGCGACCTGGCCGGTATGGCTGCGCAGCGTCTCAGCGCGTTTGGTCAGCAGCACCGTCGCCTGTGCGCCCCGGTCGACCACTGGGATCAGCACGGCGGCATCGCGCAACGGCTCGCCGCGCTTCAGGCGCGGGTGCCCTGGATTGAACCGATGATCGCCGTCTTCTTCCGGATGGACGATGAAATTTTCCTCGCGCGCCGCACGCATCCTGAAATCGGCGGCCGAAAAAACCGCGGGAACCGACTGATCCATCAGGCACTCAACTCCGCAAGCCGCGCCGCTGGCATGATCGGATATGTCTGTCCGTTCGAGCGCACCGCAAACATCGAAACATCGCCAACGTCGATCTCTTCGCCATGCCCGACCAGCTCATACATCACCGCGCGTGACACCAGGGCCTCCAGCCGGCCACGGACCAGCACATAAGGTTTCAGCCCACCGGTCTCTGCCTCATCCACGAAACGCAGCGGATTGGATGGGCCGACCTCGACGACATCGCCGACATTGGTGCGGAAAGTGATGACCTGGCCGTCCCCGGAGCCGGAGATATTGACTTCGACCGCTACGAAAGGAGCGTCGGCCACCCGTATGCCGACCCGTTCGACAGGCGTGACCAGATAGGTCCTGCCGTCATCGTCCTTGCGCAGAACGGTGGAGAACAGCTGCACCAGCGGCATGCGGCCTATCGGCGTACCGAGATAGAACCAGGTACCGTCCTGCCGGATCTCCATGTCGATGTCGCCGCAGAAAGGCGGATTCCAGCGCTCCACCGGCGGCAATCCCTTGCCGGCGCGGGCTGCACGGGCGACCAGCGCCTCCAGTCCGCGCGCATCGGCGACGGCTGTCATGCTGTCAGGCGTTTGTCCGGAAGCTTCGGTCATCGTCACGAAATAGTCACTGTTGTTGCGCTTGTCAGCCGTACACGGTCAAATAAGCTCGGGACCAGCGCCCGGCGACGGCCGAATCGCCGCATAATGCACGCTGAAATGATGCGGGCCAGTGTTCACAACACAAGGCTGTCCCAACGACAAGGATCGATGCCTGATGAGCGTGATAGTCAAGGAAAGCCCGATCGACGAGAAGCAGATGATCGCCGAAGCGGAAAAGGCGCTCTCCGACATCTCGCGCGTCCGTGACGGCGTCGGCAAGGTCATCTTCGGACAGGAAAGCGTCATCGAACGCACCTTGGTGGCGATTCTGGCCGGTGGCCACGCTCTGCTGGTCGGCGTGCCTGGCCTTGCCAAGACCAAGCTGGTCGAGACGCTGGGCGTCGTCCTGGGTCTCGACGCCCGCCGCGTTCAGTTCACGCCGGACCTTATGCCTTCCGATATCCTGGGCTCGGAAGTGATGGAGCAGGATGACATCGGCAAGCGTTCCTTCCGGTTCATTCGCGGCCCGATCTTTGCGCAATTGCTGATGGCGGACGAGATCAACCGCGCCTCCCCCCGCACGCAATCTGCACTGCTGCAGTCGATGCAGGAATACCATGTCACCATCGCTGGCGCCCGCCACGACCTGCCCGCGCCGTTTCATGTGCTCGCCACGCAGAACCCGCTGGAGCAGGAAGGCACATACCCGCTGCCCGAGGCACAGCTCGACCGCTTCCTGATGCAGGTCGACATCCTCTACCCCGAGATCGAGGCCGAACGGCGCATCCTGCTCGAGACGACCGGCATCGACGAAGCCAAGCCCGAAAACGTGCTCGACCCGGCAAGATTGCGTGACATCCAAACCTTGATCCGCCGTATGCCGGTGCCCGAAAGCGTTGTCGAGGCGATCCTCAAACTGGTGCGCTCGGCCCGTCCGGGCCAGGGCGACGCTGAGACCGACAGGAACATTGCCTGGGGCCCCGGCCCGCGTGCCAGCCAGGCATTGACGTTGTGTGCCCGCGCCCGCGCGCTCTACGATGGTCGCCTTGCCCCATCCGTCGACGACGTCAGGGCGCTGGCCGAACCGGTATTGCAGCACCGCATGGCGCTGACTTTTGCGGCGCGCGCGGAAGGCATGAGCGTACGCGATGCGGTGGCAAAGCTGATCAAGGGACTTTAGGTAACAGCCTGATGGTTAGGATAGGCGAGGCTCAGGCACCGGTCGCCGCGCGGGATGCGCTGGCCAGGGGACGCTTGCGCGCTTCGCTGGTGCCGGATCTGCTGATCGAGGCTCGCCGCATCGTCAACACCGTGATCGCAGGCTGGCATGGCCGCCGCAAACGCGGCATCGGCGAGGATTTCTGGCAGTTCCGGCCCTATGTCGAAGGCGAAGCCATTGCCAACATCGACTGGCGCCGCTCGGCGCGTGACGACCATATCTATGTGCGCGACCGCGAATGGGAAGCCGCCCATACCGTTTGGTTGTGGGCCGACCCCTCCTCGTCCATGCTCTACAAATCGGCGGGTGCCAAGGTTTCCAAACAGTCGCGCGCACTGGTGCTGACGCTGGCGATGGCCGAGTTGCTGTCGCGTAGCGGCGAGCGCATCGCCTGGCCTGGGCTCATCGATCCGTTCATCAACCGGAACGGTGCCGAGCGCATCGCCTCCCATCTGGTTCAGGCCACCCTGTTGCCGCCCAAGCCGGATTTCTCCGGCGTCCGTCGCTTCTCCGACGTCATCCTGGTCAGCGACTTCCTCGATCCAGCCGAAGAAACGCTTGAATGGCTGGATGGCCTGGCGCGCCGCGGTGCTCGTGCGCATCTGGTCGAGGTGGTGGATCCGGCCGAAGAGACTTTCCCCTATGCCGGCCGTACGGAATTCACCGACCCCGAGACCGGCGCCAAGCTCACTGCAGGCCGCGCCGAGATCCTGGCCGACGAGTATCGCAACCTCTATCTCGCCCGCCGCGAGGCGGTCGCCGCCTGGGCGAAACGCCTGGGCTGGAGCTATACCGTCAACCATACCGACCGCCTGGCCTCCGAAGCACTGGTCG
This sequence comes from Mesorhizobium sp. EU05-FHT14A09, assembly GCF_058790995.1. Classification (NCBI taxonomy): domain Bacteria; kingdom Pseudomonadati; phylum Pseudomonadota; class Alphaproteobacteria; order Hyphomicrobiales; family Phyllobacteriaceae; genus Mesorhizobium; species Mesorhizobium sp. EU05-FHT14A09. Next base: position 598,128 of record NZ_JBYTDF010000004.1, read on the forward strand.
GCCTGCATATGGCATTGAGTTCCGACGACAGCCATCTCGGAAGGGTTGGCGCATGAGCTGGCTTCCGCTCTCCTTCGGCGCGCCAATGGTGCTGTGGGGACTGATTGTCCTGCCCATCATCTGGTGGCTGCTGCGCTTCACGCCACCCAAGCCGCAGACGGAAGTGTTTCCGCCCCTCAGGATCCTGGCCCGGGTTCTGAAATCCGACGACACGCCGAACCGTAGCCCATGGTGGCTGACGCTGCTCAGGCTGGTGATGGCGGCGCTGGTCATTTTCGCCCTCGCCGACCCGGTGTGGAACCCGCGCGAGCGCATCCCCGTCGGCGGCAATTTGCTCGCCCTCGTCATCGACAATGGCTGGGCAAGCGCTCCGGACTGGGACAAGCGCGTTGCGACCGCGGGTCGCCTGATCAATGACGCCGAGAAGAAGAATATGCCGGTCATCCTGGCGTTCACGTCGGAGAAGGCCAACCAGGAAATCGGTCCGTACAGTGCCGGTGAAGCACGCAGCCGTCTCAACGCTGTGAGGCCCCGCCCCGTACCGGTCGATCGCGAAGGTGTCTTTCTGGCGGTCGGCAACACGATCGGCGACAAGACCGGCGTTACGCTGGCTCTGCTGACCGACGGTCTCGCCACGAAAGACGATGCCAAGGCTTTCACGCCCCTGCTTGAACGCAAGCTGGCCAACATCGTCTGGGCGACGCCCGATCGCCTCGACATCGTCGGGCTCACGGCCGCCGACAACGGCCTCGATCGCTTCAGCGTCACGGCGGTGCGCGCGCCATCTGGCGCAACGCCCCGCCGCATGACCGCCGGAGCTTTCGATGAAAAAGGCCGCCGCATCGGAGACGCCGCCATCACTTTCCGGCCGGGGGAAACGACGGCATCCGGCGAGATCGCCGTTCCCTTCGAGCTGCGCAATGATTTTGCTGCCATTGCTCTCGATGGCGAAAACCAGGCGGCCGGCGTGAGGTTGTTGGACGGCACAGCCAAACGCCGGCGTGTCGGGCTGCTGTCCCAGGCACCGGCAGACGACACGCGGCAACTGCTCTCTCCGCTTTATTACATCCGCCGCGCATTGGAGCCTTCGGCCGATATCATCGAGCCGAAAAGCCCGGACCTGCTGCAGGCCATTCCGGAGCTCCTCGAACAGAAGCCCGCCGTCATCGTGATGGGTGACGTCGGCACGGTGCCGGATGCGACGCGCGAACCACTGATCAAGTGGATGCAGAACGGCGGCACCCTGATCCGGTTCGCCAGCACACGGCTGCTCAGCGCCGGCAATGACGAAGACTTGCTGCCGGTGAAACTGCGGCTGGGCGAGCGTCAGCTCGGCGGCGCCTTGTCCTGGACCGAACCGCAGAAGGTCACCGAGTTCCCGCCCAACGGTCCGTTCGCAAAGCTCGCGCCGCCGATGGACGTCACGGTGACGCGCCAGATCCTCGCGGAACCCACGCCAACGCTTGCCGAACGCACCTGGGCCACACTGGCTGACGGAACCCCACTGGTGACGGCGGATCGCCGCGGCAAGGGCATCGTCGTCCTTTTCCACGTCACACCTGCAGCAACCTGGTCGAACCTGCCGATTTCGGGCAGTTTCGTGGAAATGCTGCGGGCGATCGTCCAGCTTTCGCGCAATCAGGGTGCCGCCGGCACGACCGCGGAAAGCGGACTGGCTGCATCACTGCCGCCGTACAGGATGATCGCTGCGGATGGGCAGATCGGAACGCCAACGGGTGAGGCAAAGCCATTGCAGACCGGCAAAGCACCGCTTGCCGTGACGATCGAGAACCCGCCGGGCCTGTACGGCACCGAGGACGGCGTATTCGCGCACAACCTTTTGACGGGCGACGCCACGCTTATGCCGATCACCAAGCCGACGACATCGGTTCCCATGATTACCGAAAGCTACGCCGTCGACGAATCGCGCGACATGAAAGGACCGCTGTTGTTCGGTGCGCTCGCCCTGTTGATCCTGGATGGCCTGATCGTGCTCTGGCTAGCCGGTCTCTGGCGCCGCAATGCCCGGCGCCTCACTACGGCTGCCCTGGCATTGATCGTGCTTCCCGCACTGTTCCTGCCGGTTCCGCCTGCGTCAGCAAACGATGCGAAACCCGACGACCCTCAGGCGATCGAGGCCACTTCGGTGACCCGTCTCGCCTATGTCCTGACCGGCAACTCCAGCATCGATTCCGTCAGTCGGGCTGGCATGGCCGGACTGACCCGTTTCCTGCGCGAGAAGACCGCGCTTGAGCCGGGAGAACCGACCGGCGTCAACGTCGAGAACGACGACCTGGCGTTCTACCCGCTCATCTACTGGCCGGTCGACGCCAATGTCCCGGCACCGTCACAAGCGGCTGTAGCCCGCATCGATGAGTACATGAAGAATGGCGGGACCATTCTGTTCGACACGCGCGACCAGTATGCAGTTTCACTCGAGACATCGACCAGTCCGGCGACCCTGCGTCTGCGCGAGATCCTCGGCAATCTCAACATACCGCCGCTTGAGCCGGTACCGTCCGATCATGTGCTGACCAAGTCGTTCTACATCCTCAACGATTTCCCGGGACGTTTCGCCGGCAGCCCGCTCTGGGTGGAAGCTTCGCTGGAAGCGACAAACCCCGACAACCGCCCGGTACGAACGGGAGACGGCGTTACCCCGATCATGATCACCGCCAACGATTTCGCCGGCGCGTGGGCGGAAGATGCCAGCGGCAGCCCGCTGTTGCCGACGGTCCCTTCAGACGCGATGCAGCGCGAACTGGCATTCCGCTCGGGCGTCAACATCATGATGTACATGCTTACCGGCAACTACAAATCCGATCAGGTCCACGTACCGGACCTGCTGCAGCGGCTTGGGCAGTGACATGAACTGGTCGGTCGCTTTCGAACCCCTGCTCTCCTGGCCGTTGCTGGCTGCAATCCTGCTGCCACTCGCCCTGATCGCAGGCGCCGGCCTGTGGTTTCGGCAGCGCGGCGCCTATCTGCGCCTGACCGCGCTCGCCGCCTTTGCCCTCGCCCTCCTGAACCCTGTCCTGCTCGACGAAGAGCGGGAAGCGCTGAAAAGCGTCGTCGCGGTCGTCGTCGACCGCAGCCAGAGCCAGGATATCGGCGATCGCAAGGCACAAACGGACGCGGCGCTGGCGGGCCTGAAAGAACGGATCGGCCGCTTCAAGCAATTCGACATTCGTGTCGTCGAGGCTGGCAAGAGCGGAGCAGCCGAGGAACGCACCGAAACACGGCTGTTCTCGGCATTGAACGGCGCACTGCGTGACGTGCCGCCCTCGCGTGTCGCCGGTGCAGTGATGATCACGGACGGCGAGGTGCACGATGTGCCGGCCGGACGTTCAGACCTCAACGCGCCGCTGCATGCGCTGATCACCGGTCGCGAGGGCGAGAAGGATCGCCGCGTCCGCTTCGACAAGGCCCCGCGCTTCGGTTTGGTCGGCAAGCCGCTCGATATGACCTATCGTGTCATCGCCACCGACGGCGCAACCGGCCCTGTGGAAGTGCGCGTCTCCGTCAATGGCCAGCAGGTCGCTGTCGAGCGCGCCTTCATTGGCCAGGAAATGCCGCTGCAGGTGACAATCCCGACCGCCGGCCGCAACATCGTCGAGCTTGCCATCCCGAAGGAAGACGGCGAACTGACCGACGTCAACAACCGCACGATCGCGCTGGTCGACGGCATCCGCGAGAACCTGCGCGTCCTGCTCGTCTCCGGAGAGCCGCATGCCGGCGAACGCACCTGGCGCAATCTGCTGAAATCCGACGCTTCGGTGGATCTGGTTCATTTCACCATCCTGCGACCACCGGAAAAGCAGGATGGCACGCCGATCAATGAACTGTCGCTGATCGCCTTTCCCGTCCGCGAATTGTTCGTGGAGAAGATCAACGAATTCGATCTGATCATTTTCGACCGCTATCAGCATCGCGACGTGCTGCCGACCCTCTATTACGACTACATCACCGAGTATGTCGAAAAGGGCGGCGCGCTGCTCATCGCCGCGGGCCCCGAATATGGCGGTCAGGCCACGATCGCGCGCACCCCTTTGATGGGGGCCCTGCCCGGCATGCCGACAGGTGAAGTGATCGACAAGGCCTTCTATCCACGCCTGACCGATCTGGGCGAGCGCCACCCCGTGACCCGCGGTCTCGACGGCTCGCAGATGAACCCGCCTCGCTGGGGTCGCTGGTTCCGCACCATCGGCATCGACAGGCCGGAGGGCGAAGTTGTCATGAAGGGCGCTGATGATCGCCCGCTGCTGGTGCTCGACCGCAAGGGCGAAGGTCGCGTCGGCATGCTGTTGTCCGACCAGGGCTGGCTGTGGGCACGTGGCTTCGAAGGCGGCGGTCCCTATGTGCAGCTCTATCGCCGCATCGCGCACTGGCTGATGAAGGAGCCCGAACTGGAAGAGGAGCGCCTGACCTCGGAGGGTCGAGGCATGACGCTCGAAGTCCGCCGCCAGACCATGAGCGAGGACCCCGGCACAGCACGCATCATCACCCCTTCCGGCAAGGCTCTGACGATCAAGCTGCAGAAGTCTGACCCCGGTATCTTCACCGGCAGTGTCGAAGTCAGCGAAATCGGCCTCTATCAGGTTGCCAGCGGCGACCTCACCGCACTCGCGCATGTCGGCCCGGTCAACGCGCCGGAATTCGGCGACGTCGTCTCGACGGAAAGCAGGTTGAAATCCGCAACCGAGGCCACCGGCGGCAGCGTGCGGCGTGTGGCAGCCGGCGCCGGCAGCGATGTTGCCTTGCCCTCGGTCGTGCCGATCAGGGACCAGGCCGAAGCGGCTGGCCGGGATTGGATCGGACTGCGGACCACCGACGACAGCGTGCTGAAGGCGGTCTCACGTGTCCCGCTTTTCGGTGGCTTCCTTGGCCTCGGTCTGCTGCTCCTGGCAATGGGCAGCATGTGGTACCGCGAGGGTCGTTAGCGAGTTACGTGCTGCGGTGCAGGCGGCAGGAAAACCATCTGCCGCGATCGAAACAAAAAGGCCGCTCTCCAGATACCGGAGGCGGCCTTTTCTCTTCAACGGGAAATGTCTCAGGCCTGCTTGGCCATGTGAGCGTGATGTCTGCGGGCGTGATGACGGCTGTGCTTGCGGGCGTGATGCTTGCCGGCATGGTGCCTCTTGTGAGCCACGTTGTGATGGCGATGATGCTTCTTGTGTACGACATGCCTTGCGACTTCGGCAGCGTTGGCCGAGGTGGTGCCAAGAGCAGGCGCCGCGAAAGCGAGCGCGACAGCAAGACCGAGGGCAGAGAGGATGGACTTCTTCATGGGAGTTGTTCCTGGTTGCGCGGGCCTGTCCGGAGGCGTCGCCGAGGGGCGGCAACCACCAGTCTTCAAGATCCCTGGTGCTGGGGCGGAACAGCGGGCAGCCATCAGGCTTGACCCGTTCTGCGCGTCGAAGCGCCTATCCGCTGTGGCCCGCATGGCCGCGGCGGGGTCTCAAACGAAACCGTCTAGAGCAATCCCAGGAAAAGTGCGTAGCGGTTTTCCGGCCGGAATTGCGCATAAACAAAGAGTTAGAGCGGTTCCGCGTTTCCGAACGGAAACGCTCTAGTTGGCAAGGCCGCCTTCGTGAGGGGGTGCGAAGACGGCCTCGAGGTCGCCAGGACGAATTACATCGTCTTCTTGGCTTCGGCCTTCTTGGCAGCCTTCTTGTGCTTCTTCACCTTCTTGACCGCCATCTTTTCGACCGGCTTCTTGGCGGTCGTGGTGGCGGTAGCCGCCGGGGCAGCCGCTGGGGCAGTCGTCGTGGTCGTTGCGGTCGCGGAGGCAGCGTTGGCAGCGGAAGTGCCGAGAACCGGCATCGAGAAGGCGAGAGCGACGGAGAGGCCGAGAGCGGAGAGAAGGGTCTTTTTCATGATCGACTTTCCTTTGTTCGCAGGCTGGTTTCGAGTGTTACTGACTGGAATCGTCCGGTGTCACTCCAAGGAGCTTCAGCGCGTTGGCAAAAGTCCGGATTCCCTGCGCCTGCTTGTGGTCGGCACAGTACCGGGTCGCCTTTTTCTGGAGCACCTTTGCCTGGGCGACCTGCACCGCCTGGGCGTGGTTTTCGATGGCCTCGTCGAGTTGCCGACTTAGCCGGTTGCAACGTTCGCTTCGGGTGATCGCCGCTTCCGCGCTCGAATGTCCTGCACCGAGCATGGCGAGCGAAATGCCAAACAGCGCTCCCATCCATCGATACGAACGTCTTTGCATGGCCGGGCTCTGATCTCCCTGTTGCGAGGCGCCGCGACCGGTGTTCTGGCCGCTGCGGATATCGTTATGCCATTGATTTTTTTCGGGAGTTTTTCTGGCTTGTTGAATTTTGTTTCTGGATTGTTTCTGGAGCAATTCCAGGAAAAGTGTGCAACGGGTTTTCCGTCAGGAATTGCGTAAAAACAAAGAGTTAGAGCATTTCCGCGTTTCCGTGAAAAACGGAAACGCTCTAGCTGCATTTTGTCGATCCGCTGGCCAAGACACCTGAGCGGTCCTATCCTATATGACGCAAATCACGACCTCCCCACCGGTCGAGAGACCAGACCAGAAGACAGGCATTGAGTGAAAACCGATCCGCATATTCTCATCGTCGACGACGACAAGGGCATCCGCGATCTGCTGCAGGAATTCTTCGAGAAACGCGGCCTTCGTACCTCGGTGGCGCGCGACGGCACCGAGATGGAAACCATCATGCGGCGCGGTCATTTCGACCTGGTTGTCCTCGACGTGATGCTGCCCGGCAAGAGCGGCCTGGAGCTCTGCCGTGACCTGAGAAGCGCCAACCAGGACATCCCGATCATCATGCTGACGGCAGTCAACGAGACGACGGACCGCGTCGTCGGTCTCGAAATGGGAGCCGATGACTATCTGCCGAAACCCTTCGACCCGCGCGAGCTTCTGGCGCGCATCCGGGCCGTGTTGAGGCGTAACAGCGGTGCCGTCGAGGCGAAGCGTCTGCCATCCCGGCAGATCTACCATTTTGCCGGCTGGATCATGGATTGTTCCCGTCGCAGCCTGGTGGCGCCCGGCGATGTGCGGGTGGAACTGACCGCTGCCGAATTCAATCTGCTGCACACGTTCGTCAAGAGCGCTCAGCGCGTTCTGACCCGTGATCAGCTCATCGAGCTTTCCGGTGGCGACGGCGCCATCGCCTACGACCGCAGCATCGACATCCTGGTCAGCCGTTTGCGTCGCAAGATGGAAGACGATCCGAAAACGCCGCAGTTGATCCAGACGGTGCGCAGCGGCGGCTATCAGTTCATTCCAGAGACCGTCAGCGAATGAAGCGTTTCCTGCCTCAGACCCTCCCCGCCTGGGTCCTGTTGGTGGTGATCGCCAGCCTGCTCGTCAGCCAGGTCGCGACGCTTTACATCGTTGCGCGCGATCGAGCTGCGGCTTCCGACGTCGTCGACTATTACCGTCTGAACGACCGAGCTTTCGCCGTCGTGCAGTTGCTTTATTCGGCGACGCCCGTGGATCGCAAGCGCATGGCGTCCGGTGTTGCAAGCACCAGCTATGCGCTGACGGTTTCGGACACACCGGTCGTCGCTTCGTCGATTGCGCAGGACGACCAGTTGGCGGAGCTGGAAGATATCCTGGTCAGCCGCCTGTCGCGTTTCGGTGTCACGGAAGCCAGGGTCCGGCGCGACGCCGCCACCGAGTCCGAAAAGCCGCCGCGCAGGCCCGGCACCGACATCGGCCAGGTCGAGAAGGACCTGCTGACCCTCTCCGCCGGTTTTGCGCACAGCGACAAGCTCACCGCCTCCATCCAGTTCTCCGACGGCCAATGGCTGAACTTCACCGAGCCGATCATCCCGCCGGGACCCGTTTTGAGCCCAGAGAGCCTGCCGCTCTACGCCATCATGGCCGGGCTGGTCGTCGTCATGTCGGTCTGGTCCATCCGTCGCCTGACTGCCCCCTACAGGATCATGGAAACGGCGGTGAGACGCATCAGCAAGGATCTGAAAAGCCCACCGGTTTCCGAAGCTGGCAGCCGCGAGATCAGAACCGCGGCGCGCGCCATCAATGGGATGCAGTCACGGTTGCGAGAGTATGTCGAGGATCGCGAACAGCTGGCGGCCGCACTGGCGCACGACCTGCGCACGCCACTCACCCGCATGCGCCTGCGCCTCGCGCTCCTGCGCAAATCCAAGCTGCGTGAAGACCTTGCCAGGGACCTCGCCGATATCGAGGACATCGCCCGCTCCGTCATCGACTTCGCCACCTTCGAGGTCGCCGACGAAAAAAGCGAGCGCATCGATTTCGTATCGCTGGTGGAGTCGATTGCCGATGGCTTCCCGGACGTGACGCTCGACGACAACGGGCTGCCCTCGCGTGAATTGATCTGCAGGGCGAGACCGGTCGCGCTCAGGCGTTGCGTCACCAACCTTGTCCAGAATGCGGTGACCTATGGCCAGCGGGCACAACTCAGCCTGCACCATTCGAACAACCAGGTTGCGCTGGTGATCCGCGACGAAGGTCCCGGCATTCCGCAGGCCAAGCTGGATGCCGTGTTCAGTCCGTTCATCCGGCTGGAGAAATCACGCAATCGCGAAACCGGCGGTCTGGGCCTTGGATTGACGATCGCCCGCAACATCGCGCGCGCCGCCGGCGGCGAAATCTACCTGTCAAACCACCCCGAAGGCGGGCTTCAGACTGAATTGCGCCTGCCGCTGGCCACCTAGAGCGTTCTGCTTTTCGCGGGAATCGCTCTAGGCCGTCCGAGTTGCCGTCGGGCGGCGAAAATAGGCGCTGGCGTCGCTGCGATAGGCGAAGATGACGCCGCCCCAGACAGCCGCGATATGCAGGACGCGGCTGACGATCATAGACCACATCGCGATGCCGGCCTCACTGAGGAAGCTTGACGCATTGCCGCCATCAGCAACCCACATGACCGGCTCCAGCACCAGTGAAAGTGTGCCCAGGCCACCATAGATCAGCGTCAGCAGATGCCGCGCCACGTTCGAACCGCGCAGCATGAAGGTCGCCAGCGAAAACAGCAGGACATAGGCGCAGACACGAACAGCGAGCTCGGTGCCGCTTTCGGAAATGGCCTGCATCGGGCCACGCGGGTCACTCAAGAAACGGGCGGCCAGCTCGGTCAGCGCGGTAACGATCGCGACGATCCAGAACCAGTAGGCGACACGAACCGAAGCAGGAGCATTCCGGGCACTCATCTCATCCCCTCCCAGGAGACCGGCCCTCCCAGGAGACCGGACGAGCGATATGGGTCGAAACCGAAAACCAGCAAGCCTGCCCTGGCCCAATGGACCATGGAATGGCAAGCCCTGGCACAACATACTTGTATACGAATACGCTGCGGAGCCAGCCCGCAGCGGCGACTTTCAAAGCATTCGCCTTGCGATGGCCTAGCGTCGCAGGACGGCCGAAAGCACGTCGCGGATACCGATGGCACCAACGAACCGGGACTGGTCGTCGAACAGCGCGACCGGCGCCGTCTGCGAACGATGCATGGCCAGCATCACGGTCTTCAACGAGGTTCCGGGCGTTGCCCAGAACACCTGCGAAGCCTCGTCCGGCTGGCGTTCCACATCGGCGCAGGAAATCCAGACCGCCGGCTTGCCGTCGCGTTCCGCTGCGGCCACCAGCCCGTGGCTGTCGATCTTGAACCGTGTCGTCTTGCGCCGGTCGAGCCAGATCCAGCCGTCATCCGTGGTTTCGAGGTCCCGGCGATCCCGCATGACGTTCCAGGCGGTCAGGACGGAAAGCGGATTCACATTGGAAATGAACTCGCGCACATAATCGTTGGCCGGCTTCAGCACGATGTCTTCCGGCGGGCCGGATTGCACGATGCGCCCGCCCTCCATGATGGTGATCGTGCTGCCGATCTTGAGCGCTTCCTCGAGGTCGTGGCTGACGAAGATGATCGTCTTCTTCAGCGTCTTCTGCAGTTGCAGCAATTCATCCTGCAGCTTGGTGCGGATCAGCGGATCGAGCGCCGAAAACGGCTCATCCATCAAGAGGATCGGCGCTTCGGTGGCGAAGGCGCGTGCCAGGCCGACACGCTGCTGCATGCCGCCGGACAGCTCATGCGCATATTTCTTCGCCCAGGGCTCGAGATTGACGAGCTTGAGCTGCTTCTCCACACGCATCTTGCGTTCAGCTTCCGGCACGCCGGCAAGTTCGAGGCCGAGACCGACATTCTCCTCGACAGTGCGCCAGGGCAGAAGACCGAACTGCTGGAACACCATGGCGACCTGATGCTGGCGCAGCTGGCGCAAAGTCGCCTCGTCGCAGGAGACGACATCGACCATGCCGTCGCCGTTCTTCACCATCACCTGGCCGCGGCTGACTATGTTGAGCCGGTTGACGGCGCGCAGCAGCGTCGACTTGCCGGAACCCGACAAGCCCATCAGCACCGAGATCTCACCTTCATTGACGGTGAGGTTGGCTCCGGCACAGCCCAGCACATTGCCGGTCTGTTCCAGGATCTCGGCGCGGGTGGCTCCCTTGTCGACCAGAGCCAATGCATCGCGGGTGTCGGGGCCGAAGACGATATCGACGTTCTTGAAATCGACGGCGACGGTCATTTCTTGCCTCCCACGCCGATACGCGTCATGCGGTCGAGCACGATCGCCAGCACCACGATGGCAAGGCCGGCTTCAAGTCCGAGATCGATCTTGCGCGAACCCAGCGCGCGGTTGATTTCCGTGCCGAGACCGCCTGCGCCGATCAGTGCGGCAAACACCACCATCGACAGCGACAGCATGATGCACTGCGTCAGCCCGGCCATGATGGTCGGAAGTGCCGCCGGCAGCTCGACCTTCCAAAGCAGCTGGCGCTTGGTTGCGCCAAAGGCTTCACCTGCCTCGATGATCGCTTTCGGCACCGAAGTGACACCGAGATGGGTAAGACGCACCGCCGTCGGGATGACAAAGATGATGGTGACGATCAGGCCCGGCGCGTTGCCGAGGCCGAACAGGGTGAGCACCGGGATCAGATAAACGAAGGTCGGCAGCGTCTGCATCAGGTCGAGCACCGGCAACATGACCTTGTAGACCTTTGGCTTGTGAGCGGCCCAGATGCCGAGCGGCACGCCGATCGCCATCGAAGCGGTTGCAGCGGCCACGACCAGCACGAGTGTCTGCACGGTCTGCTTCCACAGGCCCTGGTTGATGATGAAGAGCAGGCTGAGAAGCACGCCGATCGCCAGCGCCTTGGAGCGCTGCAGCCACCACGCCAGCAGCGCGATCAGCAGCACGACGACCACCGGCGGCATTATCAGCAGCAGATTGACGATGCCGTCGAGCAGCGTATTCAGGCCGTTCGAGAAGCCACGGAAAATGGTGTTGAAGTTGTCGGTGAGGAACGTGAAGAACGCTTTTCCCCACAAGCCGACCGGTATTTTCCAGGCGACCAGGAAATTCGAAACGGGATCCATCTGCCCTCCCTCGTCATGCCTCCGTCCCACCCCCGGGGCATGGTTATCTTGTCACAGCCTGCAAAAAAGGGCAGCCCCCGACGGACGGCTGCCCTATCCGATCGCCCGCAAGAGCGATTGCGGTCAGCCGCCGATCGCGCTCTTCACGGCAGCGGCGGCATCGCCGCCATCGAAGGTCGTCACGCCGGCAAGCCAGGGCGTCGCTGCGTCCGGGTTCTTTTTCAGCCACTCCTTGGCGACGTCATTGGCATTGCCGCCCTTGAGGATGCCGTCCATCATCTGGCCTTCCATATCCAGATTGAACTTCAGGTTCTTGATGAAGGCACCGGCATTCGGGCATTCCTGCAGATAGCCCTTGCGAACGTTGGTGGAGACGGTCGCCGCGCCGAAGCCAGAGTCGCCCATGCCATCGAGATAGGTGATCTTCATGGCACCCATCACCGGATGCGGCGTCCAGCCAAGGAAGGCGATCCACTTGTTTTCCTTCATCGACTGCTCGGCCTGCGTCAGCATGCCAGCCTCCGAGGATTCGACCAGTTCGAAGCCCTGCAGGTTGTCAGCAGGATTCTTGATCATGTCGAGGATGATGCGGTTGCCGTCATTGCCCGCCTCAATGCCGTAGATCTTGCCCTCGAACTTGTCCTTGAACTTGCCGAGGTCGGTCAGCGTCTTCACGCCACCTTCCGCGACATAGGTCGGCACGACGAGGCCATAGCCGGCACCCGAAAGGTTCTCCGAAATGGTCTCGACCGAGCCGTCGGCGGTGTAGTCCTTGATGTCGTTGGTCATCGACGGCATCCAGTTGCCGAGGAAGACGTCGAGGTCCTTGTTCTTCAGCGAGGCATAGGTGACCGGCACCGAGAGCTGGATGACCTCCGGCTCATAGCCCAGCGCGGTCAGCAGCACGGATGCGACGCCCGTGGTCGCCTGGATGTCGGTCCAGCCGACATCGGACAGACGCACCTTCTTGCAGCTTTCGGCGTCGCCGGCGAACGCCGCGCTGGTGGACAGCAAGGCAGCCAGACCGAATCCTGCGACGATAGACTTCATGCGCAACATGAACTTTCTCCCATTGTGTTTGTTTGGCGAAGCGGATTCCTGCGCCTGGCCTTGTTACGTCAGCCAAACACCATTCTTGTGCCGTTTCAAGCACCACGAGATACGATTGACGGCGCGCATTGGCCGATCAGCGACACGGCCGAGCTTTTTTGGTGGACGGCCAAACTGCCCCCTCCCCGCCGCCTGCAACTTCTGCATAAAGGGTCATGGCCAAGCTTTACTTCAACTATGCAACCATGAACGCCGGCAAGACGACCATGCTCTTGCAGGCCTCATACAATTACCGCGAGAGCGGCATGACGACGATGCTGTTCGTGGCTGGCCACTACCGCAAGGGCGACACCGGCTTCATCTCCTCGCGCATTGGCCTGGAAGCGGAAGCCGAAATGTTCCGCGCCGGCGACGATCTCTATGCCCGCATCGCCGAGCATCATGAGCACACCACCGTGCATTGTGTCTTCATCGACGAGGCGCAGTTCCTCGAAGAGGAGCAGGTGTGGCAGCTCGCCCGGGTTGCCGACCGGCTTGGCATTCCGGTGATGTGTTACGGCTTGCGCACCGATTTCCAGGGTAATCTCTTCACCGGCTCACGCGCGCTGCTGGCCATCGCCGATGACCTGCGCGAAGTGCGCACCATCTGCCGCTGCGGACGCAAGGCGACGATGGTCGTGCGCCTCGGCGCCGACGGCAAGGTTGCCCGGCAAGGCGAGCAGGTGGCGATCGGCAAGGATATCTACGTTTCGCTTTGCCGCCGTCACTGGGAGGAGGAGATGGGCCGTGCCCAGCCGGACGACTTCATCGGCTTCTCGCGCCCCTGACACTGGCCGCGCTCCGCTTGGGCCATAGGCTGTGACCAAGAGTACCATGGCCGTTCGACTGCGGCTGCTGCTAGGTTGACCTCCTCAGTGACTTCCGAGGAACAATCATGAAACGCCAGGCACTCGGCCCAGCCATCGCCATTCTCGCCACGCTCACCGCCCTGCCCGCACTGGCGGATGGTGATGCTGTCGCCGGCAAGAAGGTCTTCAACAAATGCGTCGCCTGCCATGACGCCACCTCCGAGAAAGACAAGCTCGGGCCGCATCTGCTCGGTGTCATCGGCCGCACCGCCGGCACCGCGCCGAGCTACGCGGCAAAATATTCGCCAGCCATGAAGGATGCCGGCGGCGCCGGTCTCGTCTGGGACGAGACCTCGCTCGCCGATTATCTGCGCAGCCCGAAACAGAAAGTGCCAGGCAACAAAATGGCCTATGCGGGCCTCAAGGACGATGCCGAAATCGCCAATGTCATCGCCTATCTGAAAGCCGATCCGAAGCCGTAACGCCGGCACGAGCCTCGCAAGCATCGCCGCGAGAGATCATCATGCTCGCGGCGAAAGCAGAGCAAGCGTCTTTCAATCGCCAATTGCCCCACATATATTCGTCTCTGGCTGCCACGCGCAGTTTTAGGTTTGCCACCGCTAGGGGGATCTGATGGCGACATTGCAAAACTTCGACAGCGAAATTGCCAAGACCAGGCAGGTTGTTGAAGACATGCGTTCCAAGATCGAGCAATCGGGTACCGTGCTCGACACGTTCGCCAAGGCTGATCAGAAGATCGGCGATGCCAATTTCGATATCGAGAATGCCCGCATCCAGGACGTTCTCAAGCAGCAGAAGACGATGGAAGCCAACATCGCCGATCTCATCATCGGCCTTGAGGATGCGACCAACGTGTTCGGCTCCGAATTCGAGAGCATGAAGAACTACACCGGCTGGGAAAGCTTCGTCGGTATCTTCTCGGCCCAGAAGAAGCAGCGCATGCGCACCGACCGTGTCCGCAACATGTCGCTTGCCGGCAACCTGCAGGAGCTTCTGGCCAAGTCCGACACGATCGTCGGCATCCTGAAAGCCCAGAAGGAAGTGCTCGACCAGCGCTACAAGACTTCCGAGGCCAGCCTTTCGCAGGTGATCGAGCGCCGCAAGGCGACCATGACGGAACTCGAAGCCGTGCAGAAGCGCATCCAGGAACTCAACCCGCTGCTGCTCGACATCGAAAACAAGATCGCCGCCTCGACCAGCCAGAAGGAGCGCACAGCGCTGGAGAGCGAGCGCACCAAGCTCGCCACCGAATACAACGAGCGCCAGGCCAAGGAGCAGGAACTGCTGGCGGCCAGCCAGACGCTGGAACGCTACACCTCCATGTTCCAGACCTTCGTGGACTCGCTGAACAACCAGATCGCCGCACAGTCGACGCTGATCAACAAACTGACCATCGATACCGAACAGCGCATCGTTCTGTACAAGGCGCTGGAAGATTCATTGAAGACGGCTGCCCAGCAGGATGTCGCGCACAAGATCAACACGCTTGGCTCGCAGGTGGACACCACGGCCGAGGAAACAATGGCCGGCATCGGCGCTGCCGCCCAGAAGCACATTGGCGACCTGCTCGAAATGCATGAGAAGAACATGGTGGCGACCGCTGACATCCAACGCCGCAAGAAGCTGGCCGACGATGCCTTCGCGCGCCGCTTCGACGAGGTCATGAAGAAGCACAACTCAGCGAATTATGTGCAGTCCTGACCGCAGACGGCAGGATTGTTCGCGCTTATCAATGCCCTCTCGTAACCCCAACCGCGCTTTTGCTCCTTTCGCCGCAGAGGGAGCAGAAGCATGAGCATCGAAACCGATGCGGCCGAGCGTTATTTCTCTGCCATCACGGCTGCTCTGACCGGTCTCGAAATCTTCATGCGCGACGACCGTTCGCCGCTCTATCGGCATGGCATCGTCGCCAAGATCGTGGCCGAGTATATCAGCCGCCTCGACAAGTCCTTCACCTGCTGGCGCAACCGCCTCGGCTTCATGGAGACGTTCAAGATCTCCCGAGCCGAAAGCGGCTATCCGGTATTCCAGAACCTGCTTGAGCTGGAAAACGACCGGCGTCAGGCCGACAGCCGGCTGGCCACCATTCCATCCGCGCGCGAACTGCGCGCCGAGATGGCCGACTTCATCCTGCGCCACAAGGAATTCCCGACGACGCTGCAGAAGTCGATGGCCGAACGGCTGTATCTGGAAGACATCAAGGGCGGCGAGACTTTCGGCCCCTTCACGCTGGCCCAGACCGCCAAGGTCTCGGTCAATCCGAAATCCGGCCTGCCCTACTATCTCGTGCATTGGGCGAGCTTCGACGGCAACGCCAACCTGCCGCTGGTCTATATGGCCACGGTGGAGGATTCCTCGGACAACATCGTGCGCCAGTTGGTCGGCAAGGACGGCCGCCTCAATGAAGACGTCGAGATCCCGCTGCCTGTTGACGGTCTGCTGAACCCAGACCTTGCCCGCCGCTTCGACGATTTCACTGAGAAGAACTCGGCCTATTCGCTGTCCCCGCTGACCATTGCCGTCAATCTCGACAAGGATTTCGAACCGCTGCACCCCAAGCAGTTGCGGCGCGTGGTCCTTGGGCCCTTCTATTCGGCCGGCATTACCGACAACAATTCGACGGTGACCGAGGTTCTGGCCAAGGTGCGCAAGCCGGAAAACGCCTGGCTGCTCACCTGGACCATCCAGGAAGTCTATTCGAAGGGCGAAAAGCCTGGCCGCCGCGGTCTTTTCTCCAGCGAGAAAACCACGCAGGAATTCTTCATCAACACCGACGACCTGGAGGCGACGCGCCAAGGCGTTTCCAGTTTCGAGAACCACGCGCTGGTGCCGCACGAAGCCTATCAGGCGCTTTATGCCGCAGGCGAAGCCCAGAAGATATTCGGCGGCTACAAGGTGCATATCCTGTCCGGTGGACGGGTGATTTCGGACGTCTGAGGCAGGATCCTGAACTGAAAGTCAGCGAAGCGGAAAATTGCAGACTTTTCGGACAGGGAACATGCGAAACAATGAGCCTGTTTGAGACGGCATAACGAGGGATCGAATGGACACCGGGCTTACCACCATTCCAGAGGCCGACATCGAGAAACACCGCGCTACCGCGCAGAGTTTCATCACCCGTGTCGTCGTGCTGGAGGATTCGTCCGGCGAATCCGGCACCGCGCTTGCCGGCACGGGCCGTCGCTTCGTCTCCACCGTTTCGACCGGGTCGCTGCGCAAGACGCGCGAAGTAGAGCTGCAGAAGACCGTTACCTCCATCCGGCCGGACGACCAGTTGATGTCGATCCCGCAACACACGCTGCTTTACCGCGCCCGACGCGGCATCTCGGTGGCATTGGCGGTTTCGGACATTTTCGCGCGCTCGACCGATCTTGAAAGCCTGCAGGCACAGAACGCGCGTTCCCCACTCGAGGGGGAGCAGGCAACGCAATTCAAGAAACTGCTTTCCGCATCGGCCTATGTCGCCGCCTTCGCTTTTGCCTCTTATCTGGCTCAACTGATCGACAGCGATGGCGAAGCACCGAACGACATCGCCGAACCGGACTTCCTGTTCGACACGCCACAGGATGCGGTGAAGTCGCTTGTTGCCGGTCTCGACAAGGCTCTCGCCGGCACGAAAGACGATGCAGATCTGCTGACGCGTGCAAAGAGCTTCGCTCGCGTTGCCATCGATGGCCTGCTGGCGCGCAAGGGCCGCTTCGATGGACTTGGCACCTTCGAGAACACGCATCTGCGCATAGACACGGACGACTTCACCATCGACGGTTTCGATGTCGCACCCGGCAAGAAGTCGAAGCCGCTGGTGATGACCTTCAAGAAGCCGGAAGAGGTTGTCGGCAACCACATCGCCAAGTACCAGTCGGTGAAACTGGCCAAGATGCTGATGGCCTATGATTTCGACCGGGAACTGAACCCGTTTGTCGAACTCGGTGGTTTTCTGTTCACCTTCATCGGTGATGGTGCGCCGGGCACCGGCAAGACGACACTGATCCAGATGATTGCCGGTCTGGTCAACGACTACTGCAAGGTCGCCGGCTATCCCTTCGCCTACGAGAATTTCGGCGTCGACCAGATCTCGTCCTACCAGGGCAAGTCCGGTCAGAACTGTCGGCAGTTCATCAACAATGTGCTCAACCCGCGCGCGATCGGCTTCGGCACCATCGACGACATCGACCAGGTGGCGGCCAAGCGTTCCGACGACCGGGCCTCGGCCGGACAGCAGGAAATCACCGGCGTGCTGATGGACGCCTTCGCCGGTGCCGGCACGGTCGTTCGCGGCAACTGCGCTTTCGGCATGTTTTCCAACTATCCCGAAAATGTCGACGACGCGCTGCGCCAGCGCGCAGGCGCCCGCTGGCTGGTCGACGGCCCGCAGACGCGCGACGACTACATCGACATTTTCGTGCTGCTTGCCGGCAAGAACCACAAGATTCCGCTCGGCGACCACAAACTCTATGCCGCTCAGGAGATTCAGCGTGCCGTGACCGAAGCCTATGAAGGCCACGACAAGCCGCATGAAGACGGGCTTGTGAAGGTCTACGAGCGCTTCATCAAGGAAAGCGGCGAACCGAAGACGCTGGAAGATGTCGGCAGCTATTTGCACCTGATCAAGGAAGCCGAGCCACGCTTCACCGGCCGCGCCATCAAGAACGTCACCGACGCCATCAAGATGCGCGCCATGGATATTGAGCTGCCCGACGAGTGGTTCGAAAAACCGGAAGCCTTCATGCACAAGAGCTATGATGACAAGAAGGCGATGATCGAGGAACTGCGCCGCCCGTTCGACATGGCCATGATCATGCAGGAGATCAACCGCTACGCCGATTCTGAATTCCGTTATGCCGACAAGTCCGACGATGCGACAGTCGACAGATTGCTCCGTGACGCCCGCCTGCGTGAACGCGCAGGTCGGGAAATGGAAGACTTGAAGAAGAAGGGGCTGTGGAGCGCGTAATGGATCTCCTGCGCGACAACGAGCTCATCTACGGCCGCCTGCTGCCGATCGACGAGCCGCATCTCATCGACCGCTACAACAAGGCACTGAAGGCGTTCGGTTTCAAGGCGACGAAGCTGAAGAGCTTCCACGTCGACCGCACCGGTTTCTCGCCCGAGATCGCTGAGGAGTGCGGCGACTATGATTATCTCGACCCCAACGGCATCAATCGCCGCTTCATCATTCTGACCCCGTCGCAGATCGACCTGCCGGTCGTCCACACGGCTTTCTCGAACACGTCGCAGTTGATGTTCGAATTCATGTCGAAGAACAGCCGCGCCATCGACGCGCTGACCATCAAGGACGTCATCTATGGTGAGATCGAGGATTCGGTCTCGACTGTGACTGACATTGAAGACCTGCTCTCCATCAATCAGGTGGAGTTCCGCGTCCTCTCCGCAGAAGACGTGCTCGGCAAGGCCTCGGAACTCGGCACGCTGGTCGACCGGCTGAAGCAGGAACCCGACGCCTGGCGCGACAACAAGATGCTCGAGCGCATGGTGGAACTCGCCAAGGTCACCGGCGACATCCGAGAGAACGCGCTGGTACCGGATCAGGTCATCTTCCGTCACAATGCCTATTGGACGAGCCATTTCGGCGGGCTTTACGTTTTCGTCGACTCGGACGTGACCACCGTTATCGGCGACCCGGCCGCGCCGGGATTCCGCCGCTCGCGACCGTGGCAGGTGAGCTACCTGTCGATCAAGGATCCCGATGCCGTCTTCCGTTTCCTTGCCAGCAGCGGCCGCATCGAACTGCCGCGCGCCTCGTGGATCGAAAGCTCGGGTTATCTCGAACACCGCGCTGAAATGGTAGTCCGCAACCTCATCTGGCAGGCCGATCCCGACCGCAACCTCTCCAGCGTCGACAAGGTCTGGCTGCAGACCTGGATCCACAACAATGCCTCCACGATCAACCGCGACGGCGATTTTCCGTTTCTCAACGCAGCCAAGCGCGAGATCGGCCAGCTCGGCCAGTTGAGGATCGACGATGTGCAGCCCAGGCAACGCTTCCTGGTCGTTCGCGCAAAACCAAGGCATCCAGATGCCTGGCTGACCAACCGGTTGATCTCGGATTTCGTACCGTCGGACTTCGTTTCCCGCTACGTCTTCAACAAGCAGGGTTTCTACAAGGACTATGAAGGCTTCAGCGAGGCCTGGCGGTCACATGTTGTCGACGTGCTGAAAACCACATATCTCAGGGACAAGGAGACGTTCAGGAACCGTCTCTATGGACTGACCAACTAAATCAGGATGATGTTTGGTTGAAGCGTCATCTGATTTAACTTTTTATTTTGCCGCATGATCTTTTCCGAAAGGTCTTCAACTTTTCGGGGTCATGCTCTTAGGGGTGCCACGGCATGCTAGATCCGATCGTGAATTTCATCACCCGGATATTCCAGTGGATCGGCCGTGGCATCGGCCTCCTCATTGGCGTCATCCTGTGGCCATTCATGTGGCTCGGTCGCTGGTATTTTCAGCGCGGCTGGATCCTGAAGACGCTGGTGGGGGTCGGCCTGCTCATCCTCCTGGCGCTCTACGCCAATTTCTTCTACGCCACGCAATGGTGGAACAATTTCGATACGAACTATGTCGACAAGTACAAGTTCGAAAGCCGCAACGTCTCGGCGGGCGAGCAGGTCACGGCCGGTGCCGGCACAGATACGACAAAATCATGCGGGCGCTCCGCGATCGCCGACGTTGCCGCAGACCTGACCGATTTCAACGTGAACCAGAATGCCTGGATTTCGTCGATGATCCTCTACAAGGTCGGCCTGTTCGGCTATGACTGGGACAAGACGCCATTCATGGACAACAAGGCTTCGTTCCAGCGCGGCATCAACCAGGCCGTGCGGCGCACTGCCACCGAGCTTGCCGACAATATGGGCCGTGTCCGCACCACCTCGCAGATCGACGGCGACCTGCAGGATGCGCGCGGCAACCTGCAGTTCGACGAATACACCTGGTATTTCGGATTGAGCCCGTTCGGCCCCAAGACACCGACGCCGAGCTACTATCGTGACGCCATCAAGAAGCTGCGCGCCTTCAATGACAGGCTCGGTGCCTGCCAGGCGGTCTTCGATGCGCGCGCCGACAATCTCAAACAATATCTCGACCGTATCTCATCCGACATCGGCTCGACCTCGGCGATCCTCAAGGATCGCGCGGAGAACTACAATTACGGCTTCTTCGACCCGCGCGCCGACGACCGTTTCTGGTTCGCCTACGGCCAGCTCTACGCCTATTACGGGTTGATGATGGCGGCGCAGGCCGACTACGAGGACGTGCTCAAGCAGAAGAACCTGAAGAGCCTGTGGGACACGATGGACGCACAGTTCGTCTCCGCGCTGCGCATCCAGCCATGGCTCATCGCCAACAGCGATGAAACCGGCATCTTCGCGACACATCTGACGACGATGGGCTTTTATGTTCTGCGCGTCCGCTCGAACCTTGTCGAAATCAGCAACGTGCTGGCGCAATAGCGAATGAAGTTAGCCGGTTGTGTTATGTCGCAAGCTGGCTTGCGATAACAGCTGCTCCTTACCCTATTCGCTGCTCGCCACTCGCTATTCGCTCCAAATACCGCTGTCGCATTTCGCGTATTGCGCGGCTGTTTTGAGACGGCGGAAACGACCCACACTCGGCTTCTATGCCGCACGACACCGATGGCGAATGCCTCGCCTGATGATTTGGGAGATCACTGGATATGGCCGAGTACAAGAGTGACATCGAGATCGCGCGAGGCGCGAAGAAGCAGCCGATCCAGGCGATCGGTGAGAAGAT
>NZ_JBYTDF010000005.1:0-545722 GCF_058790995.1 Mesorhizobium sp. EU05-FHT14A09
CCGGCGGTGGTGGCCATCAACCACTTCGTCTCCGACACCGATGCCGAGATCCAGGCGATGAAGGAGTTCGTGGCGGCGCAAGGGGCCGAGGCGATCCTGTGCAAGCACTGGGCACAGGGCTCAGCCGGCATCGAGGAGCTTGCCCACAAGGTTGTGGAGATTGCCGAGAGCGGTGCCTCGCAGTTCTCGCCGCTTTATCCCGACGACATGCCGCTGTTCGAGAAGATCAACACCATCGTCAAGCGCATCTATCGCGGTGACGAGGCGATTGCCGACAAGGCGATCCGTGACCAGTTGCATCAGTGGGAACAGTCTGGCTACGGCAACCTTCCCGTCTGCATGGCCAAGACGCAATATTCCTTCTCGACCGATCCGAACCTGCGTGGTGCTCCGACCGGCCACACCGTTCCGGTGCGTGAGGTTCGCCTTGCTGCCGGCGCCGGCTTCGTCGTCATCATCTGCGGTGAGGTGATGACCATGCCTGGCCTGCCTTCCAAGCCATCGTCGGAGAAGATCTTCCTCAACGACCAGGGCCAGATCGAGGGGTTGTTCTAAACGGGAAGGCAGTCGGCAATCGGCAGTAGGCAGTCGGGTATCGATCTTTCCGACTGCCGATTGCCTACTGCCGATTGCCTCTTTTCAAATGACACTACCGGGCAAACTTTCACTTTACGAAGCCATCGGCGGCGATGGAGGTCTGGAGCGGCTCGTCCAGGCTTTCTGCGACATTATCGAACAGGACGAGGATGCGCAGGAACTGCATCTTCTCCATCGTCGCGGCCATGGCGTCGCCCATTCCCGCATCGAGCAGTTCGACTATCTCTCCGGTTTTCTCGGCGGTCCCCAGCACTATGTGCGAAGGCACGGCCATTCACGGCTGCGCGAGATCCATGAGCATGTTCCGATCGGACCTCAGATGCGCGACCTCTGGCTGAGATGCATGGCAAAGGCGGTGGCGGAGGCCGGCATTGCCGAACCGACCGCCAGCCAGTTCATGCAGCATCTGGCGCGGGCGGCCGAGGTCGCCAGTAACCAGGACTGAAGCAATTCCAGGAAAAGTCTGTAGCGATTTTCCGTCCGGAATTGCGCAAAACCAAGTAACTATCCGGAAATCGCGGCCCTGGCCTGCTCTTCCAGCCACGCCACCATCTTGCGGTAGGGCACCGGCCCGTGGCTGATGCGGGCAACGCCGAGTTCGGCCAGCTTCTGACGCGGCGGCACATGCGCCAGCGCGATGATGTTGACCGGCAGCGCAACTGCCTTGCACAGCTTTTCGATGAGCGCCGGATCGCCGAGCCCGGGTGCGAAGAAACCATGCGCGCCGGCCTTCTCATAAGCTGAGGCACGCGCGATCGCCTGTTCGACCAAGGCTTCGCTGTGCTCTTCGGGCTTGGCTTTCAGGAAGATGTCGGTGCGGGCGTTGATGAAGGCCGGCACACCGCTGGCCTTGACCGCATCGGCTGCCGCCTTGATGCGTTCGACCTGCACCGCGATCTCGTAAAGACCGCCGCCACCGACGATCTGGTCTTCGAAATTGAAGCCAACCGCACCCGCCTCGATCGCCTGCGCCACGGTCGACGCGACCGTTGCCGGCGCTGGCCCATAGCCGCTTTCGAGATCCATCGTTGCCGGCAGCTCCACCGATGCGGTGATGCGGCGGAAATTGTCGAGCGCCAGCGCTAACGGAATCTTCTCGCCATCCGGATAGCCGAAGGCTGCCGCAACTGGCCAGCTACCGGTCGCCAACGCCTTGGCGCCGGCCTTGACGACAGCCTGGGCACTGCCCGGGTCCCAGACGTTGAAAAGCACCACCGGGTCGCCCTTGACGTGAAGGGCATGGAAAGCACGCGCGCGTTCGATCTGGTCGCTCATGGATTTGCCTTGTGCAGGATGTCGGTCTGCGGCGAGCCTAACGTGCACCTCTCAGCCGCGCCATGGCACAGATCGACAATGCTGACATGTCCAACCGTCGGTGGCAGCGACGCTGCCCCGGATTAGGACAGCGATGTGCGGGTTGCCTCGACGCCATATTCAGCCGCGGCATCGGCAAGCGTGTGCCAGAGGCTGTCGGAGAAACTGGTGAAGACGAGCAGATTGTAGACCGTGTCGCCATTGGCAGCATCTGCTCCACGCCAAAGATTGACGCCGGTATGATCGATCGACGTTGCGGCAGCCGCTCCGACCGGAAACACGCTGTCATGCAGATCGATCGACGACACTTTGGAGAGTGCACTGCGTACCTTGGCGCCCGACAACCGGATCAGGCAGCGGCCACCGGATTGATCACTGAGAGATGCCATGCCGTCGAAGACAACCGCCAGTGATGGGACGGGATCGGGGTTATTTCCCGCGCTGAGCACAAAGAACTGATCCGGACCGGTCCATATCAGCGTGACGCCTTTGCCGACAGCGGCTCCGGGCTTCTCCGGCGGCAGGACACCCCAGGCTTTTTTGGCCGCCTTTGCGACTTCGGCGACCTGGCCACGGCGTGCCATCACCTGCACCAGGTTGAAGTCGCTGATTTCCGACAGGGCGATACCGGCTTCCCCGCTGGCCAGGCCAAGACGGCCGGGCGCGAACGCCATGCGCAGCGGTGACTGCGCTTCCCAGGAATACTCAACCACGCTGGCGCCCTCCCTCGGGGTCGTAGAAGACCGGACTGGTGATCTCGACATCCATCTCTTCGCCGCGCAGCGGATCGTAAGCCCGCACGATCTCGCCGTGGCGCTCGCGTCCACGCTCGACCAGCGCCAGCGCGATCCAGTGACCGAGCATCGGCGAATAGCAGACCGAGGTCAGATAACCCTGGTCGGTGTCGGGACCGGGAACGGCGCCCTTGGGGATGACATGCGCACCCGAACGCAGCCTGCTGGCCTTGTCGACCGGCTTGACGCCAACCACCACCTGCCGGTCCGGCGCGACCAGCGCCTCGCGACCGGCCATGACGCGACCGACATAGTCCTTTTTCTTCGACATCATCTTGCCGAGGCCGAGATCGTCGGCCGTCGTGGTGCCGCTGAGTTCGGGGCCGGCGACATGGCCCTTTTCGATGCGCATGACGCCAAGCGCTTCCGTGCCATAGGGCGTAACCCCGAACTCGGCGCCAGCGCGCATCAGGTTCTCGGCCATGGCTTCGCCATAGCGTGCCGGCACGCCGATTTCGAACGCCATCTCGCCGGAGAACGAGATGCGGTAAAGCCGCGCCCGCATGCCGCCGCGCAACGACACTTCGCGCACCCCCATGAACGGGAACCCTTCATTGGAGAGGTCTTCCGCCGGATCGCACAGGTTCTTCAGAAGGTCGCGCGTGTTGGGGCCGGCGATCGAGAACTGCGCCCACTGATCCGTCACCGAGGTCAGCTGCACATCGAGCTCGGGCCACAGCACCTGCCGGCAGTATTCGAGATGCTGCATGGCCGGCCCGGCCTTGGCGGTGGTGGTGGTGAGGAAATAGTGATCCTCCGCCAGCCGCGACGTGGTGCCGTCGTCATAGACCAGCCCGTCCTCGCGCAGCATCAGCCCGTAGCGGGCCTTGCCGACCGCGAGATTGGAGAAGGTGTTGATGTAGAGGCGGTCGAGGAAGGTGCCGGCATCCGGACCACGCACGTCGACCTTGCCCAGCGTGGAGACATCGCAGAAGCCGACGCCGTTGCGTACGGCGCGTACCTCACGCGTCACCGACTCCAGCCAGTCCTTCTCGCCGGCGATCGGATACCATTGTGCACGCTTCCACAGGCCGGTGTCGACGAACACGGCACCCCGCGCGGCTGCCCAGTAGTGTGACGGCGTCAGGCGCCACGCATGGAAGTTCTCGTCACGATGGTGACCGGCCAGTGCGCCGATCGCCACCGGCGCATAAGGCGGCCGGTAGATCGTCGTACCGGTATCGGCAATGTCGCGCCCGCTTGCCTCGGCCATCAGGGCAAGACCATTGACGTTGGACAGCTTGCCCTGGTCGGTCGCCATGCCGAGCGTGGTGTAGCGCTTCAGGTGCTCGACGCTCTCGAAGCCTTCACGCTGCGCCAGCTTCACATCGGAAGCCGTCACATCATGCTGGAAATCGACGAAAGCCTTGCCGCCCTCGACATGCCACAACGGCTTGATCGCAAATCCTTCGTCGTCGCCCTGGGGCCTTTCACCAGCCTTGCCCTTGGCGCCACACTCCTTCGCCGCAACGGCACCAGCCGCATGACCTTCGCGCAGACAGGCAGCAAGCGAGAAATCACCGCTGGCTGCGCCCACCAAGACCATGCCTGCAGGGCACTGCCCAGGCACAAAGGCCGCGATGTCGTCACGCCAGACCGGCCTGCCACGCTGGAACGACGACAGCGCCACATTCGGATTCCAGCCGCCCGACATGGCCAGGCAATCCGCTTCGATCTGCTGTGTACGGCCACCGGCATCGCGCACGATGATGCTGCGTACGCCATCGACGCCGCCATTCACATCGCTGACGACGCCACCGAGCTGTCGCAGATTGAGCCCGCGATAGGCCTCTGGAATCACACCACGGCTGTCGATTACGGCAGCGACCGAACCTCCGGCGCGCTGGACGGCTTCAGCCGTGCGCCAGCCGTCGTCATTGTTGGTGAAGAGCGCGACCTGCCGGCCGGGCATCGCCGCGAACCGGTTGATGTAGCTGCGCACAGCGGATGCCATCATCACGCCCGGCCTGTCATTGCCCGGGAAAACCAGTGGACGTTCGATCGCGCCGGCCGCGACGACAGCGCGCCTGGCGACGATGCGCCAGAGCCGCTGGCGCGGCTGATGTGCCGGCGGCACCGCGACGTGATCGTTGACCCGCTCGAGTGCGCCATAGGTGCCGCCGTCATAGACACCGAAAACGGCAGTGCGGGTCATGATGCGGATATTGGCCAGTCCCGCGATCTCGCGCTGTGCATCCGCCAGCCATGCCTCCGCCGGCTTGCCGTCGATCTCGCCATCTTCGGAGAGCAGGCGGCCGCCGAGGCGACTGTCCTCTTCGGCCAGGATGACGCGTGCGCCGGCGCGGCCTGCGGCGAGTGCGGCGGCGAGGCCGGCCGGGCCGCTGCCCACCACCAGCACGTCGCAATGCGCCCAGGCTTTCTCGTAATGATCCGGATCAGCTTCGCCCGATGCCTTGCCGAGGCCGGCAGCGCGGCGGATGGCTGGCTCGTAGAGCTTTTCCCAAAGCTTCGCCGGCCACATGAAGGTCTTGTAGTAGAAGCCGGCGACAAAGATCGGCGAGAACAGCGAATTCACCGCCATGACGTCATGGCGCAGCGAGGGCCAGCGGTTCTGGCTCTCCGCTGAAAGCCCGTCATAGAGCTCGGTCGTCGTGGCGCGTGTGTTGGGCTCGCGCCGTGCACCGTTGCGCAGTTCGACCAATGCGTTCGGCTCTTCCGCCCCGGCGGTCAGGATGCCGCGCGGCCGATGATATTTGAACGAACGGCCGACCAGCCTGACGCCGTTCGCCACCAGCGCCGAGGCCAGCGTATCGCCGGCGAAGCCGACCATTTTCCTGCCGTCGAAGGTGAAGCCGAGCGGCTGCTTGCGATCGATCTGGCCACCGCTCGACAGGCGGTGGGATTGCGTGCCTGCGGAGACAAAACGCGGCGGCCGTGCGTCGGCGACAGGCTTCTCATTGAAGGCGAGCGGCGCGGCATCACCGGAAATCTGGCTGGTCCTGCTCATGATGTCGCGCCTGCCTTGGCCGGCTTCTGCGCACCTGCACCCGGTGCCGCGCGCACGGCCTTGATTTCATGTGTTGTCGTGCTGCGGGTGACAGTCAGCCAAGAACGGCAGCCGCCGCCATGGTACCAGCGTTCGTCCATGTCGCCGGCAACGTTGTCACGCAGATAGACGTAGTCGAAGAAAAGATCCTGCGCGTCAGGCTGCTCGGCCCCGTCGGCCGCGAAAGCCATCGGCCGCTTCGGTGCCGCGTCGCCGAGATAGGTGAACTCGCCGAGTTCGCGTTCGCCGCAGAATGGGCATGCTATGCGCATGGCGCCTTACTCGCTTTCAATGCAGGTTGGGTTGGGCGCCCTGGCCCTTCTCGTCGATCATCGCGCCGCGCCGGAAGCGGTCGAGCCGGAAGCGTTTTGCTTCCTCGTGCGGCTCGTCGCGAGCGAGCAGGTGAGCAAAGACCAGGCCGGAGGCCGGCGTCGCCTTGAAGCCGCCGTAACACCAGCCGGCATTGAGATAGAGCCCGTCGATCGGCGTCCTGTCGATGATCGGCGTGCCGTCCATCGACATGTCCATGATGCCGCCCCACTGCCGCAGCAGGCGCACGCGGCCGATCATCGGCATCAGCGCCATGCCGCCTTCGCAGACGTCTTCCATCACCGGCATGTTGCCGCGCTGGGCATAGGAGTTGTAGCCGTCGAGATCACCGCCGAAGACAAGCCCGCCCTTGTCGGACTGGCTGACGTAGAAATGGCCCGCGCCGAAGGTGATGACGCCGGGAATGAGCGGCTTGATCGCCTCGGATACGAAGGCCTGCAGCACATGGCTTTCGATCGGCAGGCGCATGCCGGCCATCGCCGCGACGCGCGAGGTGCTGCCGGCCACCGCCATGCCGATCTTGCCGGCGCCGATCGTGCCGCGCGCCGTTTCGACGCCGGTGATCCTGCCGTTCTGGTCGCGCGTGAAACCGGTCACCTCGCAGTTCTGGATGATGTCGACACCGAAGGAGTCGGCGGCGCGCGCATAACCCCACACCACGGCATCGTGGCGGGCCGTACCAGCCCGTGGCTGCCACAGGCCACCCATCACCGGGAAACGGGCATTGTTGTAGTTCAGGAACGGCAACACCTTGCGGATCTGATCGCTGTCGAGCAGTTCCGCGTCGATGCCGTTGATGCGCATGACGTTGCCGCGCCGGGCAAAGGCATCGCGCTGGGCATCGGAATGATAAAGGTTGATGATGCCGCGCTGGCTCACCATCGTGTTGTAGTTGAGGTCCTGCTCCTGCCGCTCCCACAGCTTCATCGACAGCTCGTAGAAGCCGGTGTTGCCCGGCAGCATGTAGTTGGAGCGGATGATGGTGGTGTTGCGGCCGGCATTGCCGGATCCGATCCAGCCCTTCTCCAGCACCGCGACGTTGCGGATGCCGTATTCCTTGGCGAGGTAATAGGCGGTGGCCAGTCCATGACCGCCGCCGCCGATGATCACCACGTCATAATGTTTCTTCGGCTGGGCATCGCGCCAGGCGCGCGTCCAGCCCTTGTGGCCGGAAAGCGCCGCCTTGGCGAGCGAGAAGATCGAGTACCGCATTTCAGTCTGTTCTGACCCTTGTCTCAAGACGTTTCCATTTTTCGGAAACGTCTTAACCGCTGCCCACTTTTCCTGGACTTGCTCCCGCCGCTACACGTCGAGCGTGTGGTCGCGCTCCCACTGGGTGAAATGCGAAGCGTAGGAATTCCACTCCTGCTGCTTCAGCCGAATGAAGGCCGCCGAGAACTCCTCGCCCATGGCCGCCTTCAGCGACGTGTCCTTGTCGTATTCGCGCAGCGCATCGAGCAGGTTGAGCGGCAGCTTGGCACCGTGGGTCACGGTGTGGCCGTCCTTGTACATGTCGATATCGCTGCGCGGTCCCGGATCGGCCTTGCTCTTCATGCCGTCGAGGCCGGCAGCAATGATCACCGCCTGCATCAGGTATGGATTGGCGGCACCGTCCGGCAGGCGGAGTTCGAAGCGGCCCGGCCCTGGCACACGCACCATGTGCGTGCGGTTGTTGCCGGTCCAGGTCACGGTGTTCGGTGCCCAGGTCGCCCCCGAAATCGTGCGCGGCGCGTTGATGCGCTTGTAGGAATTGACGGTCGGGTTGCAGATCGCGGCCAGGGCCGACGCATGTTTCATGATGCCGCCGAGGAAATGGCGGCCTTGCTCGGAAAGCCCGAGTTCCATGTTCTTGTCGGCGAAGGCGTTGGTCTTGCCGCCGAGATCCCAGACCGAGATGTGCGCATGGCAGCCATTGCCGGTCAGGCCCTGGAACGGCTTCGGCATGAAGGTGGCGCGCAGGCCATGCTTTTCGGCGATCGACTTCACCATGAACTTGAAGAAGGAGTGCTTGTCGGCAGTCGCCAGAACATCGTCATAGGCCCAGTTCATCTCGAACTGACCATTCGCGTCCTCATGGTCGTTCTGATAGGGCTCCCAGTTCAGCGACAGCATCGCGTCACAGATTTCGGCGATGACGTCGTAACGGCGCATCACCGCCTGCTGGTCGTAGCAGGACTTGGCGGCGGTATCGTATTCGTCGGAGATCTGCTTGCCGTCCGGCGTCGTCAGGAAGAACTCGGGCTCGACGCCGGTCTTGACGCGGATGCCGAATTCGGCGGCTTCCGAAACCAGGCGCTTCAGCGTGTTGCGCGGCGCCTGCGCCACGCTCTTGCCTTCCATCAGGCAGTCCGACGCCAGCCAGGCGACCTCAGGCTTCCATGGCAGCTGGATGACCGAATCCGGATCCGGCACGGCCAGCATGTCCGGATGCGCCGGCGTCAGGTCGAGCCAAGTGGCAAAGCCGGCAAAGCCGGCTCCGTCCTTCTGCATGTCCGAGATCGCCTGCGCCGGCACCAGCTTGGCGCGCTGGCCGCCGAACAGGTCGGTGTAGGAGATCATGAAATATTTGACGTTACGCGCCCGGGCGAAATCCTTCAGCTCTGCGGTAACGGCCGTGCTGGCTTCGAAATTGGTTCCCATTGTTTTCCCCTGGGTTTTTCTTCTTGTTGTTTTGATTGATCGAAGAAGATGCCTAGAAGCTGCCCTTTCCCGGTATCCAACCGGTGCCGGCGAGCGGAACGCCTGCCATGGCCGCGGATTCGATTGTCAGGGCGCAGAGATCCTCCGGTTCCAGGTTGTGGACGTGATTCTTGCCGCAGGCACGGGCGATCGTCTGTGCTTCCAGCGTCATCACTTTGAGATAATTCGCCAGACGGCGGCCGGCTGCGATCGGATCGAGGCGTTTCATCAGCTCCGGATCCTGGGTGGTGATGCCGGCCGGGTCCTTGCCTTCGTGCCAGTCGTCATAGGCACCGGCCGTGGTGCCGAGCTTCTGGTACTCGTCCTCCCAGCGCGGGTCGTTGTCGCCGAGCGCGATCAGCGCGGCGGTACCGATCGAGACGGCATCGGCGCCCAGCGCCAGCGCCTTGGCGACATCAGCGCCATTGCGGATACCGCCGGAGACGATGAGCTGCACCTTGCGGTGCATGCCGAGATCCTGCAGCGCCTTCACCGCCGGGCGGATGCAGGCGAGCGTCGGCTGGCCGACATGCTCGATGAACACTTCCTGCGTTGCTGCGGTACCGCCCTGCATGCCATCGAGCACCACCACGTCGGCACCCGCCTTCACGGCAAGAGCGGTGTCGTAGTAAGGCCGCGCGCCGCCGACCTTGACGTAGATCGGTTTTTCCCAGTCGGTGATTTCGCGCAGTTCGAGGATCTTGATTTCGAGATCGTCCGGGCCGGTCCAGTCGGGATGGCGGCAGGCGGAACGCTGGTCGATGCCCTTGGGCAGCGTGCGCATTTCGGCGACGCGGTCGGAAATCTTCTGGCCGAGCAGCATGCCGCCGCCGCCCGGCTTGGCGCCCTGGCCGACAACGATCTCGATGGCATCGGCACGACGCAGGTCACGCGGGTTCATGCCATAGCGTGACGGCAGATACTGATAGACCAGCGTCTGTGAATGGCCGCGCTCCTCCTCTGTCATGCCGCCGTCGCCGGTGGTCGTCGAGGTGCCGGCGATCGTCGCGCCGCGCCCGAGCGCTTCCTTGGCCGGCCCCGACAGCGAGCCGAAGCTCATGCCGGCGATGGTGATCGGGATTTTCAGCTGGATCGGCTTTTTCGCATGGCGGGCGCCGAGCGTGACGCTGGTGTCGCAGCGTTCGCGATAGCCTTCCAGCGGATAGCGCGAGATCGACGCGCCGAGGAACAGCAGGTCGTCGAAATGCGGCAGCTTGCGTTTGGCGCCCGAGCCGCGGATGTCATAGATGCCGGTTGCCGCCGCACGGCGGATCTCCGACATCGTATAGTCGTCGAACGTGGCCGAGCGGCGAGGCGTCGTCGGAGGATTGTGATAGGTCATGTAGGCGTCCCCTCAGTACGCGTCGGCGTTATCGATATTGAAATTGTAGAGCGTACGGGCCGATCCGTAGCGTGTGAATTCTTCCGGTTTGACATCGGTGATGCCGGCGCGGTCGAGCAGCTCCTTGAGCTTGGCGATATGCTCCGGACGCATTTCCTTCTTGATGCAGTCGGCGCCAAGGCTCTTCACCTCGCCACGCACGAACAGGCGCGCCTCGTAGATGGAATCGCCCAGCGCATCGCCGGCATCGCCGAGCACCACGAGATTGCCGGATTGCGCCATGAAGGCCGACATGTGGCCGACATTGCCGCGCACGACGATGTCGATGCCCTTCATCGAGATGCCGCAACGCGACGAGGCATTGCCTTCGATCACCAGCAGGCCGCCGCGGCCGGTCGCACCGGCATACTGGCTGGCGTCGCCCTTCACCGTGATCTGGCCCGACATCATGTTTTCGCCAACGCCGGGCCCGGCCGAGCCGTGCACGGTGATGCTGGCCTTGTCGTTCATGCCGCCGCAATAGTAGCCGACACTGCCGCGCACCTCGACGGCGATCGGTTGCGCCACCCCGGCGGCCACGGCGTGGCTGCCCTTCGGGTTGATCACTTCCCAGCTCGGCTCGTCGGCCGCATCCGTCACCTGATGCAAAGCGAGGTTGAGTTCGCGCAGCGGTGCCGCGTCAAGATCGAAGACGCGCGGCGCATAGTTGACTTCGCGCTGCGGCGCCTTGGCGAGAGTTGTCACGGACATCGGCTCAGTGCTCCCAGAAATAGACGGTTGACGGCTCCGGTTCCCACACCTTGGCATCCTCGATGCCGGGCAGCTTGGTCAGCGCGCGGTATTCCGAGCCGAAGGCGACGTAACGATCGGTCTCGGCAAGCACGGCCGGCTTGCAGGCGATGGCATCGCGCACGACGCCGAAACCGTTCTTGGTGCCGACGACAAAGGTGAAGAAACCGTCGAGGTCATTGACGCTGCTTTCCAGCGCCTGGCCGAGATCCAGGCCGTGCGCGATCTTGGACGAGAGATAGGCGGCAGCCACCTCGGTGTCGTTCTCGGTCTCGAACTTCATGCCCTCGCGGATCAGTTCACGCCGCAGATTGTTGTGGTTGGACAACGAGCCATTGTGCACCAGGCACTCATCCGGTCCGGTCGAGAAAGGATGCGCGCCAAGCGTGGTGACGGCGGATTCGGTCGCCATGCGGGTATGGCCGATGCCGTGGGTACCGGTCATCTTGCTGACGTCGAAGCGCCTCACGACGTCGACCGGCAGGCCGACTTCCTTGTAGATTTCGATGGCTTCGCCGGCACCCATGATGCGCACCGATGGACGGAGTTCGGCGATCGCCTCGCGCACCGCCTCAACCTTGCCGGCGGGCACGTCGATCACCGCATGCGTCGACTTGGCCAGCAGCTTCACCTTGGCGTCGATCTTCTTGCCGAGCTCGGCTTCGAGACCGGCGAAATCCGCCTCCGGTGATGGCGACTGGATCGTAACCTTGGCCTTGCCTTTGGTCGCGGCGCCGTAGACTGCGATGCCCGCGCTGTCGGGGCCGCGATCGGTCAGCATGACCAGCATTTCAGAGAGCATGGCGCCGAGTTGCGGCTCCAATGTCTTGTCCTTCAAGAACAGTCCCACAATTCCGCACACGACGTTACCTCCAATGGCAGCGGTCCGATGATTGAACGCTAGCAGCTTTAAAAATCCAATTCAACTGCTATGAATGTTTTTTTCCTTACAGAAAAGTCTCGCATCACGTCTCGCCGCGGAACCGGGGCCTCCTGGGAGGACTAAAGTCGGAACCAGGGAAAGTTGCCTATCAGTAATATTTCTTGCACAAAGATATTGCCCAGACGACGGAATTCGAGTCAATATGCGTCTGGCGAAAGTGCAGGCCGATAAGAAAAGAATGGCCGCTTTTCGAAGGTACCCTTGAGGAGAAGGACACCCACATGACAGCTTCCTGGCGTTTCTCGACTTTGGCCGACCGCCATCGCGCCCTGGGCTCCAAGCTTGAAGACTGGAGCGGCATGGGCACGGCCTGGACTTATGACAAGGACGCCGACGAAGAATATGTCGCCATCCGCACCAAGGCCGGCCTGATGGACGTTTCGGGCCTGAAGAAGGTCCACATCACCGGCCCGCACGCCTCGCATCTGATCGACCTGTGCACGACACGCGATGTCGAGAAGATCTACCCGGGCAAGTCGGTCTACGCCTGCATGCTCAATGATGCCGGCAAGTTCACCGACGATTGCGTCGTCTACCGCATCAGCACCAATTCCTGGATGGTCGTGCATGGTTCGGGCACCGGCCACGAAGAGCTGACGCGCGCATCCATCGGCCGCGACGTCTCGGTTCGTTTCGACGACAATCTGCACGACCTGTCGCTGCAGGGTCCGACCGCCGTCGACTACCTGGCCAGGCATGTGCCCGGCATCCGCGACCTCAACTATTTCCACCACATGCAGACCCAGCTGTTCGGCCTGCCGGTGATGATCTCGCGCACCGGTTACACCGGCGAACGCGGCTATGAAATCTTCTGCCGCGGCCAGGATGCTGGCACGATCTGGGACCGCATCCTCGATGAAGGCAAGAACGACGGCATCATCCCATGCCGCTTCACCACGCTCGACATGCTGCGCGTCGAGAGCTACCTGCTGTTTTATCCCTACGACAACTCGCAGAAATATCCCTTCGAGAATGAAGGACCTGGCGACACGCTGTGGGAACTGGGGCTCGACTTCACCGTCAGTCCCGGCAAGACCGGCTTCCGCGGCGCAGAGGAACACTATCGCCTCAAGGGCAAGGAGCGCTTCAAGATTTTCGGCGTCCTGCTGGACGGCACCAAGCCGGCGGACGAAGGCGCGCCGATCCATCGCAACGGCAAGAAGGTCGGCGTCGTCACCTGCGCGATGTATTCACCGCTGGTGAAGAAATCGATGGGCATCGCCCGCCTCGATGTCGACTGTGCCGTCGTCGGTACCGAACTCGAGATCCGCAACGCGTCCGGGTCGGTGAAGGCGACCGCACAGGCATTGCCGTTCGACGATCCCAAGAAGCTGAAGCGCACGGCGAAAGGCTGATCCGTTGGACGGGATGCCGGCAAAGACGATCCTCAGTCGCCCGGTCTATGGAACCCTGTCGCCCCAGACCGGCAAGAACCATCTCTTCGTCGCGGACGCCGAAGGTGCGTCCGCGATCCTCGACCTGGCGAAGAAAGCTCCGGACGGCTTCTTCGCCAGCACACACATCATGTTCATTCCGGAAACGAGCCGAAGCCAGTTCCAGGCTTCGCTCAAGGCCCTGAAGCCTGCGCAATTCTACGAGGGCCCCTCGATCGCGGCAGCCCTGCCCCGTCTCAGGCAAACGCTAGCCAATGCGCATATGGGACTGAGGCTCTATCTCGCCGGCACCGAAGGGTTGATCGGCCAGGCCATGCAGGTGGCGCTGGAAGCCGGCATCGACCATTCCTCGATCCAGACCGAGCATCGCGGTTCCTGGGCGCGCCGAGTACAGTGCGTGCACTGCAAAGGCGTCACCGAGAACGTCACCACGCAGCCCGCCACCTGCGCGCATTGTGGCCTGCTGCTTCTGGTGCGCGATCATTATTCGCGTCGTCTTGCTGCCTTCCAGGGCGTCTGCATCAATGCCGAGGATCCGAGCGAGATCCCTCAGAAAGAGGAGATTTTCCGGTGAGCGCGGGAACAACCAAACTGAACGTCACCGTGACCGATGTGGTCGCGGTCAACGAACTGGTGAAGCGTTTCCATTTCGAGCGTACCGATGGCGGCGACCTGCCGACCTTTTCCGGCGGCGCCCATGTCGTGGTGGAGATGCGCGACGGCGACAGGTCCAGGCTCAATCCCTATTCGCTGATGAGTTCGCCCCACAACACGCGCGACTACACGATCAGCGTGCGCCGCGACGATTCCGGCCGCGGCGGCTCGCTGTTCATGCACAACCGCGTCAAGCGCGGCATGGAGATGGTGATCTCCTATCCGGTCAACCTGTTCTCGCTCGACCTGAGGGCCAGGAAACATTTGCTGCTGGCTGGCGGCATCGGCATCACACCGTTCATGGCCCAGACCGCGCAGCTCGCCGCCGAAGGTGGCAATTTCGAACTGCACTACACCTGCCGCACACCGGCGCTCGGCACCTATGCCGATGTGCTGCGCGATCGCTACGGCAAGCGGGTCAACATCTATTACG
Organism: Mesorhizobium sp. EU05-FHT14A09; assembly: GCF_058790995.1. Lineage (NCBI taxonomy): Bacteria > Pseudomonadati > Pseudomonadota > Alphaproteobacteria > Hyphomicrobiales > Phyllobacteriaceae > Mesorhizobium > Mesorhizobium sp. EU05-FHT14A09. The sequence continues at coordinate 14,277 of NZ_JBYTDF010000005.1, forward strand.
ATGACACCAACGAGCGCCTTCCGCTCGAACGCCTGCTGACCTCGCAGCCGCTCGGCACCCATCTCTACGTCTGCGGTCCCGCCGGCATGATCCGCTGGGTGCGCGAAACGGCAGCGGCGCATGGCTGGCCGGACGAAACCGTTCACTACGAACATTTCGCCGCGCCGCAGCCGGGTCTGCCCTTCGACGTCACGCTGGCGCTCAGCAAGATGCAGATCAGCGTCGGCGAGGAACAGAGCCTGCTCGAGGCAATGGAAGCGGCCGGCATCGACCCGCCCTATCTGTGCCGCGGCGGCGTCTGCGGTCAGTGCGAGACCAATGTCGTCTCCCATGACGGCACCTTCAAACACAACGACCACTGGCTGACCGAGGCCGAGCATTGTTCGGGCAAGAAGATCATGCCTTGCGTTTCACGCTTCGAGGGCAAGTCCCTGGTGCTGGAGCGCTAGCCCAGAGCAATTCCGGTGTGCGTCCGGACTTGCGTAAACACAAAGAGTTGGAACCACGGGGAGGAACCTATGGGCATCAATTTCAGGCAGGAAACGTTCCGGGACGACTTCACCTTCAGGAACAGTCCGGAATTCATCCGGCGGTTTCCCTTCCCATTCCATGAAGACGCCTACATGTATGCGGTCAACATCGAACCGCATGTGCCGGGCCCGAAAGGCACCGTGCTCGAAAACCTCATCGACGTCGACGAACACTATGTCTCCGAGATGCAGGACCGCGCCAAGGTGCTCGCCGAGGACCCGCTGCGCTGCCAGTCGCTGCCGCACATGACGCTGGCCGGCTGGGACCTGCTCGAACTTCTGATGACCGAGCAGGCCAAGGGTTATCCGGAGCACTTTACGCTCACCCGCGACGGCGATCGCTGGCGCTGGATCAACCGGCCGCTCGGCGTCGACGACAGCTTCACCTTCGGCGATCTTTCCACCCTGCCCTACGGGCCGATGGAATACATCACGCGTCAGAGCCAGGGCGACTTCTGCATCCTCGACCAGCGCGACGGCAACCTCTGGATGGATGCCGGCACGGTCACCACCCAGGCCGACTGGTCGCTCGACTTCGACATCGGCATGAACTTCTTCGAATGGCACGCGCCGGTGCCGCTGGCCCATGAAAAGGGCATCTTCACGCGGGCGCTGAAGTTCCTCACCAACATCCAGCAGGGCAAGCCGGCACGGCGGCTCAACTGGACGATGACGATCAACCCGCGGCTCGACACCAGCCCCGAGAATTACCACAAATGGGGACCTGACCGCACCACCGTCACGCCAGACAATGTCGGCGACAAGGTGCATCTGCGTGTCGAACTGCAGAGCTTCTGGCGCCTGCCGCGCTCCAACGCGCTGGTCTTCCCGATCCGCTGCTATCTGATCAAGATGGAGGAACTGGTGACCGTGCCGAAATGGGCGCGCCGCTTCCACCGCGTCCTGCGCGACCTGCCGAACGAACTGGTCGAATACAAGGGTCTCACCCGCTATCGTCCGACCACCCTCGAATGGCTGTCGCAATATGACGACGGAACCCCCACCTCGCCTGGTTTCGCCCCGGACTAGTTCGGTGTGACAACCCTCAGCCGGGCAGGACAATAGCGCGCCGAAAGGCGCGCTATTCGTTTCCGGAACCCTGCCGGTAGGAGATGATCGAGAGATAGCGGATCGGCAGTTTCGTCAGTTCGTCCGGCCCATGCGGGGCGTCGGCGTCAAAGAACAGGCTGTCGCCGGGCAGCATCCGGAAGAGATTGCTGCCGTGGCGATAAACCACCTCGCCCTCCAGCATATAGAGGAATTCCATGCCATCGTGCTGGAAGGCCGGGAAGACATCGGAATCTTCCGTCAGCGTGATGAGATAGGGCTCAACCGTCACACCCGCTGTATTCGAACTGATATAACCAAGCAGATTGTACTGGTGACCGGCGCGGGTACCACGCCTTTCAACATCGACACCTTCGCCGGCTTTCACGAAGACGGCGTTGCGGTCTTCCTCGAAACGGCGGAAGAAAGAACTGAGTGGCACGCCAAGCGCGCGTGACAAGGCCTGCAAGGTCGTCAGCGAAGGTGATGTAATACCGTTTTCGATCTTCGACAGCATACCAAGCGAGATATTGGTCGTCGCAGCGAGATCAGCGACGGTTATGCCGAGTTTCTTGCGGAAGGCGCGCACTTCGTGGCCGATGGCAACTTCCAGAACCTTTTCGCGCGTATCACGGACCGCGTGCGGGTCCTGATGCAGCGGCGCCGCCTTGGTCTGCGTGGAAGACGTTATCGTCTTGGACGCCTTCGTCGCCTTGACGGCAGCGCTGACGCCCTTACCGTCCTTGACCGACTTGTCCATTATATACCCCCGAAACTTCGCATGTTCACCATAGGTAAACATATTCACCCTTTGGTTCAAGTCCAAAGGCTGAACACAGCGAAGTGTACGGAGACCGGAGAAAACCAATCCGTCTGGATCGAGCAATCAGCGAAGGATTTGCGCGGTTGATCTCATTGTCGGGAATCGCCGTCAGACGACGCGATCCGGAATGGCCTCCCCTGCAAAGAAGGCGGTTATGTTGTCGATCACCTTCATCCCCATCGCGACGCGGGTTTCTTCGGTGGCGCTGCCGAGATGCGGCAACAGCACCGTGTTTTCCAGTTTGATCAGCCGCTCCGGTACCTGCGGTTCCTGGGCAAAGACATCGAGCCCCGCGCCCGCGATGACGCCGCGCTCCAGCGCATCGGCAAGTGCTGTCTCGTCGACCACGTCGCCGCGCGCCGTGTTGATCAGGAAAGCGCTCTTCTTCATGCGTGAAAGCCGCTCGGCATTGATCAGGTTGCGGTTTTCAGCGCCGCCAGGGCAATGAAGCGACACGAAATCGGCCTGCTCCAGCACCGCTTCGATCGAGGGCAACTGCGTCGCGCCCATCGCGCGCGTCTCTTCGTCGTCGACGCGCGAGCGATTGAAGAAGATCACCTGCATGCCGAAGCCGAAATGCGCGCGACGCGCCATCGCCTTGCCGATGCGGCCCATACCGATGATGCCGATCGTCTTGCCCGTCACCTTGGCGCCGATCATGTGCGTCGGGCACCAGCCCTTCCATTCGCCGGCGCGCAGCTGGCGTTCGCCCTCGCCAGTGCGGCGCGCGACCGCGAGCAACAGGCTCATCGCGATATCGGCAGTGCAATCGGTCAACACGCCCGGCGTGTTGGTCACCACGACGCCAAGCCGCTTCGCGGCCTCGACATCGATATGGCTGAAACCCACACCAAAATTACCGATAATCCTGGCACGCGGCTGTTCGGCCGGAAAAATCTCGGCCGGCAGCTTGTCGCTCACCGTCGGCAGCACGGCATCGAAGTCGAGCATGGCTGCCTTGAGTTGCTCCGCCGTCAACGGGATATCGCTCGCGTTGAGGGTGGTGTCGAAACGCTCGGAAAGCACCTTTTCAACGGCGGCCGGCCACTTCCGGGTCACGATAACGCGTGGCTTCATCCTAAGCTCCTGCATGGTCGGGGCGGCACCGGAACCGGCGCTGCCCCTTCAAGACGACTGTCTCGATTTGTTTAGGCTGCTTTGCGCTGCTCGGCCAGTACGCCCGCAACGGTCGGCCCGAACGAGGCTGGGGTCTGAACGATCGTCACGCCGGCGTCGCGCAGGATCTCGACCTTCTCCTGTGCCGACTCGCCGAACGCCGAGATGATGGCGCCGGCATGGCCCATGCGCTTGCCCTTCGGCGCCGAAAGACCGGCAATGTAGGCGATCAGCGGCTTCTTCATATTGGTCTTTGCCCACTCGGCGGCTTCAGCCTCCTGCGGCCCGCCGATCTCGCCGATCATCACCACCGCGTCGGTTTCATCGTCGTTCTCGAACAGTTCGAGGATATCCTTGAACGACGAGCCATTGATCGGATCGCCGCCGATGCCGACGCTGGTCGACACACCGATACCCAGCGCCTTCATCTGCGAAGCCGCTTCATATCCAAGCGTGCCTGAGCGACCAACGATGCCGACACGGCCAGGCAGGTAGATCGATCCCGGCATGATGCCCATCAGCGCCTGCCCCGGGGTGATGACGCCGGCGCAGTTCGGGCCGATCAGCGTCATGCGGTCCTCGCGGCGGTAGCGCAGCATGTAGCGCTTCACCCGCATCATATCCTGCGAAGGAATGCCGTCGGTGATGCAGACGCAGAGCTTGATGCCGGCATCCGCCGCTTCCATGATCGAGTCGGCCGCAAAGGGTGGCGGCACGAACACGATGCTGGCCTCGGCGCCGGTCTCGCGCACCGCGCCCTTGACCGTGTTGAACACCGGAATGCCCTGTTGTGACTGGCCGCCTTTGCCCGGCGTCACGCCGCCGACGACATTGGTGCCGTAGCGCTTCATGTCCTCGGCGTGGAAGGAACCGATCTTGCCGGTGAGCCCCTGGACGATGACTTTCGTATTGCGGTTGAGCAGAACTGACATTTTCGTCCTCCCTCAGCTGGCTTTCTTGAGCGCCGACTGGCGCATCGCGGCAACTGCCTTGTCGGCAGCTTCGGCAAGCGTATCGGCGACGATGATCGACTGGCCCGACGCGCTCAGGATGCGGCGTCCTTCCTCGACATTGGTGCCGGCCAGTCGCACCACAAGGGGCACGTTGACACCGACTTCGTGGATCGCCTTCAGCACGCCCTCCGCCACCCAGTCGCAGCGGTTGATGCCGGCGAAGATGTTGACCAGGATTGTCTCGACGTTCTTGTCGGCAAGCACGGCACGGAAGGCCTTGGCCACGCGCTCCGGCGAGGCGCCGCCGCCGATGTCGAGGAAATTGGCCGGTTCACCGCCGGCGATCTTGATCATGTCCATCGTTGCCATGGCGAGGCCGGCGCCGTTGATGATGCAGCCGATATTGCCTTCCAGCCCGACATAGGAGAGGCCACGGTCGCTGGCGAAGGTTTCGCGCGGATCTTCCTGCGATTTGTCGCGCAGTTCCGAAATCTCGGGCCGGCGGAACAGCGCGTTCTCGTCGAAGGACATCTTGGCGTCGAGCGCCATCAGATTGCCTTCACGCGTCACCACCAGCGGATTGATCTCCAGCATCGAGGCATCATAGTCGCGGAACACCTGGTAGCAGCCCATGATGGTGTCGGTCGCCTTGCCGATCAGGCTGTTCTCCAGTCCGAGCCCGAACGCGATCTCGCGCGCCTGGAACTGCTGCATGCCGACGCCCGGATCGACGATGGCGCGGATGATCGAATCCGGCTGGCGTTCGGCGATCTCCTCGATCTCCATGCCGCCCGATGCCGAAGCCACGATCATCACGCGTTCGGCTTTGCGGTCGAGCACGAAGCCGAGATAGATCTCCTGACGGATGTCGACGGTTTCCTCGATGTAGAGGCGCGACACCAGCTTGCCGCGCGGGCCGGTCTGATGCGTCACCAGCTTGCGCCCGAGCATCGCCTCCGCCGCGTCGGACACTTCCTTGTCGGACTTGCAGATGCGGATGCCGCCGGCCTTGCCGCGCGCACCGGAATGGATCTGAGCCTTCACCACCCATTTGTCGCCGCCGATCTCGCGCGTGCGATAGGCTGCCTGTTCAGGGCTGTAGGCCAGCCCGCCGCGCGGAATGTGCACCGAATGGCGTGAAAGCAGTTCCTTGGCCTGGTATTCATGAATATCCATGTCGAACCCTCCTCAGTTCGGTAAAGCCTGGCGCGAACGCGCCGACTGCTCGATTGCGTCGTGGGTCACCAGGACGTTGCGGGCCATGCGCTCGGAAGCGGCGTCGATCATCTTGCCGTCCAGCGCGGCAGCGCCCTTGCCCTGCTCTTCCGCTTCCTTCAGCACTTCGATGATGCGCCTGGCGCGGGTGACCTCTTTTTCGGGCGGCGAGAACACCGCATTGGCAAGCTCGATCTGTGAAGGATGGATTGCCCACTTGCCTTCGATGCCGAGTGCCGCCGCACGGCGGGCGGCTGCCATGTACCCTTCCGGATCGGAGAAATCGCCGAACGGGCCGTCGATGGCGCGCAATCCGTATGCGCGGCAGGCGACCGTCATGCGCGACAGTGCGAAATGCCACTGGTCACCCGGATAGTCGGGATTGAGGCCGCCGATGTTGACGGTGCGCGCCTTGCAGCTTGCGGCATAGTCGGCAACGCCGAAATGCAAGGCTTCCAGACGTCCGCCGAAGGCGGCGATCGCCTCGACATTGGCCATGCCGAGCGCCGTTTCAATCAAAGCTTCCAGGCCGACACGAGTCTTGTAGCCCCTGGCCATCTCGATCTGGTTGACCATCGCCTCGACCATGTAGAGGTCGGCCGGCACGCCGACCTTAGGCACCAGGATCGTATCCAACCGGTCACCGGCCTGCTCCATGATGTCGACGACGTCGCGGTACATGTAGTGCGTGTCGAGCCCGTTGATGCGCACCGACACAGTCTTGCCCTTGGCGCGCCAGTCGACGTCGTTCAGCGCCTCGATGATGTTGCGGCGCGCCCGCTCCTTGTCTGGCGGCGCCACCGCGTCCTCGATGTCGAGGAAGATGAAGTCGGCAGCACTTGCCGCCGCCTTGCTGATCATGTCCGGATTGGAGCCCGGTACCGCAAGTTCGGAGCGCTGCAGCCGCAACTTGCGCAGATGGTTGATCGTGTGGCTCATCCCAGATCCTCCCCGGCCGCTCAGGCCGCCTCGGCGACAGTGACCGGCTCGGCCAGGCGGAAATGTTCGAGTGCCGCTCCAACGCCGGATCCCGGTGCAACCTTCACGCCGCAGTCGCGCAACGCCATTTCGGCGGCCGAAAGTGCCCCACAGACCATCACCTCGTTCAGCCAGCCGAGATGGCCGATACGGAACACCTTGCCAGCGACCTTGTTCAGGCCGACGCCCAGTGACGTCTGGTATTTGTGGTAGGCGCGCTTCACGACTTCGGCACTGTCGATGCCTTCCGGCACATAAACCGCGCTCACAGTGTCGGAATGCCATTTGCGCTCCTTGGCGCAGAGCTTGAGGCCCCACGCATCGACCGCCTTGCGCACGCCTTCGGCCAGGTGATGATGGCGGGCGAAGATCGCCTCCAGCCCTTCCGCTTCGATCAGGTCCAGCGACACACGCAGGCCACGCAGCAGCTGGGTCGCTGGCGTATAGGGGAAGAAGCCGGTGTCGTTGGCGCGGATCATGTCCTCGAAGGAGAAATAGCAGCGCCGTCCTTTCGCCGTCTTGGCGGCGGCGAGCGCCTTCTGGCTGACCGACAGGAAACCGAGACCTGCCGGCAGCATGAAGCCCTTCTGCGAACCGCTGACCGCGCAATCGACGCCCCACTCTTCCTGGCGGAAGTCGATCGAGCCGATCGATGACACACCATCGACGAAGAGCAACGCCGGATGACCCGCGGCATCGAGCGCCTTGCGCACGCCGGCGACATCGCTGGTGACGCCCGTCGCGGTCTCATTGTGAGTGCAGAAGACTGCCTTGATGCGATGTTCCTTGTCGGCAGCAAGCCGCTCGGCATAGATCTCGACCGGCACGCCGGTGCCCCATTCCGCGTCGACGACATCGACGTTGAGTTCCAGCCGCTCGGCCATGTCGACCCACAGATGCGAGAACTGACCGAAACGCGACATCAGCACGCGGTCGCCAGGGCTCAGCGTGTTGGTGATGGCCGATTCCCAGGCACCGGTACCGGACGACGGATAGATGAAGACGCGACCGCTCTCGTTCTTGAACACCCGCTTCAAACCGTCAAACAGGCCGAGCGTCAGCTGCGGAAAGGTCGACGCGCGCATATCCTCCATGGCCAGGTTCATGGCCTGGCGGACGGCCTCCGGGACGTTGGTCGGTCCGGGGACAAAGAGATGCGTGAAACCAGCCATGATGATCCTCCCGATCTGTCTGCGCCGGTTTCAAAGGGACCGGCGGGCATTCGGCGATCTCCGCCGTGGGAAGAATAATCTTTTCCCGAGCAACGCCTCACAACACCTGCCAAGGTGGAACCTTCCGCCATCAAGCGTCGGACCAAACCTGCCTGCCGGGTAGGCGGCACCCCACCCCGGATAGGCAAAGCACCACCCGAAACGCGTGTCAGTCGAAAGACACAAAAACGGCGGACCGAGGCCCGCCGTTCGTGACTGAGGAGTCCGTCATGTGTTGAGATTCAAGCCAGGGCGAGCCGAAAATGGTGGTTTTCGAGAACCGGAGCGGAGCGTACGTTAGGTACGTGAGCACCGGAAGCGCAGAAAACCGCCATTTGCAGGCCGGCCTTGCTTGAATATCAGCACATGCTCAGTCGATGTCGAAGGAGACGCCCTGTGCGAGTGGCAGTGCCTTGGAGTAGTTCACGGTGTTGGTGGCACGACGCATATAGGCCTTCCACGCATCCGAACCGCTCTCACGGCCGCCACCGGTCTCCTTCTCGCCACCGAACGCTCCGCCGATCTCGGCGCCCGACGTGCCGATGTTGACGTTGGCAATGCCGCAGTCAGAACCGTCGGCGCTCAGGAACCGTTCCGATTCCTGCAGGTCGCGCGTGAAGATCGATGACGACAGTCCGGCTCCAACCGCATTGTGCAGGTCGAGAACGCTGTCGAAGTCGGAGTACTTCATCACATAGAGGATCGGCGCGAAGGTCTCTTCCAGAACCGGACCCGCCTGCTTCGGCATCTCCACCAGCGCCGGACGCACGTAATAGGCATCGCCGTGGCCATTCTCGACACGGGCACCGCCGGTGACCGTGCCGCCATGCTTGCCGGCCTCACTCAGTGCCTTCTGCATGTTGTCGAAGGCTGCCTTGTCGATCAGCGGGCCGACCAGCGAGGCGGTCTCCAGCGGATTGCCGACCGAGACGCTCTCATAGGCCTTCTTCAGGCGCGGCACGAGCTGGTCATAGACGCTCTCATGCACGAACAGGCGACGCAGTGTGGTGCAGCGCTGGCCGGCCGTGCCCATGGCGCCGAAGGCAATGGCGCGCAGCGCCATGTCGAGATCGGCACTCGGGCAGACGATGCCGGCATTGTTGCCGCCGAGTTCCAGCACGGCACGGGCGAAACGCCTGGCCAGGCGCGGACCGACCTCACGACCCATGCGGGTCGAGCCGGTGGCCGAGACCAGCGGCACCTTGGCATGATCGACCAGCACTTCGCCGATCTCACGCTCGCCGATCAGCACCGGCGCCAGATTGGCCGGGGCATCGGTACCGAAGCGCTTGACGGCGCGGGCGAAGATCGCCTCGCAGGCGAGCGCCGTCAGCGGCGTCTTTTCCGAAGGCTTCCACACCACCGCATCACCGCAGACCAGGGCCAGTGCGGCATTCCACGACCACACCGCGACGGGGAAGTTGAAGGCCGAGATGACACCGACGACGCCGAGCGGATGCCAGGTTTCCATCATGCGATGGCCGGGACGTTCGGTGGCGATGGTCAGGCCATACAATTGACGCGACAGACCGACGGCGAAATCGCAGATGTCGATCATTTCCTGGACTTCGCCGAGACCTTCGGACGGGATCTTGCCGACCTCAATCGACACCAGGCGGCCGAGCTCGGCCTTGTGGGCACGCAGTTCCTCGCCCAGCAGGCGCACCAGTTCGCCGCGCCTGGGACCCGGCACCAGGCGCCAGGCCTTGAAGGCTTCATGAGCGGCATCGATCACCTTGTTGGCCTCGGCTGCCGAAACCGTCTTCAGCGCTGCCAGTTGCTCACCCGTCACCGGGCTGCGCACGACCAGATCGCCACCCGAAAGCACGTCCTTGGCAACGCCAAGCTTGCCAAGAAGATCCGCAGTTTCCTTCGCTATCGTCATCGTCTTCCCTTTCGACTGTGTGCTGATATGGCGACAGCCGGAGCCATCCGCCACCCCACCGCCCGTCGCGCGGGCCTTTGGCGTGGCATTACCCGTTTCGCGCCAAATCCGCCACCCCGGCATGGTCCAAGCCGGTGGCGTTGGCCGTTGATCCAGACGGAAGAAGAGCAATTCGCGGCCGCGATCTAGCCAGCTTTTTCGGACTTGCCTTGTGTGGCCTCAGCCTTGAGCCGATCGATATGCATGCGGATATGCGCTGCCTCGGCAGCGGTGTTGGCGAGCGCGATCGCCCTGTCGAAGGCGACACGCGCTTCATCGTTGCGGCCGAGTTTCATCAGCAGCCCGCCCTTCAGGCCATGGAAGTGGAAGTAGCCGGAAAGCCGCTCCGCCAGCGGTTCGATCATGGCGAGCGCCTCTTCCGGCCCGCGCACCTTGGATACCGCAACCGCGCGGTTCAGCGTCACCACTGGCGACGGCTGCATACGTTCCAGCAGGCTGTAGAGCAGATCGATCTCCTGCCAGTCGGTATCTTCGGCCTTGGCCGCGCGGGCATGCAGAGCCGCAATCGCGGCCTGGACCTGGTAGGAGCCCGGTTTGCGATGGCGCAAAGCCTTGTCGACGAGTGCCAGCCCCTCCTCGATCATCTTGCCACTCCAGAGCGCCCGGTTCTGGTCTTCGAGCAGCACGATTTCACCGTTGGCATCGAAGCGAGCCGGCGCCCGCGCGTGCTGCAGCAGCATCAGCGCCAGGAGACCCATGACTTCCGCTTCCGTCTGGAAAAGCCTGAGCAACAGCCGGCCAAGCCGGATCGCTTCCTCGCAGAGCGGTTCCCGCACCTTGGCTTCGCCGCTGTTGGTGGAATAGCCTTCGTTGAAGACCAGGTAGACCATCGCCATGACGGCGGCGAGTCGTTCAGACCGCTCGACCGCTCCCGGCGTCTCGAACGGCACGCCGGCATCTGCGATACGCGCCTTGGCGCGAGTGATGCGCTGCTCCATGGCGCTTTCGCCGACCAGGAAGGCGCGGGCGATCTGCTTGACCGAAAGGCCGGAAACAATGCGCAGCGCCACGGCGATCTGCTGCGTGGGTGGCAGGTCCGGATGGCAGCAGATGAACAGCAGCCGCAGGATGTCGTCGCGGTAATGCGCGCCATCCAGCCGCTCGGCGATGTCGGACTCGGCATCTTCCAGATCCGATACCTGGTCCTCGTCCGGCATCGCCGTCTGTTTGCTTCTCTTGCGCACCGCATCGATGCCGCTGTTGCGGCCGACGAAGATCAGCCAGGCAGCCGGATCGCGCGGGGGCCCGTTCTGTGGCCAGTTCTTCAAGGCGCGCAGGCATGCGTCCTGGAACGCTTCTTCCGCGGTATCGAGATCGCGGAAGTAGCGCAGCAACGCCCCCATGGCCTGTGGCCGCGCGGCGCTGATGACATTGCTGATCCAGGACAGGTCGCTCATGGGTTTACCGTTGCAGGACTGAATATGGAAATGGGCCGGATCTCATAGGAGCCGCCACTGGGATTGACCTCGGAGAGTTCGCGGGCGAACTGCAGGGCTTCGTCGAGATTTTCGACATCGATCGTGTAGAAGCCGAGAAACTGTTCCTTGGTTTCGGCAAACGGCCCGTCGATGACGAGGGATTCACCCTTCACCTTGCGCAGTGTCGTCGCGGCGGTCGTCGGCAACAGCCGCGCCACAGGGCCAAGTTTGCCGGCTTTTGCGTATCTTTCCTGGATCTCGATCAGCTTGCCGATGATCGCGTCGTCCTGCTCCTTGGTCCAGGAACCGACGACATCTTCGGAGGCATAGCAAAGAACGGCATAAAGCATGGATGACCCTTTCACTCTCCGGAACGTTTCCGATTTTTCACGGAAACGCGGTACGCAATACCGGACGGAAAGCTGCTACGCATCTTTCCTGGAATTGCTTCAAGGACGAAAGAGTTAGGCGCTTCCCGACACCACGTCGATAAAAAATCTGCGATTTTTTCTTCAGACGAAACGACGGCGTTTCAGGCCACCGGAACGACGTCCACGGCCTGCGCACCAGCCTGCCCGCCTGCCGTCTTGAGCACACCGACGATCGGCGCGACGTCGCTGTAGTCGCGGCCGAAGCCGACCGTGATATGGTCGTTGGAGGCACGTATGCCGTTGGTCGGATCAAACTCCTGCCAGCCGGCCTCGCGCCCGCACCATACCCGAACCCAGGCATGCATGGCATCCGCACCTTCCAGTCGCTCCTGGCCGGCAGGCGGAATGGTGCGCAGGAACCCACTCACATAGCCCGCTGGAATGCCCAGGCCGCGCAGGCCGGAGATCATCACATGCGAGAAGTCCTGGCAGACACCACGCTTCAGCGCGAAAGCATCGGAGGCCCGCGTCTGCACATCGGTCGCGGCACCGTCGTAGATGAAATCGTGCCGGATGCGCTTGCATATCTCGGCCGCGATCGCGGCCACCGAACCGTCACCGCTTTCGCGGGCATAAGCGGTGATGGCGGGATCGGAATCCGCGAAATCGGTGGGGGCAAGAAAATGATGCGGTGAATCAGGATCGAGAGAACGCACGGCGGCGATTTCGCGGGCAAGCCCGGCTATGTCTGGCGACACATCAAGCCCGGTTTCAGCCCGCGTCACCGAAACACGCGCGCTCATGCGCACATCAAGCGTGCGGTGAGCTTCGCGGAACGCGATGGCCGTCACGCTCGAGCCGAAAAAATCCTGGAAGTCCGAACGTTCGCCGGGAACTGGCGAAAACGACAACGATGCCGCCACGACGCGCTGGCTGCTGCCGAGATTGACCGGCAACACCCGCACCAGATGACGTCCGCCGCCGACGGCGGTTTCGTAGTCGTAGTGCAGGTTGAGGCGGATGTCGTAGAGCATTCCCGCGCCTTAGCTGAAATAAGCCTTGGCAAGGCTGCCATAGAGCCCGCCGATTTCTTCCGCAAGCGTGTCAAGCGCCACGGTCGTCATGTCCGACGGCTCCTTGACCGCCAGCGCTGTGTTGAGCTTGAGGATGTTCTTGGCTGCCGGCGACAGGTGGCTGCTGCCGTTCTCGCCCGGCAACAACCCTATCTCCACCTTCAACCGCTCGATCTGGAAAAAGATCGAGCGAGGATTGAGCGGATCGAGCACCAGGAGATCCACGACGGTGCTGCACCCCGCCTGCACGGGATATTGCCTGCGATGGGTCATGACGCTGTCGCCGATCTCCAGCATCATGTCGAGCGCCCCCTCCGGCGCATCCGCCCGCGTCAACCGCGCCAGCACGCGTGCCGTCTGGATGCCGCGTTCCAGCCTTCGTCCGATCTCCAGGAACCGCCAGCCGGTGAAGCGGTACATGTTTTCGTGCAGCAGCCCCGAAAAGCCCGCCAGTTTGCGCAGGATCACCGTCATGGCACGCGTGGCATCGTCGCCACGCGAAACCGTCTTCTCGAACAGATGCAATGTCTTCGACAGATCTTTCAGTGCCAGCCAGCCGTCGGGCGAGAACCGGTCGCGCACCTGGCCAGCGCTGTAGACGGCGCTGTCCATCATATCGAGCAGTCCCTGCGGCACCGGATCGGTGACGTCGATGCCAAGTGGATCGAGATAGGCGCGCAACTCGGCAAGCAACGGCATTGCGGGATCCGATGTTTCGGCCAGTCGCACATGGTAAGCACGCAGGATACGAGCTGTATCTTCAGCCCGCTCGATGTAGCGGCCGAGCCACATCAGGTTTTCCGCGGCCCGGCTCGGCAAGCTGCCGGGCAGGGTGCGGTCGAAAGCCTCGCTGTCGCGCGGAAACAGTGTCTCGCGCTCAACCGGCCTGTCGCTGACCACCCAGACATCGGCGGCCTGGCCGCCGCGTTGCATGGCGATCGCCGTCGGATCGAGTGAGAAACCGACGCGCGCGAAGCCGCCCGGCATCACGGTCCAGCCATCCGGCGTGCGCGCCAGATAGACGCGAAGACTGGCCGGTCGCGGCTCCAGCCGACCATCGGTATAGACGGGCGTGGTCGACAGCGTTACCGCTTCCTGCCCGACAAAAGCGCTGCCGTCGGCTTCGATGCGCGCGATCAGCTCTGCCCGCGCTTCCGCAGACAGGGAGGCTCCCAGCACACTGGCGCCGTCATCCTCGAAGGCCAGACGGGTGGACAGTGCCGGCCCCACCACCGTTCTGTCGAGATTGGCCAGCACGTGCTTGCGTTCGGTCTCTTGACCGCACCACCACGTCGCAACGCTGGGCAGGAGAAGATCTTCCTTGCACAGTTGCTGGCTGATCTGCGGCAGGAACGCGAGCAGCGCGCGCATCTCAAGCAGGCCCGAACCCAGTCCGTTGACCGCCGCTACGGCCCCCTGGCGTACCGCCTCGACCAGTCCTGGCGTGCCTATCTGGGAATCCGTCCGCAATTCCAGCGGATCGGCGAAAGCGGCATCGAGGCGCCGCCACAGCACCGAGATCGGCACCAGGCCGGCGACGGTGCGAACCATCAACCGCCCTTTGGAGACGACGAGATCCTCGCCTTCGAGCAGCATGATGCCGAGATAGCGCGCGATATAAGCGTGTTCGTAATAGGTCTCGTTGAGCGGTCCAGGCGTCAGGATGGCGACACGGCCGCGCGACGCCGCTGCCGCCGAATTCAGGGCATCGCGGAAACGGCGGAAGAACCCGGCCAGGCGGTGCACATGCAATTCGCCGTAGAGCTCGGACAGCGCGCGCGTGGTGGCAACGCGGTTTTCCAGCGCGAAGCCGGCACCCGACGGTGCCTGCATGCGATCACCCAGCACCCACCAGCGCCCGTCCGGCCCGCGGCCAAGCTCGAAGGCACAGAAATGCAGGAAATGACCGCCCGCCGGCAAGGTCCCGACCAGGGGACGCAGATATTCCGGGCTACCGGCAATAAGGCCAGGCGGCAGCAATCCACCTTCCACCAGCCTGTTCGGCCCATAGATATCGGCCGCGATCCGTTCGAACAGATCGGCACGCTGGATCAGACCGGCACTGATGGCCGACCATTCCTTCTCGTCGATCAGCAATGGCACATGTGCCAGTGGCCAGGCGCGTTCATTGGCTCCGGCATTGTCGTAAACGCGGTAGTAGACCCCGGCATCGCGCAGATATTGGTCCGCCCGGGCAAATCGCTGCCCCAGTCTTTCGGGGCCAAGTGCCTCGAGCGAAGCAATGAACTGTTTCCACAGAGGACGCGGATTGCCAGCGGCATCGACCATCTCGTCGACGACGCCATCGATCGGCCGGTAATGTTCCAGCAGGCCGCGCGCCTGTCCGGCATGCTCCGATCGTTGCTGATTCCCGCTCGCCATGGCTGATCTAGAACGTTGCTTGTGGCCCGAGGTCAAGTCTTGTCCGCACCGCCGCCCTGTATGCATTCCTGCTTATCAAGCGATACCAGGCCTCAACGATGCGGCAACTGTCGCCTTTCATTTGCCCGTCTCCTTGTGTAAAGCGATGCCAGCAAACTCCCAAGATGGGCAAAAGCCATGGACAAGTTCACCAAGCTCACCGGCGTCGCCGCTCCCCTGCCGATCGTCAATGTCGATACCGACATGATCATCCCGAAGGATTATCTGAAGACGATCAAGCGCACCGGACTTGGCAAAGGACTTTTTGCCGAGATGCGCTTCAATGAGGACGGTTCCGAGAACCCGGATTTCGTGCTGAACAAGCCAGCTTACCGCAAGGCGCAGATCCTGGTTGCCGGCGACAATTTCGGCTGCGGCTCCAGCCGCGAACACGCCCCCTGGGCGCTGCTCGACTTCGGCATCCGTTGTGTGATCTCGACCTCTTTTGCCGACATCTTCTACAACAACTGCTTCAAGAACGGCATTCTGCCGATCACCGTCAGCCAGGAAGATCTCGACAAGCTGATGGACGATGCCGAGCGCGGCGCCAACGCCACGCTCTCGGTCGACCTCGAAGCCAAGGAAATCCGCGGCCCGGACGGCGGCGTCGTCACCTTCGACCTCGACGATTTCAAGCGCCACTGCCTGCTCAATGGCCTCGATGATATCGGACTGACCATGGAAAAGTCCGGCGCCATCGCCAGCTTCGAAAAGCGCAACGCCGAGCAGCGCCCCTGGGCCTGAATCTGTAGAGCATGATCCCGCAGCGAAAGTCAGCAGCAAAAAGCTGCTGACTTGTCGGATAAGATTCTGTTCTACTTCAAGAAATAGAGCGGAATACAGATGTATTGTCCGCTGCTGGCAGGAGCAGCGCTCCGGTGGTCTTCACGGACCTTCCGTCCCGCCCAGAATTGTGATCGTCTAGCCCAAGCGGAAGCAAGCAGCGAAAGGGCTGCGGACATCGCATGGGGGCAGCTATGAAACTGTTTTCACGTCTGCTGACGGCAGGCCTTTTCTCCACAGGCATTGGCGGCATCGCCTTGGCACAGGAACAGGCCCCCAAGGACCCGCCGGCCACAACGCCGCTCGATGCCCTCCCTGCTCCCGAAAAATCTGCGCCTATCGCTTTTGCAGGCGGCACTTTTAGCATTGCTGTTGGCGAGGAGCCGGACCAGGAAATGGTTCTTGCCTATGAAGGCAAGGAGATCGCGCGTGACGCCTTCATCTCTTTCAACCGGATCGCCAAGGTCGGCGACATCGATGTAGCGTTGTTCTATCTTGATAGCGGCGGCTCCGGCTGCATGCCCAAACCGCTGATGCTTTGGAAGACGCAGGACACAGCAACGCTGCAGAGCGCGATGGCGGACAAGGAAGATTGCGGCACGCTGTCCATGGCTATGGCCGACGACGCCATCTATTTCATGCCGTCAGTCATGCCGGACGCACCCGAGAATGTCTTGCTGTGGACGCCGCAAGGCGGTGCGCGGACCGCAGGTCGATTGAGTTTCACGCCCGAACCCGGCACAGGCTGGAATGATCTCGACCTGTCGGGCGGGCGAAGCATCGTCGCTGCTTTTACAAACGAGGCCGTTTACGGGGCTGCCGAAAAGCTGCTCGGCGACCAGATCGGCAACGTTGCGACCAGCCTGCTGATCACCACCAGTGCCCAAAGAACCAGATCCGGCATCTTCTATGGCAGCGGTAACAAGCCGCATGCGTCCGAGGATGGCCGAGCCTTCATGGCCGTCGACACCAAGAACAAAGCGCTCTATTTCGCATGGAACAATGCCTCCCCGGAACCGCGCTACTGGCCGGCGCTGAAAGACTGGCCGGACGATGTCAAGGAACAGCTGGAATGGGCATTCCGGTAACGGCGCCAGCCGAAAATATTCGGGAGAACCATCGATGCGCAGGCTGACAAGCTACTCCTATGACCTCGCCATGAGGCCGCTTTCACGCCTTGTGGCGGCAGGCCTTCTTTCGGTTGGCATGGCCGGGATCACTCTCGCGCAGGATCAGGCCCCTGCCCCGCAGGATGCTCCTGCCGCAACATCCTCCGACACCGGCTCGCCTGCAGCCGCTGATGGCACCGAAAAGCCGGCACCGGTTCCTTTCGCAGGCGGCACCTTCACCATTACCGAGCAGCCGGAGATGGACAAGATCCTGGCTTATGATGGCAAGGAAATTGCCAGGGACTACTATGTCGGCCTCGACCAGGTCGTGAAAGTGGCTGGCGTGGATGTCGCCCTGTTCAATGTTGGATCGGGCGGCAACCAATGCGGTCCCGCGACCGTAATCGCGTGGAAGCCGGAAGGCAGCGCGACGCTCCAAACTGTGCGGGTCGACCAGGACGAATGCGGCGCACCACCGACGGCCGTCGCAGAAAACGCCATTTATTTCGTGCCCTATCTCATGCCTGGCGACTCCAATGACGCGTTGCAATGGTCGCCGCAGGATGGTCTGCAGATCGCAGGTCGGCTGACCTACAGGCCCCAACCCAGTACCGGCTGGAACGACATCGACCCGTCAAAATACCAGAACATCATCGACGCCTTCCACAATGAGGCCGTCTACAACGCTGCCGAGAAGCTGCTTGGCGACCAGATGGGCAGCGTCGCGACCAGCCTGCTGGTCGGCGGCGGCACGGAAAAGACCCCGTCTGGCGCCTTCTATGCCAGCGGCTGCGTGCCACACGCTTGTGGCGGCAGTGACGGTTTCATGGCGGTGGACGTCAAGAACAAGGCGCTCTACTTCGCCCAACAGACCGACAAGCCGGAGCCGAATGCCTGGCCGGCGCTGAAGGACTGGCCCGAAGAGATGAAGGACGCCTTGCAGAAGGCATTCCAGCAACCGCAATAGCGCCCATCGCGGCGCCTGGGAGGACTACCGATGCGCAGACTGATCTCGACGGGCTCGCCCTTCGAAAAGACGGCAGGCTATTCACGCGCCGTCGTTCAGGGAGACTGGTGCTTCGTCGCCGGCACCACTGGCTACGACTACACCACGATGACCATGCCGGACAGCGTCGAGGCGCAGACCCGCAATTGCATGGAAACCATCGCCAAGGCCTTGAAGGAAGGCGGCTTCGAACTGGCTGATGTCGTGCGCGCGCATTATTACATCACCGACCAGAACGACGTGGACAAGGTGTTCCCCATTCTGGGCGAGTATTTCGGCGACATTCGCCCCGCGGCGACCATGATCACCTGCCTGCTCAACAAGCCGGAGATGAAGATCGAGATCGAGGTCACCGCCTTGCGCCGTGGCGCGACGGGCCTGTGACCGTCAAGCGCATCGTCGCCAACGTCGCCACGACCGAGATCGCGGCGGCCAGGCGTTTCTACGGCGACGTGCTTGGCCTCGACATACTGATGGACCATGGCTGGATCGCCACCTACGGCAGCACCGAACGCATGACCGTACAAGTCTCGTTCGCGCAACAGGGCGGTAACGAAACGCCGGTGCCCGATCTGTCTATAGAGGTCGACGATGTCGACGTCGTGCTTGCCGGTATGAGGGCGGCCGGCTTCGCCATCGAATACGGTCCTTCCGATGAGCCCTGGGGCGTGCGCCGCTTCTTCGTGCGCGACCCCTTCGGCAAACTGATCAACATCCTGCAGCACGACTAGAGCGTCTCCGTCTTTCACGGAGACATGGAACACTCAGCCCGCCTTGGCGTGAAACGCTTCCACCGCACGCAGGACCCTTAAGCCCGCAGCGAAGTCGGCCAGGTTTCTCTGCGGTTCGCCACGGATCGCCTGTGCGAAGGCAGACAGCCGCGTGTATTCCGAGCCGCGCTCCCCTTTGAGAGCCACATCCTGCCAGGTCTTGCCGTCGGAGACCTGCAAGTTGCCCCAGTTGTGCAAGCGGTAGGAACGGTTGCTGCCGGACACGACCCACTCATAGCTCTCGGGCACCGCGAGGCCCGCCTGACCGAATACGCGCACTGGAACACCGCCCGCCCGAAACAGGCCGAAGGCCGAGATTTCGCTCGCTTCGTTCCCTTGCGGGAAATCCAGCGACACAAACTCCGGCTCGAGTTCGCCGATCAGCCGGTCCGTCAGATAGGCAAAATGCGAAAAGACTTCGCGGACGAACCCACCTTCTGCCCGGCCTGACAACCAGCCTGCATCTGCCTGAAACGCCCGCGGCCATTGGGGAAAAGCAAGATGGATCTCGACACCGCCCACACTGCCGAGCTCTCCGGCACGAAGGGCACGCTCGATTTCCAATGTGGCGTGACGGTCGGAGAGAGCAAAATTGACGGCCGTCACCACGCCCGTCCGAGCTGCGAGATCAGCCATCGCCTGCCCTTCGGCCAGGTCGACCGCAAGCGGCTTTTCGCAGAACACCGCCTTGCCGGCACGCATCGCTTCCATCGCGTAAGCAGCATGAAACCGCGGAGGGGTGGCGATGTAGACGGCGTCGACACCCTCACCGGTCGCGGCAGTTCTCGGGTCGGCGGTAAAGGCGATATTGGGATGCTTGCCGCGTTCGCGCGCAACCGCTGCCTCGTTGACATCAGCGCCAAGCACGACGTCAAAGTCGTCATGCCTTGCAGCCGCCTCAAGAAGCTCAGTCCCCATGGCTCCGAGGCCGATGATGCCGAGACCTATGCGTTTGCCCATGCCGAACAGCTCCAAGCCTCCTTTTCGTCGGCATTGTTCTACATCGCGGAAGCTTGCCCGACTTCCCTCCAGCAGCACGCTTTGTCCGGTCCACGAGGGCTTCCAAGTGCCGACGGGCTTGCGCCACAACGGCCTTGCCGTTAGCAAGGCTGCAATTCTCCGAACCCGTGGAAGGTCCTTCAGATGGCAACCAAAAAACTTCTCCTGCTCGCCGGCGACGGCATCGGTCCAGAGGCCATGGCCGAAGTCAAGAAACTGATCGCCGCGATGAACGAGAAGGGAGCCGGCTTCGTGTTCGATGAAGGCCTAGTCGGTGGCTGCGCCTACGACGCCCACGGCCAGGCAATCTCGGAAGAAGACATGGGCAAGGCGCTTGCCGCCGACGCGGTGCTGTTCGGTGCTGTTGGCGGCCCGAAGTGGGACAGCGTGCCTTACGAGGTGCGCCCGGAGGCCGGTCTGCTGCGTTTGCGCAAGGACATGGAGCTGTTCGCCAACCTGCGTCCGGCAATCTGCTACCCCGCACTTGCCGCTTCATCCTCGCTCAAGCAGGAGGTGGTCGAGGGCCTCGACATCCTGATCGTGCGCGAATTGACCGGTGGCGTCTATTTCGGCGAACCGAAGCAGATCATCGACCTCGGCAACGGGCAGAAGCGCGGCATCGACACGCAGGTCTACGACACTTTCGAGATCGAGCGCATTTCCGGCGTCGCTTTCGAACTCGCCCGCACTCGCAAGAACCACGTGACGTCGATGGAAAAGCGCAACGTCATGAAGTCGGGCGTGCTGTGGAACGAAGTCGTCAGCGCGACCCACAAGGCGAAGTATGCAGACGTCAAGCTCGACCACATGCTGGCGGACGCCGGTGGCATGCAGTTGGTGCGCTGGCCCAAGCAATTCGATGTCATCGTCACCGACAATCTTTTCGGTGACATGCTGTCGGACGTCGCCGCCATGCTGACCGGCTCGCTTGGCATGCTGCCGTCGGCCTCGCTCGGTGCGCCGGATGCCAAGACAGGCAAGCGCAAGGCGCTGTACGAGCCGGTGCACGGCTCCGCGCCTGACATCGCGGGCCGGGGCATAGCCAACCCGATCGCCATGATCGCCTCATTCGCGATGTGCCTGCGCTACTCCTTCAACATGGTGGCGGAAGCCGATCGCCTCGAAGCTGCGATCGCCGCAGTGCTGGACGACGGCCTGCGCACCAAGGACATCATGTCTGAAGGCAAGATCGAGGTTGGCACCGTCGCCATGGGCAACGCCATCATCGCCAAGTTCCTCGCCTGACGGATGGGCCGCGAGCCCGCTCAATCGGCTGGCGTGCTCGCACGTCTCGCGAGCGCGCTCGATCGCGAGGACGAGAAACCCAACCAGGAGCTGGCCGCAGACTTGGCGGCCAGCGGCAACGCCGGCGATATCGCCGTTCTGGCACATGCGCTCGAGACTGCGGCCAAGCCGATCCGCCACGATGCCATCAAGGTACTTTATGAGATCGGCGCACAACGGCCGGACCTGATCGCACCGCACGCACCGGTATTCGTGACCGCACTGAAAAGCCGCGACAACCGTATGGTGTGGGGCGCGCTGACAGCGCTGGACACTTTGACCACGACCGTACCGAACGTGATTGTAGCGAACCTGCCGGACATTCTCGACGCGGCGGACCGCGGCAGCGTAATCGCCAAGGACAAGGCGGTTTCCATGCTGGCGACGCTGGCCGCGAACGGCAATTCTTTCGCCTGGCAAAGACTGCTCGCCATCCTGCGCACCAGCGCAGACAACCAGACACCCATGTATGCCGAACAGGCACTGCGCGCGGTGCCGATGCAGGATGCCTCCGCCTTGGCAGAGGTGGTGCGATCGCGGGCAAGCACCATCCCGCAGCCGGCCAAACGGGCCAGGCTCGAGAAAGTGCTGCGCAAGCTGGCGCCGCGCTGACAGCGAAACGAGCCACGGCGCGGGAAGCCGGGGCCCCCCTTCCCCATCATCGGCCAACCGCTTGAATTGCGACAGGACGGTCTTGCAACCCATCCGGGATACTGTATTTTGAACCGATCCAATCAACGATTTTTCAGCGGAGATGCGGCATGCCGATCAGAGCACTGGTATGGGGCGAGAACGTGCATGAACAGGAGAATGCTGTCGTTGGGGGTATCTATCCGCTTGGCATGCACGGCACGATCGCGGCGGCCCTCAGCCAGGATCGGGATATCACAGCCGAGACCGCCGTCCTGCAAGACCCCGAACACGGCCTGACCGAGGAGCGCCTGGCGAAGACGGACGTACTGGTCTGGTGGGGCCATGCCGCTCACGGCAAGGTCGATGATGCCATCGTCGAACGTGTGCAGCAGCACGTCTGGGAAGGCATGGGTCTGATTGTCCTGCACTCCGGCCATTTCTCCAAGATCTTCAAGCGGCTCATGGGTACGCCCTGCTCCCTGAAGTGGCGCGAGGCTGGCGAACGCGAGCGCATCTGGGTCGTCAATCGCAATCATCCCATCGCCAAGGGGCTTGGCGAATGCATCGAACTGCCGAACGAAGAAATGTACGGCGAACCCTTCACCGTACCGGAGCCGATGGAGACCGTCTTTGTCTCCTGGTTCGAGGGCGGCGAAGTGTTCCGTTCAGGCCTGACCTATCACCGTGGCGCAGGCCGGATCTTCTACTTCCGTCCCGGCCACGAGACTTATCCGACGTATCACCATCCGGACGTGCATACTGTGCTGCGCAATTCCGTGCACTGGGCGCATAACCCGGCCCCTGCCTGGGCCACGATCGCGAATGCCCCGAACGTGCCGATTTCAGCCGCCAAGGAACCTTTGGTCGAAAAGGGACCCAAGCTTCACAAGGATGGCGACGAGGGCCTGCGCTGATGAAACGGCTGCTTCTGCTGGGCACCGGCGGCATTGCCGGGCAGCATATGGAAGAGTTCGGCAAGGTTCCGGAGTGCCGCGTCGTCGCCTGTGCCGATGCCTTACCGGGCCGGGCCACCGCCTATGCGGAAAAGAACGGCATCACCAAAGCCTTCGACGGCCTGGAAGAAGCCCTTGCCTGGGGCGATTTCGACGCAGCCATCAACGCCACCCCGGATGGCGTTCATCGCGACACGACTCTCGCCCTGCTTGCCGCCGGCAAACACGTGTTCTGCGAAAAGCCGCTGGCCCCCAACCATGCCGATGCGCTGAAAATGACCGAGGCGGCGGAACACGCAGGCCTCATCAACATGGTCAACCTGACATATCGCAACTCGCCAGCGCTGCAGCGCGCCCGGCAAATGGTCGAAGCCGGCGAACTCGGCGAATTGCGCCATGTCGAGGCAAGTTACCGGCAGAGCTGGCTGGTCAGCAAAGCCTGGGGTGATTGGCGCACGACCGACCAATGGCTCTGGCGGCTGTCAACCGAGCACGGCTCGACCGGCGTGCTCGGCGACGTCGGCATCCATATTCTCGACTTCGCGACCTATGGCGCTGCCGATGACATCGCCAGTCTCAATGCCGATCTGGTTACCTTTCCAAAGGCCCCTGGCGACCAGATCGGCAAGTATCGCCTGGATGCCGATGACAGTGTCGCCATGACTGCACGCTTCCAGACCGGCGCATTGGCCACCATCGTCGCGACGCGCTACGCCACCGGTCACCTCAACGATCTCGAACTGAAGCTGCACGGCACCAAGGGCGCGCTCTGGGTCGAAACCAACGGCAGGACGTCTTCGTTGAAGGGGTGTTTCGGCGACGATATCGACACCGTCACCTGGCGCGACCTCGAACTGCCTGAGATCAAGCGCAATGCACGCCGGTTCGTTGACGCGCTGCTTTCCAGCGTCAACGGCGACCCGTCGTTTCGTCGTGCCTCGGATATGCAGAAATTGATCGACGCCGCTTTTCTCAGCAGCAACGACAAACGCCCGATCGTCATCGCCTGAACATCACGGGCAGCAGATGCCTTCTCCCCGCCGGGGAGAAGGCTGAGTATTCAGAAAAACGCCTGCAGGCCGGTCTGGGCGCGGCCAAGGATGAGTGCGTGCACGTCATGCGCGCCCTCATAGGTGTTGACGGTCTCAAGGTTCTGCGCGTGGCGCATGACATGGTAGCCGATCTGGATACCGTTGCCGCCGTGCATGTCGCGCGCCATACGGGCGATGTCGAGCGCCTTGCCGCAGTTGTTGCGCTTGACAATGGAGATCATTTCCGGGGCCATCTTGCCCTCGTCCATCAGCCGGCCGACGCGCAGCGAACCCTCCAGGCCAAGCGCGATTTCGGTCTGCATGTCGGCGAGCTTCTTCTGATAGAGCTGCATGCCGGCCAGCGGCTTGCCGAACTGCTTGCGGTCGAGGCCATACTGGCGAGCACGGTGCCAGCAGTCTTCTGCGGCACCCAAGGCGCCCCAGGAGATGCCGTAGCGGGCACGGTTCAAGCAGCCGAACGGGCCCTTGAGGCCGGAGACGTTGGGCAGCAGCGCATCTTCGCCGACCTCGACACCTTCCATGACGATCTCGCCAGTGATTGAAGCGCGCAGCGACAGCTTGCCACCGATCTTCGGCGCCGACAGGCCCTTCATGCCCTTTTCCAGCACGAAGCCGCGAATCTGGTTGTCATGTGCTGCAGATTTCGCCCACACCACGAAGACATCGGCGATCGGCGCGTTGGAAATCCACATCTTCGAACCGGAGATGCGGTAGCCGTTCGCTGTCTTCTCGGCGCGGGTCTTCATGCCGCCCGGATCGGAACCGGCATCCGGCTCGGTCAGGCCGAAGCAGCCGATCCATTCGCCGGAGGCCAGCTTCGGCAGATACTTCTTGCGCTGCTCTTCCGAGCCGTAAGCCTGGATCGGGTACATGACCAGCGACGACTGCACGCTCATCATGGAACGGTAGCCGCTGTCGATGCGCTCAACCTCGCGGGCGACGAGGCCATAAGTCACATAGTTGGCACCGAGCCCGCCATATTCTTCCGGCACGGTGATGCCGAGCAGGCCGGCCTCACCCATCTCGCGGAAGATCGCCGGATCGGTCTTTTCTTCCATGTAGGCGTCTTCGATACGCGGCGCGAGCTTGTCGGCGGCAAACGCCGCCGCACCGTCACGAATCATGCGCTCATCTTCCGAAAGCTGATCCTCGATGAGGAACGGATCGTCCCAGACGAAGGCGTTCTTTTCGGCAGCCATGCGTAATTCTCCCAGAAAGCGCAGCCAGAATGCGCAGAATGCCGGGCTTATCGGCCCCCGCCCGGAAAAAAGCAAATGAAATTGCCTCCGAGATCAATGACGATTAGTAATGGATCATGAGTGTGCAACGCCGCCTTTTGCCGACCACAGGAGCGCTTGCCGCCTTCGAGGCGGTGGCAAGGCTTGGCTCCTTCACGGCAGCGGCGCAGGAACTGGCGCTGACACAGGGCGCCATAAGCAGGCAGATCAAGCTGTTGGAGGATCAGTTCGGCAAGCGGCTGATCGAGCGCAACAGCCGTAATGTCCAGCTCTCGCCGGAAGGCGAGATCTATGCCGAAACGGTGCGTGCGGCGCTCGGCCAGCTTCGCGAAGCGGCACTTGGATTGATGAGCAATCGGCATGGCGGCGTTTTGAACCTCGCCATACTGCCCACCTTCGGCACACGCTGGCTTATGCCGCTGATCCCTGAATTCGTCGAGCAGAACCCGGACATCACCATCAACTTCGCAACGCGCATCGGCCGTTTCGATTTTGCCCGTGAGCGGCTCGACGCAGCCATTCATGTCGGCCAGCCGGATTGGTCGGGTGCGACATCGACGCTGTTGATGCGCGAGGAAGTGGCGCCGGTAGCGGCCCCGGAATTCCTGAAGGCGAATGCGGTCGCGGAACCACACGATCTTGGCCGGCTGCCGCTGCTGCACATGGCCTCGCGTCCCGGTGGCTGGGCCGAGTGGTTCGAGCACCAGGGGCTTGCCACACCGACCGGCCCCGGCATGCAGTTCGAACAGTTTTCGACCGCAGCCCAGGCCTGCATCGCTGGCCTCGGCATCGCGCTGCTGCCGCTGTTCCTGATCACCGGCGAGTTGCAGCGCGGCCAGCTGGTACCCGCCCCTGGCCGTGCCATGCAAAGCCGCAGCGCCTACTATCTGGTGGTGCCCAACGAGAAGCGGCTCTACCCACCGGTCGCCAGCTTCCGCAGCTGGCTGCTTACCAAACTGCCGCAGGGTACGGCGACTGAACGATGACAGGCGAGATCATCCTCAGCACGGATGATTTGCGCGCAGTCACTGCCTTTGCCGCCGAAAGTGCCGCCAAGGTGCTCGAGGTCTTTGAGGCATCAAACCCTTCGGACAGTCGTCCCCGCGACGCCATCGACACTGCTCGGACATTCGCGCGAGGCGCCAAACGCGGCAAGGTACTGCGTGACGCAGCCTGGAATGCCCTGAAGTCTGCGCAGCAATGCCAGGACGTTGCAGCAAGCCAGGCCGCGCGAGCCGCCATGTGTGCCGCTTCGGCTGCCTATCTTCATCCGCTGGCCCGGCCCACCCAGGTCAGGCACATTCTCGGCGCGGCGGCTCATGCCGCCCACGCAGTTGAACTCGCGGCTGGAGGTACGACCGATGCCGGAACGCATTACCTCGAACGCGCAGCCCTGCATGCGAACCCGACAGTCATAGAGGTGCTATGCCGCTATCCACCCGCACCGACGGGTGGGGGACGCGTTGGAGAATTGCTGCGCATTCTCGACCGAACATTGAGAACCATGCAACAACACGGCCCGCAAGCCGGCAGTTCGAGCATTTTGTAGCCAAGTGGGATCACCTGGCGTTACAAAAATGCGGCGAAAACAAAACTTAGAGCGTTTCCGCGTTTCCGTAAAAAACGGAAACGCTCCAGGAAAGCCGGGGCGCCTCACACCATCGTCACAAGCGCTTCGAAGAAATCGACATTGTCGTGGTCGAGCGGATCGTCGACGGGGATCGGCTGCGACGACATCTTGACGATGACCACCTCGCTTGCCGGATCGACGAACAGCCACTGGCCATGGATGCCGATCCCGCAATAGGAACCCTTGCCGCTCTGGTACCACTTGTTGCGGTAGCGCCCTTCGGGAAAAAGATGCGCGAAGTCGCCTTGTTTCCAGGCGTCGAGACTGCCGGCGGTCG
This sequence comes from Mesorhizobium sp. EU05-FHT14A09, assembly GCF_058790995.1. Taxonomy (NCBI): domain Bacteria; kingdom Pseudomonadati; phylum Pseudomonadota; class Alphaproteobacteria; order Hyphomicrobiales; family Phyllobacteriaceae; genus Mesorhizobium; species Mesorhizobium sp. EU05-FHT14A09. The sequence goes on from NZ_JBYTDF010000005.1 coordinate 41,112, forward strand.
TGGTGTCGCGGACCCAGGTTTCCGGCAAGACGCGTTTGCCATTCGCGACACCACCCTGGCGCATCATCTCGCCGATGCGGGCGAGATCGCGTGGCGTCATCGAGACGCCGCCCGCCGTGCGTGCCGTGCCAGCCCGATCGACCGTGATGGCACCTTCCGTGCAGGCGCCCAGCGGCGCCCATAATTTTTCGGTAAACAGCTCCGGAACGCGCTTGCCGGAAGCACGCTCGACCAGAACGCCGAGCAGGTCGGAATTCGGCGAGCGGTAGCGGAACACCTCGCCATGTGGTTCGGACCTGCGCCTGATCGACAGCAGGAATTCCTCCAGCCCTTCATCGCCGCCGCCCGGGTTCCACAGCGTCGCCCGCCGATAACGGGCGAAGGCGCTTTCGGGATCGAGATAGGCTTCCTCGAAATCGAGGCTCACCGTCATGTCGAGCACATGGCGCACGGTGGCGTCGCCATAGGCCGAACCGGCCGCTTCCGGGATATAGGCCGTCACCGGCGCGTCCGGGTCGAAGCGGCCCTCGCCTTCCAAAATGCCAGCGAGGATCGCGGTCAGCGACTTGCTGATCGAAAAGATGATGTGACGATTGCCGGGCCGCATATGCGATGCGAACCAATCGCCGATAAATCTTCCGCCCTTCATGACGGTCAATGCGTCGGCGCTCGAGCGATCCAGGAATGCCGCGACCGTCTCGGCTCCGTTGGACAGCGACACCGTTTCACCGAGCAGCCCGCTGAAATCCACCATGGCCGCTTCCATTGCATCTGCCGGAGCTTCGATACGCGCGCTTGGCACCAGTTCGCCGACATTCTGGAACGCCCAGCGGTTGAACGGCGCCGTGCGCCAGTTCGCAAGGGCGGCATCACTGCGGCGGAAGCCATATGCTTCCTCGAATTTTGTCGGGTTGGTCACGTCATGTCCTTCCTGGGTGGTGCATGCCGCGCAGACGATCCGCGATCGTCGGCGCCGGTCTTCCATATCAGCTGATCTAGGCGACGGAGCTCAGCTCCGCTGCAATTGCCGCAATGGCCTTCAGCGTCGCCACGGCATAGGGCGTGTTCGAGAAATCCGGGAAGGATGACAGCTTCACCGTCACCATCCGGCTGTTCCAGTCCACGTGGATGAGCTGGCCGAACACGCCACGGCACATCAGGGCACGCGAGCGCGGATCTTCGATCCAGAACTGGTTGCGGTAACTGCCTTCCGGCAGGCTTTCCGAAAAATTGTTGCCATGCACGCTGTTCCTGGTCGCTTCGATCCAGTCGGCAGGAACGATGCCGGCGCCATTGTCGAGGATCATCTGGCCGAAACGGGCGTAATCGCGCAGTGTGGCATTGAACCCGCCGTCCGCCAGAGCATAGCCGGCGCTGTCCACGGTGAAGCATGCGCTTTCCTCGACACCCAGCTTCTGCCACAGCTCTTCCGAAACAAGCTCGGCCAGCCTGCGCCCGCTCGCGCGTTCCATGACAAAGGCGAGCACATCGGTCTCGATGGAGCGGTATTCGAAAGCAGCGCCATGCGGCCGCGTGGTCCCTCTGAGCCGCAGGATGAGCTCCCACACATGCGTCGGCCACGGGAAAGCGGGATCGCTGTCCGGCGGCACCGGTTTCCAGCCGGAAGCAACATCAACCTGGCCAATGTCCGAGTAGCGATCGGTATAGGCTTCCGAGAACTTCACGCCGGTCGTCATGTCCAGCACCTGCTGGACAATCGCACCCGCCCAACCCGTCTCGGCAAGTTCGGGAAGATACGCCGTCACCGGTCTTGTCGGATCGATGAGGCCACGACCGACAAGGATGCCGCAGACCGCGGCCGTCACCGACTTCGCCATCGACTGCGACAGATGCAGCGACCGCGCCGTCATGCCGTTGAAGTAGCGCTCATAGGCGATGGCGCCGTCCTTCAGCACCAGGAACCCGTCGGTATAGGTCTCGTCGAGCAGGCCGGCGAGCGTCGAGGCGCGGCCAAGGCTGTCGGTCACTGCCAGGCCATCGAGATCGATCTCGGCACGCGGCAATGCGTTGACCTGGCCGGAACCGCGCCAGACTTCAACTGTGGGCACGATCTGCCGCATGTTCTGGAAAGCCCAGCGGTTCCAGGGCGCCCTGTCCCAGTCGAGTTTGGGCACCACCAAGGCCGGCGGCGAACCTTGCATGATCGACGGGCGGGTATCGCTGTTGCGGTAGGGCTGCATGAGAAGCGCCTCCTGCGGCATTTCAATTTCTCGAGCTGGTATGCCGACGGGCAGCCACCAGACGGGGCATCCGGCAGCAACACCGCCGGACGCTGGAGCGGCCCGCTCTTTCACGGCACCGCTCCAACTCTTTGTCTTGGGCAATTCAGGACGGAAAACCGCTTTCCCGAAATTGCTTCCAGAGCGTTTCCGTTTTTACGGAAACGCTCGCCGCATTTTCGTCACGCCAAGTGATTCCACCTGGCTACAAAATGCTCCGGGACCGCTTACTTGCGCAGTTCGGTCCAGATCTTCTTGTAGAGCGCGTCCGCTTCTTCCGAACACATTAGCGCCATGGTGCCGTGCGGCTTGGCTTCTGCCGGAACGATGATCTCGGGCGCATCGCGCATTTCGGCAGGCATGAACTTCTCCGAACCCGCAACGCCGTTGGCATAGCGGTGATAGGCAGAAAGGCCGGCAGCCACTTCCGGGTCCATGATGAAGTTCTGGAACAGCTTGGCGTTCTCGGCGTTCTTGGCGTCCTTCAGCACCACGACATTATCGGACCAGTAGGTGAAGCCTTCCTTCGGATAGCCGTAGTGAACCTGCGGATGCGCAAGCCGGATGCGCAGGCCGGCGCCATTCCAGGTGGACGACGCCTTGAAGTCGCCCGCCCCCATCTTGTCGACGGCGCCATATTCCATGGCGATCCAGTTCGGCTTGGCGGCCGTCAGCAGGTCGCGCACCTTCTTCAACACTTCCTTGTCGGCCGTGCACTGCTCGCCGCCGACATAGCGGATGGCGGCGGTCATCACGTCCTTCATTTCGGGAACGACGTTGACCTTGCCCTTCAGCTCGTCAGGCGTCTTGAAGATAATGTCCCAGGTGTTGATGTCGCCCTTGTAGACATCGGTGTTGACGACGATGCCAACCGTGCCCCAGGCCCATGGTACCGAATATTTGCGGCCGGGGTCGAAGTCGGGATTGGCCCACTCCGGCGCGATGTTCTTGAAGTTCTCCATGCCGCCAGGATTGGTCTCGAGCAGCAGGCCCTCCTGGATCCAGATCGGCAGGTGCGTCTGCGAGGGCACCACGATGTCGAAGCCGGAGCCGCCCTGGCGGACCTTCGCCAGAGCCGTGTCATTGGAATCGTAATCGGTGATGGTGACCTTGACCTTGTACTTTTCCTCGAACTTCTTGATCACGTCCGGGTTGGTGTAGTTGCCCCAGTTGTAGATGTTAAGCTCGCCTTCTGCGCGGGCCAGGCCCGTCGCCGCAAGCAGCGCGAGCGCCGCCGTCGCGGCAAACAATCTCGAATTCATGACAGGGACTCCTTCTTCCAATCTTCTATGTTTCTGCCTGCTTCAGGCAAAAAGCTTGTGACGGCCGGAACCGATTTGTCGGTCCCGGCTTCGTCTTTTCATGCTGTCTTAGAGCGTTTCCGTTTTTCTACGGAAACGCGGAAACGCTCTAAGTTTTTGTTTTCGCCGCATTTTTGTAACGCCAAGTGATTCCAGTTGGCTACAAAATGCTCTAGTGCTTACTTCTGCAGCTCGGTCCAGATCTTGCTGTAGATTTCCTGGATTTCCGGCGAGCACAGGCGCTGCAGTTCGCCGAGCGACTTCACGTCGGCCGGAATGTTCACTTCCGGAGCATCCTTCATGTCAGCCGGCATGAACTTCTCCGAACCGGCAATACCGTTGGCGTAGCGGTGGAAGGCCGAATTCAGCGCGGCGTTTTCCGGATCCATCATGAAGTTCTGGAACAGCTTGGCGTTTTCGACGTTCTTGGCTTCCTTGAGCACGACGACGTTATCGCTCCAGAGGCCGTAGCCTTCCTTCGGATAGTTGTAGTGAATGGCCGGATTGGCCAGCCGCTGGCGCAGCGCCGAGCCGTTCCAGTCGCTGGTCGCCTTGAAGTCGCCGGCGCCCATCTTCTCGATGGTGTTGTATTCCATCGCGATCCAGTTCGGCTTGGCGGCAACCAGCAGGTCGCGCACCTTCTTCAGCACCGCCTTGTCGTCGGTGCACTGCTTGCCGCCGACATATTTGATGGCGGCAAAGATGACGTCGTTCATCTCGGGAACGACATTGACCTTGCCCTTCAGTTCGTCAGGCGTGTTGAAGATGATGCCCCAGCTGTTGGCCGGGCCCTTGTAGGCATCGGTGTTGACGACCACGCCGATCGTGCCCCATGCCCACGGCACGGTGTATTTGCGACCGGGATCGAAATCGGGATTGGCCCATTCCGGCGAAACGTTCTTGAAGTTCTCCATGCCGCCCGGATTGGTCTCCTGGATGAGACCCTCCTTGATCCAGACCGGGATGAAGGTCTGCGATGGCATGGCGATGTCGAAGCCGGTGCCGCCCTGACGCACCTTGGCAAGCGCCGTATCGTTGGAATCGTAGTCGGTGACGGTGACCTTGACGCTATACTTCTGCTCGAACTTCTTGATCATGTCGGGGCTGATGTAGTTGCCCCAGTTGTAGATGTTGAGTGCGCCCTCGGCACGGGCGAGGCCCGACGAAGCGAGCAGCGCCAGCCCAACGGCCGTCGCGGTGGTCTTCCAACTCATTTCTGTTCTCCCATTATTGCTTTGGTTTTGACTTCGGCTTTTTGCACCAGAGCGTTTCCACTTCTTAGCGAGAATGCGGAACCGCCCTATCTCCTTGTTTTCACGCAATTCCAGACGCAAAGCCGCCACGCGCCTTTGCTGGAATTGCTCTAGTCACGCTTCCTGCTGACGAAGAAGAACAACGTGACGATGACCACCGACAGCAGCAGGAAGGCTGTCGAGATCGCGTTGATCTCAGGCGTGATGCCGCGGCGGATCTGGCCGAGCATGTAGGTCGGCAGCGTGTCCTGGCCGCCGGATTTGACGAATTCGGTGATGACGACGTCGTCCAGCGAGATCACGAAGGCCAGCATCAGGCCGGCCAGGATGCCGGGCCACAGCAGCGGCAGCGTCACCCGCCGGAACGCCTGCCAGGGCGTGGCGTAGAGATCCGCCGCCGCACGCTCCAGCGACAGGTCCATGTTTTCAAGCCGTGCCCGGATCGGCAGATAGGCGAAGGGAATGCAGAAGGCCGTGTGCGCGGCGATCAGGTAACCCAGGCCCGAATAACCGGTGAAGATCTTGATGCGCGAGAAGAAGATCAGCAGCGCCACGCCGGTGACGATTTCCGGCACCATCAGTGGCTGGTTGATCATCGCATATTTGAAGGTCAATCCCGGATAAGGCGGCGTGCGTGTCGTCGCGAGCGCGGCCATCGTCGCCGCGATCGTAGCCAGCGTCGCGGCGATTGCGGCGATCTGGAACGAGCGCAGCGTGGCGTCGATGACCTGCGCGTTCTGCGAGGCGGATTGGAACCACTTTAGCGAAAAGCCGCCCCACTCCGATGTCGATGGCGCTTCATTGAAAGCATAAACGACGAGCACGATGATCGGCATGTAGAGCGCGACGAAGCAGACAGCCGCGATCGTCGTGAAGCCGGGCTGATGGCGGATGGAGAAGCTCTTAGCCATGCCGCACCTCCTGCGAACCGGCGTTGCGCACATAGACGAGCAACGCCACCATGACGATCAGCATGACGGTGATCGACAGTGCCGAACCAAGCGGCCAGTTACGGCCCTGGCCGAACTGCAGCTCGATCAGGTTGGACAGCATCATGTTCTTGCCGCCGCCAAGCACGCTCGGCGTCACATAGGCGCCGATCGCCGGGATGAAGACCAGAATCGAGCCGGCGATCACGCCCGGCTTGACCAGCGGGAAAATGATGCGGCGCAGCACCTGCCAGCGCGAGGCGTAGAGATCATAGCCCGCCTCGACCAGCCGGAAGTCGAGCTTTTCCATCGAGGCATAGACCGGCAGCACCATCAGCGGCAGATAGACATAGGCCATGCCGATCAGGATCGCGACGTCGGTGTACAGGATCTGGATCGGCGCCGAGACGATGCCGAGCTTCATCAGCACGGTGTTGACGATGCCTTCGTTGCGGATGATCTGCAGCACCGCGAAGGTGCGGATGAGCAGGTTCGTCCAGAACGGGATGGTGATAAGGAACAGCCACAGGTCACGCGTCTTTTCACTGCGCGTGGCCATGAAGTACGCGGTCGGGAAACCGAGCGCCAAAGTGATGATCGTCGTGATGATCGCAAGCTTCACCGAGCGCCAGAAGATGCTGATATGCGCTCCCGCCAGCGACAGCGTGTCGTCGAAAATGTCACGCTCGAACAGCACCGAGACCCAGGCCTCGGGCGAGAATTGCCACTTCACGTCGCCGTAGGAACCTGGCGTCAGGAAGGAATAGACGAGCACGATCGCCAGCGGACCGACCGCGGCGAAGAAGATGGTGAGCATGGCAGGCGCGGACAGATACCAGCGGTTGCGGATGTCGCGCCGGTCGGCCGCCCTGGCGATTTCCTCGGCGGTGGCCATCAGTCCCTCAACACCTGTGCGGCGTCGTCGCTGATTGCGATGCCAGCCTTGTCGCCCGTTTCAAAACCGCAGTCCGCGTTGCGCGCATTCTGCTGGCGTACGATGAAGAGGTCATTGCTGCCGTCGAGCCGCACATGGATGTGCGTGTCGGTGCCGAAATAGACGATGTTCTCGACCGTGCCCGAAAGCTCCGCCTTGCCCTTGACCAGCTTGGCATGTTCGGGTCGAACCACCACCGTGGCCTCGCCCTTTGGCTGGAACCCATCGGCGACGCTGGCCGTGATGGTGGCGCCCGATTTCAGCGTGGCGCGTGCCTTGCCGTTCTCGACACCGGCGATGGAAGCGGTCAGGAAGTTCGTTTCACCGATGAAGTCAGCGACGAAGCGATCGGCCGGCTTGTCGTAGATATCCCACGGGCTGCCGACCTGCAGGATCTTGCCCGACGACATCACCGCGATGCGGTCCGACATGGTCAGCGCTTCTTCCTGATCGTGCGTGACGAAGATGAAGGTGATGCCGGTCTGGTTCTGCAGCCGCTTCAATTCGATCTGCATTTCCTTGCGCAGCTTGTAGTCGAGCGCCGACAACGGCTCGTCAAGCAAGAGCACTTTCGGCTGCGGCGCCAGCGCGCGGGCCAGCGCCACACGCTGCTGCTGGCCGCCGGAAATCTGGCTGGTACGCCGCGAAGCCAGATGCTCCATGCGCACCAGCTTCAGCATCTCGGCGACCCGGGCCTTGATCTCTGCCTTGGGCTTGCGCAGCATCTCCAGACCGAAGCCGATATTCTCGGCCACCGTCATATGCGGGAACAACGCGTAGCTCTGGAAGACGGTGTTGACCGGGCGCTTGAACGGCGGCAACAGCGCGATGTCGTCGCCGTAAAGCAGGATCTCACCCGCGCTCGGATAGTCGAAGCCGGCGATCAGCCGAAGCAGTGTCGTCTTCCCGCAGCCGGAAGGTCCCAGCAGCGTGAAGAATTCGTTCTCTCGGATCGAAACCGAGACCGTATCCAATGCGGCAACCGCCGCGTCCCCAGTACCGAAGACTTTCCGCACGCCGCGGACTTCGATCGCGTTCTTACCCGGTTGTTCCGGCACTCAAGCCCCTCTTTTTTCTTGGCCTGCCCCCGAAAGCAGGCCTTTTCTTCTGGTTTAGATTGTCACCACAAGCCGCCGTGCTTGGCAACAATCGGATCGAATATCGTTTCAGCAGGCGAAACGAATGTTCACCTCAGGACTGATAGGTAACCTTGCCGCCACAAATGGTGGTGACAGGCCGCACCTCATGCAAACGCTGCGGTTCCACGGCTTCCACGTCATGCGAAAGCACCACGAGGTCGGCCATGAAGCCCGGCTTCAGCCGGCCCTTGCGGTGCTCCATGAACTCGGCATAGGCACCTTCCACCGTGTAGGCAGCCAGCGACTCGTGCAGCGAGAAACTCTGGTCTGGATCGCCTTCTGCCCACGGCTTGCGCTGCACCGCCGCCTGCACGCCAAGGATCGGATCGATCGGCGAAACCGGCCAGTCGGAGGCGAAGACGACATGCGCGCCCGCATCCTTCAGCGTGCGCCAGGCATAGCTCAGCGGCCAGCGCTCCTTGCCGATACGCGAAACCGTCGGCTCCAACGGAAAATCCATCGCACCCGGCGGATGCGGAGGCTGCATTGAGGCGATCACGCCAAGGTCGGCAAACCGCGGAATATCCGAGGACGCGACCACCTCGATATGCTCGATGCGGTGGCGGCTGTCGCGTGTGCCGTTGGCTTTCGCCGCCGCTTCATAGCCGTTGAGCACGGCCTGCACGGCACCGTCGCCGATCGAATGCACCGCAATCTGCAAACCACGCGCGTCGACGGCAACGGCCAGGGCCTTGAACTCTTCCGGCGTGAACAGCGGCTCACCGACCCAGTCCTGGCGATCGGCGTAAGGCTCGATCATCACGGCCGTCCAGGAGTCCAGGACCCCGTCATAGAAGACCTTGACGATACCGGACGACAGCCATTCGCTGTCATAGCGCTCAGCCATCACGGAGGCTTTCTCCAGGATGTCGAGCTTCATGAAGTTCTTGAAGTGGAAAGGTATCTGCACACGGCAGGAAAGCCCTTCCTCGGCCTCGATCTCGGCCAGCAGTTCGAGCTGGTAGAGATTGCCGTCCATGTTCTGGATCGAGGTGATGCCGTGCTGGGCACACCAGGCCAGGCCACGCCGCATGATGTCGCGATCGGCCGCACGCTGCTGAGGCGTTGGCGCAGGATCGGGCTCACCGCCGGTCGACAGGCCAAGCCGCACACGCTCCTCGCCGGCTAGAGCCAGCACCGGCCCGAATGCCTCGCCTTCCCGCAGCTCGCCTTCGGCCAACCCATCGTCGCCCATGACGATCTCATTGCCCGGGCCAAGCGTGCGGCCATGCAGGATTCCAGCGGCTTCGAGCGCCTTGGTATTTGCCCACATCGTGTGATGGTCCGGCGCGGCCATGCAGAACGGCCGGTCCGGCAGGATCGCATCGAGGTGATGCCGGGTCACCCGCTCTTCGCCGAGAATGGTGTAGTCGGCGCTCTGCGCCACCAGCATCGGCGCGTCGGGCCGCGAGGCAGCATAAGCCAGGACCGCTTGCTTCAGGGCATCGAAGCCGTGCACGCCTGCCAGATGCAGATGCGCCAGTTCAGCGGCACCGGAAAAGAGATGCATGTGCGCTTCGATGAAGCCGGGCAGCACCGAGCCACCCTTGGCGTCAACGATTCTGGTGGCCGGCCCCCTCAGGGCTTCGATGTCGACAGCGCGGCCGACTGCGAGGATGGATCCGTCCTTGACGGCAACGGCTTCAGCGACGGGACTGGCGTCATCCATGGTCAGCACACGGCCGTTGACGACGATCAGATCGGCTTGATGAACCGCACCAGTGACAGACATCGCGACTCCGCGCTTTTGACTGACCAAGACTGTTCCAACACCGCACCTCACGCTCGATAGTTCCGCTGGAACGGTGCGTTCGGACAGGAATTGTGCCAGTCCGCCGCCTTCGGAATTCCCCTTAGTTTCCCTAAAGACAGCGTGGAGAAAAAATGCGACTATTTATTCGCGTTTGTCAATACGCAGGATTCGGAATGCTTCGCGAAGAACGTCCCTCGTATATGGTGCCCGCAATCAGGGAACGAGGAATTCAGTCAGTGAACCGCAGTCTCAACCGGAAAACCAAGATAGCGCTGGAGCCGCGCAAGCAACCGCGGCAGGAACGGTCGAGCAAGGTGGTCGATCGGATTCTCGATGCGGCCTTGATCTTGACCCGCGAGCAGGGAACAGGGACACCGACAACGCTCGCCATTGCGCAGCGCGCCGGCTTGTCTGTCGGCTCGGTCTATCAATACTATCCCAACAAGGAAGCCATTCTTCTCGATCTCGCCCGGCGCTGGCTCGGGGCGTTCCCCGAAGTGATCGAAAAACGCACCAGGGTGCCGCGCCCGACCACCCGCGCTGCGTTCCAGCGCGAGGTGCGGGAACTCTTCATCGACACATCCAGGCTCTATCTCGAAAATGCCAGCCTGATGCCGGTCATCGAGGCCATCACCGGCAACCCGGATCTCAGACCGATCCAGAACGAATATGACGACCAGATCATTGCACTCTACGCAGCCTGGCTGCGGCATGTGAATCCCGCCCTGCAGGTAGATGTCGCCACCCGGCTCGGTGTCGTGATGATGGAGGTCGGCCACGTCTGCCGTCTGGTCGGCCTCAAGAAGGATCGCAGGACCTTCGACCTGCTTGAAGACGATGTCGAGACCATGTGGATCGCGCTCGTCACCCCCTATCTCGACCTCAACTAACAACCAATCCAGGGAAGGAACTTCATGAAGACTGTCTATTCGCCGCTTCATGCCGGCCATGCCGGCACGATGGAGCTGATGTCGGGAGCGATCATGCCCGGCTTCGAGAAACCCTCGCGCGCCGAGATCATCAGGGCTCGGGTCGAGAGCGAAAAGCTGGGGCCGATACTGGCGCCGGAGGTCCATGACCTCACCGCTGCCAAGCGCATCCACAAAGCCGACTACATCGACTTCCTGCCGACCATCTATCCCGGATGGGAAGCGCTTGGCCGCTCCGGTTCCGCCATTCCCTATACCTGGCCGACACGCGGCCTGCGCGGCGATGTCGTGCCCGAGGCCCTCGACGCCAAGCTCGGCTACTATTCCTTCGACGCCGGCGCGCCTTTCGTCAAAGGCACATGGGAAGCGATCAAATCCTCCTATGACGTCGCCCTGACCGGCGCTAGGCTGATCAAGGACGGCGAGCCGGCCGCCTTTGCGCTCTGCCGGCCGCCCGGGCATCATGCCGGCGCCGGCTTCATGGGCGGCTACTGCTACATCAACAACGCTGCCGTCGCCGCACAATGGTTCCTCGACCAGGGCGCCAAGCGCGTTGCCATCCTCGACGTCGACTATCACCACGGCAACGGCACGCAGGAAATCTTCTACTCCCGCGCCGACGTGCAGGTGCTCAACCTGCATGGCGATCCGATGGTCGAATATCCCTACTTCCTCGGCCATGCCGACGAGCACGGCGAAGGTGCAGGCGAAGGTTTCAACGTCAACTACCCGCTGCCCTTCGGCACGAGTTGGGAAGCCTGGAATGCGGCTTTGGACGACGCCTGCTCGAAACTCACCGCCTATAGCCCCGACGTCGTCATCGTCTCGCTCGGTGTCGACACCTTCGAGAAGGATCCGATCAGCCAGTTCAAGCTCAAGAGCAGCGACTATCCCAGGATCGGCGAGCGTATCGCAAAACTGAATCTGCCGACGCTGTTCGTGATGGAAGGCGGCTATGCCGTCGACGAAATCGGCGTGAACGCGGTGGGCGTGCTGACCGGTTTCGAAGGACGCTGACCCCCTCCTTGCCGACCAGCGCAATTCCACAAAAGTGCGCGATGGTTCGGTTCGGAATTGCGTGAAAAATGCTGGAGCGTTTCCTTAAGCGGAGACGCTCCAGTGTCGGCGAAGAATTTTTTTCCTGGCCCGAAATCCAGCAAACGCACGGCCTGAGTCGCGTTCGCGAGTCCCTTGAATCCCGATCTGTCAATTCCTGTTTGAAGTCGGATTCATCAACCGCTAAATTAAACCCGAATCAGCCGTTCCAAGGGGGCGCGGCGAACCATCCAAAGTCCTGTTGTACCGGAGTTTTCCGGCACAAGGCGCGACTGGTTTCGCGTTCCCTGCCGGATTCGGCCGATAGGCGCCGTCTGCGCCGAGAGTGTGTTTTAGGTGAATGTGACGCGTACCCGCGTCCGGCGCTGCTGAACCAGCACCGGGCATAAGAATCGATTCCGGCCTGAAGACTATGACAGCCTTTGCAGCGCCCATAGCATCCGACATGATCGGAGCACGTCTGGCCTCTCGCGCGGACCTGACCGGGTTTCTGACCCAACTCTCCGACGAGATCGGTGCCGACAGCTACATGCTGGTGGCCATCATCCACGACGAGGAACGCAACGACGCCCGCATCGTCGCATCGAACTGGCTGTATGATGCGATCGAACTGATCGGCAAACATCTGATCGCCGCTCTCGCCTACGGTCCCCTTACGTCCCCCCCCGGCAATCGTCCACGCGTGCTTGTCGCGTCTCACGCGGAAACAGTAGCTGGCCTGCTAAGCGGGGAAGAAGCCAAGCTGCTCGACGTGCTGGGCCATGCGGAACTCTATTCCCTCCGTCTCGATGTCGGACGGCAGCGCCTTTTCGTGCTGTTTTCCGCAGCTGAGACCGGCAGCATCCAGCCGGATGTCCTCAACAAGGCACAGTTGAAGTGCTGCTACGCACTCTCGCAAGTGCCGCAGCTTCTCGCCGCTGCTGCCCTGCAGGATCCGCTTTCCGACCGCGAGCGTGAGTGCCTGTTCTGGGTCTCGGAAGGCAAGACGACCGAAGAGGTTGCCGTCATCCTCGGCGTCTCGGCCAACACGGTCAACAGCTACATCACCCACGCCATCCAGAAGTTCTCTGCTTCCAACCGTGCAATGGCGATCGCGACCGCGATCAGGAGCGGCATCATTTGACACACGCCCGCGCAGACGAGATCGCAGACGACCCATTCTTCGCGCATCGCAATCCGTTCGGCGCCGCGGCGGCGAACGCCGATCTCTTCACGGTCACCATTCCCGATGCCGTACGCCGCTGCCGCTGGATTGCCATGGACATCAATGCCGGCGCATTTGGCCTCTATTTTGTCTCACCGTCCGCCGACCGGCCACGGCTGATGCCGTGTTTCGATTCCGACTATCCGGGTATCGCTGGCGCAACACGCAACATCTCCGCTACAGCCAGTGAAGAGATCATCCAGCACGTGCGCCGCTCGACCGGCCCGCGATACTGGTCGGCGGAAACCGACCGCCCTCGCGATGCCAACACCTTTCCCTGGATCGAGCGTGCGAAAGCCCTTGTTCCGGACACGACCGGCATAGCGTTCCCGGTGCACGCCGAGCGCGGCCAGAGCGGGCTGGTGGTTTTCTTTGGTGCCCACGTCACCCCACAGCTCGGCGACACCATCTACGACATTCACGCCCGCTGCTTCACGCTGTTCGATGCCGTATCCCGCATCCGGCCAGGCGACACCGGCCGGGCAAAAGCCATGTCGAAACGCGAACTGGAATGCCTGAAGCTCACCGCCAATGGCTACACCAGCGAGGAGATCGCGCGGCTTCTGAAGCTGTCGGTCCACACCGCCAACCAGTATCTCACCCAGTCGGCGCAAAAGCTCGATGCCGTGAACCGCACGCAGGCCGTTGCCAAGGCACTGCGCCTCGGCCTTATCGACTGACGGCTTATCCGATCGGCTCGGGACGCCGGATGCGAGCGTCTTCCAGCATCGTTTCCAGCAACTCGGTGTTGCGGGTGGGATCTTCGTCCGGTTTCTCGAAAGAGATGTAGTTCAACACCACCGAAGCTTCGTTCTCCGTCAGCGTCAGCTGGAAATAGACCGTCACGCCGCGCGGCCTGAGCTCCAGGTCAAGCACGATGCGTGGTGAACCGCTCCAGTCGACATGCGCCTCGCCACCGTTGCCCAGCCGCAACGTGCCCGGCACGAAGAACAGTTCCGATGCTGAATCGACCAGATCCGACAGGCAGGCGAAATGCTCGAGCCGGATGAAGGCGATGTAGTCGGCGACATCGATGAGCCTGAGTTCTGCAACCACCTGTTCGATGGCGCGGGCTACGATGACTTCGCGAGAAAGTGTGTGCGGCTGTCGGTTCATGAGGTCCGTCGGCGCTCTGCCTTTTTCGAGTAAACGATGCGTACCAGCTCTGCCACTGCTTGGTAAAATTGTGATGGAATGACGCTATCAACCGAAACTTGCTTGTACATGGAGCGAGCAAGCGCAACGTCTTCGAAAATCGGAATATTGTTCTCGCGCGCGATTTCGCGAATGCGCAACGCCACCAGATCCTGCCCCTTCGCGAGCACGACCGGCGCAGCATCCTGGTCACGAACATAGCGCAGCGCGATCGAGAAGTGGGTCGGGTTGGCGATGACCAGCGTGGCGTTGGGCACCGCAGTCATCATGCGTCGCCTTGCCCGGTCGCGCGCCAGCGAGCGCAGCCTCGACTTGACGATCGGGTCACCCTCAGACTGCTTCAGTTCGTCCTTCACCTCCTGCTTGCTCATCCGCAGATCCCGCCGCCAATGAAAGCGCGACCAGACGAAGTCGGCGGCAGCGATGACCGTCATGACGAAGACGATCGCCACCAAAATCTGGATGGCGATCGAGCGGATGACCAGCCCGAACTCGGCGGGACCGGTGATCATGCCGTTGAGCAGCCGGCGGTGGTCCTGGGACAGGGTGAAGATCAGCACGGCGATGACGAAACCGAGCTTGGCCAGCGACTTCAGGAATTCGACGAAGCCTTGCAGGCCGAACAACCGCTTCCAACCCTGGGCAAGCGAGATGCGCGACCATTGTGGCCGGATCCGCTCTCCGACGAACTGCGGTACGTTCTGAAAAATCGAAGCGCCGACACCTGCCACTACCAGCAGCACCAGCAGAGCGACCACCGCCCGGCCGATTTCGACCATCACCATGCCATAGAGGTGGATAACGTCGGTCTCGGTGTCGATCGACCAGGATTCCGGGCGTTCGAGAAACGATGCAAGGAAAACACTCAGATCGACCGTCGCCTCGCGCGCGTAGAAGACCGCAAAGACCAGGATCGCCACAAAGGAAGTCAGCAGTGCCGCCTCTCTGGAGTGGGGCAGCTTGCCCTTCTCCATCGTGTCGCGGATCTTCTTCTCTGTGGGTTCCTCGGTTTTGGAATCCTTGTCTTCGGCTTCCGCCATGCCGCGCCCGCCGGATTAGCGTGGATCAGGCTGCATCGGCAGCGCTCTGCGCGGTCGGCAGTTCGAATGCGCCTTCGCGTGCCAAGCGTACCGTTGCCGCCGCGACGTTCTTGCGTGCTGCCATGATGTCCGCCAGCGGAATGCCTTCCGAACCCTGGCTGAGTTCCGCCTCGATCATGCGGCGCGAGCGCTGACCTATCGAGGACAGCACGGCTTCGGTGAGCGCCGGCGGCGCGCCGCGCAAGGCGAGTGTAACCAACTCGCTGGACAGACCGTCGAAGACCAGCACGCGTGCCTTCTGTGCAAGCAGCGGCAGATCGTCGAAATTGAAGATGCGAGCGCGCACGCCGTCGAGATCGGGGGTGCCGGCGGCCTCGAGATCCTGCATCGTCTCGTCGAGCTGTGCCTTGTCCATTTCATTGAGCAGGCTCGCAACGCGGATCTGCCCGGCCGTCGTGTCCTTCGACGCGGTTTCAGCCAGCACGCGCGCACGAATCTGGTTCTCGACGATCTTGGTCGCCGCTTCCGGAATCATCGACATCGTCACCATGCGCCGCAGGATTTCGCTGCGCAGCTGTTTGTCCAGCGTGAGCAGCACGGCCGATGCCGGCTGCGGCGCCAGCATGGAAAGGACTGCCGCCGAAGTCTGCGGATGCTCTCCAGCGAGGAAGCTGCCCAGCCGCTGCGGCTCCAGTTTCTCCAGCTGCGGCCATATCGACGGTGGACCAGCCGGTTCGGCTTCCGCCCTCTTGCCGCTCATGATGGCGTCGACTTCCTCGGGCGACAAAGATTCGTTGAGGATGTTGTCCATCTTGTCGGCGGAATCGAGCAGACCCGCTCCTTCCGTGAACTCCGCCTCGAATTCAGCGACGACGCGTTCGAGATCGGCCTGCGGAACGGTCCGCAGCAGCCGAGCCGCCTCGATAAGCGCCTTCAGTTCTTCCTGTTTGAAGAACTTCAGCAGCTTGCTCGCCGAAGGCTTACCCATCGCAACCAGGATCGCGGCGGCCTTCTGCGCGCGGGTCAGCGTCAGCGGCGTGCTCATCCCCTCATCCTCGCTGCTTGCCTGGCGGATCGCATCTGCGGTCAACCGTTCTTCTTGTTCGCTACGATTTCGGTCAGGCGAATGCCGAAGCGTGACGGATCGCTTTCGAGAACCGTGATCTCACCACGTGCAATCCGCCGACCGTTGACGACAACGTCAACGGGTTCGCCGATGCGCCGATTGAGAGCGACGGTCGATCCCTTCTGCAAGGCCATCAGGTCGGAGACCTGCATCTCGGCGCTGCCCAGCACGATCTGAACGTCAACCGGAATGTTGAGGATGACGCCAGGATTGGTGGTGGCCCCCTCGCGCGTCGGTGCGCCGGCCCGCTGCTCTTCTTCCTGCAGGACTCCGCGCAATTCCTCGATCGCACGGTTGAGCTGGTCGTCCGAGGCTTCGAGGTCGGTTTCCGGGTTGGTCTTGCTCATACGTCGTCTCCAAATACGTCCCGGCGTCAGCCAGGCATCAACCCGTCGATGAAGTCCTGGCCGGCATCAAAGGGTTGCTTGATGCGAACAGTGTAGTTCTGACCGAGTTTACCGAACTCGCAGACGAACAGCGTCTTGTTGCGCGCCGACAATTGTGCCTGCGACTGTGCGTTCTCCTCGATATCGAGCACCTGCCCGACATGCAGGCGCGCGAGGTCGCCCAGCGTCATCCTTGCCAGCGGCATCGTCGCTTCCAGGGTGACCGCCGAGCGCATCACCTCTTCGGAGAAGCGCTCGTGCCATTCCGTCTGCGAGGACAGCTCCTCGTCGGTCGCGGCGCCATTGCGCTGAACCAGCAGCACGCGCTGTGGAATCATGACCGTTATCGTACCGCTTTCCGTCGGGGTCGATAGGCCGAAGACCAGACGCACCGCCGCGCCGTCACGCAACACCCTCCGCCTCGCCTCCTGGCCTGACATGGCGCGCGGCAGCGGAAAACGCAGATCGAGCGAACGTTTGCCCGAGCCGTTCAGCACCTGTGCGATCTCTTCGAAAACCAGTGTCGCGACATCAGCCTCCAGCGGCGACAGGTCGCGTTCGATCGGCGAGACCGCGGCCTCCGGGTCGCCACCAAAAAGAGCGGAGACCATGACCGCCACGGCCTGCGCATCCATCACCATCGTCAGCGCGTCCGACGAAACCGTCGAGGGTGCAACCGTCATGGCGAAATTGTCGCCAGCATGCGACCGCGCCTGTGTCGTGCGGGAGACCTCGACCGCGCGCAGATCGATCGTCACCTGCGCGCCGATCTCACCGGAAAGACGTTTCTGCAGCGGTGAAACGATGCGTTCGCCCATCGAACGGCCGGCGCCGATCACATGCGACGCTTCCCCGCTGTCGCCGACCAGACGCTCGATTACCAGCGCACGGCTGTCATCCATGGTGGCAAGGCCGCTCATGACATCATCACATCGTTGCTCTTGCACGCCATGCTTACGCCGCCTTCTTGTCCGCGGCGCCGGCGTTCAACGTGCTCTGCTCGACAGCGTCGATCGATGGGCGATCATAAGACGAGATCGTCTTGCGACCAAACTCGATGGCAACCTGCGGCAGCGATCCGTTCATGTAGGCGAGCAGCGTCTGTTTCACGATGATGTAGAGCCGGTTCTTCTTCTCGCGCACCATCTTGATCTTGGTGGCGATCGGGCCGACCACGGCATAGGAAAGGAAGATGCCTAGGAACGTGCCGACAAGCGCCGCGCCGATCAGGCCGCCCAGGATTTCCGGCGACTGGTCGAGCGCGCCCATGGCCTTCACCACGCCCAGCACCGCCGCGACGATACCCAGCGCCGGCAGGCCGTCACCCACGGCAACCATGGCATGATAGGGCTTCAGCTTGTCGGACTTGATGGTCTGGATTTCTTCATCCATCAGCGCCTCGATCTCGAACGGACGGGCGTTGCCGATGATGATGATGCGGCAATAGTCGCAGATGAAATGGGTGAGGTCGTGGTTCTTGAGCACCGTCGGAAACGCCTGGAAGATCGCTGACTCTTCCGGATTGTCGATATGGGCTTCGACTTCGGAGCGCGACTTTGAACGCAATTCGCGCATCAACGAATGCAGGACGCCCAGCGTCTCGAGATAATCCCGTTCCTTCGGCACCGACTGCTTGAAGGCTTCCATGATACCCTTGCCGGTGTCCTTCACCGTCTTCATCGGGTTGGCAACGAGGAAGCACCCTAGCGCCGCGCCACAGATGATGACGGCTTCCCATGGCTGGATCAGCACCTGTACGTGCCCGCCCATGGCCATGAAGCCGCCGAGGACGCAACCGAGCGTCACCACCAAGCCGATCAGAATGCCCACTGCCGGTCCTTCCACAATTCAACTGCACACGGAATAGACGCCGTGCCTTGTGTGAGGCTTGAATCCTCGAACCTTATCCTTGTCGATTTTAATTGATGTGATTCAGCCTCGCGCAAGGAAGTTACTCTATTTTGACCCGGAGTGCTTCAGCAGGAGGCGTACGTGAACACGTATCTGGATTATCAACTGATCGCCAGGGATCTGGTGCGATCGCTTGATCGGACCGGCAAGCAACCGACGGTCTCTCGCGAAACGAAGTACTATCTCGACAACATCGGCAAGGTGAAGTCGATCGACGAATTCCTTAAAAACGACCGCCTGTTCAAATACGCCATGAAGGCTTTTGGCCTCGAAGATATGTCTTATGCCAAGGCCTTTATGAAAAAGGCGCTGACCGAAGGCATCGACAAGAGCGACTCTTTCGCCAACAGGCTGTCCGACAAGCGTTATGCCGAGTTCGTGAAGGCTTTCAATTTCGCGCGCTACGGTGAGCTTGCCACCAGCTACAACAGCGCGCAGCATGATGTGTCGAAGAACTTCAGCCTTCAGGTCGGCCTCACCTACACGCAGGAAGGCCTGGACTTCGCCGAAAGCGAGATCAGCTATTACATCGGCAAGATATCGAGCGTGAAATCGGTAGACGATCTCATGGCCGACTCCCGATTGCTCAACATTGCATTGGGAGCGTTCGGTCTGGATGCCAAAACCGAGACGCCGGCGCGCATCCGCGAAATGCTGGAAGGTGGCGTCAGCAACCCCAGCAGCCCAGCTAACCTGCTCGCTGTTGTCGGCGACAAACGCTATGCGAATCTTGTCACCGCGTTCGATTTCGCCAAATACGGCGCCGACACGACGGCGCAGGATGTGATCCAGAAAATCGTCCCCAAGCAGTTCCTCGCGAGCGCCGGTCTGAAGAGCATCATACCTCGCCCGGAATACACCAAGGCCGAGGGCGACTACTATGCGGCCAACATCGGCAAGGTGAAATCGATCGACGATCTGCTCGCGGACAAACGCCTGCTTCGCGTTGCGATGTCTGCCTATGGGCTGGACGTCGACACCCAGACACCGAAGCAGATCCGCGAGATGCTGGAAGGTGGAGTCACCGACCCGAACAGCCCCGCCAACACGTCGCCGAACAAGCGATACGCGCCTTTCGTAGCCGCTTTCAACTTCGTCCAATATGGCGAGGGTACGACAGCCCGCGATGTGGTCCAAAAGGATACTCTGAAGCTCTACACGACCAAAAGCCAGCTCGGCGTAGTCAAACCTGGCTCCGACTATATTGCTGCCGAAGCGGCCTACTACAGCGCCAATGTCGTCAAGCTGCGATCCATCGACGATCTGATGGCCGACAAGCGGCTGCTGAACTATGCGATAACAGCCTATGGTCTCGATCCCGAGAAGGAAACGCCGGCGCGCATCCGGCAGATGCTGGAAGGCGGTGTCAAGGACCCGAACAGTCCAGCCAACAAGTCGGGCAGCAAACCCTATGTTGCCTTCGTCACGGCATTCAATTTCGCCCAGTATGGCGAGAAGGCGACGACACGCTCCCTGGCTCAGCAGCCGGCGACCGACAACTACGTGCGCCAGACCCTCGAGCAGGATGCAGGCCAGACGAACGAGGGCGTTCGGCTGGCGCTCTACTTCCAGCGCAAGGCCCCGACACTGAAGAATTGGTACGAAGTGCTCGGCGACAAGGCGCTGGCAGCCGTCGTACGCACGGCTGTCGGTCTGCCGGAGTCCATGGCCAAAGCCGATGTCGACATGCAGGTGAGAGCATTCGAACAGAAGCTCAAGATCACGGATTTCGCGGACCCCGTGAAGCTCGGCAAGTTCCTCACGCGCTTTACCACCATGTACGAGCTCAACAATCCATCATCCCCGCAGGCGGCAGCGGTCAGCGTCCTGTTTCCCCGCCCGACGACCGCCGGCGTTTCCACCGATCTCCTCTTTGCCATGCAGCGGCTGAAGTTCTGACCATCATGCAAGATAGCCTCTACGTCGCCCTCTCCTCGCAGATCGCGCTGGAAAAGCGCCTCAACACGATCGCCGACAACGTCGCCAATGCCTCGACCATCGGTTTCCGGGCAACCGGCGTGAAATTCGAGGATGTCGTCTCCGGCGCGGGGCAGCGATCCGTCGCCTTTGCGTCCTCGGGTGATACCTTCCTGTCCGGAGCCAATGGCGGCATGCAGGAAACCGGCAATCCGTTCGACTTCGCCGTCAAGGGCAATGCCTGGTTTGGCATCCAGACGCCTTCTGGCACCGTCATGACACGCGACGGTCGTTTCTCCATGAACCAGAATGGCGAATTGCTGTCGATCGAAGGGCATCCGGTGCTCGACGCCGGCGGCGCTCCGATCCAGCTCGATCCGCGCGGCGGGCCGCCCAAAGTCGGCGCGGACGGCGCCTTGCGCCAGGGCGACCGCCAGGTCGGCGCCATCGGCCTGTTCACCTTCGATCCCGGTGTCAACTTCACCCGCTACGGCAATTCCGGCATCGTTCCGCCGCGGGCGCCTGAACCGGTCACCGATCGGTCCGACATAGGCGTAGCGCAGGGTTTCCTGGAGGAATCCAACGTCAATCCAGTCATGGAAATGATGCGGCTGATCCAGGTTCAGCGCGCCTTTGAGAACGTAGCGGCGATGGTACGGCAAGCCGGCAGTTCGACTGACGAGGCGATCAAGACGCTGGGTTCGAAGTAATCCGCGATGGCCGCCGACCGGTCCCTCATCCGCACCGCGGAACACGATTCCAGGCCTGAGAACCGGCTTGCGGTGCTGGAACACGTCTGGCGTCGCTTCGACAACGACGAAGCCATGCTCAAGCGTGGCGGTCTGGTCGCGGAAGTATCCGCCACTCACTACAAGGTGCGTGGGCTGTCGGAGATCGCACGGCTCGGCGATATCGTCGAACATCGGAGTCGCAGCGGCAATCACCGTGGAGAAATCGTCCATATCGGCCGCGACGACATCGTGGTCGCTCCCTTCGAACGCAGCCCGGATGCAGGCATTGGCGACACGGTATTCCGGCGCGGCCCGCTTGCCGTAACCCCGAACGCGTCCTGGCGCGGCCGCACCATCGACGCACTGGCACGCGCCATCGACGGGGGGCCGCCCCTGATGCGCAAATCCGAGACCGAACTGCCGCACGACGCCACGCCCGGCGCCATGGCGCGGCAACGGGTCGGCACATCGTTCATGACCGGCGTGCGTGTCATCGACATCTTCACCCCACTCTGCTTCGGCCAGCGCATGGGCGTCTTCGCTGGATCCGGCGTCGGCAAATCGACACTGCTCGCCATGCTGGCGGGCGCCGACGCCTTCGACACCGTGGTTGTGGCGCTCGTCGGCGAGCGCGGTCGCGAAGTGCGCGAATTCCTCGAGGATACGATCGGCGTAGCGGCCATGGCCAAGACCGTGGCGGTGGTCGCCACCAGCGACGAGAGCGCGATGATGCGGCGGCGTGCGCCCGATACCGCCATGCGCGTCGCCGAACATTTCCGCGACCAGGGCCATCGCGTGCTGCTGGTTCTGGACTCGATCACGCGCTTTGCCCATGCCCTGCGCGAGGTAGCGACCGGCACGGGCGAGCCGCCGGTGGCTCGCGGCTACCCGGCTTCGGTCTTCACCGACCTGCCAAAACTGCTTGAACGCGCAGGTCCCGGCCTCGAAGGCACTGGCTCGATCACCGCCATCATTTCCGTGCTGGTCGACGGCGACGACCACAATGATCCAGTTGCCGATTCTGTGCGTGGCATTCTCGACGGCCATGTCGTGCTCGATCGCTCGATCGCCGAACAAGGCCGGTATCCACCGGTCAACCCGCTTGCCTCCATTTCGCGCCTTGCATCGAAAGCCTGGACACCGGATCAGCAGACGCTGGTCACCCGGTTGAAGTCGATGATCTCGCGCTTCGAGGATACACGCGACATCCGTCTCCTCGGCGCTTACCAGGGCGGCGCGGACCCTGAGCTCGATATGGCGGTGCGCCAGGTGCCGCTGATCTATGAAGCACTGACACAGTCACCGAAGGACGGCCCCTCTGCCGATCCCTTCTCGGATCTCGCCCATCATCTGAGAGGCAGGCACAATGCCGATCCGACAGACTGACTTGCAGCAGACCGAAGCGCTGCTGCACGAGATGCTTGCCGAAGCAGAGGCAGCTGAACAGCGCGCGCGTCCAAAGAAGCGGCTGCGCTCCAGGCTGCCGAATCCATTGTCGATGCTGGCACGCAGGCCGACAGCAGGCGGTCGCTCTAAAAAAAACGGGCCTGTCGAACGGGGACTCGCCAGCGGCGATGCCCTTGCCGAGCTGTTCGCGCCGCCGGACATCACGCCTGAACCCAAGGCTCATTTACCAAATCTAAGCCGACGACCCGCTAGAACCCGCAGGACCGATTTCGTTAATCGACCCATGCAATCGAGCGAGCCGTTCCAGAGGATGAAGAAGGATACCCGGCGCAGCGACTTCATCATGGCCGCCTCGGGCGTCATGCTAGGCCTCGTTTGCGCGTTGTTTCCCTGGTACATCTTTTTCAATCCGGAGCAGTTCGGTGTTCAGGGCATCAAGTTTGGTGGTCGCGGCCAGAATGCCGGTCGCATGATGGTGACGCCTGACGGCAGCGGGACCAACCCGATGCCGGGTCAGCTCGAGGCGCTGGAACCGAACCTCGACATGTCTTTCACTGCGACGCTGCAAAGTCGTCCCCTGGCGCCTGAACAGGCGCCTGGTGTCGATGAACAGCCCTATCCGGTCGAGGCCGTGGCCTTCCGTCTGGTTCATATAGCCAACGGCCGCGCCATGATCGAGGACAACTCAGGCTTGTGGGTCGTACAGACTGGTTCGACACTGCCGGATTCTTCGCGTGTGAAATCCATCGAGCAGCGCGCTGGTAAATGGGTCCTGGTCACCAACACCGATCGCGTGCTGGAAATCTCCAAATAGCTTTCGGGCCTTGCCGTCACGCGCAAGGCCCGCGCAAGACTGGTGTCCTAATTTCCGGTTAACGATCCGGAGATTCCCATGGAGCCCGTCAACCTTTTCAACCTTGCGACCAGGCAGTCCCAGTGGCTGTCGGTGCGCCAGTCATCCGTCGCCGGCAACATCGCCAACGCGAACACACCCGGCTACACCGCCAACGACGTCGAGCCTTTTGAAAAGGTTCTGGACCGCACCGCGGTTCACCTGAGCGCAACGCAGAGCGGCCATCTCGGCGGCGCCACGGCCGCCGCCTTCAGCGTCAAGCCGCAGGAGCCGACAGGCCCCGCAATGCCATCCAAGAACACGGTAGTGATGGAGAACGAGCTGATGAAGGCCGGAGAGATCCGTCGTTCGTTCGAGCTGAACACAGCCATCGTGAAAGCCTTCCACACAATGTTGATGACCACGGTAAAGGGCTGACGCCATGGATGCTCTTACCGCCGCTCTCAAGGTTGCTGCTTCTGGGCTTGGCGCTCAGTCCGAACGCATGCGCGTCGTGTCCGAAAACCTCGCCAACGCGCAGTCTACGGGAACCACGCCCGGCGCCGATCCCTATCGCCGCAAGACGATCTCCTTCGTTTCGGAGCTCGACCGCGCTTCCGGGGGCTCCACCGTGGAGATCAATTCGATCGCCCAGGACCCATCCGACTTCCCGGTCGAATTCCAGCCCGGCAACCAGGCCGCCGACGAAAAGGGCTACGTCAAGATGCCCAACGTCAACGTGCTGATTGAAATGGCCGACATGACCGAGGCGAACCGCTCCTACGAAGCGAACCTACAAGTCGTGAAGCAGGCCCGCGATCTTATCTCGATGACCATTGACCTTATGAGGAACCAGTCATGATTGGCGGTATCGGCGCAGTCCAGTTGAAACCCGCCACCGGCGGATCGGAGACCTCGACGGATCTTTTCGGCGCAACGGGCGCCGCGCCCACCGGTACGCAGGTGGCATCCACCTTCGCCGAAGCCCTGAACCAGGCCGCAACGAAGACCGTCAACACGCTGCAGAACGCCGAGCAGGTCTCGATCCAGGCGTTGAAAGGCGATGTCGACACCCGGCAAGTGGTCGACGCCGTGATGGGCGCGCAGCAGGCGCTCCAGACGACCATTGCCATCCGCGACAAGATCGTCACGGCCTATCTCGAAGTCAGCCGCATGAGCATCTGAGGATATCTCCGTGAAAGCGCTTGCCATCGCCGCCACCGGCATGAATGCCCAGCAGACCAACCTGGAAGTCATCGCCAACAACATCGCCAACATCAACACGACCGGATACAAGCGCGCTCGCGCCGAGTTCTCCGACCTCCTCTACCAGGTCGACCGCACCCAGGGCGTGCCCGATCGCGGCAACACCTCGGTTGTACCGGAAGGTGTTTCGGTCGGTCTCGGTGTGAAAACCAGCGCGGTGCGCAACGTCCACATCCAGGGCAGCTTTACCAACACCGGCAACTCTTATGATCTTGCTCTCGACGGCAAGGGTTGGTTCCAGATCGAAGGGGCCGACGGCCAGACCTTCTATACCCGCGCCGGCACCTTCAACACCAACGGCACCGGCCAGATGGTGACGGTTGACGGGGCACCGATCGTGCCGGCGATCACCGTGCCGCTCGATACCAAGGAACTGATCGTCAACAAGTCGGGCCAGGTCTTTGCCCGCGTCGATGGCCAGCTCGAACTGCAGAACCTGGGTCAGCTGACCATCGCCACCTTCGCCAACGAAGCCGGCCTTGCTCCGCTCGGCGACAACCTCTTCCAGGAAACGCAAGCGTCCGGCCCGGCCAATGTCGGCGTGCCGGGAGATCCGGGGTTCGCAACCATCCGCCAGAACTACGTCGAAAATTCCAACGTCGACCCGGTCAAGGAAATCACCGATCTGATTTCCGCCCAGCGTGCCTACGAGATGAACTCAAAGGTCATCCAGGCCGCCGACGAAATGGCCGCGGTCGTCTCCAAGAACATCCGGTAACGAAGATGGTTCGACACGCTCTCGGTTCCGCCGCCTGCGCTCTGACACTCGCCATGGCTCTCGCCATCGGCGCGGTGCCGGCGTTCGCCGGGGAGGTCGTGCTGATCCCAAACCGTGTCATCTATCCGGGCGAGACGATCGGTTTACCCGCCTTGAAGGAAGTCACCCTTGCTCCCGGCAAGCGCAAGCCCGACGGCATGATCACCATCGCTTCGGAACTCGACGGCAAGGTCGCCAAGCGCACCTTGCTACCCGGCCGCTATATCCCGGCCAATTCGGTGCGCGAGGCCTGGCTGGTTGAACAGGGCGCGACGGTGCAGGTCTTCTTCACCGCAGGCGCGCTCACCATCTCGGCCTCTGCGGTGTCGTTGCAGCCGGGTTCAGCCGGTGACCTGATCAAGGTTCGCAATGTCGACAGCGGCAAGGTGCTTTCCGGAACGGTGATGGCCGACGGCTCCATCCAGGTTTCCGCTACATGAAGCGTACTTTTTCCATCGTGCTCGCCGCTGCGCTCTGCGCGCAGCCCGTCCTCGCCGACGGCCTGAACGCCAAGGCCAAGCGCGAGCTTGCCGCCAAGGCTTCGCGTGAGGGTGGCCAGTTCGACGATCCAAGCTACGACGGCGATACGGCCAGCCGCATGTTCCAGGTTTCGCCCGGGCCGAGTTCACTGCCGCCCGGCCAGGTCGCGTCGCGTATCAAGGATGTCGCGCGCTTGCAGAGCGCACGCGACAACCAACTAGTCGGCTACGGCCTCGTCATTGGCCTGCAAGGCACCGGCGACTCGCTGCGCAACTCGCCTTTCACCGAGCAGTCCATCCGCGCCATGCTGGAAAACCTCGGCATCGCATCGCAGGGCACCAACGCGCGCGCCAAGAATGTCGCGGCAGTCATCGTCACCGCCAACATGCCGCCTTTTGTGCAATCTGGCGCACGCATCGACATCAGCGTGTCGTCGATGGGTGACGCAACGTCGCTTCAGGGCGGCACGCTGATCATGACGCCGCTGAAGGCGGCTGACGGTGAGATCTATGCTGTTGGCCAGGGCTCTGTCGTGGTCTCCGGCTTTACCGCCCAGGGACAGGCGCAACAGGTGACGCAAGGCGTCCCGACTGCTGGGCGTGTGCCGAACGGCGCCATTGTCGAACGGGCGGTGCAGGCGGAGTTCGGCGACCAGACGATGTTGACGCTGCAGCTCTACAATGCAGACTTCTCGACCGCCGTGCGCATCGCAGACGCCGTTAACGATTATACCCGCCAGCGTTTCGGCGTCCGTGTCGCAGCTGAACGCGACAGCCGGACCGTCTCCATCAAGAAGCCGAAAGGGATTGCAGCAGCGCGTTTTTACGCGGAAATCGAAAATCTCGTCATCGAAACCGATACCCCTGCCCGCGTCGTCATAGACGAGCGCACCGGGACCATCGTCATCGGCAACAAGGTCAAGATCTCGCGTGTCGCGATCAGCCACGGCACGCTCACCGTGCGCATCACCGAAGCGCCGACCGTCGTGCAGCCTGAACCGTTCTCGCAGGGTGTGACGGCGGTCGAACCGAACACCGCGATCGACATCAGCCAGCCGAATGCCCGAGTCGCCGTTCTCGATGGTCCGGATCTGCAGACGCTGGTTTCCGGTCTCAACCGTCTCGGGGTCAAACCCGACGGCATCATCGCCATTCTGCAAGGCATCAAGTCCGCCGGCGCGCTGCAGGCCGACCTCGTGCTCCAATAGGCTGTTCGATGAACAACGCACACTGCACCCTCTCTTCCATCATCAAGGCAGGCGCTTTGATCGCCCTTCTGGCCACGTTCGGACCGGCGGACGCCGAGGAAGCGGTGCGCCAGGTGCTGCCCGGCGGCCAGGGAGCGATTGCTGCGCAGAACCTGACGCGTGAAGCGCCAAGGGCGGAACTGGTCGAACCGGCCCCGCAAGTGCCGCTGCAGGAGAGCACCGCGGCCCTCACGACGGGAACGATTGCCCCGGCAGCCGATGAGAGTGAAGTTCAGCGCTTCTGCTCCAACATCGCCGATGCTGCGCGCGACCGCCGCTATTCGCTTCAGGCAGCCGAACTCAAGCAGTTGCAGACCGAGGTCGACAAGCGCATCGGCGCGCTTGAGGAAAAGCGTGCCGAATATGAGGAATGGCTGAAACGCCGCGAGGTCTTCCTGGCTCGCGCGGAAGACAGCCTCGTCAAGATCTATTCCGGCATGAAGCCCGATGCTGCCGCAGAGCGGCTGGCCGGCACCAATGTCGAACTCGCCGCCGCCATCCTGATGAAGCTGGATGCGCGCAAGGCAAGCGTCATTCTCAACGAAATGGACACAAAGGCGGCTGCCGCGCTCACCGGCATCATGGGCAGCGCCGCCCGCAGGGTAGACCCGACATGATCCGCAAGGCATTGATTCTCATCGCCATCGCCAACCTCGCTGGCTGTGCTTCGGACCTTCGCGATGTCAACAAGGAACCGCGAATGTCGCCGGTGGGTTCCGGCATCCGCAGCCAGGCGGAGCCTGTCTATCAATATCCAGAACCGCCTGCGACGCAGCGTCGCCGCTTTTCGCTGTGGGACGATCGCCAGAGCCGCCTGTTCACAGATCCACGCGCCTTGCGGGCCGGCGACATCCTGACCGTCATGATCAAAATCAACGACCGAGCCAAGTTCAAGAACCAGAACGATCGCAGCCGCACGGCAAGCCGTTCGTTGGGTTTGAAGGCAGACGCTGAATGGGACAGCGCCAGCACCGGTGGCAAGCTGGACGGCAGCATGGAATCCAAGACCAAGACCAATGCCGACGGCGCCATCGAACGCTCGGAAACCATCGAGCTCAATGTTGCCGCCGTCGTCACCAACGTGCTGCCGAATGGCAACCTGATGATCACCGGTTCACAGGAAGTGCGCGTCAACTACGAAATGCGCGTCCTGACCATCGCCGGCATCGTGCGTCCGGCCGATATCGGACCACAGAACACTATCGCCTACGATCGCATCGCCGAGGCACGCATTTCTTATGGCGGTCGCGGCCGCGTCTCCGAGGTCCAGCAGCCGGGATACGGTCAGCAGGTCCTCGACCAGGTACTGCCGTTCTAGCGGATAGAAGAACGTGGCCAACACCGAGCAGATAGCACCGCCGAAAGGCCCCTCGCTTATCATCCAGATGGCGATGTTGCTCGCCATGACCGGCGCGGCGCTTGGGGTTGGCTGGTTTGCCGGCACCTACCTGAAGAATTCCGAGAAGCCGGCGCCGTCGGCCAAGGAAAGCCACGAGAAAAAAGCGACCCACGAAGCCAAGAAAGAAGGCGACACAGGTCCTGCACTGGTTGATCTCGCGCCGATGACCACCAATCTGGCAGCGCCTGCCGAAGTCTGGGCCCGCGTGCAGCTTTCACTGGTTTTCGACGGGCCGCCGCCGCCCGGCATGGCCGAAGATATCCATCAGGATCTTCTCGCCTTCCTGCGCACGGTGAAGATGCATCAGGTCGAAGGCGCCAGCGGCTATCAGCATCTGCGCGCCGACCTGCAGGAGCGCGCGGCCATCCGCAGCGGCGGCAAGGTCAAGGAAGTACTGGTCAGGACGTTGTTGTTCGAATGAAAAAACTTCTCGTCTTCCTGACCGTTTTCGCGGCGACGGCAACAGCTGCCAGCGCCCAGCAGATCGATCTCGGCGGCATCGGCCAGGCCAGCGGCACTACGGTCGCCACCATCATCCAGATGTTCGGGCTGCTCACCGTGTTATCGGTGGCGCCGGGCCTGCTGATCATGGTGACGAGCTTCACCCGCTTCATCATCGCCTTTTCGATCCTGCGCGCCGGCATCGGCCTTCAGTCGACCCCGGCCAATCTGATCCTGATCTCGCTGTCGCTGTTCATGACCTTCTATGTCATGGCGCCGACCTTCGACCGTGCCTGGGCCAACGGGGTGAAGCCTTTGATGGACAACCAGATCACCCAGCAGGTAGCGCTGGAGCGCATCTCAGACCCGTTTCGCACCTTCATGCTGAACAATGTGCGCGACAAGGATTTCGACCTGTTCGCCGACCTTGCCCGCGAGCGCGGCCAGACGGTGGAACGCGGCACGGTCGACCTGCGCATCCTGGTGCCGGCCTTCATGATCTCCGAGATCCGTCGTGGCTTCGAGATCGGCTTCCTGATCGTGCTGCCTTTCCTGGTCATCGACCTGATCGTGGCCACCATCACCATGGCGATGGGCATGATGATGCTGCCCCCGACCGTGGTGTCGCTGCCGTTCAAGATCATGTTCTTCGTGCTGATCGACGGCTGGAACCTGCTTGTCGGCAGCCTGGTGAGATCGTTCAGCTAGCCTCCCCGTCAAGCAGCCGGATTTCAATCTGGAAACGCCTGCACACCGCCCGCCGCGACGGCGCGCAGTGGTTGCAGGCGTTCGCGTAGATACACGCAAACTTCAAAAAAATCAGTAATTTAGCATTGGTTAACCACGTTCCTTAGTGCTTCCATAGGAACTCTCCCCGCATAGATGACGGCATAGAGCGAATTGGCCAGAACGAATGGTCATAGGCATGATGCCGCTCCGCTCCAGCCGGCTCAATCCGGCATGTTCCTGTAAAAATGTACGTGTAAAAAGGAACAAGGCTCATGGCTAGCCTTCTGACCAATGCCGCCGCTATGACGGCTCTGCAGACCCTCCAGACCACCGGCAAGAACCTCGAAACGACCCAGAGCCGCATCGCCACTGGCCAGCGCGTTTCGACCGCTTCGGACAACGCCGCTTATTGGTCGATCGCGACCGGCATGCGCTCGCAGACCGGCGCACTCAGCGCCGTTCAGGACGCTCTCGGTCTCGGCGCCGCTGTGCTCGACACCGCCGCCAGCGCGCTGGACAAGGCGATCGACACCACCAAGACCATCCTGGCGAAGTATGTGGCTCGCGCCACGCCCGGCACCAACACCGCCGCGATCGACGCCGAAATCACCCAGTTGAAGGCCCAGGTCGTTTCCTACGCCCAGAACGCCGACTTCCAGGGCGTCAACATGCTGAAGACCAGTGGCTCGAGCGCCGCTGTCGTCACGGGCTACCAGAAGGGCGCTGCGCCGACGACGATGACCGTCGCCGCTTACGACCTCGAAGCTGCACCGGCCACGATCACGGACGCGCAGACCGCTGAAACCGCGCTTGACGCAATGAAGACCGCAGCCGCTACCATCGGCGCAGCCAAGACCCGCGTCGACGCTCAGAAGGACTTCACCAGCAAGCTGATCGACTCGATCGATCGCGGTATTGGCCAGCTGGTTGATGCCGACATGAACAAGGAATCGGCTCGTCTGTCGGCTCTGCAGGTTCAGCAGCAGCTCGGCATCCAGGCGCTGTCGATCGCCAACAGCTCCTCGCAGCAGATCCTGTCGCTCTTCCGCGGCTAATCCGGACCTTCTCGGGCAACAACCACTTGATGGCAGGGCCGTGCGCAAGCGCGGCCCTGCCTGTTTTGTTGCGCCGCCATATTAGGCTTCTCTTTAATGACCCGTTAACCATGTCTGGTTAGACAAGGTTAACCACTTGAACCGCGGCCATCGAGGCAGCGGTGGCGGTGAGAAGATTGGCATGCCGGAGCGCGCATGCGGTCATTGGAGAAGGGGAGTTATCTTGGCCAGCATCATGACGAACGCCGCGGCTCTGACTGCATTGCAGAGCCTGAGCGCCACCAACAAGGCGCTCGAACAGACCCAGTCCCGGATCTCCACCGGTCTGCGTGTCTCAACCGCCAGCGACAACGCTGCCTACTGGTCGATCGCGACGACCATGCGCTCGGACAACAAGGCCAACTCGGCCGTTCAGGATGCGCTCGGGCTCGGCGCGGGCAAAGTCGACACCGCCTATGCGGCGATCGTGGAT
Organism: Mesorhizobium sp. EU05-FHT14A09; assembly: GCF_058790995.1. Classification (NCBI taxonomy): domain Bacteria; kingdom Pseudomonadati; phylum Pseudomonadota; class Alphaproteobacteria; order Hyphomicrobiales; family Phyllobacteriaceae; genus Mesorhizobium; species Mesorhizobium sp. EU05-FHT14A09. Next base: position 72,200 of record NZ_JBYTDF010000005.1, read on the forward strand.
GTCAAAACCGAGGTCGACAAGATCAAGACCAAGCTGCTTGCCGCCATGGGCAAGGGCCAGGATATCCAGAAGCAGATTGCAACCGAAATCAAGGCGATCCAGTCCGGCATTAAATCATCGGTCGCCAATGCCACCTATGCCGGCACCAACATGTTGCAGACCGACGGCGCTGCTGCCTCGGATCTGAAGATCATCGCCGCATACAACCGCACCGGAACGACAGTCAACATCGACACGATCAATGTTGCGGCCGCTGACACGCAGGTCCTTGATGTCGCCGGTACCGGCGGTTTTGTCGGCGGATTGCTCGCAACAAGCTTCTTCGATCCCAGCGCCGCCGCTCTTAGTGACGCCGCCATCACAACGGCGCTGGGCCTTGTCGAAACGGCGCTGGTCAAACTCGCCGACGGCGCAGCGACACTCGGCGCGGGCAAGTCCCGCATCGACACACAAAAGAGCTTCCTGTCCAACCTGACCGATTCGATCGATCGTGGCGTCGGTCAGCTTGTCGATGCCGACATGGACCGTGAATCGACCAGGCTTCAGGCACTCCAGGTGCAGCAGCAGCTCGGCATCCAGGCCCTGTCGATCGCCAACTCCAACGCCCAGAGCATCCTGTCGCTGTTCAAGAGCTAATCGGCCGGCACTTTCTCTCGTTTCCAGTCGGGCCGCGCCACCAGCGCGGCCCGATACCATTTTCGCACAAGCTTCAACGTCTAGTGTTCCAGCGCGCAATAATGCAGGGACCCTCGACCCGTGCCGGAACAACTTAGAAGCATCGTCATCAATCTTCAGGATTTTGGCACCAAGCGACTGGCCATCATGGCTGGCATTGCGCTTTTGACGCTCGCCGTCATCGGTATCGGCTCGATCTACCTGAACCGTCCTTCCTATGAGACGCTCTATGTTGGCCTCGAACGGTCCGACGTGAATCAGATCGGCATGGTCCTGTCCGAAGCTGGTTTCAATTTCGATGTCGGTTCGGACGGAACCAGTGTGTCGGTGCCGGTAGGCACCACCGCCAAGGCGCGCATGCTGTTGGCCGAGAAAGGCCTGCCGACGAGCGCCAATGCCGGCTACGAACTGTTCGACAAGGTCGGCTCGCTCGGCCTCACCTCCTTCATGCAACAGGTAACCAGGGTACGCGCGCTGGAGGGCGAGATCGCCCGCACCATCCAGTCGCTGGCCGGCGTCAAAGCTGCCCGCGTGCACATCGTGATGTCGGAGCGCGCCAATTTCCGCCGCGAGGAACAGCAGCCGTCCGCGTCCGTGGTCATCCGCTATGCCGGCATCGACGGTGGCAAGGCAGCAATGTCGATCCGCCATCTGGTCGCCGCAGCTGTGCCAGGCTTGTCGGCCGAAAAGGTGACGGTGCTTGATTCGGCTGGCAATCTGCTCGCCGCCGGCGACGACACATCCAACACCAGCGCCGCCCGCTCGCTTGGCGTCGAACGCACGGTCGAAAGCCAGATCGAAGACAACATTCGCCGTGCGCTGACGCCTTATCTCGGTCCCGATAACTTCCGCGCCAGCGTCAAGGCCGACGTCAACACCGACACGCGCCAGACCGAAGAAACCATCTTCGATCCGGAATCGCGCGTCGAACGCTCCGTGCAGACCGTCAAGGCGAACGAAAACAGCAACCAGCGCCAGGCAGCAACACCCGCCACGGTCGAGCAGAATTTGCCGGAGACGCAGGCTGCCGCGTCTGACGGCCCGCAGTCGAGTTCGCAGAACGACCGCAAGGAAGAGATCACCAACTACGAGATCAATTCCAAGAAGATCGCCACGGTCTCGAATGGCTACACCGTCACCAAGATGTCGATCGCAGTTGTCGTCAACCAGCAGCGGCTGCTGTCAGTGCTGGGCAAGGACGCCAAGCCTGAGCAGATCACCCAGCGTGTCGCCGACATCAAGAAGATGGTGGCTTCGGCAACGGGCCTTGATGAAAAGCGCGGCGACATCATCGATGTCTCTGCGGTGGAATTCATTGATGGACTGGATGGTCAGGAACTGGCCTCGCCCGGTATCCTCGATGCCGTCGCAAGCTACACCGGCAGCCTGATCAATGCCGCCGCCTTCATCGTCGTCGTCTTCCTGGTCGCATTCTTCGGCTTGCGGCCGATGGCAGCAGCACTCACGAACAAGCCTGTAGCATTGGCCAGCCCGAGCTTCGACGATGTTCAGCGCTCGCTGCCCAATCCCGGTGCTGAAGCGGAAATGCCCGCTCCGGCCCTGACCGACAACAGCCGCCCTGCACCACTCGATGACCTGCGCAGGAAGTTGCGACCGGCGCCGCAGGACAGGCTCGCCCGCATGGTTGACATCAATGAGGAGCGTACGGCCAACATCCTGCGCAAATGGACGGCTCAGGAAGCCGTGGGCTGATGCGACAGGCATCCCTTTCCGACCTGCTGCCTGATTTCGGTACGCCAACGCCCCATGACCGCGTGACGACCCATTCGTTTGCGGAGCCGTCTCCCTTTGTCGACGCCCCACCCACGATCGATGTCGACAAGCTGATCGCGATGGCGGTCGCCAAGGCTGAAGACGCACTCGAAGCCAGGCTGACCGCGACATTCACCGAACAGATCGAGAGCGAGCGCCACGCTGCGGCGGAGCAGACCGAGGCGCTCATCGAGAATTTGGGCGACGATATCGGCAAAGCGATTGCGCAACGAACGGAGCAGCTGGAATACCGCCTGCATGATCTGATGGGCGACACCATTGCCCGCATCATCGGCGGTGTGCTGAGCGACGAATTGCAGAAACGCTCGCTCGCCGCGCTGCAAAAGGTCATCCGTGACACGCTTGCCGACAGCGAAGCCGTTCGCATCTCAGTCCGCGGCCCGCTCTCCCTGTACGAGCCGTTGAAGACCGCGCTCGGTAGACGGGCGTCGAGCCTGGACTTCGTCGAAGCAACTGCGCTCGATCTCACCCTCGTCGTCAATGACACCGTCGTCGAAACACGCATGTCGGAATGGTCGACTGCCTTGTCTGAGGTCCTTTCATGAGTACGGCAGAAGGCACCGATCACAGGCAGGAGATCATTATCGTCCGTCGCAATCACGACGATGGCGACGATGGTCATCATGGCGGTGTCTGGAAAATCGCCTTCGCGGATTTCATGACCGCGATGATGTGCTTCTTCCTCGTCATGTGGCTGATCAACGCCGCAAACGAACAGACCAGGGCCGCTGTCGCGTCTTATTTCAATCCGGTTCCGCTGGTTGACCGCAGTGCCAGCCGCAAGGGTTTGCAGGATATCGGCGATGGCCCCGACGAACCCGGTTACACCTCGAACGACCCGGTCGAAGGCGCCGCCAAGCAGGGCCACAACGGTAAGGGCAATCCGGGCACCGCAGAGGAAGAACAGAGCGGCCAGAACGCGAAACAGGACAAGGCCGAAGAGGCCAAGAACGCTGACCAAAAGCTGTTCGCCGACCCCTACGCAGTTCTCGCCGAAATCGCTGCCGAGACAGGCACGCGGCAAAATGTCAGCACCAAGGGCGAAGGCGGAGCACAAACCGCAGGTCCCGCTACCGGCGCATCTGGCGGCGATTCCTATCGTGATCCTTTCGCTCCGGATTTCTGGTCGCAGCAGATATCGACACCTCTGCCCGAGGCCAGTGCTGAAACGGCCCAAGAACAGAATGAACCACAGAAGCAGAAAGAGACTGCCGCGAAGGATCAGCAATCCGCCAAGCCGGTGGCCAAGGACCAGCCCGCAGGCAAGGACCAGCAGGCGAACAAGGATCAGGTAGCGGCCAAGGATCCTTCGATGACCAAGCCGGAAACCGGCAAGCAGGAAATCGAGGCGCCGAAACAGGAAAAGACTCCGACGACTGCCACCGAAAAGGCGGCCGAAGAAGTCAGGAAGAAGATCGCCGAAGCCTTCAAACCCGGCGAAGCTATTGCCGATGGCGTCAGCGTCGAGGCGACCGACAAGGGTGTTGTCATCTCCGTTACCGACAGTTTCAATTTTGGCATGTTCGAAATCGGCTCGGCCGTGCCGCGGCGCGAACTCGTGCTGGCGATGGAAAAGATCGGACGCATCGTCAAGGAGCAGAAAGGCCGCATTGCCATCCAGGGCCATACCGACGCCCGTCCCTTCAAGGGCGACTATGACAACTGGCGGCTTTCTACCGCGCGCGCGCATTCGGCTTATTACATGCTGGTGCGTGGTGGCCTTGATGAAAGCCGGATCAAGGAAGTCGCGGGTTTTGCCGACCGCGAGCCGAAGAACAAGGCCGACCCACTCGCCGCCGTCAACCGGCGCATCGAGATTCTGCTGGAGACCGGGGGATGATCCGCGCCGCGCGCATCGGCGTCCTGGGGTTGACCCTGCTTGGCCTGGGAACGGCGACGTCCGCCCTCGCCCAGGACCCATTGCAACCTTACCAGATGGTGCGTTCGCTGCAGCTCGTGCAAGACAGGTTGGCATCCGGCGACCATGCCGCGCTGCCCATGCAGAACAAGCTGCTCGAAATGGCCGATGCGCGCTTCCGTGCGTCGAAACCGGAGGATTTCAAGGAGCCCCGAAACCTGCGTGCCTTGCTCGTCTATGGTATGAGTGGTGGCAATCCGGCAACCGTCAGAAGTGCCGCCGGCCGCATTGAACTCGACCCGACCAACAAGGCCATCGTCGACGGCATCCTGGACTATCTGGGCGGCAAACCCGGTCCCGCGATCGAAGCGCTGCAGCCGATCGACCCCATGACATTGTCGCCTGACGTCGGCGCCTTCGTTGCCCTTATCAAGGGATCCTTGCTGGCAATCGAAGATCCGACGCAAGCGCTGACGCTGCTCGATCAGGCCCGGCTGCTCAGCCCCGGCACGCTGGTGGAGGAAGCCGCACTGCGCCGCTCCATCGCGATCACCACCGCCAACGGCGACGCGGCACGGTTTGCCCAGGCTTCCACACAGTATGTCGAGCGCTATCTGTTATCTCCTTATGCCAGTCAGTTCGCGGACAGCTTTGTCGCCGGGGTGGTTGCCCTGCACATGGCGCTCAGCCAGGACAAACTCGGTGACATCACCTCGATGATGGATACCGAACGCGAGCGGGTCATTTATCTGCGCATCGCGCGCCGCGCCGCCATCGACGGTTTGAACGAGTTGTCTGCCTTCGCGTCGGCAAAGGCGATCCCGCAGGACAAAGGCACGACCGGAACGGACGATCCGCGTGCGGAGCTTTACGCCAGCCTGTCCAGCATCACCTCCGCAACCGTCGACGACATCCGAACCAAGCTGAAAACGATCGACCGAAGCCGGCTGTCAGCAAGCGACCGCTCCCTGCTCGACGCGGCCCAGCAAATCACCCAGGAAGTCGTCGCGCCGCCGATACCGGCGGTCTTCGATCAACCGCCTCCAGCCGCCGCCAAACCGGAACCTAAGTCGGACGTTGCTGCGCTGAAGAAAGCCGGGGCCGCAAGCGACCAGCCCGGCAAGGCGACCGCTGCCGCGCTGAACGACGGCTCCGATCTCCCGCCGGTCGAGGACGCCGTGTCCGAGCGGCCTGCAACCGAAACAGCCGTGAGACCAGCGGAGACGACCGCGCCGGCTACGCAGGAGGCGGCGGCTCAGCCGCCGCCTGCAACAATACTGCCAGTATCGGCGAGTATCGGCTCTGATACGACCGATGCCGCCATCGCGGACACAAAACGCAAACTCAACAAGATCGATCTTCTGCTGGGAGCTTCGCCTCAATGACCGCAAGTGTAGGCCAGAGTTTTCCAGGCATCGCGTTGCCACGGTCCGGCAACCAGCAGCCGGCCAGCAAGACAGGCGAAGATGGTCCTGCCTTCGACGACCTGCTCGCTCGCCGAGAAATGGTAGGCGGGGAGAAGACAATCCAGCGCGGCGCGGACGGCTCGCATTGGGAGAAGATCCGCGCCGATTTCAGCTTCAATGGTCGCGACCGCACCACTGTGTCGGCGGAAGAGCCGGCGACGGAGATTGACGAAGAAGGCGGCAACGAAGAGCCCGGCGACAAGAAATCGTCCGACACTCAGGATCAGGCAGCAGGCACTCGCATACCCTTATTCCTGAACCTGCACGGTGTGGCTCGACCGCAATCCGGCAGTTCGGAAAAACAGGCCGAACCGGACGCAGCCGATGCCGATCTCCTTTCAGCAGCCAAGGCAAAGCGACCAGCGACCGTTCTTGGGACAAAGGATACCGGAGCGAGCCACGGCGAGGATGAGCCGGCGCCGAGTATCCACGTCGACCGATCGGCGGCAACGCGCTCAGCAAATGGCGCGACCACACCAGCCAATACATCAAACATCATCACGGGAACGTCCGCGCAGGACACGACCACAGCCGCCGCCCCCACTGTCGAAGAAAGCCTGTCGGCTGACAATACGGCAATGTCGACAGAGTCGCTGAAGGCCGGGACCGACAGCCGAACCTCCAACGATGCTTTGAAGCAGGCTGGTGCATCACGCGCGACAGTCTCGGCCGAGCAGAACTTCCCGGCGCCAGCGCTTCAAAATGTCAGCCAGGCTGCACGCGACGTCATCGACGCAATTGCGGGCAACGGCGCGCCGGCAAAGGCCGCATCGGCAGCCGCAACAGGCCTCCAAAACAGCGCTTCTGTTGCAGCACCGACACACATATTGAAGATCGAGTTGCACCCGGCGGAGCTTGGGGCCGTTACCGCCAACCTGCGCCTTGCCGGCGAGCAACTGTCGATTGAATTGAAGCCAGACACTTATGAAGCACACCGTCGATTGAGCTCCGATAGCGAGGCGATTGTGAAGTCGCTGAAGTCGCTCGGGTTCGACATCGACAAGGTAACGATCCTGCAACCCTCGATAGCAGCAACACCATCCGCGCGTACGGACGCGCAACAGGCAGGGACGTCCATCGGACGCGATCAATCGTCCTTCCAGCCAGGCAACTCCAGCGGCAACGGCGAAGGTACGAACGGGCAGTCAGGAAGGAACCGTGGCGATGACAGGCAACAGGATCAACGCCCGACGCAGCCTGCTCAGGACCGTCCTGGTCGCGGGCTGTTTATCTAGCGCGCTCGCCGGCGGCACCGCTGCGGCTGCGACCAATCCCTGCGAGGCCGAGATCCTGCGCGCCGCGGACCAGTATCGGATCCCCGCCGGTATTCTCTACGCAGTTGGCCTGACGGAAACCGGCAACAAGGGCAGCCTTCAACCCAATGCCTTGAATATAGAAGGAAAAGCTGTTTTCCCGCGTTCCCGTTCGGAAGCGCTCATTGCCTTCGAGACCGCACGGCGCGAAGGCAAATCCCTAATCGACCTCGGCTGCATGCAGATTAACCATCGCTATCATGGCGACCAGTTCCGCAGCGTCGAGGACATGCTCGATCCGCGTCGTAATGTCGACTACGCCGCACGCTTCCTGACGCAATTGCACGCCAGGCATGAAAGCTGGTCGATGGCCGTTGCCCGCTATCACGCCGGCCCCAACAACGACCCTGCGCAGAAGCGTTATGTGTGCCGTGTCATCACCAACATGGTCGCTGTTGGCTTTGGCAAATGGACGGCCAACGCGCGCAGTTTCTGCACCCCATAGGTTGTAGCCACAACGCGGCATCCACGGCGGTTTCCCTGCCCGGGCAGAGGCTGCTTTGGTCGATGGATTCTGTCCAGATCGCCGCCAGATTGTACGCGGTACAACCACCGCGATTCCCGACTCCCAAGAAAGCAGTCACAAGAAATGACGGTTGGTCAGGATTCGTGACGGGGACTACCCCTTTCCGCACGGGGCAGATGAACTGATTCGGGGGCTGGGCGATGATCGTAATCGTGGACGAACGCGAACTTGTAACTGATGGTTACAGCTCGATGTTCGATCGGGAAGGTGTGGCAAGCGCTGGTTTCGCGCCGAGCGAATTCGACGCCTGGGTCTCCAGTGCCGCGGAAGACGATCTGAAATCGGTACGGGCTTTTCTGATCGGCGATTGCCGCGAGGGCGCTGTCTCTCCCCGACAGATAAGGGATCGCACCGGCGCTCCCGTAATCGCACTGAGCGACCACAACTCCCTCGAAAACACCTTGCGTCTTTTCGAATCCGGCGTCGACGACGTCGTGCGCAAGCCGGTTCACATCCGGGAAATCCTGGCGCGCATCACGGCGATCCGTCGCCGCGCTCATGAAGATGCTTCCTTCACCGAAATCGGCGCTATGCGCATCTTCATGGATGGGCGCGACCCCGAGATCGACGGCCAGCCGATGCCCTTGCCACGCCGCGAACGCCGCATCCTCGAATACCTGGCCAGCAACCGCGGCCGGCGGGTCACCAAGACGCAGGTCTTCAACGCCATCTACGGCATCTTCGACGAAGAGGTCGAAGAAAACGTCGTCGAGAGTCATATCTCCAAGCTGCGCAAGAAGCTGCGCGAACGGCTCGGCCATGATCCGATCGATTCCAAACGCTTCCTCGGTTACCGGCTGGTCGCCTGATGTGCCCGGCCCGCGCCAGCCTCGCGCAAGACAACATGTTTAGTTTGGCCGGCGACACCATGCGCATAACGGAGACGTTGCGATGAGCCTTTATGGAATGATGCGGACCGGCGTTTCCGGCATGAACGCCCAGGCCAACCGCCTGTCCACCGTCGCCGACAACATCGCCAATTCCGACACCACCGGCTACAAGCGCTCGTCGATCGAGTTCTCCAGCCTGGTCATGCCGACCACCGGCGGCGCCTACAATTCAGGCGGCGTCAACTCGACGATCCGCACCGCCATCTCGGATCGTGGCGATCTCAAGGGCACCACATCGGTGTCCGATCTTGCCATCCGGGGCGACGGCTTCTTCGTCGTACAGGATTCTTCCGGAACCCCTTACATGACCCGTGCCGGCTCCTTCGTGCCGGACGCCCAGGGTCGTCTGGTCAATGCCGCAGGCTACCAGTTGATGGCCTACAGCTACGCCAACGGCGTGCCGGCAGCCACGGTCAACGGTTTCCAGGGCCTCGTGCCGGTCCAGATTTCCGACGGAAAGATGACAGCGACGCCTTCGACCTCCGGTACCTTCAGCGGCAACCTGCCGTCTGGCGCCAATGCGATCGTCGCGCCAGCGACGGCACCCTCCGGTAACGCGGCCACGGCTCAATACACCAACAAGTCGTCGATGGTCGTCTATGACAACCTCGGCAACAAGGTGATGGTCGACATCTACTACACGAAAACAGCCGCCGGCACCTGGGATGTGGCTGTTTTCGATCAATCCAAGGCCGCCGCCGGCGGACCTTTCCCATATGGAGCCGGCGGCCTGCTGGGCAGTGCCACACTCAGCTTCGACGGCACCGGCAAACTGACCGGCCCGACCGACAGCGTCACCTTTACGCCTCCCGGCGGCGTACCGCTCAAGCTTGACCTCAAGGGTCTGAGCCAGATCGGAACCGGCTACACCGCTACCGGCCAAGTCAACGGCAATGGACCGAGCAACATCGAGAAGGTGACGATCGGCAAGGACGGAACCATCTACGCTCAATATCAAGACGGCTCCACCAAGCCGCTCTACAAGATCCCGCTGGCGCAGGTGCCGAGCCCGGACCGCCTGATCCAGCAGTCCGGCAACGTCTTCACGCAGAGCCCGGATTCCGGCGATGTCCAGATCGGTTTCGCCAGCGAGGGCAAGCGCGGCGAGATCATCTCCGGCGCGCTCGAAAACTCGAATGTCGATATCGCCGAGGAGCTCACCAACATGATCTCCTCGCAGCGTAGCTACACGGCCAACTCGAAGGTGTTCCAGACAGGTTCAGAACTGATGGACATCCTCGTCAACCTGAAGAGATGAGGCGCGGCTCGGAGGCCCGGTCGATGGTCGACCGGGCCTTGGCCGCATCACTGCCTGAAAGACCCGCATGTCGTTGTCATCCGCACTCAGCATCGCCCAGTCATCGCTCAAGGCAACGTCGCGGCAGACAAGCATCGTCTCGCGCAACGTCGCGGATGCCTCCAATCCGGACTATTCCCGCCGTACTGCCGTTCTCGCGTATACAGACCCGGGCGTCAGTGCCGTCAAAATCCACCGCGCAGCCAATGAGCTGCTGTTTCGCCAGAACCTGAGCGCTCTTTCTTCGTGGAGCGGCCAGGGAACGCTTGCGAGGGGCATGGATCGCCTTGAGCTGCAGGTGAACGGTGTCGACAACGCATCGTCAGCTTCAGCCGCGATCGGCAACCTGCAAAAAGCCCTTCAGCTCTATGCCACCACGCCGTCGAACCAGAACCTTGGCAGCAGCCTGATCGAAGCCGCGCGCCAGGTCGTGAGTTCCTTGAACGACGGCACAAAGGCCATCCAGGATTTTCGCACCAAGACCGATGGTGAGATCGCCACGGCGGTCGGCGACCTCAATGACCTTCTCAAGCAGTTTGAAATCGCCAACAAGGCTGTCGTCACAGGCACTCGCTCGGGCGACGATGTCTCCGACGCTCTCGATCAGCGCGACGCGCTGCTGAAGAAGATTTCGGAATTCATTCCGATCTCCACCTATACCCGCGGCAGCAATGACATGGTCATCACCACCGGTGACGGCACCACGCTGTTCGAAACCATCCCACGCGCGGTTACATTCACTCCTTCGGCAGGCTACGCACCAGGCGTGGTCGGTGGCCAGATCAATATCGACAACGTGCCGGTCAAGATTTCCGGCGTGACCGACGCGACCGGCAAGCTGGCCGGCATGTTGCAATTGCGCGATAATGTCACCGTCACGATGCAACGGCAGTTGGACGAAGTGGCACGCGGCCTGATCACCGCTTTTGCCGAGACAGCGCCCGGTCAGCCGGACGCCGTTGGCCTATTCACCTGGCCGGGCGCGCCGGGGATACCGCCTGCCGGCACGCTGATCAACGGGCTTGCAGGTACGATCAAGATCAATGCCGCAGTGGATCCGGCTGCTGGCGGCAATCCGGTCCTGCTGCGCGACGGCGGCATCAATGGTGCAGCCTATCGCACAAATCCCAATCCAGCTGGCAGCGGTGCGTCTTACGCCGACAAACTCATCGCCTACGGTGAAAAGCTCACCAAGCCTATGACGTTCGATGCGAATGCCGGCATCACAGCCAACTCCAGTGTCGTCTCTTACGCCGCCAGTTCGATCGGCTGGTTCGAAGGCGTACGGCAGCAGGCCTCGAATCTCGCCGACACCAAGGAAGCGCTGGCACAGCGTACCGATGAGGCCCTTTCCAACGCCACGGGCGTCAACGTCGACAATGAAATGTCTCTGATGCTGGATCTCGAACACACCTATCAGGCCTCGGCCCGTATCCTGACCACAGTCAATCAGATGCTCGATGCCCTCCTTGCAGCGGTAAGATAAGTCATGAAGACCACCTCCGTTTCGTCCTCGGCCATGTCCAATGCGATGCGCTATTCGCAATCGCGCATGCAGGTCGAACTTGTGAAGCGTCAGAAGGAAATGGACTCGCTGCGCGTCGCCGACCTCGGTCTGGCACTCGGTAGTCGTACCTCGCAGTCGGTTACCTTCGCACGCGACCTGGAGCGCCTGAACACCATCGTCGACTCCAACAAGCTGATCTCGTCCAGGCTCTCGACGACGCAAGATGCACTGAGCAAGCTCGGCGACACCGCGCAGAAACTGCTTACAGCCGTGACCACTGCCGTGGGCGGCGATCCGGGTTCAAACGTCACCCGCGATGCCGGCAAGGCCGCATTGCAGTCGATGACTTCCATCCTCAATTCGAGCATCAACGGCGAATATCTCTTCGCTGGTACCAATACAGACGTGAAGCCGGTCAACGACTTCACTGCCGCCGGGTCTCCGGCAAAGGCTGCTTTCGATGCAGCTTTCGTAGCGCGCTTCGGTTTTGCTTCGACCGACCCGGCAGCCTCCAGCCTTACGCCCACCCAGATCGAGAATTTCATCAACACGGATGTCGTGCCGCAATTCTTCGGTCCGGGCTGGAAGACCAACTGGTCAAACGCGACGGACCAGCAGATTGTCAGCCGCATCTCCCTGAACGAGACGACGGAGTCCTCGGTCAGTGCCAATACCGACGGCGTAAAAAAGCTCGCGATGGCTGCAACCATCGTGACGGCGCTGTTCTCAGGCAATCTCAGCGCCGACGCCAAGAAGGCAGTTGCACAGAAGGCATTAACGCTGACTGGCGAAGCCATTGGCAGCATCGCGCAAACACAGTCGCAAGCTGGTATCATCGAGCAGCGGGTGAGCGACGCGAGCGACCGCATGAAAGCGCAGATCAACCTGTTCGAGAAACACGTGCTCGACCTTGAAGGTGTCGATCCCTACGAGGCCGCCAACCGCGTCAACGACCTGATGTCGCATATCCAGACTTCTTTTGCGCTCACCGCCCGCATCCAGCAGCTCAGCCTGATCAACTTCCTGAAGTAACCGGCGAACGACAAGCGATGTATCAATTCTCCTACGCCGACATTCAGACGGACTCGGTAGCCGACGCGAAAGATCGTGAGCGACATCTGCTGACGCGCTCGATCGACCTCCTGATCGAAGCCGCCAACGCGGGTCGAGACTCCATGCAGGCCGTGGAGGCCCTGCATTTCACCAACCGCGTGTGGACGGCGCTGCTCGAGGATCTCTCCTCGAATGAGAACGCCCTGCCGAAGGAACTGCGCGCCAACTTGATCTCGATCGGCATGTGGCTGCTGCGCGAAACCGAGGATGTCCGCCAGGGGCGTTCGAACAATTTCGATGGGCTGATCGAGGTCTCGCAGATCATCCGGGACGGCATTCAATGACATCATCCAAGAGTACCCTGAAGCTGTCGCTGAAGCCCGGCGAACGCATCTATCTGAACGGCGCCGTCATCCGCGTTGACCGCAAGGTCACGCTGGAACTGCTCAACGATGTGCAGTTCCTGCTGGAGGGTCATGTCCTCCAGGCTGAAGAAGCCTCGACGCCACTGCGGCAGCTCTATTTCGTCGCGCAGATCATGCTGATCAATCCGCAAGGCGCGGAAGAAGCCCGCGAGATGTTCCGCCATTCGCTGCCGCTGCTGCTCGCCTCCTTCCACAACGAGCGTATCCGCTCGACGCTGAAGGAAGTCGACCGCATGGTCTCGGAAGGCCATGTCTATGAAGCGTTGCGGGCGATCCGCTCGCTCTATCAGCTGGAAAAGCTGGCGCTCGAAGCAAACGAGAATGAACTCCAGGACGCTTCGCGTCCGCTGGCAATGGGAGCACGCTGATCATGGCCGTCGACATGAACGTCAACAACACCGTTGGCAACGGCACGCCGCAGACACAGCAGAAATCCAAGACCTCGGTCGACTACCAGTCCTTCCTGAAGCTCCTGATGGCGCAGATGAAGAATCAGGATCCGACCAAGCCGATGGACTCGACCCAGTACGTCGCCCAGCTCGCGCAATTTTCCCAGGTCGAGCAATCGGTGCAGATGAACACCAAGCTGGAATACATCCTGCAGTCCTCGGCACTGTCGCAGGCGGATTCCCTCATCGGCCGGCAACTGACTTCGGCCGACGGCAAGACCACGGGCGTGGTCAAGGAAGTGCGCCTGGCCAGCGACGGCCTTATCGCGGTGCTCAACGACGGCAAGGAAGTGCCGGTGCTGCCAGGTGTCGTCGTCAAGCAGGCCCCGGCGGCCTGAGTCACCTGCGATGAATGAGGCCGACGCACTCGATATCGTTCAGTTCGCTGTCTGGACGGTGCTGACGGCTTCAGCGCCGGTCGTGCTGGTCGCGATGGCCGTCGGCATCGGCATCGCGCTGATCCAGGCCCTGACGCAAATCCAGGAAATCACGCTGACATTCGTGCCGAAGATCGTCGCCATCATGCTTGTGGTGGCGCTGACCGGCCCGTTTGTCGGCGGCCAGATCTCGGCCTTCACCAACGTCGTCTTCGAGCGCATCCAGCACGGCTTCTGATAAGGTCGAGCTTGCTCGACCCCGTCGACCTTGGTCGACAAATCCAACATCGATCTTGGTCGACGAACCCAGCCGCCGGCGAGGTCTGAAGCGTTCCGTTTTCACGGAAAAGCGGGAACGCCTCGGTTCCTTGTTTTTACGCAATTCCGGACGGAAAACCGTCGAACGCTTTTCCTGGAATTGCCCTATCTCTCCACTGGACCAGTCGGATGACGAAAACTCGTTCGCCTTTTCCGCAGTCTCGTCTAACTTTGTCGGCAAACGCTGCCGGCAGAGCCGCGATTCACGAGACGAGATATGCCCCAAGACAGCGGTCCGGCTATCGAGGACGAGCCGAACAGCCAACGTGTTTCCGCGCTGGCACCTTTTCAGCATGGTATCTTCCGCGCCGTGTGGAGTGCCAGCCTGGTCTCCAACCTCGGCGGCCTGATCCAGGGTGTCGGCGCCGCGTGGATGATGACGCAGATCGCCACCTCGCCCTATCAAGTGGCGCTGGTGCAGGCCTCCACCACATTGCCGATCATGCTGTTCGCGCTGGTGGCCGGCGCGATCGCCGACAGCTACAACCGGCGCAAGGTGATGCTGATCGCGCAAAGCTTCATGCTCGTGGTCTCACTGTTGCTGATGGTCTTCACCCAGTTGGACCTGCTCACCCCCTGGCTGCTTCTGGCCTTCACCTTCCTGATCGACTGCGGCACCGCGCTGAACAGTCCCTCGTGGCAGGCCTCGGTGGGCGATATGGTTCCACGCAACAAGGTGCCGGCCGCGGTGGCGCTCAACTCGATGGGCTTCAACCTGACCCGCAGCGTCGGGCCGGCGCTGGGCGGCATCATCGTGGCTACGCTTGGTGCCGCGGCTGCCTTCGCCGCCAACGCTTTCAGCTATGTCGGCCTGATCATCGTGATGGCGCGCTGGAAGCCCAACCTGCCGGCGTCCAACCTTCCTCGTGAATCACTTGGCGCTGCGATGGGCGCCGGGCTGCGTTATGTCGCCATGTCACCCAACATCGGCAAGGTGCTGGTGCGCGGCTTCACCTTCGGCTTCAGCGCCGGCGCCGTTCTTGCCCTGCTGCCGCTGGTGACGCGTGACCTCGTCAAGGGCGGTGCCCTCACCTACGGCATCATGCTGGGCGCCTTCGGCATCGGCGCCGTCATCGGTGCATTGACCAGCGCCCGATTGAGACAGGTTCTGCCCAGCGAAACCATGGTGCGCTCGGCCTTCCTCGGCTTTGCGCTTTGCTCGACTGTCGCCGCCATCAGCCCCTATGCCTGGCAGGTGGCGCTCGGCCTGCTTGTCGGTGGCGCATGCTGGGTCACCGCGCTTTCGCATTTCAACATCACCGTACAGATGTCGACCCCGCGCTGGGTGGTGGGGCGCGTGCTGTCGATCTACCAGATGGCGACCTTTGGCGGCATCGCGCTCGGCAGCTGGATCTGGGGCGTGACCGCCGACAATCATGGCGCCAGCGTTGCGCTCCTGGCCGCAGCAGTCACCATGCTGGCCGGCGCAGCCATCGGCTTCGTGCTGCCATTGCCGCAGCATATTGCGCCCAATCTCGATCCGCTCGACCGCTGGCGCGAACCCATGCTGGCGCTCGACCTCAAGCCACGCTCGGGGCCGATCGAGATCACGATCGAATATGAGATCAAGGAAGAGGATGTCCCGGAGTTCCTCAAGGTGATGACCGAGCGGGCGCGTGTGCGCCGGCGTGACGGCGCCCGAAATTGGGTGCTGGCGCGCGACCTGGAACATCCGGAAATCTGGATGGAAAGTTATCACACGCCGACCTGGCTGGATTATATCCGCCACAACAAACGCGCGACCCATGCGGATGCCGAAATCACCGAACGCATCCGGGCGCTGCACTCCGGCATCGAGCGGCCGAGAGTACGCCGCATGATCGAACGACCAACCAATCCGATCGGCTATTACGGCACGCCGAAACCGCATGACGAGCACTGATCCGGTGGCCGTCATCGGGTCGATGCCTTCGAACGTTTCCGTTCTCCCGCAAACGCGGGCTTGCTCTAACTTTCCCCGGAGAGATCCCGCCGCGCCTTGTCGAGTTCTTCGGCATAACGACGCAACAGATGGCCCTCGGTGAGCAATCCGACGACCTTGCGGCTTTCGAAATCTTCCACGACGGCCAGTTCCTCGGCGCCGGCGCGATGGAAAGTCTCGGCGGCGGACTGCACGTTCATCGACGGCACCAGAACGGAATCGCCAAAGCGGGCCAGGGTGAGCACCGTGCTTGCCGGGTCGGGCTGGTCGCCATAGGCATCGGCAACGATGATCATGCCGATGTAGCGCTGCTCGCCATCCACCGCGATGACACGCTGTGCAGAACCGAGTGGCACCTGCTGGCGGAATTCCGCGACCGTCGTCATCGCCGTGATGGTTCGAACATCCTTGCGCATCATCAGGCCAACGGTCAGGCTGCGCATCCAGCCGACATCCTGTGCCGAACGAATGGTTTCACCGCGCAGATGAAAACGCCAGGTCGAGAATGAGTAGCCGAATGTCTCGCGCACCAGGATCGACGTCATGATCGCGGCAGCAAGCACAACACCTGTCAGCGTCAGGTCACCCGTCGATTCCAGCGCCAGGAAAGTCATGGTCAGCGGGCCGCCGATGATGCCGACCGCCATCGAACTCATGCCGACGACGGCCGCAACCGCCGGATCGAATCCGGCCGCGGGTGCAATCGCCAGCATGATCGCGGCGAAGATCTTGCCCAGCAACGCGCCAAGCAGCAGGGAAGCGAAGAAAAGGCCGCCACGAAAACCGGAGCCAAGTGAAATGACGGAGGCCGCGATCTTGAGCAGGAACACGGTGACGATCACGGTGAGCCCGTAGTTCATCGCGAATTCCCGATGCAGCGCGCCGTGCCCGCTGGACAGCACCTGTGGTGTGATCAGCCCAAGCAACCCGACCGCGCAACCGCCCAGGAAAGGCCTGAGCGAGGAGTCGATCGACAGCCGTGTCAGGCCCCGCTCGACAGCAGCAACCATGTACATGATCGCGATCGAGATGCCGCCGGCGATCAGCCCCAGTGCCAGGAAAGGCAGGTATTGGCTGGCCGTCAGCTTCGGAACGGCACCGAGCTCCAGCGGGAACGGCGCACCACCCAGCCAGCCTGTCACCAGTGTGGCGCAGATCGCCGCGGTCATGACCGGGGCGACATTGGCGATCGAATAGATGCCGATGATCAGCTCGAAACCATAGAAGGCGCCGGTCAGGGGCGCATCGAAGGCTGAAGCGATAGCGCCGGCAGCGCCGGCACCGACCAGGATGCGAACATCATTGCGCTTCATGCGGAAGAAGCGGGCAAGGCGCGATCCGAAGCCACCACCGACCTGCGTATAGCCGGCCTCGAGACCGACCGATGCGCCGAAGCCGGAAGACAGCATCGTCTGGCCGGCAATGATGAAAGTATCGGTCAGCGACATGCGACCGCCATAAAGCGCATTCGCTTCGATCGGGTCGACCGGCGTGCGGAATTTGCGCTTGCGCAGCCAGATGATGGAAAGGCCAAGCAACAGACCACCGACGGCGGGCATCGCCGCCTGGAGCGGATGACCCAGTGAAAACATCGATGACAGCCGCCCGCCTTCCGGCACGTCGAACAGCAGCCAATGCATGCCTTGCACAAAGGCACTCATCGCAGTCACCGCCACGCCGGAGAACGCACCAACCACCGCCGCGATCAGCACGATGATGATGCCCCGCGCCTCCAGCATGGGAACCGAACGGACCAGCAGGGCACGCAGGCGACGGGCTTGGACAGACAAGGACTGGTTCGAAGACAACGGACGGCTCGCGAATGTCTTTTATGGGCAGCGCCCTTGAACGCCTGATACGCCCCACATTGTGGCGTGGCAACCGCGCAGACCGACACATCCGGTCGGCCAACGCCGCGATTTTCAAAACCTTCGAGGCTCGCGCAAGCTTGGCCGGTTACGGTGCATGGCCCGGACTGCCGTTTTCAGGGCCGACAAATGCAATTCCAGGAAAAGTGCGTAGCGGTTTTCCGTCCGGAATTGCGCAGGAACAAAGAGTTGGACGTGAGGTAGATATGGCCATCAGCGAGAGCATTTCGACGGACGCAATGCCACGCAACAGCCGCGATGTCTTCTTCGCGCTCGGCATCGTCGTCATTCTGGCGGTGCTGTTCCTGCCGATCCCGGCCTTCATGATCGACATCGGCCTCGCCTTTTCGATCGCGCTTTCGGTGCTGATCCTGATGGTGGCGTTGTGGATTCCCCGGCCGCTCGACTTCTCGTCGTTCCCGACCGTGCTGCTTATCGCCACCATGCTGCGCCTGTCGCTGAACATCGCCACGACCCGCATGATCCTGTCGCACGGCAACGAAGGCACGCATGCCGCTGGCTACGTGATTTCCGGCTTCTCGAAACTGGTAATGTCGAGCGACTTCGTCATCGGTCTGATCGTCTTCCTGATCCTGATCGTGGTGAACTTCATCGTCATCACCAAAGGTGCCACCCGCATCGCGGAAGTCGGCGCCCGCTTCACGTTGGACGCGATTCCCGGCAAGCAGATGTCGATCGACGCCGACCTGTCAGCCGGCATGATCGACGAAAAGACCGCGCAATTGCGTCGCCGCGAACTGGAAGAGGAATCCTCCTTCTTCGGCTCCATGGACGGTGCTTCGAAGTTCGTGCGCGGCGACGCCATCGCCGGCCTGATCATTACCGCCATCAACATCGTCGGCGGTATCGCCATCGGCTACCTGCGCCACGGCATGGGGCTCGGCGAGGCTGCCGACGTCTTCATCAAGCTCTCCGTCGGCGACGGTCTCGTCACCCAGATCCCGGCCCTCATCGTATCGCTTGCCGCCGGCCTGCTCGTCTCCAAGGGCGGCACGCGCGGCTCGGCCGACAAGGCGGTGTTCGGCCAGCTCGGCGCGCATCCGCGCGCGCTTTATGTCGCGGCCGCGCTGCTCGGGTTGCTCGCCGTCATGCCCGGCCTGCCGATGTTTCCCTTCGTGACCTTGGGGGCGGCCATGGCTGGTATGGGTTACATCATTCCGCTGCGTCAGAACCGCCGCGTGGCCGAACAGGAAGAGGCGCGCAGCCGCGAAGCCGCCGCCAAGGTCGAGGAAGAAAAGAATTCGGTGAAATCCTCGCTGGCGACAGCCGAGATCGAACTGCTGATCGGTAAGCAGCTTTCGACCAAGCTGCTCACCTCGCATCAGGAACTTGCTTTCCGCATGGGCAAGATGCGCAAGAAATTCGCCACGCAATACGGTTTCGTGGTGCCCGAGGTGAAACTCACCGACGATTTTGGCATTCCGCCGAAAAGCTATCAGATCAAAATCCACGGCACCGTCGTGGCCGAGCACCAGATGCGGGTCGGCGAATTGATGGTGCTGCTCGGCACCCGCGATCTGCCCGAGATTCCAGGCGAAGAAGTACGCGAGCCCGCCTTCGGCATGCGTGCCTATTCCGTCATGGAAGCTTTCGCCGAGGATCTGAAGCGCGAGCAGTACACCTTCGCCGACAACATGTCGGTGCTGCTCACCCATCTCTCCGAGGTGATCCGCAACAACCTGCCGCAATTGCTGTCCTACAAGGACATGAAGACATTGCTCGACAGCCAGGATCCCGAATATCGCAAGCTGGCCGACGAAATCTGCTCCTCGCATATTTCCTACCCGGGCCTGCAGGCGGTTCTCAAGCTGCTGCTCGCCGAGCGTGTCTCGATCCGCAACCTGCATCTCATCATCGAAGCGATCGCCGAGATCGCGCCGCACGTGCGGCGCACCGAACAGATCGTCGAGCATGTGCGCATCCGCATGGCACAGCAGATTTGCGGAGACCTCTCCGAGGGAGGCGTGCTGAAGGTGCTAAGATTGGGCAATCGCTGGGACCTCGCCTTCCATCAGAGCCTCAAGCGCGATGCCAAAGGCGAGATCCGTGAGTTCGATATCGACCCGCGCCAGTTGGAAGAATTCGGCCAGGAGGCATCCAAGGCAGTCCGTCAGCATATGGAGGCCGGCGAGCGCTTCGTGATGGTGACCGCGCCAGATGCCCGCCCCTACGTGCGCATGATTATCGAAAGGCTGTTCACCACCTTGCCGGTGCTCAGCCATGTCGAGATTGCCAAGGGTGTCGAGATCAGGGTCCTCGGAACCATTTCCTGATCATGGATCTGACAACGGTCACGCAAGGCTTCGTGCTGGCGGCATTCCTCGCCTTCTGCCGCGTCGGCGCCTGCTTCATGCTGATGCCGGGACTGTCCTCGATCCGCCTGCCGCTGCAGATCCGCCTGTTTGCGGCGGTGGCCGTCACAGTGGGACTGCTCGCCTTCCTGTGGGACAAGATCTTTCCTTACGTCGACACCAGACCCGCCATCTTCGTGCCGATGATCGTTTCGGAATTGCTGGTGGGCGGACTGATCGGAGCCATGACCCGGCTCTATATGGAAGCGCTGCGCTTCATCGGCGCCGGAATCGCCATGCTGATCGGCTATGGCGGCACCGGGGGTCCGGCAATTGAGGAGCCCGAGCCGCAGGCGGCGATTGCCGCGCTGATCTCGTTTTCAGCGTTGATGCTGCTCTTCGCCCTCAATTTCCATCATGAGGTCATCCGCGCGCTGATCGCTTCCTATAACGTGGCGCCGGTGAACGTCTTCTTCAGCGCCCAGGCATCGTTGGTCGACGTCACCGACACGCTTTCGGAATCGTTCCTGCTGGTGCTTCGACTGGGCAGCCCCTTCGTCGCCTATGCCATCCTGATCAATCTGGCGATCGGTTTCGTCAACAAGTTGACGCCACAGATTCCGATCTACTTTATCTCGCTTCCCTTCGTGATCGCCGGCGGCCTGATCCTGTTCTACTTCGCCATTCCGACGCTGTTGTCGCTGTTCGGCGACGGCTTCATCGAAACTACCCTGGCTAGGTGAGCCATGACGAACCGCAAGGACCGCCTGAAGAAGCTCGTCGAAGTACAGGAACAGCTGAAGGCGTTGCACGAGATGCGCCGCGCCGGCTACCTGGCCAAGGCCGTTGCGGCCGACCAGGAGGCAGCGGAAATCGCTGCCCGTTTCGATGCACCGGATTCATTGTCCACGCTGTTTCCGGAGATCTACCAGCAGCGGATTGCCGCCGCTCGCGCCGAACGCGACCGCAACCTCGAGAATGCGCGCCGCGAAGCAGGCAGCGTCGCCACCGCGACCGCTCGCACCAACATGGTCGAACGCGCCTACCGCGATGCGCGCCGCGACGACGAGCGCCAGCGCTCCGATCGCGAACGGCTCGATCTGATCGAGCAAAAACGCGCGCCAGAAAAATGAAGATGACAACGCGACGACAATCCGCTCCGCTCCCGCAAGCCTGCGGCAAGCTTGTTCAGCGATCATCACTCAACGCAGAATAGCAACGAGAAGGTACAGCTTTTGGCGATCTCTCCTCCCAGCGACATCGTCCTGGACGTGGCCCGCGCCGCCGAGCCCATGGACATAGAGGCCGCCCGCGCCGCGCTCACCAAGCGCGCCGGCGGCGCCTCCGTCGCTTTCGCGGTCGATGCCGACATGGGGTCGCGCCCGGCCGGACCACCTGCGGGAACAGATCGCGGTCAGGAGTTCAAGCGCTTCGAAGCGATGGTGCTGCAGACCTTCATCCAGAACATGCTGCCGAAGGATACTGAGAGCGTCTATGGCAAGGGTCTGGCAGGAGACATGTGGAAATCCCAGCTTGCCGAGCGCATGGCGGACGTGATGGCCGAACGTGGTGGCATCGGCATCGCCCGCTCGATGCTGGCCGACCACTATCGTGACGGGGAACGGACACTACCCGTCGGACCTGTCGCGGGGGGCCCGGAACGAGCGACGATCGATGAGCAGAACCGGCTGTCGGATTCGCTCGTGCAGGAAATGCAGCGCCGGATGGTTCGCTCGCTGGACGACGATGCCGCGCCGGTTGAAACGAAGACAAGGGTTTAGGAACGACCATGGATCAGTTGGAGAACAATACGGGCCTCATGGCACATTCCGACCTCACCATCTCCCGTGTGGGCAGCCTCACCGCGATCATCAACCGTATCGAGGATGCGGTCGAGACGGAGACGGCAGCAATCCGCACCGACATGAATTTCGATCTCAAGGCTTCGAACGCCCGCAAGAGTCGTTGCCTCTATGAGCTCAACCGCGCCATGAAGAACATCGCCGCCGAGGAACTCGTCGACGAGCACAAGGAGGGGCTGCTGCGCCTGCGCGGCAAGCTGGAACGCAACGAAGCCGCCCTGCTCGCCCACCTCAGCGCCGTGAGCGAAGTGGCCAACCTGATGAAGAATGCTATCCAGCACGCCGAAGCCGACGGCACCTACTCCGCCGGCGAATTTGGCTGGGCCAAATCGTAACAGCCATGATCAAGTTCATCATCGCCGCGCTCTGGATCGTCGCCGCTACCGTAGGCGCAACGTTCTACGCCTTTCAGGCGGCGGGTGCGCGCGGTGATGACCCGGCACCGAAGCCGCTGCTCGGCGGGTTGGACTATGTCTCGACCGAGATCATCTCGGTGCCGATCATACGCAGCTCAGTGGTGCAGGGTTATTTCCTGACCAAGCTGGTCTACACGGTGGAGCCGAAGGAAATGGCCAAGTTGTCAGTGCCGGCAATGGCACTGATCACCGACCAGGTCTATTCCTATCTCTACGCCAATCCGCAGATCGATTTCTCCAAGCAGGACACGGTCGATCTCGACAAGTTCCGCAACTCGATCCGCGAGAGCGTCAATGCCCGCGTCGGCATCGAGCTCATCCATGATGTGCTGGTCAACCAGGTCAACTATCTCAGCAAGGATGAGATCCGCGACAATGCCATCAAGCGGCGCGGCAACGGGTTGATGGAACCGATCATGAAACCGGTGCAACCGAAAGCAGAAGCGGCAGCCGAACCCGCAGGTCACTGAGCCGGCAATCGCGCCACCAATAGGTTCAGCCGGCACGTTGCGGATGTCGTCCCCGATTCCGCGACGCACAGGGCTCATGAGTGAACGACGTCGTTCAGATATGAAGCTGCCGTCGCGAGAAACCGGACCACGGCCGGCCTGCTCGGCTCTCCGGCCGTTGCGATCGACGTCTGCAGTTTCACGTCGAGATCCTTGATCGGCCTGAAGACCAGTTGCGGATGGGTGCCGGCGAGCGATGCCGGCACGAAGGCCACGCCAAGGCCCGAAGCAGCCTGGTCGAGCATGGAATGCCATCTGAACATTTCCTCCCGGAGCCTCGGCTGAAAGCCGGCCTTCCCGCAGGCAGCCAGTATCGAATTGTACATGATAGGCCCGAGTTCTTCGGCGCAGACGATCAGTCGCTCAGACATCAGTTCAGCCAATTTCAGAATGGGCTGGCCGGCCAAGGCATGATCGGCGCGAAGCGCGGCGACAATCCATTCCTCGCCGGCGGGCCGCATCACCAGTTGCGGCGCGTTCAAGGGTGGATGGAGAAAGGCGACGTCGATCGAACCCGCCGTCAAGGCATCAGCCTGTTCGATCGTCGGCAGATTCAGCAAGGTCACATCGACCCCCGGGTGCAGTTCGGTATAGCGGCGGATGATGGCCGTCATGTTTCCCGCTTCGGGCAGCTCGCAGTAGCCGATCGCCAGCGCGCCGGCATCCCCTCGCGCCGCATCCTGCGCCATCTGGACGGCCCGGTTGACCTGGTTCAATGCCACACTCAGTTCCCGGGCCAGAACCATCCCCGCCTCGGTGAGAGTGACCTGGTGCGGCGAGCGTCGCAGCAGCGTGCAACCAATCTGCTCTTCGAGTTTCTTGATCTGATAGGTCAGCGCCGGCTGCGTCAGATGCAGGCGGGCGGCCGCCTTGCTGTAGTGCAGTTCCTCGGCCAGGACACAGAAGCTTTGAGCGTATTTGAGCATGCTTCAAGATAAAATTTTTCAATCATCAGAAGCAACAAAATAAATTTCCCATCCAGGATAAGCCAACCTAGTGTTCGTGAAAGGGGAACGTTTGAAACGGCGCTGTTCACCTCCCGGTCTCATGGGAGGAGCAACGCACATGGCCGCCATCGAGGCGGAACGGGAGAGATTTATGCCGCGAAAAAGCAGCATCCTGGCTTCACTCAGCATTGCACTGCTTTGCCTCGGCTCCTTGTCCGGCATGGCACAGGCTGCTGAAAGTCGGGCCGACCTGATGCAGGCGCATCGCGGTGGAACCGTTCGCGTGGTCGCCAAATCGGCCGGCGGAACGATCGACCCGCAGATCAACTACGCGCCGCTCTATTGGAGCTATTATGGCGGTGTCTACGACGGCCTCATGACATTCCGCAAAGCCGGCGGTGTCGACAGTCTTGCCATCGTTCCCGACCTCGCCGAAGCGATGCCGAGCGTCGAAAATGACGGGAAGACCTATGTCTTCAAGCTGCGCAAGGGCATCAAGTTCTCGAATGGCAAGGACCTGACCACCGACGATGTCGTGGCCTCATTCCAGCGCATTTTCAAAGTGTCGAGCCCGACATCCGGGACCTGGTACAAGGACATCATCGGTGCCGACGCCTGCCTCGCCAAGCCTGACAGCTGCACGCTCGATGGTGGCGTTGTTGCCGACAAGTCGAATTGGACCATCACGATCAATCTCACCGCCCCCGATGGCGAGTTCCTGGATAAGCTGTCGATGCCACATGCGTCGATCCTGCCGGCCGAAACCATCGCCAGAGACGTCGGTATAGAGCCCATCCCCGGTACGGGACCTTATGCGTTCGAAAGCTATGATCCCAACAAGGCTCTCATCTGGGCGCGCAACCCGCATTTCAGGGAGTGGAGTGTCGAAGCCCAGCCGGACGGCTATGTCGATCGGTTCGAGCTCCGCTTCGGCTTGACGGCCGATGCCCAGGTCAACGCGATCATCAATGATCAGGCCGACGTCATGTTCGATCAGCCTCCGGCTTCACGCCTGGCTGAGCTCGGAACGAAGTACCCGACGCAGGTGCACCTCGATCCGCAACTCGCCTTCTGGTACCTGCCGCTCAACGTCAACCTGGCTCCCTTTGACAATCTCAAGGCGCGCCAGGCGCTGGCCTATGCCATCGACCTAAAGGCTGTGATCAACTTCTTCGGTGGCCGCAACCTCGCAACACCGACCTGCCAGATCCTGCCACCTGGGATGCAGGGTTACAGTCCGTTCTGCCTGCATACCAAGGCCCCCGGCAGCAAGTGGACCGCACCGGATCTGGAGAAGGCAAAGCAGCTGGTCGATGAATCCGGGACCAAGGGGCAGACCGTCACCATCCTCACCGAGGATGGTGAGATATCGCGCAACATCGGGTCCTATCTGCAGAGCCTGCTCAACCAGATCGGCTACAGCGCCAGCATCAAGTCGATATCGGGCAACATACATTACGGCTACATCCAGAATACCAACAACAAAGTCCAGATATCGGTCACGCAATGGTATGCCGACTACCCGGCAGCCAGCGACTTCTTGAATGTTCTGCTCGGATGCGGCTCGTTTCGAGAAGGCTCCGATTCCTCTCCCAATATTTCCGGGTTCTGTGACAAGGACCTCCAGGCCCGGATGGACAAGGCGCTGGCCGTCGGCATCACGGATCAGGCGGCGGCAAGCGAGCTGTGGGCCGCGATCGACCAGGGCATGATGAAGCAGGTTCCGCTCATCCCCTTGTTCAATCCCAAACAGGTCACGCTTGTCTCCAAGCGCATGGGCAACTTCCAGTTCTCCAAGGCGACCAATACCTGGGCATATACGCTCGGCTGGGTACGCTAGATGACGATTGAGCCCGCAATCGGGATGGTCCTACCGCCCCCACCAGATCAGGCCGAGCACATAAATGCGCGATCTCGCGGCCCCTGGGCACAGGCCTTGCATAGATTTTCGCGCGATGGATCTGCCCTGGCCGCCGCACTTGTCCTGGTCGTGGTTATCGTGGCGTCGCTGCTGGCACCGATCTATGCGAAACACATTGCCAACGTCGATCCTTTCAACTCCAACCTTGAAGGCGAGATCACGCTCGGCGGCGAAAGCGTTCCAGTCCTGGCGCCATCCACCGAGGGGTTGGGGATCGGTGTCATGCCGATCGGCCCGACATGGCAATTCGGCCCCTATTTCCTGGGAGCAGACGAGCAAGGCCGGGACGTGATGGCACGCCTGTTGTACGGCGGGCGAGCCACCCTGTTCATTGGCAGCACGTCGACGGCGATCACGCTGGTTCTCGCCGCGCTCGTCGGCATCTCCTCGGGTTTCTTCGGCGGCTGGATCGATCGGGTTCTGTCCCGTGCCCTGGACATATTGTGGGCTTTCCCGATCTACCTGCTGGCCATCTCTCTCTCGATCGTCCTCCTCAATTCCCGCATCGAACTTGGGCCGATCGTCATCGATTCCAGCAGCCTCATCATCCCGATCATCATTATCGGCATCATCTACGTGCCTTACGTCGCTCGCCCGATCAGGGGACAGGTCCTCGCCCTCAGGAAGAGCGATTTCGTCACGGCCGCGATCGGGCTCGGTGTGCCGCCTTACCGGATTTTGATCCGCGATATCCTGCCGAACGTCGTCACCACGCTGATCGTGTTTGTTCCACTGATGATGGCACTGAACATCGCCACGGAGACGGCCCTGTCATTCCTCTCGCTGGGTGTGCAATCCCCAGGTGCGAGCTGGGGCACCATCATCCGGGACGGCCAGAACCTGCTCTATAGCCGACCCTGGGTTTCGACGGCTCCAGGACTGGTCATCATCGTCGCCATCGTCGCGCTCAACATTCTAGGCGATGGTGTACGCGACGCCTTCGATCCCCGCGCCAAGCTGAGGCCGTAAGACGATGATGTTGGCGGCCCTTCTGCAGCGCCTTGCACAGATGCTGTTCGTGATGTTCGGCATCAGCATCCTGGTCTTCCTGATCTTCTTCGCAACGCCGGGTTCCGATCCCGCCGCCCGCATCGCAGGCAAGAATGCGGCGCCTGAAACGCTGGTTGCGGTGCGTCATGATTTCGGCCTCGATCGCCCGCTGCCGGTGCAATACGCCGTGATGATGAAAAAGCTTTTCGTGACCCAGGATCTCGTTTCATTCGTCAATCGCGGACTGAAGGTCGTGCCGGCGATCATCGAAGCTGCTCCAGTGACCCTCTCGCTCGTTTTCGGCGCGGCGCTGTTCTGGCTCATCGGCGGGCTTGCTGTCGGCATTCTCGCCGCCGCCTACCGCGATAGCCTCATCGACCGCATCTTGATGATCCTTTCGCTTACAGGTGTGGCCATTCCCGTTTTCTGGCTCGGCGAAATGACCAACCTCGTGTCGCAGAACCGCTTGCACGACACACTTCTTTTCTCCTGGGTTCCGGCGCTCGGCTATGTACCCCTGTGGGTAGACCCGGTCGGCTGGTTCAAGGCCCTGCTGCTGCCTTGGCTCACATTGTCGCTGGGCTTCGTCGGTATCTATGGACGCGTGCTACGCGCCAACATCGTCGAGACCTACCAGGAAGACTTCATCCGCACGGCACGCGCCAAGGGCATATCGGAAGTGCGGGTCCTGTTGCGTCACGCCCTGCGCATGTCGCTCGTCCCCTTCGTCACCATGTTCGGGCTTGATTTCGGCGCACTCGTCGGTGGCGGCGCCCTGGTGACCGAGGTGATCTTCGGGCTCAACGGCGTCGGCAAACTCACCTATGATTCCTTGCAGAGCCTCGACCTGCCGGTGATCATGGCGAGCGTCATGTACGCCTCTTTCTTCGTGGTCCTGGCCAATGCGGTCGTTGACATGACGTACGCGGTGCTCGACCCGCGCACGAGGAGCCACTGAGATGGCAGCACCACTTCTCGACGTGCGCGAACTCTCGATCTCCTTCGCCGGTCGCAATGGCCCGATCAAGGTGATCGAAGATCTCTCCTTTCAGGTCAACGAGCAGGAAACGCTGTGCATCGTCGGCGAATCCGGCTCGGGCAAGACCGTCGCTCTCCTGAGCATGCTCGGACTGCTCGATCCGCTTTCATCCAGGGTCCGGGGCTCCGCTTCGTTCAAGGGAGCAGAGATTCTTGGCGCTTCCGAGCGGACGCTCCGCCGGATTCGCGGCCGCGAAATCGCGCTGATTTCCCAGGATCCGATGACAGCCATGATCCCTGTCCGCACCGTCGGCTGGCAGATCGTGGAGCAGATCCAGGCTCACAATGGACTGTCACGCCGAACCGCCTGGAACCGGGCGATCGAACTGCTCGGGGAAGTCGGTATTGCCAACCCGCGCATGATCGCAGGGCAATACCCGCACCAGCTCTCCGGGGGCATGCGCCAGCGCGCGATGATTGCCATGGCGCTTTCGTGCAATCCGTCGCTGCTCATCGCCGACGAACCCACGACAGCGCTCGACGTGACGGTTCAGGCACAGGTTCTCGACCTGCTGCGTCGCCTGAGGCGAGATTTCGGGTCCTCGATCGTGCTGATAACCCATGACATGGGTGTCGTCGCCGAAATGGCCGACCGCGTCCTGGTCATGTACGCCGGCCGCATCGTCGAACATGGCTCATGCGACGCGATCTTCGCCGACGCATGGCATCCTTACACTTGGGGACTTCTTGATTCGATCCCACCGCTGGATGGTCCTCGGCCCGACCGCCTGGTCTCCATACCTGGATCGCCACCTCAGCCGGACAAGCGGCCTGCCGGATGCGTTTTTGCGCCACGCTGCCACGCGCGCGTCGCGGCGTGCGCAGAGCCACCACCGCGACAGATGGCCGACGGGCGCGATGCCCTGTGCTTCATCGACTATGACAACAGGCACGCCGGGCGGTCCCGCCTCGTCCACAATATGGACCAACCAGCATGACGGCCATGCATGCACCCTCGACCTTTCAGGAGACCCGACCGCTGCTTCGCGTCGAGGCTCTCTCAAAGACCTTTATGGTGGGCAAGACATTCATCCCGGGCAGTGGGCAGGCCGTGCGAGCCGTCGACGCCGTCTCCTTCGACATCTTTCCGGGCGAGACGCTTGGCCTGGTGGGCGAATCCGGCTGCGGCAAGTCGACTCTCGGCCGCTGTCTGATGCGCCTCCACGACGTCAGTGCCGGCCGGATCGTGCTGGACGAAATCGACATCGCTCCACTATCGCCGCGCCAGTTGCGGCCCTATCGCCGGCACATGCAGATGATCTTCCAGGATCCCGCCGCGTCGCTCAATCCGCGTCGCCGTGTCGGGGATCTGCTTGCCGAACCGTTGCGTGTCCACAGGACTGCCGATCGTGCCGGCATCACCCAACGATTGCGGGAACTGATGGACATCGTCAGCCTGCCCGCCTCCTTTCTCGACCGCTATCCGCATGAGTTTTCGGGTGGTCAGCGCCAGCGTATCGGCATTGCCCGCGCTCTGGCTCTTGAACCAAAGCTGATCGTCGCCGACGAACCCGTCTCGGCCCTCGACGTATCGGTGCAGGCGCAGATCGTCAATCTGTTGTCCGACCTGCGCAAGCGGCTGCAACTCACAACGCTCTTCATTGCCCATGATCTCAGCGTCGTCCGTCAAGTCTCGGAGCGTACCGCGGTGATGTATCTCGGCTCCATGGTTGAGATCGGTCCGACCGACCTGCTGTTTCGCAGACCTGCACATCCCTATACCCAGGCCTTGCTGTCCGCGATCCCCGTTCCACGCTTGTCCGCCAACAGGAAACGCGAGCGCATCCTGCTCAAGGGTGAGATTCCAAGCCCGGCCAATCCACCGTCAGGCTGCCGCTTTCACCCGCGCTGTCCGGCGGCAAACGAACGTTGCAGGATCGAACGCCCTGCCCTGGCTCAGCTTGCCGACGGCCGCAAGGTCGCGTGCCATTTCCCCTTCTCGCTGCAGACGACGTGAACCCGACGACTTCGTGAACTCCAGACCTGAGGAGATACTCTTGCCCAAGCTCGCAGAACATGCCTCTCACATACCCACATTCCGTCGCTTCGGATCCCAGCCGGGCATCGCAGCGCTCTTCCTCGGCTCGGCTCTGGCCGCGTGCGGTCAGCCGCCAACCGCCTCTGCGGAAAGCGCTCTCGGCAACGCCGCTCCCGTGAACGCCCTGCTGACATATGGCAAGACCAATGACATTCCTCCTCGGCTACAGTGGGAGGCCAACTATGGTTATTGCGGGGAGGTGTCGCTGATCAGCGCCGGCCTCTACTACGGCCAATACGTGTCCCAGTACGATGCGCGCGCGATCGCCAGCAAGAATGCCAACCAGTCCACGGAAGGCAGCCAGCTTCTGCTTGGTGTTAATGACTCCTACACCGCAGCGCAGATGCATTTGACCGCCATAGCCTGGAAAAACACCTCCACGTCGAACACCAACAACTTCCTCGCCTGGGTCAAGGAAAATGTCGCATCCGGCTATCCTGTTGTCATTGGTGTCTACTACAATCAGCGCTCTTTCGGCGTATCCAACGACCCGAATGCAGGCGACAACGAGTACGATCATATCGTCCCTGTCACCGGCGTTTCATCAAAACATCCGCTCACCAAGCCGGCGGCCTACTATGCCGACGATGAACTCACCTTCAGCGACAACGGGCTTTATACTCCCAACGGCAAGCCGACCTATGTTTACAAGTATCCGTTCGGATCCTTCCAGGCCAACCGCAAGGAAGCGAATTCGAAGGCCCACCCCGACTATGCGCTGGCCCGCGGGGGCAGCAACTATGGCATTGCGATAACCGGGATCATCGATCGCGATGGTCAGACGCTGCCGGTACGTCTGTCGACGAATGTGAATTATGAAAAACCTATCATGCGC
Source organism: Mesorhizobium sp. EU05-FHT14A09 (assembly GCF_058790995.1). Classification (NCBI taxonomy): domain Bacteria; kingdom Pseudomonadati; phylum Pseudomonadota; class Alphaproteobacteria; order Hyphomicrobiales; family Phyllobacteriaceae; genus Mesorhizobium; species Mesorhizobium sp. EU05-FHT14A09. The sequence continues at coordinate 102,805 of NZ_JBYTDF010000005.1, forward strand.
GAGGGCTCCAATAACCGGCCGGCTTCGCAGGATCTGACATTGACGATCACCGTATCGGGACTCCAGCCTGGCGTGTCCTACAATTTGTACCGCTACAACAGCTTCCAGTCGGTACCCAATTCGGCATTCAACGCTGCGGCGTCGAAAGCGTCCAAGAAATGGAAAATCAACATCAAATCTGGATCGTCGGCTACCATGACCGAAAAGATCAAGTCGGACGAGATAGCCGTCTACCGAGCCGTTCCGGAAACGGCACCGTGACGTAGCACCCAGATCCGCGAGCCTTGTCGTTTGATGAATTGCCAGAAGCCTGCTCGCGATGAGCAGCAGCGCTTGCGTAGGAGCCGAAGAATGTCTGCGATACCCGAACTGTGTGCTGATACCATCGTCCACAACGGCACGATCTGGTGCGGCTACGAAGAAGGCACGGTGGAGGCTGTCGCCATCTGGCAAGGCAAGGTGCTTGCAACCGGCACGACGGATCAGATCTTGTCGCTGAAAGGCGACAGGACGCGCCTGATCGACCTGCAAGGACGTTTCGCCACTCCCGGCTTGAACGATGCCCATCTTCATCTGCTGCTGGTTGGCCTGACACTCTCCTGGATTGATGCAACGCCGCAGGCCGCACCCACATTGACGAGCCTGCTGGATGTCATACGCGAAAAGGCGGCATCCGCTCCGGCCGGCACATGGATCAAGGCGCGCGGCTATGACCAGACCAAGCTTGATGTCGGCCGGCATCCGCACAGGCTGGAACTCGATGCTGCAGCTCCGAACAATCCCGTCCTGCTCGAGCGTGCCTGCGGCCACATCGCGATCTTCAACTCGAAGGCTTTCGAACTGGCTGGTGTCGATGAACACACGCCGGTGCCCGATGGCGGGTTGATCGAGCAGAAAGACGGCATTTTGACCGGCATGGTCGCCGAAACCGCCCAGAACATCGTTCTCAGGACGATGCCGAAGCCGACGACGGATGAGATGATCGATGCCATCGAGGCAGCCGGCAATCTGCTGCTTTCCTACGGTGTCACCAGCGTCATGGACGCCGCGGTCGGACAGGTAGCCGGTTTCGACGAAATCCGCGCCTACAATCTCGCCAAACTGCAAAAACGGCTGCCGGTACGCAGCTGGCTCGTCCTGCTCCAGGATGGCCAATCCATGGTGCAGCAGTGTTTTGAAGCCGGCCTGGTGTCCGGCGTCGGCGACGACATGGTGACGATCGGCGCGGTCAAGATCTTCCTCGACGGTTCGGCTGGCGGCAGGACGGCATGGATGAGCAAGCCCTATCTCGGCGGAGACGACAACACCGGCGTGCAGATCTTGCAGGACGCGGAACTGGAAACGCTGGTGCTGGACGCCCATCAAAAGGGCTATCAGCTTGCCTGCCATGCGATCGGCGACGCCGCCATCGGGCAGCTCATTACCGCCTATGAAAAGGCGCTTGCTGACCTTCCCGATCCGGACCGACGACACCGCATCGAACATTGCGGCTTCTCGACGCCGGAACAACATGAACGGATGCTCAGGGCAGGAATTTACCCCTGCCCGCAGCAGGTTTTCATCTACGATTTCGGCGACGCCTATATCTCCGTCCTGGGCGAGGAACGCGCGCTGTCAAGCTATCCGCTCAAGACCTGGAAGAACCTCGGCTTCAAACCCGCGACAGGCAGCGACTCCCCCGTCTCACATCCCAACCCATATCCGAACATCTATTCGATGCTGACGCGCGAGACCGGCAAGGGAACCGTGATGGACGCACGCGAGCGCGTGACCATCGAAGAAGCTCTTCAGGTCTACACCGAATACGGCGCTTTTTCGCAGAAACTGGAGAACGTAAAGGGCAAGCTCATACCGGGCCAGGTCGCGGATATCGCGGTTTTCTCGCGCAACATGCTGACGGCGCAGCCCGGAGATATCCTCAACGATACGCATTGTGTGCTGACCCTCCGCGGCGGCGAAGTGGTTTTCGAGCGTCATTGAAATTGCGCCGGGTTTCGTATGTGCCTTATGCCCCGACTTGCGAAACGATCCAACGATACAGTTCGTTGGCGACGGGATGATCGAGTTTGCTGTTGGGCATGACGAAATGGTAGCCGTTCTCTGTCGGCAGCGGCAGGTCGATCGCCACCTGCAGCCGCGCCGCGGCCAGTTCCTGTTCGATCAGATAGAGCGGCAGCAGTGCCACGCCGAGGCCGGCATACGCCGCCTGTATCACCATGGTGAACTGGTCGAAGCGGTGCCCCTGGAAGGCCGCCTGCGTTTCCACACCGGCCTGGTGGAACCAGTCGACCCACGCTTTCGGTCTTGTCGCCAGATGCAGCAGCGGCAGGCGAGCCAGATCTTCGGATTCGCGCGGGGGCGCGGTCTGCAGCAGCGCAGGACTGGCCACCGGCACGATCACCTCCTGGCAGATGTATCGGCACGTGGCATTGGCCCAGATCGGCTGGCCATAATGGATCGCCGCATCGAAGCCCTGATCCTCGAGATCGAACGGGGCCGAGCGCGAGGCAATGTCGAGTGCCACGCCCTGATGGGCGCGCAGAAAATCCGGCAGCCGGGGAACGAGCCAGCGTGAGCCGAAAGTAGGCAAGGTGGCGAGGCGCAGCAGCGCGGCCTTGGAACCAGCCATCGCGCGCAACATCGCCGCCTCGCCCTGCTCAAGCAGCTTGCGCGCGTCGGGCAGGAATTTTCGGCCAGCTTCCGACAGCACCACGCGCTGGCGCACGCGTTCGAAAAGCGTGATGCCGAGCTGGGCTTCCAACTCGCGGATCTGACGGCTGACGGTGCTCTGGGTGAGGTTCAACTCGCGCCCAGCCTGTGTGACGCTGCCATGGCGCGCGGCGCTCTCGAAGGCCTGCAGCCTGCCTAGGTCCGGGATCAGGCTACGCGACAAAGTCATGCAATTTTCGCATCAAGTCAGATTGATTCAGGGTAATTCAGGCACTCCATCTAGCGATATAACATCAATCGCGCATCAAGTCGCCATTTCATCCAGCCTTCTGTCCTTGCAATGATTGGAAAGTCCCATGCCAGTCTCGCGCTTCATGTCCAGTGATGCCATCCGGGCCGCCTTCTCGGCCGCCATGTCTGCCATGTATCGGGATGAAGTGCCGGCTTACGGCACCCTGATGGAATTGGTGGCTGACGTAAACGCAGCGACCCTTGAGCAACAGCCTGGATTGCGGGCCAGTCTCGAAGCCACCGAGACATTGGAGCGCATCTCGGAGGAACGTCACGGCGCCATCCGCCTCGGCACGGAGGCCGAGCTTGCCATGATGCGACGCGTCTTCGCCGTCATGGGCATGTTTCCGGTCGGCTATTACGACCTCAGCGAGGCGGGCGTCCCGGTCCATTCCACCGCCTTTCGCCCGGTGGGCGAAGAAGCGCTCAAGGTCAATCCGTTCCGAGTGTTCACCTCGTTGCTTCGGCTCGACCTGATCGCCGACGCGGAATTGCGCGATGCCGCCCAGGAAATCCTGGAGTACCGCCGCATCTTTTCGGACAGTGCAGTGGCGCTGGTGGAAAAGGCCGAACGCGATGGCGGCCTTTCATCGGAAGACGGAAAACGCTTCGTCGCCGAGGTGCTTGGCACCTTCCGCTGGCACGAACGGGCGAGCGTCGACCACGCACTTTATGAACGCCTGCACGCCGCCCATCGCCTGATCGCCGACGTGGTGTCCTTCAAGGGCCCGCACATCAACCACCTTACCCCGCGGACACTCGACATCGATGCCGTGCAGGACGCGATGCCACGACGCGGCATTGCACCCAAGGCCGTGGTCGAAGGGCCGCCCAACCGCGCCTGCCCGATCCTGCTTCGACAGACTTCGTTCAAGGCTATCGAGGAGCGTGTCCTGTTCCCCGATGCAGACGGCAGTCTCGCCGGGGGCTCGCACACAGCTCGCTTCGGCGAGATCGAACAGCGCGGCGTGGCCCTGACCCCGAGGGGCCGCGGCCTCTATGACCGGCTGCTCAACGAAGCGCGCGCCAAGGTGCGCCCGGCCGCCGACGGCTCGAACGCGCAGGACTATGTCACGGCACTGCAGGAAAGCTTCACCGCTTTCCCGGACGACTGGAACGCCATCCGCAAGGCAGGGCTCGGCTACTTCCTCTATACAGTGGTGCCGGGAGCCGATCTTTCCGGTCACGCCGGTACTGACATCGAAAGCCTGATCGCAGCCGGCTTGGTGCGTTTCGACCCCATCGTCTATGAGGACTTCCTGCCAGTATCGGCGGCAGGCATCTTCCAGTCCAACCTGGGTGATGACGCCGTGCAGGACTTCGTCGCCAGTCCGAACCAGAAATTGTTCGAAACAGCGCTGGGCGCAACCGTGCTCAATGAGTTCGAGCACTATGCCGGTATCGAGCGTGCTTCGTCCGAACAATGCCTCGCCGCCGCGCGCGCCCTGTCAGCGGCCGCGTGATGGTGCTTGCCGTCGATCACATCGACCGGCTCGGCGCCATTCTCGGCCCGCAAGGCCTGCTCACCGTACCGAGCGACATGGCACCTTACGAGAGCGCTGCCCGCTACGCCGGAGGCCGCGCTGCTTTCGTCGCGCGCCCGGCCACGGCCGAAACGGCATCTCAGGTGGTTGGCTATTGTGCCCGCCACGGCATCGCGCTGGTGCCTCAGTCCGGCAATACCGGACTGGTCGGCGGCTCGACCCCCGACGAGAGTGGCAAGCAGGGCGTGCTCAGCCTCGAGCGACTGCGCTCGACCTTCGATCTCGATATCGACAACCGCAGCCTGCGTGTCGATGCCGGTTTCCGCCTCTCGGAAATCAACGCACGGCTTGAACCGCACGGCCTGTTCTTTCCCATCGATCTCGGCGCAGATCCCATGGCGGGCGGCATGGTCGCCGCCAATACAGGCGGTGCACGCTTCCTGCGTTTTGGCGACGTGCGCCGCAACACGCTGGGACTGAAGCTGGTGCTGGCCGACGAAGATGGCACGGTCCTGCACTGCGGCAAAGGTCTGCGCAAGGACAATACCGGTCCGGACTGGAAGCAGCTTTTCATCGGGACAGGCGGCGCCTTCGGTATCGTCACGGAGTGCACCTTCAATCTGGAACGACTGCCCAGACAGACGGCCACGGCCTATCTCGTGCCGGCCACGGCCGCGGCGGCACTCACTTTGCTCAACGAACTGGAAGAACGCGCCGGCACTTTGCTCACTGCCTTCGAAGGTCTGTCCGGGGCAGCGATCGGTCATGCCCTTGCCCATGTCCCATCTCTGCGCAATCCATTTCCCGGCGGGGCGGTGCCTGCTTATGTCATCCTTGTCGAGCTTTCACGTTCCTGGGCCCCGCGTGCCAGCGAGCAGACGCTTGACTCCATGCTGGAAGAAATCCTGGCTGAAATCTGGGAACTGACCGGCTCACCACTGGCCGACGCTTTCATCGGTGCGCCCACCGAAATGTGGGCACTGCGTCACACCTTGTCGGAGGGGGCAAAGGCTGCGGGTTATGTTGTCGGCCTCGACCTCGCCTTCCGGCGGGGCGAAGTCATGCGTTTTCGCGAACACATGGCTGAACTGTTGGCAAACGAATTCCCGCAAGTCGAAATCTGCGACTTCGGCCATATCGGCGATGGCGGCGTGCATTTCAATCTGGTGTTGCCGCGCGACCGCGATGGCGCCGCGGACACGGCTTGCGCAGCGCGCTTGCGCGGCCTCGTGACGGAGATCGCGGTCGAGGAACACGGCGGCAGCTTCAGCGCCGAACACGGGCTCGGCCGCAGCAACCAGCATTTCTACGACCGCTACACACCCGAAAAACTGAAACAGATGGCTGCGCAATTCATGCAGGCGACGTCGCCCGGCACCCCTGGCGTCGTACGGCTCTGAACAACGGCCAGGTCCCCCAAAAACGGAAAGGTGAATATCATGACGATAGCGAAGGAAACTGCGGATCTTCTTGGCAAGCTCGGCGTTGCCAAGGACGTGCTTTCAGGTGGTGATCTGGTCGTGCGCAGCCCGGTGACGGGCGAGCAGCTGGCAGCGCTGAAGACGGTTTCGGCAGCCGAGGCCAACAAGGTGATCGATGCCGCTCATGAAGCCTTCAAGGCCTGGCGCCTGGTGCCCGGTCCCAAGCGTGGCGAACTGGTGCGCCTGCTGGGTGAAGAACTGCGTGCCCACAAGACCGAACTCGGTCGTCTGGTCTCGATCGAGGTCGGCAAGATCCCGTCCGAAGGTCTCGGCGAGGTCCAGGAAATGATCGACATCTGCGATTTCGCCGTCGGTCTGTCGCGTCAGCTTTATGGCCTGACCATCGCCACCGAGCGTCCCGGCCATCGCATGATGGAAACCTGGCATCCGCTCGGCGTCGTCGGTGTCATCTCGGCCTTCAACTTCCCTGTCGCGGTATGGTCGTGGAATGCCGCACTGGCCCTGGTCTGCGGCGATGCCGTGGTGTGGAAGCCTTCGGAAAAGACGCCTCTGACGGCACTGGCCTGCGAGGCGATCTTCGCCCGCGCCGTCAAGCGCTTCGGTGCGGATGCCCCCGCCAATCTGGCACCGGTGCTGATCGGTGAGCGCGAGATCGGTGAAGTGCTGGTCGATCATGCCAAGGTGCCGCTGGTCTCGGCCACCGGTTCGACCCGCATGGGTCGCGAGGTCGGTCCGCGCCTGGCCAGGCGTTTCGCCCGTGCCGTGCTGGAGCTCGGCGGCAACAATGCCGGCATCGTCTGCCCGAGTGCCGATCTCGACATGGCACTGCGTGCCATTGCCTTCGGCGCCATGGGCACGGCCGGCCAGCGTTGCACCACGCTGCGCCGCCTGTTCGTGCATGAGAGCGTCTATGACCAGCTCGTGCCGCGCCTGAAGAAGGCGTACGAGAGCGTCTCGGTCGGCAATCCGCTGGAGACCGCCTCGCTGGTCGGCCCGCTGATCGACAAGGCAGCCTTCGACAACATGCAGAAGGCACTGAGTGAGGCCGGCAAGCATGGCGGCACGGTCACCGGCGGTGCTCGTGTCGATAACGGCCATGGCGATGCCTACTACGTGCGTCCGGCGCTGGTGGAGATGCCCAAGCAGGCTGGTCCGGTTCTGGAAGAGACCTTCGCGCCGATCCTCTATGTGATGAAGTACTCCGACTTCGACAGCGTTCTCGACCTGCACAATGCGGTTGGAGCCGGGCTGTCGTCGTCGATCTTCACGCGCGACCTGCAGGAATCGGAACGGTTCCTGAGCGCCGACGGTTCTGACTGCGGCATTGCCAACGTCAACATCGGCACGTCGGGCGCCGAGATCGGCGGAGCGTTCGGTGGCGAGAAGGAGACCGGTGGCGGCCGTGAGAGCGGTTCGGATGCGTGGAAGGCCTATATGCGTCGTGCCACCAACACCGTGAACTACTCCAAGGCACTGCCTCTCGCACAGGGCGTCTCCTTCGACATCGACTGAGCACTGCACACTTCCAGACCTTGATGAACGGCGGGCCTCGGTCCGCCGTTTTTTTGCCTGCGGCCGCCATCAGCATGCCACCGCAATGCGACAATAAAAACGTTTTTATTTTCCTTGAAATCGTTTTTATCGCTTGATAGCTTTCTAAAAGGGGAGAGGAGAAGCGGCGATCATGGCCAAAGCCAAGTCTGCACCCGGCAGCACTTTGCCGACGATCAAGACGCTAGCCACGCATACCGGCTATTCGATCGGCACCATCTCGAAGGCCTTGCGCGGCTCGCCGGTCGTCACTGACGCCACCCGTGAGGAGATCCTCGCCGCCGCCCGCGAACTCGGTTACCAGGCCAACGCGCGCGGCATGGCGCTGCGTACGGGCAAGACCTATCAGGCCGCGGTGCTGATGCCGATCACCTCGGCGGCCGGCTACGAATGGGATGGCGTCGAATACACGCAGATCCTCAGCGGCATCTCACAGGCGCTCGACGGCAGCGATTACCAGCTTTCCGTCTACGGCTATCGCAACTTCGACGACGCCTGCACCGTCGCACGCCGCATTGCCGACCAACGGCTCGCCGACGGAATGATCTTTTCCGGTGTCCTTGCGCAGGATCCACGCATCGCCATGCTGGTCGAAGCTGGTTTCCCCTTCGTATCGCTTGGCCGGTGCCGGCAGCAGCTCGCTTATGCCCATGTCGATGTCGACAACGAATGGGCCGCCTATGCAGCAACCGCACGGCTGATTGCCGGCGGCCATCGGCGCATCGCGCTCATCAATGCCGAACCACGCCTGTCCTATGCGCTGGACAGGATCGACGGCTTCAGCCGCGCCTTCCGGGAAGCGGGGCATCAGCCATCGCTCGACCTGATGAATGGCGGCGACCTCACCGCGCGTTTCGGCCGCGACACCACCATGAAGCTCTTCAAGCAACCGTCGCCGCCAACGGCACTGGTATGCGTCAACGAATCCACCACCTTGGGCGTGCTTTCGGCGCTGAGCAGCCTCGGCCTTCGTGTCGGCGAGCATGTCGACGTCATCGCCTATGACGACATCAACGTCAGCGCCTACTTCAGCCCGCCGATCACCACTCTCTACCAGCCAATCGAAGTGCTCGGCCGCCGGCTCGGCGAATTCCTGCTGCTGCGCATGGTGGATGAAGGCGCGGCGAAACTCGCCGAAGTGTTCCGGCCTGAACTGATCGGCCGGCAGCCTGACAATCTGGGTGGCCGCATTGGCCGCACCTGATCCGATCATCAAGCTCAAAAAACGGGAGGAAAGAGCATGAAGGGAATTCTGACGGGACTTGTGATGGCGCTGCTGCTGTCGGGCGCGTCGCACGCTGCCGATCTCGGCGGCAAATTGCTGAAGGTAGGGTCCGATACCACCTCGCCGCCGATGGAAAGCGTCGACACCGCGACCGGTCAGATCGTCGGTTTCGATGTCGATGTCATCAATGCCATCTGTGCCAGGATCAACTGCAAGGCCGAATTCGTCACCACCGGCTGGGATGGCATCTTCGCTGCGCTCGACCAGGGCAATTTCGATCTCGTCGCATCCGGTGTTTCCATCACCGACGAGCGCAAGAAGGCGATGGATTTCTCCGAGCCCTACATCATCAACAGCCAGGCGATCCTGATGCGCGTCGCAGACGAAGGGCTGACCGCGGAAGACTTCAAGACCAAGGGCAAGAAACTCTCGGCCCAGGCCAACACCACCGACGCCCAGGTGGCCGAAGGCATCGCCGGCAAGGAGAATGTCACAGCCTACGACAGTTTCGCGGCTTCTCTCATCGCGCTCAAGAACAAGGACGTCGACGGCGTGGTCATCAACGGCGCCAACGCCGCCGCCTACGAGAAGGAGTTTGCCGGCGAGCTGGTGGTGCCCATCCGCAACCTGCAGTCCGATCCGCTCGGCCTCGTCTTCCGCAAGGGTGACGAGAACATCGCCGCCTTCAACGAGGGCATCGCGGCGATCAAGGCGGACGGCACACTGGATGCGCTGATCGCCAAGTACTGGGGCGCCAAGTAGCAGCTTCGCTTCACGGGCTCCGGCGGGACGCCGCGCCGGAGCCTCTTCAACGAAGGAGGGCGGATAGAGATGCGTTACCTCATGCGCCTGCGACCCAGCAACCTGATCATCGCAGCCGCCCTGCCGTTCATCGTCTACCTGTTCGCAAGCTCCGCGGACTACCAGCGCTCGTTGCGCGCCATCGTCGGCGTCGAGCATGGCTCCTCGGTCTTTGTTCCTGGCTTCCTGCTCCTGGTGGCCGCTTTCGCGGCAGGTGTCGGAAGCCTCCTGTTTTCGCGCGCATCGGCGCCAAGGTCTTATCTCGCCAGGATCTGCGCCGCACTGAGCCTGCTGGCGGCGGTTGCAGCTGCCGGCACCGACATCATTCGACCCTACGTGGCTTCCGTCGTCGCCAACGCGGTCGATCCATTTACCTCGAAACTGGTGGTGCAGGGCGTGACGCCACGCCGGCTCACCGATGCCGCCGACGCGATGGTCCAAGGCTATGCGTCAATACTCTTCTGGGCCTATCTGGCGATCACCGTTGCGGCACTCGCACTTTTCTTCTTCGGCGGACAAGCAACCCGTGCAAGGAACGCCGCCCGGGCGACGCTGCTTGCGGTCAATGGCTTCGGTCTTGTCGCCATCCTGTTCCTGGCGCCCATGGCATTCGCCGCCGGCGTCGCCACGACCATTCGCGCCGCCGTTGCCGCCTACATACTGGCGGCCCTGCTCGGCCTCGTCTGGGTCGGCCTGCTCAAGCTTGACTACAGCCGTCGCGCCAATTCCGTCTTCGTTGCGCTGACCGCGCTGCTCGCCTGTGCCGCCGCATGGTTCCTGCTGCAGCCGAGCGACGACTATGTGCTGGTCGGCAAACTGGACGGCAAGGTCGCCATCGTGTCAGGAACGCCATCCGGTACGATCGGCGCTGTTCGCTACGGCCAATTTCCCGAAGCGCCGGGCGACGAGGTGCCGCTGCGCACCTTCAAAGGGCCGATGGAAGCCATCGCCGCGCTCGGCAAGAACGCCGATGTCAGCGCAGCACTGCTGCCGGCGGCTGCGGCACCGGCCGATCTGCCTGTGCTCTGGCGCACCGCCGCCCTCAAGGATTCCGACAGAGCTTCCGGCATCACCCTTGCGGTGCTCGCCATCATCACCGGCCTGCTTACCTTCGGCGGCCACATCCATCGCCGCCACCCGCTTTCGATCGGCTCGGAATTCATCGTCGACACGATCCGCGGCATCCCCATGCTGGTCATCGTGCTCTATGTCGGCCTGCCGCTCGCCGGCGCGCTGAAGGACGCCACCCAGGGCGTGTTCGATCCGCCCAATCTTGCGCGCGGCATCGCCGCCATGGCGCTGGCCTATTCCGCCTATCTGGCCGAGATCTTTCGTTCCGGCATCAATGCCATCCCGCGCGGCCAGATCGAGGCGGCGCGCAGCCTCGGCCTCAATGGCTGGCAGACGGCCCGTCTCGTCATCCTGCCGCAGGCTTTCCGCATCATCATCCCGCCGCTCGGCAACGAACTGATCGCCATCCTCAAAGACACCTCGCTGCTGTCGATCCTGTCCATCCGCGACATCACCCAGCGCATGCGGGAATTCCAGTCGGCGAGCTTCCTGCCGTTCGCGCCCTACAACTCCGCCGCCATCTTCTACATCCTGCTGACACTGGCGGCGGCCAGCCTGATCAGCACAGTCGAGAGAAAATATGACATCAAGCATCGATAACAGGCGTAACCTGGACGCACGAGCGGCGTCGCTTGTCCTGCCGCAGGGTTTCGTCTTCGGCGCCGCCACGGCCGCGTATCAGATCGAAGGCGCGCCGGCGGCCGACGGCAAGGGCGAAAGCATCTGGGACCGTTTCTGCAAGGTGCCCGGCGTCATCATCGACGGCTCCAGCGGCGACGTTGCCTGCGACAGCTACAACCGCTGGAAAGACGATATCGCCGTCCTGAAAACGCTCGGGCTTGACGCCTACCGTTTCTCTTTTGCCTGGACACGGCTGCTGCCCGAAGGACGCGGCGCAGCCAATCCCAAGGGCATAGCTTTTTACGACCGCCTGATCGACGATCTGCTGGCCGCCGGCATCGAACCTTACGTGACCCTCTACCATTGGGACCTGCCCCAGGCATTGCAGGACCAGGGCGGCTGGTACAATCGCACCACTGCCGACGCGCTGGCCGACTATGCCGCACTCGCTGCGCGCAGCTTCGGCGACCGTGTCAAGAAATGGACGACCCTCAACGAACCGTGGACCTTCTGCTGGTCCGGCCATGCCTCGGGCGAAGATGCGCCGGGCCTGCGCGACGGCACCAAGGGCGGCGTGACCGCGAGCCATCACGCTCTGCTCGGCCATGGCAAGGCGGTGCCGATCATTCGTGCCGAGGTGCCGGACGCCTCCGTCGGCATCGTCTTCGACCTCAATGTGGCTGAACCCGCCAGCAGCGATCCGCGTGATGTCGCCGCTTCGCGACGTTTCGATGGCGCGCAGAACCGCTGGTTCCTCGATGCCGTCTTCAAGGGCAGCTACCCCCAGGACATGCTGGAGCTCTATGGCGATCTGCTCCCCGAGATCCATGCCGACGACAACGCCGTCATCGCCGCGCCCATCGATTATCTGGGCGTCAACATCTACCGCCGCTCGGTCATCGCCGAAGGCACTGAGCTGGCGCCGCTGAACTATCGGCGCGTCCAGCCGGAAGGCCTTTACTCTGCCGTCGGCTACGAGATCTGGCCGCGCTGCATGTATGACGTGCTGCGCTATGTGAATGACAACTATGCCCCGAAGGAGATCTACATCTCCGAGAACGGCGTGGCCACGCGGCCGGAAACGGTCGGCGCGGACGGCCATGTCTGGGACGAGTTGCGCGCCGCCTATTATGTCGAACATCTGGAGCAGGTCGCGAAGGCTGCGGACGAAGGCGTGCCTGTGCGCGGCTATTTCGCCTGGACGCTGATGGACAATTTCGAATGGGCCTACGGCTATACCACGCCGTTCGGCATCACCCATGTCGACTACGAAACACAGCAGCGCACGGTGAAGTATTCCGGCAAAATCTATGCCGCGATCGCGCGCCAGGAAGCGGCAGCCAAGCCGCGGAGCGCCGCAATTGGCGGCTAGGACGGTCCTTGTCACCGGTGCAGGGCGCGGACTTGGACGCGAATTGGCGCGGCAATATGCGGCGAGCGGCTGGCAGGTCATCGCCTGCGGCCGCAGCCGGCCGGCCGACAGCTTTGAAGCTGGCATCGAGTATCAGCCGCTCGACGTTGCCGACCCTGCGTCGATTTCCGCGCTGGGGGGGCGCCTCGCCGGCAGGCCATTGGACGTGCTGATCAACAACGCCGGCGTGCGCAGCCCGGCCGCCGGCCTGAATCGCCTGCAGCCGGACGCGTTCCTGGAAGTGTTGTGCATCAACACGCTCGGCCCGGTGCTGCTGATCCGCGCCTTGCGGGCAAACCTGCGCCTCGGTGAGAACGCGGTCGTCGCCAACATCAGCTCGCGCGCCGGTTCGATGGCGGAAGGCCTGCTCGACGACGATGATGACGACTACGCCTATCGCTGCTCCAAGGCCGCACTCAACATAGCGACCGTCCAGCTCGCGCGCGATCTGCAGCCGGACGCCATCACTGTGCTGTCACTGCATCCTGGCTGGGTGAAGACGGACATGGGTGGTGAAGAAGCCGTGCTGCCCGTAGAGGAAAGCGCGAAAGCCCTGCGAACGATCATCGCGGCGGCAAAACCCGAACACAGCGGGGCCTTCCTGGCCTTCGATGGTCGCAAGGTGGGCTGGTAACGTCTCGAAAAACCCGACGATAGCCGGCCGACCGCCTCAGGCCGGAACCGCAGAAACCAACACGCGGTCCCGGCCCTGCGCCTTGGCCTCGTACAAGGCAGCGTCGGCCAACGTCAGAAGCTCGTGAAAATCCCTGGCGTTGGCGGGACAGGTCGCGATGCCGATGCTGACGGTCACCGGTCGCCTGAGTTGCGGATGAACCATGTCGGCAACAGCCATCCTCATGCGTTCAGCAAGCATGGATGCACCCGCCGGCGCCTCCGGGCACAGCAGCGCGAATTCTTCGCCGCCATACCGGAAGAGCTCGTCGCCTTCCCGCTTGGCGTTCAAAAGAGCGGCTGCCACGGCCTGAAGAACCCTGTCGCCCTCGGCGTGTCCGTGATTGTCGTTGACGGCTTTGAAATGGTCGATATCGATCATCATCAAGCTCAGCGGAAGCCCCGACTTGAGGGCTTCCGCCAGCATGAGCGGACCTTTTTCATCGAGTTGGCCACGATCCTGAAGGCCTGTCAGGGGATCCTTGCCGATCCGCCCGACGAGCTTCTCGTAACGATGCCGATAGGTGAGCCTGTCGAACACATCGGTGGCCCGTCTCACGCCGACGGGAAGCGGGCTCTTTTCGACAAACTGCAGATAAAGCGCCAGCATCACGCTGAAGAAGAATGCCGAGCCGATCTTGGCGATCCACCCCCCGTAAAAGGCAGACAAAGGAGCCCCGGTGACGAGATACAGGCCGAGGTAGAAAAACACCTGATCGAAGCTCAGGACGATCGCCAGGCTGATGAACATCCGGCCCAGTATGGTGTTCGTGACGATTGCTCCCAGCCGTTCGAACAGCAACACCATGCCGATCAGGTCGACAAAAAGCAGAGCGGTCCCCCACACCATCAGGAAACCGATCTGGTTGATGAACTGCATTTCCGGCTGGCGCCAGGCGAGCTGCGCAGGATCGTTGTAGTAGTTCAGCGGCAGGGCCAGCACCACCATCAGCAGATTGCCGATCAGCAGACCGTAAGTGGGCTGGCGCATGCTCTCGGCGTCTTCCTTGATGTAGAGCAGCAGGAAGAAGGCGAGCTTGCCGGCGAACATCACAGTCGAGCCGGGCGAGATCAGCCCGAACGGCAGCTGGATGAAATAGACTGCCGCGAGGTAGGTCTCCAGGAAGTGCATCGCTCCGAGCGTGCAGAAAAACACGCCCATGCCGAGGCTGGTCCTGACGCGGAAAACCAGCGCCATCGCGGCGAAATAGACGGAGGCCTGCATCAGCAGAACCAGGAAACCGGACATTTAGCGATTACCCCCCGAGCGCGAGGCGCCCCGATGCCTGGTGCGCGCCTGCGCGTTGCGGCACTGTCTGTCGGCAGACATGCCGCTCCCCCTTTAGAAGCCAGCTGGCCATCTAAGGTATTCCGCCTTGGCTCGCAACACCCGCAACCGGGTTCGCGGCAATGTGATCGAAGGCGCTAGGAATGGCGAGCGGATATCACTATATGCGTCTGCGGCCGATCCAGCCTGTGACCGACCGGAGCTTCATGAACCATCGCAGACATGTGAGACAGCCCAGCCTGACACTGTTGTCAGCCGCGATGCTGTTCCTGGCTGCGATCTTCGCGTTCGGTCAGCTGCCAGCCTCCGCTCCGCTATCTCAGACGAAGAGCACGGAACTGGCTCTGGCACGCCAGACGAACCACATCGCCGTCTCGACAGCGAAGGCCAATCGTCCACTCTCGTTGAGAGAAGGCGGGCGTGATGGCGTCGGAATCCTGCCCGTCATCCCCGCACTGGCCCCGCCAACGGCGATCGTCTTGGTCGCGACGGTTGCAGGACACAACAAACCCACCGACTCGGTTCGCGTCTACGACGCCTGCGCACCGCCGACAGCCTGATCCCCACAGATCGGCCGTTGCAGCCATTCGCCATGTGAGAAAACTGGCGCCGGGCGGATTTCCGCCTTTGGCTCCCTCAGCCTTTCTCCGCGGGTAGCGCTCATCTGAACGATCTTCCTCGCAAGTCTGCCCAACGCGGCCCGTACGCCTGCAAGGGCTGACGTGCGAGCGATCCCGCAGCTCCAAACTCCGTCACCCAGGTGGAGCTTAGGATCCCGATGGCAACTGCCCTTTCGAACTGATCAAGGCTGGACCCTGACCATGGATGCAATTCTTCAGACGACAGAGACCTTTTTGCGCGACCACCAGATGTGGGCTGGGGTGACGGTCGGCCTGATTGCCTTCGGCGAATCCCTCGTTCTTGTCGGCCTGCTCATTCCTGCGACAGCGCTGATGATGCTGATCGGAGGATTGGTGGGCGCCGGTGTGATCGACCCGGTTCCCGTGGTGCTGGGTGCGATCATCGGGGCGGTCCTCGGCGACATCGTGTCGTATGTTCTGGGCCGCGCGACGGGACCGGGCATCGTCCATCGATGGCCGCTCAAACGATACCGGAGCGGGGTGGCGCGGGCGCGTCTGTTCTTCAAACAATACGGCTTTGCCGCGATTTTCTTTGGTCGCTTCTTCGGTCCTCTTCGCTCCACCGTACCACTCGTCGCGGGCATGATGGCGATGGACCAGAAGCGGTTTCAGTTGGCAAACATCGGGTCAGCCATGGTCTGGGCGCCGCTGATGCTCGCGCCCGGATGGCTGGCCGCAAAAGGCGCTTCTCGGTTCGGCGAACTCAATGAATTCCACTGGCTCGGACTGGCCATAGGCCTGATGGTCCTGACCTCCTTGGCCGCCGTATTGATCGCCTGGATCCTCAAAAAGACCACACCTCAACGCCGTAGAGCCGGCCAGTTGCGATGAGCCCTGAAAATTATTTCGTCCCATGAGGGATTAAATGCCGGACAGGCACCGTAAACCTCGCATGAAGACCAGAAGGTCATCCTTTGACGTATTCGCTCAGCTCGGTTCGCTGCGTCGCTACGCGCGTTCACTGACGCGCAATGACGCGGATGCCGAGGATCTCGTACACGACGCTTTGGTGCGCGCCTATGAACGCCGCTCGGGCTTCCGCTCCGGTGGCAACCTGCGCGGCTGGCTGCTGTCGATCGTCCACAACACCTTCATCGACCGCATACGCTCGGCTCGCGCCGAACAGCGGCGCATCGACGCTGCGGCGCAGCTCGCCGATGTCTCGATGGAGGCGCCGCAGGAACATTCGGCGCGCCTTGCCAAGGTGCGTGAGAACTTTCTCGCATTGCCCGAGGAACAACGCGCCGCGCTCCATCTCGTCGCCATCGAGGGGCTCGCCTACCAGGAGGCTGCCGACGCGCTCGGCATTCCGGTGGGCACGCTGATGTCGCGCCTCGGGCGCGCACGCGCCGCGCTGCGCGACATGGAAGAGAACCCTTCGTCCCGGCCCGGGCATCTCAGGATCGTAGGAGGAACATCGTGACGGACCCGGTGACGGACACCGATATCCTCGCCTATGTCGACGATCAGCTCGATACCTCGCGCCGGATCGACGTCGAGGCCTATCTTGCCGCCCGCCCCGAGGAGGCCGCCCGCGTGATGGCGGATCTGCGGCTGCATGATGAACTTCGCCTGGCGCTTTCCGTGCCATCATATGCGGTGCGGCCGGCCACGACGGAAGCCGCAAGGCGGCTGCAGCGAGGCCTGCTGCGCGGTCGCATCACCTCCGTGCTCCAGCGCGCGGCGACAGTGGTGATGTTCGTCGGAGCGGGCTGGGTCGCGCATGAGGCGATCGGACCGTTCGGCATCAGCCAGTCGATCGCTTCGGTTCAGCCACCGGCCTATGTCGAGGAGGCGGTGCGCGCGCATGGCACCAGCCTGCTGCGCGCGTCGATGACGTCGCAGCCGAAAGTCAGCGACTACGACCCCGCCGAGATCCTGTCGGCAACCGCCATCACCATGCCTGCGCTGCCCAGGGACTGGAGCGTCAGGGATGTCCAGATCTACCCGTCCCGTTTCGGCCCGAGCGTCGAACTGGCCGTCCATTCGGATTCCATCGGTGACGCGTCCTTGTTCGCGGTGCGCCCGGGAACCTTCGACGTCGTCAAGCCGACGCAGACGGACGTCGGCGGCACGGCGTCCAGCTACTTCCAGATCGGCAATGTCGCCTACGCGCTGGTCGGACGCGGCAATCCGAAAGAACTCGGCGCCTCGGCCAGGAAACTTGCCGACAGCCTCTATTGATCATCCACCCCAGGAGACATGACATGAACTCGCCCAATTACCGTCAACAGGCTGGCTTCGGCCAGCCCAGTGCAGTCCTCTTCGATGAGGGTCTGCGCCAACACATGCTACGTGTTTACAACTACATGGCGCTCGGGCTTGTCCTGACCGGCGTCATCGCCTTCACGGTAAGCTCGGTCCCCGCGCTCTATGTGCCGATCTTCTCCACCCCGCTGAAATGGGTGGTGATGCTCGCGCCGCTCGCTTTCGTGCTGCTGTTCTCGTTCCGCATCCAGACGATGTCGGTCGCCGGCGCACAGGCCATGTTCTGGGCCTTCTGCGCGGTCATGGGCCTGTCGCTCGCTTCGGTCTTCCTGGTCTTCACCGGCACCTCGATCGCGCGCACCTTCTTCATCGCCGCCACGATGTTCGGCGCCATGAGCCTCTACGGCTACACGACGAAGACCGACATGACGAAGTTCTCGTCCTTCCTGATCATGGGCCTGATCGGCGTCGTCATCGCCAGCATCGTCAACATCTTCCTCGGCTCGTCGGCGCTGCAGTTTGCGATCTCGGTCATCGGCATCCTC
Organism: Mesorhizobium sp. EU05-FHT14A09; assembly: GCF_058790995.1. Classification (NCBI taxonomy): domain Bacteria; kingdom Pseudomonadati; phylum Pseudomonadota; class Alphaproteobacteria; order Hyphomicrobiales; family Phyllobacteriaceae; genus Mesorhizobium; species Mesorhizobium sp. EU05-FHT14A09. The sequence goes on from NZ_JBYTDF010000005.1 coordinate 120,726, forward strand.
GTCTTCCTCGGCCTGACCGCCTGGGACACGCAGAACATCAAGGAACAGTATGCCGAGAACTTCGACAGCGAGTCGCGGCAGAAGATGGCCGTCTGGGGCGCTTTCTCGCTGTACCTGAACTTTGTCAACATCTTCCAGCTGCTGCTGAACTTCACCGGCGAGCGCGAGTAAGCGCGCTCGGTGATCGGCACAGTCAAGGAGAACAAGATGGACCGCAACGACAGCCAGGCGATCGATCAGCTGTTCGGCAAGCTTGCCCTTGTCGAGCAGCAATCGCCGCCGCGTGACACCGAGGCAGAGGCCCTCATCCGCGACAAGGTCGCATCCCAGCCGGGCGCACCGTACTACATGGCGCAAACCATCGTCGTGCAGGAACAGGCCTTGCAATCCGCCCACGCCCGGATCGAACGGCTTGAAGCTGAGGCTTCTCGTTCGTCAGGCGGCGGCCTTTTCGGCGGACTGTTCGGTGGCAGCCGGCAACCCGCTCGCGCATCCGTTCCGCAGGTCGGCGGCAACGCAGCATATGCCCCCGGCTACAACCAGGGCGGCGGCTTCGGCCAGCAGCGTGCGGGCGGCGGCTTCCTCGCCGGCGCAGCACAAACCGCGATGGGCGTTGCCGGCGGCATGCTGCTGGCAAACGCCGTCGGCAGCATGTTCGGTGCCGGCGAAGCCCAGGCGGCCGAACAACCGGCCAAGGAGCCCGCCGCCGAGGAGACAGGCCTCGACGACGGCGGCATGGACGACATGGAGTTCTAGCCTCCGCCCCACAGGTCTGGACAATTGTTCCTCAGTTGGACCGCCCTGTTCACGACTACGATCAGCCTGCGCAACTGCATGCGCAGGCTGTTTCTTGCTAAGCGGACTGAGTGGCCTCCGAACCGGGATGCAGCCCGACGGCGGAGGAAAGCTCGTAGATTGCCCGGATCCCGCCTCCGGCAGCACCCTCTCCTGTAAAGAAGCCGCACGTCGTTTATCGCTAGAAATCACGTTGACGTAAACGTCAACCAAAGGCTATAGAACGGGCACGGTGCCGATGCCTCCTTGAAACGCGTTCTGCGCGAGGCTTGTGCGCCGCGGCGCCCGGCAGGACCGGGCTGAAACGAATATGCGCGACGCGCAAAAGACTGGGAGATGATCATGGGCGTTCAGGAAATCGCGGCAGGCCTCAAATCCAAGGTCGAAAGCGCCGGCTTCGACAAGTCGGTGAAGTTCGACACCGGTGCCGATGGCGTCATCGTCATCGACGGCGCCTCGATCTCGACCACCGATGCCCCGACCGACTGCACCATCAAGCTTTCGCTGGACAATCTGGAATCGCTGCTCGCCGGCGATCTCAACCCGACCATGGCTTTCATGACCGGCAAGCTGAAGGTCGAGGGCGACATGTCGGTCGCCATGGCGCTCAGCCAGTTGATCGGCTGATCCGCAAGACATCGTTGCGGCATCGACCGCCATCGACACCAACGGTCTTTTGAATGACCGTTGGAGCGCGCTTTGACGCCGCGCCCGTTAGAGTGGTTCCGTTTTTCACGGAACCACGAAAACCAACGAATTTTCTGTTTTTGCGCAATTCCGGACGGAAAACCGTGAAACACCTTTCCCGGGATTGCACTGGGGAGGGTGTATGCGCGTTCTGGGCAGGATCATTCTGGCGCTGGCTGCTGCGCTCGTCGTGCTTGTGGCCGTCCTTGCCTACAGGACATTCACCTTCTCACCGCCCTCGGCGGTCGACCTCAGCGCCGTCAGGCTGGCACCGGCACCCCCATTCGACGAGGGGCGCGCAGCCGAACACCTGTCGCAGGCGGTTCGCATCCGCACCGTCACCAACCAGGACGCGGCAAGCAACGACATCACGCAATGGGATGCCCTGCACGCCTGGCTGAGCCAGGCCTATCCCGCCACGCATGGCGCGCTGACACGCGAGACCGTCGCCGGCAAGACCCTCATCTACACCTGGCAGGGCAGCGACAAGGCCTTGAACCCGATCGTGCTGATGGCGCACCAGGATGTCGTGCCTGTCGCCGAAGGCACCGAAAGCGCCTGGAAACACCCGCCGTTCGACGGTGTCGTCGCCGATGGCGCGGTCTGGGGACGCGGCTCCGTCGACGACAAGGGTTCACTGGTGTCGCTGATGGAGGCAACCGAAGCGCTTGTCGCTTCGGGTTTCAAGCCGAAGCGCAGCATCATCCTGGTTTTCGGACATGACGAGGAGAGCGGCCAGAGCGGATCGATGGCTGCGGCTGCGGCACTCAAGGCACGCGGTGTCCAGGCTGAATTCGTGCTCGACGAAGGCCTGGTCACGGTGGCCGATTTCTCGCTGCTGAAAGGGCCCGCCGCTTTCATCGGCATCGCCGAGAAGGGCTATGGCACATTGCGCCTCGAGGCGAAGGCCGCCGGCGGCCACTCTTCGATGCCGCCACCCCGCACCGCCGTGCAGATCCTGGCCGGGGCGGTGCTCGCCATCGCCGACAATCCCGACCCGGCGAGCCTCGCTGGCCCCGGCGCCCAGACGATCCGGGCTGTGGCGCCGCATGCTTCCTTGCTCACACGCATGGCCATCGCCAATGAATGGCTGTTCGGGCGGCTGCTGATCGCTGAGATGTCGAAGACGCCGGCTGGTGCTGCCATGCTGCACACCACGACGGCACCGACCATGCTGAGCGGCAGTCCCAAGGAGAACGTGCTGCCGCAGACGGCGACGGCGGCGATCAATTATCGCATCCTTCCAGGCCAGACGCCGGCCGATGTCATGGCCCGCGCCAGAAATTCCATCGGCGACCTTGCGGTCGACCTGTCCTGGATCGGCGAGCCCAAGACCCCCTCGCCCGTCTCCTCGACCACATCCGAAGCCTGGAAGTGGATCGCGGCGCTCGCTTCGGAAAACGGCAGCGTACCGGTGGCGCCCAGCCTGGTTCTCGGCAGCACCGACAGCTACCATCTCGCGCCGGTCGCCAAGGATGTCTACCGCTACCAGCCGATCGTGCTTTCACTGGCCGAAACCGCAATGATCCACGGCACGAACGAACATATGACGCTGGACAATCTGAAGCGGCTGGTCGCCTTCTATGCCCGCTTGATGGCAACAGCGGCAGGCTGAGCCGAAACCCGCCCGCCGCCGTCGAGAGCAATTCCAGGAAAAGTGTGCAACGGTTTTCCGTCCGGAATTGCGTAAGAAATGTAGAGCGTCTCCGCGTTTCCGTAGAAAAACAGAAACGCTCTACCCCCCGCCGTTTCAGGCTGCTGCGACCCGCATCGCCGCGCGCTCGCCTGCCTTGCGCCCCGAAGCCTTCAACGTGCCTCGTGCGCCATCCAATGCACCTGGCACCAGTTCCAGCGCCAGGAAGCGATCCCGCTCATACGGACCCGGCATCGCCAGCCGGCCGGTCTTGTCGGCCGAGAAACCGAAACGCGCGTAGTAAGGCGCGTCGCCGACAAGCAGGATGACCCGGTGACCGAGACGGGCCGCTTCGGCCACCGCGTGCTGCATCAGCGCCGAGCCGATGCCGGCGCTCTTGACCGTCGGATCGACGGCGAGCGGACCGAGCAGCAGCCCGGCGCCGCCATGGTCACCCAGGCGAATATCCCACAGCCGGACGGTCCCGACGACGGCGCCGCCTTCATTGCGCGCGACAAAGGCCAGCCCTTCGGAGGGGCGGCGGCCACGCCGCAGCTTTTCCGACGACTTGCGCTTGCGACCGGCGCCCATGGCGCGGTCGAGCAGCGCCTCGCGCGCGGCGATATCGGCGCCGGTTTCGGTGGTGATCATGATGGCCGGCGAAGCTGCCGGCAGGGTTTTGGCAATGTCCATTTCCGCGATCCTTCACAAGCGGAGATCTGTTCCACGAGCGAACCCGTCGCCGGCGCGGAAAGCGCCGGCGGGCGGGGTGATCTGACTGGCTGTGCGCCCGTCAGATCACGTAGGATCGGAGGGGCTCGAAGCCGTTGAACGCGACCGCCGAGTAGGTGGTCGTGTAGGCACCAGTGCCTTCGATCAGCACTTCGTCACCGATGGTGAGCGAGAGCGGCAGCGGATACGGCGCCTTCTCGTACATGACATCGGCCGAATCGCAGGTCGGGCCGGCGAGAACGCAAAGCGCCTTCTCGTCCGCGTCACGCGCGGTCACGATCGGGTAGCGGATCGCCTCGTCCATGGTCTCGGCGAGACCGCCGAACTTGCCGATGTCGAGATAGACCCAGCGCACATTGTCGTTGTCGGCCTTCTTCGAAATCAGCACGACTTCCGACTTTATGACGCCGGCATTGCCCACCATGCCACGGCCCGGCTCGATGATGGTTTCCGGGATGTCGTTGCCGAAGTGCTTGCGCAGTGCGCCGAAGATCGCCTGGCCATAGGCCTGCGCCGCCGGCACGTCCTTCAGATAACGGGTCGGGAAACCGCCGCCCATATTGACCATCTTCAGCACGATGCCCTCCTCGGCCAGCGTCGCGAACACGCGCTTGGCGTCGGCCAGGGCACGGTCCCAGGCGGTCAGGTCGGTCTGCTGCGAGCCGACATGGAACGACACGCCATAAGCATCGAGGCCGAGCTTCCTGGCATAACGCAGCACGTCGACGGCCATCGCCGGCACGCAGCCGAACTTGCGCGACAGCGGCCATTCGGCGCCTTCGCCATCGGTCAGCACGCGGCAGAACACGCGGGCACCTGGAGCGGCGCGCGAGACCTTCTCGACCTCTTCGACACTGTCGACGGCATAAAGACGGATGCCGAGCGCATAGGCCTTGGCGATATCGCGCTCCTTCTTGATGGTGTTGCCGAAGGAGATGCGGTCGGCGGTTGCACCCGCGTCCAGCGCCATCTCGACCTCGGCAACCGACGCGGTGTCGAAGGACGAACCCATCGCAGCAAGCAGGCGCAGGATCTCCGGCGCCGGATTTGCCTTCACCGCGTAATAGATCTTGGAATCCGGCAGCGCCTTCTCGAAGGCGCGGAAATTGTCACGCACCACATCGAGGTCGACGACAAGGCAGGGGCCTTCCGGACGTCGGGTGGCGAGGAAGTCGAGAACACGTTGCGTAGCCATAGGACTCTCCATCGCGCCTTGCGGCACGTGCAAAGGTGCGGAACACGGGCTCTCGGCCTCGCGAACACGCGGTCAAACAAAGGCGGGACGAATATCCGATGGCGCCAGCCGGTGGAGACCCCGGAGCCATTGAATGCCGTCTCGCGGCGATGGACCTAGCCTTGCCCGGCTATGATCCGCTTTGTCTGCCTTGGCTTGGATGGGAGTTCCCAACCGCACTGCCGGCAATGAGGGTGTGCCTCTTCAGTAACCCCGGTCTATGGACAACCGGAAAACACCAGAAAGGCCCGCACCGTCGTTGCTTCAAGACGTCCTCGGATCGGCGGTTGGCCGCTGAACCGACCGGGCTCGTTACTTCCCGGGTACCGTCCCGATATCCTCGCCATTCGAGGTTCGGGGGACGCCCACAGGCACGTGCGACTTTGGGCAAGCGCGATATAGGCGCGCATGCTTTCACAATCAATTAAAATCGAACCCCGGCTTGAAAAAAATCCGTTGTCGAACGACTGTGGACGCACCGTATCCAGATATTGAACGATGCCCCAGCAGAACGACCGCTTCAACGCCTTCCTCGATCTCGGCCAAATCCCTGTTTCTCATGCACAATCCGGACCTCTGGCTGGACTGACGCTGGCGGTGAAAGACATTTTTGACGTCGCCGGTTATGTCACCGGCTGCGGCAATCCGGACAAGGCTGAAACCGGCCACGCGGCGCATTCGACGGCGCCGACGGTGCAGCGGCTGATTGATGCTGGCGCGCGATTCGTCGGCAAGACGCAGACCGACGAGCTTGCCTTTTCGCTGATGGGCCAGAACGCGCATTTTCCGCATCCCGTGAACCCTGCCGCGCCTGGCCGCGTCACCGGCGGTTCTTCCTCCGGCTCGGCGGCAGCGGTTGCTGGCGGGCTTGCCGATATCGCAACCGGCTCCGACACCGGCGGTTCGATCCGCGCTCCTGCCAGCTTCTGCGGCCTGGTCGGCCTGCGCGCCACACATGGCGCAATATCCTTGCAAGGCACCATGCCGCTGGCACCGAGCTTTGACACCTTCGGCTGGTTCGCCAGGGATATCGCACTGTACGAGAAGGTGGCGCTGGTCCTGCTCGGGGAGAACGACGCAGCACTCCCCTCCCGCGCGTTCCGCCTGGCTGCTCTCGACGCCCTGCTGCTCGGCGACGACGAGGCGCTGGCCTACGAACGCATGGTCGAGGCAACTGCCGCGATCATGGGCGAGCCGAAGCAGGCTCCAGCCCTCGGTCACGATCTCGACGATCTCTATTGGTGTTTCCGCAAGCTGCAGGCGCACGAAGCGTGGGGCTCGCACGGCGCCTGGATATCCGGGAAAGATCGCCGCCTCGGCCCGGGTGTAAAGGAGCGTTTTGCGTTCGGGGCCGACATCGACGCGGCCACGGTGCGGGAAGAGACCGCATATCGAAATGGCTTTCGCGCTGAACTGGCCGCGCGTCTCGCCACCGACGGCATTCTTGTTTTGCCGACCGTACCGGGGGCAGCGCCGCTTGCCGCCTCGCCTTTCGAACACACCCAGACCTATCGCGAGCGCGCGCTGCATCTGCTTTGCCTGTCCGGTCTCTCCGGCTTCCCTCAGCTGACCCTGCCTCTCGGATCAGTCGACGATGCTCCATTCGGCATCTCCCTGCTTGGCCCTCCCGGAAGCGATCTTGCCTTGATCAGGCTCGGACGGCGCATTCTCGAAACAGTTGGAAAGGCCTGACGCCATGGACACGCTCACCCGGATGCGCGCCTTTATCGACGTTGTCGAGGCAGAGGGCTTTTCGGCGGCCGGCCGCAAGATCGGCCGCTCCAAGGCACTGCTTTCCAAATATGTGCGCGAGCTGGAGGACGAACTCGGCGCGCTGCTGCTCAACCGCACCACCCGCCAGTTCTCGCTGACCGAAGCCGGCCATACCTATTATCGCCGCGCCTCCGAGATCGTGCGCGAGATCGACAGCCTGTCCGACGCGGTGCGCGACAGTGCCGGCGACGTGCGCGGCAGGATCAAGCTGACCGCGCCGCGCACCATGGCCGATGCGGCAGTTGGTCAATCGATGATCGACTTTGCCAAGCAATATCCCGACGTTTCGCTGGAAGTGCACCTCGATGACCGTTTCGTCGATCTCGTCGAGGAGGGGTTCGACCTCGCCATCCGCATCACCCGGCTGGAAAACTCCTCGCTGATCGCCCGTAAGCTGGCCCCCTTCTCGCTCAAGCTGTGTGGTTCGCACGAGCTGATCGCCAAATACGGCAAGCCGACCCGCCCACAGGACCTCGCGCATATGCCTTGCGTGGTCGACACCAACGGCCGCTGGGCGTCGAACTGGCCGTTCCGCGACGACGATGGCGACATCACCAGCATCCCGATCAGCGGCCCGATGATGGTCAACAGCCCCATCACCACCCGCATGGCCGCGCTGGATGGGCTCGGTTTCGCGTTGCTGCCCGATTTTATCGCCGCGCCTGAAATCAAGAGCGGCCGACTGGTGTCGCTGCTGGAAGACCGCATCGACTTCAATGGCGGCATCTTCGCTGTCTATCCGCACCGTCGCTACCTGCCGGCCAAGGTGCGCGTCTTCGTCGACTTCATGGTGCAGTGGTTCAAGACGCACGAAACCTCGTGACGATCCAAAGCGCACGAAATGTGATAACATTTTCGTGCCCGGTCCCATTTTCGCCCGGTTTCTGCTAACCCTCAGGCCACGCTAACTTGGGGAATCGTCGCCGGCCATGCACGTTCGGGCATCAAAAGCCACCATGGCCGTTACCTGCGGTCTGCTTCTCGCTGGCACAACGCCGGCTTTTGTCCACCCGCACGTCTTTGCCGAGGCCCGCCTGGACGTCGTGCTTTCTCCCGACCATCAGTCCATTGCCGCACTGCGCCATCTTTGGCGCTTCGACGAGCTGTTTTCCTCCACCGTGTTGATGGAGTTCGACAAGAATTCCGACCTCAAGCTGGATGACGCCGAGCTGAAGGAAGTGGCGAACACCATCAAAGCGTCGCTGGCCGAGTACAATTATTTCCAGATGGTCACGGTCGACGGCAAGGACGTCAAGATGAAGGCGCCGCCCGAGATCGTCGCCTCTTTCGACAACAACCAGCTGATCGTGCTGTTCGAGGACCAGCCGCAGCAGCCGATCAAGCTCAAGGGCAAGATCGACCTCGGCGTCTACGACCCGACCTTTTACACCGCCATCGATTTCACCGACGATGCCAACATGACTGCCGAGGGTCTTCCCGCTTCATGCGCGCGTACCGTCCTGCGCCCCGATCCGGACACGGCGATCGCACAGAATCAGAAAACGCTCACCGAGGCCTTCTTCAACGACCCGACAGGCACCGACATGAGCAAGATCTTTGCCACCAAGCTCGAACTCAACTGCCGCACGGAAGGGTGACCTGATGAACAGGACGACGACGCGCCTGATTGTCTGCCTGCTCGGCATTGCCTTCATCTCCGCGGCCGGCCATGCCTATGCGCAGAGTTCGCTCGGCATCGGCACCAATGATGCGATGACGCCGACGACGGGCCTGTTTGCGGGCTTTTTGAACTGGGTAAACCTGCACCAGCAGCGTTTTTACCACGCCCTTGCCGAAGCCATCAAAGCGATGCGCCAGGACGGCTCGAAACTGTGGCTGCTGATTGGCCTGTCGTTCCTCTACGGCATTTTCCACGCCGCGGGTCCTGGCCACGGCAAGGCCGTGATTTCTTCCTACATGCTGGCCAACGAGGTCGCGCTGCGGCGCGGCATCCTGCTGTCGTTCATCTCCGCCTTCCTGCAGGCGGTGACGGCGATCGTGGTGATGCTGCTGGCTTATTTCGTGCTGCGTGGCACCTCCATCTCCATGACCGACACCGCCTGGTTTCTGGAGATCGCGTCCTATGCCTTTGTCACGCTGTTCGGCGCCTGGTTGCTGTGGCGCAAACTTGGGCCGTCGCTGATGCGGTTGTTTGGAACAGCGCCGGGATACAGCCTGTCGGCCGCACATGCCGGCCATTCGCACGGCAGCCACGCCCATGGTCACGCTGCGCATGATCATCACGACCACCATGATCACGAGCACCATGGCCACGACCATGGCGGCCATCATCACCACGACCACCATCACGGGCCGGGCGAAGTCTGCTCGACCTGCGGCCACTCCCATGCGCCGGATCCGGGCCTGCTTTCCGGCGATCACTTCGACTGGCGCACAGCCTGGACCGCGGTCGCGGCCGTCGGCATCCGGCCATGCTCCGGCGCCCTGATCGTACTGTCCTTCGCCTTCCTGAACGGGCTGTGGGCCGGCGGTATCCTGTCGGTGCTGGCGATGGCTGTCGGTACCGCCATCACGGTTTCCATCCTGGCGACGCTGGCCGTCACCGCGAAGGATTGGGCCGTGGCGCTTGCGGGCGACGGCCGTCTCGGCAACCGCGTCCACTCGGCCATCGAGATCGGTGGCGCGGCGCTGGTTTTCCTGTTCGGCTTGATCCTGCTGACCGCCAGCCTCGGGGCTTGATGCCCCCACTCCCATTCCGGCAAATGCGCGTCGGCGTTTTGCGTCCGGAATTTCCTGGGAGCGTTACCGGCTCATCTCGTCCTCGATATGGGCGCGGATGATTTCGTCAAAGCTGGTTTCGGCGACAAATCCGAGTTCTCGCGCACGGCGCGCCTCGAAACGGGTCGGCCAGTTCTTCACGATCGCCCAGACAGCCTCGTCCGGCTCTTCACGGATCAACGCGACGGCTTCACTCCCAGCAACGCGGCCGAGTGCCTCGATCTGCTCGGCGACACTGACGCCGACGCCCGGCATGTTGAGCGCGCGCCGTGGCCCGACGGCCGCGCCGTCGATCTCGGCAGCACGGATCAGGAAGCCGACGGCCGAGCGGGGACTGGCGTGGGTATGCACCACCGAACGCGGCACCGGCAGCATGGCGGCCTCGCCCTTCAGCGGTTCGCGGATGATGCCCGAGAAGAAGCCGGAGGCAGCCTTGTTCGGCTTGCCCGGTCGCACGCAAATGGTCGGCAGCCGGATCCCGACACCGTCGAAGAGGCCGCGCCGCGAATAGTCGCACAGCAGCGCTTCTCCCATCAGCTTCTGGGTGCCATAGGAGGTCAGCGGCGTCGCGTGGAAATCATCGGAAATGATGTCGGGAAAGGGTGCGCCGAACACCGCAATCGAGGACGTGAACACCAGGCGTGGATTGTAGTCGGCCTGCCGCACCGCATCGAACAAGGCACGTGTGCCGTCGAGATTGACGCGATAGCCGAGGTCGAAATTGGCCTCCGCTTCACCCGAAACGACCCCGGCAAGATGGAAGATCACATCCGGTTTCGATGCGACCAGTGCGGCGGCGGCTCCGGGAGCCGCAAGATCGCCGGTGCGGGTGTTGATAACGACATCAGCGCTGGCGTTCCCTTCGGGCGTCACGATGTCATGCAGGTCGAGCTGGCTGATCTTGTTACCGCGCAGCATCCCCTCATCGAGAAGCCGCGCAACGAGTTTGCGGCCGATCATGCCAGCCGCGCCGGTGATCAGCACCCGCATGCTCAATCTCTCCTTTGCGCACGCTTTCGCCCGCGCAACCAGAACACCATGAAGAAGGCGGCTACGAACAGAACTGCGAAAATGCCGGCAAGCACCGGTGAGACGTGACCGATCGCCAGCATGATGGTCGGCAGATAATAGGCCGTCACGCCGAACAGCAGCATGATCGACAGCGCCGCGATCGCGGCGCTCTTGTTTTCAGGACTCATCATAACTCCGAAACCAGCCTGCGCTTCTTGCACAGATGGTTAGCACAGACGGCACTCTAGTGCAGGTGCCTGGGCTGCGATGTGACGCCACGGGCCTGGTCGCGGGTGCGGCCGTCCTCGGCGCGGCGGTCGAAATCGATTTCCACGGTGGCATGGCTGATGCCGTGCTGTGTAAGCAGCCGCTGCTTGATGGCATCGACGGCTATGTGCGCATCCAGCCCGTCCATCAGGCTTGCATGCAGTGTCGCCATGTTGCTGGCGCCGTCGATCGACCACAGATGCACATGGTGGATTTCGCGAATACCCTTGATTGAGGTTTGCAGGTCATGGGTGATGGCGTCCCGATCAAGGCCTGCCGGAGAACCTTCCAGAAGCACATGCGCGGCTGCGCGCATCAGGCTCCAGGCTGTCGACAGGATCAGCACAGCCACCAGGACCGACAGGATCGGATCGATCGGCGTCCAGCCTGTCGCCATGATGACAAAAGCGGCAACGATTGCCGCCAGCGAGCCCAGCAGGTCGCCGAGGACATGCACGATAGCGCCGCGCATGTTGAGGCTCTCGCGGCTTCCTCCATGCAGGATCACGAAGCCAGCTATGTTGACGACAAGCCCAAGCATGGCGACCACGAGCATCGGCCCGCCCAGCACTGGCGTTGGCGCCTGGAACCGCCGCCAGGCCTCATAGCAGATCCACAAGGCGACGAAAAAAATCGCCAGGCCGTTGGTGTAGGCGACCAACGTCTTGACCCTGCCGTAGCCATAGGTGTGGCGGCCCGTTGCAGGCTTGTCGGCCAGGTGGAAGGCGTACCATGCAAGGGCCAGCGCGATGGTGTCGGTGAACATGTGGCCGGCATCGGCGAGCAGCGCCAGGGAACCGGTAAGCATGCCGCCGGCCACTTCCGCGACCATGAAACCACCGGTCAGCAGCGCGGCGATCAACACGCGCTTCTTGTCGGACGTCCCATGCTGATGTTCCGCGCCGTGGTCATCGCCCACGTGGGAATGATGTTCATGACCCATCGGCCACCCCTCTTTGGGCGCCGAACTTAATTCAAGTGATTTGGATGTTAAAGTATCCGATGATGATCATGCACTGAACCAGACAAGATTTTTCCAGCTAACAAAGGCTCATTAGGACGCTAAAATATATTCAGGCTCGAAATTGCTCAAAACGGCGCTTTTGCTGGCCTTTTTCATCGAAATTGCTCGGATCGAGCCAGGCTTCGTAAGCCTTTTTCAGTGCAGGCCATTCCTTGTCGATGATCGAATACCACGCTGTATCCCGGTTCTCGCCTTTGACCACGAGATGCTGGCGGAAAATTCCCTCGAACGTAAAGCCGAATCGCTCCGCCGCGCGCTTCGACGGCGTGTTGTTGTTGTTGCACTTCCATTCATAGCGTCGGTAGCCAAGTTCGTCGAAGGCATAGCGGGTAAACAGATACTGCGCTTCCGTCGCGGCAGGCTTGCGCGAAATCAGCGGACCCCAATAGATGTTGCCGATTTCGATGACACCGAAAGCAGGCTCGATGCGCATCAGTGTCTGCCGGCCGGCGACCCGGCCGCTCGCCTTGTCGATCACCGTAAAATAGAGTGGATCCTGGCTGGCTTCGACCTTGTCGAGCCAAGGCTGAAAATCCTCGCGTTTCTGGGGTGCGAATTCCGGCAGCCAGCGGAAACGGCCGTCGGCATCGCTGACCGAAGAAGCCTCGAACAATCCGTCGCCATGGCGAGCGGCATCGAGCGGTTCAAGCCGCACGTAGCGACCTTCGAGCACCTTGCGTTCGGGACGCGGACGCGGCTGCCAATTCTTCAGATCCTCGCTCACCATCCGCTCCATATTGTTTGACAGGGCCTCGCCACCCTTTCAAAAAACATGAGCCCGCAACTAGCTCCAGCTGGACCAACAAAATGATCCACACAGTTCCTGCTTTCGACCGTCTCGGCGAAGAAAATGCCTTTGCCGTGCTCGCCCGCGCCACTGCGCTTTCCGAACAGGGATGCGATATCGTCAATCTCGGCATCGGCCAGCCGGATTTCCGCACGCCGGGCCATATTGTCGAGGCCGCGATCAAGGCGCTGCGTGACGGCCATCATGGCTACACGCCGGCCACCGGCCTGCTGGCGGCCCGTGAGGCAGTTGCGCGCCGCACGCTGACGACCACGGGCATCGAGGTTTCACCGGACAATGTGATGATCCTGCCAGGTGGCAAGCCGACCATGTTCGCGGCCATCCTGATGTTCGGAGAGCCGGGAGCCGAAATCCTCTATCCGGACCCGGGCTTCCCGATCTACCGCTCGATGATCGAGTTCACCGGCGCGCGGCCGGTGCCGGTGCCGATCCGCGAGGAAAACGGCTTTGCCTTTTCGGCCGAGGAGACACTGGGCTTGATCACGCCGGCCACCCGCCTGCTTATCCTGAATTCCCCGGCCAATCCGACCGGCGGCGTTACCCCGCGTGCAGAGATCGAGAAGCTGGTGAAGAGACTGGAGATGCACCCGCATGTCGCCATCCTCTCCGACGAAATCTACGACGTCATGACCTATGACGGCGAGGCACACACCTCCCTGCTTCAATTCCCGGAGATCCGCGACAGGCTGATCGTGCTCAACGGCTGGTCGAAGACCTGGGCGATGACGGGCTGGCGCATGGGCTGGTCGATCTGGCCGAACGGGGAGAAAGGCGCGCATCTCTACGACAAGGTGCGCAAGCTTGCGGTCAACTGCTGGTCCTGCGTGAACGCACCGAGCCAACATGCAGGCATCGCGGCGATTGACGGATCGCAGGACGAGGTCGCGACCATGATGCGAGCCTTCGACCGCCGCCGCAAGCTGGTGGTCGAGGGTCTGAACACGCTGCCCGGCATTTCATGCATCACGCCGAAGGGGGCTTTCTACGCCTTCCCCAACATCTCGGGCACCGGCTGGGCGGCCAAAAAACTGGCCTCGGCGCTATTGGAAGAAGCAGGTGTCGCCCTGATTGGCGGCCCCGATTTCGGCGTGCTCGGCGAAGGCTACATGCGCCTGTCCTACGCCAATTCGGAAGAGAATATTCTCCGCGCGCTGGAGCGTATCGGCGACTTCCTCGCAACGCGCGCAGAGACCCGGGAGCGCGCGCAATGAAACGGTGATTGCCATTGGACTTGCAGGCTTCGCCATCTTTGCTGCGACCATGCGCCCCAGCCTTGCCGATGGGCCGGTCTACAGCTGCGACGGCAAGGCTTATGGCAATGACTGCGCGCTTCGTGCGGCAGATGCCGCCAAGCTCAAGGATGGGGAGTGCTGGTCGGGAACAGTCCCTACCCGCGCCCCACCAGCGGCATCTTGGTCGCCATCACCGTCATGAACAGCACATTGGCGTCGAGCGGCTGACCGGCCATGTAGACCACCGCTTCCGCGACCCGCTCGACATCCATCACCGCTTCGGCGGCGATCGTGCCGTTGGCTTGCGGCACGCCGACAGTCATCGGCACCGCCATGTCGGTCAAGGCATTGCCGATATCGATCTGCCCACAGGCGACGTCGAAGGGACGCCCGTCGAGCGCCAGCGTCTTGGTAAGTCCGGTGATCGCGTGTTTTGTCGCCGTGTAGGGTACGGAACCGGGGCGCGGCGCTTGCGCGGAGACCGAGCCGTTGTTGATGATGCGGCCGCCCATCGGTGTCTGCCGCCGCATGGCGGCAAAGGCCGCGCGCGCACACAGGAACGAGCCGGTCAGATTCACGGCCACGACATCGTTCCACACCTCGACCGGGATCTCGTCGATCGGCGTCGATTTGTAGCCCATGCCGGCGTTGTTGAAGAGCAGGTCCACCCGCCCAAAGGCAGCGACAGTTTCCTTGAAAAGGTCTTCGACCTGATCCGGCTGGGTGATATCGCAGGCCACGGCCAGCGCTTGCGCCTCGGTCTTGCCAGCAGCTGCGATCGCCGTGTCGAGCATGGCCTTGCGGCGACCACAGAACACCGTGTTCCAGCCGTTCTTCAGCAGCGCGCCTGCCACGCTTGCGCCGATACCGGTGCCGGCGCCGGTGACGATTGCCGTGCCTTTGATTGTCATGTCGTCCTCCCTGCAATCAGGCAGGCATGGCAAATGACATCATCGAAGACAAGCGCCATGAAGCCCGCAGAGCTTGGCGCCAACAAAAAGGGCGGTCATTGGCGACCGCCCCGATCTGAACCAGCTTGGGAGGAGGAAAGCCGATCCGACTAATTAAAATGATGCGCCTGACTGGTTAACGAAAGCTTAATGAGCAGCCCGCGCAAAGCTGGCGGCTACCACTTGGTGTTGCCGCCAGACGCCGGCACGGGCGCCTTTGCTGCCGAAACCGTCGCCTCGATGTGGTCGACCAGCTTGTCGTCCAGGCCGAGCCTTCCGGCGAGCATATCGAGATAACCGCGCTCGGAGCGCGTGTCCGGCTCGATGGCCAGGCGTGAAGCGGTGTAGAGCTCGATCTTCTGCGCTTCGTTCTTCGCGGCAGAGGCCAGCGCATCGATGTCGGCCGGTGCCGCCAGAGCTTCCCGCAGGAAGTCCGTCGCTTCGGCACCCAGGCCGGACAGGCTCACCTTGTCGATGATCTTGCCGCGCTCTTCTTCATCGATGCGACCATCAGCCTTGGCGGCCGCAATCATGGCGCGCACGATGGTAAGCGCGAACTCGCCCTCGCCCTGCGGCGCCTGCGCGGGGTCGAAACTGTCTCCCGCCGGCGGCGGCAGCAACTCCGGTTGCTTGGTGGCTTCGGCCGGCTGCTGACCTGCCTTGTAGTTCTGATAAGCCTTGTAGGCGAGACCGCCAATGGCAGCGAGACCGCCGAGCTTCACGGCCGTACCGGTGACCTGGCGCCCGGCACCGGTACCGAGCAGGACGGCTGCCAGTGCGCCCGCTGCCAGCGGATTGTCCTTGGCCATCTGCACGGCCTGATCAGCTTTGTCACGCACCGTTCCGGCGGTGCCGGGAACCTGTGAACTCAGGAGATCGTCGAGCAGTTTCTTGGGGTCGAACATCCATGGCTCCAGCTAGGGCAATTCCAGCAAAAGCGTGTAGCGGCTTTGCGTTGGAACTGCGTAAAACAAAACAGTTAGAGCGTTTCCGTGAAAAACGGAACCGCTCCAGGCTCGGCGGTTGATCCCGCAGAGGTAGGTCTGCCAGGGCTGTATTACAACAACGTTTCTGAACCTGTTTCCGGCCGGAAGCCGACAAAAACGCTTCTAGCTGCCGATATGCCGGCGCTCGCCGCGCTGATCCGCCAATTCCACCTGGCGATGGCGTTCCGCATAACGGGCGCGATCCTCGTTGCTGCGCGTTTCGTAGCAATGAAGGCAGGAAACGCCCGGCTGGTACAATGGCGAGTTCCGCTCCTGTGGGTTCAGCGGGTGCCGGCAGGCGCGGCAGAGTTCCGCCTCCCCCTCCTCCAGCCCGTGCGAGACCGAGACGCGCTCGTCGAAGACGAAGCATTCGCCTTTCCAGAGGCTCTCTTCCCGCGGCACATCTTCCAGATATTTCAGGATGCCGCCCTTGAGATGGAACACCTCGTCGAAGCCAAGCGACTTCACATAGGCCGTCGCCTTTTCACAGCGTATGCCGCCCGTACAGAACATGGCGATCTTTTTGCCTTCGAGTTCCGCACTGTGCTCACGCGCCCATTGCGGAAAGTCGCGAAAACTTTTGGTCTGGGGATCGATCGCATTTTCGAAGGTACCCAGCGTTACTTCGTAGTCGTTGCGCGTGTCGATGACGACGGTACCCGGATCGGAGATCAAGGCGTTCCAGTCGCGGGCCTCGACATAAGTGCCGACGGCGTGGAGCGGATCGATGTCCTCCACCCCCATGGTAACGATCTCGCGCTTCAGCCGCACCTTCATGCGATGGAACGGCATCTCGGCGGCTGAGGAATATTTGACCTCCAGGCCACGGAACTCCGGCATTGCTTCCAGATAGGCAACAAGCTCCGTGATGGCCTCTTCGCTGCCGGCGACGGTGCCGTTGATGCCCTCGTGCGCCAGAAGCAGCGTCCCCTTGATGTCGCGCCCGCAGCAGAAGGCGGCCAGCGGCTGGCGCAGCGCTTCATGGTCGGCGAGGCGCACGAAACGGTAAAGCGCAGCAACGCGGAAGGGAGAAGTGCAAAGATTCATACGCGGTGGCCTAGCGCCTTGCCCGAAAATTTTCAATGCAAGCCGGAAAAATCAAGGATTCCAGGCGCATCGCTGGCCCAGAAGACAGTCCAGTTACCCAAATGTTCACCCGCAGCCGATAGGGTCGCCCGACAACACCTCCGCCCGAGGGCATCACATGTTCAGCAAGCACACGGCCGACGAAATCGAAAAGGCGGCACGCGAGTTCGGCCTGGAGCCCAAGGCCCTGCTTGCCATCGCCGAAGTGGAAAGTGCCGGCCAGGTTTTTGCCAGGATCGATGGACGCAACGAACCCTTGATCCGCTTCGAGGGACATTATTTCGACCGCCGCCTTTCGGGCGACAGGCAGGAAAGGGCACGAACCTCTGGCCTTGCCTCTCCCGTCGCCGGCGCGGTCGCCAATCCGCGCAGTCAGGCGGAGCGCTGGCTGCTGATCGGACGAGCCGCGGAGATCGACCGGCAGGCGGCTTATGAATCGACATCCTGGGGGCTGGGCCAGGTCATGGGCGCACACTGGCAATGGCTGGGTTTCGATACAGTCGACGGCCTGGTCGAAGAAGCGCGCTCGGGAGCGGCCGGCCAGGCCCGGCTGATGGCGCGCTACATCGACAAATCCGGACTGACGACGGCACTCAACAGCCACGACTGGGAAGCCGTTGGCCATGGCTACAATGGGCCCGGTTTCGCGAAGAACGGTTATCACCTGAAATTGGCGGAAGCCTACAGGCAGCAGGTCGAAGGGCCGGCGCCAGGCGAACGGCTGATGAAGATCGGCTCGCGCGGCGAATTGGTCACCGAGTTGCAGGAGGCTCTGGTTGCCCTGGGGTATGCGGTCGATACTGACGGCATCTACGGTCCCGGAACGGCCGGTGTGGTGAGCAGATTTCAGCAGGAACACGGCCTGGCCGCCGATGGCATTGCCGGTCAGGCCACCCAGGTCGCCGTCGAAAATGCGTTGCGGGCGACCAAGGGCGGATCATCTTTCTGGAGTTGGGCAGCGCAGTGCGTTCGCAGCGTTTTCGGGCCCCGCCGTGCCTGACCTACCGATGGCCGGTCATTCCGACACAGTGTCATCATGACGCCGTAGACTTGGAAAACATGGTCTGTTAAATCGATTGAAAGACGGTGAGAGAGCGCGAAATCATGACCAGCAAAACCCAGAAACTCCTGTCTCTGCTCGACGGCCAACCCGTCATCCCGGTGATCAAGATTGCCGACGCCAAGGATGCCGTGCCACTGGCGCGCGCGCTGGCGCGCGGTGGCCTCAGGGCGATCGAGATCACGCTGCGTACCGACGCCGCGCTCGAGGCCATCCGCCGCGCGGCAGCGGAAGTGGAAGAAGCGATCGTCGGCGCAGGCACCATCTTGAATGCCCGCCAGTTCGAGGAGGCATCCCGAGCCGGGTCGCAATTCATCGTCAGCCCGGGCATCACCAGCCAGTTGCTGTCGGCCGCCGCCGACAGTCCGGTACCCCTGCTGCCAGGAGCGATCACGCCAGGCGAGATCATGACCGCACGCGAGGCCGGACTCGACTTCCTGAAATTCTTCCCGGCCGAGCAGGCAGGCGGAGCTGCCTTCCTCAAGGCGCTGGCTTCGCCGATCGCTGACGTGAAGTTCTGCCCGACCGGCGGCATCGGCGCCAAGAACGCCAACGACTACCTCAGCCTTCCCAACGTGATCTGCGTCGGCGGCTCCTGGGTCGCGCCCGACGAGATGGTCAAGGCCGGTGACTGGGCCGGCATCGAGGCCCTCGCACGCGAAGCGAACAAACTGCGCAAGTCATAGAAGAAGCCTGCCTGATCGAGCACTTCCAGGAACAGTGCGCGGCCGTTTTCCGACCGGAATGGCGTAAGACAAAAACTGGAGTGTTTCCGTGAAGAACGGAAACGCTCTGGCCGCATGCATCCCCTCATGCATTGTTGCCGACGCATTCGAGGCTGGAGATTCCATGAAGATCAGGGCTGCCACGATCGACGACGCTCAGGGTATGAGCGATGTCCTATCGGAAATCGTCGTCATGACCGGGCGCGAGCGTCCCAGGGACGTCGAGGCAGTGCGCACGCGCTATCTGGAGCATCCCGACCGAATTCGCTGCTCCGTCGCTGAAGACGACAGCGGAAGGATCCTCGGTTTCCAGTCACTGCTGCTGGCCACACAGGGCAATCCTTACGATGTCGCGGAAGGGTGGGGTATCATCGGCACCCATGTCAGCCCGCGCGCCGCCCGGCAGGGCGTGGGCACCGGTTTGTTTGCCGTGACCCGAGACGCCGCGCAAAAGGCCGGATTGCCAAGCATCGACGCCAGCATCGCCGATGATAACCCGCTCGGTCTTGGCTACTATGAAGCAATGGGCTTTCGCACCTATCGGCTGTCGCCGGGCACCATCTGCAAGCGCTACGACCTGGGATGACATCCGGCGAGATCGGACCAGGCCCTGCTTCACCGAACAGATGCGGCCGCAATTGTCAGCCAGAAACAAAAAACCGCGCCAAATGGCGCGGTTCTTGTGTTTCGGGAAACCTGCGACCTATTTAGTCGGGAACCGTGCGACCGACATGAACTTCACAGCGGTCCCGGTGAAGCGGTTCGAATCCGCCATCTCGTTCGCGGTCTGGAAGCCGGCCGTATAGACCTCGCTCGGTGCCGTGCGAACCACATTGTAAGCCATACGCGGCGCCGTGGTGGCATCGGTCACCTTGGCGATCTTCTCATTGCCCTGGAGAGCCCAGCGCGCCACCTTCGGTGCGGCCGGAACGACCACCGACTTGTGATCGGGCTTGGCATCCTGCGCACTGGCGCGAGCCGCCTTGCGTGTCGTCTTCACATTGCCGCCCATAGCCGCAGCAGGATCGGAGCCAGCCGGACGGCTTGCCACGACGGCGCGCGGCGTAGCCGCATCGACACCGGAGGGATCGCTGAAGGCCGAACGCGAAGCCGGCAGCGCTGCGACCTGATAGGTGTCGGTCGACGCCTGCTCCAGCACCGCCTTGACCTCGTCAGGACGCTCTGTCGGCAACATCGCCAGTGCATCGGTCGCCGTCTGCTGTCCATCCCGCTTGGCGGTGTCGGCAAGCGCGAGCAGCACCGATTCCTGGTTGGGTTCAGCAACGGCAGGCGCCTTGGGACGCCATGTCGGGACTGGCACATTGCCGGCCACAGCCTGAACACCGGCGACCTGCGCGACTTCGGCAGCCGGTGCAGGCGCATTGGCATCAGCCATGCCGAAAGGCACGTTCTCCGGCGGGATCGGCGCGGCGGCAGCCATCACAGTGGGCTGCTCTGCCTGCACGGCAGAAGCGTCGGCAACACCGAATGGAACGGTTTCAGGCGTCGGCGCAGCGGCAACACCGACATCCGCCTGCGGACGCGGCGCGGCGCCCGGAACGGGTACCGAACGCGCCGGCAATGCGGCCAGGATCGTCTCAGGAGTCTCCTGCTTCGGTTCCTCAGCCACCTGCGGCTCTTCCGCCTCGGTCGCCGGCATGTCGACGCGCTGCGCATTCTCAGGCGACACGATGGCGATACCCGGCAAAGTGCTCTTGGCCGATGCGGCCGGCTTCATCGCCGCCTTCGGCTTCGGCGCCGGCGCCATGGCGACATCGGCCGAATCGTCTTCCTCGTCCTCGCCGCCGCCAAAGAAGGCGGCCAGGAAGCCGCCCGACTTGTGCGTCGAGCCACCAGCGCTGGCGAGTTCGATGTTCGGCGTGCCGTTGGACTTGCGCGCCTTGTAGGAGGCCATTGCCTGCTCATAGCCGGGCAGCGGCCGGCCGTCGCTCGGCACGTGCAGCGTCTTGCCGTTCGGGAAGAGGCGCGCGAGTTCCTGCCGGCTGATGCCGGGCCAGTGGCGCACATTGCCCACATCCATATGCACGAAAGGCGAGCCTGAGGTCGGATAATAGCCGACGCCGCCGCCCTGCATCTTGAGACCGATGTCGCGCAGCTTCTTCAGCGGCACGCCTTCGATATAGAAGTCCATCGCCTTGCCGAGGATGTGCTGACTCTTCTCGGCGACGCCGCTGCGGCGGCTTCGCGACTTCAGCATGGCATTGGTGGAGGGAGCGCGGTAACCGCAGATCACCTGGATGTAGCCGCGCGAGCCGCTCTGCCGATAGGCTTCCCAGACCAGATCCATCAGGCGCGGATCCATCTTGGTGGGCTCGTTGCGGCGCCAGTCGCGCAGGAAGAAATTCAGCTTCTTGAGGCCGGCCTGGTCGTAACGGCCGTTACGCTTGAAAACGATCTCGTCGACTTCGCCCGTGTGCAGGTTGCGCAGCTTCAAAGCGCGGACTTCGGCACTGGCGGTTCCCGCCGACACGGCCAGCAGGCCGACAGCCATCATCGCGCCGGTCAACCACTTCTGCCAGACGCTCAATGAGGATGGACGCCCGTTCTGGTGTCGTTCGATTCTGTTCAAATCAAATGGCCTTGCAGACTGCCGTTTGTCCCCGGATTTGATCAAACGGATGCGGTTGGATTCACACCCGATAATCGATCCTAATGGTTAATCGACGCTTATTGAAGCTGAAATGCGGTAACACCATGGCGATATCCCGCCCAAAATGCAGCTCCTCAGCACGTGGTAAACCACTGGTTTAAACCAGGAAACTCGCCCCAGGCTTGCGCGGGATTCAGGAAGCCAGTTTTTCCGCGCGCCCGGTTTCCGGGTCGATGCCGTACTCCTTGAGCTTTCTGTACAGCGTAGAACGCCCGATGCCAAGCCGTCTGGCCACCTCGCTCATCTGGCCGTTGTAATGGTCGATGGCCAGCCTGATCATCTCCAGCTCGACGGCCGCGAGCGAACGGACATTGCCGCGTTCGTCGAGCGCGGTCAGCGTACCGAACCTTGGTTCGATCCTGAGCATGCGGTCACCGACGACCTCTGCGTCAATCGGTCCCTCCGGGGGCAGCTCGGGTTCGATGACGGTTTCGCCCGGCAGATCGGGCACGACCGACGGTACCGGAGCCTCCAGCACCACGGTGCCCTCCACCTGGGCGCGGATTTGCGGAAACTCCTCAGGCGTCAGCATCTCACCTTCGGCTAGCACCGACGCGCGATAAATGGCGTTCTCCAGTTGGCGGATATTGCCCGGCCAGTCATAGGCCTGAAGCATGGCGAGCGCGGCATCGGAGATGGTGAGGCGCCGACGCGGACCGACCGGCGGAACCTTGTCCATGAAATGCCGAACCAGGAAGGGTATATCCTCCTTGCGACGGCGCAACGGCGGCACCAGGATCGGGAAGACGTTGAGGCGATAGAACAGATCCTCGCGAAAGCGGCTGTCCTTCACCTGCTGCAACAGGTCGCGATGGGTGGCCGAGATCAGGCGAATATCGACCTTGACGGTGGAACGGGCGCCAACTGGGTCGACCTCGCCTTCCTGCACGGCACGCAGCAGTTTCACCTGCACGTCGAGAGGCAGGTCGCCGATCTCGTCCAGGAAAAGCGTGCCGGTGTGCGCCTCGACGAACTTGCCGGTGTGTTTTTCGGTGGCGCCGGTGAAAGAGCCCTTCTCGTGGCCGAACAGGATCGATTCGACCAGATTGTCCGGAATGGCGCCGCAATTGACGGTGACGAAAGGCTTCGACCGGCGGTCGCCGCTGCCCTGGATCGCCCGCGCCACCATTTCCTTGCCGACGCCGGACTCGCCTTCGATCAGGATCGGAATAGAAGACGCTGCCGCCTTCTGGCCGAGGCGGATGACCCGCTCCATCGACGCGCTGCGCGTGGCGAGATCCTTGAAGGTAAGCGCCTGGCCGAGGCGGCGCGACGAGCGCTTCACCGCGACCTCGACCTCTTCCACCTTGAGTGCGCTGGTGATCGCGGCATTCAGACGCTCCGGCGAGGCCGGTTTGACGACGAAATCGAAGGCGCCATGGCGCATCGCCTTGACCACGGTCTCGATGCCGCCCTGCGCGGTCTGCACGATGACGGGTATGTGGATGTCACGGTCGCGCATTGCCTGCAGGACAGCGATGCCATCCATACCGGGCATGGCGAGGTCGAGCACCACCACCGAAACGTCGCGGGAATTGGGACCGTCGATCATCGCAAGGCCTGCTTCGCCGTTTTCGACGGTCAGCGCTGAATGGCCGAAACGTCCGACCGCAGCCTCGACAAGCCTGCGCTGAACCGGGTCGTCATCGACGATGAGGATCGAACCTGTCATGAGTGTTGCGAATTCGCCCCTGCGCTATGCCTTGGCCTATGGATCATCTTGGCACAGGGTTCTAAATAAGCTTTCAAAAAAGCCGGTGAACGAATTGCTTAGAAGTTGATCGGCTTCGCGCGACATTTCCGGAAGGTGTTGGAATGCATACTTTTTTCGGCCGACTGCATGCGCCGGCTCAATCCGGTCGCAAAGCTCTGGAGCTCGGCAACCTGCCTGAGTGGAACCTTGCCGACCTCTATCCCGGCATGGATGCCCCGGAACTGAAGCGCGACATCGACAAGGCCTCCGCGGATGCCGTCGCTTTTGAGAACCGCTGGAAGGGAACGCTGGCTGCCGAGGCCGCGCGTGGTGCCGAGGGCAAGCTCGGCGAGGCACTGAAAGCCTATGAAGCCCTGGAAGAGCTTGTCGGCAAGATCGTCTCCTATGCTGGTCTGGTCTACGCCGGCGACACTTCCGATCCACAGCGCGCCAAGCTTTACGGCGACGTGCAGGAAAAGATGACGGATGCGTCCTCGCATCTGCTGTTCTTCGGCCTGGAACTGAATCTCGTCGAAGACCAGGCGATCGAGCAGGCACTCGATGCCGATCCGGGTTTCGGTCATTATCGGCCCTGGGTGCTGGATCTGAGGCAGGACAAACCCTTCCAGCTCGAAGACCGTATCGAGCAGCTGTTCCATGAAAAGTCCGTCACCGGACGCGGCGCCTGGAACCGCCTGTTTGACGAGACGATGACGGAGCTGCGTTTCGACATCGACGGCGAAAAGCTGACGCTGGAACCGACGCTGAACCGGTTGCAGGACGCCGATGGCGCGGTCCGTCGTCAGGCTTCGGAAGCGCTGGCAGCAACCTTCGCCAAGAATTTGCGCACCTTTACGCTGATCACCAACACGCTCGCCAAGGACAAGGAAATCTCCGACCGCTGGCGTGGCTTCGAGGACATTGCCGACTCCCGCCACCTCGCCAACCGCGTCGAGCGCAGCGTCGTGGATGCGCTGGCGAGCGCCGTTCGCGATGCCTATCCGCGCCTGTCGCACCGCTATTATCGCATGAAGGCGCGCTGGCTCGGCATGGACGAGATGAACCACTGGGACCGCAACGCGCCACTGCCCGAAACGCCGCAGGCGACCATATCGTGGGACGAAGCCAGGAACACCGTTCTGTCAGCCTATCACCGCTTCTCGCCGGAGATGGCCGACATTGCCCGCCGCTTCTTCGATCGCAACTGGATCGATGCCCCCGTAAGGCCCGGCAAGTCGCCCGGCGCCTTCGCGCATCCCACGGTGCCGTCGGCGCATCCCTATGTGCTTTTGAACTACATGGGCAAGCCGCGCGACGTGATGACGCTGGCCCACGAACTCGGCCATGGCGTGCATCAGGTGCTGGCCGGCGGCCAGGGCGCCTTGATGGCATCGACGCCACTGACGCTGGCCGAGACCGCGTCGGTGTTCGGCGAGATGCTGACCTTCCGGTCGCTGCTCGACAAGACCGAGGACCGACGCGAGCGCAAAGCCATGCTCGCCCAGAAGGTCGAGGACATGATCAACACGGTCGTGCGCCAGATCGCCTTCTACGAATTCGAACGCAAGGTGCACACCGAGCGCAAGAACGGCGAACTGACTTCCGACCAGCTCGGCAAGTTCTGGCTGGAAGTGCAGGCCGAGAGTCTGGGGCCGGCGATCAAGTTGCGGGAAGGCTACGAGACCTTCTGGACCTACATCCCGCACTTCATCCATTCGCCGTTCTACGTCTATGCCTATGCCTTCGGCGATTGCCTGGTGAACTCGCTCTATGCCGTCTACCAGAACGCCGAACGCGGCTTCCAGGAGAAGTATTTCGACATGCTGCGCGCCGGCGGCACCAAGCATCACTCCGAGCTGCTGAAGCCGTTCGGCCTGGATGCCAGCGATCCGGCCTTCTGGCAGATCGGGCTTGGCGTGATCTCCAATCTGATCGACGAATTGGAAGCCCTGGACTAGAGCATTTCCGGTCCGACCCGGCGCATGATGCTAAGAGCCGAAGACGATTTTTGGCGTCATGCGTTTTGCGGCAAAGCCGGACGGGGTTTGGGGGTATAAGATAAATTGACGGCGTCCCGTTTCGCACTTTTTCGCGATGATCCGGCCGGTCGCGACGTGCTGTTCGAACAGCCGTCCGCATTGATCGTTGCCGATAGCCCGCAGGATTTCGAACACGCGCTGGAGCAGGCTGAGGCAGCGCGCCGCGACGGCAAATGGCTGGCCGGCTATTTTTCCTATGAGGCCGGCTATCTGCTTGAGCCCAAGCTGAAGCCGCTGCTGCCCGAAGGCCGACGGGCACCCCTGGTCGCGCTCGGCGTCTTCGATGGACCGTCCGATCGCATCTTGCCGTCAGCCCAGGCTGCCACCAATGGCCCGATCTTCGACGCGCGGGCACAATGGTCTTATGAAGACTACGAAAAGCGCTTTGCGCGCCTGCATCTGCACCTGCGCAAAGGCGATTGTTACCAGGGCAACCTGACCTTTCCCGTCAAGGCGCAATGGTCGGGGGATCCGCTTGCCGCCTTCAATGCACTCATCGCCCGCCAGCCGGTGAAATATGGCGCACTCGTCTCCCTGGCGGGCCCGACGGTGCTGTCGCGCTCGCCGGAGCTGTTCTTCCAGGTGGATACCGACGGCTGGATCGAGACACATCCCATGAAGGGCACCGCGCCGCGCGGCAAGACGCCGGAAGAGGATGCCGCTCTCAAGGAATTCCTGCGCAACGACGAGAAGAACCAGGCGGAGAACCGCATGATCGTCGACCTGCTGCGCAACGATATCTCGCTGATCTCAGAGGTCGGCACCCTCGACGTTCCGGACCTGTTTCGCATCGAGAGTTACCCGACCGTGCATCAGCTGGTCTCGACGGTGCGGGCCAGACTGTTGCCGGATCTCGCCATCCGCGACATCTTTGCCGCTCTCTTTCCCTGCGGCTCGATCACCGGGGCGCCGAAGATCCGCGCCATGGAGATCCTGCGCGAGCTGGAAGGAACGCCGCGCGACGCCTATTGCGGTGCCATAGGCTGGATCGCGCCCAACGGCACCATGCGCTTTTCGGTGGCCATTCGCACCATCTCGCTCTTTGCAAACGGTGAAGCCGTCTACAATGTCGGCGGCGGCGTAGTGTTCGATTCCACGGCGGAGGAGGAGTATGAGGAGTGCCTGCTGAAAGCCCGCTTTGCGACGGGGACGCTTCCGGCCTCACATTGATCGAGACGCTGCGCTGGGAACCGCAAACCGGCTTCCTGCGCCTCGATCGCCACCTTGCTCGACTGAGCGCCTCGGCCACAGCCCTCGGCTTCCACTACGACAATGACGCCGCAAGCGCCGCATTGCTGAGCGCCGTCCAAGGTGCATCGGCACCGCAACGCATGCGCCTCGCGCTCACCACGGACGGCAGTGTGGCTGTGACGACCCAGCCGTTCCACCCCCTGCCGGACGGCACGGTCTGGACCTTGCGGCTGGCGCGCGAACAGCTTTCCTCGCGGGACACGCTGCTGCGTCATAAGACCAGCCGCCGAGATGCCTATCAGCAGGCGCGCGCCGAACATACAGCCGCCGAAGCCGACGAAGTGCTGCTCGCCAATGAGCGCGGCGAAATCTGCGAAGGCACCATCACCAATCTGTTCGTCGATACGGGCGAAGGCGGCCCATTGCTGACTCCGGCACTGACCTGCGGCCTGCTGCCAGGCATATTGCGCGGCGAATTGCTGGACCAAGGCAGAGCGCGCGAAGCAGTTCTAACCTTGCGCGATCTGACGGCGGCAAGACAGCTGTTTGTCGGCAATTCGCTGCGCGGACTGATCGCGGCAAAGCTGGTCTGAGCCGAACGTCGAAACCGATCCGGAGAAAACATGTTCGTCGTCAATCTCACCTACAAGGTTCCGCTGACCGAGATCGACAAACTGCGCGACGCGCATATGGAATGGGTGAAAGCCGGTTACACCGATGGCATCTTCATAGCCTCCGGCGCCAAGCGCCCGCGTACCGGCGGCGTGATCCTGGCCCGTGGCACACGCGAAGCGCTCGATGCACGGCTGGCGGAAGATCCGTTTACCAAAGCCGATGTCGCTGACTACGACGTGATCGACTTTGCCGCGACGAGTACCGAGGCAGGACTGGAAGCCTTGAAAGACTGATGGACGTGCAACGCCCCCTGCCCCCGCACACACCCTATGACGGCTCTTCAAAAGCCTTCGCCATCGGCCTGAAACCGCTGGAACTCGACCGTTGGCTGGAGGTCGACGGCTATTTCGGCGCCCAGTTGGCCGAGAAACATCGCCTTTATCGCGAGCTGCCGGACAAGGTTTTCGTCGAAGAGCCCGACACGCGCGACGCGCAACGCGAAGTGCTCGAACTCGTCGAGGCGAGTATGGACGAGCATCACACGCAGGCACTGGCCGAGGCTCGATCCCTGGGCACGACCGGACCAGCCGTGCTGGCCGATGCTCCGCTGGTGACCGCTTCGCTGATGACGCAGGACGATCTCATCCTGATGCGCCGCAGCGACGACGGCTGGCGCCTGGCGGCGGGTTCGCTGTGTTTTCCTTCGTCCTGGTCGCTGAGGGAAAAATTCGGCAAGCCGCTGCACCATATCCATGACCCTGTCCCGGGGTTCGGCACCGGCACGCGGCCGGCCGACATCATCAGCCGCATGTTCGACAACCTGCAGGGCCAGGCGGTGGAGCGCTTCAACTGGTCGGTCCAGGCCAACGATGCGCTCTATCATCCGCTGTCGGACCGCCAGCGCATCGCCCGCTCCGCTGAGCGACAGTCGACTTTCCCGAATGGCGACCTCAACGCGCACGCCTTCATTCGCGTGGAGCGGCAGACGCTGCGCAAACTGCCCCACTCGCGCGACATCCTCTTCACCATTCGCATCTATCTCGACCCGCTGGCCGTGCTCGCCCGCCATCCCGACCGCGCCCGCGTCGCGGCCGGTTTCGCCACGCAACTCGGGGAACTGGACGATGCCCAACTCGACTACAAGGGCCTGACCGCCGATCGGGAGCGGCTGGTGGCTTACCTTCGCGGGATGGCTGACGGCTGACGGCCTTTGCGCCGTTAACGCCAGCGACCAGATTCGCTTTATTGTGACAAGCATGTATGGTTTAGCAGTCGCAGCCGGACGCATCCGCGTCCGGTTTTTCTGTTGAGGACATACGAAAACGAAGGAGTGCCGCAAAAAATGGCGAATGAAAAATGGCCCGTCTATGGTGAGATCACCGGCCCAATCGTGATGATTGGCTTCGGTTCGATCGGCCGTGGCTCGCTTCCGCTCATCGAGCGCCATTTCAAATTCGACAAGTCTCGCATGGTGATCATCGATCCCAGCGAGGAAAACCGCAAACTGGCGGATGAACGCGGCATCACCTTCATCAAGCAGGCCATCACCAAGGACAATTACAAGGAAGTGCTGACCCCGCTGCTGACCAATGGCGGCGGCCAGGGCTTCTGCATCAACCTTTCGGTCGACACCGGCTCGGTCGACCTGATGCGGCTCACCCGCAAGCTCGGCGCCCTTTATGTCGATACGGTCGTCGAGCCGTGGCTCGGCTTCTACTTCGACACCGAAGCCAGCAACGCCTCGCGCACCAACTACGCGCTGCGCGAAGGCCTGCTGGCGGAAAAGCGCAAGCATCCGGGCGGCCCTACCGCCGTCTCCACCTGCGGTGCCAACCCCGGCATGGTGTCGTGGTTCGTCAAGCAGGCGCTGGTCAATCTCGCCAAGGACCTTGGCCTTGAGATCGAGACGCCCGCGCAGGACGACCGCGAAGGCTGGGCCAAGCTGATGAAGAAGGCTGGCGTCAAGGGCGTGCACATCGCCGAACGCGACACCCAGCGCGCAAAGAAGCCCAAGCCGCTGAACGTGTTCTGGAACACCTGGTCGGTCGAAGGCTTCATCTCGGAAGGCCTGCAGCCAGCCGAGCTCGGCTGGGGCACCCATGAGAAGTGGATGCCCAAGAACGCCAAGAAGCACAAGAAGGGCTCGAAGGCGGCGATCTACCTGGAACAGCCCGGCGCCAACACCCGCGTGCGCACTTGGGTGCCGACCCCCGGTCCGCAATACGGCTTCCTGGTCACCCACAACGAGGCGATCTCGATCTCCGACTTCTTCACCGTGCGCGACAAGCATGGTGAGGTGACCTACCGTCCGACCTGTCACTACGCCTACCATCCGAGCAACGATGCCGTGCTGTCGCTGCACGAGATGTTCGGCGCTGCAGGCAAGGCGCAGCCGGTACAGCACGTGCTCGAGGAAAACGAACTGGTCGATGGTTCCGACGAGCTT
Organism: Mesorhizobium sp. EU05-FHT14A09; assembly: GCF_058790995.1. Taxonomy (NCBI): domain Bacteria; kingdom Pseudomonadati; phylum Pseudomonadota; class Alphaproteobacteria; order Hyphomicrobiales; family Phyllobacteriaceae; genus Mesorhizobium; species Mesorhizobium sp. EU05-FHT14A09. The sequence continues at coordinate 150,123 of NZ_JBYTDF010000005.1, forward strand.
GGCGTGCTCCTCTACGGTCACAAGAAGAATGCTTACTGGTACGGTTCTCAGCTGACGCTGGAGGCAGCCCGCAAGCTGGCTCCGCACCAGAACGCAACTGGCCTGCAGGTGTCGTCGGCGGTGCTCGCCGGCATGGTCTGGGCGCTCGAAAATCCGGAAGCCGGTATCGTCGAGACCGACGAGATGGATTTCAACCGCTGCCTGGAAGTGCAGAAGCCCTATCTCGGCCCGGTCAACGGATACTACACCGACTGGACGCCGCTGGACGGCCGGCCGGGACTGTTCGAGGAAGACATCGACCAGAAGGATCCCTGGCAGTTCCGCAACATCCTGGTGCGCTGACCGCCAATCCATAAACAAGAAGGGCGCCGATCGGCGCCCTTTTTCGTTGTTCGGATCAGAACGGCCTCTGGCGGAGCTGGAGCAATTCCAGGAAAAGTGCGTACCGGTTTTCCGTCTGGAATTGCGCAAAAACAAAGAGTTGGAGCGTTGCCGTTAAAAACGGAAACCCTCCAGGAATGGCTATTTCCGCAATTCCGCTTCGATGTCGTCCAGCGCCTTGTCCTTGCCGATACCGGTAAGGAAGGCCAGCCCCTTGATGATGGGCACCGTCACCGAAGCCGAGATCGGCGTGGTCGAGACGATCAGGTCGACGCCATCGGCCATGCTGGCCACTTCGGTCGCCTTGCACTGCAGGGCATTGAACGTCAGTCCGCGTGCCTTCATGGCTTCCGTCACCGTGACATTGACGGCCGTCGAGGTTGCGACGCCGGTGCCGCAGGCGAAAAGAATGGTCTTCTGTCTGGCCATGTCGAATTTACTCCTGCTAGCTCAATAGTGCCCTGACATCGTCGACGCTCGTGGCCTGTTTCAGGCCGGCCAGCGCTTCAGGGCTCTGAATGGTGCCCATGATCTCCTGCAGCATTTCTATCTGCTTGTCCTTGTCGTTGATGGCAAGCAGGAAGACGATGCCGACGGAAACCGCTTCATCCGGTTCTTCCATATTGGCGAAGTCGACCGGCTGCGACAGCACCGCCAGCGCCACGCCCGCCTTGTTGACGTGGACCGGGTCGGTGTGCGGCACGGCGACGTTTTCAGCAAGACCGAGCGGCAGGCCGGTCGGCATCGTCTGCTCGCGCTTCACCACCGCATCGACATAGCTCGGCTTGACGTAACCCAGGGACTCCAGGCGCGCGGCTAACTGACGGATCACCGCTTCACTGTCGGCGGCGTTCACACCCAGCAGGATCGCTTCGGGGTCGATGTGGTCGATCAGGGCTTGCGCCATGCTTTGTTCTCCAGATTTGGGGCCGACGGCGATCTCCGCCTCCGGCCCCATGTTTCCTTTCAGGTGACGGCTACCCGACGATCAGCCTCAGGCTGCTTCGTCCTCGGCGCCGGCCGCACGTTCCCAGGCCAGCGTGTTGCGGCGGTAGAGCACGAAGGCTCCCGCGATCAACAGCGCCAGCACGGCAAGTCCGGCAACACCAAGACCCTGGATCGCCTCGATGATCACGTAGGGGATCCACAGGAAGCCGTCGACCACCGAGGTGATCTGCACCGCATGTTCGGGCATCTTGAAGCCGGAGGCGACGGCAGCGCTGGTGAACAGCGGGGCGAGTGCGTTGGCGACGTAGAAGCCGAGGGCGAGCGTGATGGTACCCACCACCACCATGCGGAAGACGTTGCCCTTGAGCAGCGGCGCGGTCATGGCCACGATGAACGGGATGACCGCAAGGTCCGCGAACAGGATGACGCGGTTGCCGGGCAGGATCACCGACAGGATGATGGCGATCGGCACCAGGATCAGCGACGACGAGATTGCGGCCGGATGTCCGATCAGGATCGCCGAGTCGAGACCCACCAGCAGCTCGCGGTCGCCGGTGCGCTTGCGCACGAATTCCTGTGCGGCATCCGAGACCGGCAGCAGGCCTTCCATCAGCACCTTCACCATGCGCGGCAAAAGCAGCATGACGGCGGCAAGCGTCATGCCGGTGGAAAGCACCTTCGACAGCACGGTGCCGAAATCGCCGGCGTTGTAATAGGCGATCAGGCCAAGCACGAGGCCGATGATCAGGCCGAGCACCACCGGTTCGCCGAACACGCCGAAACGCTTTTCGATCGTCTCGGTGCTGATGTTGATCTTGTTGATGCCCGGGATACGGTCCATCACCCAGTTCAGCACAATGGCGATCGGCAGGATCTGGGCCGAAGCCAGATGCGGCACCGAGACGCCCGGAATACCATAGAATTGCTGCACGGCGCGAGCCGACCAGTCGGCGAACAGCAGTGCCAGGGCCGCCACGAGGGCTGCAACGATTAGGCCATAGGCAAGGCTGTTGGTCGCGGCCGTGGCCAGCGAGCCAACGAAAGCAAAGTGCCAGAAATTCCACACGTCGACATTCAGCGTGCGTGTCAGGCGCAGGAGGAGCAGTACCACGTTGACGGCGATGCCGATCGGGATCACCCAGAGACCGACGGATGATCCGAAGGCGATGGCCGCGGCAGACGGCCAGCCGACATCGACGATATCGCGCTGGATGCCGGTGTTGGTGACGATGGCCTTGGCCACGTCGCCGATCGAGGTGAGCATCAGGCCGAGCACCAGGTTGATACCGATGAAGGCGACGCCGATGGTAACGGCGGCGCGAAACGCCCTGCCGACCTTGGCCCCCAGCACCACCGCGATGATGAAAATGACGATGGGCAACAGAACCGTCGCGCCAAGCGTGTCCACGGCCGATTTAAGGCCGGTCAAAAACGTGTCCATTTTTCCTCCCCAAGACGCCCGGTTGTTTCCGGCGCGCCATTCCAAGAACATTTGTGTTCTTCGATATACGAAAGTTGCAGCCTTTCAAGAGGCTGTCAATCGACTCTCCCCGACAAACCGGTGGACCGCAGCACCTCTTTGAACTGTTGCCGACACGCCACGCTTTGCAAACCGCATTGTTAGAGAGTTTGGATTTTCTTGGAAACGCAGAGCGCGCTAACTCCTTGTCTTTGCGCAATTCCGGACGCAAAGCCGCTGCGCGCTTTTGCTGGAATTGCTATAGCGAGCCTTGTTTTCATCATCAATTCGAGCGATGGAAGGGACGCGGACCGAGGAGAGGTTTTACGACATGATGACAGCGCGCAAACTTGTTTCGGCCAGCCTTGCCGTAGTCGCGACCATGGCACTGGCAGCCTGCCAGACCGGCGGCGGCCCCAGCGAACCGCCACCGGCGGCAGCGCCGAAGGGTGTGGAAGGCTCCTGGATCGATGCCCAGGGCACCGGGCTTTCGACCATTTCGGGCGGCAAGTTCCAGACGGTTGCCACCGATACCGGCCAGAAGCTCGCCGACGGCAGCTATCGCTCGACCAGCCAGACGTCGATCGAGATCAATGGCACCTCGTTGATCCGCCAGTCGCCGATCGCCTTCAACTGCCTGCTCGTCTCGATCAACCAGCTCAACTGCACCAGCCAGGCCGGCCAGAACTTCGTGCTGACGCGCCGCAGCTGACGCAAGCCGCGCCACAGGCGCTCGCAATCGACATCTTGTCGAACGGCCGCATCCGCAAGGTGCGGCCGTTTCTGTTACGCGCAACGTTTCGCCGGCAAAAACCCCGCCCCGAATCCGCTTGCAACGACGGAAAGGCAATGGGAACATGCCTGTCGAGGGCATGTAAAACTCCAGTCAAGCAGGGCGTCTACAACACCACGGCAGGCCATCCGCATCGCTCCCGCGATCGACACGATCGCTGCGCGGAGCGCGGCATCACGAACGCAACGGGAGAGCAGGAATGAAGAAGATCGCTGTCGCCACCGCACTGTCGGCCTCGGCCCTCGGCATGAGCACCGGCATGTCCTTTGCCGACTACACGCTGAACATCCTGCACATCAACGACTGGCATAGCCGTATCGAAAGCAACAACAAGTACGAATCCACCTGTTCCGCAGAGGAAGAGACCAAGGGTGAGTGCTTCGGCGGCGCCGCCCGGCTGGTTACCGCGATCGCCGCCGAACGCAAGAGGCTGGAAGGCCAGAACGTGGTGCTGCTCAACGGCGGCGACAACTTCCAGGGCTCGCTCTTCTACACGACCTACAAGGGCAAGACCGAAGCCGAATTCCTGAACCAGATGAAGTTCGACGCCATGACCGTCGGCAATCATGAGTTCGACGACGGTGAAGACGCCTTGGCGCCGTTCCTCGACATCATCAAGTTCCCGGTGCTGTCGGCCAATGTGAAGGCTAGCGCCGCCGCCAAGGTCGGCGACCGCATCAAGCCGTCCGTGGTGATCGAGCTGGGTGGCCAGAAGATCGGCATTGTCGGCGCCGTCACCAACGACACGCCGGAACTTGCCACCCCCGGCCCCAACATCACCATCGAGGACGACGTCAAGACCATCACCGCCGAGGTCGAGAAGCTGAAAGGCCAGGGCGTCAACAAGATCATCGCGCTGACCCATGTCGGCTACCCGCGCGACAAGGAGATGATCGCCAGGATCCCGGGCGTCGACGTCGTGGTCGGTGGACATTCGCACTCGCTGCTGTCCAACACCGATCCGAAGGCTGAGGGTCCCTACCCGACCATGATCGACAATCCGGACGGCTACAAGGTGCCGGTGACCCAGGCCGCCTCCTATTCCAAGCTGCTCGGCGAATTCAAGGTGGTGTTCGACGACAATGGCATCGTCAAGGAAGCCAGCGGCAACCCGATCCCGCTCGACAAGTCCGTAACACCGGATCCGCAGGTGCTGGCGCGCATCAAGGAGCTCGGCGCGCCGATCGAGGAGCTGAAGGCCAAGCAGGTCGGCGAGACCACCGCGGTCATCGACGGCAGCCGCGAGAACTGCCGCACGCGCGAATGCGCCATGGGCAATCTTGTTTCGGATGCGGTGCTCGATCGCGTCAAGGATCAGGGCGTGCAGATCGCCTTCACCAATGGCGGCGGCCTGCGCGCTTCGATCGACCAGGGCAAGGTCTCGATGGGTGAAGTGCTGACGGTGCTGCCTTTCCAGAACACCATCGCCACCTTCCAGCTTTCCGGCGCCGACGTGAAGGCCGCGCTGGAGAACGGCGCCAGCCAGGTGGAGGAAGGCGGCGGCCGCTTCGCCCAGGTCGCCGGCCTCAAATATTCCCTCGACCGGGCCGCGCCCGCGCAAAGCCGCATCAAGTCGGTCGAGGTGATGGAGAACGGCAAGTGGGTGCCGCTCGATCCGAACAAGGACTACCTGGTCGCGGCCAACAACTACACCCGCCAGGGCGGCGACGGTTACAAGGTGTTCGCCGACAAGGGCAAGAACGCCTACGACTACGGCCCGGGCCTGGAGCAGACCGTGGCCGACTATCTCGGCGCCCACAATCCCTACACGCCGAAGCTCGACGGCCGCATCGTCGACATCGCTGCCGCACAACCGGCCGAGGCTGCGAAGCCCGCCGAACCGGCTCCGGCCGCCAGCGGCGGCGAGGCCACGCCGGCAGTGCCGGCCCCACCGGCTGCATCCAGCGATATCGCCAACACGCCACCGACCGTCGAAGCCCCTGCCGCGAAACCAGCCGAAGCCGCTCCCGCGGAAGCCGCCAAGCCGGCCGAAGCCGCAGCGCCGGTCCAGGCCGGCGGCACCCACGTCATCGCCAAGGGCGACACCTATTGGGACATCGCCGTCAAGGCCTATGGCGACGGCACCAAATGGCGGCGCATCGCGCATGCCAATCCCGGCCAGCAGCCGCATCGGTTGCTGGTGGGCAGCGAACTGAAGATACCGGCAAAATGAAGGGTGCCCCGATCTCCTCCTTAGCGAGGAGATCGGCATTTCCGGGGTGCGGCCAGACGCGGCATTGAAACCGCGTCATGCGCTGCTAATTAGATGCCCATGACATTCGCTACCGAAATCGAGGCTCCCTTGTCCTCTGGCAGCCTGACAAAAAACAGCCCCGAAAAAGTCGGGCTTATGCTCATCAATCTCGGTACGCCGGACGGCACCGAATATGGGCCGATGTGGCGCTACCTGCGCGAATTCCTGTCTGATCCCCGCGTCATCGAGCTGCCCCGCTGGGCCTGGTATCCGATCCTTTACGGCCTGGTCCTGACGACGCGGCCGAAGAAGTCCGGCGCAAACTACGCCAAGATCTGGAATCGCGAGAAGAACGAGTCGCCGCTACGCACCTACACGCGCGGTCAGGGCGAGAAGCTGGTGCAACGGCTTGGCGATCTTGCCAATGTCAGCGTCGACTGGGCGATGCGCTACGGTAGCCCGTCGACCCGCTCGGTGGTGGAAAAGCTGGTCGCCCAAGGCTGCGACCGCATCCTCACCTTCCCGCTCTACCCGCAATATTCGGCAACGACCACCGCCACTGCCAACGACCAGCTGTTCCGCGCGCTCATGACGATGCGGCGCGCGCCGGCCGTGCGCTCCGTTCCGCCCTATTATGCCGAGCCGGTCTACATCGACGCGCTCGCCCGCTCGGTCGAAAAACATCTCGCCACGCTGGATTTCGAGCCGGAAGTGGTGGTCGCCTCCTATCACGGCATTCCAAAGCCCTATGCGGACAAGGGCGATCCTTACCAGCAGCACTGCCTGGAAACGACACGCCTGCTGCGCGAACGGCTTGGCTGGAGCGAGGCGAAACTGATCTCCACCTTCCAGTCCCGCTTCGGCGCGCAGGAGTGGCTGCAGCCCTATACCGACAAGACGATGGAGCGGCTGGGCAAGGAAGGCATCAAGCGCATTGCCGTGCTCAATCCGGGCTTCTCGTCGGACTGCATCGAGACACTGGAAGAGATCGCACAGGAGGCGCAGGAAATCTTCCTGCATGCCGGCGGCGAGAAGTTTGCCCACATCCCCTGCCTGAACGACAGCCCGGAAGGCATGGACGTGATCGAGACCCTGGCGCGGCGCGAACTGGCCGGCTGGATCTGATCCGGCTCCCGGTATTCAGCCCGGACAGGGCTGCAGTCCCCAGCAGAACCACCTCCCCCGATTGTAACGGCAGTGAAACGCACTTAAGTGTTTCGTGAGCTGTTGGGGTGGCCCGGGTCCATAGGACGCGCAAGGATGCTCCGGCACGCTTGAGCTGCGCATCGTGCCTGCGGGAATCGATCTGATTTCAGGCTGCTGCGCGGATCTCGCCACGGCGTCGGCAATTGAGGGAGAGCCGAATGGATTTCAGCGGTTTCACGGGTTTCGACATCGCGATCGTCGTTCTGGTCGCACTGGTCCTCATCCTGCTTTTCAAAGGCATCCGCACGGTGCCTCAGGGCTTCAACCATACGGTCGAGCGTTTCGGCCGCTACACCAAGACACTGACGCCGGGCCTCAACATCATCAATCCCATCTTCGAGCGCATCGGCGCCAAGATGAACATGATGGAGCAGGTGCTCGATGTTCCGACCCAGGAAATCATCACCCGCGACAACGCCATTGTCGGCGTCGACGGCATCGCCTTCTACCAGATCCTGAATGCGGCGCAGGCCGCCTATCAGGTGGCGGGACTGGAGAATGCCATCCTCAACCTGACCATGACCAACATCCGCACGGTCATGGGTTCGATGGACCTGGACGAGTTGCTTTCCAACCGTGATGCCATCAACGAGCGCCTGCTGCGCGTGGTCGACGAGGCTGCCCATCCATGGGGCGTCAAGATCACCCGCGTCGAGATCAAGGACATCAACCCGCCGGCCAATCTGGTCGACTCGATGGCCCGCCAGATGATGGCAGAGCGCGACAAGCGTGCGCAGATCCTGGCCGCCGAAGGTCTGAAGCAGTCCCAGATCCTCGAAGCCGAAGGCCGCCGCGAAGCCGCCTTCCGTGACGCGGAAGCGCGCGAGCGCTCCGCCGAAGCCGAGGCACGCGCCACGCAGGTGGTGTCGGAAGCCATCGCCAAGGGCGACGTGCAGGCGATCAACTACTTCGTGGCACAGAAATACACCGAGGCGCTGGCCAAGATCGGCACGGCCGGCAATTCCAAGATCGTATTGATGCCGATGGAGGCCTCGTCACTGATCGGCACCCTCGGCGGCATCGGCGAGATCGCCAAGGAAGTGTTCAAGGGCGACGGCCCGGGCGCGCAGCGGCAGACGGCACGCCCGCCGCTGGTCCGTCCGAACGAAAGCTGATTGCGGAGCACGGCCATGCTGCAGCGGCTTCTTCTGGAACTCGGCCCCTGGAACTGGATGGTTCTCGGCTTTGCGCTGCTGGTGGCGGAAATCCTCGCCCCCGGCGTCTTCCTGTTGTGGATCGGCATAGCCGCGCTGTTGATCGGCGCGGCCTCGCTTGTGCTGTGGGACGCCGCCTTCTGGACCTGGCAAGCGCAGGTGCTGTCTTTCCTGGTGCTGGCCTTGCTGTCGGCCTATGCCGGCAAGCGCTTCTTCAGCAGCAAACGCGAGAGCAGCGACCAGCCGCTGCTCAACCGGCGCGGCGAACAGATGATCGGCCGCACCGCGACACTGGCCGAACCGATCCGCGAAGGCCGTGGCCGCATCCAACTCGGTGACACACTGTGGCGGGTTTCAGGGCCGGATCTGCCGGCTGGTGCGCGTGTGCGGGTGACGGGCGCAGCGGAAACCGACCTGGAACTGACCGTCGAAAAGATCTGACTTTCAGCGTTCCATGCAGCAGCGCGGCGGCTGCCCGCCGCGCGCAGATCAGGCGGCGCCGATACGGAACAGGTCGTGGAAATGCACGAGGCCGACAGGCATCTCGTTCTCCACCACCACCAGCGCGCCGATGTCGTGCTTGTTGATCAGGCTGATCGCCGCGCCAGCCATCAGGCTCGGCTCGATCGTCTTCGGCGACTTGGTCATGATGTCGTCGACGGTCGCTTCGGCGAGGTTCCGGTGCAGGTTGCGCCCAAGATCGCCGTCGGTGATGATGCCGACCAGCTTGCCTGCGCCATCGACCACGCACACGCAGCCGGCCTTCTTCTCCGCCAGCGTCTGCACCGCTTTCGGCATTTTGGTGCCGAGCGGGACGACGGGGATCTGGTCGCCTGTGCGCATGATCTCGGAGATCAGCATCAGGTTGGCGCCCAGCTGGCCGCCAGGATGGAACGTGCGGAAATGGTCCGGCGTGAAACCGCGCGCTTCCAGCAGCGCAATCGCCAGCGCGTCGCCTATCACCAATTGCAGCAGCGTCGAAGTGGTTGGCGCAAGCCCGTGCGGACAGGCTTCCGGCGTCTTCGGCAACGCCAGCACGACATCGGCTGCGCGCCCCAGCGCCGATTTTTCGCCGGATGTCAGCCCGATCAACGGGATCGAGAAACGCCGCGAATAGGCGATGATGCTTTTCAACTCCACGCTTTCGCCCGACCAGGACAGCGCGATGATGGCGTCATCCGGCGCGATCATGCCGAGATCGCCATGTGTCGCCTCGGCGGCATGGACGAAGAAGGCGGGCGTGCCGGTGGAGGCAAGGGTCGCCGCGATCTTGGTGCCGATATGGCCGCTCTTGCCGACCCCGGTCACGATGACGCGACCAGTGATCCTGGACAGGACATCGACGGCCTGCGCGAAAGGCTCGGCCAGGCCATCGTTCAGCGCGGTACTGAGCGCGACCAGGCCGGTCTGCTCGGTGGCCACGGTCCTAAGCGCCGACGCGATGGCGGCCTGACGATCCGCCGGCTTCTTCTTCAAGCTTGCAGCATGCATGGACGAAGCGATTATCCTTTCCAGCTTCGTCTGTCCATTTCATTCGTTTGCCGGCCACACGGCATCCAAACCTAACACTCCATTAACCATCCCAATTTACGGTTCGGTAAGCATGGCGCCAGGGGTGTGCGTCGCAAACGTGTGGTAATGATGTCGCGGGCCCAGCCTGACAAAAGCAGCCAAGGAAAGACGGCCGCCAGCGCTCTGCTGCTGGCCGCAACGGCTTTGCCCTTGCTGGTGACATCAGCCGCCTTTGCCCAGCAACTCGACCTGCGGGGCCCGCTCGACGAGCAGACCATCCCGCAGAATCAGCTCCGCGGGCTGCCGCCGGTAGGTCAGCGTGGCGCCATTGGCTTGCCACCACTCAACCGTGCTGCCGGCGCCCAGCCTCAAGGTATCGCACCAGCCGAAGGTATTCCGAATCCGGCCTATCAGCCCGCCAGCCCGGGCGCACTGCCGGACGATCCCAACGTACTGGGTGGCGCCCCGCTTGGTGCTCCCAACCCGTTGGATGCCGCACGACCCGCAGACCCGAACGCGCCAGGCGCGGCCCAGGCGGCGGATCCTTTCGCAGACCAAGCGGCACCGGCAACCCGCCGGCAGACCGCGGGCGCGGCAGGACGGCGCCCCACCAACCCTCAGGATGCCCGGCAGCGCGCCCGAAACGGAGCGACCGCGGCGCAGGACGGAGATCAGGCCAATCCCGACCAGGCCAACCCCGCACAGGCCAATACTGCACGAGCAAGACGCAACCCGGCCCGCCGACCCGGCACTGCGGCCACGCCAGAGGGGCAGGAAGTCGACCGCAATGTCCGCACCGCGACGATCGACACACCAGATCGCGCTCCGCTCGATCCGCGCGAGGCTCGCACGGGAGGGATCGAAGGTGGTGTGCTGCGACGGGACGATACGCCCTACGCCCCTCTCGGCATCAAGGTCGGCACATTCACTCTGAGGCCGTCCCTGGAACAGGGCGTGCTCGCCACGTCGAACGCCAGCAACAGCGCCTTCGGCCGTGCTGCGACGATCTCGCAAAGCACGCTTCGCCTCAACGCGACGTCCGATTGGGCCACCAATTCGGCCGTTGTCGACGGCAATTTGAATTATCAGAAGAGCCTTTCCGGCCAGGACCTCAAGGAATGGCGTGGCAGCCTGCAAGGCACGTTCAATGTCGACCTCGATCATGATTGGCGTGCCGTCGCCAGGCTTGGTTTCGATACGGCGCCGGAAGGCGCCGCCTCGCCGGAAGGCGTAGCAGGCGCAGTCACGCAGCCACAGCGCAAGACCTTCAACGGCAGCCTTGCCCTGCAGAAGGAAGTCGGCAAGCTGCGCCTCGGCCTGACCGGCGGGGCCGAACGCACTATCTATGGCGACGCGACGCTCAGCGACGGCACGACCCAGTCGCAGGAGACCCGCAACTCGACGCTCTACACCACCACCTTGCGCGGCGGGTACCAGATCTCGCCGGCGCTGACTCCCTTCGCCGAGGTCGAAATCGGCCGGCGCGTCTTCGACGAAACGGTCGACCTCAGTGGCTATGAGCGTTCGTCGAAGCGGCTCGGCCTGCGCGGCGGCGTTGAGCTCGATCTGGGCGAGAAGCTGAACGGCGAGATGTCGGTCGGCTGGCTGCGCCAGAATTTCGACGACAGCCGGCTGCTTTCGATGTCAGGCGCGACGGTGGCAGCAAATTTGCGCTGGTCGCCTGTACGCGGCACCATCGTCGGGTTCAACGGCCAGACCGTCCTGGAGGATACCACCACCCCCGGCCAGAGCGGCTCGGTGCTCTACACCACGGGCATCACCCTGGAGCGCCAGATGCGCGCCAATCTAACCGGAAACGCGGCATTGGGCTTTTCGTATCGTGACTACAAGAACACCGGCGATCATGACCTGATCTACAGTGCCCAGATCGGCGCGACCTGGTGGCTCAACCGCTATCTTGGCCTGACGTCTTATGTGCGCCACGAGCGGCTGACCAGCAACATCGAGAACCGCGACAGCAAGACCAACAGCGTCTATCTCGGCCTCACCATGCAGCGCTAGCGCAATTCCCGAAAGAGTGCGTAGCGGTTTTCCGTCCGCAACTGCTTCAGAACGAAGGGGGAAAAGCGGCAACGATCCAATTGCCGCTGCAACATATTGCAAAACGTATCCGGCCGGGTAGCGAACCCGGCCGATGACGGTCAGACTGCGGACGTCTTGATACCGGCGTTCTCGAACTCGTCCAGCAGGCCACGGATGACACCGGCCATGCTGCTGTCGGTCCCCTCGCGCCACAGGGCGAAGGCGACGTTGGCTTCGACGAAACCCTCCGGCGAGCCGCAATCGAAGGTCCGGCCACGATAGTGGTAGCCGTAGAACGACTGGTTGTTCATCAGCTTCAACATGCCGTCGGTCAGCTGGATCTCGTTGCCGGCGCCGCGCTCCTGGTTTTCCAGGATCCGGAAGATCTCCGGCTGCAGGATGTAGCGGCCGTTGATGTAGAAATTCGACGGCGCCGTACCCTTTTTCGGCTTCTCCACCATTTCGGTGATGCGGAACCCGGTGTGAGTGTCCTCGCCGCGGCCGACAATGCCGTATTTATGCGCCTCGGCCGGGTCGCATTCCTGTACGGCGATGATGTTGTTGCCCGTCTCCTCGTAGAGTTCGACCATGTCCCTCATGCAGCTTTTCTGCGACTGCATGATCATGTCCGGCAGCAACAGGGCGAAGGGTTCGTCGCCGACGAGTTCGCGTGCACACCACACGGCGTGGCCGAGGCCCAGCGGCACTTGCTGGCGGGTAAACGAAGTCTGGCCAGGCGCCGGCTGCAGGCGCTGCAAGCGCTCGAGAACCTGATCCTTGCCGCGCTGGGCGAGCGTATCATAAAGCTCGAACTGCACGTCGAAATGGTCTTCGATCACCGCCTTGTTGCGACCAGTGACGAAAATGAAGTGTTCTATACCGGCTTCCCGTGCTTCATCGACCACATACTGGATGACGGGCCTGTCGACGACGGTCAGCATTTCCTTCGGAATGGCCTTGGTAGCCGGAAGAAAGCGCGTGCCGAGGCCCGCGACCGGAAAAACTGCCTTTCTGACTTTTCTCATCGATCCATCATCCGTTGCGGGTAACCCCTTTGCCGGGACATTCTCATGCCGGAATTGAAGACTAGAGCAATTCCAGCAAGAGTGTGCAACGGTTTTGCGTCCGGAATTGCGCAAAAACAAGGAGTTAGAGTGTTTCCGTGTCTCCGCTGACGCGGAAACCCTCTAATGAACGGCTGCACGCTTCCTGTCAAAATTTCTGTCGGTTGTGTTTTTGTAGACCGGCCGCTCTATGGTAAACCAAATCCTAACCGGCTTCGGTCATGAATGCTCTTCCTGCGATGAAAATGGAGGACATGATGCCCTTTCGCACCGCCGCTAGAGCGTTTTCGTTCTTTACGAAAACGCGGGTAAGCTCTAGCTCTTTGTTTTTGCGCAATTCCGGACGCAAAACCGCTGCGCACTTTTGCTGGAATTGCTCTAAACGACTTGCCAGTCTTGCCACGGCGACGGCGCTGTCGATTGCCTTGCTGATCCCGGCCGGGCCAGCGCAAGCCGATGCCGGCTTCCGCAACTGGGTTGCTTCGTTCCGCGCCACCGCCGTGCAATCGGGCGTGTCGGGTGCAGTCTATGACGAGGCATTCCGTAACATCAGGGATCCTGACCTGGAAGTGCTTGAAAAGGCACGTTTCCAGCCCGAATTCACCGCCCCTGCCTGGGATTATTTTGACAACCGGGTGCATGAGCAGTCGGTCGCCAACGGCCAGGCGATGGCACGCAAGTGGAAGCCGTGGCTGGACAAGATCGAAGCCCGTTTCGGCGTCGATCGCTACATCCTGCTCGCCATCTGGTCGATGGAATCCAACTATGGCGAGATGCTGAAGCGCACCGATGTCATGCGCAATGTCATCCGCTCGCTGGCGACGTTGGGCTATGGTGACAAGAAACGCTCAAAATTCGCCCGCACCCAGCTGATCGCAGCGCTCAAGATCCTGCAGACCGGCGATATCGATGAAAGCCATCTGCAAGGTTCGTGGGCCGGCGCGATGGGCCACACCCAGTTCATTCCGACAAGCTACCAGAGCTATGCGGTGGACTTCGACGGCAACGGCCGCCGCGACATCTGGAATTCGGTACCCGATGCGCTCGCGACCGCAGCCAATCTGCTCAAGAAGAATGGCTGGCAGTCGGGCAAGACCTGGGGTTACGAAGTGGCCCTGCCCGACGGCAAGATGCCGGGCGGCTCCATGTCTCTCGCCAAATGGCAGTCGCTTGGTGTTGCTCGCGCCAGCGGCAAGCCGTTCAGGAATGGTGCCGACAAGGCCGAGCTAAAGCTGCCGGGCGGCCGCGAAGGCCCAGCCTTCCTGGTGACCCGGAACTTCCAGGTGATCAAGCGCTACAACAACGCCGACAAGTATGCCTTCGCCGTCGGCCTGCTCGCCGACCAGATCGCCGGTTACGGCACATTGGTGAACGACTGGAGCCGGCCATTCACCAAGCTGAGCTTCGCTGAAAAGCAGGAATTGCAGCAACGTCTGGCCGATCACGGCTACTACAGCGGCAATTTTGACGGCAAGATAGGCCAGGCTTCCAAGGATGCCATCATGGCCTATCAATCCAAGGTCGGCTTGACCCCCGACGGCAATCCCAGCATGGAAGTGCTGAAGACGCTGCGGCGGCGGTAAGCGCCCTCAGCACCTGAAGAGAGGCGATCCGGCCCGGCCGGATCGCCCATGTCACAAACGGAGAGGCAGCTTGGCGGCGGCAACGCGCTTGATGGCAGGACTACGCCGGCTGCCGTTGCTCCTCGTGGCAGCGGCCATGTTGCTGGTTGGCACGGCTGCAACGGTCCACGCTCCGGCCTTTGCACAGGAGGAAGAAGCGCGGCCATGGTCCCTGCGTGATCTCTTCTTCCCGCGTCGGAGCGAACGTGTGGCGCCGCCACCTGAAGATCGCTTTCCCGCGCGTCCGAAAAAGAAGAAGCCCGTCGTGCGCAAGCCTGCCGAGCCGCAGGTGCCGGTGGTCGAAAAGACGACCGATGCCCGCACCATCCTGGTCATTGGCGACTTCATGGCGAGCGGTCTGGCCGAAGGATTGAACGAGGTTTTTGCCAACAATCCTGCCATCCGTGTCGCAGACAAGGCCAAGGGCTCCTCGGGTTTCGTGCGCGATGATGTTTACAACTGGCCGCAGGAGATCGCGGCTCTCCTGACAGCCGAAAAGCCGGCTGCAGTCATCATCATGATGGGCTCCAACGACCGACAGCAGATGAAGGTAGGGGAAGAGCGCGAGCAACCGCGCACGGAAATCTGGACGAAGGCCTATGAACTGCGCACCGAGGCGCTTGCAAAAGCGCTGGCGAATTCGAAGATCCCCTATCTTTGGGTCGGCATGCCGGCCTTCAAGACCCAGAAGATGACCGCGGACATGCTGGCCTTCAACGGCATCTATCGCGCGGCGGCCGAGGCCTACAATGGCGAATTCGTCGACATCTGGGATGGTTTCGTCGACGAGAACGGCGCCTTCGTCTCGACCGGTCCCGACGTCAATGGCCAGCCGGTGCGCCTGCGTGCCGATGACGGCATCAATCTGACCCGCGGCGGCAAGCGCAAGCTGGCCTTTTATGCCGAAAAGCCGCTGATGAAGATCCTCGGCCTGTCAACGCCGGCGGCACCGGCATCCTTGCCGGCCGGTCCCCTGCCGTCGGGCCAGCCGGCGACGCCGGCCGCGCCCATGCCGGTCGACCGAACTGAACCGATGGCGCTTGGCGACCCCGCACTCGACGGCGGAACCGAATTGCTGGGGGCAACGCCGCCTGCAAAACCTGCCCTGATCCTTCCAGGCGAAAAGCTGGCCGTCCAGGGCATCGCGCCCGCGGCCTCACCTGGCCGCGCCGACGATTTCATAGTGAATAGGCAGTAGGCAGTAGGGAAATGACTTCTGCTGCCTCAACTCACCGCGGCAGCACGCTCGCTCCGGTCAGAGCCTCGTCGATCGCGCGCGCGGCTTGGCGACCTTCACGGATTGCCCATACCACCAGCGACTGGCCGCGGCGGATATCGCCGGCGGCATAGAGCCGGTCCACGCTGGTGCGGTAGTCATGATCGTTGGCGGCAACGTTCCTCGAACGGCGCACGTCGGTGATGATGTCGAGCTTGCCGTCCATCTCGGCGGTCACGCCACCGTCGATCGGACCGGCGAAGCCGATGGCGATGAAGGCAAGATCGGCGCGGATGACGAATTCCGTACCGGGGATCGGCTTGCGCTTCTCGTCCACCTCGCAGCACTTCACGCCGGTGAGCTGGCCTTCCTCACCGATGAACTCCAGCGTCGCCACCTGGAACTCGCGCTCGGCGCCTTCGGCCTGGCTGGAAGAGGTCCGCATCTTGGTCGCCCAATAGGGCCAGACCGCAAGCTTGTCTTCCTTTTCGGGTGGCTGCGGGCGGATGTCGAGCTGAGTGACGCGCACCGCACCTTGACGAAATGCCGTGCCGACGCAGTCGGAAGCGGTATCGCCACCGCCGACGACCACGACATGCTGGCCGGATGCCACGATCGGCTGCGACGCCCAGGCAACCGACTGGATGTCTTCGCCGCCGACACGCTTGTTCTGCTGCACGAGGTAAGGCATGGCGTCATGCACGCCTGCCAGATCGTCGCCAGGAATCCCGGCTGGACGCGGTGTTTCCGAACCGCCGCAATAGAGCACCGCATCATATTCGGCGAGCAGGTCCTCAACCTTCTTGTCGACACCGACATTGACACCGCAATGGAACGTCACGCCCTCGCCCGCCATCTGTTCGACGCGGCGGTCGATATAGTGCTTTTCCATCTTGAAGTCTGGAATGCCGAAGCGCAGCAGTCCACCGGGGCGGCTTTCGCGCTCGAAGACATGCACGTCATGGCCGGCGCGGCCAAGTTGCTGTGCGGCCGCCATGCCGGCCGGGCCCGACCCGATGATGGCAACTTTCTTGCCCGTCTTCTTCTCCGGGGGATACGGACGGACATAGCCGGTCTCGTAAGCCTTGTCGGCCAGCGCCTGCTCAACCGTCTTGATGGCCACCGGAATGTCTTCAAGGTTCAGCGTGCAAGCTTCTTCGCAGGGCGCCGGGCAGATGCGGCCGGTGAACTCCGGGAAATTGTTGGTTGAATGCAGGTTGCGGATCGCTGCATCCCAGTCGCCATTGTAAACGAGGTCGTTCCAGTCGGGGATCTGGTTGTGGATCGGACAGCCCGTCGGACCGTGGCAGAACGGAATGCCGCAATCCATGCAGCGCGCCGCCTGCTTTTCCACCTCCGGCTGCGACATCGGCAGCGTGAATTCGCGAAAATGCCGGATACGATCGGATGCCGGCTGGTACTTGTGCACCTGCCGGTCGATCTCGAGAAAACCTGTTACCTTGCCCATGTCTCGGTTCCTGTAGAGCACGTGGCGGGGTTACCGCCGCACCCGTTATCCTCATCCGGTCGCGAGCGCAACCGCGGGATCGGGTCAATGATTGGCTGCGTTGTGACGGGCGCCGGGAAGCGCTTGCTTCCCGGCTGACCGGATGCCTATTCGGCCGCCACGCTCATGCGGGCGCGCTCCATCTCCTGCAGCGCGCGGCGATATTCGACCGGCATGACTTTCCGGAATTTTGGCCGGAAGCTTGCCCAATTGTCGAGGATCTCCTTGCCGCGTGTCGAACCGGTGAAGTGCACATGGTTCGAGATCAGCTGATAGAGACGCTCCTCGTCATGACTGGTCATGTCGCCTGATACGTCGACGCGGCCCTTGTGGTCGATGTCGCCGCCATGATGGAGCAGTTTCTCCATCAGGTCGTCTTCTTCCGGAACCGGCTCGAGTTCGACCATGGCCATGTTGCAGCGGAGTGCGAAATCGCCCTCTTCGTCCAGCACGTAGGCAACGCCGCCCGACATGCCGGCAGCGAAGTTGCGACCGGTCTTGCCGATGACGACCACCACGCCGCCGGTCATGTATTCGCAGCCATGGTCGCCGACGCCTTCGACGACGGCCGCCGCACCGGAGTTGCGCACGGCGAAACGTTCGCCTGCAACGCCACGGAAGTAGCACTCACCTTCGATGGCGCCGTAGAGCACGGTGTTGCCGACGATGATGGAGTCCTCGGCGACAATCTTGGCGTCTTCCGGCGGACGGATGACGATGCGGCCGCCCGACAGGCCCTTGGCGACATAGTCGTTGCCGGCTCCGATCAGTTCGAACGACACGCCCCGCGCCAGGAAAGCGCCGAAGGACTGCCCGGCCGTACCGGTCAGCGTCACCTTGATGGTGTCTTCGCGCAAACCCTTGTGCCTGAAGCGCTTGGCGATCTCGCCCGACAGCATGGCGCCTGCGGAACGGTCGACATTGCGGATCGGCAGCGCGATCTCGACAGGCTGGCGCGCCTCGAGGGCCGGCTTGGCCTGTTCGATCATCTGGCGGTCGAGCACGTCGTCGATCGGATGTTTCTGGCGCTCGGTCCAGTGCACGGCCTCACGCGGCGCCTCGGGCTTATGGAACATCTTCGAGAAGTCCAGTCCGCGTGCCTTCCAGTGATTGATGACCTCGCGCTTTTCGAGAAGGTCGGTGTCACCGATAATCTGGTCGAGATGGGTGTAGCCCATTTCAGCCAGCAGTTCGCGCACCTCTTCCGCCACGTAGAAGAAGTAGTTGATGATGTGCTCCGGCGTGCCCTTGAAGCGCTTGCGCAGCACCGGATCCTGGGTGGCGACGCCAACCGGGCAGGTGTTGAGGTGACACTTTCGCATCATGATGCAGCCGGCGGCAATCAGCGGCGCCGTCGAGAAGCCGAACTCGTCGGCGCCAAGCAGCGCGCCGACGATGACGTCGCGGCCGGTGCGCAGGCCACCGTCGACCTGCAGCGCCACCCGGGAGCGCAGGCCGTTCAGCACCAGCGTCTGGTGTGTCTCGGCCAGCCCCATTTCCCAAGGTGAGCCGGCATGTTTGAGCGAAGTCAGCGGCGATGCGCCGGTACCACCGTCATAGCCTGAGATGGTGATATGGTCGGCGCGTGCCTTGGCAACGCCGGCCGCAACCGTACCGACGCCCACTTCCGACACCAGCTTCACCGACACGTCGGCTGTCGGGTTGACGTTCTTCAGGTCGTAGATCAGCTGCGCCAGATCTTCGATCGAATAGATGTCATGGTGCGGCGGCGGCGAGATCAGACCGACGCCGGGCGTCGAATGACGGACCTTGGCGATGGTCGCATCGACCTTGTGGCCGGGCAGCTGGCCGCCCTCGCCGGGCTTCGCGCCCTGCGCCACCTTGATCTGCATCATGTCGGAGTTGACGAGATATTCGGCGCTCACGCCGAAACGGCCCGACGCCACCTGCTTGATGGCCGAACGCTCGAGATTGCGGCCACCGCCGGGCAGCGGCAGATAGCGATCCGGCTCTTCGCCGCCTTCGCCGGTGTTCGACTTGCCGCCGATCGTGTTCATGGCGATCGCCAGCGTGGTGTGGGCTTCCCTCGAGATCGAGCCGAACGACATCGCGCCCGTAGAGAAGCGCTTCACAATGTCGGCCGCAGACATCACCTCTTCCAGCGCCACCTTCTTGCGGCCGGTCTCCTCGGCCAGCTTGACGCGGAACAGGCCGCGGATTTGCTGGGCGCGTGCCGTTTCGCTGTCGATCTGCTGCGAGAATTCCTTGAAAGTCGACCAAGAGCCCTTACGCACGGCATGCTGCAGCGTGGCCACCGCATCCGGCGTCCACATATGGGCTTCGCCGCGCATACGATACATGTACTCGCCACCAACCTGCAGGGTGGTGCGCAACACCGGATCGTCGCCAAAGGCATCGCCATGGCGTGACACCGTCTCCTCCGAAACCTCGTCGAGGCCGACGCCTTCGATCAGCGAAGCCGTGCCGGTGAAGTACTTCTCGATGAACTCGTTCTTCAAGCCTATCGCATCGAAGATCTGCGCGCCGCAATAGGATTGGTAGGTCGAGATACCCATCTTGGACATCACCTTGAGGATGCCCTTGCCGATGGACTTGATGTAGCGCGAGACGACTTCGGAGGCATCGACCTCTTCCGGCATTTCGCCCTTCTTGTGCATGTCGAGCAGCGTGTCGAAGGCCAGATAAGGGTTGATCGCCTCGGCGCCGTAGCCGGCGAGGCAGCAGAAATGGTGCACTTCGCGTGGCTCGCCCGATTCCACGACCAGGCCGACCGACGTGCGCAGCCCTTTGCGGATCAGGTGATGATGCACGGCTGCTGTCGCCAGCAGCGCCGGGATGGCGATGCGGTCCGGCCCGACCTGACGGTCGGACAGGATGATGATGTTGTAGCCGCCGGCAACAGCCGCTTCGGCACGGTCGCACAGGCGCTCGACAGCACCCGCCATGCCCGCCGCCCCTTCGGTGATCGAATAGGTGACGTCGATGGTCTTGGTGTCGAAACGGTCCTCGGTGTGGCCGATCGAACGGATCTTCTCCAGGTCGCCATTGGTCAGGATCGGCTGGCGCACTTCCAGCCGCTTCTTGCGGGAGGATCCAACCAGATCGAAGATGTTCGGCCGTGGCCCGATGAAGGACACCAGACTCATAACCAGTTCCTCGCGGATCGGATCGATCGGCGGGTTGGTGACCTGGGCGAAGTTCTGCTTGAAATAGGTGTAGAGCAGCTTCGACTTGTCCGACATCGCCGAGATCGGTGTATCCGTGCCCATCGAGCCGACCGCTTCCTGGCCGGTCACAGCCATCGGCGCCATCAGCAGCTTCAGGTCTTCCTGGCTATAGCCGAACGACTGCTGGCGATCGAGCAGGGTTACATCCTTGCGCAGTGCACGCGGCTCCACCGGGTTCAGGTCTTCCAGAACCAGCTGTGTGCGCTTCAGCCAATCCTTGTAGGGATGCTGCGCGGCGATCTCCTTCTTGATCTCCTCGTCCGAGATGATGCGGCCCTTGACCAGATCGATGAGCAGCATCTTGCCCGGCTGCAGGCGCCACTTGCGCACGATGTGCTTTTCCTCGACGGGCAGCACGCCGGCCTCGGAAGCCAGGATGACACGGTCATCATCGGTGACGATGTAGCGCGCCGGCCTCAGGCCGTTGCGGTCCAGCGTCGCACCGATCTGGCGCCCATCGGTGAAGCAGACGGCGGCGGGGCCGTCCCATGGCTCCATCAGCGCCGCATGGTATTCGTAGAAAGCCTTGCGGTCGGCATCCATCGACTTGTTGCCGGCCCAGGCTTCCGGGATCAGCATCATCATCGAATGCGCCAGCGTGTAGCCGCCCTGGAACAGGAACTCGAGCGCGTTGTCGAAACACGCCGTATCCGACTGTCCTTCATAGGAGATCGGCCACAGCTTGGAGATGTTGTTGCCGAACAGTTCGGAATCGACCGAGGCCTGGCGCGCAGCCATCCAGTTGTTGTTGCCGCGTACGGTGTTGATCTCGCCGTTGTGGGCGACCATGCGGTAGGGATGCGCCAGCTTCCACGACGGGAAAGTGTTGGTCGAAAAGCGCTGATGGACCAGGATCAGCGCGGTCTCGAAGCGTGGGTCCGCCAGGTCCTTGTAGTAGGCGCCGACCTGATACGCCAGGAACATGCCCTTGTAGACGATGGTGCGCGCCGACAGCGACACGCAGTAGGAGCCGATGTCCTTGTTGTTGTGCTCGGCATAGATACGGCCCGAAATCACCTTGCGCAGGAGATAGAGGCGCGCCTCGTATTCCTCGTCGTTGTCGATGTCCGGCGTGCGGCCGATGAACACCTGGCGGTGGAACGGCTCTGCGGCGGCGATGTCGGGTGCCTTGGACAGGGAAGAATTGTCGACAGGGACGTCGCGGAAACCGATGAGCGGCAAACCTTCCGACTGCGCCGACTCGGCGATGATCGCGTCCACATGAGCGCGCAATTCCGGATCCCGCGGCATGAACCAGTGGCCAACGCCATACTGGCCGGCTGGCGGCAGCTCGATATCCTGCTTGGCCATTTCCTCACGGAAGAAACGGTCGGGGATCTGCACCAGCACGCCGGCGCCGTCGCCCATCAGCGGATCCGCACCCACAGCGCCACGGTGGGTGAGATTTTCCAGCATGAACAGGCCGTCCTTGACGATCTGATGCGACTTCACGCCCTTCATCTGGGCGATGAAACCGACGCCGCAGGCATCATGCTCATTGCGCGGATCATACATGCCCTGCGCCGAGGGCGATCGGTCGAACAAGCCGGTAGTCGCGGCGGTGGTGGTTCGCAGGGCGGTTTTGACGGTGGCCGCTTTCGTCTGTGCAACCGGGGCAAAAACCGTCGTCACAGATGGCGTCACTTCCGTCATCGTCCTATCCTCTGCTTTGCGCCACTCGGACGCTTCTTCTCCATGGGAAGCTTGACACTTCCCTCTCCACACGTCTCGCACCTGTCGCGAAATCCTGGCAAACCATGCCGGGTATCGTCCGGCCGAGGTTCGGCCTGTCATCGCACGCCACTCGTGGCGGCAGCCGGACAAGCGTTGATCATACGCCAATCCAGCCTGGTTGGTATCGGTAAATAAGACAGCAATGCTGTCCTAAATTTGTATGACAGAAATCCCAGCACCGCACAAGACCGATTCGGAAATTTTCCAGCCGATTGGCGAAAGAAAATTACGCCACATCCATCACCACGGAAACTTTCTGGCCCGATAGCATAAATGGCCTCTGGCTCCAAACATCCGGCCAGCGTTGGACCTTGCGGAGCGGACCGGAATGCGGTCATGGTTCGCGCCTTCCCCAAAAGCCAGGAATGGGCTCCGAAAGCATGTTTTTCGCCTCCGACAACTGGGCCGGCGCCCACCCCAAGGTTGCCGCCGCGCTCAATGCGCACAACAGCGGCTTTGCCGCGGCCTATGGCGACAGCGATCTGGACAAGGCCGTCGCGCAACGCTTCAGCGATATCTTCGAACGCGAGGTCGCGGTTTTCTTCGTGGCAACCGGCACCGCCGCCAACTCGCTTTCGCTCACCGCCTACAACAAACCCGGCGGCATCACCTTCTGTCATCGCGAATCGCATATCGTCGAGGACGAATGTGGCGCACCGGAGTACTTCACCGGAGGTTCGCGGCTGCGGCCTGTCGACGGCGCGCTTGGCCGCATCGACCCGGCTGCGCTCGAGCAGGCAATCGAGCGTTTTGCCGGAGAGGTCGTCCATGCCGGCAGGCCGATGGCGATCTCCATCACCCAGTCGACCGAAACAGGGACGGTCTACGGGCTCGATGACATCGAAGTCATTTCCAGGCTTGCCAGCCGCTACGGCTTGCCGCTGCATATGGACGGCGCTCGTTTTGCCAACGCGCTCGCCTCGCTTGAAGCTACACCGGCCGAAATGACCTGGAAGCGCGGCGTCGACATCCTGTCCTTCGGCGGCACAAAGAACGGCTGCTGGTGTGCGGAAGCGATCGTTCTGTTCGATCTCGACCGCGCCAGGGAACTCGCATTCCTGCGCAAGCGTGCTGCGCAGCTGTTTTCCAAGTCGCGCTTCATCGCTGCCCAGTTCGATGCCTATTTTAAGGACGGGCTGTGGATGGAGACCGCCCATCATGCCAACGCCATGGCCGCGCGCCTCGCCGCGGCGGTCGAGGACGGTGCGACATCGAGGCTGGCATGGCTGCCGCAGGCCAACGAGGTTTTTGCGATCCTCGACAAGAAGAAAGCCGAGCGGCTTCTGGCTTCGGGCGCAGCCTTCTACGACTGGCACAAGCCCCACGGCTTCGACGGTCATGTCGGCGAGAACGAGGGGCTCTATCGCTTCGTAACGAGCTTCGCCACCACCGAAAAAGACGTCGACCGCTTCGCTGAACAACTCAGGGCCTGAAGCTCAAAGAAAGCAACTGCCATGACGGTGATGTACCAGGTCGACGCCTTTTCGGATCGTATCTTCGGCGGCAATCCGGCCGCCGTGCTCATTCTCGACGATTGGCTGCTGGAAGATGTCATGCAGTCCATCGCTGCCGAAAACAATCTGGCTGAAACAGCTTTTGCCAGGCCGAATGGCAAAGGCTGGGACCTGCGCTGGTTCACGCCGGTCCATGAAGTCGAGTTTTGCGGCCACGCCACACTGGCAACCGCGCACGCGCTTGCCGCACACCACGGCGTGGCCGGCGAAATGGCCTTCTCGACACGTGTCGGCGAACTGCGTGTTGCCCGCGTCGACGGCGGCTATCGCATGGACCTGCCGAGCTTTCCGCCGGAGCCACTGCCTGACCTGCCCGCACCGATCGCCGAACTGTTCGCCGATATCGACCACCATGCCTTCCGCAATTTCGAGAACATCTTCGTCGAATTGTCGAACGAAGCCGCCGTCCGTGCCTTCGTGCCAGATCTGGCAAAAATAGCGACTTTGAAGCTGCAAGGGTTGGTCATCACCGGCAAGAGCGACAGCTACGACTTCGTTTCGCGCTATTTCGCGCCGGGCGCCGGTATCCCGGAGGACCCGGTCACCGGCTCTATCCACGCGACGCTCGTTCCCCATTGGGCGGGAAAGCTCGGCACAAACCACTTGTCCGCGTTCCAGGCTTCGGCACGCGGCGGCCACCTTCTATGTGAACTTTCCGGCGATAGCGTCCTGATCACCGGCAAGGCGGTGACGTTCATGAAGGCGGAACTTCATCTGACATGATGCGCTCGGGCGCTGTTTTGTGTAAAATCGTCTACTGACGCTTGGAGCGGTTCCGTTTTTCTCGAAAACGCGGAAACGCTCGAAGTTTTGTTTTCGTCGCATTTTTGTGACGCCAAGTGATTCCACTTGGCTACAAAGTGTTCTGGGGAAACGACATGCCCTCCACCGAATTGCTCATCGCCTTTTTCATCACGACCTCGGTTTTTGCCTACATCCCCGGACCTGCCATGCTGTACGCAACGGCACAGACCATCGCGCGCGGCCGTTGGTCGGGTTTCATGGCGGCCGTCGGCATTCATCTCGGCTGTACGGTGCATGTCATCGCCGCGGCTGCTGGGCTTTCGGTGCTCTTCCACGCCGTCCCTGTTCTCTATCTTGTGGTCAAGCTCGCCGGTGCCGCCTATCTGGTCTGGCTTGGCATCTCGATGTTGCGCGCAAAGTCTGACGGCGGCGAAATCAATCCTCACGCCATCGGTGCGAAATCGGGCCGCCGCGCCTTCGTGGAGAGCATTACCGTCGAGGTGCTCAATCCGAAAACGGCATTGTTCTTCCTCGCCTTCCTGCCGCAGTTCATCGACGCCTCCGCCACGCTCCCGGTCTGGGCGCAATTTCTCATCCTGGGTAGCCTCGCCAACCTGATCTTTTCTTCAGCCGACATCGTTTGCGTCATGCTCGCGGGCGTTCTCGTCACGCGTCTGAGGCGCTCCAGCGGCGCGCAGCGCATGATGCGCCGCGCCGGTGGCGCGCTGCTGGTCGGGCTCGGCGCCCACCTGGCTCTGCAGAGAACCTGATCGCGCCCCTCCTCGTGGAATGACCGGATCGACACAGTCGAATTCCTTCTGACACACCCTTGACTTAAAGTTTACTTGAACTTGTAGAACACTCGCTCGATCGATCCGGATGGCTACTGGGCTCCGGACGAAAGGCCCCCTTCGCGCCATGATGGACGCGACGGACTGGCCGGCCCAAAGAAGATGGAGACGAGCATGACAATGGCGCAATCGATGGCTCCCATGGCGGCAGCGCGATCGACGCTCGGTTGCAAGATTACGCTTCTCATGGTTGCGACCCTGACGATCATGGCCGGTACCACGATCTCGCCATCGCTACCGGCCATCGAGGCGCATTTCGCAGGCGTTGAAGGCGTCAAGCTGCTCAGCCGCATGGTGTTGACGCTGCCCGCTTTGTTCGTTGCCTTCTGCGCACCATTGATCGGCGGTCTGGCCGATCGTTATGGCAGGCTGCGCCTGCTGATCGGCTCGATCCTGCTATATGCCTTTTCTGGCATTTCGGGTCTGTTCGTGGACAGCCTGCCAGCGCTGCTTGCCGGCCGCGCCGCGCTCGGCATCGCCATCGGCGGCATCATGACGCTCACCACCGCGCTCGTCGGCGACTACTTCAGTGGCAGCGAGCGCGAGCGCTATCTGGGATTGCAGCAGGCATTCACCGGCATAGGCGGCGTCGCCTTCGTCGCTGCGGGCGGCATTCTCGCCGACTATCACTGGCGCGCGCCCTTCGCGATCTATGCCGTGGCTTTCGCCATCGTCCCGGCTGCCATGGCATTCTTGGCCGAACCCGCGCGATCTGCGTCGAATATGCCGCAAACCACGGAAAACCTGTCCGAACGGGCGGTTCTGTGGATGCCGGTCGCCGCCTTGTGTGCGGTCGCCTTCCTCGTCAACATGATCTTCTATTTCATCCCGTCGCAACTGCCTTTCTATCTGCGTGTGGTCGGTATCGGCGCAGCAAGCAGTGCGGGTTTCGCGCTCGGTCTGCACAATCTGGTCATGGCCGGCTCGGCCTTGGCCTATGGTCGGCTGCGCGCCCGGTTTTCGGTGCCGTCCATCTTCGTGTTCGGCCTCTGCCTGATGACGTTGGGCTTTGTGCTGGTCGCCTTTTCAACGATGATGCCATCCGTCCTGCTTGCCATGGCGATTGCCGGTGCTGGCCTTGGTCTGACCATACCCAATCTGATGTCAGGCATCATCGCGCAGGCTACCCCTGCCACGCGTGGACGGCTGGCAGGCATGGTGACGGCGTCGATGTTCATCGGTCACTTCACGTCGCCGTTTGTCAGTCAGCCTTTGATCGAGGCCATCGGCTTTCAGGAGAGCTATCTTGCCGCTGCCTGCGGGCTTGCCGCACTCGCGATCGTCTGTGCCGTCATCTCGCTGAACCGCAAAAGCGACGTGTAGGCGGCGTTCCATCCCGGATCGAAAAAAAAGCGGCGCCTTGCGGCACCGCTTTCCTTTTCAGAAGACTGAGCCTTCCGATATCGGCAATATTAGTTGGCAGCCTTGGCTTCGATCTGCTTGGTCTTGGCCGGCGCGGCCGAGATCGCGATCTTGCGGGGCTTCAACTCTTCGGGAATGTTGCGCTTCAGGTCGATGTGAAGCAGACCGTTCTTGAGCGCTGCACCCACGACGTCGACATGATCGGCCAGCTGGAAACGGCGCTCGAAGGAACGAGCGGCAATGCCGCGATAAAGCACTTCGGAACCTTCGCCGTTGGTCTCGTCCTTGCGCTCCCCCTTGATGGTCAGCACGTTGCGATGGGCCTCGATCGAAATCTCATCGTCCGAGAAGCCGGCGACGGCCATGGAAATCCGGTAGGAATCCTCGCCGGTGCGCTCAATGTTGTAGGGCGGATAGCTCTGGCCGCCTTCCGGCTGGGCCAGCGAATCCAGCATCGTGAAGAGACGGTCGAAACCGACGGTCGAGCGATAGAGCGGGGAAAAATCGACATGACGCATGGTGTGTTCTCCTATTGAGCAACATGGTTTGGTTCAGGCGAAACCCTTCCGGCGTTTCCAGTGAACCAGCGACCCCGACATCGGCGGCCACAGCAGACATCTGGGTGTCCATGCAAGACGTTTCAAGGCAACCGTCCCAGTTCTCCGGTCGCATTCCACATGAACACCAGATGAACCGGCTCTTCTGCCGCCGTTCAGGCGGCCGGCGGTAGCTTGAACCCAACATCGAGATCAGCGGCAAGACACCGCCGCCATGAGGCCGACCCGGGTGCAACGTCCCTTCCTCCCGGATCGACAGGAGCCGGAAGCGCTGCGTCACGCGCTTCCGGCTTCAGATATTTCGGGGGACCGCGCATCGCACCGGATTTGCTTTGCATTTTAGCGAATAGCTTCTATCACCTGCTGAAGGCCCGCCCGCGGGTGCGAACCGCTCGAAGCGCCGATGACGGATCTCTTCTACGAACTTGACGGCAATCCCGTCCCCGACAACGCCTTTTCGGGCTTCCTCACCACACGCGACCGCAAGCAGATCCGGTTCGCCAGGTTTGCTGCCATTGGCAGGCCGTTGAAAGGCACCGTGGTCATTCTTCCTGGCCGCAACGAATGCATCGAGAAATATTTCGAGACCGTCCGTGATCTGACCGGCCGCGGCTTCGGCGTGGCCATGCTCGACTGGCGCGGCCAGGGTGCGTCCGACCGGCTGCTCAGGAACCCGCAGCGCGGCTATGTCAAAAGCTTCCAGGATTATGCCAGGGACCTCGAGCAATTGTTCACCGAGGTGGTGCTGCCCGATTGCCGTGGACCCTACTACATCCTTGCGCATTCCGCGGGGGCACTGGTCGCGTTGCTGGCCAGCGCCAACATGGTCAACCGCGTCCAGCGCATGGTGCTGATCGCGCCCTTCCTCGACCTGCCCGACCAGGGCGTATCGATGAAGATGGTGCGTCGCCTCGGCAGCGTACTGACCTATCTCGGCCTTGGCCGCCTCTATGTCGCCTGGGGCCGGCGCAAGCCCCTGCCGACGCCTTTCGAACGCAATCTGCTGACCAGCGATCCCGAGCGCTATCGTCGCAACACCGGGCTTTACCAGGCCTACCCGCAACTGGCACTGGGAGGTCCCACCGTGCGCTGGCTGCGTGCCGCGGCCATCGCCACCGAGGTCGTGCGCGATCCCGGCTTCATGGCGGCGATGAAAATCCCCACGCTGATCGTCGGCGCCGGCAACGACCGTGTTGTCTCGACCCGCGCAGTCGAACATTTTGCTCGCCACATCCGGCTGGGTTCCTTCGTCATGATCGATGGCGCCAAACACGAGATTCTGCAGGAGAAAGACTATTATCGCGAGCAACTGCTCGCCGCTTTCGACGCCTTCATTCCGGGCGGTGAAGCACAAACAGAGCTGGCCTCGAACTGAAACCACCGATCATGGAATGACGGAACCAAGATGATGATCCGCACTTGCCGGTTCACCACCCCAGTGTTTGCCGGCCCAGTGTTCGCCGGTCTTGTGGTTGCCGGCACACTGGCGCCTTCATTCGCCTTGGCCGATGAGCCCGAGCGTGTGGTGCAGGATTGGTATCGGCGGCTCGGCGAATCCGACATCAACGGCCTCGCCGGCCTGATTTCGCCGGATGCCGTCTTCCACACCGAAGCCTCCGGCAAATCGCAGAGCCGCGAGGAATTCATCGCCTACATGGAACAGTCGCAGGACATCCTGGCCAATGCCGAGATCCGCCACAGGCTGCAGGAAAAGGATGTAAACTCGGTCACGATGATCGTCTGCTACGACTTCCAGCCCGGCCTCACGCTGAACCAGGAAATCTACCGCATCGCCAACGGCAAGATCGTCAACGCACGCCAGAAGCGTCTTGCCGAGGATTGCGACGGTTTCTGATCGACCTTGCCACCCTTCCCTCAAGGGTGGGTCAAGCTCGACCAAACCACTCAAATTGCCTGCAGCGAGCCGACCATTCAGCCGCGCAGCGCCTCCACCGCCGCCTCATGCAGCTCCGGCGTCGCCGCCGCCAGGATATCGCCGCCGTTCTCGGCGGGACGTCCATCGAACGTGGTGACGACACCACCCGCCTTCTCGATGATCGGGATCAGTGCCACGATATCATAAGGCTTGAGGCCGGGGTCGGCGACGATGTCGACCGTGCCTGCCGCCACCATGGCGAAGGCATAGCAGTCAGTGCCATAGCGTGACAGCTGCACCTTGGTCTCGAAAAGGTCGAAACGGCTGCGTGCGTCGCCCTTGAACAGAGCGGGCGTCGTGGTGAACAGCGTGGCGTCTTCAAGTTTTGTCGTCTTGCGTGCGGCAAGCTTGCGCGGACCGCCGGGCCCTTCATAGAAGGCGCCATCGGCATTGGCGTAAAACAGTTCGCCCGTGAAAGGCTGGGACATCAGGCCGGCGACGGCGTCGCCGTCGACCGTCAGCCCGACCAGCGTCCCCCACACCGGAAGGCCGGAAATGAAGGCGCGGGTGCCATCGATCGGATCGATCACCCAGACATGACGGCTGGCGAGGTTCTCGCTGCCGTGTTCCTCGCCAAGAATACCGTGATCCGGAAACTCGGCGCCGATTAGGGCGCGGATTGCCCGTTCGGCTTCCCGATCAGCCTCCGTGACAGGATCGAAACCACCGGAGAGCTTGTTGACCACGGCGCCCTGGCTGCGGAAACGCGGCAGGGTTTCAGCCGCGGCCGCGCCGGCGATCCGCCGCATGAAATCGGGGGAAATGTTCAAAGTGCCTCTCCTGGAAACTGCCGGCAGATTGCGCCGCCACGTCTACTTAACAAAAGCGTTGCCGGAATGTCACGCCCGCTGCAGGCAGGCCTTTCCTATTTCATTTTGAATTAATTATCATGTTGACTTTTGTGCAGCGCACAATAACCTCGGAGTTGGACAGGTTCTCCTGTCCATGCCCACCTTGGGCGTTTCCTCCCTAGACTTCGACCGCGTCGTATCCACGATGCGGTCTTTTTTTAGCGAATTTTCCCGATCACTCCGCCGCTTCCGGCAGGTCCAGGAAGTGATGGTCCGGCAGCGCCATCAGGTCGGCCGCAAAGCGCGCCAGATCCTCGGCCAGCGGATCGAATCCCACAGACTTCTGGAAGGTGCGCTCATTCATGTAGAGCCCTCGATTCACCTCGATCTGCAGCGCATGCAGATTGCGCAGTGGCCGCCCATAGTGCTCGGTGATGAAACCGCCGGCATAAGGTTTGTTGTAGGCGACCGAATACCCCATGCTGCTCAGCAGGGAGATCGCCTCCTGCGTCAACAAGGCCGAGGCAGACGTGCCGAAACGATCGCCGATGATGAAGTCGGGGCGCATGCCCTGGTCGCTGGTGCGCACGCTGGCAGGCATCGAATGGCAGTCGATCAGCACCGCATAGCCGAAGCGGGCATGGGTGCCGGCGATCATGCGCTTCAGCGTCTCGTGATAGGGCTTGTAGACACGTTCGATGCGCTGGAAAGCCTCGTCAATCGGTAGCCGCGAGGGATAGATGTCCAGCCCTTCTCCCACCAATCTCGGCACGGTGCCGAGCCCACCGGCTACGCGTGCCGAACGGATATTGCAGTAAGGCGGCACCGGTTCGATGAACATGCGCGGGTCGAGTTCCCACGGTTCCCGGTTCACATCGAGATAGGCCCGCGGGAAATTTGCTGCCAGCATCGGCGCGCCGAGCATGATCGCCGAACCGAACAGCTCATCGACATAACAATCCTCGGAGCGGCGAATGGTGCTGCGGTCCAGCTTGGTCATCGCCAGGAACCGGTGAGGATAGTGGCGGCCGCTGTGCGGAGAATTGAAAACGAAAGGAACGCGCTGTTCTGCGCCCGATCGGATTTCGAAGGGCGGGACGGCAGCAAAATCCTCAGCTGGCGACGTCAAATTTCGGGAACCCATCGCAATGCGTCTGTCATGGCGCCAACGTGCCACCGCGCCGACCTCGTGTCCAGCGTTTCGGCCACCTCCATCGGTTTGAAGCAGGCGAACAGTGGCCCATCATTCACTTGATGTTTACCCTTGCGATTCCATATACAGGATGGTTAACGGGATTGTTCCTCCACAATCTCTGGGGATGATTCGGACGGGACGAGAATGGCACGCATTCTGCTGGCGGAAGACGACGACGATATGCGCCGGTTCCTGGTCAAGGCGCTCGAACGCGCCGGCTATCAGGTCAGTGATTTCGACAATGGCGCCAGCGCCTATGAGCGGCTGCGCGAAGAACCGTTCTCGCTGCTGCTGACAGACATCGTCATGCCCGAGATGGATGGGATCGAGCTCGCGCGCCGCGCCACGGAGATCGACCCGGATCTCAAGGTGATGTTCATCACCGGTTTCGCGGCCGTTGCGCTGAACCCTGATTCCAAAGCGCCGCGCGACGCCAAGGTGCTGTCGAAGCCCTTCCATCTGCGTGACCTCGTCAACGAGGTCGAGAAGATGCTGCACGCCGCGTAAGCGGCCGGCACGGCAGACATCACGATCATTTAAGAACGCGGACACTCTGCAGCCATCGATTCGACTTGGCACGGCGGGTTTTCGCGCAATCATGCTGCTGGCCGCGAAAGGCGAGCTGTCAGAACAGCCGCGTTTTCCCCGGACAGACAAGCATCAGCGCGACATTTTGGATGTCGGCTTTCTTTCCGTGTTCTCGCTATTGACGCGCCGAAACAAAAGTGGTGTATGCGCCCCGTCGGATGGGCGTGTAGCTCAGCGGGAGAGCACTACGTTGACATCGTAGGGGTCACAGGTTCAATCCCTGTCACGCCCACCATCCGAACCCTTCCTTATGTCACTTGCCAAATGTCTTCCCGAGGAAGATCGAATTTGCTTGTGCAATTGCGGACGAAACTACACGGCTGCTGCAAGAAAAGGTTCGCAGCAAATAATCCCTTCGCCGACGATATCAGCCAGGCGTGCAACAAAATTCGCGATGCGGTAGAGTTGCACAAACGGGGGGAGACAAGATGCTCAGGACAGGCTTGGCGGTCGTGCTGTTTGCGATGTTGTCATCAACATCCGCCAATGCGGAAAAGCTGTTCTCATACTTCGTGCAACAGGACAGCCAGCAATCGTTGCTCGTCAGCCCTTGCTCGGAGGAGGAAACGTCAGAGTGCCTGTCTCACAGCCTTTCTTGCGAGAAGGCGTCACGGGGTGAGCCCCAACTCACAGTGATTGCCGACGATGTCGACAAGATGGTGTCGTCGCTGATCGTCGGCACCGGTGGACAGGTGAGTGCGCAGCTGAAACTGGTCGACCGCTCTGTCGACCTGCCTATCAACTCGGTGCGGGCCGATCGCAACGAACTGGATGGCGGCTGGACGGCAACCGTCAGCTTCGACTCCTCCGATGAGCTCTTTGCGGCGATTACCGACAAGAGCTCCGAAGCGGCATCCCTGCTGATTGCCGGAAAGCGCCTCCTTCTGGCGCCGCAGAAGGGCGACGGCAGCAAACTGGCCTCATGGGCGAAAGCCTGTGTCGCCCTGCAGAAGCAGCTTCGGGCGGAATGAAAGACGCAGCAACACGCGGATAACGCGAGTGCATCGCGTCATCGAATGGGAAACCGTACCGATGACCACAAAACGCCTGGGCGGCTGCGCGTGCGGCAAGGTCCGCTATTCCGTATAGGGCGAGCCGTTGCGCGTCGGCATCTGCCATTGCACCGACTGCACAAGTGGCTCGGCCTTCACATTCTATGGCATCTGGCCGTTGGTCGCGTTCAGGTGCGAAGGGCAGACGTCGCTTTATAAAGACTGTAACTTCTCGATTTCTCTCTAACGATGTTGGCGGCGAGCAGTCCCCAGCCAAATGCTGGTAGTGGCCAATAGACTGATTTTACAGCCAACGCCGAAACAAGGATGACACCACCAGCGTACAGGGCCAACATCCAGAGCGGATCATCGGATCCCTCCCAAAGAACCTTCCATAGCGCCATTATAGGCACCGCTATGGTCAGCAAGGAGAAAATCACAAAGGCAAGTATTCCGTAGTCCCTCCACACACCCAGAGCGTTGTGCATGTATGCGCCATATTTGCCGTGATCTCTGATTTGACCGCCATAGTCTCCCGCTAGCGGCGACTTTTCGATCGCCTCCCACCCGCTCCAGAAGTATTTGTTGCGCTCCAGCATCGACGGAGAATTGGATAGGTCGCCAAGCTCGGCATAGCGCTGGATCGTCTCGGTCCTTGTACGATTTGCGGCGTCTTTTGATCCACTCTTTGGTGTCAGGTAGTCGAACATCGCAGGTCCAGCTTTTTCGATCGCGATGTAGGCAGCCGGATAGACTGACACGAGAGCCGCAGTTACGCCCAATGCAAACGCAGCTGGGATAATGTCGAGAAAACGGCGGCGAAATATCTGGATGACAAACCAACCCATCGTAACCGCCGTAGCGGCAATGAGATCGGCTCTCGATGCCGTAAGGAACAGCGTGGCATCCATCACGGCCAGTGTAACGATTTGCCCGGGCAACCGCTTGGCAAAACTAAGTGACAAGATACCGGTGAACAAAACCGCCTGACTAAACCACTGGTAGCCAGCGACACCAGGCTGAACGCCAGCCCATTCCGTTGGGATGAATGAGAAATCCAACGGATCAATGAGCAGGAACGCCGCCAAAGCCATACCGCCCAGGGAAACAGCTGTAGCCTTCTGCAATCGCTGATCGTACTCGATCAAAAATCCCACACAGTAGAGGCCACCCCAGGCAATCAACAACTTGACCGACCCTGTGAACATCTCCTGATCTTGCTGCCATGCATGGCCGAAAAAGCGATAATAGAGCGCGTAGCCGGCCACGCCAGCAAACAGAACCCCCACCGACCCGTGAATGAGCCACGGTCCGCGAGTTATCGCTTTTTTGCATGCGAAGAAACCAAGAACAACCAAGCATAGCAGGGTAGACAATCCCCACCACGCGCCCATGAAAAGTGGTATCGCACCCAGTGCGGCCAGGAGATGGTACGCAAAAAACGCAGGAAAAAGGACCAGATATAGCAGGCCAGCAAGCCGACTATCCGCCCCTAGGGAACCTTCTTCGCTGCTTGCAAAGGTCATAAAGCAAAATCCTCGATACCAGCTTGGCTTTTATGCCTCGTTTTCAAAAATCGCAAGACTATCAAAATATATTGCACAATGGTGGATGCCAGATCAAAATCCTGCAGCCATGAGGCAGAATTATTCGAAATAACTCAATTTAGAGATCGCGCATATAGCAATTTCATCTTTTATTTGATCTGAATAATACTTATATTTCTAAAGAAAGCTGAATTATAAACGAGGGTTTTACCGTTATTAATTTGGATTTTTAAAGAATTATTTATGAATTACCTTTCAATATTCATCGTCATATTCTCTGTCGATAGAATTCGAAAATGCTCGACTGGGAAGTCGGCACACAATTAAATCTGCACAAGAAATGCACCGCAGACACCGAGCCCGGAAACTCCAATCGCTGAATTATTTCGAATTACCTATACATAATTTTGATCAGAGAAATAAACCTGCTTTCTTACATAATCGTCGTTGTTTTGACATTATCAAAAGAAGAATTCATCAAATACGCCTTTACCGTTGCTGTATCTATGAAATTGAACACTAAGGTAGCGGCAGGCGTGCCGAGATGCGAGCGTATCCCGCCATCGAACAGGAGACCGCAGTTTTGACCACAAAACGCTTGGGCGGCTGCGCGTGCGGCAAGGTCCGCTATTCCGTATCGGGGGAGCCGTTGCGCGCCGGCATCTGCCATTGCACCGACTGCAGGCGCACAAGTGGCTCGGCCTTCACCTTCTATGGGATCTGGCCGTTGGTCGCGTTCAGGTGCGAAGGGCAGACGTCGCGCTATAAAGACCGCAGCTTCTGCCCGGCATGCGGCGGCCAGGTGTTCGCGCTCAGCGACACCGAGGCCGAAATCATGGCCGGCACGCTCGATGAAGCGCCGTCCGGTCTCGTCCCGCAATATGAACTCTGGACACCGCGCCGTGAGCCTTGGCTGCATGTCCTCTCCGGAGCCGACCAATTCGTGGGCAACCGCTGACCGGCCGAAGCTACATTCCGTGACCAGGTGATCGGCTCAGATCGGCCGCATCACTCCGGAAGCCCGGCCTTGCGGAAGCCGTCGACAAAGTGCTCCAGCGTTGCGGCGTCGCGAAATGGTTCCGTCGAAGCCCAGTGTCCTGTCGTGAAGTGCGGGTTGCCAACCAGAAACAGTTCGACTTCCACGCGCGCTTCATCGAGCCGGCCCAGTTGGGCCAGGCTGGCCGCCAGGAAACGGCGCGAACTCGTGCGATAGGTTTCATCGCGGCGCAGGGTCTCGATAGCCGCCTCGTAGTTCCTGGACGCATACTGTGCCTGGCCGAGTGTCAGATAGTAGCCGCTCGTCGGAAACGGGTTCAGCCGGAAAGCCTTGCGGATGTGCTCGAGGCCTTCTTCGACCCGCCCGGCGAGCACCGCGATATCGGACAGCGCCATCCATATGTCGGCGTCGCCTGGGTCGAGTTCGACCGCCTTGGCAAATTCCACGTCCGCCCGCGTGAAGTCGCGCTCATAGGCCAACAGGTAAGCCAGCACCCATCGACAGCCGGCATCATCGGGATCGATCTCCACGGCCTTGTGCGCCAATTCCAGGGCAACATTACGATTGGCTTCCGTTGGCCCACCCCAGTGCACCCACCCCATCCAATGGTTCATGGCCAGCCAGCGATAGGCCTCG
This sequence comes from Mesorhizobium sp. EU05-FHT14A09, assembly GCF_058790995.1. Classification (NCBI taxonomy): domain Bacteria; kingdom Pseudomonadati; phylum Pseudomonadota; class Alphaproteobacteria; order Hyphomicrobiales; family Phyllobacteriaceae; genus Mesorhizobium; species Mesorhizobium sp. EU05-FHT14A09. The sequence goes on from NZ_JBYTDF010000005.1 coordinate 185,875, forward strand.
GCGTATTCCGGGTCGAGCGAAACTGCGCGTGTCAGCATCACATGCACTTCCCGCGCCATCTGCGGAGAATCATCCATCAGCTTGCGTGCCCGCATACAGAGGTCTAGGGCCTCCGCATTCTTTGACTGGTAGCGTGGCTGCGGTGCGCGCAGCCGCCCGAGCAAAGCTTCGACGATCTTGGCTGTGACCTCGTCCTGGACGGCAAAGATATCTTCGAAACTGCGGTCGAAGCGTTCTGCCCAAAGATGCTCGCCACTCACCGCGTCGACGAGTTGAGCGTTGATGCGCACGCGACCCGCCGCCCGGCGCGCGCTGCCTTCCAGCAGGTAGCGCACGCCGAGATCCTGTGCGATCGCGCGCACATCCGTCGCCTTTCCCTTGTAGGCAAAGGCCGAGTTGCGCGCGATGACGAACAGCCCGGAAATTCTGGACAGGTCGGTGATCAGGTCTTCCGCCAAACCGTCCGCGAAGGCTTCCTGCTCGGGATCGTTGCTGACATTGACGAAGGGTAGCACGGCAATGGAGGGTTTTCCTGGCAGCGGCGAAGGTCTGCGCTGCGTGTCATCGCGCTGCTCGACGATGCCCGTGAAGCGGTAGCCGACACGCGGAACCGTGGCGATCCAATCGCCGTTGCCCGCATCGCCGAGTGGGCCTAGCAGCTTGCGAATCTGCGCGATCTGGACGGTGAGATTGCCTTCCTCGACGGCCATGTCCGGCCAGGCCGCATCCATCAGCTCCGCCTTGGCCAGGATGTCCCCAGACCGTTCGACGAGTGCTGACAGCAGCTTCACCCCGCGATAGCCGATGGCAACGGGAACACCGTTGCGGGTGAGCGTTCCCACGTCCGGATCAAGCACAAACGGACCAAAAGTGAAGCGCGCTCCCTGCATGAGCGATCTATAGACCGTTTCCCTTGCGTTCGGAAACAGCTGCAGCGGTGACTTGAGAGAAACGCCACCGCTTGCCGAAACCAGACTGGCAAAATGATCTAGCCCTTTGGTGGTTTTCGGAAATATTTGGGATGGCTAAATTACGATCCCGTTCGTACCTTTCGCACTCTTCCTGTTTCTGGTCGGGGGGCCGGATCCTCAACCATCTGGAGGTTGCGATGAACGATACTCCCCCCGCGATACCGGCCATGAAGGCATGGCGCGCCATCAGCCGGAACGCCAGAACCAAGACTTCTGCCATGCACGTTCTCCGCCTGGTGCTGCTACTCACCGCCGGCACGCCCCTGGCTGCTGTCGCCGCAGCGCAGGAAACCTTCGAGGCGGCACCGTTGCCGCCGGCATTGCCCTGGTCTGGCGCCAGCGAAAAGCTGATCGTCGCCAAAGACGATCCCTGGGTTACGCCTATCGAGAGCAGCGACTTCGTCGAGACCCCCGATTATGCGGCGACGCGCGCCTTTGTGGAGCGGCTGGTTGCGGCATCGCCGCTGCTGTCGATCGAGAATTTCGGCAAGACGGCGGAAGGCCGGGACCTCTATTTCGTGCGTGCGCGCAAGGGCGATGGCGGCAAGCCCGTCCTTCTCGCGCAGGCGGGCATCCATTCCGGCGAAATCGACGGCAAGGATGCGGGCCTGATGCTGCTGCGTGACATCGCCCTCAAGGGCAAGGACACCCTGCTCGACAAGGCCGACCTCGTTTTCGTCCCCATCTTCAACGCCGACGGACACGAGCGCTCCTCAGCTTACAGCCGCCCCAATCAGCGCGGCCCCCAATCGCAAGGCTGGCGCACCACCGCGCAGAATTTCAACCTGAACCGCGACTACCTCAAAGTCGACTCGCCCGAGATGCATTCGATGATCGCGCTTATCCAGCGCATCGACCCGGCGCTCTATCTCGATCTGCACGTCACCGATGGCACCGACTACCAATACGACATCACCTATTCTTTTTCGGGTTGGCGTGGCTACTACGCGAAATCGCCGGCCATTGGCCGGTGGCTCGACACGCGCTTCCGCTCGCAGGTAGACGGCGCGCTCACCAAGAACGGGCACATCCCCGGCTATTATGTGAGCGCGGTCGACAACAGCGCGCCCGACAAAGGCATTCTGCATGAGGCCGACACGCCGCGGTTTTCGACGGGCTATGGCGATTATCGGCGGCTGCCGACCGTGCTGCTGGAGACCCATTCCCTCAAACCCTACCGCCAGCGCGTGCTCGGCACCTATGTCTTTGTCGAGGCCGCACTCAGGCTGCTCGGCGAGGAAGGTACGGCATTGCGCGGCGCGATCGACGAAGATCGCGCCACGCGGCCGAAAACCGCGGTGCTGCGATGGAAGAGCCGCGAAACGCCGCTCTACACGCTCGACGATTTCCTTGGTGTTGCGCACGAAACCTATCGCTCGCCAGCATCGGGCCGCGACGAAGTGCGTTGGCTGGGCAAGCCGATCCGTCAACGCATGCCCGTGTTCGGCGAAGAGCCGGACGTCGAGGTCACGCTGCCGACAGCCTGGTGGGTGCCGCCGTCGGAAGCGCAGGTTATCGAGCGGTTGAAACTGCATGGCATCGCTTTCGAGACGACAGCTTCGCCACGCCGCCTGACGTTGGAAAGGACACGTCTCGTCGATCCGAAGCTCGGCGCCGCCAGTGAAGGCCACATCCCGCTCACAGCGAAATTCGAGCCGGTCCGCCGGGAAGAAACGCTTCCGGCCGGCTCGGTGCGCGTACCCGCAAACCAGCCGCTTGGGCTGCTTGCCGCCGCATTGCTGGAAGCCAAAAGCAGCGACTCCCTGCTCGCCTGGAACTATTTCCCGGGTATTCTCCAGCGCACCGAATATGTCGAAGGCTACGTCATCGCTCCGCTCGCCGAGCGGATGCTTGCCAACGACCCCGCGCTGAAGCGCGAGTTCGAGGCCAAGCTGGCAGCCGATCCCAAATTCGCAGCCGATGGAGACGCCCGGCTGGCCTGGTTTTATGAGCGCACGCCCTATTACGACAGTCGCTACCTCTTGTATCCGGTCGCGCGCGAAGTCCCGAACTGATTGAGCGAAGAACGCAGTTTGCGAGACCCGAATGGGTCTCGCAAACTCATGCCTGCCTGACGATGGTTCCGATCGCATTGACGAGAAGGCGCGACGCGGTTTCCGCTGTCAGCCCAACGATGTCGGCCGGAGGATAGAATTCGACAAGGTCGAACCCGGCGATCCTGGCGCGTCGGCCAACACCCGCGATCAGGTCGATCACCTGGGTGTAAGTGAGGCCGCCCGGCGTGCGTGCCGCCACGCCCGGCATGATCGAGGGATCAAGCCCGTCGCAGTCGAGGGTGACGACCACCTGCGCGCCCTCGGGAATATGCCGCAAGGCAGCGGCGGTGCCCGCCTCATGCACCTCGCGCGCAGTCACGAAACAGCTGCCGTAGCGCCGCGCCGCTTCGATTTCGTTCAGCCGCGCGCTGCCGACGCTGCGCAGGCCAATCTGCACCATGCCGGCGACATGCGGCATCTCGCTCGCCCGGCGCATCGGGCTCGAATAGCCGAAGCGCTCGCCAAGCACCTCGTCTCGCCAGTCGATATGCGCATCGATCTGCAGGATCCAGACCGGTCCGTGCCCGGCAAAGCCGGCCAGGAAAGGGATGACCACGGAATCGTCGCCGCCAAGCAGGATCGGCACCGCCGGCTGCGCCAGGATCTCGCGCGTCTTCGCCTCGATCCGGGCGCGGTTGCCGGCATTGTCATGCATCGTTGTTGCGATGTCGCCGGTATCGACGCAGCAGACCGGCCTGCCCTCGAACAGCGGGCCGCCGATATCGAAATCCCAATGTTCCACAAACGCGGCGTCGTCCTGGCTGGCGGCGCGGATGGCATCAGCGGCTGCGACGTAACCGCTGCTGTCCTTGCCGGGATAGGTGCTGCCATGACCGGCGCTGAAGATGACGATGCGGGGCGTGCTGCCGTCAGCGAGCCGATCGGGAAGGCCAAGAAAGGTTGATGAAGCGGACATGTCTCTATCGCTGTGATGCCAATTGCGCTGAAGTCGTACGAGGTCGAAGCGTTCGCGACGGCAAACTAGCCCATTTGGAAGTTTTGAGAACTATTTGGGCGCCCTTAATTACGACGCTCGCCGCATCCGGCAGAATTCAGCCTCATTGCGAACGAGGGCCGTGCCCTCCACCGTATGGAGGTTGCCATGCATGACACCCTTTGCATCGACCGAGCTCCGGCAAAACATGAGGGATCGGCCATCAGAAAGGCCGAGCGCCGGCGCTACGGGCTGAGCAAGCTGCTAGACGAGATTGCAGCCTGGCAGCAGCGCACGCATTTTCGCCGGGAACTCAAGCGACTGGCCAAGGACATGCCCTACCTGATCGATGACATCGGTCTGACGAAAGAGCAGGTCGAGGAAGAGATCGCCAGATTGCCCTTCTGGCAACGATAGCGAATGCCGAGGCTGGCAGGCAAAACCTACCATGGCATTCGATGGCTATCCCACATTGGTCCGTGAAAACGCGATTGCCGGACGACGATACGCATTGGCTGAGACCTGCCGGTACAGCCAATGGAACACCGGCACCAGAACCAGTGTCATCACCAGCGGCTTGAACCATGGGTTCAACGCGGCATGCAGGTTGCGGTCTATGCCCGTCCATCCGCACATAAACACGATAGCACCTAAGACCAGCGGGAGGTTCCAGGTCTCGTTTCTGGTCCTCATCAGGGAAAGCGCAAGCGCGGTCGGCGCAACGAGCATGACGTAGGTATTGGATTCGACCCTGGGGTTGAAAACGGTCATGTAATAAGCTGCCAGAAGGAAGACGGTGAACGCACTCAGCCGGCGGTCATCCTTGCGGAGCAGCCACAGCGAGGCGAGCAACACCGCACCACCCGCCATCATCCGCAGCACGATGGTCACGCCAGCCGGCACCGAAATATCCAGCGCCGTGAGCAGCCCGGTGAAGTCGGCGGCCTCGAAGGTCCCGGATTTGTTTGCTCCCATCGAGGTCAGCAGCTTGAAGAACTCGGCATGCTGCGCGTTCACATAGTCCGTAGGCGCGAAAGCATAGGGAATTGCGAAAACCAATCCGATCGCCAGAAGAAGGAAAGGAACGAGCCGCAACCGCAGGGCACCGACCAGCAGAACCACGACGATCGCGGTCGGCTTGGCAATGAGGGCCAGCAGCGCCCAGAACACGGTCTCGGCCCGACGATTGCCCAAGGCCGATAGGGTCAGCAGCCAGCAGGCCGCCGTCAGCAACACGGTGGCCTGTCCGTTGCGAATGGCACCGAGCGACAGCGGAATGGCCAGGAAGAAGGCAAGTGACGCAATCTCGACCGCCTTGGCCTGGTCTAAGATGCGGGCCTGCCTGATGATCGCAAAAGTCAGCAGGCTGACGCCGAGAAGCCGCCACAAGATCCCGCCCGCTTCTGATCCGAGCCAGGCGAAAGGCGTGTAGAGCGCGGCGAATGCCGGCGTGTACAGATACCCCATCGCGCTGTTCAGATCGTAGAGCGGCCGGCCCTGATGGAACATTGCCGTTCCGAACTCATAGGCCGGCAGCACGGAATGTGATTGCGGTTTGAGGGCTGCTAGGCAGACTGCAGTCACAACGGTGAGAAGCCACAGCAGGAACCCGCTGCGCTCATAAAGCACTTTCAAAGACTGCACGATCGACCCCAAACCCCAGCGCACGAAGCATACATGCGCAACGCCTAATGCGCCGCTAACATCGGCAACTTTAGGGTGTCCATCGATCCCTTATTGGTCCAGCCGCCTTCAGCGTCGTGGCAATCGATGGGAGCGCTTTCCGCGCAGCGCTCCTACATCATCTTTCATGGGAGTTTTGTGACGTCTCGCACCGGCTTCGCAGCCTCTGGAGTGGTTCCGTTTTTCACGGAAACGCGGAAACGCTCCAGGTGTTGTTTTCGCCGCATTTTCGCAACGCCAAGTGATTCCACTTGGCTAAAAAATGCTCTAGCTTTCCAGCCATACCTTTTCGAAATGCTGCTCAAGCGCTTGATGCTGTTCGCAATTGTGCACGCCGGTGCGGAAGCTGCGGTAGACCGAGCGCCAGTAGGGCTGGATGATGATGCCGGCATCGCGCAGGTTCTGTTCGATCTTGCCCATCACCTCCTGCCGCTGTTTCGCCTCCGGCATGGCCAGCGCCTTGTCGAGCAGCTCGTCGAATTCCCGGTTCGAATAGGCGCTTTCGTTCCAAGCGGCGCCGGAGCGATAGGCAAGCGCCAGCACCTGCACGCCGAGCGGCCGCCCGAGCCACTCCGTGCAGGAGAAGGGATATTTGCTCCAGTCGTTCCAGAAGGTGGCGGCCGGCAACACGGTACGTTTCACCTTGAGGCCGGCATCGCGCATCTGCGCCGCGATCGCATCGCCGGACGACTTCTGCCACTCGACATCGACCGAGATCAGGTCGAACTCGTGATCGCCTTTACCGGCTTCCTTGAGCAGCGCCTTCGCTTCGTCGACCTTGCGCACGGCAGGGCCGATATCGGCATATTCGGGATGCATCGGCCCGACATGGTGGTTGTCGGCCGGCTTGCCGCGATCGTCGAGCGCGATCTTCAGCACCGCGCTGTTGTCGACGGCCAGCTGCGCCGCGCGCCGCACCTTGACGTCGTCATAGGGCGCGTTGTTGACGTTGAAGCGCGCCACGATCGTCGAGCCGGTCGCGATCTCGGATTGGCCGAGCCCGATCGCCTCGGTCTGCGACAGGATATCGGCCGAGGTCTCGTGGTTGGTGTCGATCTCGCCGGATTCGAATGCAGACAGCATCGGGCTCGGGTCCGAGCCGTAGTCGATCCACCTGATGCCATCGAGATGAATCTCGCCCTTCCACCACGTCTCCTTGCGCTTGACCTCGGCACCGGTCTCGGCATCCCAGTTGACCAGTTCGAACGGGCCGGTGGTGATGGCCAGCGCCTTCTTCGGATCGCCGTCGCCCTGATAGGAGCGGTGCATGATCAGGCCCGGATAGTCGGCCATGCCGGCGATCAGCGAGATATCCGGCTTCGGCAGGTTGAGACGCACGGTATGGTCGTCGACACGTTCGATACCGCCGGCGACAGCCTTCTTGGAGTTGGTGTCGACCAGCGCCCCCATGCGCGCGGCCAGTGAATTGCCGGCGACATCGGCCTCGCACCAGCGGTTCAGATTGTGGATGACGTCGTCGGCGTTGAAGGCATCGCCGTTCGACCAGCTGATGCCTTTGCGCAGCTTCAACGTCAGCGTCCTGGCATCATCGCTCATCTCCCAGGCTTCCAGCAGCCAGGGCTCGAAGCTGAAATCGCGGTTCCATCGCACCAGATATTCATTGCAGTGGCGCGCGATGTTCGACATCTCGACACCGTCGAAAGTCCGCGGATCCTTGAACCCCTTGACGTTCATGGCGACCTTCAGCACCCCGCCCTTCTTCGGTTCTTCGGCGCGGGCGGGTGTCGGCGCGATCCCGCCGAGCGCGAAGGCGCCGGCAGCACTGACACCAAGCGCCGCCATGGCGGCGAGATACTCGCGCCGGTTCATCGCGCCTTTCCTGAAGTCGTTCGCCGTCGGCTCGGCGCGCGGGTGCAGCGGCCGGTCGGTCAACATCAGCTTGATCATGGCTCTCCCCTGCCTGACCCCGGCTTGTTGGATGGCTTTGATGCCGGGCGTTCTTGCTGGGACGAAGAATAAGTTCGTGGCGGGATCGGGACTGTTCCATTCCCCGCAAATCTTGTGCGCTGTTCCGCAACCTGTCGAGCGCAAGGACTGCGAGGATGAGCCGCCGGCGGGTCAGTATGGCCAGCGGCCCTCGCCCAGTGCTGCAAGCGCCGCCACGATATCGGCCATCGCCTCGCCCGCTCGCTTGGCGCTCCGGCGGGCGCGCAGGAAACTGTGCGTGAGGCGCCCCTCATTGAGCCACGCTGCCATGCCGCCGCTGGCGAGGATGCGGTCGCAATAGCTTTTTCCGTCCGACGCCAGCGGGTCGCATTCGGCGGTGACGATCACCGTCGGCGGCAGTCCTGCAAAATTGCTGTCCCGGAGTGGTTCCAGCGTCGCGTCGCCTGGTCGCGCCGCATGGCCGGTGCGCACCTGCCTGTAGAAATCGAGGTCCGCCGTCGATAGCAGCGGCGCCTCGGCATGCTCGAGATAAGATCCCGCCGCGGGATCGCCGCCAAGGCTCGGATAGATCAGCACCTGGCCAATGGCCGGTCTTGCCCGGCCCCGCGCCGCATGGGCCACGGCGGCGGCCAGGTTGCCGCCGGCGCTCTCGCCACACAACACGATCGGCAGTTCGCAGCCTGCCGTAAGCCAGTCGAAGGCAACGACGGCGTCTTCGAAGGCAGCGGGATGCAGGTGTTCCGGTGCCAGGCGGTAGTCGACCGAGATCACCGCAAAGCCGGTCGCGTCGCAAAAATCGGCGCAGACATCATCATGGCTGTCCAGTCCGCCGAACACGAACCCGCCGCCATGGAAATAGAGGATGGCCGCCCGCGGCGAGCGGCCATCCAGCCGGTAACGGCGAAACGGGATGATGCGATCGGCCAACGTGATCGCGCCATCCTCGGTTTCGACCCCGGCAGGACGACCCGTATGGAAGGCGGCCGCCATCTCGTCATAAAGGACACGCTCCCGCTCGACAGGCATGTCGACAGCGGTGGGGAGATATCTGGCGTTCACCGTGTCGATATAGGCCCAGTATTCCGGGTCGAGCAGTGCCGCGTATTTCCCGCGCTCCATCGTCTCAAGGTCCAGTTCGGCGTCTCGTCACAGGGCCTCGTAGAGTTCCGCCGCATTTTCATAGGTAAAGCGCATCGGCACAGAGCCCTCGACCTGCCAGGCCGCAACGACCTCCCCGGCCATCAGCCGGCATGCCGAGTCTGTGTCGGCCACCGCGCCGCCATAGAGGCGGTTGGCAAGGTTGAGGACCGCCGTCTGATGCATGGCGGCGCTGCCGCTGCCGCAGGCGTCCTTGACCAGCAGCACGCGAAAGCCGGCGGTCACTGCGTCCCGCACCGTGGCGTCGATGCAGGCCTCGGTCCAGACCCCGGCAACGATCAGCCATTCGATGCCCCTTGCCTTCAGGAGCTCGACGGTCTCGGCCGCACGGAAGGCACTGGCATGCGCCTTGATCAGCAGCGTCTCGCCGTCACCCGGCGCCACCTCGGCGCAGATCGCCGTCAGCGGATCGCCCTTGCCGGAAAAAGCCGATTTGCCGTTTCCATCGAGGGGATGGAACGGCCGCTCCTGCGTGTCGAGATCGACGATGTAGGCCCAATGATAGAGCGACACGCCATTTGCCCGCGCCGCGGCCTGTAATCGCTGGACATTGGCAAGCAGATTGGAAAAGCCTTCGACCAGATAGCGACTGTCCTTGCGGTGCTCTTCCTGCAGGTCGATGAAGACGGCCGCTGCCGTACCGCGCCGGATCGAAACGGGCGCCTTCATCAGGCATGGCCCTCGAGGAATTCGTCCTCGTAGGGAAAGCGAGACAGCAACTCCGTCCCCGTTTCGGTGATCAGCATTTCGTCCTCCAGCTTGACGCCCTCGCGCCCGCCTTTCTCGCCGATATAGCTCTCGACCGAAACCACCATGCCCGGCTGCATGATCCCGTCGCGGCCATAGGTTTCATAGTCCATGGAATGTGCGATGAACGGCGTCTCGCCATGCATGCCGACCCCGTGCATCACCGAGGTGTAGCGCTGGTCGACGAAACGGTCCGGGATCTTCCAGGCCTTCTCGGCGATCTCCCGGAACGCCATGCCCGGTTTCACGATCGAGATGTTGTGCTGCACTTGGTCATGGGCCATGCGGTAGAGCATCTTCTGGTAGTCGCTCGGCTTGCCCGGCCCGCAGCGGAAGGTGCGGGAGAAATCCGAATAGTAGCCGTAGCAACCGATCGTATCGGTATCGAGCGCCACCAGCTCACCGGGCCGTACCTTGCGACCGCTTGCCTCGTTGAACCACGGGTTGGTGCGCTGGCCGGACGTCAAAAGCCGCGTCTCGATGAACTCGCCGCCCTGCCGGATCACTTCATGATACATGATGGCGAAGAGCTCGTTCTCGGCGACACCGGGCTTGATCGCTTCGCGCACCGCCGCGACGGCGGCCTCTGCGCCAGCCATCGAGGCGACGAGGCATTTCACTTCCTGCGGCGTCTTGATCGCACGCACGGCCAGAATCTCGCCCTGGCAATCCTTCACCTCGCAGCCGCGTTTCTGCAACGCCAGCGCCTGCAGGTGGCTGCAGCGATCCAGGCCGAGCTTCATCGAACCGCCGCCGTGCATTTTCAGGAGATCGGCGATCTCGTCGGCGAACGGCCCCGCCGTCTCGTCGTCACGGCCGGAGACCGAGGACCATACCAGTTTCGAGGGCCTCGCCTCGTCGACCGTGTCGAGCACCATGGAGACATGATAGCTCTGCGGATATTCGAACAGCACGATCGGTCCTTCGGTCGGGATGAAGAAGTAGCGGGTCGAGTTGCGCAGGAAGTAGCCGAACATGTTGCGCGAGCCCGTGGCGTAGCGCTGGTTGTACGGGTCGAACAGCACCACGGCGCCATACCCAGCTTCACGCATCCAGCTGCGCAGCCGTTCGAGCCGTTCCTTTCTCAGCGCCACCGCATCGATGAAGGAAGGCTCGGTGTCGGAAAGCCACATGCCACCGGCAGGATCCGCGGTCGCCGGGTGGCGCATGCGGTCCTTGAAATCGACATCTTCGGTGCTGTCGGGGTCGAAAACCACAATGCTCATGCCTGGCTCCCAAGAGCGTTTCCGATTTTCGGAAACGCGGAAACGCTCTAACTCTTTGTTTTTACGCAATTCTGGACGGAAAACCGCTACGCACTTTTCCTGGAATTGCTCTGAAGCCTCGGACAATGAGCCAAACCGCAAATTGGAATTGTGCGGAAAGCCGCAATGATCGTGCAGTACTCCGCTCATTAGTATCGGCGTGCCGCCTTCGGCGTATGGCCGTATTGTTCGCGAAAGGCGCGGGCAAAGCTCGACATGGAAGCGAAGCCGCAGGCTAGTGAGACATCCCGCACCGCAAGCGTCGAATGCGCCAGCAGATCGGCGGCGCGTTTCAGGCGCAGCCGGCGATAATAGCTGTTCGGCGAGGCTGAAAGCTCGCTGCGAAAGCTGCGCTCCAGCCGATCCGGCGATACGCCCAGCCGCTGCGCCAGATCGGCCATGGCAAGCCGCTCCTCGACGGCGTCTTCCATGATGGCGATGGCCGACAGCACCAGTTCATTGCGCACACCGGTGCGCAGCCGCAGCGGCATCAGCTTGCGATCGACGCTCGATCGCAACGGGCTGTGCACGAACCACTCGGCAACGCCGGCGGCGAGTTCAGCGCCATAATCGCCGGCAATGATCTCAAGCATCATGTCCAGGCTGCCGACGCCGCCCGCGGAGGTAAAACGCCTGCGGTCTATGACATAGAGGTCACGTCGCAGGTCGATCTCGGGAAATGCTTCCGTGAAGGCGGCCTGGCTCGTCCAGTGCAGGGTACAGGCATGGCCGTCGAGCAGGCCGGCCCGCGCAAGGAAGAAAGCTGCATCGGCCACCGCGCCGAGATGCGTGCCGCCGCGCAGGCTTTTGCGGATCCAGCTGATGGCGTCGGATGCGACGAGGTTGTCGGCATTGCCACCAGAACAGACCACGATACGGTCGGCTTTCGGACTGGCGGTTGCCGCGAAACCGGGCTGTATGACGACGCCATTGGACGCTTCGACCGGTCCGCGGTCGGCGCCCACGATGATCCAGCGATAACATTCCTTCTTCGCCAGAGCGTTGGCCGCGCGCAGCGGCTCGACGATCGAACTGAACGCCATCATCGGAAACTGCGGGAACACCAGGACGGCGAAAGTAATCGGCGCGTTGCTAGCCATCGATATGATCTTGGCGGGGCTGCGGTTCTTGTCGGGCGTCGACGACACCTCACGCGCGATGAGAAATTACTGGGCGCGTCGAAGTCAATCCCCTGTCGCCAGACCCATCCCTGCGTCAGGTGATGGCGATGTTTGCTGGCGAAGCAAAGCGCCTGATGACGCATCCGGTGAGAATGATGAAATGCTGCTCTTGCCAGCCATTTCGGAATTGATCATACTCCGTGAATAATTCCGGCCGATGCTTGCGATCGAGCGGATTTCACAACGTTCCAGACATCCTGAAGCGATCGGGAGGGCGCATCGGGATGGCCGGCCGGTAAAGGCACAGGCCGTGGAACAGCATCGGAGAAGGACATTCAGGTTTCATCGCGGCCATGCACCGTACAGTGCGGGCCGGGTTGGGAGGTAACCGGCGACAGCCGGTCATATGACAGCAACAAGGGAGGAAGTTCATGTTGCGCAAACTGCTTATCGGAACGATGCTCGGCTCGGCGCTCACCGCCGGCTATGCCGCGTCGACCTATGCCGCTGGCGGCTCGGTCGAAGTGCTGCATTGGTGGACCTCAGGTGGTGAGGCCGCCGCGCTCGACGTTCTGAAGAAGAAGCTCGAAAGCCAGGGCGTCACCTGGAAGGACATGCCGGTGGCTGGTGGTGGCGGCGAAGCGGCCATGACCGCACTGCGCGCCCGCGTCACCGCCGGCGATCCTCCGACCGCCGTGCAGGCTCTCGGCTTCGACATCACCGACTGGGCCAAGCAGGGCGTCGTCGGCGATCTCGGCGAAGTGGCTGACAAGGAAGGCTGGGACAAGGTGGTCCCGACCGCGCTGCAGAACTTCGCCAAGCATGACGGCAAGTGGATCGCGGCGCCGGTCAACGTGCACTCGACCAACTGGGTCTGGATCTCCAAGAAAGCGCTCGACGCCGCCGGCGGCAAGGCACCGGAGAACTGGGACGAGCTGGTCGCCATGCTCGACAAGATGAAGGCAAACGGCATCACGCCGCTCGCCCATGGCGGCCAGGCCTGGCAGGATGCCACCATCTTCGACGCCGTCGTGCTGTCGCTTGGCACCGACTTCTACAAGGCTTCGATGATCGACAACGATCCCGCCGCCCTTGGTGGCGAGAAGATGGTCGAAGCCTTCGATCGCATGGCCAAGCTCAAGAGTTATGTCGACAAGGACTTCTCCGGTCGTGACTGGAACCTGGCCTCGGCCATGGTCATCGAGGGCAAGGCCGGCATGCAGATGATGGGTGACTGGGCCAAGGGCGAATTCCTCAAGGCCGGCCAGAAGCCCGGTTCGGACTTTGTCTGCATCCGCTTCCCCGGCACTCAGGGGGCTGTCACCTTCAACTCCGACATGTTCATGATGTTCAAGGTCGGCGACGACAAGAAGGCGGCGCAGCTCACCATGGCGTCCGACATCGAGAGCCCCGACTTCCAGTCGTCGTTCAACGTGGTGAAGGGCTCGGTGCCGGCGCGCACCGACGTGCCGGACACCGCTTTCGACGATTGCGGCAAGAAAGGCATCAAGGACCTGGCCGAAGCCAACTCGTCCGGCAAGCTTTTCGGTTCGATGGCGCATGGCTACGCCGTGCCGGCAGCGGTGAAGAACGCCATGTATGACGTGATCACCCGCCACTTCAACGGCGAACTGGACTCCAAGGCCGCAGCCGCCGCCCTGGTCGAGGCCGTTGCCGCTGCCAAGGGCTGATAGAGCTTGAATCCTCGTGCCCCGGCTCCGGCCGGGGCACCGTTTTTTCAAACCGAGGCGAACCATGGCCAACGCCACCGTGACCGCGCGCAACGCCGCAGCAAATCCGCGCGCCACCCTGCAGGACCTGTTGCCGAAGATCGTTCTGGCACCGAGCTTTGCGGTGATCCTGATCTTCGTCTACGGCTTCATCCTGTTTACGGCCGTGCTGTCGTTCTCAGGCTCGAAGCTGCTGCCCGATTTTTCGACCTGGGTCGGTTTCGGCAACTATGTGCGCCTGTTCAACCATCCAAACTGGATCGTGGCGCTGAAGAATCTCGCCATCTTCTCCATTCTCTACATCGTCATCTGCTCGGTGATCGGGCTCGCACTCGCCATCTTCCTCGACCAGAAGATCCGCGGCGAAGGCGTGCTCAGGCCCATCTATCTTTACCCGATGGCGCTGTCTTTCATCGTCACCGGCGTTGCCTGGAAATGGTTCCTCGACCCCGGCATCGGCCTTGAGCATGTCATGCAGTCGATCGGCTGGGAAAGCTTCTCGTTCCGCTGGATAAAGGACGGCAAGATGGCGATATACACCATCGTCATTGCCGCCGTCTGGCAGTCGTCGGGTTTCGTCATGGCAATGTTCCTTGCCGGACTGCGCGGGGTCGACAACGAGATCATCAAGGCGGCCCAGATCGATGGCGCCTCCACCTTGACCATCTACCGCCGCATCATCATCCCGCTGATGCGCCCGGTATTCCTGTCGGCCTTCGTCGTGCTCGCACACCTCGCTATCAAGTCCTACGACCTCGTGGTGGCCATGACCGACGGCGGCCCAGGAACCGCGACCTGGACGCCGGCATTGTTCATGCAGAAATTCACCTTCGGCCGCAACGAAATGGGCATGGGTGCGGCTTCCGCGATCGTGATGATGATGATGATCTTCGCCATCATCGTGCCCTATCTCTACTCCGAACTCGGGGGGAAGAAGCAATGAGCGCCCCCTCGCAAGACGTTGCCACCCGCAACGGCATTGTCGTCCGCGCGCTGATCTATGTGCTGCTGATCCTGTTTGCGGTCTACTACCTGCTGCCGCTCTACGTCATGGTGGTGAATTCACTCAAACCGCTCGATGAGATCCGTCAGGGCAACATGCTGGCGCTGCCGCAGCAATGGACCATCGCGCCCTGGCTGTCCGCCTGGTCGACGGCGCAGATCGGCGTCTCGCCGACCGGCCTGAAGCCTTATTTCCTGAATTCCGTGCTGATGGTGGTGCCGGCGGTGGCGATCTCGACGGTGCTGGGCGCACTGAACGGCTATGTCCTGACCAAATGGCGCTTCAAGGGCGACAACATCGTCTTCGGCATGATGCTGCTCGCCTGCTTCATCCCCTTCCAGATCGTGCTGATCCCTTCTGCCCGCATCCTCGGCTTGCTGGGTCTCGCCGGCACGGTGCCCGGCCTGGTCCTTATCCACGCCATCTACGGTCTCGGTTTCACCACGCTGTTCTTCCGCAACTACTACGAAGCCTTCCCGACGGAGCTGGTGCGCGCCGCGCAGATCGACGGGGCTTCCTTCTTCCAGATTTTCCGGCGTATCCTCCTGCCCTCATCGGGACCGATCATCGTGGTGACCGTGATCTGGCAGTTCACCAACATCTGGAACGATTTCCTGTTCGGATCATCCTTCTCCAGCGTCGACTCCATTCCGATAACGGTGGCGCTGAACAACCTGGTCAACTCCTCGACCGGCGTGAAGGAGTACAATGTCCATTTCGCGGGCGCGATCCTGGCGGCGCTCCCCACCCTCATCGTCTACATCGTCTCCGGACGCTATTTCGTGCGCGGCCTGATGGCCGGTGCCGTGAAAGGCTGAACACAATGTCCTTTCTTGAGATCGACAACCTCGAAAAGTCCTTCGGCTCGACCAGGATCCTGAAGGGCGTCACGCTGGGTATCGAGGAAGGCGGCTTCCTCGTGCTGGTCGGCCCGTCCGGTTGCGGCAAATCCACCTTGCTCAACACCATTGCGGGCCTGGAGCAGATCACCAGCGGCGAGATCCGCATCGCCGGCAAACGCGTCAACGAATTGCATCCGTCGAAACGCGATATCGCCATGGTGTTCCAGTCCTACGCGCTCTATCCCAACATGACGGTCGGCGAGAACATCGGCTTCGGCATGGAGATCCGCGGCGTCGCCAAGCCCGAACGTGACAAGGCGATTTCCGAGGTGGCGCAGCTCCTGCAGATCAGTCACCTGCTCGACCGCAAGCCCAGCCAGCTCTCCGGCGGCCAGCGCCAGCGCGTCGCCATGGGCCGCGCTCTGGTGCGCAAGCCGCAGGTCTTCCTGTTCGACGAACCGCTGTCCAACCTCGACGCCAAGCTGCGCATCGACATGCGCACCGAGATCAAGCGCCTGCACCAGCGCATGAAGACGACCATCGTCTATGTCACCCACGACCAGATCGAGGCCATGACGCTGGCGACCAAGATCGCGGTCCTCAAGGACGGCATCCTGCAGCAGTTCGGCACGCCTGCCGAGATCTACAACAATCCGGTCAACATGTTCGTCGCCGACTTCATGGGCTCTCCGGCCATGAACCTTGTGCCTGCTACCATCGGCCAGAGCGGCAGCGAAGCCACCGTCGAGCTGGCCCGCGCCGGTTCGACACCTGTATCGCTGGAGCTCAACGGCGCGTCGAACGCACTTGCCGCCTATCGCGGCAAGGAGGTGGTGTTCGGCATCCGCCCGGAAGCCCTGACCGATCCCGACGGCGCGGACCGCAATGCCAAGCATCTGGTGACGACCGATTGCCACATAGAGGTGGTCGAGCCTGCCGGTTCCGACACCTTCGCCGTCACCAATCTCGGCGGCAAGGGAGTGGTCGCTCGCCTGCGTGCCGACGCGCGCATCAAGCCCGGTGCCACCGCTCCGCTGACCTTCAACCTGACCAAGGCAGTGTTCTTCGATCCGGCGACCCAGGAGAGGATCGCGTGAACACGCCATGATCCGCCACTGTGTTTTCGTGAAATTCCGCGACGACATTCCCGAAGCGGAACGATCGGCCATTCATGCCGATCTCTCCGCGCTGCGCGGCGTGATTGGCGGCATGGGCGCCGTGCACTTCAACGGTAATGTCAGCCCGGAGCCTTTCGCCCGTGGCTTCACACATGGCTTCACCATCGATTTCGTCGATGCCGCCGCCCGCGACGCCTATCTGGTGCACGAAGCGCACCAGCAAGCCGGTGCCCGTCTGGTCGCGGCACTCGAGGCCGGCACCGACGGATTGATGGTGTTCGATCTGGATATCGGCGGAGGCTGAGCTGGAGTGGAAGGCTCAGCCGAGCCGCAAAGCCACGACGCCGGCAACGATGCCAAAGGCGGCAGCGCTGCGCCACACCGTCATCTTCTCGCCCAGCGCGAAGACGGAGATCAGCATGGCGAACAGGATCGAGCTTTCGCGCAGGGATGCCACGGAAGCGATCGGTGCCTTGGTCATCGCCCACATCACGATCCAATAGGCCGCGCCGCTCAGCCCCCCTGTGATGACGCCGACCTTCCAGTCGCGCGCCATCGCGGGCAGCGACTGAGGCCCCCGCACGGCCAGGCACAGGATCAGCGACCAGATGCCGTCTGCCAGGAACAGATAGACGGCATAACTCGAGGCACTCGCCGCCAGCCGTGCTCCGCTGCCATCGGACAAGGTGTAGCTGGCGATGAAAACCGAGGTGGCGAGTGCAAAGCTGACGGCGTGTCGATTGAGTTTCTCCAGATGACCGCCGCCACGAAACGACATCACCAGCGTGCCGGCGCACAGCAGCACGATCCCGATGATCGATAGCGGCCCAGGCACCTCCGACACCAAGAAGATGCCGCCGATGGCCGCAAGCAAGGGCGCGGTGCCTCGCGCCAGCGGATAGGTCTGGGCGAGATCGCCGGACTTGTAGGCGCCTATCAGGCAAAGCTTGTAACCCATGTGGAACATGGTCGAGGCGAGGATCCATGGCCACACTTCGGCCTTGGGAACTTCGACGAAAGGCACTGCCAGCAGCGCCATCGACGCCATGCCCAACGTCAGCACCGTTACCGAGAGAAAACGGTCGGGATGCACCTTCACCATCGCATTCCAGCTTGCATGCATGGCAGCAGCGGCCAGCACGGCGAGGAAGACGGTTAGACTCATTCGTATCCGACCCCATTTCAGGCCATACGCCCGACTTCATTTCGGGGGCGCCGGCATGTGGCCGAATATACGATCAGGACGAAAATTCGTTACCCGGCTCATCTCTTACGCTGGGAAATACGCCTTTGCGCGGCCCGCCGCAATGGACAGCCGGCACATAAGATTTTGGACCAGAAGAACGCAAAGCGCGGCGAAACCGACATGCGGGAAGGCCTGCCCTCGCTTCGAACGGCATGCGATCGCAGACGCCGGTGAGATGAAACCGGTGGGATTTCTTCAGAAGGAGTGAGGGATCGGCGGCTCGCGCCCAAGATCCTCCGTCTGGGCGCGGCGAAACGGCCGGCATGCACCGGCCTACCCCGCAGGCGTTTGCACTGCCTCAGTGCAGGACCAGAACGTCTCCGGAGGAGAAGGAGATCTCTGCTTTGTCACCGACATTCGGCGGCGGTGTCGACGAGTTGTTGAAGGTGTCGAGCGAAATCTTCGAACCGCCGATGCCAACCCTGACGCGGATCACCGAACCCAGGAAGTGCACGTCGGCAATCTCGCCGGACAACGTCGCGTCGTGCCCCGGACGCGGCCCCAGCGCGATCGCTTCAGGTCGCAGCGCCAGCGAAAGCGTGTCGCCGGTCTTGGAGCCGTTGAGCTTGCCCTTGAGGCCGATTTCCTCAGCGTTGATGCGCACGCGGCCCAAACCCGCATCGCTGACGACGCCTTCCAGCACATTGAGCGTGCCGACGAAATTGGCGACGAACTTGGTGGCTGGGCGGTTGTAGATTTCGAACGGCGCACCGACCTGCTCGGCCCTGCCGCCATACATCACCGCGATGCGATCGGAGATCGACAGCGCTTCTTCCTGGTCGTGCGTGACAAAGATGGTGGTGATGCCGAGTTCCTTCTGGATCGCGCGGATTTCATCACGCAGCGATACGCGCACCTTGGCGTCGAGCGCCGACAGTGGCTCGTCCAGCAACAGCAGCTTCGGCTTCGGTGCAAGGGCGCGGGCCAGGGCGACGCGCTGCTGCTGGCCGCCAGAAAGCTGGTAGGGGTAGCGGTCACCCAGTTGCGGCAGCTTGATCAGGTCCAGCATCTCAGCCACGCGCCGGTCGCTTTCCGCCTTGGCAACACCGGCAACCTTGAGACCGAAAGCAACGTTCTGTGCCACGGTCAGGTTCGGGAACAATGCATAGGCCTGGAACACCATGCCCACATTGCGCTGGTTCGGCTTCAGCCTGGTCACGTCCTTGCCGCCGACGATGATCGAACCGGCGGTCGGCTCTTCGAAGCCGGCAACCATGCGCAGCACCGTTGTTTTGCCGCAGCCGGATGGTCCGAGGAACGAGACGAATTCACCCCGCTCGATGTCGAGGTTGAAGTCTTCGACCACGGTGGTGGGACCGAAGCTTTTCTTCACATGCTGGATCGAGAGGAATGGGTCGGCCATGGGCTGGACTTTCTCGGAGCTCAATTCGGGCGGTTCGCGGATTTCGGCGCGAAACGGGAAAGCACCTGGATGACCGACATGCAGCCCCAGGTGATGACGAAGGCGATGATGGCAAGCGCTGCCGGCTCATAGGCGCGGTTGGCGCCGATGTTCTGCAGGTAAGGGCCGAAGGCCGGGCGGTTGAGCAGGCTTGCCATGGTGAACTCACCGATGACGATGGCAAAGGTCAGGAACGCTCCCGACAGCACGGCGATCAGCACATTGGGCAGGATGACGCGACTGATGATGGTGGTCCAGCCTGCCCCAAGGATTTGTGCGGCTTCGGTCAAGGTTCGCACGTCGATCGTTCGCAATCCCGTATCGACGGCACGATACATGTAGGGCAGCGCCAGCGTTGCATAGCCAATGACCAGAAGCGCACTGGTGCCGACGTCACTCGACAGGAATGGCAGCGGCGAATTCGAGCCATACATGCGAATGTAGCCGAAGACGATGACGATCGCCGGGATGACCAGCGGCAACAGCGTGACGAACTCGACCACTGGCCGAAGCTGCGGCAGGCGCAGCCTGATCCAGTAGGCGGTGGGCACCACCAGAAGCACGCCAAGAATGATCGTGAAGACGGCGGCCACCACCGAGAAGGTGAAGCTTTCCTGGAAACGCGGGTCGCCAAGCACGACCCGGTAGGCCTCGAACGAGTATTCTCCCCGCTTCATGCGCATGGAAAATTCCATCGTCGCGATCAAAGGGATGAAGAAATAAGCGGCACCGAGGATGAAGGTGACCCAGGCCCAGAACTTGCCCGACTTCATTTCAGCCACCTTTCCGAACGGGTCCGGAACCAGATGTAGAAGACATTGGCGAGCCCGGTGATGAAGATCATGCCGAAGGCGATGGCATAGCCCAGATTGGCATTGTGCAGCACGTCGCCACGGATTTGGTTGAAGAGTTGAATCGGAATGATGTTGAGCGCCGGCCCGGTCAGCGCGTAGGCGGTGGCGATCGCACCAAATGCATTAGCGAAAAGCAGGATGACGGTACCGAGGAAACTTGGCCAGATCACCGGGATGACGACCATGCGCCAGTACTGCCATTGGGTAGCCCCAAGCGTGGCAGCTGCTTCTCCCCATTCTTTCCTGATGCCATCAATCGCTGGCGTGATGATCACCACCATCAATGGAATCTGGAAGTAGACATACGTGAACGTCAGCCCCCAGAAGGTAAGAAGATTGAACCCATGCTGATAGAGATCAAAGCCGACTGAACGCAGCAGCACGGTTAGGAGGCCTACCCGACCTACTGTGGCCAGAAATGCAAAGGCCAAAGGCACACCGGCGAAATTCGACGCAACTCCGGAGAAAGTCAGCGTTGCCGAACGGATCCAGTTAGGCAACCCACCGCGCACAATGGCAATCGACAATGCCAACCCTGCAAACGCACCGATCAATGCGGATGCGAAACTGATCTGGATCGATGTCCAATAAGCAGCAGGGATCGTGGACAGCTTACAATCGGCAGGTGTCCAACTTATCCAGGAATTGAATTGACACGTTAAGAAGGCAGTGAGACTCGGCGGATCGAACAGCGCAACAATATTGGCAAAAGTAAATTCACCCACCTCGTTCTGAAATGCACCGACGACTAGGTACACCGTCGGCAGGATCAGGAACATCAACGCAAAGATGATGAACGGCGCCACGCCCAGCCATTGCGTCGGCAAGCGCATCGCGCTCGCCTGCGCCGGCGGTAGGGTTTTCCCGGCAGCAGCCGGTCCTGAAAGACTGATATCTGTCATGCCGGCCTGTCTTTACTTATGAAGAATCCGGGCGGCGCGGCGCCGCCCGGATAATATCAGCAGCTTACTTGACGTTGGCGCCGACCGCCGAGTCCCAGCTCTTGGTGATCACTTCCTTCGAAGCGCCCTGCTCTTCCAGCGTCGGGAACACGGCCTTTTCGTAGGCAGCGGCCGGCGGAAGCTTGTCGAGCAGATCCTGCGGGATCTTGCCGTTCTTGGCGAGATCGTTGAAGCGGATCGGGTGGCAGTAACCCTTCAGCCAGCCGATCTGGCCTTCGTCGGAATAGAGGTGTTCCATCCAGAGCTTGGCGGCGTTCGGATGCGGTGCGTAGGCGCTGATTGCCTGCACGTAGACACCGGCGACAACACCCTTGGCCGGGATGACGATCTCGGTCGGCGGGTTGCCGTTCAGCGTGTCGCGGCCCGACAGGTTGTTGTAGTCCCAGTTGATCAGGATCGGGGTCTGGCCCTGAGCCAGGGTCGCCGGCTTGCCGATGACCGGAACGAAGTTGCCGGCGGCATTCAGCTTCTTGAAGAACTCGAGACCAGCTTCGCCAGCGGCCTTGCCGGCAGCGGCGCCCGAGGCGAGACCGGCTGCGTGAACGGCCTGGATCGCCTGGTTGGACGCGCGGGGATCACCGGCGAGAGCAACCGAGTTGGCATATTCCGGCTTCAGCAGGTCGTCCCAATCGGCTGGGATGTTCTTGACCAGATCCTTGTTCACCATGAAGGACAGCACGCCGTAATAGTCGCCGTACCAGAAGCCTTCGGCATCCTTGGCGCTATCCGGGATCGAGTCCCAGGTCGAGACCTTGTATGGCTGGATCAGGCCGTCCTTCTTGGCGGACGGACCGAAGGAGAGGCCGACGTCGATGACGTCAGGAGCCTGCGGACCCTTGTTGTCCTTGTTGGCCTTGATCGCTTCGATCTCATCGCCCGAACCGGCGTCGGGGTTGAGTTCGTTGACCTTGATTTCCGGATACTTCTTCTTGAAGGCGTCGATGACGGCGCCGTAACCGCACCAGTCGTGCGGCAGCGCGATCGTGGTGAGCTGACCTTCGGCCTTGGCCGCGGCAACGAGCTCAGCTGAAGGTTCGGCCGACGAAATCGCCGTCGTGACCATCAAGGCCACTGCCGTAAGGGAAAGCACTTTTCCCGTGAATCTGAACATTTGTCTCTCCGTTGAACTGCGCCGTGGGACGCCAGCAGATGGCTGGTATCCCCGATATATGACAGTCCGATGAAGGCGGACCGCCCCCGCGCCCCGAAGGGCTGGAAAAGTTAACTACAACTGCCGGACACCCGCAATCGGGTGCCCAATCATTTTCCGGCTAAACTTTTTGGCGCCTCCTCCCAGCACTTTCGTTCCCCTTGCTTTTCTTATTTTTGCGCAAGCTTGCGAAAGACAGTCGCACCTGTCTCGCGTGTCTCTTATACCGTTCCCGACAAAGAGTTTTCCAGCAGCGACAGCGCTGCTTTCTTAGTCAGCTTCACAGGATTGCCGCCGGCGGTGGGATCGACGATCGCCATGTCGGCGATCAGCGTCTTGCGCTTCTTGTCCATGTCGAGCCCCTTGATGAGGCCGCCGAGCGTGTGCGGAACCTTCAATTCCTTGCGCAGCTTGATGATCGCCTTGGCAAAGCCGTCGAAGCCGCCCTTGATGCCGCAATAGGCGGCCAGACGCTCGATCTTGCCCTCGACGGCATCGCGGTTGAAGGCGAGCACATAGGGCATGAAGACGGCGTTGGTCATGCCGTGGTGGGTGTCGTAGAGCGCACCGATCGGATG
This sequence comes from Mesorhizobium sp. EU05-FHT14A09, assembly GCF_058790995.1. Taxonomy (NCBI): domain Bacteria; kingdom Pseudomonadati; phylum Pseudomonadota; class Alphaproteobacteria; order Hyphomicrobiales; family Phyllobacteriaceae; genus Mesorhizobium; species Mesorhizobium sp. EU05-FHT14A09. The sequence goes on from NZ_JBYTDF010000005.1 coordinate 208,604, forward strand.
TGACAGCGAGTGGATCGCACCCAGACCTTTCTGGAAGGCCGTGGCGCCCATGGCAGCCGCGCTCATCATATGGGCGCGCGCAGTGAGGTCCTTGCCGTTGGCATAGGCCTTGGGCAGGTTCTCGAACACCAGCCGCACGCCTTCGACCGCGATGCCGTCGGCCATCGGGTGGTAGCCAGGCGCACAATAGGCCTCCAGGCAGTGAGCAAGTGCGTCCATGCCAGTGCCGACGGTGATGAAGGCCGGCATGCCGACCGACAGCGCCGGATCGGCAATGACGATACCGGGCAGCATCTTCGGGTGGAAGATGACCTTCTTGGTGTGGCTCTCCTCGTGCGTGATGACACCGGCGCGGCCGACTTCCGAGCCCGTGCCGGCGGTTGTCGGCACGGCAACGATCGGCACGATGGCGGCCGAGTTCGCGCGCGTCCACCAGTCGCCGATGTCCTCGAAGTCCCAGACCGGACGGGTCTGGCCGGCCTGGAAGGCGATCAGCTTGCCCAGGTCGAGTGCTGAGCCGCCGCCGAAGGCGATGACGCCGTCATGCTTGCCCTTCTTGAAGGCGGCAATGCCAGCGGTGAGATTGGACTCGATCGGATTCGGCTTCACTTCCGAAAAGACGCCGTAAGGAACCTTGGCTTCGTCGAGAATCTTGAGCGTGGAAGCGACCACCGGCAATTTGGCGAGACCCGGATCGGTAACGAACAGCGGCTTCTTGATGCCGGTGGCGGCGAGCGCATCCGGAAGTTCCGAGATGCGGCCGGCGCCGAAACGCACGGTGGTGGGGTAATTCCATTTCGAGACGAGTTTGGACATGTGTTGTTTGCCTATTGGATGAATTCAATTGGTGAATGTGTTTGCGACGCGTCGCGAGAGCCTCATGTACGGTATCCAGATCACCGAGAAGACCACGCTGCGGAGGAGTTCTGTTGTCGTCTGCTCATCCAGCAGCGTCTGATTGGTTGCCTCCATGAGGTCGCCGAAAAGGACCTGCGTCCCGATCAGATCGAGCACGATGAAGGCCAGGCCTCCGGCAGCCCATATGACGAACAGGCGCTGAAATGAGGCACTCCGCCGAAACAGCAGCACGAGCAGGATGACAGGCAGCACGATCAAGAAAATGATGTTGCCGACAAACTCCAGCACCAGGAAGGCCGACAGACCGCCCGGCAGGCGCGGCATCGACGCAAGCAGCTCTCCGTAGCCGGCTAGATGAAATACGCCGCGCAGCGGTGTTACCAGCAGTCCGATGATCGGCAGGACCAGCCAACCGCCCAAACCGACGGGGCCGTCCGGAAAAGGATGGGTCACATCCGCCCGGGAGGTCCCGACGATCGGGTTCGGATTTGGCCGGTCTTGGCTCATACCTTCTCGCGCAAATGATAGCTCTTCGGCCGGGTCAGGTTGTCGTAGCCGATCTGCGACAGTGCCGCGCCCTTGCCGGTGTCCTTGACACCAGTCCACACCAGCGCCGGATCGAGATAATCGCAGCGGTTCATGAACACGGTGCCGGTCTCGACGCGGTCGCCGATGGCGATCGCGCGATCGGTGTCGGCCGTCCAGATCGACGCGGTCAGTCCATAAGGACTGTCGTTCATCAGCGCGACCGCCTCATCATCGTTACGCACCTTCATGATGCCGACGATCGGGCCGAAGCTTTCCTCACGCATCACGCTCATCTGGTGGTCGACATTGGTCAGCACTTCGGCCGGCAGATAGGGCGAACCTGCCTTGTCGGCGGCATCCTTGGTGTTCATATGCGCGGTGGCACCCTTGCGCAGCGCTTCGGCCTTCTGCTCGCGGATGAAGTCGGCAAAACGTGCCTGCGCCATCGGCCCCATGGTGGTTGCCTGGTCGAGCGGGTTGCCGAGCACATAGCTCTTGGTCTCTGCGATGAAGCCCTCGACGAAATCGTCATAGACCTTCTCGTGCACGTAGACGCGCTCGATGCCGCAGCAGCACTGGCCGGAATTGAAGAAGGCACCCTCGACCAGATTGGCGACCGCATGGTCGAGCTTGGCATCGGGCAGCACATAGGCAGGATCCTTGCCGCCGAGTTCGAGGCCGAGCGTCATGAACGTGCCTGCCGCGGCCCTCTCGATGGCGCGCCCGCCAGCAACGGAGCCGGTGAAGTTGACATGGTCGATCTTGCCCGAGCCCAGCAATTTTTCGGTCTGCGCATGGTTGAGCACGATGTTCTGGAAGACGTATTTCGGCAGGCCCGCTGCCTCGAAGGCCTTGGCGAAGCGCTCGCCGACCAGCAGCGTCTGCGCGGCGTGCTTGAGGATGACGGTGGAGCCGGCGATCAGGGCCGGCACGATGGTGTTGACGGATGTAAGGTAGGGGTAGTTCCACGGCGCAATCACCATGACGACGCCGAGCGGATCCTTCTTCACGTAACGGCGGAAGCCGTCCTTCGGATTGGAAGCAGGCACCGGCGCCAGCGCGCGCTCGGCGATCTCGACCATGTATTGCGTGCGTTCCTTCACGCCACCGAACTCGCCGCCATAACGCACCGGGCGTCCCATCTGCCAGGCAAGTTCCGGCACGATCTCGTCAGCCATGCCGACCAGCGCTTCCAACATCTTCAGCATGTATTTGGCGCGTTCTGCCACCGGCAGTCGCGCCCAGTCGGCCTGCGCGGTGCGAGCACGCTCGACAGCGGCACTGATGGCCTGATCCGTCGCGACCGGTCGTTCAACATAGATCGAGCCGTCGATGGGAGATGTGAGCTTGACCGTCTCGGTCATATCGATGTCCTTCATATCAAGAATGGTTCGCCGCTTGTTTCCCAGAGGGCCAGCGAACAGGATAAACCGAGCGGCAGCGTCTATACGAAATGCCTTTCGTCAAACAGCCCTGCCCGGCCCTATGCGGATTGCCTTGCCCGTGACAACAGCAATCAATACCGTTCGAAGCCGCGGTGCAGTTCCCAGTCGGTGATGCGGCGATCGTATTCGAACTGCTCCCAGCGGGCGGTGTGCACATAGTGCTCGATCACGTCCTCGCCGAATGCCGCCTTGAGCATCTTCGACTTGGCCATGGTTTCAGTGGCCTCGCGCAGGGTCTTCGGAATCTCCGGCAGGCGCGACGCCTGGTAGGCATCGCCCACGAATGGCTTCTGCAGCTCCAGTTTCTCGTCGATGCCGGCGAGGCCGGCCGCGATCAGTGCAGCGAAGGCCAGATAAGGATTGAGGTCGGCGCCGCCGATGCGGCATTCCATCCGGATGCCCTTGGTGCCTTCGCCGCACAGGCGGAAGCCGGCGGTTCGGTTATCTTCCGACCACATGATCTTGGTCGGTGCAAAAGTGCCCGACTGGAAGCGCTTGTAGGAATTGATGTAGGGCGCCAGGAACCAGGTGAATTCCTTGGCGTATTTGAGCTGGCCGGCCGACCAGGCCTGACCGAGAGCAGACAGCGTCCACGGACCCTTCTTGTCATAGAAAAGTGGCGTCTTGCCGTCCGCGCTCCACAGCGAATTGTGGATGTGGCTGGAGTTGCCGGCCAGGCCATAGTTGTACTTGGCCATGAAGGTGATCGCCTTGCCCTCGGAATCGGCGATCTCCTTGGCGCCGTTCTTCAGGATGACGTGTCGGTCCGCCATTTCCAGCGCTTCGGCGTAGCGCACATTGATCTCTTCCTGGCCGGGGCCCCATTCGCCCTTGGAGTTCTCGATAGGAATGCCGGCCGCCTGCATCTCGTTGCGCAGGCGGCGCATGATGCCTTCTTCCTTGGTAGTGATACCGATCTGATAGTCGCCGATATAGGGAGAGGCGGTATCGATGCCTTGCCAGTGCTTCTTGCGGGCGGCATCGTAGCTTTCGCTGAACAGATAGAATTCGAGCTCCGAAGCGAAGTAGCCGATATAGCCGCGCTCGGTCAGCCGCTTGACCTGTTTGCGCAGAATGGCGCGCGGTGAATGGGCTAGGTCCTCGTGGCTGTGGTGGTCGAGCAGGTCGCACAGCACCAGCGCCGTCTTTTCGAGCCACGGTATCTGCCGCAGCGTCGCCAGGTCGGGCTTCATGACGAAATCGCCGTACCCCTTCGACCAGCTCGCTGCCTTGTAGCCGAGCACTGGTTCCATATCGATGTCGTCCGCCAGCAGATAGTTGCAGCCATGCGTTTCGTCATGCGCGGAATCGACGAAATACTGCGCCAGGAAACGCTTGCCGACGAGGCGGCCCTGCATGTCGACGGCGCAGGCGAGAACGGTGTCGATCTCCCCTGCCTGCACCGCCTTCTTCAACTGATCGAACGAAAGGTTGCCTGCCATTCTAAGAGCACTCCGGCTTCAATTTTTCTGAAACGTATTTGCGGAAGGCGACCGTGGCCGGAAACCGGCCACGGTCTTAGCTGTGTCAGTGCGCTCCACCCGTCTCGCCGACCGCGCGTTCGGCGGCAGCGATGATGGCCTTGCGCTTGGCGATTTCGTCGCCGATCGGAGGGCCCTGGAAGCGGTTCTTCTCAACCGCGAACCACAGGATTGCAGCCAGCACCACGAAGCCGACGACGATCCACAGAACCTTGTCGTTCGGTGGCTGGATGGCGATGTAGAAGATGACCGCCATGCCGACGACGGACAGGAACGTCACGATCTTGTAGAGCCCACCCGACATCGCCCACGGGCCCGGGTTCGGCCACTTCGCCGTTCCGTAGGCGAACATCGCCAGAACCAGCGGGATGGTGAAGGACAGGAACAGGAAGACCAGCGTCGAGTTGACGACGATGGTGTAGAGATTGGTGCCGCCGATCGAGACGAACTGTGCTGCGAATACGTAGATGATCTCCAGGATCGCTGCCGTCCAGATGGCCGTGACGGGTGTCCGGTATTTCGGCGAAACCGTCGACAGTGCCTTCGAACCCACTGGCATTCCGTCGTCTCGCGAGAAGGCGAACAACATGCGCGAAGCAGACGTTACAGTCGCCAGGCCGCACAGAAGCTGCGTGATGAAGATCAGGAAATAGACGATGTTCTTCAAACCGGCGGGCAGGATGGCGTCCATCGTGCCGAAGAACATGCCCCAGCCCTGCTTCGCAGCCACCGCCATGTCCGGAATGGCGAGCGTGATGGCGCAGATCATGATCCAGCCGACCAGCGACGACCACAAGACCGCCGAGACGATCCCCTTTGGCACCGACAGTGCAGCACCTTTGGTCTCTTCCGAAGTGTGAGCCGACGCGTCGTATCCGGTGATCGTATAGACCGGAAGCAACAGGCAGAGCAGGAACAGATAGCCCATGCTGTCGCTCTGCGGGAACACGCCACCGCCGGCATCGCCGGAATAGTTGGTGAACGTCCACAGACGCGAGATGTCTATCGCCGGTGCGAAATACAGGCAGGCCAGCACCAGCACCGCCGTGGTGGCGAAGATGATGTAGCCGGAAATATCGGTCAGGAATGTCGTGACCTTGATGCCGAGATGGTTGAACAGCGCCTGTATGACCGTGATCAGCGCGACGAAGGCAACGACGTGCCCCGCCGATGTGTCCATCCCCACCCAGGAGCCGAACGTGCCCTGGAAGAAGAACGCCGTACCGATGTTGATCGCGCCAAGCACGGTGATCAGGCCGAGCAGGTTGAGCCAGGCGGTGAGCCAGCCGGTGAAACGATTGCCCAGGATCGATGCCCAGTGATAGAGCCCGCCCGCCGTTGGGAAGGCCGAGGCGATTTGAGCCATCGACAATGCGAACATACCCGAGATGATGCAGCCGACGATCCAGCCGATGCCGGCGCCGGCGCCGCCGATCGAGGAGATTGCCTGGGCGAAAGAATTGATACCGCCCGACAGGATGCAGATGATCGAAAATGAGATAGCGAAGTTGGAAAAGCGGCTCATCGACCGCTGAAGTTCCTGGGCGTAGCCCATGGAATGGAGGACTTTGACATCCTCGCTCTTGTCAGTTTCAGAGTAACCAGGCGCTGCCATAAGAGTGTTCCCTTATTTTTACTTTCAGATGGTGCCTTCGATGGTTCGTAGCGTTTTGAGAGGTGGCGGCTTCGGCAGCCGCGCCGGTTCGAGGCCGGTGAAAATGCCCGCCAGCCGTTCTCCCCATTTTTTCTGTCCGGCTTGATCCCGGATCTCATCGTTGCGGATTTCGATCATCGCGCACAACAGGCCACGCGAACGCGCATGGCGCTCCAGTGTGAAGTAGACGCGGTCAGCCGGCGAATAGGGTTGGTTGGCGCCGACCGTGAAACTGCCGTCCCGTTCCAGCGCCGCGATCAGCGGCGTCGACAGCCGCGTGTCCTCGTCATGGATGATGCCGATATGCCAGGGACGGTCGACGCCCTTGTACACCGGCGTAAAGGAGTGAACCGAGACCAGCCGCGTCTCGAGTCCACGCGCCGTCCGTGCCTCGATCAGGTCTTCGATCGTTTCGTGAAAGGGCTTCCAGCAGCGATCGATGCGCCGATGGCGCGCTTCCATCGACAGGTTATCGTTGCCTGGGATGACGGTCGTTTCGCTCACCGGCGGGATCAGGTCGGGCGCATCGAGCGGGCGATTGCAGTCTAGCACAAGGCGCGAGATGCAGGTTTCGACCAGGGGCGCGTCGAGCTGCGCGCTCAAGATCTGCGCCACCGGCAGCGCACCGGGATCCCATGCGATATGACGGGCTAGATCGGAACCGGGAAGGCCGAGCGTGCCGAATTCGGCGGGCAGGAAATTGGAAGCGTGGTCACAGGTGAAAACAAAGGCGCCCGCGCCCGCAGGGTTCGTCACCCTGACGGAATCCGCACCTGGATGCCTGTTGCGGCCTGTCCTCTCCATCCGATCCGCCGTCCCCTGGGAGCGTATCGTATGTTACGTATTTTGTTTCATTGCGCTCCCATGAATGATTTCATACAGTTTGTTTGTCTTTGTCAAACGCCTTTTCGGAAATGTATGGGGGATACCGGGTTGGGAACGCAGACGACGACCACGTCCATCGCCGAGCTCATCGCGGACCGCATCGATTCCATGCCCACAGGGGAACGCCGGGCGGCCCAGACGCTGGTCGCGAACTATCCTGTCATCGGCCTGAAGACGGTCGCCGACTTCTCCCAGCAGGCGGGCGTTTCCTCGCCCACTATCCTGCGTTTCGTCGCCCGGCTGGGTTTCCAGAACTATCCGGAATTCCAATCCGCCCTGCAGGACGAACTCGCCGCGCAATTGCAGTCGCCGGCCTCGCGCACGACAGCCGCTCCGAGCCGAAGCAATGCCGCCTCGCCGATGATCGAGGCCACGCTCGACAATCTGCGCGAGACCTTCAGACACCTCTCCGACAAGCAGCTGAACGAGATCGCGGAAAAGATGGCCGACCATCGCGGCCACATGTTCCTGATCGGCGGTCGTTTCACCGACCCGCTGGCACGCTACATGGCCGCCCATCTGGCCATCATCCGCCCCAATGTCTTCCACCTCGTCGGCCAGGAAAGCATGTGGCGCGACCGGCTGATCGACATGGGCAAACGCGACGTGCTGGTGATCTTCGACATCCGCCGCTATCAGGACAGCCTGATCCGTTTTGCCGAGAAGGCACACCAGCGCGGCGTGCAGATCGTCCTGTTCACCGACCAGTGGCTTTCGCCCATTGCCCGCTTCGCCCGCCACGTTATTGCCGGGCGCACCGCCGTCCCTTCGCCATGGGACTCGTCCGCAGCCCTTTTCGTCGTGGCCGAGACATTGATCGGCGCCGTCACACGCCAGATGGAGCCGGACAGCGCGCGACGCATTCGCGAGATGGAAGGCCTGCGCTGACACGAGCGTTTCCGCTTTTCGCGGAAACGCTCTGGTTCCTTCTCTTTAACGCAGCAGCCGGCCCTCGATCGACCAGCGCGCGGCGAGGAAATTCAGCACCGCCGCCACGATGATACCGACGATCTTGGCCGGCCAGACGCCGGTCCATCCAGACAACCCGGCGATGAACACGCTGGACACGCCCAGCGAAATCAGCGCGCCCAGCGAGATGAACCGGAACACGGAATGGCTGAGCGGGATCGAGTTGTCGCGCTCGAACGACCACAGGCGGTTGGCCACGAAGGAGAATGCGACCGCGACGAGCCAGGCGCCGACATTGGCCGCCAGCGGCACAACGGCGAGCCATAGCAAAACGGAAAAGGCCGCGAGATCGATCGCCGTGTTCGCCACGCCGACAACAGCGAAGCGGATCATCTTGTCGCCCAGCGAGCGATCAGCCGCGCCGCTCACGACAGTCCACTCCGTACAGTGGCATCCTGCTCTGCCAGCAGCACGCCGAACGCTTCGGAAGCCAGGAAAGCATATTCGACCTCGCGCACTTTCTGCATCGGATCGCGCGACGCCAGGACGGCATCGACATGGCCCGGGTGACACATGAACACGCCGTCTTCGCCCAGCGTCGAAACGGCCGCACGCAAGGTCGGTGCGAAATCGCCCGGCCGTTTCCAGTCGTAGATGCCGGCCAGCGGCCTCATCACCGGAAAGCCCGCTGCCTGCATCGTCCGGTCGAAACCGCGTGCAAGCGTCGCAATGACCGCCGTCTTCATGGCAGTCGCGCCAACCTCGAGCGGCACTGACGGCGCGCCGCGCAGCATCGGTTTTTCCGAACCAGCAAAACGCGTCGTCAGCCAATCGCGCACGGCGGGCAGAAAATGCACGTGCTGATGCCCGTCGATGAAATCCGGGATACGGCCGAGCGCATCGACAAAGCGATCAAGTTGCGCGTCGAGCTCCGCCTGGACATCGCCCGCCTTGATGCGCCGCCGCTTGAGCGGCATTGCCAGATCCCCGAGCGGCGGCAATCGCCCTTTCGATACCAGGCTGGAATCGGCCGTGAGCGCCGGTTGGTCTGTCAGCGTCAGGTGCAGGCCGAGCGGAACACGGCCGGCGAATGATTTGATGCGCTTCGCCGCCTCCTGCCATTCGGGAAATCCGGTCATGCAACCGGTTCCCGTAAGACGCCCCTTTTGCAGCAGGTCGAGGATGGCGTCCGACACTCCGGGCGCCAGCCCGTAATCGTCTGCGATCAGGCGGATCCGCCGCATCACGGCTTTCCAGCGTCCTTTTCCTGGCTCACCACGTCGCGCACGATGTAGACAGGTCTGTCCTTGCTCTCGCTCAGCGCGACCCAGACATATTCGCCGATCAGGCCGAGCAGTGCGAGGTTGAAGCCGCCCAGGACGACGATTGCGATCAGCAGGCTCGGGAAACCCGGCACGGCGATGCCGAAGAAAAAGACTTCGAACAAGATCTTGAGGCCGTAAATGCCGGCGGCCAAGGCGGCGGCTAGCCCGCTCAGCGTGAGGATGCGCAACGGCACCACGGAGAATGAGGCGATGCCTTCGAGCGAAAACGCGACCAGGCTGCCGCGACTCCATTTGCTGGTACCGCTGGTACGGTCCGCCGGCGTGTAGATCAGCGCCTTGTGCCGGAATCCGGCCCACGCATAAAGCCCCTTGTTGAAACGTCGCTTGTCCCGCAATTGCGTCAGCGCTTTGGCCACCGGCGCACGCATGACGCGAAAGTCGCCGGCATTTTCGGGAATGTCGAAACGCTGGCTGGAGTTGATCAGGCCGTAGAACAATTTGGCCAGCTGGCTGCGTTTCCAGCTCGCGCCCTCGCGGTTGGTGCGCGCATAGACGACATCGATGTCCGGGTTTTCAACCAGTTCAGTGATCAGTTTCAGGCTGACATCAAGCGAATGCTGCAGATCGGCATCCATGATCAACACCATGTCGGCCTGCGTCCGGTCGAGGCCGGCCAGAACGGCCACCTCCTTGCCGAAATTGCGGCTGAGCCGCACGATTTCCCAATCGCCGGTCAGGGCCTTGCCGAAAAGCCCAACGCTGTCGTCGGTACTGCCATCATCCACCAGGATCTTGCGCGTCTTGAGACCGAAACGTCGCAGGACCTCGGCCTCAAGTTCCGCGAGCAACCGCGCGAAGCCGGCCACGGAGGCGGCTTCATTCAGGAACGGCGCAACAATGTCGAGCGTCATTTTGGGTTCAGACATGAGCCGTCGTTCCCTGACGCTTGAACCTGCCTTGCGCGACGGACCAGAACCACCACAGGATGGGCAGTGTGATCGCCGTCATGGCAACAGGGCGGAACCACAGGCGCAAGGCATCCTGGAGATGCGGGTTGATGCCGCTGAGCCCCACGGCAAACAAGGCTATGGCCAGGATGCTGCGCAGGACGCCCCCTTCCTCACTGTCCCATATCACCGCGAGCGCAACGGCGGCTGGCATCGCGAGCAAGGCGAAGGTGTTGTACTCCACGCGCGGGTTGAACACGCTCATATAGAAAGCAGCCGTCAAGAAGACCGCGAGACCGGCCAGCCGGCGCTCGATATGACGGTCGTACCAGAGCACCAGAAGAAGCGTCGGCAAGGCGACAACGATCCGGACCAGGGTTGCTGCCTGGGTGGAGATAGGCAGGCCGAGGGCGGTGAAGGGAGCCGTGAAGTCAGCCATCTCGAAAGCAGCGGACTTGTCCACCGACATCGACGTCATCAACGTGGCGAAGTCCCGGTAGAGCTGGTTGACATAGCCCGCTGGCGCGAAGGCGTAGGGAAGCGCCAGCACGAAGAGCAGCGACAGCAGAAGGATGGGGATGAGCCTCAGGCGCAGTGCTCCGACCAGCAGAAAGACGATGATGGCGGTCGGCTTGGCGATCACCGCCACCGTTGCCCATAGAAAGGTCTCCGCACGCCGCCCTTCCAGGGCCGAAAGAACCAGCAACCAGCAGGCCCCGGTAAGCAGGATGGTCGCCTGGCCGTTGCGCAACGCACCGGCCGTGATCGGCACGGCCAGGAAAAGCGCATAGGAAAACATCCAGAGGCGGTTTTCAGGACCGATCGTCCGGACCTGACGCCAGACCGCATAGGTCAGCACGCCGTAACCCAGGATACGCCACAGGCTGTCGCCGATGACGGGGCCGAGTTTCATGAACGGCACATAGAGCGCTGCGAAGGCCGGCGAATAGAGGTAGCCCATGGCGACGTCGAGGTCGTAGAGTGGCTTGCCGGCAAGGAACATGTCGCTGGCAATACGATAGCTGCGCATCACCGAACGATGGTCTGGCGCCATGCCGGCCATGATGAGGATGGCGACAAAACCGCCGATCCACAGGGCGAGACCACCCCAGTCCCAAGACTGCCTGACTTTTGCCATCGCCCAACATTGCCCGATACCGGCGGCTTCTCGAAATCCGGAGCCGCCTGCCAACCTGGCGCGGGCATATCATGGCCTGGGCTGTGCGGTACAGCCCGGGCACGGACGTCCCGCGCAGCTCATCTTCGGACATCGGTCTAGGCGGACAACATTGCCGCAGGATTGCAATCAGGGCCGGATGAAAACCTTGCCGTTGGGTTTGGCGAGTTCGACCGGGACACGCTCCATCGCCTGTGCCAGCGGCACAACGGCGGTCACATCGGTAGCCCAGCGCCCATCGGAAAAGCGCCGCTGCACCTCTAGCGCCGCCGGGCCGCGGCGATCCTTGTGCTTGCGCATCCAGTCGGTCAACCAGAAGCCTTCCACCTGCTTCTGCTGGAAGATCAGCTGGCCCGGTTCGCGGATCAGCGTATCGGACGGATCGAGACGGCCATAGATGATCCAGCGTGACCGCTTCGGCATGGCGTCGAACACCAGAGAGGCGAGCGGGCCGGTGACGGCGTCAAGGAAGATGCGCGGCTGTTCCGCTTTCATCACCTCGCGCAGCGTCCTGGCGAAATCAGGCGCCTTTTCGTTCAGCACATGCGTGGCGCCCAGTTCCTTCAGTGGCGCGATCTGGTCGTCGCGACGAACCGTCACGATCGGATGGTAGCCGTCCTCCTGTGCAAGCCCGATGATCAGCTTGCAGAGCTGGCTCGCACCGGCGGTCATGACGAACGCCTTGTGCCCTTCATCCTTGACGAGGCCGTACATCGCGATCGCCGTCAGCGGATTGACGATCATCGCCGCCGCGTCCTCGTCGCGGACACTGTCGATCAGCGGGATGCAGGCGAGCGCTTCGGCCAGCGCATAGTCGGCCCACGCACCCCAGTTGGTGAGACCGGTGGCGAAGGCAATACGCTTTCCGACGAGGCTCTGCGCATAACTGTCTTCCCCCGCCGCAACCACCGTGCCGACACCTTCGAAACCGGCAGGCTGGCCTTGCACCCGGGGCTGACCATAAAGCCCTTTCACGAACATCACGTCGGAAGGGTTGATCGAAGCCAGGCTCACCTGGATGAGAACCTGCGTTGCACCAGGCACCGGCACGCCGATGACGCCGGGTCGCAGATAGGGCTCCATCGCTTCCAGCGCACTGCCGCTCGGCTCGCGCGCATAGCCGTCACCGACCAGAAGAAGCGCCTGCATTTCGGATGCAATGGTCATCACAGCATTCCTTGCCTGAGGTTACGGTTTAAGGATCAGCTTGCCGGAAGCGCCACGCCCCAGCACGCGTTTCAGGATGTCGGCCGCATCGGCCAATGGATAGATGCCTTCGATCACCGGCTTGATGCTGCCGGCGAGATACCAGCCGACAAGTTCGCGCATATTGTCGGCATAGGCCTGCGGTTCCTTGACGGTGAAGTCGCCCCAATAGACGCCAACGACCGAGAACCCCTTCACCAGGGTCAGGTTGACAGAGAGCTTCGGAATGCTGCCCGAGGCAAAGCCGATGACAAGCAACCGCCCATTCCAGCCCATGGCGCGCGCCAGCGCTTCGAACGCATCACCGCCGACCGGATCGAAGCCGACATCGACACCCTTGCCGCCGGTGATTTCCTTGAGCGCATCCTTCAGATTGTCGTAGCCGATCGCGATGTCGGCGCCGGCTTCAAGGGCGATTCGCTGCTTTTCAGGCGACGACGCCACGCCGATGACCTTGGCGCCAATCGCCTTGCCGATCTGCACGGCGGCAATACCGGTGGCACCTGCCGCACCCAGGACGCAGAGTGTCTCGCCCGCCTTGAGTTGGCCGCGCTGCTTCAAGGCGTGGTGAGATGTGCCATAGCCGCAGATGAGCGCGCAGGCATCCGCCGCACTCATCGCATCGGGCAGCGTCATCGCCATCGCCTCGGGAACGGCGACCTTTTCGGCATAACCGCTGATGACGGTAAGGGCCGCAACCCTGTCGCCGACCTTCTGGCCTGTCACCTTCGGACCGATGGCAGCAACCCGTCCCGCAACCTCCATGCCCGGCACGAATGGCGGCGGCGGCTTCATCTGGTAGAGACCCTGCACCAGAAGACCGTCGGGATAATTGACGCCGATGGCCTCGGCTTCGATGACGACGCCATCCCCTTTCGCTTCGGGCTCCGGCCAATCGCCATAGACAAGCTGGTCGAGCGGCGCGAAGGCACGGGCAATTATGGCTTTCATGCTCTCCTCCGACCCGCTTGCGCCAATGGGCGCCTAGAGCAATTCTAGCAAAAGTGCGTAGCGGTTTTGCGTCCAGAATTGCGTAAAAACAAAGAGATAGAGCATTGAAGGCGATCCTATTTTCGCCGGAAATGCTCTAGAGCTTTTCCTGAGTATATTTCTTGAGTTCCTCGCGCGCGACCTGGCGACGGTGCACGGCATCAGGTCCGTCGGCCAGCCGTAACGTACGCAAATGCGTCCAGGCCCGCGCCAATGGCGTATCCTGGCTGATGCCTTGCGCGCCGTGCATCTGCACCGCTTCGTCGACCACTTTCAGCGCAACGCGCGGCGCGACCACCTTGATCTGGCTGATCCACGGCGCGGCAGCGCGTGCATCGCCGCGATCTATCATCCAGGCGGCCTTGAGGCACAGCAGCCTCGCCATTTCGATCTCCATGCGGCACTCGGCGATGATGTCGAAATTGGCGCCGAGCCTTGCCAGCGGCTGACCAAATGCCTCGCGCCGCATAGACCGCCTGGACAGAAGTTCCAGCGCCATTTCGGCCTGGCCGATGGCACGCATGCAGTGATGGATGCGGCCTGGGCCGAGCCGGCCCTGCGCGATCTCGAAGCCTCTTCCCTCGCCGAGGATCATGTTGCCGGCGGGCACGCGCACATTCTCAAAACGAAGATGCATGTGACCGTGTGGGGCATCGTCGTCGCCATAGACCTGCATGGCGCGCACTCTGGTGACGCCTTCGCTGTCCGCGGGCACCAGGATCATCGAATGCTGCTTGTGCTTGGGCTCCCCGTCGCCGCCGGTCTTCACCATGACGATGTAGATGGCGCAACGCGGATCACCAGCGCCGGAAGCCCACCATTTTTCGCCGTTCAGAACGTAGTCATTGCCGTCGCGTTCGCAACGCATGGAAATGTTGGTGGCATCGGAGGACGCCACATCCGGCTCTGTCATCAGATAGGCTGAACGAATCTTGCCATCAAGCAGCGGCGCCAGCCACTTCTCCTTGTGTTCCTGCGAGCCATAGCGCTCCAGCACTTCCATGTTGCCTGTGTCAGGTGCCGAGCAATTGAAGGTCTCGGCACCGAGATGGGCCTTGCCCATCTCTTCGGCGAGATAGGCGTACTCGACCGTGGTGAGCCCATAGCCGCGCTCGGACCCGGTCAGCCAGAAATTCCACAGGCTGCGCTCACGTGCCCTCGACTTCAACCCCTCGAGGATCTCGGTCTGGCGCCTGGTGTAGGCCCAGCGATCACCGGCCTTGCCGACTTCGCCCAGGAACTCTTCGTCGAGCGGCATCACCTCGTCACGCACCATCGCGGCGACCTGGGCATGGATCGGCTTCAGCCGCTCGGTCATGCCGAGATTCATGTCAGCCATCACAGGCTCCCCTTCGTGGAGTGTTTCCGCTTTTCACGGAAACTGCAATTTTACGGTCATGCGCTGATCCCCAGCCCACGCGCAGTGTAATCGACAACCTGCACCACGATCGCCTCGATGTCGTGCTCGCTTTCGCCGGGACGCGGCGTGTACCAGAACAGCGGCGAATTCAGCGAAACGAACATCAGCTGTTCGGTGATGCGAGGATCATCGAAACGCATGTCGCCGGCCTCGCGCGCGGCGACGATCACCTGCCGGAAGATCGCGCCGTAGTCATTGCGGTACTGCATGAGCCGCGCGAATTCCTCGCGCTGTTCCGGTGTGGTCGCGCCACGCAGGTAAAGTTCGACACCTTCCCAGACGACGCGCTGGTAGGGTCTGGTCACGATCATCTGGCGTGTGTGCACCATCGCCATGCGCCGCCAGCGCGCGACCGCCGGTCCGGCAATGTTGCGCACCGGTTCGATCGCGGCATAGTTCATATCCATGCCAGCACGAAAGACATCGGCGAAGAGGTCTCCCTTCGACGGATAGTGGTGGTAGATGCGCCCTTTGGTCGATCCAAGGCTGCGCGCAACATCATCGATCGAGCTCGCGGCATAACCCTTTGCCATGAAGCAGGCGGCCGCGGCATCGAGGATCGCGGCGCGGGAGCCGTCGGCGACGGTGATGCCGCCGACGGCCCTGGCCTCCTCTTCCCGCTCCGCCAAGTGCGGTCTCGCTGCCATTGCGCCTCGATTTTTGCCGGCTTTACAAGGATCGAAGTTCAACATACTACTCGGTATGTTGTCAATCCGAGGGCGGTTAAGTTTGATCCCGACCGGAACGCTGCAGGAGGACCGATGAGCTATCTCGACGAACTGTTCTCGGTGGCAGGCAAGACGGCGCTGGTGACGGGAGCCGCGACCGGCATCGGCCGCATGGCCGCGACTGCGCTGGTGCTTGGCGGCGCGACGGTCATGATCGCCTCGCGCAAGGGCGAGGACTGCGTCAAGGTCGCGGACGAATTGAATGCGCTCGGCAGTTCCGGCCGTGCCGAAGGCTTCGCCGGCGATGTCTCTTCCGAAGCCGGTATCGCCGCGTTGGTCGAAGCCGTGAAGGCCCGCACCGACCGGCTGCATATACTGGTCAACAATGCCGGTATTTCCTGGGGCGCACCGCTGGAAAGCTTCCCTTACCAGGCCTGGGCCAAGGTGTTCGGCGTCAACGTCACCGCCGTCTTCCATCTGACCCGCGAACTGCTGCCGTTGCTGGAAGAAGCGGCAACCGATGCCGACCCCGCACGCGTCATCAATCTGGGTTCGGTGATGGGCACGCAGCCGCTGGCGGACGACGCCTATTCCTATACGGCTTCCAAGGGGGCTGTTCATCACCTGACCCGCACGCTCGCGATAGAGCTTGCCGCCCGGCGCATCACCGTCAACGCCTTTGCCCCTGGTCCCTTCCAGAGCCGCATGACGGCCTTCGCCACCGGCAGCGATGAGCAGGCGAAACACGTTGGCGGCCATGTTCCCATCGGCCGCATCGGACAGCCGGATGACATTGGCGGCGCCACACTCTATTTGTGCAGCCGGGCTGGCAGCTATGTCACCGGCGCGATCCTGCCGATCGATGGCGGACAATCGGTGCAGCACGGCCTGACCCTGTTCAAGGAATAGAGCCGCGACGGCGCCAGGAGATATCCGTGCAACCCATCAGTCTCGAAATATTGCTCGCCAATGTCGGCAAGGAAGTCGGCCTCTCGCCCTGGCGGGTTGTCACACAAACGATGATCGACCAGTTCGCCGACGCCACCGACGATCATCAGTTCATTCATTGCGATCCGGAACGCGCCGCGACCGAGGCGCCCTTCGGCGGCACCATCGCGCATGGGTTCCTCACCCTGTCGCTGCTTTCGGCCATGACGTTCGAAACCCTGCCGCCGCTTGCGAAGGGCAAGATGGGTGTCAATCACGGCTTCGACGAAGTGCGCTTCCTGGCCCCCGTCAAGACCGGCGCCCGCATTCGCACCCGTTTCGTGCTGGCTGATGTCAAGGCACGGCCGTCCGGCTGGGTGCAGACCGCCCATGACGTGACCATCGAGATCGAAGGCTCGCTGAAACCCGCGCTCACCGCGCGCTGGCTGACGCTGACCTTCGTGGAACCCGAAGCGCAGGACGCATGACCGATCCGAACACGCTCGATCCCGCACTGCTTGCTCCTTATCTGGAGCAGAAAATCCACGGCTTCTCAAAGCTACGGTCGATCGAGAAGTTCAAATCAGGCCAGTCCAATCCGACCTATCTGCTGACCGCGGCAAGCGGTCGGTATGTGCTGCGCGCCAAGCCGCCGGGGCAGTTGCTGAAATCGGCGCACCAGGTCGACCGCGAGTTCCGCGTCATGCAGGCATTGGCCGAAACCGATGTGCCGGTGCCGCGCATGCTGCATCTGTCCGACGAGGATTCGCCGATCGGGCGCATGTTCTACGTCATGGCCTTTGTCGAGGGCCGGATCTTCTGGGATCCGGCTCTGCCCGAGGCATCCGGTGGGCAGGAGCGAGCGGCGGTCTATGACGCGATGAACGCTACGCTGGCGACGCTTCACAATGTCGACATCGGTGCCGTCGGCCTCACCGACTATGGCAAGCCCGGCAATTATTTCGAACGCCAGCTCGGACGATGGGCAAGTCAATACCGCACCTCCGAAACCGAGCGGAACGCCGAGATGGAGACGCTGATCAGCTGGCTGGAGGCAAACAAGCCTGCCGATGACGGCCTCCTGGCCTTGGTGCACGGCGACTACCGGCTGGACAACATGATGTTTGCGCAGGCGCGTCCCGACATCATTGCAGTGCTCGACTGGGAATTGTCGACGCTCGGCCATCCGTTCGCCGACATCGCTTATCAGTGCATGCAATGGCGCCTGCCCCACCAATCCGGCTTCAAGGGACTGGGCGGCATTGACCGCGCGGCGGTCGGCTTGCCATCGGAAGAAGACTATGTCGCTTCTTATTGCCGTCGCCGCGGCCTGGCCGGCATCGACAACTGGACCTTCCTGCTGGCCTTTTCCTTCTTTCGTCTCGCTGCGATCTGTCAGGGCGTCTACAAGCGCGCCTTGGACGGCAACGCTTCCAATCCCGCCAAGGCAAAGGTCTACGCCGACGCGGTCAGGCTGCTCGCTCACCTTGCCGTGCAATTGCTCGAAAAAGGGAAATGACCATGGGCCGTTTCGACGGAGCGACTGTGCTCATCACGGGCGCCACCGGTGGCCTCGGCCAAGGTGCCGCCAAAGGCTTCGCTGCCGAAGGCGCGCGGCTGGTTCTCTCCGACATAAGTGGCGATGCGCTGCAGCACTTTGCTGCGACACTTGACGCCGAAACGGTAACCTTGGCCGGCAACATAGCCGACGAAGCGTTGTCGGAATCCCTCGTGAAGCTTGCCGTCGAGCGGTTCGGCCGACTCGATGTCGCCGTCAACAATGCCGGCATTGCTCAGAGCTTCGTGCGCCTGCCCCAGGTTGCTTCGGATGAGGCCCGCCGTGTCCTCGAAATCGACCTGCTCGGCGTTTTCTATGCCATGAAACACCAGATCCCGCAGATGGAACGACAGTTCAAAGCAGAGGGCAAAGGCGGCGCGATCGTCAACATCGCTTCCGTGGCCGGGCTGGTCGGCGCACCGAAGCTTTCCGTCTATGCCGCGGCAAAACATGGTGTCGTCGGCCTCACCAAATCGGCGGCCGCCGAATATGCCACCAAGGGCATCAGGGTGAATGCGATATGTCCCGCGCATACGCGCACAAAAATGGTCGATGACTTCGTGAAATTGTCGGGCGCACCGGAAACGCTGGCCTTGTCGGAACTGACGCGAGGCGTGCCGATGAAACGTGTCGGTGAAGTCCCGGAGATCGTCGAGGCGATGCTTTTCGCCGCTGACCCAAAAAACACCTTCATGACCGGCCACTCGCTTGCGGTCGACGGTGGAATTGGAGCCATTTGAGTAAGGTCCTGGAAGGCAATTTCCCTAACGATATCTTGCGGATGACTGTACTGGGTATATACTGTCGGTCGTGAGGGGAATGGGAGCAAAACAAAAAAAGAAAGGCAACAAGATTGCCCCAGAATGCGCAAACACGCCGTGAACAACAGAAGGCGGCATTGCGATCGGAACTCGTGGCCGCGGCTCACAAGCTGGTACAGGAGGAAGGCTACGAGGGTTTGACCATCCGAAAGCTGGCCAAGATGGTCGGCTATGCGCCAATGTCGGTCTATTCCTATTTCGCCGACAAACAGGACATCCTGTTTGCGCTGGCCGAGGATGCTTTCCGCATACTGGCCAGGCGGATCGAACAGAACGCGCCCGACGATCCGATCGACGCGCTGCGCGCCGTCATGACCGAATATGCGGCTTTCGGCCTGGGCAATCCGAACGAATACCGCACCGTGTTCATGACCGAAAAGACAAAGCTGCCCGAAGGCCGCTCGTTCGAGAAGATCGACGAAGAGAACCCGGCGATGCAATTGCTCATCCGCCGTGTCGAGGCATGCGTGGCTGCCGGCAAACTGAAAGGCGATCCCCACGCCATCGCCACCATGTTGTGGGCGACCGGCCACGGCACGATTTCGCTGCTGATTACCTTCCCTTTCTATCATTTCGGCGACCAGCAGGCCTTCGTGAACCGAATGTGCGAATTCGGGCTGGCAGCCCTCCAGGGGCAGGACATTCCTCCGCTCGGCGAGCAGCCTGCGAGGAAATGCTGAAGCGATAACGCTACAATTGCGTACCTGCGCGGGTCGAATGCCGCCAGCGCTCGTCGCAGGCATTCTCGGCTCGACCGCGCGTCAGTGAAGCATCCCGCCCTGCGACAAACCGCGCCACCGGTTCAAATTCCAGCGCTTTAGGCTTGTCTTTTCAACGGCTTGGTTCCGGTACGCACGCCGAGCCCGGGTGAGCGTCTTGCCCGTGCTTTGAAAAATTTCTCGTACACGTACAATTTTCTCTTGAACTTTCCCTACGAGCGGCATACATGTGCGCTGTAACGTACATGTACGGAAAATAGAATTCATATCTTGAACCGGAGAAAGTCGATGAAAACGACAGCTCTTGCCCTCGCCACCCTGGTTGCCCTTTCGGGCGCCGCTTTCGCTGGCGAAACCGCGAAGACCCATGCCCCCGCCACTCATACCCAGACCGCCGGTAACGTTGACTATTCCGCGACCGGCTCAATCGAGCAGGGCAAGACCACCAGCGGCCCGCGCCTCGGCGTTGAAGGCAGCCCTTGGACCATGCCGACCATCCGGTAAGGCTCTCCCCCTCCCTTGCAGGTTGAACGGCAAAGGGGCGGCTGGTTATCCAGCCGCCCCTTTTCTTGCAATTACAGATAAACGATCGGGTTTGCCGAACCGGACAGCCTATCGCTTTGCCTTGCCCGGTTTCGCCGGCGCTCCTGAAATGGATGTGCTCGTTATTGCAACTGGATCGCTGGCCGGGAACGTATCCTCCAGCCCTTCTTCCAGTTCTTTCTCGGCATCCTGCCCGCTGTTGCGCTCATGTTCGAACGAGCGGACAGCAGCCGTCTTCTTTGATTTGGAAATGCCTGCGGGCTTCGACGAATTGGCCATGGATAACTCCCTCTATCCTGTCCGGACAGAACGGCGCGATCCGTCTTTGGTTCCTCGCTCGCCGCCCAGATCAGAGGCAATTTCCAACAACACGATGCACAGGCCGAAAGCACTGGAGCGCGTCCAACGGAGACGCCGTTCTATGCAGCCGCGTCGCGTGCCGCCTCGGAAAGAAAAGTAAAGACATAATCCGAGAACGAACGCCAGCATTCGACGCGGAAAGCGTCTTCAGCCGTGCGGTGAAGTACGATCTCGACCTTGCCGAAGATGGTGCGCGAGCAGGCGCCGACGGGAAAGACCGCCAGGGAGAGATCCTGCGGACAGCCGGCACTGAGCGTTGCTTCCGCACCCGCGCCGGTCACGCCGATCGCCACATTCCTGTGCGAGACGCCGACAGCCGAATGCAGTTGCTTGACCTTGGCGCAGTCGGCCAGCGGGTCGCCGCCGGCGTCATCGATGATCAGCCACTCGTCAGGGCCGAGCCAAAGCGCAACGCGGCCGTCTTTCGTGGTGGAGGTCTTCGGCTTTTTCGGTAGCGCCAGGCCGAGAGCCTTGGACAAGGCGGCAAGCGAAGCCTCCGGAGCACGCAGCGAAACACGTTCGGCCGGCTCGAATGCTGTCAGCGTGACATGGGCGGCCGAGGCATTGCGCCCCGCCAGTGCGGGACGCCGTTCCGCCTGGACAACGCCGGTATTCTGAGCAGCTTTAGCCATTGAGGCGCTCTCCCTTTTCGTCGAAGAACACCATGCCCGTGACTTCCACTTCAATCACCCTGTCCGGCATCGGTACATAGAGCGTTTCACCCATGCGGTCCTGTCCGCCGGCAACCAGCCCCAGCGCAATCGAGCGTCCGCAATTCTCGGACCAGTAGCTCGAAGTGACGTGGCCGATCATCTTCATCGGGATCGGCTGGTGCGGGTTGTCTACGACTTGCGCACCCTCTTCCAGAACAACCTTCGGGTCTTTGGTCCTGAGGCCGACGAGCTGCTTGCGGCCCTTGGCGACGAGATCCGGTCGCGTCAGGCCGCGAATGCCGACGAAATCGGTCTTCTTCTTGCCGACCGCCCAATCGAGACCGGCGTCGTTCGGCGTGACGGTGCCGTCCGTATCTTGGCCGACGATGATGTAGCCCTTCTCGGCACGCAACACGTGCATGGCCTCGGTGCCGTAGGCCGCGGCGCCATGCTTCTGCCCTTCGGCCCACAGCGCTTCCCAGACCGCCTGGCCATAGTCGGCCGGCACGTTGACCTCGAAACCGCGATCGCCGGTGAACGACATGCGGAACAGCCGGGTCGGCACGCCGCAGATCTTGCCTTCGCGCACCGACATGTGCGGCATCGCCTCGTCGGACATGTCGATGCCTTCGACCAGCGGCGCGATGATGTCGCGGGACTTCGGCCCCTGCACCGCAATCACCGCCCATTGTTCCGAGATCGACGTCAGCCACACGTTGAGATGCGGGAATTCGGTCTGCAGATAATCTTCCATATGGTTCATGACGCGGGCGGCACCACCGGTCGTCGTCGTCACGTGGAAGCGGTCGGCGGCAAGACGACCGACGACGCCGTCGTCATAGATGAAGCCATCTTCGCGCAGCATGATGCCATAGCGGCAACGGCCAACCTCGAGCTTTTCCCAGGGGTTGGTGTAAAGCAGTTCCATGAACCTGGCAGCGTCTGGGCCAACCACTTCGATCTTGCCGAGCGTCGAGGCATCGAAAAGACCGGCCGCCTTGCGCACCGCGACGCATTCGCGGTTGACGGCAGCATGCATGTCCTCTCCGGCGCGCGGGAAGTACCAGGCGCGCTTCCACTGCCCGACATCCTCGAACACGGCACCATGCTTTTCCGCCCAGCCATGCATCGGCGTGCGCCGCGTCGGATCGAACAGCGGCCCGCGTGCGTGCGAAATGATGGCGCCGAAGGTGACCGGCGTATAAGGCGCGCGGAACGTCGTGAGGCCCACTTCAGGGATGGCTTTGCCCAGCATGTCAGCGGCGATCGCCAGCCCGTGCATGTTAGAGGTCTTGCCCTGGTCCGTCGCCATGCCGTTGGTGGTGAAGCGCTTGACATGTTCGATTGAACGCATGCCTTCGCGGACCGCCTGGCGGATGTCCTTGGCGGTGACGTCGTTCTGGAAATCGACAAAGGCCTTCACCGTCGTGTCCGGACCCGCACCGGGTGCGGAACCCAGCATACCACGCGACCAGATCTCGTCTGCGTCGACCTTCGGTTTGCTGGCCTTAGCGGCTTTGCCGCCGGCCTCTTTCGCCGCCTTGGCGCCGGCGGCATAGGCTTCATCGATCGAAGCAGCCAGGCCGTCTGTGCCGTTGCAGGCACCAACCGACGCGCAATCCTGCGCATAGGTGCCGGGCACAAACCGCTTGTCCTCATTGAAGGCGACCTTGCCGCGCGACTGCGAGAACAGATGCACCGACGGCGTCCAGCCGGCCGACATCAGCAGCGCGTCGATGGCAATCGTGCGTTCACCGCCGCCGTTCTTCGGCTGCACGGTCATGGACGAGACGCGCAGCTTGCCGCCGACGCGCGTGACCGCACGGCCGTCATGGATCTCGATACCGGCGGCGCGGGCCTGGTCGATCAATGCACCGGAGGGATTGTCGCGCAGATCGACGATGGCCGCGACATTGACGCCGGCCTTTTTCAGATCGATCGCCGCCCCATAGGCAGAATCATTGGCCGTATAGACACCGACATTGCGGCCGACCGCGACGCCATAATGATTGAGATAGGTCCGCGCAGCCGAAGCCAGCATCACACCTGGCCGATCATTATCGGCGAACACCATGTGTCTCTCGATCGCGCCGGTGGCGAGCACCACCCGCTTGGCGCGCACCTGCCACAGCCGCTCACGCGGTATGTCGTGGCCGGGGTCGGCCAGATGCTCGCTGACGCGCTCCACCAACCCGATGAAATTCTGCGCGTAGTAGCCGAAGGCCGTGGTTCGCGGCAGCACCCGGACATTGCCCATGGCTTTCAGTTTGGTGACGACGCTCTGTGCCCAGGCCCAGCCACCCTGGCCTTCGATGCGGGCGCCGCTTTCGAAGCGCAGCGCGCCGCCGAATTCAGCCTGTTCGTCGGCAATGATGACGCGCACACCCGTCTCGGCAGCCGCGAGGGCTGCAGCAAGACCTGCCGCACCACCGCCGAGCACCAGCACGTCGCAATGCGCGAAACGCGCGGAATAGTGGTCGGGGTCCGGCTGATCCGGGGCGACACCAAGGCCAGCCGCCGAGCGGATATTCGGCTCGTAGAGGTTCTTCCAGGCCGACTTCGGCCACATGAAGGTCTTGTAGTAGAAGCCGGCTGAAAAGAACGGCGAGGCCACGTCGTTGACGGCACCGACGTCGAAGGACAGCGATGGCCAGCGGTTCTGCGACTTGGCCGACAACCCGTCATAAAGCTCCTGAACGGTGGCACGTACATTGGGCGTCTTGCGGGCACTGTCGCGTGCAATTTCAACCAGCGCGTTCGGTTCCTCCGCTCCGGCGGACAGGAAACCGCGCGGACGGTGGTATTTGAACGAGCGACCGACCAGATGCACGCCGTTGGCGAGCAGCGCCGAAGCCAGCGTGTCGCCCTCGACACCAGTGTAAGCCTTGCCATCGAAGGTGAAGCGGGCAGTCCTGGCCGGCGTCAACCGGCCGGTATTGCCGATGCGAAAAGCCCCGCTCATTTGGAAACTCCAGGCAATTTGGAAGGCTTCGGTTCGCCGGCCTTGTAGGTCATCACGAACTTGTCGCTGACGGTGTCACGCACTGCGTTGAAGAAGCGCGCGCAGCCATGCACATGGCGCCAGCGCTCGTAGATGATCCCCTTGGGATTCGCCCGGATGAAGAAGAACTTTTCGAAATCGTCGTCGCTGATGGCGGCGATATCGGTCGGTCGCGCGATATGCGCCTCGCCGGCATTGCGGAACTCGAGTTCCGGACGCTCTTCTTCGCAATAGGGGCAGCGGATGAGAAGCATTGTCTTGATCCTAGAGTTCGCCGTCGCCGATGCGCGCGCCTTGCGGCTGGTCGCAGAGTTTCTCGCCGAGCGTCTCGAAAGGCGCGACACGTTTGATCAGTGTCTCCACCGAGTCCGCCGGCGCGAAAAGGTCGCGGTTGGCCATGTTGAGCAAAGTGAGTTGGAAAGGGTCGGTGGTAACGACGACGATCCGCGGATCCGGTGCGGTATCGCTGGCAGACGGCTTCTCTACAAACGACACGGTCTTGCGGCCGGCGCTCCATACGCAACCCAGGTAGCCGGACGAGACCGAGAACGGCCAATCGCCTTCATGTGCCGCGCGGCTTATATCCTGCAGGCGCACTTCGCTTGCATCGGGCAGATGGAACATCCCTTTCTCGCCGGTCAGCATGAAGGGCGCAGCAAGAGCCATGGTTGCCGCCAGCGTCTGCATCAGTGCGCCACGGCAGCGGCTGCCGCCTCGTCGATCAGGCGCCCGCTGCGGAAGCGTTCGATGGTGAACGGCGCATTGATCGGATGCGGTTCGTCACGCGCTATCGTGTGCGCAAAGACATGGCCCGAACCCGGCGTCGCCTTGAAGCCGCCGGTTCCCCAGCCGCAATTGACATAGAGCCCCTTGACCGGCGTCTTGGCCAGGATCGGCGAACGATCCGGCGTCACGTCGACGATACCGCCCCACGAGCGCAGCATCTTCATGCGCGTGAACATCGGGAACATCTCGCAGATCGCGTCCAGCGTGTGCTGGAGGATATGCAGTCCACCAGTCTGCGAATAGGAAACATACTGGTCGGTGCCGGCGCCGATCACCAGTTCGCCCTTGTCGGACTGGGAGATGTAGGCATGCACGGTGTTGGACATGACCACGCAGGGGAACACCGGCTTTACCGGTTCGGACACAAGCGCCTGCAGCGGATAGCTCTCCAGCGGCATGCGCACATCGGCCATCTGCATGATCACCGAGGAATGGCCGGCCGCCACCACGCCGACCTTGCGTGCGCCGATGAAGCCTTTCGAGGTCTCGACACCGGTCACCGCGCCGCTGGCGTCGCGCCGGATGCCGGTGACTTCGCAGTTCTGGATGATGTCGACGCCGCGCGCCGCAGCACCGCGGGCGTAGCCCCAGGCAACCGCGTCATGGCGGGCGGTGCCGCCGCGCCGCTGCAGCGCGGCGCCCACCACCGGATAGCGCGCATTGCGCGAGATGTTGAGCGGCGGGCAATAAGCCTTGGCTTCTTCCGGCGTCAGCCATTCATTGTCGATGCCGTTGAGACGGTTGGCATGGACATGGCGCTTCAGCACCTGGATGTCGTGCACATTGTGCGCCAGCATCATCACGCCGCGCGCCGAGTACATGACGTTGTAGTTGAGATCCTGCGAAAGGCCGTCCCACAGCTTCACTGCGTGGTCATAGATGCCAGCGCTTTCGTCGTAGAGATAGTTGGAGCGGATAATGGTGGTGTTGCGGCCGGTATTGCCGCCGCCGAGCCAGCCCTTTTCGATCACGCCGACATTGGTGATGCCGTGTTCCTTGGCGAGATAATAGGCCGTCGCTAGCCCGTGCCCGCCGGCACCGACGATGATGACGTCGTAGCTTTTCTTCGGTTCCGGCGAAGGCCACTGTTCTTCCCAGCCCTTGTGGCCGCGCATGGCCTCGCGGGCGATGGCGAATACTGAATATTTCTTCACGTTACCTGGCCTCGCGTATGGCAATCGGGGTTCCGACGCGCGAGAAGTATCACTAGCGAAACCTTGCAGCCATCCTTGCACCATTTGCGACGGCAATTGCCGTTTTGCGCCGCGTCGTTCCTCGATCCGCGAGCGGGTTTCGGGTGGTTTGTCTTTTGCCGATCTGCGAGCAAGCGCCATCCAAGTCTCGGAAAGGAACAGATCATGCTCGCATTGACCAACAAGGTCGCAATCGTCACCGGAGCCTCCTCCGGCATCGGCCGCGCAACAGCGCGTCTCTTCGCCACGGAAGGCGCCAAGGTCATCGCAGCGGCGCGGCGCCAGGCCGAACTCGACACCCTGGTAGCCGAGATCACCGAGGACGGCGGTGAGGCGGCAGCGCTTGCCGGAGACGTCAACGACGAGGCCTACGCAAAGGCGCTGGTGGAGCTGGCACTGGGCCGCTTCGGCGGACTGGACATCGGTTTCAACAATGCCGGTGTCGTCGGCCCGATGGGACCGGTGCCCGAAATGCCGCGCCAGACCTGGGAGGACGTACTCGACACCAATCTGACCAGCGCCTTCCTGGCCGCCAAACATCAGGTCCCCGCGCTGCTGGCGCGTGGCAACGGCTCGCTGATCTTCACATCCAGCTTCGTCGGCGTCACCGCCGGAATGCCAGGCATGGCTGCCTATGCAGCCGCCAAGGCTGGCCTTGTCGGCCTCACCCAGGTACTTGCGGCGGAATATGGTCGCGAGGGCATTCGCGTGAACGCGTTGCTGCCCGGCGGCACCGATACCCCCGCTGCCACCTTCAAGACCGCCGATGAGCGCGCCTTCGTCGAGAACCTGCACGCCTTGAAACGCATCGCGCGACCGGAAGAGATCGCCCGCTCTGCTCTTTATCTGGCCTCGGACGCATCTTCCTTCACCACTGGCACCGCCCTGTTTGCCGATGGTGGCGTCTCCATCAACCGCACCTGATCAAGGAGCGACGAAACGCCCGGACGCAATCGCGACTGTTTGAATTGACGGTCGCGTCCGGGCGCTTCATTCTAGGTGAATTGGCGGCAATGAAAGGCGCGACGCGGCGAAAACCGCGAAAGCCCGACAAGCAACTGTGGACATTCAGTCCTGATTCTGCTATCAGCCGCCGGAATTCGTGGTGGAAGCCGCCGCGGAGGCTTGTGGCTATTGCCGCTTGCCTATTGATTTCAAATTGTAAAGACAGGATCGCCCGTGCAGGTACTCGTCCGCGACAACAACGTTGATCAGGCGCTTCGCGCGCTCAAGAAGAAAATGCAGCGCGAAGGCATCTTCCGTGAAATGAAGATGCGCGGTCACTACGAGAAGCCGTCCGAGAAGCGTGCGCGTGAGAAGGCCGAAGCCGTGCGCCGCGCCCGCAAGCTGGCCCGCAAGCGTGCCCAGCGCGAAGGCCTGCTGCCCTCGACCCCGCGTCCGGCTCCGACCGGTGCCGGTGCAGCGCGCGCTCCGCGCTAATCCTGCCTGCATCCATCCTTTTCGAAGGATCACCAAGGTGGCGCGATGTAAATCGCCGCCACCTTTTTGTTTGACGCACGCGGATATTTGTATAACGCAGGACGGCGGGGACAGGGGCCGGAGCGACAGCCCGGGATGCCGGGCGTCGATGTTGAGGATACGGCAGCCGATGCATGTTTTGACCACGGAGCGCAAAAACTCCTTGAATGGTTTCGTCTTGAGCGCCGCCTTGATGGCGGGCTTGGCACTTGCCGGCTGCCAGTCGACGCCGACGGGCGAACTCAACGCGATCGACAAAGCCCAGGGATCAAGCCAGAACATCTCGTCGCTCTCTTCGGTGGTCGACCGCAACCCACGCGACCCCGAGGCATACAATGTACGTGGCTCGGCCTATGGCCGCGGCGGCCAGTATCAGGCAGCACTCAAGGATTTCGATACCGCGATCCAGTTGAAGCCGGATTTCTACCAGGCCTATTCGAACCGTGCATTGATCTACCGCTTCATCGGCGACCAGCAAAAGGCATTGGCCGACTACAATCGCGCCATCCAGATCAATGCGAGCTATGACGCCGCCTATATCGGCCGCGGCAACCTCTATCGCAAGGCCGGCCGCACACAGGACGCCTTCAACGATTTCCAGAAGGCGATCCAGCTCGATACCACCGACGCACGCGCCTACCACAATCGCGGCCTGATCTATCAGAGCCAGGGGCAGCACACCTTCGCCATCGAAGACTTCTCGACTGCGATCTCGTTGTCGCCGGAAGCGTCCGAGCCCTATAATGGCCGCGGTCTGTCCTACCTCGCCCTCAACCAGGACGACAACGCTTTCGCCGACTTCAACATGGCCATCAAGCTTGACGGCAAGAATGCCGAAGCCTGGACCAATCAGGGGCTCATCTACGAGCGCAAGGGCGAAAAGGCCAAGGCGATAAAATCCTACAAGGAAGCCGCCCGGCTGGCGCCAACCTATCAGCCGGCGCGTGACGGCCTGTCCCGCGTGGGTGGGGCTTAAGCCGCATTCCATTTGTGCCGGCGTGCGTCTGAACAGACGCGCTTGAACCGTGGCCGATCGGCCACGGCAAGCCGCCCATCTTAACCACGCGACAACTCGACCACGATTGCGCCACCATCGCGCCACGGTTTTGAGGGAACGCTCTCGGCATTAAGCCGTTGTCCGGCATGAACTACAGAAGGATCGCCACCATGAAGAAACTTGCTTGTTTAGCCGCCCTGGCCATGACGACTTTTGCCGCGCCGGCGAGCGCCGGCAAGGTTGAGCTTGGCGTTCTCGACTGCGTCATCGATGGCGGCCAGTCCTATATCGTCGCCTCCAACAAGGGCGTCACCTGCACCTACCGTCCCTACAACAGCCGCAAGTCCGAACTCTACACCGGCGTTATCTCCAAGTTCGGCGTCGACCTCGGCATGACACACCAGGGTCAGCTGTCCTGGGCAGTTCTCGCCGCCTCGAGCAGCTATGATTCCGGCGCTCTTGCCGGCAAGTATTTCGGCGTCAATGCCGAAGCGAGCGTGGTGACCGGCGGCGGTCTCAACGTGCTGGTCGGCGGCTTCGACAATTCCTATGCGTTGCAGCCGCTCTCCGTGCAGGCTCAGACCGGCCTCAATGTCGCGGCTGCGGTGACATCGCTGGAACTGCAGCATTCCCTGAAGTAAGCGGAATTCAGGCCTGGGGGGGGGCCTGCGCCCCGCCAGGCCGAGCATCGGCCGGATATCGGGCCTCAGAACGCCCGCACCCGATCGCCCAGCACACGGCGCGCTTCCTCATACTTCGCCCGGGCATCGACAATATCCTTGTCCAGTTGCTCAAGCGCTCGTTCCTGATCCAGCATCTTCTGTGCGTAAAGGCGCGCGAGATCCGATCCTTCTGGTGCAGCGCCGATGTTCTCACGAATCCGCTCCTGATCGGCAGTGATCCCGTCGCGACGCTCCTGACGGCTGGCCAAAACCTGGCTGGCCTCGTCGCTCGTCTTGGCCGCTTCTGCGATCGCGGCAAGTCGTGCTTTGCTTTCGGCATCAAGCTCCGTGCTGGCAATCAATGCGAGAATACGCTCGGCGGTCAGCTCTTGTATGGCGACCGTCTCGACGACAGGCCGTTCCATCACCACCGGAAATTCCCTGGTCTTGCCGGGCTCGACCTCAAACCGCATCCGGTAGGCAGAACCGGCCAGCGTCGCTTCCTCGGCCTTTGGCTGCACCAGACGCCAATCCTGCGCGCGTGGCTGCTCGATCACCATGCGCCGCGTTTCGGCGGCGATGTTCTTGACCCGATAGAGCGTCGTTTCGCGCAGCTTGCTTTCGATCTGCAATGCTCCGTTGACCGATTTGACCTTGGTAACGGCCGATGCCGTCCGGTTTTCGCGGTCGACAAGGATCTTTTGTTCGGCTCCGAAACCGACAAGGCGGGAATCGCCCGCCGGCAGAAGCGGAAACTGCGCTTCACCCGAAAACAGCGGACCCGCGTCAGTCGCCTCGTAGATGGTGGCCGATCCGGCAGGCAGTGACGTCGTCCCATCATTCTTGAGGGTCATGCCCTGCCAGGGATTGCGCCCGCCGCCCTGATACCAGGCCACGGCTTCCGCTGGTACTTTCTGGTCGACAAACGGTATGGTCAGGCTTTCACCAGATCCGACGCTGACCGGAACCGACAGCGTGAAGCTGGCGCCGGCAGCGTTTTCTTCGGTTGACGCAGGCGCGGCATCGGCTTGCTGAACCATTTCATCCTGAACAGCGGCCATCGCGCTGCGAGCCACCATCCGCTTTTGTTCCGGCGCCGCTGGCACGGCCATCTCGGCATAGTTGGCACCACCGAGCGCAACCTGCCCCTGATCGGTTCGCGGCAAGGCAGCCTGGCTCACCGGCGGCGCAATAGTCTGGCGCGAAACATAATAAGGATCGTAGAGCGCCTGGCGAAACGTGACGGGGGCAGCCGAGGACAGCGTCACCGCAACATCCCTCCAGGCGTCGCCAGTCATGTTCTCCAGCACCACCCAACCTTGTAGCTGTGCCTTGTCTTCACCCGCTTTCGGCAGGGTCAGGCGGTACGCGGTTTTCCAGACGGGCGCCTCGGCAACATAGCCGATGCGGACGGTGCGTTGCGCACCGTCCGCCAGATGAATGGAGATGTCGCGCCCGGAACGATCCTGTGCGCTGCGCAACGCGGTCAACGCACCGGAAACCTGCTGGCCCAGTCGCGCATCGGCAAACTCAAGACCCTGCGCGTCTTCGAGCACAAACTGATCCATCGAGGCGCCGGAAAATACCCACACACGCGTCCGCGTGATTGTCCGGCCGTCCTTGTCTGTGACCTGCTCCGGCTGGATGCTGGCAATGCGGCCCGCAATGCTGCGTGGCGCTGCGACCTTGATTTCCGCGCCTTTCAGCGCCGCCATCAGAGATGCCATGCTGTCCAGATCCGATCGCGAAAATGGCAGTGCGTTGAAGGCCTCGTCGGCACCCGCCTTGCCCGGCAAGGTTGCCGAACCGGTGCCGGCGGGATCGAGGATGATCATGCTCTTGAGAATGTCATCGATCTGGTCAAGTCGTGACCGCAGGGTCAGCGTTTCCTTACCGGTGACCGTCGCTTCATATTCGAAATAACCCACGCCCCCGGTGCCGAGGATCGCCCGTTTGAGCACGAGGTCGGCAGAGTGAGCAGGGGCAGTCATTGCAGTCGCTCCGAGCAGAATGAGGGTGAAAAGACGCATCGGGTACCTCGTTTCATCAGATTCGGCGACGCTGCAGACTATTCGTGGCGATGTGATGAACGAAAGGGCGGATATCCGGCAACGGGCAGGACACATTCAGCGCTTGGCTTGCGAACTGCAAAATAATGCTTGCGTTCAACCACACTAATGGTTTTACAAGTAATTACTTGGAAAAATGCCGTGCCAGCCGCAAGCTGGCGCTTGGGACGAGAGCGCATGACACAAGACAAGGCGAACCGGGTGGATTGGCGTGCATTGTGGGCCAGTGGCGACCTCGCGCGCTTCTGCTTCATTTCGCTGGGCATCCTGCTGCACGCGACCAACGAGACGATGGTGGCGACCATCATGCCAGCCATGGTGGGTGATCTGTCCGGTGTGCAACTGGTCGGCTGGTCGCTGGCGATCTACGAGCTCGGCGCCATCGTCGCGGGTGCCGCGGCCGGCCGCATGGTCAGCTATGTCGCGCTGCGCAGCAATGTCATGGTCGCCGCCCTGCTCTATTCGACCGGAGCGCTCCTCTGTGCGACGGCGCCATCGATGCAAGCTTTCCTCACCGGCCGTCTGATCGAAGGGCTCGGCGGTGGTGCTCTGGTCTCGCTGGCGTTTGTTTCGGTCGAGCGCCTGTTTCCGCGCGCGATCTGGCCACAGCTGTTCGGCCTGATGTCGGCGATATGGGGCGTCGCAGCGTTCAGCGGCCCGATGCTGGGTGCATTGATGGCCGAATTGCTTTCCTGGCGCTGGGCCTTTGGCATTTTTGTCATTGGTGGCGTGGCAATGGCGCTGGCCAGCCTGTTTGTGTTGAACACACCGGAAGCGCGGCGCACGCGAAGCGGCGGCGCTACGCTGCCGCCCTTCCCTGCCTTGCCGCTGATGTGCCTGGCAGTCAGCGTGATCCTGATCGCCTCAGCCGGCGTCGATGTTGCACTGCTGCGCTCCAGCCTGCTGCTCGGCCTGGGATTGGCAGGACTGGCTCTGTTCTTCCGCATCGATGCACTGAAGCCGCAATCGAGGCTCTTTCCGGCAAACCTGTTTTCATGGCGCACGCCGGTCGGCAGCGGCATGACGATGATCGCCGCGTTCTCGGTGGCCACCTGCTCCTTTGCAGTCTACGGGCCGTTGATCCTGACCAATCTGCACGGCATCTCGATGCTGACCACGGGCTACATCATCGCCGCAGAGTCGATCGCCTGGTCGATCCTGTCGATCCTCGTCGCCAACGCGCCGCCTGAGCGCGAACGCACGATCATCGTCTGCGGCGCATTGATGATCGCAGCCGGCATTGCCGGCTTCGCCTACACGGTTCCGCATGGCTCGATCCCGCTCATCCTGTTTTGCGCACTGCTGCAAGGCGGCGGCTTCGGCATCGCGTGGCCTTTCGTGACGCGCATCATCGTCGCGTCCGCACCAGCCAACGAACAGACCATTGCCTCGTCGGCGGTGCCAACCATGCAGCGCATCGGCTATGCCGTGGGTGCCGCGAGTGCCGGGATCGTTGCCAACGCCAGCGGCTTTTCAGAGGGTCTCAACCGCGCAGCTGCGGCAAATGCCGGGATCTGGCTGTTCCTGGCCTTCGTACCACTCGGCCTGCTTGGCGCCATCGCGGCGTACAAGCTCTTCTCCGTGCCAGGACGACCCGGCCTGCCGCAGCAGGCCTGAGCCCATAGCCAAACGGCCGGTCAGACCGTCTTCAGGCGCTTTGCGATGAGCTCGGCGAGACGCGAGGCGACCTCCGCCTTGGTCAGCTCCGGCCATTCCTCGACGCCGCTCTTCGAAACGATACGAACGCGGTTGCGATCACCGCCCATCACACCGGCAGGACCGACGCCGCTGTCATGCGAGACGTCATTGGCGACGATAAAGTCGGCGCCTTTCTTGCTCAACTTGGCCTCGGCATTCTTCAGGATGTCCTGTGTCTCGGCGGCAAAGCCGACGACCAGGCGGGGTCTTTGGGCGTGATGCCCGATACCAGCCAGGATATCCGGGTTTTCCACCATCTGCAGCGCAGGTGGTCCTTCGCCCGCCACTTTCTTGATCTTCTCATCAGCCGAATTCGCTGTGCGCCAATCGGCGACAGCCGCCACGAACACCGCAACATCTGCCGGCAGAAGACCTTCGACGGCTGCCTGCATCTGCCGCGCCGTCTCCACATGCACCGTTGTCACACCGGCCGGATCGGCGATCGTCACCGGACCGGACACCAGATGAACGTCTGCGCCAAGCTTTGCGAGAGCACCGGCCAGTGCGTGACCCTGTTTCCCCGATGAACGGTTGGCGATGTAGCGCACAGGATCGATCGGCTCGTGCGTCGGGCCGGACGTGATGATGATCTTCCTGCCGGCCAGCGGTTTCGGCTGGCTGTCGAACTGCGTCTCGATCGCCGCGACGATCTCAAGCGGCTCGGCCATGCGACCTTCACCAGCCTCGCCGCTTTCGGCCATCTCGCCCCTCGCAGGACCGACAAAGGCGACGCCATCCTGGATGAGGGTGGCATGGTTGCGCCGCGTTGCCTGATGCGCCCACATTCTGGGGTTCATGGCCGGCGCCATCAGCACCTTCTTGTCGGTGGCGAGCAGCACCGTCGAGGCAAGATCGTTGGCGTGGCCGTTGGCCAGCTTGGCCATCAGATCAGCTGTGGCCGGCGCCACGACGATCAGGTCGGCTTCGCGTGACAGCCTGATGTGGCCGACATCGTGCTCATCCTGGCGATCGAACAGGTCGGTGAAGACATGGTCAGCTGAAAGCGCGCCAACGGAAAGCTGGGTTACGAATTCCTGTGCGGCAGCGGTCATGACGCACCGTACGGCAGCGCCACGTTCACGCAGGCGGCGGATCAGATCGAGCGACTTGTAGGCCGCGATACCGCCACCAATGACAAGAAGGACGCGTTTTCCGGAAAGGGTCATGCTTCGCCCCAGCAGCAGTGCCGTCAGATTAGCTTCCAGGCAATGAAGATCAAGGTGAGCGCGATCACCCAGAGCGCGACGCGTCCCGAGCGCGTATGGCGCGCCTCGGCCTTGCCGATCGCCTTGGCGGTGGCGTCGTCGAAACGCAGACCATGTTCGGCCATCAGGTCGATCTCGCGCGACAGCCGCTCCGCCCGTGCCGCCAGGTCAGGCGCCTGCCGAGCCAGCGACACCAGCGCACCGACACCCTCGCGGGCATCGTCCAGCATGCCGCGCGGACCGAGATTGGAACGGATCCAGTCGCCGACCACCGGCTCGGCCGTCTTCCACATGTTGAAAGCCGGATCGAGCGTACGAGCAACGCCTTCCACAACCACCATCGTCTTCTGCAGCAGAACCAACTCCGGCCGCGTCTGCATGTCGAACAGTTCCGTCACCTCGAACAGCAAAGTCAGCAGCTTGGCCATCGAGATGGTCTCCGCCGGCTGACCATGGATCGGCTCGCCGATGGCGCGGATCGCCTGCGCGAAAGCGGCGACATCATGTTTGTGCGGCACGTAGCCGGCCTCGAAATGCACTTCCGCCACACGCAGATAGTTGCGGGTGATGAAGCCGTAGAGGATTTCGGCGAGGAAACGCCGTTCCTTCTTGCCGAGCCGGCCGGCAATGCCGAGATCGACAGCGACGATGGTGCCGTCGGCTTCGACGAACAGATTACCGGGATGCATATCGGCATGAAAGAAGCCATCGCGCAGCGTATGGCGCAGGAAGGACTGGATCAGGTTGGCGGCGATCGCCTTGAGATCGTGACCGGCCGCTGCGAGGCCGGCGATATCATTCATCTTGATGCCGTCGACCCACTCCATGGTGAGCACGTCACGGCCGGTACGCTCCCAGTCGACAGCCGGCACGCGGAAACCGGGATCGGCCTTGGTGTTTTCGCCCAGCTCCGACAGGGCCGCGCCTTCCAGCCGCAGGTCCATTTCGATCTTGGTCGTCTGGGCGAGCGTTTCGGTGACTTCGACCGGACGCAGGCGCCGCGACGACGGAATGTACTTTTCCTGCAGGCGCGCCGCGAGAAAATAGCTTTCGAGGTCATGATGGAACCGCTTGCGCACGCCGGGACGGATCACCTTGACGGCTACCTTGGTCGGAAGGCCATCACGCAGCACTTCGGCCTCATGCACCTGCGCGATCGAGGCCGCCGCCACCGGTTCTTCCAGGCGGGCATAAAGGTCGGATACCGACCGGCCGAGCGACGACTCGATCGCCGCCACCGCCTGGGATTGTGGAAACGTGCCCATCTTGTCCTGCAACAAGGCAAGATCGAGCGCGATGTCGTTACCGACCACGTCCGGCCGCGTCGCCAGGAACTGGCCGAGCTTGACATAGGACGGCCCCAGCCGCGCCACCGCGTGCGCCATGCGATCGCTGCGGCCTTCGCGCAGCGCTCGCCGCCGCGTGAACAGACGCGCCATCCGCCAGCCGAATTTCGGCATGCCGGTCAGCTGGTCGCCCGGGATTGCCGCAACGACTCCCTCGCGCACCAGCACCCAGCCGGCCCGAACGAGCCGGAACGCAGCTCCGACGGAACTCATGAACACACCCGCCTCAAAGCTTCCAGCCCGAATGGGCGGCGGCGATGCCGCCAGTATAGTTGCGGAAACTGACACGCCCGAAACCGGCCTTGCCGATCATCGCCGCGAAATTCTGCTGGTTCGGGAACTTGGCGATGGATTCGACCAGATAAGAATAAGGCTCGCCATCGCCGGTTACCGCCTTGCCGATCTTCGGGATGGCATTGAACGACCAGGCTTCATAGACCTTGTCGAGCAGCGGCATCTCGACTTCGGAGAATTCGAGGCACAGGAAGCGGCCGCCGGGCTTGAGCACGCGAAAGGCTTCGCTCAATGCCACCTCGATGCGCGGCACATTGCGGATGCCGAAAGCGATCGTATAGGCGTCGAAGGAATTGTCGGCGAAGGGCAGGTCTTCGGCATTGGCCTCGACGAAATCGATGTTCGCGGCCAGGCCGCGCTTTTCTGCCCGCTCGCGGCCGACACCCAGCATCGAACCGTTGATGTCCAGAACGGTGGCCTGGGCCTGACCATGGCTGGCATCGATGATTCGAAAAGCGATGTCGCCGGTTCCGCCCGCCACATCCAGCAGCCTCCAGCCCGATCGCTTCGGCGGGTTGAGCCAGGCGACCATGGCGTCCTTCCACAGGCGGTGCATGCCAGCCGACATCAGGTCGTTCATCAGGTCGTAGCGTTTGGCGACCTTGTGGAACACCTCGTTGACCAGCGGCTGCTTCTCGCCGGTTCCGACCTGCCGGAAGCCGTAGGAGGTTTCCATGCCTCCGGTAGCGGTGGTTCTCTCAACAGACATCTTTTTCATCCGCCATAAAATTGGCCGGACCATAGCCGATCGCAGTAGGCGACGCTATTGTCAAAGGCGCGGTGTTCGGCCGCGCCGGATGGCCCGTTCACAGGAATGCCTCATGGTTTTGAAAGCCGAATTGCACTGCCACATCGAAGGAGCCGCATCGCCAGAACTCGTTGTCCTGCAGGCACGGAAATACGGCAAGGACCCCTCTCCCTACATTCGTGATGGCTCCTTTGTCTGGCACGATTTCACCTCCTTCCTCGCAGCCTACGATTTTTCAGCCGATCTTTTCCGCACCGAAGAAGACTATGCGCTGCTGGCCGAACATTATCTCACCAGCCTGGCGCGCGATGGCGCCATCTATTCGGAAGTGTTCACCTCTCCCGACCACGCCGTGCGCGCCGGCCTCTCGCCCAAGGCCTATACCAATGCCCTTGGCGAAGGCATGGCCCGCGCCAAGGCCAAGACCGGCATCGAAGGACGCATGATCGTCACCGGCGTGCGCCATGTCGGCGTCGAGGCGATCGAAAAGGCTGCCCGTTTCGCGGCCCGGTGCGGACATCCGCTGGTCACGGGCTTCGGCGTTGCCGGTGACGAGCGCATGGGTGATTTCGAGGATTATGTCCGCGCCTTCGAGATCGCCCGCGAGGCCGGTCTCGGCATCACCATCCATGCCGGCGAACTGATGGGCTGGGAAAGCGTGCAGGCGGCACTCGACCACATCCGCCCCACACGCATCGGCCACGGCGTCCGCGCGATCGAGAACCCGGACCTCGTGCGCCGTATCGCCAGCGAGGGCGTGGTGCTGGAATGTTGCCCGGGCTCCAACATCGCACTCAAAGTGTTCGACAGCTTTGCCGACCATCCCTTCCCGGCGCTGAAGGCGGCTGGCTGCAAGGTGACGCTGAATTCCGACGATCCGCCCTATTTCTGGACGTCGCTGAAACGCGAATACAACATCGCAACCGAACATTTCGGCCTGAACGACAAGGCACTGGCAGCCGTGACACGCATCGCGATCGATGCGGCCTTCGTCGACAAAAAGACAAAGGCGGCCCTGATTGCGCGACTGGACAAGGGTAGCCCACGCTGAAAAGCCCGCAAAAACTGTGGTTGGCGTGCGCCGGGGCGTTTCTTGGTCACCGCTTAGCCGCTAGGGTCTTTTTCAAAGCATGATCCCGAAAAGCTGCAGGTTTTTCGAACAAGGCTCATGCGCCAAGACAAAAGGGATGGAGCGCGAGTTCTCTTGATCGCATCCCGCTCCAATATCGAGGAGAAGACCATGAAGGGCGTAACCGTCGTCGACCATCCGCTTGTCCAGCACAAGCTGACCATCATGCGCAACAAGGAGACGTCGACGGCGTCGTTCCGGCGGCTGCTGCGCGAGATCTCGCTGCTGCTCTGCTACGAGGTGACACGCAACCTGGAGCTCACCAAGACCACCATCGAAACCCCGATGGAGACGATGGAAGCCCCTACGCTGGAAGGCAAGAAACTGGTTTTCGCATCCGTGCTGCGCGCCGGCAACGGTTTACTGGAGGGCTTGCTCGATCTGGTGCCTGCCGCCCGCGTCGCCCATATCGGCCTCTATCGCGATCATGAGACGCTGGAAGCGGTGGAATATTTCTTCAAGGCGCCGAGTGACCTCGCCGACCGCCTCATCATCGTCGTTGATCCAATGCTCGCCACAGCGAATTCGGCGATCGCGGCGATCGAAAAATTGAAGGAACGCGGCGCCACCAACATCCGGTTCCTGTGCCTGCTGGCGGCGCCGGAAGGCATCGAGCGTTTCACCACCGCTCACCCGGATGTTCCGGTCTATACCGCCTCCATCGACCGCGAACTCAACGAGAAGGGCTATATCCTGCCCGGCCTTGGTGACGCTGGCGACCGCATGTTCGGCACGAAATAGGCCTTTACCATTCGTTTACGAAGCCGTGTGGTTTCGAGCCAGGACAGGGCCTAAACACTCGAAATTAAAGCGCCGGATACCAAGGCTGTTTAGGATCGCCTGGAGCGGGGGCGTTCCATGCTGCGTAAACTGGTCATTCTGGGTGTTTTCGCCGGCGGTACGGCGGCGATCCCGTCCGTCTTTCAGTCGAACCCCGATTTTCTCAACCAGCTCCTCGGCCGAAGCAGTGACATGTCTGCCACGGCAGTGAAGCTGCCTGGCGGTTCCGGCTCCGCCGGGCAAACCGCACAGCAACCACTTGGCCGCAAGGTGCTGATCAAGGCCGACGCGAGTGGTCATTTCCGCTCGCCCTTCAAGATCAATGGCAAGCAGGTGGACGCCCTCATCGATACGGGTGCGACGCTGGTGGCGCTCAACACGTCCACGGCGCGTCGCGTCGGGCTTTCGATCAGCCCGTCCGATTTCACGCAGCAGGTCTCGACCGCAAACGGTCCGGTCAAGGTAGCGGTGGTGCGCCTTTCCAATCTCCAGGTCGGCAGGATCGCGCTGGACAACATCGATGCGGTCATCATCGACGACCGCGCGCTCAGCACCAATCTGATCGGCATGAGCTTCCTCAGCCGCCTCGGCAAATACGCCGTCGAGGATGGCACGTTGCTGATGGTGCAGTAACACCCAGAGCGTTTCCATTTTCAAGGAAAAGCGGAAACGCTCTAAGATTTTGTTTTCGTAGCATTTTTATAACACCAAATGATTCCACTTGGCTACAAAATACTCCAGCC
Source organism: Mesorhizobium sp. EU05-FHT14A09 (assembly GCF_058790995.1). Classification (NCBI taxonomy): domain Bacteria; kingdom Pseudomonadati; phylum Pseudomonadota; class Alphaproteobacteria; order Hyphomicrobiales; family Phyllobacteriaceae; genus Mesorhizobium; species Mesorhizobium sp. EU05-FHT14A09. Next base: position 247,769 of record NZ_JBYTDF010000005.1, read on the forward strand.
TGCGGTCTAACCGCGCGGTCCGACGCGGCGCAGGATCGCCTTCTCCGTGGCTGGCTTGGCCGCACCGATCGTATAGGCAGCAGAGACGTCTGCCGCGGCCTGCTCAGCGGCCTCTGGCGAGCGCGCATGGACGAACGCGATCGCTTCCCCCGGACGCACTTCCGCACCGACAGGCAAAAGGCGGGTTAGCCCGACGGCATGGTCGACCTTGTCTTCCGGTCGCGTCCGGCCGCCACCCAAAGCCACCACGGCGAGCCCGATCTCGCGCGTGGCGATCCCGGTGACGAAGCCTTTGCGATCCGCCTTCACTTCGTGCCGCACAGGCGCCTGAGGCAGGTAAAGGGCGGCCTTCTCGACAAAATCCGGCGGCCCGCCCAGTGCCGAAACCATGCGGCCGAACACCGCCGCGGCTCGACCACTGGTCAGCGCCTCCATGGCGCGCTGCAGCCCATCCTGGTTGGAGGCAACGAGGCCGGCCGACTGCAGCATTTCGGCGGCCAGTGCCAGGGTCACCGTCTCCAGGCGTTTGTCGCGGCTGCGTCCGGTCAGGAAGTCGACTGCATTCTGTACCTCGACGGCATTGCCAGCAGCCGAGGCAAGCGGCTCGTTCATGCCGGTGACGAGCGCACTGGTCTTCAGTCCGGCACCGTTGGCGACCTCAACCAGGCTGGTCGCGAGCGCTGTCGCGTCACGCGACTTTTCCATGAAAGCGCCGTTGCCGAGCTTTACATCCAGAACCAGGGACTGCAGACCGGCGGCCAGTTTCTTCGACAGGATCGACGCAGCGATCAACGGCACCGATTCCACCGTCGCAGTGACATCGCGGATGGCATAGAGCCGCTTGTCGGCGGGAGCGAGGTCGCCGGTCTGTCCGATGATCGCCGCGCCCGCCTCCAGCACGGCCTTGCGCAGCAGGCCGAGATCTGGCTGGCTGACATAGCCGGGGATCGAATCCATCTTGTCCAGCGTGCCGCCGGTATGACTGAGGCCACGGCCGGAGATCATCGGCACATAGGCGCCGCAAGCCGCCACGATCGGTGCCAACATCAGTGAGACATTGTCGCCGACCCCGCCAGTGGAGTGCTTGTCGGTCACCGGACCGGGAAGATCCGACCAGTCGAGCACATCGCCGGAATCGCGCATCGCCGTGGTCAGGGCCACCGCTTCGTCGCGGTTCATACCGTTGAAGAAGACGGCCATGGCAAAGGAGGCAGCCTGCCCTTCCGTGACGGTGCCGGAGGTGATGCCGGAAACGAAAGCCACGATCTCTTCGGCCGACAGCTTCAGCCCGTCACGTTTTCTGCGGATGATTTCCTGAGGCAGCATCTAGAGCAATTCCAGCAAAAGTGCGTAGCGGTTTTGCGTCCGGAATTGCGTCAAAACAAGGAGGAAGAGCATCGAAGGCGATCCTAATTTTCGCCGGAAATGCTCCGCCCTCACCCGTCCAGCAGTCCGTCCCGGAACACCTTGTGCAGCACCTTGGCGAGTTTGGCACCACCGATCGGCGCCATGTCCTTGGTCTCGGTGTGCGACAGCTCGGCGCCAGTCATGCCTGCGGCGAGATTGGTGATGACCGAACAGGCGGCCACGCTGAGCCCGAAGAAACGAGCCAGGATCACCTCAGGCACGGTCGACATGCCGACGGCAGTGGCACCCATGATGCGCGCCATCCGGATTTCCGCCGGCGTCTCGAAGGACGGGCCGGAGAACCACATGTAGACGCCTTGGTGCAACTTGGTGCCGGTGGCCTTCGCGGCCCGCTCGATCGCCGCGCGCATGCCGGCGTCATAGGCTTCGGTCAGCCCGACAAAGCGGCGATCGGTCGGCTCGCCGAACAGCGGATTGGAACCCGAGAAATTGATGTGGTCGTCGATCAGCATCACCGATCCGGGCGGCATGTCTGGATCGACGGAGCCGGCGGCATTGGTGAGGATCAACTTCGTGATGCCGATGCCGGCCAGCGTCTCGATCACCGGGCGCATGACCGCGGCGTCGCCATGCTCGTAATAATGCGCGCGACCCGCCAGCATCAGCACCGGCTTGCCGGCGAAAAGCCCTGCCACCACCGCACCGGCATGGCCGGTGACGCCGCTTTTCGGGAACCCCGGCAAGTCGCCATAAGGGATGCGCACGGCATCCTCGACCTCTTCAACGAGCCCACCGAGCCCCGATCCCAGCACCAGCGCAACCGTTGGCGCAAGGCCATCCAGCCGTTCAACGAGGCGATCGATCGCGTCCTTCATTTTAGGATATCGCCCCTGAAGCCATAAGGCAGCATGTCGCCCATCGTCACGGTTTCGGCCACGCCGGTCTCGTCGCAGAGATAGAGCTTGGTGTCGGGCCGGGTGAATTCGGCCAGCCGCTGGCGGCAGCCGCCACAGGGCGAGCATTTCGCCATGCGCTCGGCAATGACGGCGATCTCCACGATCTTGCCGCCGCCGCCCATGATGTAGTGGCCGAGCGCCGTCGTCTCAGCGCACCAGCCTTCCGGATAGGAGGCCACTTCGATGTTGGCGCCGGCAAAGATGCGTCCGTCTTCCGTGCGAAGCGCAGCCCCCACCGGGAACTTCGAATAGGGCGCGTAGGCCTTGGCCATGGCCGCCTTGGCGGCAAGGTAGAGGTCATGCGACATCGATCAGCGCTCTTTCACATAAGGCACGCCGCCGGCACGCGGCGGGATAGCCTTGCCGATAAAGCCGGCAAGCAGGATCACGGTGAGGATGTAAGGCAGGGCCTGCATGAGCTGCACCGGCACCTTACCGATGATCGGCAGCGGCGCGCCCTGCAGGCGGATCGCCAACGCGTCGAGGAAACCGAACAGCAGGCAGGCGAACATGGCGTTGACCGGCCGCCACTTGGCGAAGATCAGCGCGGCGAGTGCGATGTAACCCTTGCCCGCCGTCATGTCCTTCACGAAACCGCCGCTCTGCACCATCGAAAGATAGGCGCCGGCGATGGCCGTGAGGATGCCGGTGCAGATCACGGCGCGGTAGCGCAGCCAGGCAACCGAAATACCGGCGGTGTCGACGGCGGCCGGGTTTTCGCCGACGGCGCGCAGCCTGAGGCCGAAACGAGTGCGGAAAAGCACCCACCAGGTAAACGGCACGGCGAGGAAAGCGACATAGACCAGCAGAGAGTGGCCGGAAATCAGCTCCGAATAGATCGGGCCGATGATCGGGACATCGCGCAGAGCATCGGCGCCGGGAAGCGTGATCGCCTCGAACCGTTCGTTCGGCGCCAGTGCCGGCGTGCGGCCGCCTTGCTGGAACCAGGCCTGGCCGAGAATGATGGTCGAACCGGCGGCGATAAAGTTGATGGCAAGGCCGGAAACGATCTGGTTGCCGCGATGCGTGATCGAGGCGAAGCCATGCACCAGCGCAAGCGACACCGAGACCAGGATGGCCATGCCGAGCCCAATCCAGGCTGAATGGAAGACCGAGGCCGCTGCGGCGCCGGCGAAGGCGGCGGCCAGCATCTTGCCTTCCAGGCCGATGTCGAAAATGCCCGAACGTTCTGAATAGAGGCCGGCGAGGCAAGCGAGAAGCAGCGGCACCGAGAGGCGGATGGTGGAGTCCAGCGTCTGGATGATGACGTCGAAGAAACTCATCTCAGGCCCCCTCGCCCTTGACCGCGGCCATGCCGACCGACTTCGGGCTGATCGAAGCGAACAGCGTCTGGATGTAAGGCCGGAACATGTGTTCGAGCGCACCGGCAAACAGGATCACCAGCCCCTGGATGATGACGATCATGTCACGGCTGATCGCCGGCATCTCGAAGGAAAGTTCGGCGCCACCCTGGTAAAGCATGCCGAACAGGATCGAGGCGAGAATGATGCCGACAGGATGAGCGCGCCCCATCAGCGCAACCGCAATGCCGATGAAGCCGGCACCGCCTGCGAGATCGACATAAACGCTGTGCTGGTCGCCCATGATCGCGTTGATCGACATCATGCCGGCGAGCGCGCCCGAGATCAGCATGGCGATGATGGTGACGCGCACTTCCGAAATGCCGGCATAACGCGCTGCCTTCTGGCTGAAGCCGAAGGTGCGGATTTCATAGCCGAGCTTGGTGCGCCAGATCAGCAACCAGACCAGATAGGCCATCACCAGCGCCAGCAGGAAGGACACGTTGAACGGCGCGGAACGGATCTTGGCCGTGCCGAACAGTTCGATGATCCAGTTCAATCTGGGCAACTGCGCCCCCGCCTCCAGCATGCGGGTTTTCACTTCCTGCATTGCTTCCGGCTTCAGGATGTCGCGCAGCACATAGATCATCAGGCTCGCCGCGATCATGTTGAACATGATGGTGGTGATGACGATGTGCGAGCCGCGTTTGGCCTGCAGATAGGCAGGCAGGAAGGCCCATGCCGCGCCAAAGATGGCAGCGCCGGCAATCGCGAACGGAAAGGTGACATACCAGGGTACGACCCGGTCCAGCGCCAGGCAGACCAGCCCGACGCCGAGGCCGGCGACATAGGCCTGGCCTTCGCCGCCGATGTTGAAGAGTCCGGCATGCATGGCGACCGCAACGGCAAGGCCGGTGAAAATGAAGTTGGTTGCGTAGAAGAGTGTGTAGGCAATGCCCTGGCCGCGGCCAAAGGCTCCTTCCACCAGGATCGCAGCAGCCCGGAACGGATTTTCACCGACCAGCAGCACGACAAGCCCCGCAACGATGAAGGCCACCGCAAGATTGATCAGCGGGATCAGACCGTAGTCAGCCCAGGCCGGCAGCTTGGCATAAGGCGTGCTCATTCGGCGGCTTCCTTCTGCTCGACGCCAGCCATCAGCAGGCCAAGTTCCCCTTCGCTGGTCTCCGGCCCACGCTCGCCGACGACACGGCCGGCGAACATCACCAGGATGCGGTCGGACAGCGAGCGGATCTCATCGAGCTCGACCGAAACCAGCAGCACCGCCTTGCCCTGATCGCGCATCGCGATCAGCCGCTTGTGGATGAATTCGATGGCACCGACATCGACGCCGCGTGTCGGCTGGCCGACGATCAGCACGCCGGGATCCTGCTCGATTTCGCGCGCCAGCACGATCTTCTGCTGGTTGCCACCCGAGAAATTGGCGGTCTTGAGACGTGGGTTGGTGGGGCGGATATCGTATTTGGCAATCTTGTCCTTGGCATCGGCCATGATGGCATCGACGTCCAGAAACGGTCCTTTGAGGTACCGCTTGTCGTTGTGGTAGCCGAGGATCGAGTTCTCGTTTTCCTCGAAGGCCAGGACGAGACCGACGTGATGCCGGTCTTCCGGCACGTGTGCCAGCCCGCGCTGGCGCAGCTCGCCGGGGTCGGCGGCGCCGGTCAGGTCGATCGGCTTGCCGTCCAGCGTCACGCTGCCCGAAACCGCCTTGCGGATACCCGAGATCGCTTCCAGCAGCTCCGATTGGCCATTGCCGGCCACGCCGGCTATGCCGACGATCTCGCCGGCGCGCACGTCGAACGAGACGTCATCGACCATGGTAACGCCACGCTGGTCCTTCACCACCAGGTTCTTGACCGACAGCTTGACGTCGCCCGCCTTGGCTTCGCCCTTCTCGACCCTCAGCAGCACACGCCGGCCGACCATCAGCTCGGCCAGTTCCTCGACGGTGGTCTTCTTGGTTTCGCGCGTCGCCACCATCGTGCCCTGGCGCATGACGGAGACGGAGTCGGTGATCGCCATGATCTCGCGCAGCTTGTGCGTGATGAGCACGATCGTCTTGCCCTGGTCCTTGAGCTGCTTGAGGATACGGAACAAGTGATCCGCTTCCGCCGGCGTCAGCACGCCGGTCGGCTCGTCCAGGATCAGGATTTCGGCGCCGCGATAAAGCGCCTTGAGGATCTCGACGCGCTGCTGCAGACCGACCGGCAGCTCTTCGATGATGGCATCGGGATCCACTTCAAGCCCGTATTCGCGTTCCAACCGCTCGAGCTCCGACCGTGCCTTGGCGATGGAGGACTTGAGCAGCGCATCGCTCTCGGCGCCGAGGATGATGTTTTCGAGCACGGTGAAATTGTCGACCAGCATGAAGTGCTGATGCACCATGCCGATGCCGGTCGCGATGGCGTCGTTGGACGTCTTGATCGAGGCGGGCTTGCCATTGACGCGGATCTCGCCGCTGTCGGCCTGGTAGAAGCCGTAGAGGATCGACATCAGCGTCGATTTGCCGGCGCCATTCTCCCCGACGATGCCATGGATCGTGCCGCGCGCGATCTCAAGATTGATGTCGCGATTGGCGCGCACGGCGCCAAAACTCTTGTTGATGCCGATCAGCTCGATTGCGGCTTCCGCCATGCGATCGTTCCCACTTATTTTTATCGTTTGGTCAAATTGACTAGCACGGCGCCTATCCCCTGCCAATTGGCCGGCTATGGCGTCCACTCTCGACAAAACCCGGCGTGCTTGTCAATTTCGAACACACGGGGCATGCGCCATTGGCAGGCACTGTAATGCAACTCAAGCCCGCCAAAGCCGGGTCCCCAGGGAAATTGATATGTCAGACGACCGCATGACGACTTTGGAGATCCATGCCGCCGAGCAGGACAAGACCATCGAGGAACTGTCCGGCCAGATCGCCGAGCAGTGGAAGACGATCGAACGCCTGCAGAAAAAGCTCGACGCATTGACCAGCCGCTTCCTGGTTCTGGAAGAACAGACGGCACCGGATGTTCCGGTTACCAAGCCGCCACACTGGTAAAGGCCTTACACCATGGCAAGGAGGGTGCAGCCATGACCGGGGAAAGCGACCGTATCGCGCGCGCCAGCGACTATGTGCTGGGACTGATGAATGAGCGCGATCGCGAACGGGCGGAGCGCGATCTGGAGATTGATCCGGCCTTTCGCAACGCCGTGGTGCAACTGGCCGAACGCATGCATCTGTTCGACCGGGCTGCTGCAGGTGAAGCAAACCGTCCCTGGCAGGACGTCGCCGCACGCATTGCCGAGTTGCCGCAAATGTCGCTGCAGGGCAGCGCGAAAGCAGGCAACCGGATCATCGACGGGCCACGGCCGCCGGTCGGCATCGGCCTGCATGCCTTGCCGGGTCGGCTGGCCATTGCGGTGGCGGCCGGATTGATCGTCGCCTTCGCCTTTGGCTATCTCATCGGCCGATTGAGCCTGGGCTGAAGCTATCTGCCAAACTCAGGAAGTGCTGGCCTCGTTGGCCTTCCCCGCCGCATCCGCAGACGGCTCCCACAATTCGATCGGATTGCCTTCCGGATCGTGGATACGGGCAAAACGGCCGACCTCCGAATCCCACTCTTCGCGCGTTTCCACTGCAATGCCGGCCGCCTTCAGGCTGGCGATCATGCCGTTCAGATCGTCGACACGAAAATTGATCAGCCACTGCTGCTCGGCCCGACCAAAATAGTCAGTCTCCTGCGCGAACGGCGTGAATATTGTGAGGCCCGCGTCCTGACGCCATACGGTCTTGGCGATGTTATCGATGCCGAGATGACGCTCATACCATTCCGCCAGCAGCTTCGGATCGCGAGCGCGGAAAAACATGCCGCCGATGCCGGTCACTCTTGCCATGCTGTCTCTCCATTTGCAGCAAGGGAGCCTAACACATTGGCGAGAACGAAAGTGCGCTTCGATAGCCGGCGTCTCGAAGCGATCTAAAATTTGCGCTGCATCAGCACCAGCGGTTCGCTGTCGACAAGCATACGCTCGACGACGATCCAGCCGAGCTTGGCGTAGAGGGCCTCCGCAGCATCGGTGTAGAGATAGAGATCCTCGCAGCCGGCCGCTTTGGCATGCTGTTCGATCGCTTCGACCAGCATGCGGCCGACCCCCTGCCCACGGCAGGCTTCCGCGACGACCAGCCCGGCAAGCCAGGGCGAGACATCGTGCAACGGGTCGATCTCTTCACGCACCAGCAGGCATGAACCGGCCAGTCTGCCGTCGATCTCCACGACAAGCCCGACTTCCAGATCATCGCCGTCGAGCAGCCCGGTCAGCGCGATGACATCCGCCTCCTGCGAGTGCCTGCCATCGGCGAAGAAGGTGGCATGGCGCAAAGCCGCAAGCGGTGCGAGATCGGAATGCCGCATCTTGCGGATGATGGGGGACATGCGCGATCTCCTGAACAGACATGCAAGTGCGCCAGCCACCTGCCTACGCTCCAGCAATCCGACAAGGCGCCAATCACCTGCCGTCGGTGGGCCACGTCCGCTGGCAAAAAAACACCGCCGGGCTTTCACCCGGCGGTGCTTCATTCGATGTTCAGAAGCAGATCAGTAAGGGCACTTGTTGTCGCTGGAATAGTCGTGCACTTCGATCTTGCCACCGATGATCTCTTCCTTGGCCTTGTCGGCCGCAGCCTTCATATCGGCAGTGATGAGATCCTTGTTGTTGTCGTCCATGGCGTAGTCGACTCCGCCTTCCTTGAGGCCGAGATTGTTGATGCCGCCGGTGAACTTGCCGTCCTTGGCATCCATGAATGCGCTGTAGACGGCGACGTCGACGCGCTTCAGCATCGAGGTCAGCACCTTGCCCGGCTGCAGGCCGTTCTGGTTGGAATCGACACCGATGCCGAGCTTGCCGGCATCCGCGGCGGCCTGCAGCACGCCAACGCCGGTACCGCCGGCCGCCGCGTAGATCACGTCGGCGCCCTGGTCCATCTGGGTCTTGGCGATTTCACCACCCTTGGCCGGGTCGTTCCAGGCCGCCGGGGTATCGCCGGTCATGTTATAGATGACGTCGGTCGCGCCGCTGGCCTTGGCGCCGCCGACATAGCCGCAGCCGAACTTGCGGATCAGCGGGATGTCCATGCCGCCGATGAAGCCGACCTTCTTGCTCTTGGAGGCCATCGCGCCGAGCAGGCCGACGATGTAGGAGCCTTCCTGCTCCTTGAACTTCAGCGAACGCACGTTCGGCAGGTCGACCTGATCGTCGATGATGGCGAACTTCAGCTCCGGATATTCCTTGGCCACCTTGGTCAGTGAATCGACCCAGGAGAAACCGGCCATGACGATCGGGCTGCGGCCGTCTTCGGCGAAGCGGCGCAAAGCCTGCTCGCGCTGCGAGGCATTCGAGACTTCGAATTCGACATAGGCGACGCCGCTCTCCTTCTTGAACTTCTCGGCGCCGTTATAGGCAGCCTCGTTGAAGGATTTGTCGAACTTGCCGCCGAGATCGTAGAGCAGCGCCGGCTTGATGTCTTCGGCCATCGCCGGGAAGGCCAGCGCAGTTGCGGCCAGAAGGCCGAGAACGATACGTTTCATAGGATCCACACCCCTGAGGTTTATTTTTCCAGTCTGCCGCAGGTCCGGGTTCCGGCCCGGCTTGCGACGTCCGGCAGGAGCTGTTCCCTCCCGCTCAAGCTTTATCTTGCACGGCTAGGGACAAAATTCACGTGGAATTTTGACCCTTTGGAAAAAGCATGGCGCCAAAGCGGCGCCATGGAAAACCGTTTCTGAAGAGGATGCTAGCGGCGGTCGAAACCAGCTTCCGCAGCGTCACTGCCTGTCGTCAGGCCGACGCTGCAGCACCAGGTATGGCACAGCTCACGCCGGTGCCCTTCAGCCCGCAATAGCCGTAGGGGTTCTTGGCCAGATATTGCTGGTGATCCTCCTCGGCGAAGTAGAATTCGGGCGCCGAAGCGATCTCGGTCGTGATCTTGTCGCGACCGGCGGCGCGCAACGACGCCTGGTAGGCATCGCGTGAGGCGATCGCGGTCTGCTGCTGGGCATCCGAGAAGGTGTAGATGGCGGAACGATAGGTCGTGCCGACATCGTTGCCCTGACGCATGCCCTGGGTCGGGTCATGCGCTTCCCAGAATATCTTCAGCAGTTCCGGGTAGGAAACGATCTTCGGATCGAACACCACGAGCACGACCTCGGCATGGCCGGTGAGCCCGGTGCAGGTTTCCTGATAGGTCGGGTTGGGGGTCATGCCGCCGGCATAACCGACCGCGGTAACCCAGACGCCTTCCGTCTGCCAGAACAACCGCTCCGCGCCCCAGAAACAGCCAAGGCCGAACAAGGCTGTTTCCAGCCCGTCAGGATAAGGCCCCTTCAGCGGCCGCTTCGAGACATAGTGTTTTGCAGCGGTCGGAATTGGCCGGTCCCGGCCCGGCAGCGCCTCTTCAGGCTTCGGCAGATTGATCTTCTTGTTCAGCATGTCACTGAGGAAAAACATCAGATGTCTCCCTGTTTCGTCGATCTCTCATTCGTCGCAGACAGCGAAATGTTACGCGCTGACCGCAAAGTTTCCGGTGCGGCGCTGTCTGCGGTAGCCGATCGCATAGAGGAGGAATGCCAGCACAGCGAACAAAACGAAGCCCGGCAGGTCGAGCGCCTTGTCGATCACCTGGTCCCAGGCGACGGCACCCGCCTTTTCACGCACGAACGCTTCCGTCCTGGCCAATGTATCGGGCGAAACCGCGCTCCAACTTACCTTGAGCGGCGTCATCACCAGATGCGAGGCCGCAACCGTGCGGGTGGCATCGAGGACAGCCATGATGACCGCGACAGCCAACGCCACCATGGCGGCAAGTCTGAACAGGAAACGGAACATGCAGACCTTTCCGGCGCATGACCCCGAAATTTTCGGAAAGGATCATGCGCAAAATTAAGATGCTAGAGCGACCTTTGCGCGTCCAGAAGGACGCGCGGCGCTCCAGTGTCTGTTTCGCCTCTACAGATATGGCGTCATGCCGGTCCACGCAATTGGTGCAACGCCGATAAAAGCATCGACGGCGCCGAGCTCACCGGTTCCTGCAGCCGATGGCCCGCTCGGGGCGGCTCCCCCCTTCGGACCGCACGAGCGAGACGGTGAACCGCCCTCGCAGGCAGCAGAAAAGAAAGCACAGGGAAGGCTTACGAATACTGCCGATATGACTTGGCATTCGCCGCCGGATCGACTAGATGAGCCCCGCACCCGAAGCTTTGACGGCTCAGGGCGCGGAAACGGATTGGCCTTCGGTCGAGGCGATCCTGTACGGGCCACGGTCCGGTTTCACAAAGGGACACGCTCCCGACGACCGGCGCGGCGAAACCGGCCGTGACAGCGACAGGACGGAGAGGTGGCCGAGTGGTTGAAGGCGCACGCCTGGAAAGTGTGTATACGGGAAACCGTATCGCGGGTTCGAATCCCGCTCTCTCCGCCACTTGGCTTTCCAAATTTTTTCGACGGGTAACGGCCTCCGAAAGCTCGCGCTGGAACTCCAGGATATTGGCAGGAACTTGCGGCTGATGATTTCGCCGATGCTTCCGCCTCCGCATCTTAGAATGATCTATCAGCGCGTCTTTCTTGGTGCGAGGATGTTGGCCACCGCGACCTGCACTTCTTCGTTGTTTTGATTGAGGGTGCGAATTCGAACCTTGAGCAGACCAAATCTCGTATTCGACCGGGAGGGCCTCGCCTCCAATATTTCCGTCTCCACGCTGAGGATATCTCCAGGACGCACAGGACGTGGCCATCGTATTTCATCTCCGCCGGCACCGATAACCCCACCGGCAATCGGCAGGCCACCGTCCACCAGAAGACGCATCGTGGCCGCGGCGGTATGCCAGCCACTCGCCACGAGACCGCCGAAGAACGAAGCTTCGGCTGCAACCGGCTCCATATGGAAAGGTTGCGGATCGAACTCGGAGGCAAAGCGCATTATCGCACCTGCCTCCATATGAAACGACCCTGCCTGGAACGTCTGCCCGACGGCAAAATCTTCAAAATAGAGCCTGGACGTCATTGTAAGAATCCTCCGTCAAATTCGAGTCTCGGCTCCTTGTGGACCACCTGACACCGCGGCCGATGCGGCGGATGCGCCGGCTCTTCCGATCAGGCGGTGCGCCAGTTCGGCTGCGAAGAGACCGGCCAGGATCAGCACGGCTCCTGCGGGGCCCAGAAAACGCGGGTCGAGCACCTGAAGAACCCCGGCACCAAGTGCAGCGGAAGCCGAAACACCGATGTAGATTGCGGCTCCATTCAATGCGATCAGCAGAGGCGCCTTTGCCGGCGCTATGCCGATCAGGCGATGTTGCTGGGGAACCAGAATTCCCCAACCTGAAAAACCCCAGATGACCAGCACGACGCTCGCCCCGGCAAACGTACCGTTGATCATGGGCATGAACGCAAAATCCAGGGCCGCGACGAGCAACGCGATGTTGATGATCCGTCGGTTTCCAAACCTGTCGGTGAGGAACCCTGCAGCCAGATTGCCCACGATCGCGGCGATACCCCACATCGATATCAAAGCCGCCAGAACCAATGCGTCTCCTGCGGTGGCGCGCTCGAAGGCGATGCTGATGTAGCTGTAGACGGTATAGAGTCCGGAGAGCACGAACAGGGTCGTGAGCAGCGTCATCGCGACACGCGCATCGGCGATCGGTGCCAGCCGTTCCATCAGTCGCAGCGGCGGTGGCGGCGTCATCTGGGGCAGCAGCATGCGGACCCCGACCATCGCCAGCAGGCCGAGCGCAGCGACAAACCACATCGTCAACCGCCAGTCGCCAAACCTGCTGACAAGGGTACCGATCGGTGCCCCGAGTGCGGTTGCGCCGCTCAAGCCTGCCATGACGATCGCCAGTGCTCGCCCGCGCCGCTCGGGCGCGACGAGAGCCGCCGCCATGGCGCTGGCGGCCGGCGTGAACATGGCGCCGCCAAGGCCGGCTATCGCACGGCTCGCCAGAACCAGATCGAATGTCGGCAGCACTGCGGTCAGCACATTGCCGGCAATGAAGACAACAAGACCTGCCGCGAGCACAGTCCGGCGCGGCCAATGCGCCGTCACCGTTGCCATGACAGGTGTCATCAGTGCGTAGACGAGCGCGTAGACAGTGATGAGCTGGCCTGCCGTAGCCGCTCCTATGCCGAATGCATGCGAAACGTCCGGCAGGATGCCGGCGACGACGAAACTGTCTGTGCCGATCGCAAATGTGCCGAGAGCGAGCACGAGCAGACGTTTATCCATGTTGAAGCTTTCCATAGATGTAACAATTTTTGTTACACTGAATGACGTGAAAGTGGGCCTGCCAGATCGTCATCTCGGCAGGCCTAGGACACTGATGTTGTCGAAAGCGTATCGGCGAGCAACTGCTCGATCGTCGTCCCGGCGAGGTGGTTTCCGATCAGCTCATCCAGCGAGCCATAGACACGGCTGAGCACGGGTTGAATGCCTCGACCGACCGGACATGCAGGATTGGGAGGAGAAGGATGCAAGGCAAACACGCCGCCTTCTTCGAGAGCTCCCAACACCTCGCGCAGTGTGATTGCGTCAGCGCTTTTGCGGAGCGTCCAACCTGCATTTGCACCGCGATGGCTTCGGACAAGCCCCGCCTTCTGCAAAAGGCCAAGGGTGCGCCGGATCACGACGGCATTGGTGTTCACGCTAAGCGCGATCCGTTCCGAAGTGACCGGATCCGTACGCTTTCGGGCGACAAGGGCCATCCATGACAAGATATGAACGGCGACTGTAAGACGGCTGTTGGCGCTCATTCCGAACCTCTGAATGTAACAAGATTAATTACATCCAGTTGTAGCCATACCTGTTACGACGAAGGGATGTCAATCCGGTCTTTGCTTGGAAACGATATGCCCGCGGAATGCAGTGGCTTGACGCGGATGCGTTCTACCGACGGCTCAAGGTATCGAGCATTGCGCAAAATGCTTCGATCTCATCGGCGGTGTTGTAGTAATGGACCGAAGCCCGCATCAATGTCGGCAATCTCCGGGCGGACATATCGATGAGCGTCGACGATGCATAGGAGACATCCACATTGGCTCCGAGGCCGTTGAGATCCCGCTGCAGCTCTTCCGGGTCGGCCCCGTGGAAACTGAAGCTTACGAGCCCGCATCGCTGCCGGCCGAGATCGTGAACCTGCACGCCATCAAGGGCGTTCAGCCGTTCGCGCAGGGCCGCGGCGAGATCAGCCACGCGTGCTGCGACCGTTTCGATGCCCCAGCCGAGCGCGTAATCGACCGCCACGCCCAGGCCGAGCCTACCTGCGATGCAGGATTCCCAACTTTCGAAACGCCTGGCACCCGGCTGAATTTCGAAACTGTCAGGGCCGGTCCACGTCGTTGCCAGCAGATCGAGGAAGATCGGGTCCAGTCGGTCGAGAAGGCTTTCGCGCACATATAAAAAGCCCGTGCCGCGAGGCCCCCGAAGATATTTCCTGCCGCAGCCCACGAGCATGTCACAGCCCACAGCCTGCACATCGATCGGGACCTGCCCGACGGATTGGCTGGCATCGACCAGGAATGGAACGCGATGCCGGCGCGCGACCTCGCCGATCTGTTCGACCGGATTGATCAGCCCGCCATTGGTTGGCACATGCGTAATGCTGATCAGTTTGACACGGTCGTCGATCATACCCGCCAGGGCGTCTACCGACAGGACGCCATCGACGTCGTCCGGAATGATGTCGATGATGATACCCTCGCGGCGGACGCGCTGCAGGTAGGCGATGTAGTTGCTGGCATATTCCGCCCGGCTCGTGAGCACCCGGTCGCCCGGCTGCAGGGGCATACTGAAGAACAGCATATCCCAGGCCCGCGTTGCGCTTTCGGAAAGTGCGATTTCATCGGGACGACAATTGAGCAGTTTGGCCAATGAGACGTATGTGGCCTCAAGAGCCTCGGTCCGGCTGGCCGCCGCTTCGTAGCTTCCAATTCGCGCTTCCAGCCGGAGGTGATCAATGACCGCGTCGACGACGCAATCCGGGCTGAGCGCGGCGCCTGCGTTGTTGAAATGAATGATCCGCGCGCAATCTCGGGTCTCTCGACGCGCCCGTTCGATATCGAAGGCAAGGGGAAGAGCAGCGGCCATCGCGTATCTAGGCGAGTGAGGCTTTGTGCTTGGCTCGCAGAACATCAGCCAGATCGCGGCCCGCCTGGCCGATATGCGGCTCCAGAAACTCCAGGACGCGATTAACATCGCGATCGGCGCAGGCGTCGAGGATCTGCCGGTGTTCGACATCGTCCTCGTCGCGGTTCTGCATCGTGGCGCGCTCGAGCAACAGATAGCGGTCGATGGCATTGTATTGGTCGGCTGCGAGCGCGACGATGCGTTCATGTGCATGCCGGCAGAGGCCCAAATGAAACTGCCTGTGAAGCCGCAGCCAATCGTGAACGTCGTCTGACTTGGTCATGGCGACAAGCTGCGCCTCGGCGGCAGCGATTTCCGCGTCGGTGAGCAGCGGAACGGAATGCTTGATGGCCAACATCTCGATGGCACAGCGTATCTCGAACACCGCGATCAGTTCTTCCGTCGAAAGCTTTGCCACCACGGCGCCGCGATGCGGAGAGAACTCGACCAATCCCTCGGCTTCCAACAGGCGCAGCGCCTCGCGGACCGGCATCCGGCTGACCTTGAGCGACGCTGCCAGATCTTCCTGGCGCAGTGTACTGCCATGCGGCAGGACGTTGTCCTGGATCGCTCTGCGCAATGCGTCCGCCACATACTCGCTGACGGTGCGATGCGCCGGCCTGAGGCCTTCGGCGAACTGTGCGAATGTCTTCGTTCCGGTCAATTCAGGTCCTGCCAGCTTCGAACGGCGTAACCGTTTGCGTAAGACCACTAGATATCAGCGCACTCGCCAGATCCGCAACCAAGTCCGCCGGATCCTCCAGGCCAATCGCGATGCGAAGGAATTTCTCTTCCGGGTTTCTGTCCCGGACGACCTTGTAGTAGGGCATGACCAGGCTGGTCGTGCCGCCCCAGCTGTAGCCGATCTTGAAGAACCTCAGCGCATCGATGAAGCGATCGACATCGTCAATCGACATAGAACCCGCAAGCGTGACGGCAAACGTGCCGGAGGAGCCCTTGAAGTCCCGCCGCCAGAGCAGATGGCCGGGATGAGATGGCAACGCCGGATGGATGACGCGGCCGAACACCCCTTGTTGCTCCAGCCATCTGGCGACGTCGAGACAACTTTTCTCGATAGCCCGGAGCCTGACGGCCAACGTTTGCAATCCGCGTAGCGCGATGCTGCAGTCGTCAGGCGAGACAGCCATGCCGAGATTGTCATGGGCTTGGCGTAGTCTGGCGACGATTTCCGGGTCGCGTGCCGTCACGGACCCCAGCAAGATATCGCCATGGCCGCCGACATATTTGGTCAGGGCCTGTATGTTGATCGAAATGCCGGCGGAAAATGCATCGAACAGAACGCCGGCAGCATAAGTGTTGTCGAGTGCGACAGGGATATCACGCACCGCAGCCGCGGCGCAGATCGCCGGCACGTCCTGAATCTCAAGTGTCACGGATCCTGGACTTTCGCACCAGATCAGCCGGGTCGTCTTCCGCAGCAGCTTCGCAATGCCGGAGCCTATTCCCGGCGGGTAGAATTCCACGTCGACCTGAAGGTCTCGCAACATGGTCGCCGCCAGGCTGCGATGCGGTCCGTATATCGAATCCGCGACCAGCACATGATCCCCCGGCCGCAGCAGGGCGAGGTTCACAAGCGCAAGTGCCGCTTGCCCTCCCGGCGTGAGGTAGGTCCGCAGCCCACCCTCCAGCTCGGAAATGCGCGCTGCCAGTTCGAGAGCGGTCGGCGTGCCGTAAACCCCGTAGGTATATCCGGTCTCGTAGGCATCCGGACCGTATCTGATCTCCTTTGCAGACGGGAACAGCACTGTCGACCCGCGGTAGACCGGGGTCGCCAAGGAGTTGAAGCCACCCGGAATCTCGACCTTCGAATGGATAACGCGTGTCGCCCACGAACTCATGACTGCATCGTCCTCATGTCGCGCGAAATCGCGGTCAAACTTTCGTAACCGGTAGCGGTGATTGCGATGGTGTCTTCGACCATCAGGCCGCCCCACCCCATCTCGTAGTAGGGCGTCTCGACACACAGGACCATGCCCGGCTCGAGCAGAGTCTTCGAACCTGGTGCAATTGGCGGCTGCTCGTGAATCTCCGCGCCGATGCCGTGACCGCAATGATGCCGGCGGTAGTGCGGGATACCGCGACGCTTCACGCCGTCGACGGCTGCGTGGAAAAGCGTTTCGGCGGCGACGCCCGGCCTGGCGATGTCGAGCAGGTCTTCCAGGCCTTGGACAAGAGCACGATAACGGACTGCCTGTTCCCGTGACGCTTCCCCGACAATGCCGGTCCGCGCCATATCAGACCAATAGCCTCTGAACGTGCAACCTATGTCCAGGCGAACCGCATCGCCGCGTTCCAGCCTGCGATTGGTAGCATAGGCGTCGACCATGGCAGCGCGCGGTCCCGACGTCACGGCGACCAGGCGTGGCACCCCACCGCCGGCAATGATCTCCCGGCACATGATGGCGCTGAAGTCGCGCTCCGTCATGCCGCCACCGCATTCCTTGAAAGCCGTTTCCATACCGCTTTCCACCAGTCGCGTCGCGGCCCGGATCAGTTCGATCTCACCACTGAGCTTGGTCTGCCGCGCCATGCGCAAGCCGTCGGTCACGTTGACGGTACTCAAGCCGTTCAGGCTCGCTCCCAGATGTTTCTGCCGGGTGTCCAGTCCCGCATGATCGAGGCCGATCAAAGCGCCACGATCCGCAACGCCGTCGAGACCCGCCATAAGTGCTTCAGCGAAGGAGGAATGCGCAGAGAAGCTGCGGCCCTGAGGCTCTTCTATCACGAAGCCGCCGTAGCGGATGAAATCTCGCTCATAGTCGAGGACCTCGGAGGCTGCCGCTGCGTCTGAACTGTCGGTCACCAGCACCACGCCATTGCGTGTCGCGATGGCAGCCGTCGCCCAATCGCGTTCGAAGTCATGGATCATGCTGAAATACCCGCTGAGATAGCCGATGTTTGCGGGATCGAAGGTGATGATGGCGTCGCATTGCGGAACGCGATCGAAAACCTTCTGCCGCGCGTCATGCGCTAGCGCGGCGGGAGTGGGCAGCCTGTCTTCGAAGTTCATCACCTGACCTGATGTAACAGCATCGTCATTTTCGGTATCTTTTTTGGATCCAAAAATCCACAATGTCAACTATTGTATTTTGGATCCAATTATGGTGTTCTTTCCTTGCGACGGTCCGGGCAAGCGCCGCGGAACCGTTCGATCATCAGAAATGGGGGAAGACATGAAATCCAAAACCTTCACGCGCAGAGCGGCCATCCTGCTTTCGCTGACGCTCGGTAGTCTCGCTGTGGCTGGCCCGGCCCGCGCTGAAGATCAGAAGGTCACGATCGGAATTCTGACCACCGGGGCCCCCTTCACGATGAAGGAAAACGGAAAGTACAAAGGCTTCGAAGTCGATCTCATCGAATGGATCGCCAAATCCGAGCATCTCGAGATCGTCTGGAACGACCTCAAGTTCGAAGCGATGATTCCCGCTTTGCAGGCGCAGCAGATCGATGCGGCGGCGGCGAGCTTTTTCGTCACCGATGCGCGCAAGAAAGTGGTCGACTTCTCCACATCGTACTACGCCGAGGGCAACGTGCTGGCGGTTCCGGTGAACAGCGAGATCAAGTCGCTGGAAGACCTGAAAGGCAAGACGATTGTCGCCAAGAAAGGTGCAGCAGGCCTGATATCGGCACAGAAGATCGCCCAAAAACACGGTGCCACGGTGCGTGCCTTGGACGACGAACCCGCCATGTACCTCGACGTCCAAACCGCGAATTCGGCCGGTGTCGTCCATGACTCGGCAATCCTGGGCTACAAGATCAGCCAGGATGGCGCCAACCCGACGCTGCGCCTTATTGGACCGGTGATCGACACCTCGGATGTAGCGCTTGCTTTCCCGAAGGACAGTCCGCTGCTCGCGGTCTTCAACGATGGTCTCAGGAAAGCACAGGAGACGGGCGAGCTCGCTCGGATCAACAAGAAGTATTTCGGCGGCTGACCATCATCGGAACCCGGAGATGACAGTGATTGCGAGGTAACTTGGAAACGCTAGCCTTTCTGAAAGAAACGCTCCCACCCCTGTTGATCGGGGCGTGGGTGACCATCGAAATCACTGTCGTCTCCCTTTTCGGGGCGTTGATCCTCGGGCTGGTCCTGGGCTTGATGCGGATCTCGACATCCCGGGTGCTGCGCGGTTTCGCCGCCAGCTACGTCAATCTCATTCGGGGCCTGCCGCTACTGGTCCAGATCCTGTTCGTCTATTTCGGCATCCCGCTTCTGCTGGGCATAAGGATTCCCGCCCTCACCGCCGGCATCATCACGATCAGCCTCTATTCGGCGGCATACCTTGCCGAGATCTTCCGCGCCGGAATTGAATCGATCGACACCGGGCAGATGGAAGGCGGTCGGTCCATCGGCTTCTCATACTGGCAAACGATGCGGATGATCGTTCTCCCGCAAGCGATCTGGCGCATGATCCCCGCCTTCGCAAACCAGTTCAGCTCCACGCTCAAGGACACTTCACTGCTGTCGGTCATTGGAGTGGGAGAGCTCACCATGTCCGGACAGAACATCTATGCCGTCAACTTTGAGACGGTGCGCGTGCTGACAGTCGTCGGCATCATCTATCTGATCATCGTGCTGCTAGCGGTTCGCCTCTCTCGATATCTGGAGCTTCGGTTCAATTCATGATCACGGCGAACGGCATCACAAAGAGTTTCGGAGCGCTTCAGGTCCTCGGCGGTATCGACTTCGCGATTCAGAAGGGCGAGGTCGCATGCATCATCGGCCCTTCCGGCTCGGGCAAGTCGACTTTCCTGCGCTGCCTCAATCTGCTGGAGCAGCCGACCAGTGGCTCGATACTCTTCGAGGGCGAAGAAATCACCGCGAAAGGATACGATATCGACGCGCTTCGCCAGCGTGTCGGCATGGTGTTTCAGAATTTCAATCTGTTTCCGCACAAGACAGTGCTTGAGAACATTACACTGGGACCTATCCATCTCAGAAAAATCCCGAGGGAAAAGGCAGAAGGTCTTGCCCGCACGCTTCTGGGCAAAGTAGGCCTCGCCGACAAGGCCGACGCCTACCCGAGGACGTTGTCCGGTGGGCAGAAGCAGCGCGTTGCCATTGCGCGCGCCCTTGCCATGGGACCGCATGTGATGCTGTTCGACGAGCCGACATCGGCACTCGATCCCGAAATGGTCGGCGAGGTACTGCAGGTCATGAAGGCGCTGGCGGCCGAGGGCATGACGATGGTCATCGTCACCCACGAAATGAGCTTTGCCCGTGAAGTGGGCGACCGCGTCATATTCATCGACAAGGGCATGATCATCGAGGAAGGCGCGCCAAAGAATGTTTTTGGAGATCCTCGCGAGCAGCGCACCAGGGACTTCCTGGCAAAGGTTCTTTGAGGCACGGGCCGCCGCTGGATACGCAGCCCCCAGGGAACGATCGGCATCAACCCCAGCAACAGCCAAACGCCAGATGGGTGATCCCCTACGCCTTTGTGAGTACCCCAAAAGGGACTAGAGCTTACGCTGATGAGGAGGTATCCTGTCGTTCTGTATAGTCCCAGATGTACGTGGGCCCCATTCCGTGGGGCAGTTCATCCGGCCTGGGTTGGATGCAAGTGGCAACATTTGCAGGAGTGGGGTTCAATGAACCCCATCATCCAACCGTGTAACTTGGGTCGGTAAGGGCAACGCGTCATGGACATAAAGATCGGACCAGCAAAGCGACCAGGAGTCGAGAAGACAATCCTTAGACAGCCCCTCGAGTTGATCGAGGTGGATGTCAGCGGTGATGAAGTTCAGCTGCGTTTTTGCGCCGGCTGCCTCTACGACGAAAAATCGCTGTACCGCTATACGATGCGGTTCTCGCGCAGCGAGATGCAGGAATTGCTCACGACAGTCAGACGTATCGATCCGAAGTGGCTGCTGGATCTGGCGCCGGCCTGCCTGGAAGCTTAAGGTCCGCGGCCAACGGGCGGCTTGTCGAGGCGGTGCACCGTGACTGTCTTTTCATCGGCCGAGCGAAGCTGAACCATCCAATAAGCTTAGGGCCAAGCTGTCCCTTTTGGCGACCCTTCAGTCACGCGGTTCTGTTGACAGAAAAAGTCGCCGATCGATAGGCTTTTAGCAATCAAAACTGAAACTTGCGACGCTTTTCCCCGATACAGACTTTGTATTGGATGAAAGCCGCCGACAGTCCAACGACTGCAATCGGGTGAACGGTTTGCTGGGTATCGAAAAGCCAGGCACACAGGACGGACCGGCAAGCGCACGATCGGCTCGCTCGCTGCGTCTAACAGTCGGACGCCCGCTCTTTGAAAATTCGCTATCGATATTGAACAGAACCGGGGCCTGGCACATTGCCAGAGACCTGTGTCAGGAGTTCGTGCCGCAACACGCAAGCGTCCGGTACTGGCGCCTTGGCGGCAATCCTCCCGAGGGGCTGGCCCGCAAGGTCGCCGCCCGGTTGATGATGATGGAGATCAACTGGCTTAAGGACAGTCGACGATGCTTGATTGGCTCCCGCGCCGTGAAGGAGAGCACGCGGATCTTTCTCGATCCGCTGTTCGTGTTGAGATCGGAGCTGGCTGAAAGGGATATCGTGCTTTGCCACGACGTCGGCCCTCTAAGTCACAGCGATCTTTATGATGCCGCAACCGTCGACAATTATCGCATTGCGTATGAAAAAATCCGCAGGCATCGGCCAGCCGTTGTGTTCGTCAGCGACTGGTCGAAGAACAATTTCATTTCGATCCATGGTTCGGACTTCCGGTTCCTGATCACGATCCCGCTTTACGTGCGCGCGGGCCTGTTTGAAGGTCCCCTCGAGGCGCTCCCCGGGCTCGATGGCGCCTTCTTCTTGACGGTCGGCGCCTTCGAAACCCGCAAGAACCAGATTGCCGCGCTTGAGGCATATCGGGACGGTGGCTTCTATCAGCAGGGCATCAAATACGTGCTCTGCGGCTCGCGAGGCGAGGGACACGACAGGATCATCGCGTTCGCGAAATCGGTGCCTGGCGTCGTCGTGCCGGGATATGTCCCCGACAGCCAGTTGCGCTGGCTTTACACGCATGCCGAGGCATTCGTCCTGCCAAGCCTGCTTGAGGGATTTGGTATGCCTGCGTTGGAGGCTGCTTACATGGGTCTTTTGCCCATTGTCTCCGAAGAAAGTGCCTTGGTTGAAGCCGTGGAGGGTGTCTGCCTGCAAGTCCCCGCCAAGGACCCTGCCGCAATCGGACAAGCCATGCGACACGCCCTTTCGCGGAGTCCGTCCGAAAAAACGGAGACCAGCCACAGGCTGCGGGAGGTTGCCGCGCATGCATCGAAGGAACAGTTCTTGCGGAGATGGAGAGAGCTTCTGGTCGAGCTGTGACAGCTGCGTCAAACGCGCTTCTGTGAAGGCAGCATCGTTTAGCGCCCAGATACCCCGGGGATCCCGAAAGCAGCTGTCGATGGTACCGTCCGATACAGACGGTGTGGCGCAAAGTCAGCCGCTGTGCGCAAGGCTTTGATCCTCGTGGCGGAAACAACAGCAACTGCAATGAAAAAGAGGACGCCGGGATCGGCGCTACCACCCGACACCGAGTTGGCAATCACGCTGGCGAATGAGGCATTCCTGATGCTCATGACGACTGCGGCCGTTTCAGGTGCCACCCATTCTTGCACGCCCCTCAATCCACGGATCAGGACACCGAGCAGCATCGCCATCATCAGCGACCCAAAAAGACCAAGCTGAGACAACACTGCGATCGTCCAGCTCGATGCCCTCGAACTGCCGAATCCAACTCCAAGCCCACCCGTGTCGACAAAGGACTGCAGGCTTTTGACGTTCCAATAGGCGCGCTCATGTCCAGAGGCGGAATCCGCCTTGTTGATGATGGTGCTGTTGATAAGCTTCACGAAGGGATCCAGAGCGTCGGTGCGGTAGAGACTTACGCCCATGATGCCGACCATCCCCATCACCATCAGCAGGACGATCAATATCTCATCACGCTCTATCTTACCGCGCAGGACGGATGCTGACATGGAGAGCACGACCGGAATGCACAGCAGAGCGAGGCCGACATAAGCCGTCGAAGACGTCGACAGAATGGTCAGGAGAAGCAGGATGGCCGACAGCCACAAGGCAAGACGCGACTTGGTGCGTCTCCAGTAGGTGTAGGAGAAGGCCAGGCAAGCCAGGGAAGCGCCGGCAAACGCAGATGCCTCGGAAAAAGCCCCGGTAATGCGC
Organism: Mesorhizobium sp. EU05-FHT14A09; assembly: GCF_058790995.1. NCBI lineage: Bacteria > Pseudomonadati > Pseudomonadota > Alphaproteobacteria > Hyphomicrobiales > Phyllobacteriaceae > Mesorhizobium > Mesorhizobium sp. EU05-FHT14A09. Next base: position 270,761 of record NZ_JBYTDF010000005.1, read on the forward strand.
GCGAAGCCAGCCTCATAAGCATTGCTGATTATGGCATAGTTGGCGGTTCGGATTGGCCCGAGCACATCGCCAATCCCTGTGTTCTTGCCGACGAAATCGACTAATCCCATGGCAGCGTGCAGACCGCACCACAAGAAGAAGCCCCGGCGTATCTGGTCGATCCTTTCGCTCTGCATCAGCAGGATGCAAAGTGCGATGGTGGTGAGCCCACCGAGAATGAAATAACCAGTCTGAGAGATATTGCCTGAGATCGGGGTCAGCGAAGCTTCCACGACGGTACCGCGGATTTTCGATTGGACAAAGACGACCGTCTGCCCCGCAAACAGCCGCGGAAACAGCCAGGCTCCGATTATGGCGTAAACCATCAGACTTGCGAGAATCCAGATCGGACGGATGCTTCCGAAAACGCTGCCAAGGTCGAGCCAGATGCGACGTCTGGCAGCGACGGCCGTAACGAGCAAAACCTCGAACATGGTGAAGATCAGCGGCGATGACCCACCCAGGAAAGTGAGGGTCACGGCGGCCGTGGCTCCGAATGCCTGGGATGCGATCAACCCGACCAGCAACGAACCCCGGACATAGTAGGCAATGACGAGAATTGCCACGCACACCAGCAGACCCGGCAAAGATACCTGCATGCTGCCTCTCGCTCGGCTGACCCTGATAATCCTGCCGTCAGGCGCGCTTCGATGATGCATCTTTCGACACGCCAGCAAACTCGGCAAGTGAGTCAAACGGCGTAGCCTTGCGTTCCGCAAGAAGCCGTAGTTTTTCAGTCAGTGCGACGCGGCGTTGCACATAGCCGTGAGACTGTAAGGCCATCGGGAGAAGCGCAAGGTAGCCACGTTGAACCGGTCGCATATCCGGCACTTGCAATGCTTCGAATGACAGCTTTTCGGACCGCGGCCAGACCATCCTGCAAATGGGTGACCCCAACTGCGCAAGCGCAGACTAAAGAACGCCTCGACGGCGGTAATTGTGGCACTTATACAGTGGCTGTACGCGTGTTTCTGCATACAATTGTTAGATGTCGTTAGTTGGAGAGTGATCGAGTTCTGGGTATGGGCTGGGTTCTTCAGGCTCCGGTATGAGGAGTTAAGCAGTATGACCACCCAAGTTGCGCAACGCGCATTTGGCCCCAAGCAGGTAGAGCAACTCAGGGAAATTTACGAACGGGCGCGGGTCGTGACGACTCAATATCCCGACTCTCACGTTGCCAACAAAGCTGCGAGGAAGTTGATCGATGCCTTCGAAGCCGCAGCTCGCAGCGAACAAACATGCGAGCACTGGCTGAGTAAAATCGATCCACAGGGGAACGCCTGACGGCCAGGCAAAGTCAACGTCCAGCCGCCTGGCGGCCATGCCGGCAGGCGGGAACCATATGGTCCGGTCAGAGCGATAGGGGAGCCACTGGGGGCTGGCGGGTGGCTCCCCTATCCTGTCTTGCATTATGTGCAGACAGGCCCCGTCACCCGGGCAGACGCAGGCACACCGATGTTCGTCTCGGGCAGCGTAAACCGTCAACGAAGCTTTTGGGCTAAGACACCGCATAGGACCGTCGGCCCATCGTCCTCCCTTCGGATGAAGCACGATGGCTTCCTCCCGACATCGGTCGCTTCCTCCTTTGCGGCTCAAAGAAAATTTTTTCATAAAATTAACTTAGGTTAGCGACCGTTTGTTGAGCATAAACTATTCAATTCTAGGTGGCGTAGGGAGAAGCGGGCGGGCGCTCTAAGTTGCAGAAAGTCCGGCTGTGCCTTCACGGGCCGCTTAGAAAACTTCAAAAATATCCAGGAGTTTTGGGAGGTTGTAGCGGGCCGCCACGATGGCGACGCGTATGGGCGAAAGTGGGGTATTAGTATGGGTTCTGCAATCGGACTGCACAATTTCGTTTCGACAACTCAATCAGAAATCTCGTCGAGCAACACCGGTGAAGGTAACGAACAAGCAGGCAGCGAATGCTTGCTTATCCTAGACGGAAGGGCCCTGGATCGAGAGTGCCTGGCTGGTGCACTTGAGGACCATGACCTTGGTATGACCGTTGCCGCCATGGGCACAATCGAAGAATGGCGCAAAAAGAAGGGAGCATATCCGCCCTTGGCTGCCATTCTATTCAACCTTGGCGGACGCAAAATCACGGAACAGAGCATTGCGAATGAGATCAAGCTGATCTCGTCCGAATTCGATTCAGTTCCTGTAATTCTGTTGGCGGACACAGAAGATCTGGCACAAATATTGATGGCCCTCGAATGCGGTGCACGCGGCTACATACCAACGTCCGTTGGCATTGATATCTGTGTCGAAGCCGTCAACCTTGCTGCAGCCGGTGGCATCTTCGTGCCGGCCAGCAGTGTGCTGCCGATGCGGCATCTCATCGCTTCAGGCAACCGCGACACGCGTTCGTTGACGACGATGTTCACGCACCGGCAAGCGGAAGTGGCTCAGGCACTTCGGCGTGGTAAGGCGAACAAGATCATAGCGCACGAGCTGAACCTGCGTGAAAGCACTGTAAAGGTTCACATTCGAAACATCATGAAGAAACTGAAGGCTACAAACAGGACAGAGGTCGCCTATAAGGTCAACGACCTTTTCGGTGAAGGCGCGCTGGCGCAGGATTGATGATGTTTAAGATGGTCCGCCGGGGGCGTCCTCGACGGGCCAATTTCTTTGCCCTTCTTTGCGATCTGACTGGCTCGCGATCGGCGCGAACCACATCCCGTTTGTCTGACCTCGTCGATGCCCTGGCTTCGGCTCGACAGCGACCGCTCGAGACACGCTGATAGGCCCCTTCGCGAGATGAAGGGGGGGAATTGGTCGAGCTCGCGATCGCCTTACCGCTGCATCATGTGACGCACGATCGGTCCAACGGGATCATCGGTCCAACATGCCATCGTAGTCGTCACTCATGCAGATACCGCAGGGTCAGCCATAAGACAGGACGACTTTCATCTCGACGACTCCGATGGATCGATTATTGCCAGGAACGGAGTCGATACGATGAATTTCGCGCCCCAGCTGGCAACGTGATTCATCTGCTTGATGACCTCATCTTTCAAATTCCACGGAAGGATCAAAATATAGTCTGGCTTTGCATGGTCGATCGCCTGGATCGGCTTGATCGGGATGTGCATGCCCGGCGTAAAACGCCCATGCTTGTAGGGATTTCGGTCGACCGTAAAGTCCAGGAAGTCGGGGCCGATTGAACAATAGTTGAGCATCGTGTTGCCCTTTCGGGGCGCGCCATAGCCGCAGATTTTCTTGCCTTCGTTCTTGGCCGAGATCATGAACGCCAAAAGATCGCGCTTAGCGCGCCGGGCTTTTTCACCGAAGGAGGCATAGGTTGCCATTTCGGTCATTCCGCGCCGCTTTTCGCGATCAAGAAGCCGGCCAACGCTGTCGCTTGCGGTCCAGTCGCTCTCCTTGTTCGCAAGATAGACGCGAAGTGAACCACCATAGGTAGACAGTTCTTCCACATCGATCAGCCGCATTCCATGTCGGCTGGCCATCAGGTCGATGGTCAGCAACGAGAAGTACGAAAAATGCTCGTGGTAGATGGTGTCAAACTGGTTTTCAGCCATCAATCGCTCGATGTGCGGGAACTCGAGAGTGACCACACCTTGCGGCTTCAGAAGGAGCCTTATTCCAGCGACAAAGTCGTTGAGATCCGGCACCTGAGCCAGCACGTTGTTACCGATGATGAGGTCGGCGCGAAGGCCTTCTGCTAGCATCTGCAGGGCCAGGCGGACCCCGAAGAAATCAACTCTGGTTGGCACACCCTTTTCGAGCGCGGCGCGCGCTACATTGCCGGCCGGCTCGACACCCAGAACCGGAATGCCGAGCGGCAGGAAGTGCTGGAGCAAGTAGCCATCGTTGCTTGCGAGTTCCACGGCAAGGCTCTCGGAACCGAGCCCGAGGCGTTTCGTGACCGTCTCGCAATAAGTCTTCGCGTGGGCTACCCAACTTGCCGAGAGTGAGGAGAAATATGCATACTCGCTGAAGATGGTTTCGGGACTCATGTATTCCTTGAGTTGAACCAGATAGCAGGTGTCGCAGACTTGGACGTTCAGCGGGTAGTAGAGTTCCAGCTGGTCCAATTGGTCGGCCCGCAGGAAGCTCTCGCAAGGCGGTGACATTCCGAGATCGACAAGCGTGTGTCGCAGGCGCGATCCGCAAAGTCTGCAACCGGTACCTTGGCGCATTGCGTTGTGATCGCGAATGGCATCAATCGCCTGGATGTTCATAACCTGCTCCTTGTCCATCAACTGGAAAAGAGAGCCGCGGTGGCCTGACGATGAACCTGACACCACCGCGCCCCTATGGAATGTAACAAAAGGCTAAAACGGAGCGCCTCTGAGTTCGATTTGCCTATGTGTCGGTTGCCTTAATCCCTAAAGAGAATTGAGCGAGGCGACGGTGCTATCCGGCGAAATCCGACATACCGCTATTGGATAAGCCGGCTAACATAGAGAGAGCTCTCCCGTCCTCTGCCGACAATTCTTGGCTCAGCCTGGCGCCGGCATGTCCGAGACGTCGCGCATGGTGGCATGTCGGGATCTGAACTCGCTCGAATTGATGATGCCCAAAGCCACCGCGTCGCGTGTCATCGATCCCTTCCGCAGCTGGCGGGCATAGGTTTCCAGCCCGTAATTGTCCGCCGGACGATCCAACAACAGCAGATAGAGAAAGCTGACGTAAGCGCGATCCGTCAGGCCGATCGTGGCGTATTTGGCCTCGAATTCCTTGGACCGGATCATGTCCATGATCACATCGACAACCCCGGCGCCCCCACTCTCGAGCGCTTCAGACCAACGCTTCAGACTGGCGGCGTCGCCAGCCTGTCCCATGACGAGGCAGTGTGCAAAAACCGCCTCGCGGGCATGATTGGATCCATCAGCGGGCTTGGCATCGGCATCGCAGTACCGCTGCGGCTTGGGCAGCGGTCGCGGACCCCGCGTGATGTCGCGAACGGCCAGGTAAGCAGGTTTCGGTTCGCCCGTTGTCCATTTGCCGTGGTTGTTGGCTGCAAGCCTGACCAGCCCCATGTTGGCTTCGAAGCTCGGGGCCCAATAGGTCTCATCCAACAGTTCATAGATGTGCGCTGCTTCGACCTTGTATTTGTCCCTGAGTTCGGCAAGCCGCATCATTGTTTGCTTGACGCCGTCCGCCTGCTGCCGTTCGCTGCGCTGACTGCCGTAGGGGTTGTTGAATTCGGTGACCCAGATGGGCTTGCCGTAGGAGGAAATCTCGCGGAAAGCCCATTCCGGATCTTCTCCATACATATGCCAGACAGAGATGTCCCAGGCGATCCCATCCTGCTTCATCCGTGCAAAGGCGCCAGTATGACCCCATCCGGCCGTACCCATCGCCTTTCTTATCGTCGGGTCAACCGCCGTCATTCCGTCGGACAGGCCTTTGAGCACGGCACTCACCTTCACCCAGCGCGGACCGTAGTAATCGAGCACTCCGGTGCCAGCCGCAGTGCCCCATGCACAGGGATATTGCGACCCGTCATCGCGCTTTTCGCAGGGCTTTATGAGGGCGTAGATTTCCATCTCGTTGCCGAGTTCCCAAACGCGGATATCGCTCTTGAATCTGGAGCCAAGGGTGACCGCCAGTTTTCGCGCTTCGGCATAAAGTTGATCCTGGCTGAATTGTTCCAGATCCAGTCCGGGTGTGACCACGGGCAGGATGTCGATCCCTCTTTCTTTCCCTGCCGTCACGACCTTGGCCAGCTTATCCGCTTCATCTGCTGAGGTAACGTTGACCCGATATGATTTGAGGCCGAGATCCTTGACGAAATCGAGTTGTTTTTCGATTGGGACGTCTGGGTAGGAGATCACCGGATGGCCATTCACTCCCCAGAGCAGATCGGCGGATGCGGGTGCTGCTGTTGTCAGCAGTACGGCAGCAGTGGCAGCGAAACGAAACGACATGGCAATCATGCCTCCCTACACGACATTGGATGTCCGAATAGTCGGAACTGCCGGGGTCGGAAGCAATTTGCCTATATGGGCATATGAAGCCTCACCGTACCCCTTTTGAGGGCGTAGCCCTGCCCATCAGGCGGCATGACCTTTTGACTGCGATTGCCTCGATTCAACACCCGGACGGTTGGGTTGCTCAGAGGAAGCGAACTGAGGGGTGGCCGACTGGATCGAATGATCGACTATTCGTGGAGTTCCCCGAAATCCGCATCGACCTGGATCATGAGCTCGAGATAATTCCACGCGATCCAGCGCCAGGAATAACTGCTTGCCCTGGCATGCCCTTTCTCGATCATGTGCTTGCGCAGGTCAGGGTCGATCGCCAGTTGACGCACGTTTTCGAGCCATGACCAGATGTCGTCAGGATCCGCATAAAGCGCCGAGTCTCCACAGATTTCGGGCAGACAAGGCGACGTCGAGGCTATGACCGGGCAACCTGAAGCCATCGCCTCGACAGCGGGCAGCCCGAAACCTTCGATCCGCGATGGAAACAGGAAGCAAAGGGCACCTTCGAGCGCCTTTTTGAAGTCGTCATCGCTTATTCGGCCAAGCAGGATGATGTTCGCAGGCATTTGCGGGACGTGCCGCAGGATCGTGGTCTCGTCGACGTCGCCCGGCATCCACAGGTCGAGACCCATCTCATCCAGATAAGGGGCAAGTTTAGCGAGCAGCCCCATGTTCTTATATTCTTGATCCGCTCGGCCGAGGCAAAGGACATAGGGCCTGCCCCGATTCACGGCCAGCGTAGACCTCGCTGAATCCCATTGCTTGGCATGGTCGCTGCCGTTGTAGGTGACGACGATGTTTGCCTCGCGTGCGATCCCGAATTCGACCAGATGCCGGCGCGAAAGCTGCGACACCGTTGTGATCCGAGCAGCCCGCCGGCCAAGCAACGGAAGGATGATGCGATGAGCCCAGCGGAATCCTCGTGCGTAACTTGAGGGCATCAGCCTTGTATGCATGTCGTGGATACAAGCAATCTGGCGCTTCAGCACGACGGGTGCCAGGTTGCAAAAGCTTAGCAGGCCGCCAGGCACATGCCAGGGCAACTGCGCCTGAACCCAGAATTGAGGCAGTCGAGGCCGGTTGAACTCCGGAATGACCCGCACCGGTATGGCTTTCAGTGGAAGAGCCTCAGTCAGCGGGCGTGGCACCACGAGGTCGATTTCGAGATCATGGCTGAGAGGATGTCCTTCCGAGATGAGGGCATCCAGTGCCATCGTTACCTCGCGAGCGTAACGCGCTATTCCATTGCGCTGCAGTAGGGTGAAGTCTCCGTTTATTGTCCAGCGTCGTCTGGGCAGCCCGAAATCCATCCGTGTCTGGTCGCCATGGCCAATCAGATATCCGGAGAACCCGGGAAGCGATCGCGCCGATGCCACGGCAACGCTGTTCCCGTTCAAATGCCGGCCTTGCCGCGCCGGCCCCGTGTAGACAGATTTGGCCATAGCCCTTCCCCACATTGCCGGACCCGCAGAAAGACTAGCATTCTCGGAAACGCAGGGACCCTCGAACGTTTGAGGTACTGGCACCATGCGCTCTCGTCTGGCCGGATGATGCTTGACGCCTCCAGGTGACCCAATGGCCGTAGTGACCGCACGCGATCGCAGCCTCAAACTGCAGGGATCGCGAGGCGGGTATGGCACGGCACTGGACGATCAACGGGCGTTTCCTTTCCCAGCCGACAACAGGCGTTCAACGCTATGCCAGGGAGATCGTCCGCTCGCTCGACGTTTTGATCGCGGAGCGGAGCCCCCTCACCCACGGGCTAGAGCTCTGCCTCCAATGCCCGCCGGACAGTCCGGACTTCCCGCTCAACTCCATCGAATGCTGCAAGATCGGCAGCACGGGTGGGCATCTGTGGGAGCAGACCAAGCTGGCCGCCTCGTTGCACGGCGGCGGCCTGATCAGCCTGTGCAATACGGGGCCGATCCTGTCACGCAAGCATATAGTCTGCATACATGATGCAAACGTCTGGAATGCCCCCCACAGCTATTCGCTCGGCTTCAGGGCGTCGTACAAGGCACTGCTGCCATGCCTCGGCAAAACGGCATACGGTATTGCGACGGTTTCCCATTTTTCGCTGACCGAACTGGTTCGGCGCGGCATTGTTCCGTCAGGCAGGGCCTTTGTTGCTCCGAACGGTCATGAGCATGCCTTGGAGTGGAAACCAGAACACTCTGCGGCGACAAGGTTGGCTGCCTCGCGCGATACCGTCGTCATGATCGGCAGCACCGCGCCTCACAAGAACGTCGATCTCGTTCTGGGCCTGGCCGACCGCCTCGGAATGGTTGGACTGAAGATCGCAGTTGTCGGGGTGTCGGATCCGCGCGTTTTCAAGACGCGAACGGCTAGGGCTGAAGCCCGAAACATCCATTGGCTCGGACGCGTTTGCGACAGCGCGTTGGCCGCACTGCTGATGGACTCGCTTTGCCTGGCTTTCCCGTCGCTGACGGAAGGCTTCGGCCTGCCCGTTGTCGAGGCAATGGCCCTCGGCTGTCCGGTTGTGGTGTCCGATCGCGCCAGCCTGCCAGAGGTCTGCGGGAATGCGGCACTTTATGCTGCGGCCGACAACCCGGATGCATGGTTCGACCGTTTCATGAGCCTCCGCAATTCCAAGGCGCTGTGCCGCCGGTTGACGGAAAAGGGCAAGGCCAGAGCCTCCGCCTATAGCTGGAGGACGAGCGCCTTGCGTTACCTGGAGGCGATGGCTGTTGCTGACGGCATCGAGAAAGGAACCAGGGTGATCAGGCTGCGCGAATTCACATGACCCCGTGAAGGGCCTGGGCAGTTGCGAACGATTCCAGCACGGCTCGGTCGAAATTTTCTTCCGAAAAGCGCTGGGCATTCCGTGTGCAGGCCCGCGGCGTGATCAGGTGGCTGTTTTCCTCGAAGCGATTGATCGCTTCCATGAGGTTGTCAACGGCCTGGGTCTTGAACAACACGCCCGTTGGTTCGGTATCAGTCCCCATACGCCGGACGATATCAACTGCGCCACCACGACCGAATGCGATCAGCGGCGTCCCGCAGGCCTGTGCTTCCGCGAGCGCTATGCCAAAATCCTCACAGCCGGCGAAGACCATCGCCTTCGCCCGGGCGAGCGTCTCGACGTATTCCTTGCGCGGGAGGAACCCTGAAAAAGTGACATTCGGACCGGCCAGCGACCGTAGAGCCGCTGATTGCTGCCCTTCTCCCACGACAATCAGCCGTCGCGACGGCATCGCATTGAAGGCCTTGATCACCAGGTCGGTGCGTTTGTAAGGCGCGAGGAAGGATGCTGAGACGTAATAGTCATCCTTGTCCTCGACGCAGGGGAGTTCGTTCAGGCAGACCGGCGGGAAAACAACGCGTGCGTCACGCCCATAGATATGCTGGATTCGAGAGCGGACATAGTTTGAGTTTGCCAGCATCAGATCCGGACCGTGGGCCGTTCTCGTGTCCCACGTTCTCAGACGATGCAGCATATAGCGATAGAGCAATCCCTTCGGCCCGAAACCGAGCCTGCCCTGCTGAAGATAAGAAAATTGCTCGTCCCAGGCATAACGGACGGGACTGTGCACATAGCACAGATGCGGCTGATCGGGTCTTGTGATCACCCCCCGCGAGAATGCGGCCGAAGAGGAAATCACGGCGTCATAGCCCGTCACGTCGAACTGCTCGATGAGGAAGGGACAGAGAAAAAAGAGGGACCGGTAGAATTTCTCGATCATCGGAAGCCGGTTGGCTGCGGAAGTGTGAAATTCCACGTCACGGAAGTACTGCTCCTTCACCTCGACCGGAAGGAAATCGAAAAGTGTGAACACCTCTGCATTGGGAAACTGCTTGCAGATTTGCGCCAACACGCGCTCGCCGCCGCGAAAATTTGGGCACCAGTCGTGAACAACCGCTATCCTGCCGTATCTGTCGACACCGCTTGCCGAAGCAGCAGGAAACTCCTCGATGGGCATGTCGACCTTGGCGGCGACCGCCAGGTCGGAAGAGCGTTCATGGAGCATGTTTTCTCCCTTCCTGCGTAAGCTTCCCAGTTTCCTTTTCGTCCCATGACCCTCGCAAGCTGTCCGATCGGTCAGAGATTGCTCCCGTCGAATGCCTGCCTACCGCTTATGGTTGTGAACCGGACGCCAGAGATACACCGACAGCATGCGCTGGGAGGTAGGCGGAGCCCGTCGGACCCACTTTTATGCAGGCTGTTCGAACGCTCGCGTCGTCATAGGCTTAGGGGAAGTAACGCCCGGACGAGCAATGAAAATTGCAGTGATTATCCCAACCCTCGGCCGCAGCGAGCAGGTTGCTCGCTTGTTGGGATATCTCGGCGGCCAAACGAGGCTTCCTGACGAGGTCATCCTGTCGGTACCCGACGCAACGCACTTCAAACTCACGGATGGCGGACCGTTCCCGCTGTCGAGTGTTTCAGGCCCGATAGGATTGGCCGCTCAACGCAATGCAGCTCTCGAGCTTTCCCTGGATCGCTTCGACATCATCACATTCTTCGATGACGATTTCGTTCCGTCCACGCGATACCTGGAGCAGATAGAACAGGCCTTTGCTCAAAACGACGAGTGGGCGGTGGTGATGGGCAGGGTCGTCAGGGACGGTGCCAGCAACGCCGGTCTGACCTGGGACGATGCAAGGGTTGCGTTAAGCGACGCAGAAAGACAAACACCGAGCGGGCCGCCTGTGGTCGACCACGTTGGTGCCTATGGATGCAACATGTCGTTGCGCGCTTCACTGATTGGCGATTTGCGCTTCGACGAACGCCTCGTGCTCTACGGCTGGCAGGAAGACATCGACTTCACAAGCCAGATGAGATCCAAAGGTCGCGTTGTCTGCGTGACGTCGATCACGGGCGTTCATCTTGGTATCAAGGCGGGACGCGTCAGCGGTAAGCGGTTCGGCTACTCACAGGTCGCCAATGCGATCTACCTGATGAGGAAAGGCACGGTTCCTGCCTCTTTCGTGCTTCCCCTGATGTTTCGCAATGTTGCAGCCAACCTCGCAAAGAGCCTTTGGCCCGAGCCATATGTCGATCGCAGAGGCCGCCTGAGCGGCAACGCGCTCGCGATCGTGCATATCGCCATGGGCCGGATCGAACCCGAATACATCTTGAAGATCTGACGAGGTCGCGACAATGCGGAAATGGCTTTCAACAGTGGCAGGCATTTCATTGGCGATCGCAATCGGTCCGATGCCGTCGTCGGCCGCGGAGTATCTGCTTGGACCGCAGGACAAGGTCAGGCTCAAAGTCTATGAATGGCGCGCCTCACGCGACGTCATTTTCGAGTGGACTGCCCTCAACGACAGCTTCGTGATTGCTGCCGACGGCACACTCTTCTTGCCCTTTATCGGACAGATACGAGCGCAGGGCACCGCTCCCGGGGATCTTGCCCGCTCGATAGCCGATCGCCTCATGCAGCGCATGGGTCTTGGCCGCCAGCCAGATGTGGCCGTGGAGATTGCCCAATACAGGCCGTTCTATATCGTAGGCAACGTCAAGCAACCTGGCGAATTTCCATACAGACCTGGCCTTACCGTACTGCAGGCCCTGGGCATCGCCGGCGGATTGCCGATACGCGAGGATAACATGTCCCGGTTGGAGCGAGAGGTCATCTCTGGCCGGGGCGATATCGGTCTCCTTGCCCTGAGCAATGTCAACCTGATTGCGCGCAGGGCACGATTGCAGTCGGAGCAGGCCGGCAATGACAGCGTGGCTTTCCCTTCCGAACTGACCGACAGGGCATCGAACGAGACCGTTGCACTGGCAATGGAGCAGGAGCGCAGGATATTCACCATTCGAAGGGATGCGCTCGCAACCCAGCTCCGTTCGCTGCGCGAACTCAAGGATTTCCTGGAGAAGGAACTGACCTCGCTCGAGCAGCAGCTGACCTTCCATAGCAAACAGATCGAACTCATCCAAAAGGAACTCGCAGGAGTCTCAAGCCTCGTGCAAAAAGGCCTTGCGGTTGCACCACGTGAATTTGCCCTCGAGGGGGCCGTCGCCCGGATGCAGAGCGATCGGCTGGCGGCTGAGACATCGATGCTGCGGGTCAGGCAGGAGATGAGCAAGACCGACATCGAGATCCTCAACCTCGGCAACCAGCGTTCCAGCGAGATCGCCGAGAGCTTGCGTGAAACGCAGCAGCAGCTCAACGAAGTCACCAACAAATCCGATACCGCGGTGCAACTGCTGCAGGAGACACAGGTTTCAGCCCCGGCTCTGCTGGCCCTCAGTCAAAGCGCTCAAAGGGCCGAACCGATTTTCAAGATTGTGCGGCCGAAAGACAACGGCACGGAAGAGCTTGCCGCCGACGAGACAACCCTTGTCGAGCCGGGCGATACCGTGAAGGTCGAAATTCCGCTGCCGAAGTCGGGGCTGGATAGCTTGCTCCCGGCAGATGCAAGCATTCGGGCGGAGACGAGCACGGTTCGGAATACGAACTGATCTGATCCATACTGGGTCAAATCGCTGCAACACTCGATGTTCCCAGAGCATTCAGGCGTGGTGATCCGACAGCCATGGTCGGAAGACGCCGGCTCGACGAAGTTGGCGTCTGTATCTCGAGCTGCATTCACAAGCACTGTCTCCTGCGCTTGCCTTGCCCTTCGAGGCCGCATATCAGTTGGCGCACTCTAGGCTTGGCGGAATCCTCCGCCGCGGCAGCCGATTGATTTGCGGGTATCACTGGAGATATCGGTGTTAACGGGCATACTTGCCGTATCGGTGGCAGGCGTACTCTTGGGCCTACGCTTCAAGGCCGCAGCACTGCTGGCGGCGACTGCACTGCTTCTTGTCGGTATCTTGGCCTGGAACAGCCTGGGATTTCCGGGCCATCTCACTGTGGGCAAGTCGCTGATCCTGATGTTTTTCTCGGCCGGCGGCTATCTGGTTGGCCTGGCCTTGTCGCTGCGTCGTCGTCGAAACGACGAGTGATGTCACCGGTGTTCAGGAAGCCCTGTCGACCCGCAGAACTGCTACGATGGTCCTGAGCAAGATAACGAGATCAAGCCAGATCGACCAGTTCCGCACATACTGGCTATCCAGCGCGACGCGGTTTTCGTAGTCCATGCTGCTTCTTCCACTCACCTGCCAAAGGCCCGTGAGTCCTGGCCTCGTTCCGAGGTACTCAGCCTGGTGCTCGCCATAGCGCTGGAGTTCGTCCATGACGACTGGTCTTGGGCCTACGCAGCTCATGTCACCGCGCAGTATGTTGATGAGTTGAGGGAGCTCGTCCAGGCTCGACTTGCGCAGCATTCGTCCGAAGAACGTAACACGAGGGTCGTTTCTGATCTTCTGGGTCTCTACCCACTCCTGGCGGGCCTCGGGGTTTGCATCGAGGTATGTCTTCAGAACTTCGTCTGAATTCCTGACCATCGAGCGAAATTTATAGCAATCGAACGGCTTGCCACCGAAGCCAACTCGGCTATGCGAGAATATTGCCGGACCTCCGGCCGTAATCTTGATCAGCAAGCCCACGAGGATCATGACAGGCGCAGCCAAAACGAGCGCTGGGCAGGCAATTACGATATCCATGATCCGTTTGAGGATGCCCCCGATGGGAGGATTCGTAGCTCCCGTGTCGATGACACTCGATGGATCATTCAGCGCTGCTCCTGCACTGGCGTAGTGTTGCGGACCGACGATGTGCACGATCACCTTGTTCTCGATCGCTGCCGGCACAACGGGCTGATCCCAGATCGCATCCCTCCGTTGATAGTGCTGCTCAAGGGCGTGTGTCATGTGACGGTCGCCGTTTTCCGATGTTTAGCCTCAGCAGTCTTCCAAGGACGGCTCCCCTCGGCAAGAAATGCAAAGGAGGTAGCGCCGTACCCCCCGGGTTACCCCCTACTCGACGTATGACTGCCCTGTGTGCATCGGCGACTACCGAAAACGCCGAACCTTGCCGAAGCCACCGGCGCTTGGACGTCGTGACGCGTGCTTTTGCGAGAAGCACGCCAAGGATCGGCGTCCTGGAGGCCTGCAATGTCCTGACGAGTTCCTGCAGGGTGTCAGTGTGCGTCTTTCCCCACTCCGCAATGATCACGACGCCATCGAGAACGGATCCAACGATCAGGTCATCGGCCCCGGATTCGAGTGTCGGCAGATCAACGATGATTTTGTCGTAGGCTGCCACTTCGTCGGTATTCAGTTCGGAGAGGAGTGCTTGCATGTTCTTTGGCACGAGTAGATTTCTCGCATCCACCATCGAACTTGAAAGCACATCGAACCGCCCCGGGGCGCGAATGATCTTGAGCCGAACAGGACCCTTCCCCTCCTTGCCCAGCATGCCCGGATGGTCCGATAGCCATGTTGTGATTGTCGATCTCCCGAGATCGGCATCTATGACCAGCGTCTTGAGCCCGGACATTGCGTAAAGCGTGGCGAGATTGGTTGCCACGCTGCTCTTCTGGCTGTTGTTTGAGACCGCAGTCAGTCCGAGGAACCTCACCGGGTGGTTCGTTTCAGCAAGACTGATTTCGGTTCGCGCTTTCCTCAGGCTCTGGCTGTATCGTGACCAAGGATGCCTGGCCACCTCGTTGAGGTCTTCACATTCCTGCCTGTTGCCCGCAGGCGGCAATTCACCGACGCACTCAATTCCCAGATTGTCACGGATGTGACGGGGCGACCGTATGGTCCAGTCGAGCGAATGCCGCACGAATGAGAGGCCGATGCCGAGAATGAGGCCTGCGACGGCCGCGAAAGCCAACACCAGCTTAGGCCTTGGAGCACTTGGAGAAAGTGGCGCTGTCGCCGCCGTGATCACGCGCGCATCTGCTACCGGATAAGACTGCTGGCTTACCGAATTCGTATAGGCCTGCAGGAAACTCTCATACATTTTCCGATAGGTATCTGCCGTCACCTCGAGCTCTTCGAGGGTCGGCTCCGCATTCACGCTGGCATTGCCGTCCTGACCAACGCTGTAGTCATGCCGGGAACGGAACTCCTGGGCCTTCGCCATCGCCTCGTTCATCTGGGTGCGCAGCTGTTGCAGTCGTTGTTCCAGCCAGGCTCCGCCTTCCCTTGCTGCGTCGGCTTTGGTTTCGACCTGTTCGTGAACGAAGGCGTCGGTGGTCGCATTCACAATCCGTGCGGCGCCTTCGGGATCGCCCGAAGTGAAGGATATTTCGATTGCGTAGGAGACACCGACCCTCCGCACATCGAGGCCGTTGCGAAAGATCAACATGGTGAGGCGTGACTTCTGGTAGTCGGTCAGTTTCGCGAACGCCTCTGAGGCCCAGGTGCTTTTCTGAAGTCCCAGCGCCTCAGCTATCTTGTCCCTTATTTTCCTGAGCCTCTCGATCAAAATCGGTGCTCTGGGGCGATTGAAATTCGTGTTTTCAATCAGTTTCAGCCGATCGATGACCATCGAGGCAATCTTTTCAGACTGCATCACCGCAATCTGACTTTCGATTTGAGCGGTATCCAGCGAGAGATTTACTTCCGCACCCTCCTGCAGATGTTGTGGCAGTCTCGGCTCGATCAAGATCTGGGCGCTGGCTGTAAAAACCGGATCCGTGGTTAAATTGTAAAACCAGGCAACCAGGAATGCAGCGACAAGACAGGCCGTGATCGTTCTGACGTAATGTCTCAGAAATCCGGTTATGTCCGACAGGCCAATGAAGTCCTGCCCGGTATTGACCTGCTGATTGGTTGCCAAAGGCCACTGGCTGGCGAACAAGCGGTTCATCTAGCGTCTCCGGTGGACACGAAGGAATATCCTTCGTGCACTCAAGCCTGGCACAGGCGTGCGCGCAGGCCTGACACAGGAGTTCCATGGCGTCCGACCGATGTTCTCGTGTGTGCCCAGGGCCCCCGCGATCCTAAGCTTTTGCGAGAAAGACTATCCCGGCACGGAGGAAGGTAAACGCCTCCAATCGGCGTAGGCCTACCCTTCTCCTCTCCCTGTTTTGCACGATCTTCCGGGAGAGGACGGCACCATCACACTCTCGTGGAGAAGCCTACGATCAGCCATTTTCAGAATGGAGAATGCTGCCGTAGCCCCGGATCGGAATATTCCTTCACGATGGCCTGGCAGCCATACCCTGACGAGACATCCTTTCGATCATCGACAGGCATCACCTATTGGATGAAGTGGCCCGAACGGGGGGTAAGGCTACCCGAATTCATGAAGGGGCCCGGGCCGGACAGCATGCTAGAAATATTGCCGCAATATCGGAGCGGTAGTCGTGACCCTGAAGATAGTCGACCAGGCCAAGCCGAATACTTTCGCGTTCGAGAACAATGCTCTCATCAAAGCCACTGGCTTCCGTGAATATGATGCGCGCTGGTGGTTCGGCCACCCAAACTCGGAAAAAGAACCTGAACTCAATTTGATGGGTGCCCAGGCCCTGGGCATGGGTCTTGGCACGCTGATTCGCCGCATGGGCGTAGGACCGGAGATCGTCACCGGTCACGACTTTCGCAGCTATTCCATGTCCATCAAGATGGCGTTGACCTCAGGACTGATGGCTGCTGGCGCGCATATCAAGGACATCGGCCTGGCGCTTTCCCCGACCGCCTATTTCGCCCAATTCGCACTCGATGCTCCGTCTGTCGCCATGGTCACGGCCTCTCACAACGAGAACGGCTGGACCGGCGTGAAGATGGGTGCGCAACGACCTCTCACGTTCGGGCCTGATCAGATGACCGCCCTGAAGGCACTCGTGCTAAACGGCGACTTCGACCTGGTCGGTGGCGGAAGCTATCAATTCGTACCCGACTTTCGCGAGAAGTACATTGAAGATCTGGTCATCGGAAAGCACATCCGCCGAAAGCTGCGCGTCGTTGTCGCCTGCGGCAACGGCACAGCCGGCGCGTTTGCGCCGCAGGTGCTGAATAGCATTGGCTGCGTCGTGATCCCGCTCGACGTGGAACTCGACCACTCGTTTCCGCACTACAACCCCAATCCGGAAGACATGGAGATGCTGCACGCAATTCGCGATGCCGTTCTGGAAACCGGTGCTGATCTGGGCCTGGGGTTCGACGGCGACGGCGACCGCTGTGGCGTGGTCGACAATGAAGGCAACGAGATCTTCGCCGACAAGGTTGGTGTCATGCTGGCGCGAGACATTTCCAGCCAGCACGCACAATGCACCTTTGTCGTTGATGTGAAATCAACCGGGCTTTTCGCGACCGATCCTGTACTCGCGCAAAACGGCGCAAGCACAGACTATTGGAAAACGGGGCATTCCTATATCAAGCGGCGGGTTGCCGAGCTTGATGCAATCGCCGGTTTCGAGAAGTCGGGGCACTTCTTCTTCAACCCACCGATCGGGCGTGGTTATGACGATGGCCTCGTCACGGCCATCGCCGTCTGCGAAATGCTCGACCGAAATCCAGGAAAGACGCTGGCCGAGCTCTACCGCGCCCTGCCCGTCACCTTCGGCACCCCTACGATGTCTCCCCATTGCCCCGACGAAGTCAAATACGGCGTCGTCGACAAGGTCGTGGGTGACTTCATGAAAATGAAAGGGGACGGAGCCGAGTTCGCAGGTCAGCCAATGGCTGATCTGGTCACCGTCAACGGGGTGCGCGTGGTGGCCCAGGACGGCACCTGGGGTCTGGTCAGGGCATCATCGAACAAGCCTGAAATTGTCGTCGTCGTCGAGAGCCCTGTCTCGTCGGAACGACGCCGACAGATGTTCGAGGCACTCGACGCCGTCCTGCGCCGCAATCCAGAGGTCGGAGCCTACAACCAGACATTCTGAGGGGGAAGCTGAAGCATGCCGCACCGGATCATCAGTTTTGTCATGAGCGGGGGCGTCGGGTCACGACTGTGGCCGCTCTCGCGTGAAGACAATCCCAAACAATTCCATGATCTCTCCGGGGATGGCTCGATGCTTGCGAAGACGGTCCGGCGCCTCAAGGCGTGGCCGAATGGCGAGACGCCTATCTACCTCATCGCCTCTGAAAAACACGCCGAACGCGTCATCTCGGACATCAGTCCGCTCGGCCTGAATGGCGGAAAGCCGATCTTCGAACCCTCGGGCCGCAACACGGCAGCGGCAGTCGCCATTGCCACGTTGCAGACCATCTCTGAACACGAAAGCGATGCCCTTGTCCTCGTGGTGCCGTCGGACCATGAGATTTCAAGCGAAGCGCAGTTCTGGGAAACAGTCGAAGCGGGCATACCCGCAGCCGACGCGGGAAGCATTGTGGTGTTTGGCATCACGCCCACTCATGCGGAAACGGGATATGGGTACATCGAGGTTGCTGCCAATGGTGACGGTGCGGCCGTAGTCTCGCGCTTTGTCGAAAAGCCGAACATCGAGACGGCCCAGGCGTATTTGTCGTCAGGGCGATTCTACTGGAATGCGGGTATCTTCCTTTTTCGCGCCGAAACGATGCGCGCAGCGTTGCTGGAGTTTCAGCCGCAGATCTGGGAAACCGCTGAACGGGCCTACAGAACCGCGAGGGTCGACGTCTCGGGTGTCTACCTGCCCCAGGGGTTCTATTCTACGGTCCCCTCGACGTCGATCGACTATGCCGTCATGGAGCATGCGCACAGCATCGCGATGGTGACGGCCGCGTTCCGTTGGAATGACCTTGGCTCGTGGCAGTCATTGCTTGAAGCCAGCCCGACGGACAACAACGGCAACGTTGTGATGGGCGATGTCGTTGCCATGAACTGCGGCGATTCCTACCTGAGAAGCCAGGGCAGGCTGCTGACCGTCATCGGAATGAAGGATGTCGCCGTGGTGGCAACACCGGATGCGATATTCGTCGCTCCCGTCAGCTATAGCCAGAACGTCAAGAAAGTCGTCGAGCAGTTGGAAAAGAGTGGTCGCCTCGAGACGAAACTCACGGCGTCGGAAGACCGGATTGTCGTCAGCGGCTCATGGCGCAAGCGCGTCGAGCACTGGCTTTTCCAGGAGACACTGCCGCTGTGGTCCACTGCGGGCGTCGACAACGTATATGGTGGGTTTCACGAGGCCCTCGGTTTCGATGCAAGGCCGTTGGGCAAGCCCAAGCGGATGCGGACGATGGCTCGTCAGATTTATGCCTTCGCCGTGGCCAAGGAACGTGGCTGGAGCGGACCAGCCGACAGCCTCATCGATCACGGTATCAGCTTCATTGCACAACACGGCCGGACCGACCGCGGCAGTTGGGTGCGCACGCTGAACGTAGATGGCAGTGTGGCTGACCCGGCGGAGGACGCATATGACCATTCCTGCGTACTCCTGGCGCTTGCTCATGCCCATCGATGTGGTCACCAGGGCGCATTGCAGCTAACACAGGAGACATTCAACTTCATCGACTCCTACCTTGAAGACGGCTGCCTGAATGGTTTCCTCGATACCCCCGGCGGGAACGGAGTGCGGTCGTCCAATCCACACATGCACCTGCTTGAGGCCTTCCTTGCCTGGTATGGCGTGACCGGCGATCGCACTTACCTTCGTCGGGCGGCCCGCATCATCGATCTCTTCCGCTGCCATTTCTTTGACCAAGACAGCTGGACACTCGGCGAGTTTTTCGACGCCGACTGGCTTCCGATCCCCGGAGAGAAAGGCCAGTGGACCGAACCGGGGCATCACTTCGAATGGGCCTCGCTCCTCGTCGATTTTGCACGAGCAAGCGGGCAGAAAGACCTGTCTGCGTATGCAAGGAAGCTCTATTCGTCGGCCGTCGCCAGCGGATTGAACCGAGCTACCGGTCTCGCCTACGCAGCCGTGTCGCGACAGGGAATGCCCTTCGACAGGCTTTCACGCAGTTGGCCGCAATGCGAAGCGATCAAGGCGGCAATCGCCTTGGACAACATCGGTGGACCCGATCTGAAGCCTGAGATCGAAGCACGCGTCGCGCGCCTCTTCAGATGGCATATCGATCCGGCTCCGCTCGGGCTCTGGGTAGACAGGATTGACGAGCGCGGCCGGCCGCTGGCCACTGAGGTTCCTGCCAGCATATTCTACCATCTGGTGACTGCCTTGATGCAGTATCTCGACAAGACCGAAGGACAGATCGAAGCGTTCCCGCTTCCGTTGCATGAAGAGGACAGATCTGGCCTCAAACACAGTTACGGCTGAAGAAACCGGTTCCCTGTCCGAGCAGTCGCGCACCAATGCGCGGCACTTGCTTTCTCAAAACGCTACTGTCTTTTCGAAACGGCCCAGGATGAACCCATCGACCGTAGCTTGGCGGTCGACTTCTACTAATGGCGTAATACCTTTGTGTCTTTGTCGTGATAGTAAACTGCAGTATCCTTTGGGCGAGACTCAAAGAGCGAATTTCAAAGAAGAAAGTCAGTCAACCTGGCGCAAGCCAGATTGCATGGCTTTCTCCAAAACGAGGCTGCAGATATTTTTCCAACGAATATTAGAAGTTGCTTAAGAAGGCATCATTTTAATTTGCGCAATGCCGCCGAGCATATTTGTGTGCATGACGAACTCGTAAAAGGCGTACAGTTAGTTCGTATGGGCGGGCAGTACGGATGACTTATGCTTCACGTTCGCTTTTGAGATGGGACGCGTCCCAGTCGTCCCTCGTTGGATTTGGCGCTGGCGATGCGGCGTTTATGAGAACGTTAGGGTTCACCTCGAAGCGATATCCAGCCAACGCAATCATCTTCAGTCAGGGCGACGACAACGATCGCCTCTACATCGTCGAGTCGGGCTGGGGTTGCATTTCGCACCAGCTGGCAACCGGACAGCGCCAGATACTGGATTTTGCCCTGACGGGCGATGTCATCCTGCCCCAGTCGCATGAGGGCGGCGTTCTTGAAACCTTTTTGGCGCAGACTGAACTTTCATTATCGACCGCATCGACCAAGACGTTCACGGTTGCGGCCATGAAATCACCGGATCTCTTCTCTTTCCTGGTTGAAGCCCTTGCGCACAACGGTGCGGTGATCGCTCAACATCTCGCCAACATAGGGCGACGCGGCGCCCTGGAACGGACGGCCTATCTGCTGCTCGAACTGACGGCACGCCTGCAGAGAGTGGGCTCAGTCGTTGACAACAGCTTTGAATGCCCGCTGACCCAGTATGACCTCGCTGACGCGCTTGGGCTTACCCCGATCCACGTCAACCGTATGCTGCGAGAACTGCGGGAACGCAAGTTTCTTGAATTTCGACAGGGCTATGTCCGCCTGCTCGATCATGCAGGCCTGATGAAGTTCGCAGGATTCGAAGGCGAATACATAGAGACCTGAGCATCGGGGTCCCCAGAGCTCTTGGGGCTCCTAACTGCCTTGCGGATCTCCGCCGACGAGAACCTGGTAAATCCGCACGACCGCATTGGAACCTTGGTTGTTCCATTGCTTCCTCGTCACCTCAGAACATCCTGCAGTGCTGATCTGGAATTTTCCTGGGCAACTGGGCGGATCGATGCGCCAAGGCTGGCTGGAAGCCTGAAAGCATCCGGCGAGGGTGACATGTCCGCTGACCGAAAGCGGTATCCGCATCGTCGACCACCCCCAATATACTGATACGCCCAACTCGCCGGCCCACATTAGGACAAGGTGAGCGACCGGCTTGCTCGTGATACGACAATCTCAGCTTCTGGCGCACCGAGGTGGGACTTTCGTTCAGCTGAGGACCCTGACATGATTCCGATCATCAAGCCCACGATGGATGAAGCCGAGGCCGAGGCGGCACGGCGTGTCATCCTGTCCGGCTGGGTCACACAAGGCCCCGAAATCGCAGCCTTCGAGGCGGAGTTCGCCACCTTTACCGGTGCACCGCACGCCGTGGCCGTCTCGAACTGCACAACGGCCCTGCATTTGGCCCTGCTGGCTGCCGGAGTGAAGCCCGGAGACGAAGTGGTCACGGTCAGCCACTCCTATATAGCCACAGCCAATTCGGTGACTTATTGCGGCGCGATCCCGGTTTTCGTCGACATCGATCCAGCCACATACAATATCAACCCGACCTTGATCGAGCAGGCGCTTACGGCCAAGACCAGGGCGATCCTGGTCGTTCACCAGATGGGCCTGCCTTGCGACATGGCTTCGGTACTCGACATCGCCAAGGCCAAGGGCCTGCCCGTCATCGAGGACGCAGCCTGTGCCAGCGGCAGCGAGATCCTCTGGCGCGGCCAGTGGGAGAAGATCGGCAAGGTGCACGGCGACGTGGCGTGCTTCTCCTTTCATCCGCGCAAGATCATGAGCACCGGCGACGGCGGCATGCTGACCACCAGGCATGCCGACTGGGCCGCCAAATTCAAGCTGCTGCGCCAGCACGGCATGAGCGTGCCCGACACGATCCGCCATGGCTCGGCCCAGGTGATCTTCGAGACGCATCCGGTTGTCGGCTACAATTATCGGATGACCGACATTCAGGCTGCTGTCGGCCGAGAGCAGCTCAAGCGCCTGCCCGGCATTGTTGTCCGCCGCCGTGCACTGGCCGCCCGCTACGCCGAATTGCTTGGCGAGGCACAATGGCTGAGCCTGGTGCGCGAACCGTCCTACGCGCGCACCAACTGGCAGAGCTTCTGTGTCCGGCTGCCGGCTGTTGCCGACCAACGCACTGTGATGCAAGCTATGCTGGATGCCGGCGTCGCCACCCGGCGCGGTATCATGTGCGCCCACCGCGAGGACGTCTATGCCTCTCATCCCCTGCGCACGCCGTTGCCAGAGTCGGAGGCAGCTCAGGATCATGCCATCGTCCTTCCGCTCTATCCCCAGATGACCGATGAGGATCAACAGAAGGTTGCCTCGACCCTGATCAACGCCACTCGGCCCAAAATCCAAGGCGCAAGACGCCAGCTGCGGGATTCACGGCCAGACATGGCGGCGGTCTCGCACTGGGGCCAGTCCTAGCGAAAGTGAGCGATTGAAATGGCGAGCGTTCGGCGCGCGGTGGTCGCAGTCTATTTCGACAAATACGCCACCCTCATCCTCAATTTCATTACGCTTTACGTTTCATCGCGGCTTTTGACACCCAACGAAATTGGCGCAGCCTTCCTAGGCGCCAGCCTCGTCGCACTCGCCGAGGGTCTGCGCGACTTCGGCGTCACCAACTACATCGTCAACGCCGAAAAGCTCACCAAGGAGGAGATACGCACCTCCTTCACCATGATGCTGATGGTCGCCATCGTCCTCACGGCCGCCTTCTTCGCAACTGCGGGCCTCTACGCCGACTTCGCTCACGAACCGCGTCTGGAGAGCTTCGTCCGCACCATGGCTTTTGGCTATCTGTTTTCGAGCATAGGTTCGCCGATCGTCGCCCTGCTTCGACGCGATCTGAGGTTCTGGGATATCGCAGCCATCAACCTGGGCGCGGCCCTGGTCGGCAACATTACGACCACCGGCCTGGTGATGATGGGCGTCGGCTATATGAGCTTCGCCTGGGGTTCGCTGAGCTATCCGCTCTCCACCTTCGTCTTCGCCATCCTCATACGCCCCGACCTGTCCATTTTCCGGATCGAATTCACCAAATGGCGCGAGATTCTGGCCTTCGGCGGCCTCAATACCGCGACCGGCCTTCTGACCTCCCTCGGTGCCGTCATTCCGACATTCATGCTGGGTCGGGCCAGCGGCAGCACGGATGTCGGCCTCTACAGCCGAGGCCAACAGGTCACGGAAATGCCCAGCCGGCTGGTCACATCGGCCATCTCTGCGGTCGCCCTGCCGGGATTTGCTGCCCATGCGCGCACAGGTCGTCCCCTCAAAGCCCCCTATCTGAAGGCTGCGGCCAGCCTGACCGCCTTCCACTGGCCAGGTCTGGCAATGGTCGTCCTGTTCGCCTACCCCTTGGTGCGCACCATGCTGGGACCGCAATGGGATACCACAATCCCGCTGGTGCAGGTGATGGCGGCAGCCACCATGCTCTACTTCCCGGTCCCCTTGATGTTCCCGGCCCTGGTGGCCGCCGGCGGTATCCGCGACACGGCCAAGGCCTGGATCATCTCCCTGCCGATCACCAGTCTGATCATGGTCCTGGCGGCCCAGCATGGCCCCCTGGTTCTCGCACTTTCGATCTTCGTCACCACACCGATCCAGGTGGGCGTTGGCCTCTGGTTCCTGATGCGTCGGCTGAATCTGAGCGTTGGCGAATATCTGCGCGCGCTGGCGCCCAGCGCCGTTGCAACCCTGGCCACAACGCTGGGCCCGCTCGTCATCATCGGGCTGAACGGCTTCGACATGGAGATATCGGTCCTGCAGGCATTCCTGGGCGGCGTGCTTGGCGGAGTGTTCTGGTTCCTGGCCATGGGCTGGACCCGTCATCCTTTCGCGGCCGAACTGGCCTATCTGCTGGGCAGGGCCCAAGCCCTGGCGCCTGCTTGGCTGCGCCCTGCGCTCACATCCATCCGGCACTTCCTTGGCGAAGCCACAGAACAGGGACAGGCGCCTGTGCCGGCCGACGCGCACAGCGAAATCGATCCCGCCGGTCGTCGGGATGGCGTGCAATCCGTCTGGTCCGCGATCAAAGGACGATCCGGCCGCCTCTTCGACCGTCTCGATGGCCGGCAAGAAAGGATCGGTGATGAGCCACTCTGACGCCATACACGCCGCCGGGGTGAATCCCGCCGGCTCGGGCTTCGAGCGTGTGCTGGGCCATGTCGCCGCGCCCGCGGTGATCTCTGCGGCCCGTATCGTCACCCGCTTGACGACGCGCGGTGTCCGCGTTGCCTGGTTCGATGCCTGGAACTCGACCCTCGACCAGGCTCTCGACGATCTGCCGGCCATTCCTGGCTGCGACCGCGACCTCTATCGTGAGCTCACGCAGCCCACGAGCATCCGGAAACGCCACGCCCTGGCGACAGAAAACGGTCGGCCGACCGCGCTCATCTCCCTGCGCCGCCGCCGCCGATACTGGGAGCCCGTTGCCTATCAATCGCTTTCCGGCGTGATCGCGCCGGCATCCTCTCCAGCCGCCCTGGGTCGGGCGCTGCATGCCCTGGGCGTCGAGGTGCGGATAGAGGCAGGGTTAGACAAGAGCGTGATGGAGCTCAATCCACGATCCTACTGGTCGCCGGACAACCACCGCGTCGACCTGCAGGGCGACTATGAGGCGCGCTGGAGCCGCAATCACCGCAGCAATGTGCGCAGGGCCCGCAAACGCTGCGACGATTTCATGCGGCTTCGCATCGACAACGTGGATGACCTGGAGTGGTGCTGCGCCCAGTGGGTGCGCATGTGGGAGGGCACCGACGCCGAGGAGATAGTCGCCGCCGAGGATCGCCGGCGATTCTGGCGCGCTTTCATGAAAAGGCACGGCGCGGACAGTCCGATCCAGTTCCATACCTTGCATCTGCTCGACGGCGATCGGCGCACGGCCGGCATCGTCCTGATGTGCAAGGACGGCATTGCGCTTGGCCAATGCATCGTCCGCGATCCCGACTACGACCGCTTTTGGGTCGGTGTCCGCATGATGGAGGCCTCGATCCAATGGGCGGCGAGCGCCGGGCACCATCATTTCGATCTCGGCTCAGGGCAAGGCTACAAGCGGAGTTGGGGTGAGCCCACGGCCGGGCGTTATGGCGCGATCTTTCGCCCACGCGCCGTCAGCGCGCTTTATCGGTTCGGACTCCTATGACTCCGATGCGTGAAACTGTTCGACATATGGAGCATCGGCTCGGGTATTGATCCATGGTAACGATAGATCGGAATGCGATTTTCACCACCCAGCCCGCCAAGGCGGTTGCCCGGCCGGGGGGAGATCGTATCGCCGGCTTTGACGGCGTGCGCGCGATCGCCGTCCTGATGGTCTTCATCAGCCACAAGACGACCCTGCCGCATCACGATTCCTATGGCTCTGTCGGCGTCTGGCTCTTTTTCGTGCTCAGCGGCATGCTCATCTCATCGATCCTTTCGGAGATGCGCGGAAAGGTCGAGGCCGGGACCCAGTCGAGCTGGCGGTCGATGGGTGACTTCTATCTGCGCCGCAGCCTGCGTATCTTCCCGCTTTATTATGCCTGTCTCGGCGTTTTTGCGCTGGGGTCGCTGTTCACCTCATTCGTCGGCTTCTCACGCATGGAGGCGACGATCTACGCCTTCTACGGCACCAACATCTATATCCAGATGACGCCGACTGCGGACCACGGCCATTTCGGTCACCTCTGGTCGCTGTCGGCAGAGGAACAATTCTACCTGCTCTTCGCGCCGATCCTGTTGTTCAACCCGCGTAGATACCTGGCTCGGATCTGCATCGGCTTCATGTTCGCCGGTGCGGCCATGCTGGCCTGGCTGGTGTTGGTGAAGACTCACCCGAACGCCATCCATGTCGATCCTCTGATCGCCTTCGGCATGCTTAGCGTCGGCGGCTTCGTCGCCTCATTGAAAAACCTCAAGCCGCCCGCGTGGCTGGTAAGTGCGCAGGCTCAGGCGACGGCTGGCCTGGCGCTGATCGCGATCCCGCTGGTCTTCGGATACTTCCGAGATTCATGGAATGTCTGGGGACCGCTGACCTGCACGGTTGCCGGCCTGTTCCTGTTCCAGATCGCCCGTAACCAGCAGACCCCGGTCGTGGCTTTCCTCAACCTCTGGCCGCTGCGCTCGCTCGGCCGGGTGAGCTATGCCTTCTATATCCTGCACCAGTTTGTGCATTTCTACGACATCCAGGCGGTGTTCCATAAGCTGCATATCGACATCGATCCACCACCGATCGTGCAGTTTTCCGTCGAGCTCCTCATCACCATCGCGCTGGCGACGCTCTCCTGGCATTTTTTGGAGCGGCCGTTCCTGCAACTGGCCGCCAGATTGACTGCGCGGGAAGGTGCCGAGGCCAGCAGCGCGGCCGCCGTCCTGTCCCCGGGGCAGCACACGGTCGCGCGATAGGCGGGCGGAGCCAGGGCCGATGCGACTCGACGACGAACGCCGCATCAAGGGTTTCGACGGGCTCCGCGCGATCGCTTTCATCTTCGTATTCATCAGCCACAAGGTTCATCAGGGGAGTTACGGATCCCTCGGCGGCGACGGGGTCATGCTGTTCTTCGCGCTCAGCGGCCTGCTGATCACCCGTATCCTGGCTCGCACGCGAGCGGCGATCGAAGCAGGCGAAACGACGACGCGGGCCGGTCTGGGAATATTCTATCTTCGGCGCTCAGCCAGAATATTCCCCATCTATTACGCAACGATCGGCTTCTTCCTGATTGCCTCGCTGTTCGTTCACTTCGATGGCTTCGGAGGCGGCGCGCCCTTGGCCATGTTGCTCTACGCCACAAACATCTATGTGTTCACGACCGACCACTGGGTGGGCCATTTCAACCACTTCTGGACCCTGGCGATCGAAGAGCAATTCTATCTGTTGTTTGCACCCTTGCTGCTGTTCGTCCCCAGCAAGGGTGCAAGACACATTTGCGTTGCCTTCGTGGTTCTGGGCCTCGTCACTCAGGTGGGCTTCGAATGGGCCGGACTATCACCCAAGATCATCGGTCTGAATCCCATGACCGGCTTTGGTTATCTCGCCCTAGGCGGCCTGGTAGGACTGAACCTCGACCGGCGAGGGCCGGCATGGCTGGTTTCCACGCCAGCCCAGGCCATCGCGGCGCTCGCCCTTCTCATCATGCCCCTCACTGTCCTGAAGGACGAGATTGTGTGGCGCTTCTATGCACCGGCAGTCGCGGCTACCGCTGCGCTTCTGGTCCTCCAGATCTCGGAGAACCAGGGCACGCGCTTCGTCGCCTTTCTGGAGACCTGGCCCCTGCGCAGCCTGGGGCGCATCAGCTACGGCTGCTACATCTTCCACGAGTTCGTGCATTTCTACGATATCGAAGCGGCAGCCCGGAAATTTGGCGTCCCGTTCGGAACGCCGGATTGGATCCCGGCCCCCATCGAGTTTGCCGTGACAGTCGGCCTCGCAACCATATCCTGGCGTTTCCTCGAACGACCGATCATGGCCTGGGCTCACCAGGCAACACGGAAAGCGGCGCCGGCCACGGCGTGAGCCCCCTTCACCCTGCCGGAGCGAACAGCTTCCGCAGCAGGCCAAGATTGTGGTTCAGACGCAAGTAATATTCATGCTCGGGCCGATCACGCATCTGGAGCACGGCCAGCATTGGGGTGGCGATGAGCATCTTGATCGCGCGCGCCGTCTTCTGGCCCGGCGTCTTCAGGCTTCTCAGTTCCACCTCGCCTTCCTTGCGCGCGCGCTCCGTGAGCCATGCGCGCGTCAGACGACCGGCATGGACCTTGTGGTCCACCACGAAGGCATCCGAATACCAGCAGCGGTAGCCGGCCCCAATCAGGTCGGTCATCATCTGGGCTTCTTCCCCGCTGGCCAGGTTCGAGCCGACCCGGCCGGCCGCGACGTCGAACCCGCCCTGTGCTGCCAGCACACTCCGGCGAAACAGCATGTTGGCGCCAACGCCGATGGGATGATCGGTCGTGTCCCGGAAGCCGCGCTCATCGACCACGGACAGCAACAGGCGCGCGCGTGGCCCAAGCCGGCTCGGTGGCATTTCAAGGCTGCCGGCGTCGTCGGGCCAGTATGGGATCACCCGGCCGGCCAGGATGGCAGTCCGGGCATCGCACCGGGCGACACAATTGATCGCCGCCTCGACCCAGCCGGAGCGCGCTACAGCATCATCGTCCAACAGTGCGATCCATTCACCCGCAGCGGCCTCGAACCCTGCGTTGCGGGCCTTGGCGACGCCGGGTTCATCGAGCCGTATGAAGCGCAATCCCGCGCGCGCTTTCAGGGTCTCCAGCACCGCGGCGTGCGCCGGTGCCGAAGCGCTGTCGATGACGATGACTTCCACTGGCCGACCGACACATTGCGGCAGCAAGGCATCGACGTTCTCCAGGACGTCGTGGCTGCGGTTGTGCGTCGCGATGACAATGCTGATGATGATTGGAACATCGGCACCGGGCTTCGGGGTGTTCTGGACGTCCTGCATGCCGATCTGATCCTTGAGCTCCACGCCTGTTCAGTTCAGCTCCGCCCCTCGGCAACCAGCGGTCGCGCACCCAGGCCGATCGACCATAAGAACGCTGCACGCAATGGGGTCGGCATCACGAGCTGTCTTACCGCCCGGAACGGAAACACCAGCAGCGCATGACGCACGGCAAACCGTACGCCCTTCGCATCCCCCTTGACGGCCCGCTCCACCGCTGCATCGGCGAAATAGGTGTAGAACCCCAGGAGCGCGGCGAAATAGGAATGCAACCACGCCTTTGGCGAGCGCCACTTGCGCCAGACGGGCATGGCGTGCCGCATGAATACCTTGCGCGTATAAGGAATCCGGCTCAGCACCAAGGCATCGTAGGATCCCGGCGGTCGCTGGCGAAACAAGACGCAAGGCACAGCGACATGCTCCACATGCCCGCCACCCGCGACACGCAGCTGCCAGTCCCAGTCCTGGTCGGCCAGCAGGGTCTCGTCAAAATAACCATAGGCGTCGCGTACCCCGATACGAGCCATCGTGGCGCCGATCTGCGGGAAATAGCCGTCCAGCATCATCTTCAGATGGTCGCCGTCGGGGCGCACCGCATCAGGGATGGGGGACGCGATCGGCAGCAGATCAGGATCGGTCATCACCACCTGACCGAAGATCGACTCGATCTGTGGGTGACTGTCGAAGAGCTGCAGGTGCGGCCGTACATGCTGCTCGGTCCAGACGTCATCGTCATCCAGGAAGGCCAGGAACTCTCCCGTCGCCGCACGCATCGCCGCGTTGCGCGCAGCGCCCGCGCCCGCTGTCGCCACGATGAGATGCCGCGCGCCGTGGGCCTGCGTCACAGTGCTGGTGGCATCATGGTTGGAGCCGTTGTCGCCTACCAGAATCTCGAACGTCAGGTCCGAGCCCTCTAGCGCTCGGATGCTCTCCAGCGCTTGGTCCAGGAGCTGTGGTCTATCTCGGGTCGGAACGACGACCGAAACGATGCGCGCCTGTTTCATCCCCACTCCTCCCAGCGATCAAAAACGCCCGACAAGGCCGCTGAAAACACCCGCATGTTGTCGAAGCGTGTGATGAAGGTTCTCGCGATGGTGCCAGCCGAACGCGTTTCCTCGGCCTGGGCATAGACCAGTTCATAGCCTGCTGCCTTGGCCTCCCGCATGGCGACCGGCGTCCAGTTGGCCGACTGGCCGAGCGGGATTGCGAACGACGTCGGCACAAAACCGAGCCGGGCGTCGATCATGGCGCGCGAGCGATGCAGTTCCTCACGGGCGGCGGGGGCATCCAGCTGTCCAAAATCAGGATGGGTCGCGGAGTGGCTGCCGATTTCGACGCCGGCGGCGGCCAGGCGCTCCAGATCGCGCCAGCCCAGAATCTCGTCAGTGCCCCAGGGCGAGGCGCCTTCGCTCCAGTCGGTGACCACGAAGAGGGTCCACGGCGCCGCAAAATCCTTCAGGATCGGCGCAGCCTCGGTCATCACGCTGCGCAGGCCGTCGTCGAATGTGATGGCAAGGTCCGTCGGGTCGCCCCCCGTCCGCGCAATCTTCGAGGCTGGGACGAACCGATAACCCCGCGCCGCGGCCCACTCCAGTTGCCGACGAAACAGCTTCGGCGGCACGTCGTTGTGCTTCATCAGCGGCTGGCCGACAGAGTGGTAAGCCAGGATCCGGCCTCCCGAACGGCGCATGCGTCGGCCAAGGACGGACATACCCTCGCGTTCGAGGACCATGCGTGGGCCGACCAGATGACGCCTTTCGACACCGAACGCTCGGACCGCCCGCTTCAGAAACTTCGTTGCTCCCCCAAGCGTGCCCACTTTCGCCTCTGTTCTTCTATCAGCCTCGAACGGCAGGCCGCATACCGGCCATAACGTTCGGACCCAGCGGGCAACAATATCGAACCCGAGGCGCTCATGGCCTTATCCCTTCGAACGGAATTGCTCATCAGAAGTAGGGCTCTCAATCAAAAGTATGATCGCGACGGCTGCCCGAACCGGCAGCCACTTCATGCTTGGGTAGTATTGGCAGTATTGGATGAGTTGATGTGGTCGCGGCCGAAGATCGATCACTTTTTTTCAGGCGCAGTAGACGCGATAAGAGACGCGCCAGCGGGTGGGACCTTACTGTTGGAACCTCACCTCCATAGCCGGCTTATGCGCCGGGGCAGCCATTCGGGCAGCAGGTTGCGGGCAGCATCGCGAGGCCCGTCGAAGCTCCTGGTCCGCGCCAGGCGCCGCCATACCCTTAACCGTTCCGCCAGCGACATCAGGCGCAGGGAACGCTTCAGGATCGCCTCGACGTTGTCGAACTCGCCGAACACCTCGTTGAGCAGAATGTCGGGATAGCCTTCATAGAACTCCTCGTCGGCGGGAATTCTCTTCTCGCGCAGCGGTGTGACTGGCCGGACTGCCAGGGCCCTGGTGTAGAGCGCCTCCAGGCTTTCGAGCCAATTCGGCGTGGTGTGCAGCCGCTTTACGTTGGCGGCTGTCTCATCGCCCCGCCAACGCAGGGCCCTGGGATCGGCCAGCCAGTCCGACAGGATGCGGTTGTAGTCCGCCATCGAGGTGGCGAAGCCAATGGTCGGCGCCAATCCAGGCATATCGGTGCTCATGACGTTGGCATCCGACGGATAGGGAAACAGCGTCACGCAGGGGGCGCCCAGCCCGCCAGCTTCCAGCATCGAGGTAATCGATACGAAAGGGTAGGAGTCGAGATAGACGTCCGCTGCTTCGAAGGCGAGCGATGGATCGGGCGTCTCCGGCAGCCCCATGATCCGCCCGCCGGTCGCCGCTATGGCCTCCTGCCAGTCGGCCGGCTCACCCGGACCTACGACCAGCAACCGTGCATCGGGGTGTGCCAAGAGCGCCTCGACATGCATGTGGGCGAACGAAACCCCGCCCAAGGTGCGGTACTTCACACCGCGGGCCACGGAAACCAGAAGCGGGCCGCCGGCCGGAAGGCCGAGCTTCTGCCGTGCCTCGGCTCGACCGTGCCTGCGCATCGGCGGATCGATCTGGATCGGCAGGATAACATGCCGCTCCGCCGGCACCCCACGCCGTTCCACCACCAGCCGCTCGCCCGACACGCGCGAACTGGCGATCAGGTCACACACGGAGAGCCCCACCCAGAAGGCATGGTCTGCATGGTTGACCAACACCACAGGCGGTCGATTGCGCTCGTCTGCAAAGGCTATGCCCGGCGTCGGGTCCTCGTTGCTGACATGCAGCACGACAAGGTCGAAATCGAGCGACAACTTCCGGAGCGTCCTGGCCCATTCTACGGGTCCGCCGCGCGTTGCGCCGATCAGGTGGATGTGGCCACCACGCGCCTCCACGGCCTGGCGCACCGAAAGCGGCGGCGCGCCTGGATGACGCAACAAGGCCAGGGAATGATGCCGTCCCTCATCGGCGGCGATCCAGCGGCGCATCATCCGCGTCAAGCCACCGACCTCGTTCAGAACAGTGGCCACATGCAGCACACGGTCGATCTTCGTTCGCGCCGGTCGGGTAGCTTCGACCTTCGCGGCGAGAGCCCGTCGCGCGATCTCGGTCAATATCTGCTCAAGCGGGTCGGACCGATAAAAGCCGCAGTGTCGCTTCCGTGCAAGCGTGACCGCCGCCTCCACATAGGCTGCGGCGGAGTTGAGGTCGTCAGCTTCCAGGCAGCGCTCGGCCTCCCTCCGAAAGCTTTGAAACTCTTCGTAGTTGCGGCGCATGCGCGCCACCTCTGGCTCGGAGCGCTCGTTCTCAGATTGCATCGTCCCCCCGTGCTCCCACGGTCGCAGCCTGCCTATACTTGTTATCCCGACTGGCCAAAGCTTGCCAAGCGACAAGGCAGGTTACATAAAAATCGTCACCGACCGACAGACAGCTCCGGGGGAGAAACGATGCCGATTTCGGACAGTGTGGTGCTGCGTGGCGAGGTCGTGATCCACCACCCCGATCTGGTGAACCTCTACGGCTGCGAGGTCGGCAACGGGTCGCGCATCGGCGCCTTCGTTGAGATTCAGAAGAATTCCTATGTCGGCGAGCGCTGCAAGATCTCCTCGCACACCTTCATATGCGAAGGTGTAACCATCGAGGACGAAGTCTTCATCGGCCACGGAGTGATGTTCACCAACGATCGCCTTCCCCGAGCCACCAACCTCGATGGGAGCGCCCAGAGTGAAGCCGACTGGAAGGTCGAGCTGACCCGGATCAAGAAGGGCGCCTCCATCGGCTCCAACGTCACCATCACCCCGGGCGTGACCATAGGCGAGCGGGCGCTGATCGGCGCCGGCGCCGTGGTCACCCGTGACATCCCCGACTTCGCCGTCGCCATCGGCGTACCAGCACGCGTCGTCGGAGACACACGGACCGCCAAGGCTGACTGACCTCTCTGTCGGGACGATTTCGTACGTCGAATTGCATTCTTTGGCGTATCCGGAGATATCCTTTGAGGTAGTTCCAGCGCCTGCCCTCGCCTGGCTGGATGACCCTGGTTGGGTCCTGATAACCCAACGGTCATAGTGACTTCGCGGCTTCAAACCAACAATTTGAAGACGCCGAGATGGCTTGAAGAGGTCGAGATGGAACGACATTGGACGATCAACGGGCGCTTCCCCTCTCAGCCAACGACAGGCGTTCGACAGGACCTTCAGGACTCTGGCGAGCGCAGGTGGGGTGAGGACCAGGCCGAAATCATCAACATCGGTATAATCGGCTACGGCTACTGGGGGCCGAACCTCCTGCGTAACTTCATGGAGCTTCCCCATGCCCGGGTCCGCATAGTCGCCGACCTGGACCCCAAGAAGCGCGAACTGGTGGAGCGCCGCTATCCGGGCGTCCGGACCACCGGCGATGTCCAGGCCCTGCTCCAGGATCCCGAGATCGACGCTATTGCCGTGGCGACGCCGGTCAACAGCCACTTCGAACTGGGCATGTCGGCACTGAAGGCCGGCAAGCATCTCTGGCTCGAAAAGCCTATGGCTGAAACCTCGCTGCAGGCCAGGATGCTGGTCAATGAGGCCGACAAGCGCGGATTGACCCTGATTGTCGATCACACCTTCATCTACACCGGCGCTGTCCGGAAGATGCGCGAGATCGTTGCCGCCGGCGACCTCGGCCAGATCTACTACTACGACGCCACCCGGGTGAACCTGGGTCTCTTCCAGAAGGACGTGAACGTCATCTCCGACCTGGCGGTCCACGACTTCGCAATCATCGACCATCTGTTCGAAGAACACCCGAACGCGGTTACGGCCAGCGGCATCAACCATTTCCCCGGCACCCCGGAAAATCTGGCCTACATCTCGCTGTTCTACGACAGCGGTATGATCGCGCACATCAATGTGAGCTGGCTTGCACCGGTGAAGGTGCGCAACATCCTGCTCGGCGGCTCCAACAAGATGATTACCTACGACGATCTCGAGCCCTCCGAGAAGGTCAAGGTCTACGACAAAGGCGTCTCCTTCACCGATGATCCGGCCAAGATCCACGAGATGCGCGTCGGCTACCGGACGGGAGACATGTGGGCACCCAAGCTAGATTCCACCGAAGCCCTGCGCATTGCCGGCCAGGATTGGATCGACTGCATCATCGAAAAGAAGGTTCCGATCGCCGATGGCCAGCTTGGCCTGCGCGTGGTGGAGATCATCGAAGCTGCAACCAGTTCCATGCGAGGGCGTGGTGAAACCATTCACCTGCGACGCAAAGGCGCTGCGTGACATGATCCCGTTCGTCGATCTGAAAACCCAGTACGCCTCGATCAAGCCCGAGGTAGATGCCGCCATTCAGCGTACCCTGGAGACCTGTCTGTTCACCCTGGGCGATGAAGTCGCTGCATTCGAAAAGGAATTCGCCGCTTATTCGCAAGCGGCCTTCGGTGCCGGCGTCAACACTGGCACCAGTGCGCTGCATCTGGGCCTGCTGGCCGCCGGGATTGGTCCGGGCGACGAGGTGATCACCTCCCCTTTCACCTTCGTGGCGACGGTGGCGGCCATCTACTACACCGGGGCTACTCCCGTGCTCGTCGATATCGATCCTGCAACCTACACCATCGACCCGGCCCAGATTGAGGCCGCGATCACGCCGGCCACCAAGGCGATCATCCCGATCCACCTTTACGGCCAGCCGGCCGACATGGACCCGATCATGGCCATCGCCCGGAAGCACGGACTTGTGGTGCTGGAAGACGCCTGCCAGGCGCACGGAGCGGAGTACAAAGGCAAGCGCGTTGGCGCCATCGGCGATATGGCGGCTTTCAGCTTCTATCCCGGCAAGAACCTCGGCGCCTATGGCGAAGGTGGGATGCTGACCACTGACAATGCCGAGCACAACCGTGCGGTCCGCATGCTGCGCGACTGGGGTGCCGAGCGGAGGTACCATCACGAACTCAAGGGCTATAACTACCGCCTGGAAGGCCTTCAGGGCTCCGTCCTGCGCGTAAAGCTCAGGTACCTGGATCTGTGGACCGAACGGCGCCGCACCATCGCCGCCCGCTATGACACCATGTTTGCTGGCACCGGCCTGCCGACACCCTTCGTTCGCAGCGACGTGCGGCACGTCTACCACATCTACGCCATCCGCACGCCCGACCGGGCAAACTGGCAAGAGGCGTTGAACGCTCAGGGTATCCAGTCAGGCATCCACTATCCCATTCCGGTGCACCTGCTGCCCGCTTACGCCGACCTCGGCTACAGGCAGGGCCAGTTCCCGCACGCCGAAAATGCGGCTGCCGAGGTTTTGTCCCTGCCCATGTTTGCGGAGTTCACGGAGCAGCAGCAGGATGTGGTCGTGGCCGCGGTCAAGAAACTGCAGGCAAGTGTTTGATGAGTGAGCCGCGCTCGACCGGAAACAGGCCTGCCGAGGCCATCACCAACAGAAGAAAGGGAATACCGTGAAACTTGAGGGCTCTCGCATCTTGGTGACCGGCGGCTGCGGTCTGATCGGTTCGACGACCATCGATCTCCTGCTGAAGGATCACGCGCCGGAAAAGATCGTGATTTTCGACAACCTGATCCGCGGCAGCCTGCACAACGTCAGGGACGCCCTGCAAAACCCACGCGTCCAACTCGTCGAAGGCGACATTCGCGACATGGAGGCTGTCCTCAGGGCCACCGACGGCATGGACGCCGTGATCCATATGGCAACCCTGAGGGTCATCGCCTGCGCCGCGGAGCCTCGCGAAGCCCTGGGCGTCATGTGCGACGGCAGCTACAACGTCATTGAGGCCGCCCAGACCAAGGGCGTGAAGAAGATCTGTGCAGCGTCCTCGGCCTCGGTCTACGGCTTGGCCGACCTTTTCCCGACCGAGGAGAGCCATCACCCTTACAACAACCGCACCTGGTACGGCGCCAGCAAGGTCATGCTGGAAGGCCTGCTGCGCTCGTTCAACGACATGTACGACTTGCCTTACGTGGCCCTGCGCTATTTCAACGTTTACGGCCCGCGCATGGATGTGCACGGTAAGTACACCGAGGTTCTGATCCGTTGGATGGACCGCATCGCCGCCGGACAGCCGCCGCTGATCCTCGGCGACGGATCCACCACCATGGATTTCATTTATATCGAGGACGTCGCGCGCGCCAACATCCTGTC
Organism: Mesorhizobium sp. EU05-FHT14A09; assembly: GCF_058790995.1. Taxonomy (NCBI): domain Bacteria; kingdom Pseudomonadati; phylum Pseudomonadota; class Alphaproteobacteria; order Hyphomicrobiales; family Phyllobacteriaceae; genus Mesorhizobium; species Mesorhizobium sp. EU05-FHT14A09. The sequence goes on from NZ_JBYTDF010000005.1 coordinate 307,092, forward strand.
CTTGCTCTCGGACGTGGAGGACGACGTGTTCAACGTCGCCAGCGGCGTAGAGACCAGCCTGAACGATCTGGCCGCCTCGCTCTTGCGGGTGATGGGCTCCAATCTCCAGCCCGAGTACGGTCCCGAGCGCAAGGTGAACCCCGTCTCACGGCGTCTGGCAGACACGACGAAAGCAGAGAAGATTCTGGGCTTCAAGGCATCAATCGACCTCGACGAGGGCCTCGCCCGCCTGGTCGAATGGTGGCGAACCAACCGTGAGCAAGTGGCCGAGCATTCCGCTCGCGCGGCGTAGTCTCCTGATAATCAGGTGCGGCTGCGCGGCCGAGCACTTCGCGCAGCGTCGCACGTGGTGACGACGCGGTTTCGCCAATGCTCTGGCGCGTCAATCGACATTGCATTTATCAAAACAGGAACATATCATGAACAAATGACCATCCTTACCCTCGGTGAAAAGCTGGCGATTTTGTCGGACGCCGCGAAGTATGACGCCTCCTGCGCCTCGTCAGGCGCGGAAAAACGCGACTCCCGGAAATCAGGCGGCATCGGCTCGACCGAAGGCATGGGCATCTGCCATTCCTACGCGCCTGATGGTCGTTGCATCTCGCTGCTGAAAATCCTGCTGACCAACTTTTGCATTTATGACTGCAGCTATTGCATCAACCGCTCATCATCAAACGTCCGGCGCGCGCGCTTTACCATCGAGGAGATCGTCAAGCTGACGATCTCCTTCTACAAGCGCAACTACATCGAAGGCCTGTTCCTGTCCTCGGGCGTCATCCGCTCGCCCGACGAGACGATGGCAGAGTTGGTTGAAGTTGCCCGCCGGCTGCGCGAGGAGGAAAACTTCGCGGGTTACATCCACCTGAAGACGATCCCGGAATCCTCTCAGGATCTGCTCGACGCGGCAGCCCGCTATGCCGATCGCCTGTCGATCAATGTCGAGCTCCCGACCGACGAGGGCGTGAAGAAACTGGCACCGGAAAAGCGCCCGGAGACGATCCGGCTTTCAATGGCTGCACTGCGTTCGAAGATCGAGGAAAAGTCGGAGCCGACCCTCAGGACGAAGAAGCGCCAGCGCTACGCCACGGGCGGGCAGTCGACGCAGATGATCATTGGCGCCGACGCCACCCCCGACGCCGGGATATTGCAGGCCAGCGCGCGGCTCTATGGCAGCTACCGCCTGCGCCGCGTCTACTACTCGGCGTTCAGCCCCATACCCGACGCCTCCTCCTCTCTGCCATTGAAAAAGCCACCGCTGATGCGCGAGCACCGGCTCTATCAGGCCGACTGGTTGATGCGCTTCTACGGCTTCGCTCAGGATGAGATCCTGGACGGCCAGGCAGATGGCATGCTCGACCTCGAGATCGACCCGAAACTCGCCTGGGCGCTCAGCCACCGCGCCATGTTTCCGGTCGACGTGAACACGGCCGAACGGGAATTGCTGTTGCGCGTGCCGGGCCTCGGTGAAAAGGTCGTCACGCGTATTGTCGAGACGCGGCGGCATCGCCGCTTGCGCCTCGAGGATGTGGGACGGCTTTGCCATTCCATCGCAAAGGTCAGGCCATTCATCATTGCCCAAGGCTGGTCACCCGGTGGGCTGACCGACCAGCCGGCATTGCGCGACAAGATCGTTTCTTCCTGCGAACAGCTTTCGTTGTTCTGACAATGCAGACCACGCTTCTCGATCTCTCGGCCTACACCGTGCACTTGACCGGCCAGACCGACTTCGATGGCTGGCGTGAAGCTGCCCGCAGTCTCGTGTTGAACGACATCGAGCCGCAGGAAATTTCCTGGGTGATCGACACAACGGAGCGGGCAACCAGCCGATTGCCTGTTGCGCCCGTTGGCGGGCAGTTCAAGGTTTCCCGCGACTTTGTCGAGCGCGCGGAGACCACCTTGTGCCACAAAGATCCCGAGCGCTTTGCCCTGCTTTACCTGATGCTGTGGCGGATGCGGTCAGAGCCGGAGTTGCTGAAGATCGCATCAGACCCAGATGTGCGGCGATTCGAGGCGATGGAGAAAGCCGTCGGGCGCGACATTCATAAAATGCGCGCCTTCGTGCGCTTCCGGAAGATCGGCGGAGGCGGGGACGAGCGTTATGTCGCCTGGTTTGAGCCGGACCATTTCATCGTCGAACGCAACGCATCGTTCTTTGTCCGCCGTTTCACCGGTATGCGCTGGTCGATCCTGACGCCGCATCTGAGCGTCCATTGGGACGAGGCCGGACTGGTCTTCGCGCCAGGCGCCGACAAGCACGACGCACCGGCCGATGACGCCACCGAGGCGCTGTGGCTTACCTATTATGAGAACATCTTCAACCCCGCGCGCCTGAAGACAAAAGCAATGCAGAAGGAGATGCCGAAGAGATACTGGCGGAACCTCCCGGAGGCGCCACTCATTCCCGGTATGGTGGCCGGCGCGGATGCCGCCGCCAGGGAGATGATCGCCAAAATGCCGACGACTCCGGCTCCCCATCATGCCAAGGTCCAGGCGAAACACTGGCCACAGTCACGCCAGTCAGTTCAGGGGAACGATGGCGTGGAAGCAGAGTCCATCGCGGGGTTGCGCAAGGCGGCCGAAAGCTGCAGGCGCTGCCCGCTCTGGCGCGACGCAACGCAGACGGTTTTCGGCGAGGGTCCGGAAGGGGCTGCAGTCGTTTTTGTCGGCGAACAGCCGGGCGACCAGGAAGATATAGCGGGCAGGCCCTTCATCGGACCTGCTGGCAAAGTGTTCGAGGCAGCGCTTGAAGAGGCTGCCATCGATCGCAAGACGATTTACGTCACCAATGCAGTGAAGCACTTCAAATTCGAGCCGCGCGGCAAGCGCCGTATCCATTCGAAACCCAATACCGGCGAAATCCAGGCCTGTCGCTGGTGGCTCGACAAGGAGCTGGCGCTGACCAAGCCCAGCCTCGTGGTTGCGCTAGGCGCAACTGCGGCGCAATCCCTGCTCGGCAAGGCTGTCCCGATCACCGCGATGCGCGGCCAGATCATCGAGCGCGCGGACGGCCTGCGTGTTTTCCTCACCGTCCATCCGTCCTTCATCCTGCGCATTCAAGATTCCGCGGAGAAGGAAGCCGAACGCAATCGCTTCCTGCAAGACATTCAAGCCGTGAAGGCATTGATGGCGTAGACCTCCAGGCATGGACAACTGTGGCTGCACCCGATTGTCATTGCACCAGCGGCCCAAGAATGCTGGCGCCCGGCCCTCCAGGCGATCTCGAAAACTCGGTGGCAACTCCCGCCGTCAGATACTCGTCGAACCAGATGTGCGGCAGACGATCGGCTTCCGCCAGCCATTCGGCGACATGCGGATGCGCCAGGATCGTCTCCATCCATTCTTTTGCTCCGGCAAATGCATCCGCGGACACGCCGTGGCGCATCAGTTTGATCGCGTTCGGCGCCAGAGCATGATCGGCGAGACTGATCTCGCCAAAAAGCCAAGGTCCTCCGGATCGCCGCAGATGCGGCTCGATTGCTGCGAAGAAGCGTGCGGCCTCCTCATTCTCGTTGGGCGTCAGCCGCCTCTTGAGCGGGTAGAAAGCGCTCTCGAACGATATCCATTTGAGCAGCCCAGACAATCCATAGTGCTGCCAGGCCAGGAGGGACCGCGCCTCGTCACGGCTCCATCGTTCGGGAACCAGTTCGAAGAGCGTTCAAGATTTTCGCGCAAGGTCACGCTTCATCTTCACGCAGAGACAATTCGCATCTTGCCGACCTCCTCCTCAGCTCCCCGCGCAAACGCCAGCACGTGCGCCACCACCACCGGATCACGAAGCAGCCGCTTGTGACCGAGACCATCGACTGCCATCCATCGGGCGCCGCGCCAGCGCGACGCGACCTCCCTTGCCGCAGCGAAGGATACGGTCCTGTCGTCGGCTGAGTGCACGAACAGAGCCGGCTGTCGCATGGCCACCGCTTCGCGGCGCATGTCGATCCAGTCGGGATGCTCGCCGATCAGGTGATGCAGATGTTCGATCAGTGCTTCGGCAGCGATGCCCTTCAGCCCTGCCTGTGCGGACGCAACGCGAACAAAATTGCCATAGTGCGTGGGTGTCGCCAGAAGGACGACGCGTTCGGCAACAAGGTCCTCGGCCAGCGCATGAACAAGGCAGGCCCCGCCAATGGAATGGCCGAGCGCCAATGCGAACGGACCAGCCTCTTGCGCAACAGCGCGCAGCACGCGCACGGCCAGCGGAATGGAAAGGCGCTCCCCGCCGGAGTTGCCGTGCCCCGGCAGATCAGGAGACCAGATGGTGAACCCTGCCGCCGCCAGTTCGTCGCCGATCATCCTGAAATCAGACGGACCGCCTTCCCAGCCGTGTACCAGTAGAACGTTTGGTCCATCACCGCGCCGTCGCAGATTCACGCCGACCTCGGCACCGTCCGGCCAATCGCCCGGGGTCGCGACCAGCAGTCGGGTCTGCGTTTCGCCCTCGGCGAGGACATCGACGGGTGGGCGTCGTACTCGCAACAAGGCGTCGGCGAAGGCTTCGATCCGCGGCGCTGAATCGGAAGCGGCGTTGTGCTGTGCGGTCATGTCTGTTGTCCCTGCGAACGCAGCCCCAGCGCAGCTGCAGCGCTCAATGCGATGATGAAAGCGATCGACACCCAGCAAAACTGAAAAACGGATCGCACCTGCTCGGGTGGCAGCGCGAAAGAACCGGTTACGGCGACCAGCAGCGCCACACCGAAGACATAGCCAAGTTGACGGCTGGTGTTGACCACACCACTCCCGGTTGCCGCCATCCCTACAGGGACATCCCGGGTTGCCGTTGCGATCATCGTCGGCAGGGCCATCCCTATGCCGGCCCCGATGACAATCCACCCGGGCAAGACCTCGCTGAGATAGTTTGCATGAGTAGAGGCCATGACCGCCAGAAAGAGCGCGCCAAGACCGAAGACAAGATTGCCACAGATGATGAGGCTTCTGGCTGAAGCGCCGGGTGTGAGTTTCTGGACCAGATAGGCGGTTATCGGCACCGCAACCGGGCCAGGCACCATCGCAATTCCGGCCGCGATCAGACTTAAGCCCGCCGCTGTCTGAAGCCAGACCGCCACGCTTAGGAACAACGCTCCAAACGCGGTGCAGAACAGGAGCACCGTCACGTTGGCCCACACAAAGGTCGGTATCCGAAACAACGCCGGATCGACGATCGGCGAGGGATGGTTCCTGATCCGCACCACAAGCCAGATCAATCCAACGACGGCGAAAATTCCCAGGGCAAACAGTCGTGTGCCGGAAGTTCGCTGTCCGTCGATCAACCCAAGCGAAATGACGGAGATGGTGATCCCGAGAATGAGCGCTCCCAGAAAATCCGGCTTGGCAACAGGCGAACCCGCGGCGCGCGCCGATGCGGGCAGCAGCCAGGCGGCGGCGATGCCCGCCAGGATACCGACGGGCAAATTGATCAGGAAAACCCATCGCCATGAGTATTCGGCGAGCATGCCACCCAATGCCGGTCCGATAGCACCGGCGATCGCGCTGGTGGTGGCCCATGTTTTGACAGCGCCCGCCCGTCGGCTCGCCGGCAGAACGGACAGCAGCAGGCCGAGACTGGTCGGCGTAAGTGCCGCGGCGCCGACAGCCTGCGCAATGCGTGCAAGCACCAACCACTGGAGGGTCGGCGCCACGGCGCATCCAACACTCGCCAGTGTGAAGATTCCCAACCCGATCAGGAAACCTGCCTTGCGTCCAAGATTGTCGGCGAGACGGCCCGACGGGATCAGAAGCGCAGCATAGACAATGGTGTAGCCATTGAGAATCCAGCTGAGATCGGCAAGGGACGATTGCGAGAACTCGCGTCCGATTTGCGCAAAAGCGATGTGGACGACGAAGACGTCGAGCATCGCCATGAACGCCGCTCCGCAAAGGATGAGCGTTGTGATGGTTGACTGGCGTGCCGACAGTTCGGCATCCGGCCTTGCTTCAGAAGAGATGAAGGCGGTCATGGCCGGCGACCCTGCCGCAGTTCCTCCAAAGACCACTGGACCATGGCCTGGCATGCCGCCGGATGATTTCCGTCGCCCTCGCCAAGCCTCGGAATCAGGCTAACAATCTGAACACCGGACATTCTCGCTCCACGATCAGTTTGATTTTCCAACCGACTCGTTGCACGGCGAGTTTGAAAACACAACTCTTATTTAGTTTGATTTTCAAACTCTAAGGATGATAGGCTCCGGAATGCTCTCAATTCCGCCAAGTGAAGTTCCGCGCAACTGCAACATTGCCGATGCCCTGGAGGTTGTCGGCGATCGATGGAGCCTGCTCGTCGTCCGTGAATTGTTTTATGGCCCTCAGCGTTTCACGGACATTGCCCGCCACACCGGCGCACCGCGCGACATTCTCGCTGTCCGGCTTCGCAAGCTCGAAGAGCACGGTGTTCTTTTACGCATCCCATACAGCGAGCATCCTCCCCGGTATGAGTATCGTTTGACGCCCTCTGGTCGCGCCCTGTCACCCGTGTTGCTGACCTTGAAACGATGGGGGAGCGAGAACCTCGGCGGCAGCGCGGATCCGATAGTGCTGAGACATTCCTGTGGAGCAGAATTTGTTGCCCAGGTTCACTGCAAGGCCTGCGGCGAAATCCTCCCCCCGGATGCAAGTGACGCCGGCAAGCTTTTTGTCGCGGACTCCCATCACGACTGACCTGAAGCCCGAGCTTCTTTGCTGGAGCGCCTCCTATCAAATGATGGTTGGGGCGGCTGCACGCACGCGATATGCAATGTCAGTTGGCGCGCCTTCCCTCAGGTAGTCAGCCTTTGCCATGCGAATGCAGGGCAGATGACATGGCCGGAGACAGGGCACACCCCCGCTTCGTCTCCGGCCGCCTTCTCACGACAATGCAGACCGCCGCCGGATGAGAGCGCCACGCTTGATGCGCCCTGATGGCTTGGGCCTGCGCCCGGCGCAGTTCGTCAGGTCCGCTCCCTGCCAAGGCGTTGCAACCAGGAGCCGGTCACCTGTCTTTTGCGACTCTCACCGCGACACCAGAAAAAACAGCGCCGCCACAGTATAGGCGCGTGTCAAATTGCCGGAGCATCGCAGATATATCAGAAGGCTATCGTTTGGTTAATATCAAATGATAGCTTCAGACGCCCGTCATTTAAGCAAAATCGAGACGAATGCGGACGAGGAATCCAACAATGCTTATTTATAAGCATGATTACAATTCACGCGTAAACTATATACGCGAGATAAATCCAATTAATAATGTGAATACATTATTTAGAGCTAATACGCCAACTGCGACGGCGACCTGCCATCGCAGTTTAGATTAACACCACATCCGATGCCGTTTTCTCGCCCCCGTTCGTCCGCCGGCTCGAGCGCAACTGACCCGGCATGAAACCCGCACATTACCGCAAAGAACCAATTGGCCAGCTCCAGAGGCCAGCGCGCTCGCAAATCCAGTGCGAAGCGCCAGCGATTCGACAATACACACAGGGTGGGAATTTGAAGCGCAGTCTTGTGTTCGACCTCGCGAGCATCTCCGAGAGGATGTACGAGGCCGCGTTTCTGCCCGAGTTGTGGGTGCCGCTGCTCGACGATCTGGCAAAGGCTACGGGTTCTGGCTTCGGTGGCATCGGTATTTATTGGCCGGTCCAGCGCGGGATCACGACAACATTCACCATCTCGCCGGGGCCTGCCCCATGGCAGCAATCGCCGGAAGAGACGCAGCGCTGGCTGGCCCATGTCCGATCGGGCGAATACATAAACCAGGGCTTTTTTCAGATCGATCCGTTCGCGGGGGACTGGTCGGACATCGCCGACTTCGATGTGCGCCTTGCCCGTCACATCAGGCGTGGCTTCGGCGTCCAGGCGGGAACGATCATTGAGCTTTTCAACGGAGAAGTGATTACGCTCGAATTCACCCGGCGGCGGCAGGAACCTCGCTATGAGGCTTCTCTGATCGCCCATCTGAACACGCTGAACGCGGCATTTCGCCATTCGGTGTTTTTTGCCTCGCGCCTGCAATTCGAGCGGATGCGCAGCAGCTTGCAGACGCTGAACGATTTCGGGCTTCCGGCAGCCTTGTTAAGTGACTGCGGCCATATTCTGCATGCGAATGAGCTGTTCGAGAACGTCGAGCGCTACATCTCGAGATTGCCCTCGGGACAACTGTCCGTTCGAGGAAATGACGACCTTCGCCGTTCTTTCGCGCAGGCGCTGGAAACCGCCAAGACAAAAAGCATCAGCGTCGCGCTGCCCGCCGACAATGGCAGAACCGCTGCGATCGTGGAACTGATGCCCATGGTGGGTGACGCGAGGATGATCTTCTCGATACCCTGCACGATCATGGTGGTCACGCCGGTTGCCACAAATGTCGGGGTACCATCGCCAGAGCTTGCTTCCAAGCTTTTTGGCCTGACACCTGCCGAAGCACGACTGGCGGTCACTTTGACATCAGGTCTCTCCTTGCGTGACAGCGCCGCCAACCAAGGAATTACGACCGGTACCGCTCGCGCCTATCTCATCCGCATCTTCTCAAAGACCGGAACAAGCCAGCAGAGCGAATTGGTCAGCCTCCTGAAAAGCATTCACTCCTCAAGGTGATCGGTGCTCAGCTTTTACCGAGAGTGTTTCCGCATTTAGCCGAAACACTCTCATTCCGTTCTGCGCAGTTTCGGGCACAAAACCGCTGTGCGCTTCTGCTGGCCTGCGCTAGAAAATGTCCGCAAGCGAGCGAGGTTCCTTACGGGCCTGATGGTTTAGGCCATGCCGTAAAATCGACACCTGGCGATACACTTCCTTGCGGGTCCGTTGGATGTTGCCGAGCGGCCTGTGTGCTTCTCTCGTCCGCCACGGCGTGAAGGATAGCGGATCCATGCGCTGCAGGTTATCATCACCTGAAATGTCCTGGCGCGGCATACGCAGTCGGGCAACGGTAACGGGCGGCGAAAGCACTTCCGACCACTCGACGGTCACATCTTCCACCGGCATCTTGTTGATGTCGACAGAGAGTTGGACCTGGACGTCAAACTCGAAGGATCCCTCCTGCAGGGACTCCACGAGAGCCGGCCTGAATACTTCGGCCGTGGAAGTGAGGTCCAGCGCACGGCGACGCAGCCCGGCGATGCTCTTTTCCGTCGGACGAAACATCACCTTGGCAACGTAGTCTCCGTGCCTGACGGCGCCCATGGTCCAATATGTGGATTGGAGAAGATTGACCGGCGCTCCGCTTGCGACGCGGAGGAATGCCAGTAGTTCGTCCCAAGCCCATTCGTCCTCGGCAAGAGTCCCTTTCCCAGTCACGAACTCTCGCATGAAACGATGGATGCCGCGCTTTCCTTGCGCGATATACTCAGGAGCACCAATGAAGAGCCCCTGAACGAACAGGTAATGTTCAACAGTATTGCAGAAGAAGATCGGCGCATTGATGTTGGCGTAGTCGAATGTTTCGGTATCGGGCTCGTCTTCGAGCAGTGTCTTCCCCGGTATGTTGAAGATCTTCAGCGCGAGGCCGGTCGCGCTGCCCAACCCCATGTCGGCGCCGGTGTGTGGTGAGCCGTTCGAAAATCGAATGACTGCCTCATGTTTGCCCGGCGCCGCGTAAATACCTTGCGCATACGCATCGGGAAGGCCTGAAAGAATTTCAAATTCCGCGCGCACCAGGCCATAGCCCTTGGCGTGCGCATCGCGGACGGCCTTTCCGCCTTCGTTCGTTTTGGCCGAACCCTTCACATAGGATTTCGCACCATCGAGAATGATTGCGAGACTCTTGTCAAAATCAGGATCCGCAGCCTCGATTTCAGGCGAGTATTTGACAAACGAACTCATTCTTCTGCTCCGCGTGAGGGAATGAAGCGATCGATAGCGCTCTCAAGAAATCGAGCATTAAGAGTGACGCGAGAAGGACAGATCCCCCATCGCGCAGTCATTCACCGTCAACTCGACGACCCTGGTTGGTTAGGTTCTTGACGGTTTCTTGAATACCATCGTTTGATATCATTCCGATCAGAGCTTCTTTTCGAATACTATCGTATGATAGCAGACTCACCGCTACCTCAAGTTATCTACTCGAAATGCAGCCATAGCGAATTGATTTCCGATCGTAATTCAATACGAAACCTGATTTATAAAGGCTTCTTTTGCCTTATGTTTCGTAATTTCGATGTTCACGTTCGGAGTCCGCTGAATATTCGAGGAGACAGAGAGCGTGAACAAGACAGTTTATATTGATTCGACTGTTGACCCTGCCGAGATTGAAAAGCGGCATTGCCCTGTGCGTGTCCAGACCGATGGGGTCGGGCTTCGCATGGGCAACGTTTCCGAATTCACGCTTGTTGCCCCGCTAAAGCAGGGCGGCGCAGAAATTTTCCGGCAGCGCATCGCCCAGGCACAAGCCGAATCCAATTACTGGGAGGGCAAGCTAGGGACCGTTCACGACCTGCGCGTCGCCCTGATCAACAACGACACCCAGATCCTGTTCGCGGCAACCTACAGCGACGAATTCAAGCCCTACGTCGAAGATGTGATCAAATTTGCCACGCCCTGGATCGACCACATGTTCCTGGGGGTTGCTGAGGGTTATCCGGGCCTCGCCAAGCCGGAGGCGCTCGAATACATCGCGAAACATCAGGTGCAGGCCAGCATGTGGTATGTCGAGAACAATCAGCTGAGCGTCCGTGATGTGGCGCGAGGCGGACGTGTGGTAAAGCAGTTCAACGACCTGCTCGACGCGCTTCAGAACTAATCATCCGTTCTGCTTCGACCCCTCCCAGCGAACTCATCCGGGCTGATCGTGTCTGACGTCACACTTGCTCTTGCCGACATACAGGGTACCGCACTTCGCCGCAGGCCCGACAGGTACCATGGCACCTACATCCTGTATCGCATCGATGACGCCGCCGATGCGCGCAAGATGCTGGGGCAGATCCTGCCCCATGTAACGACCGCAGCAGGCTGGGAACAGCCTGTGCCATTCACATTGAACATCGTTTTCACATGGCAGGGCCTGAAAGCGCTCGGGCTTTCGCAGAGTAGCCTGGACAGCTTCCCGGCCGAATTCAAAGCGGGGATGGCTTCGCGAAAAGAGGTTCTCGGCGATCTCGGTGAAAGCGACCCGGCCAATTGGCGAGAACCACTTGGTTCTCCGGACGTGCATATCGGTATTCTGATTGCGGCCGAGAACAAGGAGCACATCGACGAGCCGCTGCAGCTTGCGATGGGCGCGCGAAAGGGCCTCAACGGCGTCACCCCGATCTACAGGCTCGATGTCGAGATCCCTGCGACGGGCCGGGAACATTTCGGCTTCAAGGATGGCATAGGCAGCGCCCATGTCATCGGCAGCGGATCGACCGCCTATCCAGGCCAGGATCCGATCATGCCCGGAGAATTCATACTCGGCGAAAAGGACGAGGACGGCGGGATCGCGCCGCTGCCGCAACCCGAGGTGCTGGGACGAAACGGAACCTATCTCGCCTTCCGGCAATACTACCAGGATGTGGCTGCGTTTCGCCGCTATCTTCAGGAAAACGCCAAGGACAAGAGTGACGAGGAGTTTGTCGCGGCGAAGATGATCGGCAGATGGCGCAGCGGTGCTCCATTGGCGCTGTCACCTGACAAGGATGACCCCGAACTCGGCGCGGATCCTCATCGCAACAATGATTTCACCTATGCCAGCCGGGATCCCAACGGTCTTGCTTGTCCGATGGGCGCCCATATGCGCCGCTGCAACCCTCGCGACAGCCTGACGAACTCCATTGTCGACGTGAAACGGCATCGGCTCCTGCGCGGAGGAACCGCCTACGGCCCGGTGCTGCCGGAGGGTGTGACGACAGACGACGGCGTCGAGCGAGGGATCGTCTTCATCTTCATGGGCGCGAGCCTCTCGCGGCAGTTCGAATTCATCCAGCAGGTATGGATCAACCAGGGTGACTTCATTGGCATGGCCGGAGAAAAGGACCCTCTCATCGGCACCAATGAAGGCCACGGCGATTTCACGATTCCAGGCAAACCACTGCGGCGTCGCCTGAAGGGATTGCCCAGCTTTGCCGTCGTGCGAGGCGGCGAATATTGTTTTCTCCCCAGCTTGAGCGCCCTTCGATGGCTTACGCAGGCGCAGTGAAAGAGCCAGATGCGCGATGCGATACAGGAAAGTGCGCTGCCGCGCATATTGCCGGGCCGGAACCCTCAAATGGCAGTATCGAGCAGGTATGAGCCGTGCAAAGCTGGTTGCGATGACGACGCAGCTCTCCTCCCGAAAGGCTCCCCTGCTTCGCCATCATGCCACACTGGGCCCTCATCCCGGCACGGCGTTCTCCAGGGCATAGCGCCATCCTCGTTCGGCGCTATGCCCTTTTTTGACGATGGTTCGCGCAACCGCGACAACACGTAGACTGGAAGGGGCGTATGCGGCCTCGCAAGCCACGGAGGCGGCCTCTGCCTCTATCCGGGATTGATGGTGTCACGCTCGGGCGCGAAAGCTTCGGCAACGGTTTCATGTGCTGCAAGGCGTTGTTCGTCGTCGCCATCGCGCTCTCGGCAGCCGGTTGTGCTGGATCCAACACACACGACCTGCTCAACAAGACCGTGGTAGAGGCGCCTGCCTCGGCAATCGCAGCCACCCACGACATCTATGTCGCCACCACGCGCGAGACAGCCAAGACCGATCCGCGCCAGGTGTTCGCCGGCGAACGCTCGCTGCGCACGCAATATGCACGCATCGACGTGTCCGTGCCCAAGATCCATCAGGTCGGTCAGATCGAGCGGGCCAAGGGCCGTGCTGACAGCAACCCCGCCAAGCACTTCACCGCCACCCGCGCCACGCTCTACAACAGCGTCAGGGAATTCGAGCAGGCGGTGGGCGCCGACATCTCGCGCAACGATGGACGTGTCCTGGTATTCGTCCACGGCTATAACAACGGCTTTGACGACGGTGTTTTCAGGCTGACGCAGATTGCACAGGATACGAACTATCCCGGCACGCCGGTGCTGTTCTCCTGGGCTTCGGCCGGCAAGACCACCGGCTATATCTACGACAAGGAAAGCGCTAACGCGGCCCGCGACGATCTAGAGGCGACGCTCAGGCTGCTGGCGAAGACCAAGGCCAAGAGCATCGACATCATCGCGCATTCGATGGGCAACTGGGTGGCGATGGAGGCCTTGCGGCAACTGGCCATCACCGGCGACCGCGATCTTTCCGGCAAGCTCGGCTATGTCGTGCTCGCTTCGCCCGATATCGATGTCGACGTCTTCAAGAAGCAGATGATCCGCTACGGCAAACCCAAAAGACCGTTCACCGTTCTGCTGTCCGCCGACGATCGCGCCTTGCGAGCCTCCAGCTTCATCTCCGGCGCCAAGCCGCGTGTCGGCGACTACGGCAATGCCTCCGACCTCGCGCAATACGGCGTCAATGTCGTCGACCTGTCCAAATCCAAGAGCGGTGATAGCATGAATCATGCGAAGTTCGCCGACAACCCGCTCCTGGTGCAGTTGCTCGGCAAGCAGTTGCGGACGCCGGCGGCCCTGGCTGATCCTGTCAACAACCAGTCGATCGAGCACCTGGGCACCGGCCTTGGTCAAGCCGTCGGATCGGCCGCGGAGATCGCCGTGACCACGCCGTTCAAGGTTCTGACGGCGGTAACTGGCGGCGGACAGTAGAAAATCAATGGCCGCGCATGCGCGATAACACGGACGATGCGTGGTCTATCCGTCACGCGTCAGGCGGTCGAACACGCGCAAGGCATGGAAAACGCAGATGTAGTTCGCGCTGCCGATCTGAAGGCGTTGTCCCGGGCTGCCGTAAGCCGCCGCATCGCGCACGTAATGTCGGATCTGGTGTGTCCACTCGCCCCATGGGTCACACAGGGCGACCAGTGTGTATTCCTCATACCCGACCGTCTTGTGGTCGAGTACCGTGGAGGTCTCCTCGGGCAGGTCTGGCTCACCGCTGTCCTCGCAACCGCAAGACAGGGACTGTGCTTCGGCTCGGTTGCGCCTGGTGAGTTCCGCCCAGCAATCGGCAGTGCGTTCGCCACGCGCGATCGCTTCGCGCAGAAAGCGTTTTGTCTGCATCCGTGGCAGCCAGTTGTCGACTGGCTTGCCGTCGCTATCAAACATACAGGGCTGCATGCGCCCTTTCCCGATTTACGGTTGCCGTTGCGGTCGATCGTGCAAACTCGCCGGCAGTCCAGAGAGAAGCCCGGCCGTCGCAGCGTTGGGAGATTCACGACGGCCGGGGTTTCGCTTGCATCATCGTGCCCCCACGGCTTTGCAAGACAGGACGCAGAATGACAGTTTTATGGCGCCACGCTGCTATCAAATGCAGGTAACTTGGCACTGACGGAGTAAGGGCACTGGAACGAACCATACACGGTGCCGGACACCTTCAAGCGGACGGTGCGTCCTAGATTGCGGCCGCCGAACGGGCGCGTTGCTGCAATTCGGACTGAACCGCCGACTGAAGACCGAGGATCTCGGTTCGGATCGCATCGTCGGCAACACCGTCTGCGCGTAACCCGGCGACAATGCCGGCAATGCGCTCTCGCCAGAACGTGTTGGCGCTCGGACCATGCACGACTTCGAGATCATCGGAGATCGAGCGGACCAGGGTTGCACGCGAGTGGAGCGGGAAAGGAATCAGTTCAGCCATGTCCGGGACGATCGGTCATGGATGGTTTATCAAACGTGAACCGAACGTTTTTTCGTGCGCGTCCGGATCGACGCACGTCTCTTCCGCGGACCGTCTCCACAAAAACTCCACACAATATCGACACATCCTGAACGCAGCGCCGCTCAAGCCGCTTGTCGAAGCGGTTGTGACGTCAGCGCTCTTGCAACCTTGCCGCCCACGCCATCGCCAGACAAAAGCGACAGCGGGCGATGCATGCCGGAAGATAGCTTGCCGATGATGATGGAAAATCCGCTTGTGTTGATCGTCGAGGACGAGCCCGAGATCGTCGACATTCTTGAAACCTATTTCAGCCGGGAAGGCTTTCGCACCGTCAGTGCAAATGATGGCCCCACCGGCCTCGCGCATCATCTGCGCCTGAGGCCCGACATCATTGTTCTCGATGTGAAGATGCCGGGACAGGATGGATATGAAGTGCTCGCGGCCCTGCGCAGGCGGGGCGATACTCCCGTCATCATGGTCACGGCACTCGCGGAAGACCTGGACAAATTGCAGGCGCTCCGCATTGGCGCGGACGACTATGTCGTCAAGCCCTTCAATCCTCTCGAGGTCGTCGCCCGCGCAAAGGCGGTGTTGCGGCGAACACGAAAGCGAGATGCCGGAACCGCAATCCGCATCGGACCTCTCACCATCGATCCGGATGCCCATATGGCGTCGGTGGAGACGGTAAACGGCCAAGTCTCGCTGGAGCTCACCCGAACCGAGTTCCGACTGCTGGCCCACATGGCCGGTTCGCCGAACCGGGTCTTCGAGCGGGGCGAACTGGTCGACGCGTGTCTGCCGGAAGGGGAAGCATTGGAGCGCACGGTCGACAGCCACGTAAGCAATCTGAGACGCAAGCTTGGCTCATCCGGGGCCGACGGTCTTGTGACGGGCGTGCGCGGGGTCGGCTACAAGCTCGTTGCGAGCCACCGCTGATGGGAAGGCATCCCATCACAGCCACAGGACCGCGTCCTGAAGCCTTGCGCCGGCTCGCACGACGATGAGAAAAGGCACCCTCAGCCGCCAGGTGATGCTGTCGATCAGCGCTGTGACGCTGTCGGCGCTGGCTGTCATGTTCTTCGGCGGAATCCTCTACTTCTACAATTACGAGTGGCTCGTCCCGACCGCAATTCAGAACGAAGATACGGAATGGGTGCTCACCGATTTCGTGGCGCTCGGCATCTTTGTCGCGATCGGCCTGATCACGGCGGGCATTGTCGGCTTGAGGCTGGCGCGCCGCATTCTGCGACCGCTGGATGCGGTCGCAGAGGCATTGCGTGCAATCGCGGCCGGGGATTTCAGCGCCCGCGCCGAAATCGCACAAGATGGCTTCGGCGAAGCCGAAACGCTGATCAGCGATTTCAACAGGATGGCCGGGCGGCTCGAGACCGCGGAATCCGAATTGCGTTTCTCGAACTCTGCCATCGCCCATGAGCTGCGCACGCCGCTCACCATCCTCAGAGGACGCCTGCAGGGGCTGTCTGACGGTGTGTTTCCGCCGACCAGGGAGCTTTACGGCAATCTCATCGCGCACGTCGATGGCTTGACGCATCTGGTCGAAGACCTGCGGACTCTCGGCCTTGCCAGTGCCGGCCATCTCGATCTGAAGCTGGAGGCTGTCGATCTGGCCGGTGAGGTCGAGGCGATCATCGGCGCACTGGAACCGGAAATGGCGGCGGCGAATGTAAAGCTCGAACGAGACCTGCAGGCCGTTCAGTGCCACATCGACCGAAATCGTGTGCGTCAGGCATTGCTGGCCGTGCTGGACAACGCACGCCGCTACGCCCCGAACAGCACGGTATGTATGCAGACCTTCACCTCCGGCTCGGTCGGCATCATCAGATGCTCGGATTCCGGCCCAGGTGTGCTGAACGGAAGCCATGACAAGATGTTCGAACGGTTTTGGCGCGCCGACGAGTCCCGCTCCCGCAAGAATGGAGGCAGCGGGCTGGGACTGGCCATTGTCAGAGCCATCGCTCAAGCGCATGGCGGAGAGGTCCTGGCCCGCTCCTCACAAAGCGGCGGCCTGGCCATCGAGGTTTCGTTGCCGCTGGCACCAGCCCATTGATCGGATCAGGCATCTGCTCTCAAGGTCCCTCCACAAAAACTCCACGGACCATCCATGGAATCCCAACCGTTCCAGTCTTTGAGGCAGGATGTGCTTCCAGTGTTCGGCGTCTTGCGCACGGATACACGGAAGCGGCCGAAGCCGGCAGGTTGGGAGGGCCCTGCCGGGCTACCCGGCAAAGTGCATCTGGAACAAAGGCGGTTCGGCTTGAAAAGCGCGCGTCGGGATCTGGTTTCTGAATTGGTTCGCGCGGACAGGTGCTGGCGTTCCCATGCAGAACGGAAGTTCTTGCGCCTGGACATTTCCGAGGCTCGAGCAATGCCTTTGGTATGGGTTTCAAGGCTCGGGAATGGCGTCTGGCAGTCCGAGGTGGCGAACAGCATCGGCATTCGCGCAGCGACGCTTGCCGACATGATCAACCAGCTTGAGGCGGCCAGGCTGATAGAGCGGCGTGAAGACCCCAGGGACCAGCGCGCCAAGGCACTTTGGCTGACGGAAGCAGGCGCGGCCCTAGCCGCCAAGCTCGAAGATATACTTAGCGAATTACTTGACGACATCTTGTCGGAATTCGACGCGTCGGAACTGGAGATCGCCACAAAAATCCTTCGGCGCATTTCGATGCGGGAAGCGAAATCCAACCGATTTCTCATCAGCAGATAAAATATCCAGACGATTTTCCGCCGCCGGATAGATTTCAGTCACAAACAATCTCCGAGGAAGAACATTTT
Organism: Mesorhizobium sp. EU05-FHT14A09; assembly: GCF_058790995.1. Lineage (NCBI taxonomy): Bacteria > Pseudomonadati > Pseudomonadota > Alphaproteobacteria > Hyphomicrobiales > Phyllobacteriaceae > Mesorhizobium > Mesorhizobium sp. EU05-FHT14A09. The sequence goes on from NZ_JBYTDF010000005.1 coordinate 324,505, forward strand.
CTTCCAGGAGATTCAGCCTCTGTGTATATCTTAAATATACATATGACTAAATTACCTTCATTTCACCGATCGAAAAATCAATAATTGGCAACGGCTCCGCATCGATTGCAGGGGATACATCGACACGGAACCGTTCATCGACTGGAGGCCGATGTGACTTCCGTATATTGCAAAGCAAAATTCAAAGCGACTCAAATAACTATTATTTGCGTAATTATTTTAATTAGATTCCTATCTACAGTAGTTATTTAATAAGGATCCTAATATAATCGTGACATTATGACAACATAATCAACAACAGAGACCAAAAATCCCCATATTAATTTGAAATCAATTTGCATCGACGTGTTTCAGGTGCGATGGCTTTGCTCGAAAAGGAAAAAAGATACCGCCTTTTCGAGGACACTTTTCCAAAGATAGGAGTTTGAAAATGAACGTTAGGAGCCTTCTCCTCGGCTCGGCTGCGGCTTTGGTCGCTGCTTCCGGAGCGCGCGCGGCCGACGCTGTCGTCATCGCGGAACCGGAGCCGGCAGAATACGTGAAGATCTGCGACGTCTACGGCGCTGGTTATTTCTACATCCCGGGCACCGAAACCTGCCTGCGCGTCGGCGGTTATGTACGTTATGACGTCGGTCTCGGCGATTTCGGCGGCGTCAAGACGACCGACCGCCTGAATGGTCGCGAGCGGGACACCTATGCCAAGAATGGTCGTTTCACGCTGAAGACCTGGACCGGCCAGGAAACCGAGCTCGGCACGCTGAAGACCTACACTGAAACCCGCTTCAATTTCGGCAACAGCAGCGACAACGCCAATGCCCGCAACAGCGGCGTCACGCTGAACTTCGCCTGGATCCAGCTGGGTGGTTTGCGCGTCGGTAAGGACGAGTCGGCCTTCCTCACCTTCTCGGGATATGCCGGCAACGTCATCAAGGACGATTTCATCCCCTTCGGTGAATACGACACCAACCTGATCAGCTACACCTTCGACGCCGGCAATGGCTTCTCGGCGATCGCCTCGCTGGAACAGGGTTCGGGCAGCTACAACACCCGCATCAAGAACGGCGCGGGTGTCTGGGTTCCTGGCATTGCCAACCAGACCATCGACAGCTACGTCCCGAACGTCGTTCTTGGTGGCAAATACACGCAAGGCTGGGGCGGCATCTCCGGCGTCGTTGCCTACAATTCATCGTGGGAAGAGTGGGCCGGCAAGGTCCGCCTGGACATCAAGGCAACCGACCAGATCTCGCTGTTCGTGCTCGGCGGTTACGGCACCGAGAAGAACTCGCTGCGCAGTTTCTACAAGCCATGGGATGGCAAGTGGGCTGTCTGGGGTGGCGGTACCTACAAGTTCGACGAGCGGACTGCCTTCAACGTCCAGGCGTCCTACGATCAGGGCAAGACCTTCGCGCTGGCCGCGAACATCGCACACCAGCTGGTACCGGGCTTCACCATCACCGGCGAAGTGGATTACTTCAACAAGTCGGCCAGCAAGTATCACGCCAAGAGCGACGGCGTGGGCGGCGTTCTCCGCTTCCAGCGCGATTTCTAAGACATCGTCTTGAAATCAATGCGGAACCCGGCCTGGCGGCCGGGTTCCTGCTTTTGGGAATTCAGATCGAGAACATCGCTCTCATCAACTCGACCTTATGCGCTCAAACATCGGGCCTGTTTTCAGCACCCTTTCCACGCGCCAGCGATGACAGGGTTCTGCGAAGATAAATGCCGGAGGCAGTCGCCTTGCTCAGATGGCCGTCCTGCATGATGGTTTGCCCACGCAGAAGGGTACGTACCGGCCATCCTCGCACCGCCAATCCTTCATAGGGCGTATAGTCCGAACCGTGTTGAAGGATATCGTTGGTGATCACCACCTCTTGGTCGGGATCCCACAGCGCGATATCGGCATCCGCGCCGATCGCGATTGTTCCCTTGCGCGGGTAGAGGCCATAGAGCTTCGCGTGGTTTGTCGAAGTCACCGCGACGAACTGATTGAGATCGATCCGGCCCTTCATCACCCCTTCCGAAAAGAGGATCGGCAACCGGGTGGCAACACCAGGAATGCCATTGGGGATCCAGCGAAAGCTCTGCTTGCCCCGTTCGTTTGATTTCCCCTCGCTATCGTTGAACCGAAACGGGCAATGATCCGAGGAGAACAGCTCGAACACGCCCTGCTCGATACCATCCCAGCAAGCCTCCTGGCTTTCCCGGTCGCGAGGCGGTGGCGAACAGACATACTTCGCGCCCTCAAGCGCGTCGTCGTCCAGATCCTCCGCCGTCAGCATCAGATATTGCGGACATGTCTCGCCCGCGATCTTCTGTCCCCGCTCCCGTGCGCGGCGAATTTCTTCCATCGCCTGCCGGTTGGAAACGTGAACGATCACGATCGCCGTGTCGACGATTTCGGCAAGCGACAATGCCCGATGCGTTGCTTCGCGCTCCGCCGCTATCGGCCGGGTCGTGGCGTGATATCTGGGCTCGAGCAACCCTTCCGCTTCATGGCGGCCAATCAGGTATCGGATCGCATCTTCGTTTTCGCAATGAACCATGGCCAGTGCGCCGGTTCGCCGGGCGGCATCGAGGGTCGACAGGATTTCGTCGTCGCGCAGTCGCAAACCATCATATGTCATGAAGATCTTGATGGACGTGTAGCCATCTGCCACCAGCGCCGGCAGTTCCTGGCCCAGAACCGCAGCGGATGGATCGGTGATCACGAGATGGAAGGCCGCATCGACATGGCAGTGTCCTTCTGCCTTGGCATGATAGGCCTCCAGCGCGCTACGCAGGCTCTGGCCCTTCTCTTGCATGCAAAAGGCAAGCACTGTCGTATTGCCACCGATCGCCGCGGAACGTGTGCCGCTGTCGAAACCATCTGCCATGACAATGCCGGGGCCTGACGGCTGATCGAGGTGGACATGGCTGTCTATGCCGCCAGGCATGACATACAGGCCCGTTGCATCGATGATCTCGTCGGCATCCACCAGCCCGGCTGCAAGAGCCGCAACTCGGCCATCGATGATACCGACATCACTCCTGAAGATATCGCTGGCAGTCACGACGGTGCCGTGGCGGATAACTGTATCGAAATGCATCTTGCTTTCCGCCCGAGCATTCAGCCGAGGCGCCGTGCTTGCGCAACGGTTCCGGTATCGCTCGAAAGCACGCGGTCGAATGCGGCCGTCAGGCGATCGACCTCTTCGAAGGTGTTGTAATGCACCATCGAAACACGAAGCATTCCATTGCGGTCGGTGACATCAAGATATTCCGCCAGCCGGCGGGAATGGAAGTCACCGAACCGAATGGCAATGTTCTCTTCGTCGATGGCCTTGCAGATTTCGGCTGCATCCCGGCCATCGAAGCGGAAGGAAATCGTCGGAACGCGCTTGCTGTCCCGATTGACGGCCTGCCCGATGATCTCGCAATCATTGCGCTGGCGCAGATACGCCAGCAGCCGCTCGACCAAGGTATCCTCCTGTCGCGTGATCGCTTCGAACGCCGCCTCGATCTTTTGCCGTGGCGAGCCTGTTGCGCCGGCGCGGATGCCGAGTTCGCAAAGATAGTCGACAATCCCGCAAGTGGCATAGGCGAGTTCGTAGTTCGGATTTCCAGGCTCCAGTTTGCCGGGAACTTTGTCCTTGCCGTAGAAGTAGTGATAGAGCGTGTCGAGTTCCAGCAGGAGGTCGTACTTCCCGTACATCAGCGCATAGTGCGGCCCATAGGTCTTGTAGAGACTGAAGACATAGTAGTCCGCGTCGAATGCCTGCACGTCCACCGCTCGATGCGGTGCGTAAGCCACGGCATCGACACACAATTTCGCGTTTCGAGCATGCACGAAGTCGGCAATCTCGCGAACGGGGTTGATTGAACCGAGGATGTTCGAGGCGTGAGAGACGCAGACGAGTTTCGTGCGTTTGTTCATCAGCGACTCGAGGTCGCCAAGATCAAGTTCGAGGGTCTTCCTGTCGAGAGGCCAGAACTTCACGACCACCCCGGCCGCTTGCAACCTGTCCCACGGGCCTATGTTTGACTCGTGGTCGCTGACGGTCACGACGATTTCGTCGCCCGGTTCGAGCTGGCTTGCCATGGCACGGGCCAGGTTCTGCAGCAGCGCGGTCGTCGAGCTTCCGAACACGATCTCCTCGGGTCGGCTGGCGTTGACCAGGTGCATGGCGGCCGTGCGCGCCTCGTAAAGCGCCTTCGCCGCGTCCTGCGACACCGCGTAGGATCCGCCAATCTGAACATTCTTCTCGATCAGGAACGTGTTGATACGGTCGAGCGCTCCCTGGAGGATCTGTGATCCCCCTGCATTGTCGAAGAAGGTCCAGCCCCGCGCGAGACCGGGAAACTGGGCGCGTGCGAAATCGATGTCCAACGGCTTGGTGATGGCCATTTGTATCATCCTTTGGAAGTGGTTCTAGTGGTTGAGGACGGCGCGCAGAAAACCGCGTGTTCGTTCTTCGCGAGGGGTATCAAATACTTCGGAAGGCGTTCCCGCCTCGACGATGCGCCCGCCATCCATGAAAATGACGCGATCGGCGACCTGACGCGCAAAACCCATCTCGTGGGTGACAACGACCATGGTGACGCCAGTGCCGGCCAGTGTGCGCATCACGTCAAGCACTTCACCAACCATTTCCGGATCGAGAGCCGAGGTCGGCTCATCGAAGAGCAGCGCCTTCGGCTCCATGGCCAGCGCACGCGCGATGGCTACGCGTTGCTGCTGCCCGCCCGAGAGCTGTGAGGGATATTTGTCGGCCTGCTCGGCGATACCGACGCGAGCAAGCAGTTCCCGCGCCTTGCGCTGGGCGTCTGCCAGCGCAGTCCCCCGCACCCGCATCGGCGCCAGCATGACATTGCGCAGCACCGTCATATGCGGGAACAGATTGAACGACTGGAACACCATGCCGACTTCGGCTCGCACCTTGGCGAGGGCCGTTCCCTGCCCGACCCGGATGCCATCCACGGTGATGCTGCATCGGGAATCGAAAGTCTCCAGATGATTGATGCAGCGGATCAATGTGGATTTCCCGGAGCCGGAGGGCCCGATGACGCAAACCACCTCGCCTTCGGCGATATCGAGATCGATGCCATGGAGAACCGTGAACTGACCGAAGGCTTTCGTCAGCCCGCGAATGGAAATGAGAGCAGCCATCAGCGTCTTCCCCGGCTGAAACGTTTTTCGAACCTGGCAACCATGCTGACCAGCGGCCAGAGCAGCAGAACATAGATAGCGGCCGCACCGATCAGCGGTGTCGGATTCGCGGCAAGCGATTGCGCCTGGGTGGCCTGCTTCAAGAGGTCCGGCATCGCAACGACCGACGCGAGCGCAGTATCCTTCAACACGTTGATGCAATTGTTGGTCAGCGGCGGAATGACGACACGGATTGCCTGCGGCAGGATGACGTCGATCATCGTGTGTTTGTTCGAGAGGCCCAAAGCCGCCGATGCTTCGAACTGCCCTCGCGGTATCGCTTCGATGCCCGCGCGGAAGATTTCGGCCGTGTAGGCGGCTGAAACAAGCGTGAGTGCCGTCACCGCGGACAACAAGGGAGAGAGCTTTATCCCGATAAAGGGTAGCGCGTAGTAGACGACGATCAGAAGAACGAGCAGCGGGATGGATCGGAAGAAGTCGACATAGATTCGGATGAAAGGCTTGAAGACGGCCGGCGCATAAAGACGGGCTACGGCCAGAAAGAGGCCACCGGCCAGCCCACAAAGAATGCTGGTAATGCCGATCTGAAGCGTGACGACGAGCCCGCGCAACAGTTGCGGCAGGCTGTCGAGCAGCACTTTGACGTTGAAGAAGGTATCGATGAGATTCATGCCGCGACGGCTCCCTTGGAGGCCGGCGAAGCTTGGGCTTCACCGGCCGGAGGCTTCACCGGTTTGTCGGTTATTTGGCAGCCGGCATGTCGAAGACGGCGACGGTTGAAGTCGCTTCCTCGGCTTTTGCGCCAAACCAGGTTTCGTGCAGTTTCGCGACGAAACCTTCCTTTTTCAGGGTTGTGATCACGGCGTTCACTTCCGCGGCGAGCGGATCACCCTTCTTGAACATCATCGAATATTTTTCGCCGGTCGGGATACGTTCGACGACCTTCAGATCGGGCTTGTCCTTGACGTAATAGAGGAGTGCGGGAATGTCGCTGACATAGCCGTCAATCCGCCCGGCGACGAGATCGAGCATCGCCGGGGAAAGGCCCTCGAAACGGCGGATTTCACCAAACTTGTAGTCGGCCTTGTGCTTGTCGGCCCACATATCTCCGGTCGACCCTGTATCGACGCCAATCACCTTACTATCCATTCCCTTGAGTCCGGTTATGCCCGAGGATGCGGTCACGGTGAGTGACTGATCGCTGTCATAATAGGGCTGCGCGAAGGCGACCGACTCCAGTCGCTTGTCAGTGATGGTGATCGAGGAGATGCCAATATTGATCCGCCCCGACTGAACGGCTGAAAACAGGCCGTTGAAAGGTGTGTTGACGAACTCGACCGACTTGCCGAGCCGCTTGCCGATTTCGTTGACGAGATCGATCTCGAATCCAGCGACTTTGCCGTCCGCATCCTGGAATTCCCAAGGGACGTTGCCGATGTTGGCCCCCACCGTGAGGTCGGCAGCGTGCGCGGCCACGACGCCAACGACGGCGCAAGTCGCGGAAAGCAGGATCGTTTTGAGTTTTGATGCCAGTGTCATGGGTCCCCTTGCCTTTTGATTTCGAAGTCTTTTACATGGTCTAACTGGTCTGACCAGTTAGACCACAAAAACACGGCTCTTTCCGCTTTGCAAGGCCACCGGTCGAAAATAGATTTGAACACCCCACTCGCACGGGGTGAAGAAGAGGGTGAGAATGCTGAACAAGACGCTTCTTCCGCAGTCAGTGGCTCGGGAAATCCAGGCCATGATCACAAGCGGGACACTGAAGCCGGGCGACAAGATTCCGTCGCAACGCGAGTTCTCACAAAACTTCGGCATCAGCCGCGCTTCACTCCGAGAAGCACTGCTGACGCTCGAAACGCTCGGCCTTCTGAAGACAGAACCTGGCCGGGGAACATTCGTTGCCAGCCCACCGCAAGGTCAGACGGGCCATATGGCGCCCTGGCGTTATTCGGAGAGCTTTTCCGTCTTCGACGTGTTCCAGACCCGTATCATGCTCGAAGGGGAAATCGCACGACTGGCCGCCGGACGCTTGACCCAACTCCAGCTCGAAAAGATGGAAGCCGCCACCCGCACGATGGAAGAAGGCTGGGCCCAACAGGACCGGCTGGCCAACGTCGAGGCCGACCTCGAATTCCACGCCATCATCGTTTCAGCCTGCTCAAATGCAGTGCTGCGCACACTCTATGAGACGATGCGCGACCAGTTGATCGAAACACAGCGCCAGCCGATTCCCATCACCGATCCGGAACGCATGAAGAACTCCATCGCCGAGCATCGGCGCATCATCAAGGCGCTGACAACGAGCGATAGCGCGGGTGCAAAGCACGAGATGGAATCCCATATCCGCAATACCGCGCAATGTGCGGGGCTGGCTCCTTAGTTCAATCAAAAGCAGGTCCAGGAACAGGCTTGCAAGAAAAGCCGCCCCTCTTCTGATTGAGCACAGCATTCCGCTGAACATCTCGAAAATAGACGCGCAATCGCCATTGCCACTGCCCCAAATGGGGTACGCGCCTTCACCCCGACTGCTTTACACGTAAACTGCCTTGACGGTGTGTGGGGGTGCCAGGCACCGCAAGGCAGGCCCAGCCGGTTCGATGTCTTATCGGCTGGGCGGCTTTCCAGTGTGTAACGCAGAAGGGGAACCTGCGGCATGTTCAGTATGAAGGAAAACCACTTTGCCCATGAAGGCAAAGCGGAGCGCTCCGCGATCAAGTTTTTCGATCCGTGGGAACACAAACTGGCTTTCGACGACGACCACAACGATCAGATGGTTCCGGCCGTCTCTGGCGAAAACCAGGACCGCTCAGACACGAGCGATCGCTGACCCAGCCTGAAGCAACTCAATCTCGCCGAAACCTCGAACCGCGCGAGAATGACGGCATCGACCGCGAGCGCTATCGGGCAAGGGCATGCGCCGGCTTTGTGTCGGCAATGCTTTCGGCCCACCCGAAAACCGGTGCGATGTATTGAACGACATCGGACAGGATTTGTTCGTAGTCCTCATGCCGGAAACTATAGGGAAGCTCCAGCCGCAGTTCTTCCACCTCGGCAAAGACCGGGTCGCGGAACAGCGCCTCCACGATTGCCTGCGACGGCCCGACCAGATCGCGGGCGAACAAGGTGCGCCGCTCGCCATGCGGTTTGCCCGTTCTTTCGTCGCGGCCTTCGCCATAGGCACGATAGCGCTGGCGCGTTGCCGGGTCGGCGCTGTCGAACGGCACGATGACGCGGCCGAGCGCGACGCGGCCATGACCTGGCTGTGATCTGAAGACCTCGAGTTGACGAAGTTGCGCCTGGAAGAAATCATCCGTGCCTTCGCCCGAAGTCACATTGCCGATAAGCAGGTTGAGACCGTTGCGGCCAGCCCATTCGGCGGACCGCAGCGAGCCGCCGCCATACCAGATCCGCTCTGAAAGGCCGGCAGCATAAGGCTGCAGCCTTGGCGTGACTCGACCTCCCGGAAACTCGACGACCGCGCCTAGCGCGCCGATCGGCTCACCCTTGAGGTTGCGGATAAAACGCAACACGCGTTCATGCGAAAAGTCGAAACCGCGCCAGTCGCCATCGAAGACCAGCGGCCCCAGTGTCTCGGCATGCGGCGGTGTGCCGGCACTCAACCCGACATTGAGCCGCCCACGAGACAGCACATCGACGGTCGAGAGATCTTCCGCCAACCGATAGGGGCTTTCATACCCGATCGGAATGACTGCGGTGCCGAGTTCGATCCTGCGGGTGCGCTGGCTGGCTGCCGCCAGAAAGGCTGCGGCCGAAGAGATACCAGGCTCCAGATGACGCTGTCGGACCCAGGCACCATCAAACCCGATGTCCTCGCCAAACTCGAACAATTGCAGCGTCTTTTCGAAGCCGGCAGCGGGATCATTGTCCGGATAGTTGCCGGGGGTAAGGAAGGCGAGGCGTCGGATGGAGGGGCTCGTCATCGACGGTACCCGCGACAGGCTGAAGCTTGCATCGGACTGACCCTCAATATTTCGGCAGGCCGGGCGGATTGGTGCGCGACTGTGCGATCGCCTCGGGTCCCAGATTCCACTTGTCGAGAACCTGCTTGTACTTGCCATCCTTGATGGTTTCATTGAGTGCCGCCGTGACAACGTCAGCGATGCCGCTGCCGCGTCGCGTCACCACTCCGACATCCGTGGTCAGCGGCCAGCCGGCATTGACCGTGCCCACCAGTCGCGCATCGCCGGTCACCGCCGCCTGATAGGACTGAACTGCATTGACGCTGAAGACAGCATCCGCACGTCCGGACCGCAGCGCCAGGTTCGACGCCGCCTCGTCGTCGAACAGGATGATCTCGACCGGTTTCAACCCGGCTTCGCGGTTGCGACGGTCCCATTCCACGATGATCTTTTCCTGGATGGTGCCGGGATCGGTGACGATCTTCAGACCGGCAATGTCCTTGGGTTCGGCGATCTTTTGGATCGGACTGTCGTTGCGGACATAGAAGCCGTGCAGTCCCTGCCTGTAGCTGGAAAAGTCGTATTTGAGCTTGCGTTCTTCGGTCACGCCGACATTGGAGATCACGGCATCGAATTTGCCGGAGACAATGCCAAGCGGCCAGTCTTCCCAGGCGACCACCACCAGCTTCAGGGGCCGGCCGAGCTTGTCGGCGACAAGCTGGGCAATGTCGGGATCGGCGCCGATGACAGTGGCAGCATCCGTAGCGTAGCTGGCGATCGGCGGCACGCCTGACGGCGAGACGGCTACTGTGAACACCCCTTCGTCGACGAAGTGGAAATCCTTCGGGATCGACTTCACCAGCGCATCGTCCTTGTCGGCGCGCACACGGCCGCTCTGCTCGGGGCTGAGGTCGAATTGCGCAGTGGCTGACGCGCCTGCAGTCACAAGCAGTGCAGCAAGGAAGGCAGGGGCAAGAAGGCGAGTTCCGGGAAACATGGCGTAGCTCTTTTTTGAATCTGGGAAGCGGCAAGGCCGCAGGCGCGTCCGACGCCTGCGGCCATCAAGCGTTCACTCAGCTGTTGGGCTTCGGCAGGCCGAGAGGATTGGTGGCCGACTTGTCGATCGCCTCCTCGGTCAGGCTCCACTTCTTCAGAACCTCGCCATATTTGCCGCTGGCGATCAGTTCGTTGACGGCAACCGTGAAGGCATCGGCCAACCCGCTGCCCTTGCGCGTGGCGACCGCGATTTCGGCGGTGCGCGGCCAGCCGCCGCTGACGACGCCGACCAGCTTGGTTCCGCCATTCACCGCCGCACCGTAGGCCAGGGTCGCGTTGGGGTTGAATTCGGCATCCGCCCTGCCCGACTGGATCGCCAGCTGGCTGGCCGCCCGATCGTCATAATACTGAACCTCGACCGGCTTCAGCCCGGCGGCGACATTCTCGCGATCCCACTCCAGCAGGATCTTCTCCTGGTTGGTGCCGGCGCCGGTGATGACCTTCAACCCGGCGACATCCTTAGGCTCCTTGATCGATGTGATCGGGCTGTCCTTCTTGACGTAGAAACCAAGCACGTCTTGCCGGTAGGTGGAGAAGTCGAACTTCTCCTTGCGCTCTTCGGTCACCGTCACGTTGCTGATGACGGCATCGAACTTGCCGGAAGACAAACCGAGCGGCCAGTCTTCCCAGGCGACCGCGACGAGGTTGAGTTTAAGCCCGAGTGTCTCGGCAAGCAGGACAGCCAGATCCGGATCTGTACCGACGACGGCCTTGGCATCCGTCGCATAGGTGGCAACCGGCGGATCCCACGGATTGATGCCGACAGTCAGGACGCCGGGCTCGACGAACTTGTAGTCCTTCGGGATCGCCGTGATGGCCTTTTCGTTCTTTTCCGCATGAACACGCGTTGGCTGTTCCGGGCTGAGGTCGAACTCGGCGGCAACAGCGGTGGTCGCCCACAGCCCAAGGCCAGCGATGCCGGCTGCCAGATAGGAAAATCGATTGCGATGGAGTGTCATTGCCTGCTCCTGTTTCGGGACGTGCGAAAACTTGCCCGACACGTAAGGACGGGCGCGCCAGAGCTCCGCACATATGACTGGCGCAAAAAGCCGTGGATCAGAGAACTTTGGCCAGGAAAGCGCGGGTTCGCGGATGCGACGGGTCGCTGAAGAGCTTCGCGGGCGGCGCCACTTCCACCACCTTACCGCTTTCCATGAAGACGACGGTGTCGGCGATCTCCCTGGCAAATCCAATTTCGTGGGTGACGATCACCAGCGTCGTGCCCGAATCCGCCAGTTCCTTGATGACGTCGAGAACCTCACCGACCAGTTCCGGATCGAGCGCCGAAGTCGGCTCGTCGAACAACAGGACCTTTGGCCTCAGCGCCAGCGCCCTGGCGATCGCCACGCGTTGCTGCTGTCCGCCTGACAGATGGCGCGGATAGGCGCCGGCCTTGTCGGAGAGTCCGATACGGGCCAGGAGATCGAGGGCGATTTCAACCGCTTCGGCGCGTGGCACGCCATGCACCGAGACCGGCGCCTCGATGATATTCTCCACCACCGTCAGATGCGGAAACAGGTTGAAGTTCTGGAACACCATGCCGACAGCCGAACGGCGGCGGCGAATGGCACCTTCCTTCAGCTCGTAGAGCACGTTGCCGTCGCGCTCGTAGCCGATCAATTCGTCGTCGATCGAGATGAAGCCTTCATCGGCACGTTCAAGATGATTGATCGTGCGCAGCAACGTCGATTTGCCTGCACCCGACGGCCCGATGATGGCGGTGACCGTTCCCGGTGCCAGGGTGAGGCTGACCTGGTCAAGCACGGTCAGGATGCCGAAACGCTTGCTCACGTCACGGATCTCGATACGGCCCGCGCCACGGTCGCCAAGATTGACGGTAGCCAGAGGCTTGCGCACGACCGGCTGCCTTGTTTCAACCACGGCTTGCTGGCCGGCCCGAGCCGGCGCGAAGGGCAGGCCCGACAGAAATGCGGCGATCCGCCTGACCACGGGGCTCGGTGCCTTCCGCGTGGCTCCTTTGGAATAATACTGCTCGATCGCGATCTGAATGAGCGAAAGCGCGCTCATGATGACCAGATACCAGACCGTCGCCACCATCAGCAGCGGGATAACCTCCAGATTACGGCGGTAGATGACCTGGACGGTGTAGAACAGTTCCGGCAAAGCGAGCACGTAGACCATCGAGGTCGATTTCGCGAGACCGATGATCTCGTTGAAGCCGCTCGGCAGGATTGCGCGCATCGCTTGCGGCAGCACGATGTTGAGCGCCTGCCGCCGCCGCGACAGGCCAAGTGCTGCGGCAGCCTCGTGCTGCCCGTGATCGACCGACAGGATGCCGCCCCGGATGATCTCGGCCGAAAAGGCGGCCTGGTTCAGGCTGAGCCCGATAAGCGCCACCGCGAAGGGGCTGAGCACCTCGACGGTGTTGTATTGCGCGAACAAGATGCTGGTGAACGGCACGCCGACATCGACCGTCGGATAGAGATAACCGAGATTGTTCAGCACCAGCAGCAGCACGATCAGCGGGATCGAACGCAGGAACCAGATATAGGCCCAGGAGACGCCAGACAGCAGTGGTGATGTCGACACGCGCGCAAAGGCCAGCACGGTACCGAGCAGGAAGCCCAGGGCGGATGCCAGCACCGTCAGAAGCAAAGTGCGGCCAAGGCCGACCAGGACTGGTTCGGAGAAGAAGAACTTCGCGAAAACATCCCAACCCCAGCGCGGGTTGGTGAGAATGGAGTGGAGCGTGACCGCGATGAGCAGGACCGCCACCACCGTACCGACCGTACGCCAATGGTGCTTGGCCGGCACGACCTTGTAGCCAGTATGGCTTTCAATGGATCGTGATCGCCTGGCGGCGGAAATCTCGCCAACATCCGTAACTGTTGTCATTCGACTCCGCCTCTCCGGAAATATCCTAATGATCGTCAGATATTCTCAATTCAACAGAGCCATATTCAGAATTATATTCACTTGGTCACGGCAAGTTTTTTCAACTTTTTGCCAGTAATTGACATTACTATTCAAATCGAAATCTCAATTACTGAATCTCTTCGCTAAAACCCGTTCAACTCGCTTTGCGGATGGGCTCGATTGCTGCGACAGTCAGTGCGCTGATATCCTTCTCGAAAGGCAGCGATCCGTGGATTTCCGGATCGACGGTCGTGTCGAACAGCGCGGTGTAGCCGGAGTTGAGATAGAGGCCCGCGGCTTCGGGCTGGCGAAAGCCGGTCGTCAGGTAGATTCTGCCGTAGCCCTGTCGCGCGGCCTGTGCCTCGAGTTCCGCCAGGATGACGCGCGCCAGCCCTTGCCGACGCAGATCGATATGGGTCCAGACACGTTTGAGTTCCGCGGTGCGTTCGTCATAACGCTTGAAGGCACCACCCGCGATGGCCTTGCCGTCGCGGATCAGCAGGACGAAAGCGCCATGGGGTGGAGCAAACAGTTCGGCGGGGTAACGCGCCATTTCGGCGCCCGCCGGCTCGCCCCAATAATTGCCGTAACGCGTCTCATATTCCCAGGTCAGAGCCTCGATCAGCGGCTGCGCGCGCGGATCGAGGGGGGTCGTGTAAAGAAAGCCGTCGGTCATGGCGCGTCGGTTCCTTCAGGCGTGAGGATTGGGGGGCTGCCGTTGCGGTCGGCCAGATAGTCCTGCACCAGATGTACCCAGTAGCGGGCGGCATCGATCAGGATGTCGTCGTTGAAATCGTAGCGCGGGCTGTGCAGGTCGGCGCTGTCGCCATTGCCGACGAAGAGATAGCTGCCCGGTCGCTCCTGCAGCATGAAGGCGAAGTCCTCGCTTGCCGTGATCGGCCGAAAGTCAGGCTCCAGCCGCCGTTCGCCGAAGTGACGGGACGCAACCTGGCGCGCAAACGTTGTTTCCCGCTCGTGATTGACCAGCGTGGAGTAGCCGCGTGGATAACTGATCTCGACCCTTGCGCCATAGCTCTCGGCCTGTGCCTCGGCCAGGGCGATGATGCGGGCCTTGATCTGCTCACGCACGGCTTCGTTGAAGCTACGCACCGTCAGCTTCAGCTCGACGCTGTCGGGTATGACGTTGGCGGCAATGCCGCCATTGATGGTGCCGACGGTCACGACAGCGGTCTCGAGCGGGTCGACATTACGCGAGACGACGGTCTGGAGCGCCAGCACCAGTGAAGCCGCCGCAACGATCGGATCGACCGCTTGCGCCGGTTTTGCGCCGTGACCGCCTTTGCCGATGACGCGGATGATGACGAGGTCGACCGAAGCCATCGTCGGGCCGGAGCGGAAACCGAACTGGCCGGCCGGTACGCCGGGCCAATTGTGCAATCCGAAGACCGTGTCCACTGGGAAGCGCTCGAACAGTCCGTCGCCGATCATGGCGCGGGCGCCGGCGCCCCCCTCTTCCGAGGGTTGGAAGATCGCCCGGAACGTTCCGGAGAATTTCCGGGTTTCGGCAAGATAGCGCGCGGCAGCCAGCAGGATTGCCGTGTGACCATCATGACCGCAGGCATGCATGGTGCCCGGCGTTGTGCTGGCATAGGCAAGGTCGGTTGCCTCCACGATGGGCAGCGCGTCCATGTCGGCCCGTATGCCGATCGCGGCATTGCCGTCGCCGTTGCGCAATGTGCCGACAACGCCGGTCTTGCCGACGCCACGCGTTACTTCATAGCCCCAGGCTTCCAGCAACTCGGCCACAAGCGCCGAGGTTTTCACTTCCCGGAACCCCATTTCCGGCTCGCTATGCAGCCTGTGGCGCAAGGCGACGAATTCATCGCGATAGCCGAGAAGCGTGGAAGCGACGTCGTCCTTGACCGGAGCGGCTTGGTGAATGGTCATCAGGCAGCGCGCTCCGCCGCCGACTTTGCCTCGTCGCCGGGATGCTGGTAGCGACTTTCCTTGAAGGGTAGGCCTAGATGATCGCGCAGTGTTTTGCCGGTCAACTTGCTGCTATGGCGGCCGCGCGCCTCGAGCAGCGGCAGGACGTGCCCCACGAAATCTTCCAACCCTTCGGTGATCACCTGGAAGGAAAGAACGAAGCCGTCGGCCGCGCCGCCATCGACCCAGCGAGTGATCTCATCCGCCACCTTTTCGGGCGTGCCGATGAACTTCGTCCGTGGTGTTGCCACTTCCAGAGCGACTTCCCGCAGCGTCTGACCGCGCTCGCGGGCAGTCCGCTTGATGCGATCGGTGGTCGAGCGGAAGTTGTTCTGGCCAATGTCGCCGAGATCCGGGAACGGCTCATCGAGCGGATAGGCCGCAAAATCGTGATGATCGAAGAAGCGGCCGAGATAACGCAGCGCTTCCGGCACGCTGACGAGATCGCGGATCTGGTGATATTTTCGCTCTGCCTCCGCCTCGGTGGCTCCGACGATCGGTGCAATGCCCGGGAATATCTTGATGTCGTCGGCACCGCGGCCATGCGCTATCGCGGCATCTTTCAGCCGGCGGGAAAGTGCCTTGTTTTCCTCGAAGGAGTCGGCACCGGCAAAGACAGCGTCCGCATGACGCCCGCCCAGCGAGACCCCATCCTCGGAAGCGCCTGCCTGGAACAGCACTGGCTGCCCCTGGGCAGAGCGGCCAAGATTGAGCGGTCCTTCAGCCGAGTGGAACTGCCCCTTGTAGTCAAGGCGGTGCATCCTGGAGAAATCGACATACTGGCCGGTCTCGCGATCACGCACGAAGGCATCGTCGTCCCAGGAATCCCATAAGCCCTTGACGATCTCGATGTGCTCGGCGGCTATTTGATAGCGCAGCGCATGCTCGGGATGCTTGTCGCGGCCATAATTCTTGGCCGAGCCTTCCAGTGGGGACGTCACTGCATTCCATCCGGCGCGACCGCCGCTCACCAGGTCGACGGAACCGAACTGCCGTGCCACCGTGAACGGATCGCTGTAGGAGGTCGACAATGTCCCGACCAAACCGATGCGGTCGGTTGCGACGGCCAGGGCCGACAGCAGCACGATCGGCTCGAACCGGTTGAGGAAATGCGGGATCGACTGTTCGTTGATGTAGAGCCCGTCGGCCACGAACGCGAAAGCGATGCCGGCCGCCTCAGCTTGCCTGGCGGTCCTGACGTAATAGTCGAAATTGGTACTGGCATCGACCGGCACGCTTGGGTGCCGCCAGGCATTCATATGGCCACCTGGACCTTGCAGCATGATGCCGAACGGAATGCGTTTTTCACTCATGGCGCGAATCCTTCTCCCCGGGGCGGGTTGCCTTAAGCCGCGACAGCCGAACGCCGCCGCGCCAGGAGCTCCAGCGTGGCAAGGCGCCAGGAGCCATTGACGGCCGGTTCGACGATGAACTCGGCAATGCCGTAGCGGCCGGCCAGGCGATCGAACTCGGACCACACCTGATCGGGAGTGCCCGCGATCACGCTCGACTGCTTCGGTTCGATACGGTATTCGGCGGCGCCGATCTGGCGTGCATATTCCTCGGCCTGCTCCGCGCTGCCGACCGTCACGCTCTGTGCGCCCGGCACATGCACCTTGAACAGCTTGGTGTTTTCCGCTTCAGCGATGGCCTCGCCGGCATATTCCGAAACGATCGCGGATACAGCCACGATCGGCGCCTTACCGGCGATGCTGTGATAGGTCGAAGCCACTGCATCGAGCAGGGCGTCGTCACCGTTGAGATGGCGCGCGAAGACGAACTCCCAGCCATGCGCTGCGGCGAGTTCCGCGCTCTCTACGCTGGCGCCGAGCAGGAAGCGCTGCGGCGCAATCGTTGGCAATGGCGTAGCGGCCAGTCCTTCGACCGGCCCTTTGCGGTCGAGATATGCGCCAAGCTCGGCAATCTGCTGTGCGAAGTCCGGCTTGCGCGCCGGATCGCGATCCGCCTGCAGTGCGCGGGTAGAAAGCGGCAGGCCGCCCGGCGCCTTGCCGACACCGAGGTCAACACGACCTGGCGCCAGCGCGGCAAGCAGGTTGAAGTTCTCGGCCACTTTGTAGGCACTGTAGTGCTGCAGCATGACGCCGCCCGAACCGATCCTGATGCGGCTGGTGTGGGCGAGCAGATGGGAGATCAGGATCTCCGGCGACGAACTGGCGAGATCGGGAACGTTGTGATGCTCCGCCACCCAGAAGCGATGATAGCCGAGGCGCTCCGCCAGCTGGGCCAGCGCGATGGTGCGCTTCAGCGCATCGGTCGGGCTGTCCTGGCCGACAAGCGGGCTCTTATCCAAGGCACTCAAAACGTAGGACATGTCATCCCCTTCTTCGTCACCGCACCGCCCAGGATTTTAGTCGATTAATTCGATAGATTTTATAGACTCTTTGGCGAAATTGCCGGCTTATGGAGAAAAGCCTTTCAGCCTGCGAGCAAAATCCGGAATGCCTCGCTCGCTTTGACGAAAGACGGTAGGCCGCCTTCAAAGCAATTCCAGGAAAGGTGCGTGGCGGTTTTCCGTTCGGAATTGCGTGGAACTGGAATCCGAGCCGTCTCGTGGAGCACGGAAGCCCTCTATGGATGAGCCGGCGGGATGAACTCGCGCTCCACGAGAGCCGTGAGGATCGGTTCGGCGCCGGCGACGAATTGTCTGCCGCCGGCTTCACCAGAAGCCTGCCCGGACGTTTCACCCGGCGGCAATATCAGGATAGGCAATGCCTGGTTCGCCTCCCCCACCAAGGCGACAACTTCGGCACGCGGCCGTTTGAAATCAATCCGCCGGATATCCAGCACGTCCTCGAGCGCCGGAAACGAGGCAATCACACCTTCGACCAGCGCCGAATGCCGGCAGAAGAAGCGTTGCTGCGGATACGCCGCATCCTCGAAATTGGGGGTCAGCAGGAAAAGCAGCGGTTTTTGCAGGTGGCTCGTTGTCAAAGGAGTATCCCATCCATGTCCATCGCGTAGACGCACGCACCCGAGCTGGAAAGGCATCCTGTTTCAGCCTCGACCGAGTGAAGCGCATCGGGGAAAGCCCATACAGCCCTCCGATATTGATACAAACTCTTGTGGAGATTGCAGGGATGGGAAAGGAAACCGGCCCTCTCTCCGGCGTTTGCTGCGAACGATTTTTGCGCAGGTGTCGTTGTCGATAGATTCCGGGGGCAACCGGAATGCGCATACGCCGATGACCTGCTGGACGCTACCGGGCCTTCCTGCGCATCGGCCCAGGCATGTTTCGGTCGTTCGGTGCCTGCGACTATTTTCCCCTGTCGAACATCGGAAAACGACGTTAGAAGGGCCCGGCAATCGAGACGGCGCTACGGCCGCGGGTCAAATCGACCAGCGCCGCTCAGACGAAACATCCACGCAAGTCATTAAGAACGCGCTCGGTGAAAGCTGTGCATTTGCGAGGTTGTTTCCACCGTGTCTTAAGCGACTCGGTGTATCCCTCGGTTGCATACGTGCATGCCCCTACCAATGAGGAATGACAGGATGGCTTCGATTTCGAAGGCTGCCCCCTCCCGGGCTGGCAGTAAGCTTCACGCGGTTCCACTGCTTTTTGCTGCGATCGCGACAATGGCCCTGACAGGCTGCAACTCCATAACCGACAGCAATGTAAAATCCGCATCCATCACCACGCAGACAAGCCATGCCTTTACGGCCGAGGCGATCAAGCCCAAGCGCAAGGTCGTTGCCGCCAGACGCCATACGACGATGGCCAGGAGCACACAGAAGGTTTCCGACAGTGTGCGTTTCTATGGCCGTGCGCCGCATATCTGCTCGCCGAGCGGCTTCGGACAGACCTCGCACTGCTTCCTTCGCAGTTGAGACGTCGGGCCTCGTCTATGCAGAACCGGCAGCTGTTCGACCAACTGCCGGTTCTGATCAGCGCTTGAGCCCCAGCTTGCTTTCGACCTTGCCTAACTTCGCGAAGACGTAGTCGCCCCGGCGCAGCCTGGTTACTTCGTCGCCTCTCCTGACGGGCGCGTTTGCAAAGACATACCAGTCGCCCTCCGGCTCACGCTTCTGGAATATGACGTTGCCCTTCCTGCGGTGACTGAAACAGGTGAGAGCCGGCGCAGTACCGCTTCTGGCATACCAGTCCGCTCTGAAGCAGAGCTTTCCGGCATCGGCAATGAACCAGCTCCCTACCCCGTACGAGGCGCTCCTGCCTTTCCCCGTCCAGGCTGAAAAGCGGCGTTGTGGCACCGCAAAGTAGCCGGCGCCGTCCTTCCATATCCACGATCGCTGGCTGTACAGCCGGTAAAGGTCTTCGTTGCCGAGCGGCTCTGCCTGCTTGATCGTGGCCGCACTTGGCGCCGCTGAAGCGGCAACAGTCGCAACGCATGCCATCCCGACCAACGCTGCAACCATGATCAGTCCGTTTGCACGGGTCATCTCTGTTCTCCCACCCAAGAGCAATTCCAGCAAAAGCGCACAGCGGTTTTGCGTTCGGAATTGCGTAAACCAAAGAGAGCGTTTCCGCGTTTCCGACAAAGCCGGAAACGCCCCAGCCTTCATTCAATTGGATGCTTCGCGCGTCTGCACCACACGCCAGTTGGGCAGGCCATACCCTTTCGGCCAGGGATAGACCTCGCGATCGTTGAAGTAGACGACGGCCTTCAACTTGGGAAACTCTGGATACGATTTGGCGACGGTCTGTGCCCAATCCTTGACATAGCCGGCATCCCCCTCGTAGCCGAGCTCAGCAACAACGATTGGTTTGCCGAAGCCTTTGACACGGGCGTACTTCTCCCGCATCTGCTCGACAAAACTCGTTTCATGACCAATGACGCCCTGGTCGTAAGGTTGGTAACCGAACACCGACAGGCCGACGATGTCGACGAAATTTGTGCCGGGATAAAACGCCTCCAGCCCTTCGTTCCCCAATGGTGACCACATGTATTTGGCGGTCTTGTTGTGCTCGCGGCACACCGTCACCATGCGCTGATAGGCTTTCGCATAGTCCGGAGGATTCCAGTGCGCCCAGGTGAACTGGTTGTTGGTCTCGTCCATTTCCTGCGCCCAGCGGATGGTGACATCGCTTTTCAGCTTCGCGGCTTCGGTACAGACTGCGGCCATATACCCGTCCCGTTCTCCGCTCAAAATGCTGTGCAGCAATTGCGACGATGTCAGGCGCCAGTTGGGCGACCATGACCATGGCTCGACGGTGACCAGCAGCGAACGCCCGCGTTTCTGAGCATAGTCGTCGGCCAACTCGAGCGTACGAAGATCGACGTCTTCCCACGGCAGGAAGAGATGTTCGATCTTGGAGTTTGGATCATCTCCGAAATCACCGTGAGGATCATAAGCCCCGAAGCCTACGGATGTCGGCGTGATCACCGGACGCTTGTCGGACGGCATGGTCGCCGTCGCCGAGTTTTCATTTGGAACACCGAGAGGGCGTTTGTTGGCCGCCAGGCCTACCCCGTTCAGCATCAAGCCCGCGCACGAAAGCGCGATAACTGCCAATTTCCTTCTCATTGTCGTTCTCCGCTACTACTGCGCACCGACCGGCGCTGGCGTCGGAAGCGGTACGGTTTTTGGGGTTGTTGTTGCTTGCGCCACGGGCCTACTGGCCTGCACTTTGGCGCTCACCGTGTCTTGCGTGACGAGCTTGCGGTACTCGTCGTCCTTGTCGAGCGCCGCGTGCTTGAACACATACCAGGCGCCGGACGGCTCTTTCTTCTGATAGACCGTACCGTCGTGAAACATGTGACGGAAGCAGGTCTTGTTGGGGGAGCTGCCGCCGGGGCTGTGCCATACGGCCCTCAGGCATAGCTGCCCATCATTGGTCAGCGTCCAGCGGCCCACAGCCCAACTGGCTTTGGCCCCATTGCCCGACCAGGCCCGGAAAATGCGTCCCTCTTCCTGGAAGCGCCCCGCGCCATCGCCCCACTGCCAGGTTTTGTCCCGATACAGGTCATGCAGTTCCAGCGCAGTCATAGCCCTCGCCTGCGCTGGCACTGCAACTGCTTCGGCGGCAAATGCCGGTCCATACCCAAGTGCGAGACCGAGACCGGCAACCGCCATGCCACCCCGCGCAAAGCAATCGATGAGAGGATTGGTCATCTGGCCCTCACTTTCCGCGCAGCATGCGGGGCAAACCGGCATCCGCCTTTTCGAAATCCGATTCCTCGGTCGCCAGGTCCGCCCATTCCACCGGCTCGCACCGTTGCCCAATCACCGAAACGTGGAAACCTGCGGCGGACGCCGCGCCCGGCTCGAACGCACTACGCAGATCGATGAGCACCGGCGTCCGCACCAGCCGCCTGAGACGGCCTAGGTCGATGCGGCGGATGCTGTCCCATTCGGTGAGCACCACCACCGCATCAGAATTGCGGGCGCATTCGTAGGGATCGTCCAGAAGGGTGACATCCTCCAGCAGGCGTGCGGCATTTTGCAGCCCGACCGGGTCATAGGCGCGGACGACGGCGCCATACCGTTGCAAGGTCTCGATCAGCGGAACCGAAGGTGCCTCGCGCATATCATCGGTGTCGGGCTTGAAGGTCAGCCCGAGCACAGCAATCGTCAAACCCTCGACATCACCGCCGACAGCCTCGATGACCTTCAACGCCATCTTTCGCTTGCGGGCCTCGTTGGCAACGATCGTTTCCTCCACGATGCGCAGAACCACACCATAGTCCTGAGCGATCCTCAGCAACGCCAAGGTATCCTTCGGAAAGCAGGATCCGCCGTAGCCTGGCCCGGCATTGAGGAAGCTGGTGCCAATGCGCCGATCGAGCCCCATGCCCAGCGCCAGCTCGCTTACATTGCTTCCCACCTTCTCGCACAAGTCGGCCAGCTCGTTGATGAATGTGATCTTGGTGGCCAGGAAGGCATTGGCCGCATATTTGATGAGTTCCGCCGTGCGCCTGTCGGTAAAGACAAGTGGGATGTCGCCCAGAGCCTGCTTGTAGAGCGCCGCCATCACAACCCGCGCGCGACCGTCCTCGACACCGACGACGACCCGGTCAGGCTTCATGAAATCGCCGATCGCCACGCCTTCGCGCAGGAACTCCGGATTGGAGGCAACCGAAAATGATCCGAGCGGACGCGCGTGAGCAATGATCTTTTCCACGGCGTCACCCGTGCTGACAGGGACAGTGGATTTGACCGCCACCACCGCACCTTCGGCGAGGAACGGCGCCATTTCACGCGCTGCCATGTAAACAAATGAGAGATCGGCATCACCTTGCCCAGCCCGTGACGGCGTGCCGACTGCAATGAACACCACCTGCGCGTTCGTTACCGCCGCTGCGAGATCGCAGCTAAAGCCAAGCCTTCCCGCAGCCTGATTGCGCGCCACCAGCTCGTCGAGATCAGGCTCGTAGATGGGCATTCGCCCCTTGATGAGGCCCGCGATCTTGTCGGCGTTCTTGTCGACGCAGATTACCTCATGACCCCACTCGGCAAGACAGGTCCCGCTGACGAGGCCGACATAACCTGTTCCAATGACTGCGATCTTCATGGCACCCAACGCCTTGCGGCGCCCCCGACTACGCGTTTCAACACTCATTCCGTCGTATCTTCGATCGCCCAGCGCCAATGCGGCCTGAACACCGTCTTGCGCAGTTCCGTACGGCCGATACCGGCGCCGGCAGCGGAATAGCGTTCCTCGAACAGCTGCAGATGTTGCCCACCCCAGGCGAGCACCTCGACGCTCTCGCGGCCGTGTACGACCGCGGCAAAAGCAGGCAGCGCGATCATCGACAGAATGCCCGCGGTCATCGCCGGGCGATAAAACCGGCTGACTGCCTTCATGCGATTTTCGCGACCATGCTTGATCAGGATGACGATCGTCAGCAGGGCGTAGAACGCGCTGTTGATGATGGCGAAAAGATAGAAACCACGGCTGGCGCCCGCGTCTTCGACGAACAGGGCTGGCAAGGCGGAGCCCACGGCGATCGCCACATACGGCGCATACACTCTGAACGGCAGCGGATCGACTTCCGACGTTCCCTTGGGGGTAACGCGGAACTCGACAAAGGTCCCGGTCACCCAGTCTCGCAGCGCGGCGATACTGCCGGCCAATGCCCATGGCCAGCGAGCCAGCAGGAAGAATGCACTTTCCCAGCTCCAGATCTTGGCATCAACGGGCCTGAAGCATCCTGCAGCGCGCCAGCGGAAGCACAGTCCGATGAGGATCAGCCATTGCGGCAGGAAATGCGTCAGGAAATCCGGATAAGTGACCGCTACGAAATTCTCCCCACGCAGCAGCGCGATCACCGGTGTCGCCACCATCAGGGCCATCAACGAGGAAAAGAGCGGATACCAGAGTTGAGAAAACAGGAACTGGAACTGCAACCGCCGCGGCAGGCGGGGCACATAGATCGGCGAGTGTTGCAGCAGCAACGTCACCAGGCTACGCGACCACTGGAATTCCTGCGTGACGAGATCGGCAAAGGTAGTGGGACCGTCGCCGTGTGCGATCGCGTTCACCGCATGGATGCCGCGCCAACCGTGCGCGTTCATCATCAAGGTCGTGGAATGATCCTCGGCCAGTTCCGGTCCAAGCCCGCCTATTTCCTTGAGTGCAGCCGTGCGCACCGCATAGTGTGATCCGAAACAGAGCGGAGCGAGCCCGGCGTTGTGGCCGACCTGCATGGCACCATGAAGGCTTGCTTCGGCGTAGAGACGCCCTCGCGCGGACCAACTCTGACCCGCATTGCGATCACAGATACTCGGCGCCGACACATAGCCTATCGAGGGGTCTGCGAAGGGCCGCAGCATGTTCCACAGATAGTCGGGCTCCGGCACATGATCGGCATCCAGCTGTGAAACGAAATCATAGCGGTCATAGCCGTAGTGATCGTAGAAAAACGCGAGATTGCCTTCCTTGCAGCGCGTACGCCGTGGCCATGTGGGACGATGGTAGTCGGGCCGGCCGCGCCTGGTCGAAATGAACACGCCATGCCAACGGCACCAGACAATGGTGTCGGGTGACGGGTCTTCGTCAGCGAGCCACGTATCGTGCCTGACGGTCTGGGCCAGCATTGCGCGCAGCGTCTCGGCAACGACTGGAAACGGTTCCGATGGCGCCTTGGTCACCACCATGGCCACACGACTGCCCGTAGGAATCCGCAAAGGGCCGCTCGGTTGCCGAGCACGCGCGAACACCACGATCAGATAGATCGGCATCAGCGTGATCCATGCCAGTTCGTAGCTGGTCAGCGCGCTCCCGAATGGGCTGAAATGGTGGGACGGCTCGAGCCACCAGGCCCAGAAATAGCTCAAGGCAGCGAACCACAAGGTGACGCCGATGAAATATTCCGCACGGTGGCGGCCAGTCAGCACCGGAGACAGCAACATCTCCCGCATGGAGCGATCGCTTCGGGCTTCGCTGGCCGGATATTTCGTCATGGCCGTGCCCCCAATCCGAAGAAGGGGGCTGCCGTACGCACAATCGTGTCGAGATCCGAATATTGGGGCGAGAAGCCCAGCGTCGACCGGGCAAGGCTTGGATCGGCATAAAGCGCCGGCGGATCTCCGGCACGACGCGGCTGGATAGCGATCGGGACGCTGTGTCCGGTGACGCGATCGATGGCTTCGAGGATCTCGAGGATCGAGGCACCGCGCCCGGTGCCGAGATTCACAGCGAGGTTGCCACCACCCCGAGCCAGATGTTCGTAGGCAAGCACATGCGCCCAGGCAAGATCGCTGACGTGGACGTAGTCGCGCACGCAGGTGCCATCGGCAGTGTCATAGTCATCGCCGAACACCTCCAGCCGCTCGATGCGGCCGGCTGCGGCCAACAGTGCCCTCGGAATAAGATGGGTTTCCGGGTCATGCCATTCGCCAAGCTCGCCGTCCGGGTCGGCTCCACAGGCGTTGAAATAACGCAGCGCCACATAGTGCAGACCAAAGGCGCTCGCATAGTCGGCCAGCATATGTTCCGCGATCAGCTTCGTCTTGCCGTAGGGATTGATCGGGACCTGCGGCATGGTCTCGGCGATCGGGAGGCTGGCGGGAACGCCGTAGGTGGCGCAACTGGAAGAGAAGATCACCTTTTCCACCCCCGCCTGTCGGGTGGCGTCGAGCAGAGAAAGCATGCCGGCAACATTGTTGTGGTAATATTTGGAAGGATCCTCCACGGATTCGCCGACATAGGCCGAGGCGGCAAAATGAATGACGGCCGCCGGCAGAAAATCTTCCATCGTGCGCGTCAGATGAACTGTGTCCAGCACGTCACCGTGTACGAATGGTCCCCAGCGCACCGACGAACGATTTCCCGTAGCCAGATTGTCATAGACTACTGGTTCCAGCCCCCTTGACCGCAGAAGCTTGGCTGCATGGCTTCCAATAAAGCCGGCACCGCCGGTGACAAGGATACGCCGGATGCCCATCACGCCACCTCGGTGAGCCTGCGGCTTTCGGCGGCCAGAGCGGCGTCGAAATAGGCGATGGTTTTCTTCAATCCCTCAGCCAGCACCACTCTCGGCTGCCAGTCGAGTTCGCACATGGCCCGCGCAATGTCGGGGCGCCTTTGGCGTGGATCGTCTACCGGCAATGGACGGCGGACAACGCGCGAGCGCGAACCGGTCAGAGCAAGCACCTGGTCGGCAAGCTCTGCAATCGTGAATTCCACCGGATTGCCCAGATTTATCGGCCCGATAAGCGTAGACGGCGAGGCCATCATGCGCACGAACCCGTCGATCAAATCATCGACGAAACAGAAAGAACGGGTCTGCGATCCGTCGCCATACAGGGTGATGTCCTCGCCCCTGAGAGCCTGGACAATGAAGTTGGAGATGACGCGGCCGTCGTCTGGCCGCATACGCGGTCCATACGTGTTGAAAATACGGACAATTTTGACTTCGACGCCGCGTTTCGCATTGAAGTCGTGAAACAATGTCTCTGCGCAGCGCTTGCCTTCGTCGTAGCAGGAACGCGGACCGAACGAATTGACATTGCCCCAGTAGCTCTCAGGCTGCGGATGAACGCTCGGATCGCCATAAACTTCGGAAGTCGAGGCCTGAAAAATGCGGGCGCCGTGAAGAGCGGCATTTTCCAGCAGATTCAGCGCGCCGAGCACGCTGGTCTTCGTGGTGTGAATTGGATCGGCCTGATAGTGCGGCGGCGAAGCCGGGCAAGCGAGATTGTAGATCTCATCGACCGCCAGGTCGATCGGATCAACAACATCATGGCGAAGCAGCGTGAAGGCCCCCGACGACCTCAGATGCCGGACGTTTTCCGGCCTGCCTGTGGAGAAATTGTCGATGCAGACAACCCGATGTCCTTGGCGGATGAGGAATTCGCACAAATGCGAACCCAGAAATCCCGCGCCGCCAGCAACGAGAATTGTCCTGCAAGACTTCGCATGCGGTATCGTCAAAATGTCGTTCCAAGCCGGCTCAATATTTGCCGGCCCAGAACGAAATAAATTGCTGCTTACTCTACTCACTAACGCCTCCAACGACTTTACGCAAACTCTGTTTTTTATTTTGTTGTTTTGCAGAAATAAAATTCGTTGATTTTTGTTCAGTAATACCAGCCAAAATTTGATAATATTTAACGTCGTTAATTAGAAATTATCCATTTAATATTTAGATCACACGCTGCTGAGTGTGTCGTTATCCTTGAATCCGAGAAGTTATCCCGGTGTACATTTCTCTGAGCAGGAGTCGGCGCGCCGACGCGCGCACGCGATACGCGTGACTTCGAAAGGGATTCGACGGCACATTGTCGCCGGAAACTGAGGGTATTTGTAAGAAACAGCCTTTTGCCGTGAAACTTTTTGAAAGGCTGCAACGTTTGTTTGGCAAGGTAGTCTGGGTTGGAGAACCTGAATGAGCGATCGTTCAGACCAGCCTGACAGGTTGAGCGCCTCACCCGACCTGACAGGGGGGCTTCGCGTCGAAAGACGACGTTGGCCGCGCGAGCCTGATCAGAGCAGCAGTGTGGTGGCCCTTACACCGCCAGCGCTCACGCCTTTGCGTTTTTCGACGGCATCACTGGAACCTACAGAGCAATTCGCCATATGGCGCTCGCATCTTGAACCCATCGCCGAGGTCGGATTACCCGATGGCGTGACACCACAGGACGGTTTTGCCGCTGAACATGCAGCCTGGAACCTCGGCAAGATGTTGCTCGTGCGGCAGCGCACGGATGGATACCGCTACACGCGATCGGCTGAAAAATTACGCTCGAGTTCGATAGATCATTGGTACATCGGCATCCCGCATAAGGGAAATGCCTGGACCGAGGTCGATGGCCATGTCGTGGAAAGCCGCCGCGATACCGTCACCTTTCGTTCGCTCGGCCACCCCTATCGCGGGCGGGCCACCGCAAGTGAAGTGACCCTGCTCTATATGCCGTACGACCTGTTCGCAGACCACGCGGGCATGCTGGTCGCTGCCAACAATTCGATCTTCTCGGGGAACTATGCCACCCTTTTGATCGACTACATCGGCAGCGTTGAAACGAGATTGCCAACGCTGGTGGCCAGTGACCTGGCAAAAATCGTGTTCACGATACGTGACATGCTTGTTACCTGCCTTGCGGAGGCAGCACCCGGTCGACAAAACGGCGTCAATCCATTGACGTTGAGTGTGATGGAGCGGGTACACCACTACATCCATCGCAACCTCGGTGCGCAGAACCTCAATCCGGACAGCATTTCTCGTGCGATGGGCATTTCACGCACCCGGCTCTATCAGCTGTTCGAGGCCAGCGGCGGCGTTCTCAACTACATCCGCAAGAAGCGCTTGCAGGACGCTTATGCTGCGCTCAGCGATCCAATCAACAACCAGCGCATACTGGATATCGCCCAGCAGGCCAGCTTCGATGTCGCCGCGAACTTCACCCGCGCCTTCATCCATGAATTCGGATCGAGCCCGAGCGAAGTCCGAAAGGCGGCTCTCGGCCAGTTGCCCGTCAGCGTCCGAGGCGATCAGTCACCAACCCCGACTTTCGAGAAATGGTTGCGAGAACTAGGGCGCTGACATGCGCTCCGAGGCAGAGTGCCGCTACGAAACTTGCCGGAACCTAGCGCCCGGCCGTAAGTCGTCTAAAGCTGGCATTGCTCGGCCAACCAATCCCAAGCCCCCTGAACATCTGCATCCCTGAGCCGGTCCTTCGTCGACAGGGCATACCAAGCGCGGCCTGTCTCAAGCGCATCTTCATAGGGACGCACAAGGGTTTGCGCTGCGAGCGCCGTCTCGACCAGCGGGAAGCTGCCCAAGGCCACACCCTGGCCAAGTTCGGCTGCCGCAAGCGCTAGATCGTTGTCGCTGAAATTGCTTCCATGCCAACTCCCATTCGCCTCGACGCCGGCTCTCTGCAACCAATCGGCCCAGCCGATAGGGCGCTCATCATGAATGAGCGAGATGCCGAGCAGGTCGGCGGGATGGATCAGCCTTCTCGCCAGGACCACGGTTGCAACCGGTGACAGGATGTCCCTGGCGATCAACAGGCTTTCGCAACCCTCTGGCGGCGCCTCCGCATGGATGATCGCCAGATCGATCTCCATCGTCTCGAAGTCGATTTCCGCCCCGCTGGTGTCCAGCCAGGGTTCGCAAGATGGCACCGCCGCTTGCAGGGATGGCAGACGATGCAGCAGCCAACGCCGGCTGAAATCCCGTGGCGCATAGATGACGACGCTGCCAGGCTTCCGATAGGGCTCAAGACGCCGATAGCCTTCCTCCATCAATTCGAGGCAGCGACGCACGGTGCGCTGATAGTCGCGCCCGGCGTCCGTCAACCGAACCTCGCGACCGATGCGCAGGAACAAAGCCTGACCGAGATGGCCTTCGAGCAGGCGCATCTGATGACTGATCGCCGACTGGGTAAGGCCCAGTTCCTCTGCGGCGCGGCTGAAGCTCTCGAGCCGAGACGCCGCTTCAAATCCCTTCAGGAACTGCGTCGGCGGTATATGCCGGAACTTCGCCATTCATGAAATCCATTCATTCAAACCAGGAATCCTTCTCAGTTGTATGCGGGCGACATCGGCTTAACAATGAGTGCTGCACATGAATGGAGAGTTTTCATGAATGCCCTCGAGTGGCCGGCCTCGCAGTTGAAATTTCGTCGGCCCGCCGAGTTCGAACCTCATGCGAAGACGTGGATGGCGTGGCCTCACCGTCAGGACATGTATGGCGCCACCTTGCCTGCCATGCAGCAGGCCTATGTCGCCGTCGCTCATGCCATCGCCCAGTTTGAGCCGGTCAGTATGGTGACTCACCCCGATCATGTGCTCGGTGCGCGGGCCGCGCTTGGAAACGGCATCACCATTGTCGAAATCCCGATCGACGATTGCTGGATCCGCGATTCCGGCCCGACCTTCCTGAAACTCGCCGATGACAGCCTTGCCGGTGTGTCCTGGCGCTTCAACGCCTGGGGCCGCAAGCACGAACCCTACGACCAGGACAATGCCCTGGCCGAGCGCATCCTTGCTCGTGAGGATGCACTTGCCGTTCGCTCTTTCCTCCATTGCGAAGGCGGCTCGTTGACCACCGACGGCGAAGGAACGCTGATCGCCACCGAAACAAGCCTGCTGCATTCCAACCGCAATCCGGGCCTGTCGAAGGCATGGGTAGAGAAGGAACTCGTCCGCATGCTCGGCCTCGAAAAAGTGATTTGGCTGCCTGGCGATCCGCTGGACCTTGAAACGGATGGCCATATCGACGGCATGTGCTGCTTCGTGCGCCCTGGTGTGGTGATGTTCGAATACAATCCCGATCCGTCTGACTTGCACGGGCGTATCCTCGCCGACAACCTCGCAGCCTTGCGCGGCCAGACCGACGCGCGTGGGCGCAGCTTCGAGGTCATCCCCATTCCCGAAGCCTATGATGTCCAGGCGACCAGCGACGTGTTCGCACGCTCCTACATCAATTTTGCCATCACGAACGGAGGCATCGTCATGCCGACCTTTGGCCGTCCGTCCGGCGAAGAGGCCATGGCGGCTGTCGCGCGCGCCTTTCCCGATCGACGCATCGTCACCGTCGATGTTGGAGCCGTCGTCCCAGCCGGAGGCGCCATCCACTGCATCACGCAGGAACAGCCACTGTAATGGACTGCCGAAAGAGGACATCATGGACACGTCGACACGTCGTCATGGCCACAGCAGGATTGGCGCTCATGCCTGAGATCGCAATCAAACCGGCGAGCGCAGCAAGTTGGAAAGTTACTGCGCCATCCGAGGCCGAGCCGCATGCTAAGACCTGGATGGCCTGGCCGAGTACGACCTCCCTCTACGGCGGACCTGGCGCCTACTACGAAAGCGTCCAAGAAACACTGGGCCGATTGGCCGCTGCGATTGCCGAGCATGAGCCGGTGGCCATGGCAGTCGCCGCAGAACATCACGCCATCGCCGGCGAGCTCTGCGGCCCGAAAGTTGAACTTGTCGATATCGCCACCGACGACATGTGGATGCGCGATTCCGGACCGGTATTCGTGCGCGCCTCGAACGGGGCCATCGCTGCAGTCGACTTCCGCTTCAACGGCTGGGGCGACAAGCAGGCGCATGCGCATGACGCTGTGATCGCATCCCATGTCGCCAGCCATGTCGGGGCCGAGCGCCGCGTCTCCCCGGTCCGAGGCGAAGGCGGCGGCATCGAATATGACGGCGACGGCACCTTGCTGCTCACCGAGAGCTGCTGGGTCAACGACAATCGCAATCCCGGCCTCAGCCGGACGGACATCGAGCAGTACCTCAAGGCAATCCTCGGGGTCGAGGCAGTGATCTGGGTTCCTGGCGTCCGCGGCCAGGACATCACCGATGGCCATATCGATGGCTCGCTCCGCTTTGTGAAACCCGGGCTGCTCGTCGCCAGCAGTTGGCCAGGCGACACGTCCGAATGGGGCCGGGCTCACGAGGAGGCGCTCGCCATCTTGGCCAGGACCAAAGACGCCCGCGGACGCGATTTCGAGGTGGTCTCCGTTCCCTCCGCCACGAACGCGCGCTCCAGCAGCGACGACTTCCTGACCAGCTATGCCAACTACTATGTCGGCAACGGCGCGCTCTACACGCCGCAGTTCGGCGACAGGAAAGCCGATGCCCTGGCCAAGGAAACGCTCGGCCGGTTGCATCCGGACCGCCGCATCGTGCAGCTCGACATGGACCGCATCTACGAGAATGGCGGCGGCATCCACTGCGTCACACAACAACAACCCCGATAAGGTGAACCATGCGTCAGCTGATTGCGGCCGCCGTCCAGATTTCCTGCACTGACGATGTCGAGGCCAATCTCGACAAGCTCGAGCGCTATGTCCGCGAAGCATCCAGACGCGGCGCACAACTCGTCGTGCTGCAGGAATTGTTCGAAGGCGTCTATTTCTGCATGGACGAAGATAAACGCCACAATATCCGTGCCCGTCCACTCGACGGTCATCCGACCGTCGCGCGCATGGCTGCCTTGGCGCGTGAAACAGGCACTATCCTGCCCGTATCCCTGTTCGAGCGCGATGGTTCGAGATTGTTCAACACGCTGGTGATGATCGACGCCGACGGCAAGGTGCTCGGTCACTATCGCAAGAGCCACATTCCAGACAGCCCCGGCTATTCCGAAAAACTCTACTTCGCCGGTGGCGACACCGGCTTCAGGGTCTTCGAAACCGCCGCCGGCAAGATTGGCGCCGGCGTCTGCTGGGACCAATGGTTCCCTGAGGCGGCCCGCGCCATGGTGCTGATGGGGGCCGAGGTATTGATCTACCCCACCGCCATTGGCTCGGAACCTTCTTACCCCGGCTGGGACTCACGGGACCATTGGCAGCGCGTCATGCAGGGGCATGCCGGCGCCAATCTCACTCCGGTTATTGCCGCCAACCGGATCGGCATCGAAAAAGGTGAGACGAACGAGGTTGTGTTCTACGGGTCGTCCTTCATCACCGACCACACCGGCGCCAAGCTGGCCGAGGCCGATCGCGTTTCCGACAGCGTGATCACGGCCACTCTCGATCTCGACGAGATCGCGGCTGCCCGCAGCAGCTGGGGCGTTTTTCGCGACCGGCGTCCCGATCTCTACCACACGCTGCTGGAACCGACACCGAAGCGCCTGCTCACCCAGAATGCTGCCTAGTGGCGTAGCCCGGGCATTGAAGACTATCGGAGCATCCACAAGACATCACGCGATGCTCTGATTGAAGGGCTCCGGCAACGATCCGGGGTACACCAAGGGAGGAAATGATGAAACGCTGGCTCGCGCTTGCCGCGGCATGCCTTTTTGCGACCTCGGCTCTGGCCGAGGAAAAGGTGCTGCACCTCTATTCGTGGGAATCCTATTTCGGCCCCGACACCATCTCGAAGTTCGAGAAGGAAACCGGCATCAAGGTCACCTACGATCTGTTCGATTCCAACGACATGGTCGAGACCAAGATCCTCACCGGCGGCTCCGGTTACGACGCCATCACCATCAACCTGTCACCACACCTGCAGCGTGAATTGCCCGTGGGCGTATGGGCTCCCCTCGATAAGAACCGGCTTTCCAACCTGGAAAATCTCGACCCGGCAGTGGTCGCGCGTGTTGACGAGATCGACAAGGATGGCGCGCATGGCGTGCCCTGGATGTGGGGAACAACCGGTGTCGGCTACAACATCGACAAGATCAAAGCCTTGATGCCCGACGCACCGGTCGACTCCTTGCGCATGCTGTTCGACCCAGAAGTCGTCAGCAAGTTCGCCTCCTGCGGCGTCACCATGCTCGATGATGCCGAACAGGTTCTGGGCCTTGCGCTGATCTATCTCGGCCTCGACCCGGACACCACCAATCCCGAAGAAGTGCAAAAGGCCGTAGACGTCGTCACCAGGGTCCGCCCCTATGTGCGCAAGTTCCACAGTTCAAGCTACATCAACGATCTGGCAGAGGGCGATGCCTGTGTTGCACTCGGCTTCTCCGGCGATATGCACATTGCCGATATCCGTGCCAAAGAGGCGAAGCGGCCGTTCTCGATCACCTACCGGCTGTCGAAGGAAGGCAATCTGATGTGGGCCGACGTGCTGGCAGTGCCCAGCGACGCGCCACATCCGGAGGCCGCCCACGCCTTCATCAATTTCGTGATGCGGCCCGAGATTGCGGCTTCGGCCGCCAGGGACACCGGCTTTGCGACAGCGAACAAGGCAGCACTCGCGCTGCTCGACGAAAAGCTGCGCACCGACCCGGATCTTTATCCTTCGCAGGATGCGCAGAAACGCTTCCATCTGCCGAAAGCGCTCGACCAGAAAGCGCTGAAAATGTGGTCGAAGGCCTGGAACCGGGCCAAGGGCCTGGAGTGAACAATCGAATGCCGGGCCGGACATTGCACCGGCCCGGTATCTTATTCGCCAATCAGCTTTTCCAGCCGTTCGATCCAGAACGCGCTGCGCGTCGCGATGATGTCGTAGCCGAAACGCCGCGATTTCTTGATATCCGCCAGCTGTTCCGGCGCCGTGATTTCGCGGCGCCGGCCATGCCCCAGCCAGAACACGCGCAGCTTCAAAACATCGAGCGCATGGCGCGTGGTGGCGTGGTCGAGATCGGAACCGTGATCCTCGTAGACGAAGACGGTATCGCCGTTTAGCAATCGTGTGGCGCCGGAAAACGCGGCGATCTCCACGCCCTCGACGTCGAGCTTGACGATGAATTTATCGAGTCCGGCGAACAGCGGCAGGGCAGCGAGATCGTCGAGGCTGATCGTATCGCATTCCAGGATGGGTGGCGAACCGTCAGCGGGATCGACGGTGGTGCGGGCTTCATGCTTGGAACCGAAAATGCGTACATGCTCGCCACTGACCGCGCCGATCGCCCGGTTCAAGGCGATGTAGCGGCCACCGTTGAGCAGGCGATTGTCTTCCAGCACGCGGAATGTGTCGGCTGCCGCTTCGATTGCTACGACCGGCTTGTTACCGGCTTCCGGGCCGCTCGCCCGGATGGACCAGTAGCCATAATTCGCGCCCCCGTCGATGAAACCATGAGCAACGTCGCGTGACGCTGCCAGGAGCACCATCATCGACCGCTCATAGGAGTAGTCCGGCAGAAGCAGGATCGACCAGTAGGGATCGCAATAGGGAACGCGCATCGACGAGCCGGGAGTCAATGTGAAGACCATCGGCCGTTTGCTCGGCAGCAAGGTGCGAACGGCGCGGGCCACATAGGAAAAGCCGAACTGGCGCAAGGGCAGCAGAACCCGCATGGCCAGCCGCAAGGTCCACAGGGCCACGGCCTCATGCAGGCTCGCGCCCTCTACGCGGCCGCTGCGCGCATCGATGACAATGTCCTTGGCCAAGGGCTTCAACATGCGCGGTTCAATATCCGAGATCGTCTCCAAATACGATGCCACCAGCATACCCCAAGATCGTTTTCCCCGAACGGGACTTTATCCCGCCGCCCATACATCACGTTTGCCGCACCTCTGCATGGAAACCAATCATTAACCTTACCGGCAAGCTACGGGCCGGACGGCAGCGATATCCCATCGACGGCCCCACTCATGGAAACCCGATAGGCGCAGCAACTCGCTGGAATAAAACGATAAAGTAATTTCCTCCGTGTCATCGGCGCATTCAGCTTGACAAAAGTGGCTTCTTTCTTATTTTACCGATTAGCTAATTAGCCGATCGGAAAAATAATGGACCAGCTCAGCCTCACCTTCCATGCGCTTGCTGACCCGACCCGTCGCGCCATCCTGATGCGGCTGGCCGAGGGCGACGCCACGGTCAACGAACTGGCCGAACCCTTCGACCTTCGTCTTCCCACCGTCTCCAAACACCTCAAGGTGCTGCAGGAGGCATCTCTCGTCTCCCAGACCCGCGAGGCACAGCGACGGCACTGCCACCTCGAAGCAAAGGCCCTGAAGGAGGTCGCAGACTGGGTCTGGAACTATCGCACGCACTGGGAAGAGAGCTTCGACCGGCTCGACGCCTTTCTGAGCGATATCGCAGCGGCCGGCAAAGCCAGCAAGAACTAACCCCCTGCCCGTCGAAACAACCGACTGTTTTTATTGAGAAATGGAGTAGCTTTCATGTCCAGGACCACCTTTACCGCCGAAACGGGAAAATACGAGATCGTCATGGCGCGCACCTTCGACGCGCCACGCGAGCAGGTCTTTGCCGTGTACACCGATCCCAAGGCCATCCCGAACTGGTGGGGTCCAAGCTGGCTGACCACGACGATCGACAAATTAGAGCCAAGGCAAGGTGGCGTCTGGCGCTTCGTGCAGCGCGACAAGGCGGGCAACGAATATGGCTTCCATGGCGTACACCACGAAATCACCGCCCCGTCCCGGATTGTGCGCACCTTTGAATTCGAAGGCATGCCCGGCCACGTCTTGCTCGAAACCGTCACCTTCGAGGAAGTCGGCGGCAAGACGAAGGTCGTCGCGCAATCCGTGTTTCAATCTGTCGAAGCGCGTGACGGCATGGTGCAGTCGGGCGCCGAGTCAGGAGCTGTCGAAAGCTGGGATCGTTTGAACGCTCTGCTTTCGGCCTGACCGTCAGCGGGCAAATCGAAAACCGCCGGCATCCTGCCGGCGGTTTTTCATTTACGGGACCATTTCCCCCCGGCCACAGAATCCGCCCTGGCAGAACAACCACAGATCCTGCCCATCCAGACATCCTTGACAGGCTTGTCGAAAGTCTGCGATGAAACGTTTCATCGCGTTCGGGAGGAAAGAGCGCGATGACAAATCGTGGAGGAAAGAATGAAGTTCGGAAAGATTATCGCCGCCGGCATCCTGGCGGCTTCGCTAAGCGTGCCCGCTGTCAGCTTCGCCGCCGACAAACCTGTTGTCGGCCTGGTCATGAAATCGCTCGCCAACGAATTCTTCAAGAACATGCTGGAAGGCGCCAAGGCGCATGAAGCCAAGCGCGGCGACTACACGCTGAAGGCTGTCGGCATGCAGTCCGAAACCGACATCGAGACCCAGATCAACGCCGTCGAGAGCTTCATTACGGAAAAGGTCGACGCTATCGTCGTTGCGCCGGCGGATTCCCGCGCGCTGGTGCCGCCGCTGAAGCGCGCCATGGAGGCAGGCATCGTCGTGGTCAATTTCGACGTCGCGCTGGACGAAAAGGCCAAGCAGGAAGCGGGTGTCGAGCTCGCTTTCGTCGGCCCCGACAACCGCGCTGGCGCCAAGATGGCCGGTGACGCGCTCGCAAAGAAGCTCGGCGAAGGCGCCAAGGTCGTCATCATCGAAGGCAATCCCGGTGCCGACAATGCCGCGCAGCGCAAGCTCGGCTTCGAGGACGCGATCAA
Source organism: Mesorhizobium sp. EU05-FHT14A09 (assembly GCF_058790995.1). Classification (NCBI taxonomy): domain Bacteria; kingdom Pseudomonadati; phylum Pseudomonadota; class Alphaproteobacteria; order Hyphomicrobiales; family Phyllobacteriaceae; genus Mesorhizobium; species Mesorhizobium sp. EU05-FHT14A09. Next base: position 360,639 of record NZ_JBYTDF010000005.1, read on the forward strand.
GGACGGCAAGCTCAGCCTGCTTGATTCCCGCACCGCCCATTGGGAAACCGAAGAAGCCAACTCGGTCTTCGCCAACATGCTGACTGCCAATCCCGACATCAAGGGTGTGATGGCCGCCAACGACTCCATGGCAGTCGGCGTCGTCAAGGCAATCGAGGCTGCCGGCAAGACCGGTCAGATCGAAGTCGTCGGTTTCGATAACATCCCGGCAGTGCAGCCGCTGCTGAAGGAAAAGAAGATGCTGGCGACCGTCGACCAGTTCGGCCAGCAGATGGCAGCCGACGCGATCGACAAGGCGCTCGGCGTCGTCAAGGGCGGTGCGCCGCTCAAAGGCTGGGTCAAGACCGACATCAAGCTCGTCACGTCGGACGACGTGAAGTAACCTCCTCGACCTGTTGCCGCGCCTCTCGACAAGGCGCGGCAACAGAAGGCGGAAAACCCATGGCAAATCCCGTACAAAGCGCTGCCGCCCAGGCAGCCTCTGCTGATACGCGTCCCGTGCTGGAGCTATCCGATGTGCGCAAGCGCTTTGGCGGCGTCGTCGCACTCAACGGCGTCTCGTTCTCGCTGCGCCCCGGCGAGGTGCACGCGCTTGTCGGCGAGAACGGTGCCGGAAAATCGACGCTCATCAAAATCCTGTGCGGCATCGTCAAGCGGGACGACGGCAACATCGTCCTGGACGGGGTACCTTACGAGCCTCATTCCCCGGCCGATGCCAAGGCGCATGGCATCCAGGTCGTGCACCAGGAATTCAATCTGCTGCCCTACCTGTCGGTGGCGGAAAACATCTGTTTCGAAGACATTCCGCGCAAACGCTTCGGCATCGTCGACTATAGCGCTGTCTACGCCAAGGCCCGTCAGGCACTCGCCCGCATCGGCCTCGACGACATCGATGTCCGCCGTCCGGTCGAAACGCTTGGCGTCGCGCATCGCCAGCTGGTCGAAATCGCGCGCGCGCTGATGGGCGAGAGCCGCATCCTGATCCTGGATGAGCCAACCGCGACATTGACCGCGCGCGAGACCGAACGCCTTTTTTCGATCATCGACGGCCTGCGCGCCAAGGGCGTCGCCATCGTATTCGTCTCGCATCATCTCAACGAGGTCTTTGCCAATTGCGATCGCGTCACGGTGCTGCGCAACGGTGAATCCGTCATGACCGCCGACATCGCCGACACCACGCAGGAGAAGCTGGTCGCTTCGATGGTCGGTCGCCAGCTTGCCGCCCAGATGGCCGAAACCCGCAACTTTGACGCCACCAGCCGCATCGCATTGTCGCTGAAGAACTTTCGTCCCCCGGCTTCGCCGCATGCCGACGGCGTTTCACTCGACCTGCGTTATGGCGAAATCCTTGGCATTGCCGGACTGGTCGGCGCCGGTCGCACCGAACTGCTGCGCGCGATCTTCGCCGCCGATCTGCCATTGTCCGGCACGTTGGAACGTGACGGCCAGGAGCGTCGCTACACCAGCCCCAAGGCGGCGATCCGCGACGGTATCGGTTTCCTGACGGAAGACCGTAAGGAAGAAGGCCTGATCCTGGCCATGTCGATCGCCGCCAATGTCAGCCTGGCCAATCTCGGCAAGATCTCGCATGCGGGCCTGCTCGATGCGGATGCCGAGGCGAGACTGACGGAAAATCTCGGCAAGGAGATCAAGCTGAAATACGGCAAGACCGCCGATCCGGCTTCGACGCTATCAGGCGGCAATCAGCAGAAAGTGGTCCTGGCCAAATGGCTGGCCAACGATCCGAAGATCCTGTTGCTTGACGAGCCGACGCGCGGCGTCGACGTCGGCGCCAAAGCGGAGATCTACGCGCTGCTGCGCGGTCTCGCCGACAAAGGCCTGGCTTTGCTTGTTGTATCGTCGGAACTGCCTGAACTGATCACGCTCTGCGACCGCATCCTGGTGATGTCGAAACACCGTATCGCCGGTGAGGTCGCACACGAGGACTTCTCCGAAGAGCGCATCCTTTCCCTCGCCTACAAGGACGAGAACGACCATGGACGCCACTGAATTCAACAACGCCCCCAACGGCTCGCTCGGCACCACGGCCAAGACCGTGCTGCGGGAGGCAGGCATCGGCATCGCGCTGATCGTGCTGATCGTTGTTTTTTCGCTGACGACCCAGCACTTTCTGACCTCATCGAATGTCACCAACATCCTGACCCAGGTGACGATCAATCTGGTGCTCTCGATCGGCATGACCTTCGTCATCCTGATCGGTGGCATCGACCTGTCGGTCGGCTCGGTTCTGGCCTTCGCCGCCGTCGTCGCCGGCACGGTGATGACGCTGCCGGGCCTCGATCCGTCAGTTGCCGTCATTCTGGCAACGATGAGTGCGGTTGCGGCCGGCATCTTGTTCGGACTGCTCAATGGCCTTGTCAGCGCCTGGTGGGGCATCCCCTCCTTCATCGTCACGCTCGGAACGCTGAACATCGCCCGCGGCGCAGCACTGCAGGTCACAGGCGCCTCGACCATCTATTCGTTTCCGGCCGCGTTCAACGCTTTCGGCTCGCAGACGATCTACGGCGTGCCGGTGCTCTTCCTGATCGCGCTGCTGCTCGTGGCGATCGGCTGGTTCGTGCTGAGCCGCACGGTGTTCGGGCGAGTGCTCTATGGCATCGGCAACAATGAAGAAGCGACCCGGCTCGCCGGCCACAACGTGTTCTTCTATAAGGTGGCGGCTTTCACCATCTGCGGTGCGGCGGTCGGCATCGGCGCCATCATCTACATGGCGCGCCTCAACATCGCGAGCCCGATCATCGGCATCGGCTTCGAACTCAACGCCATCGCTGCCGTCATCATTGGCGGCACCAGCCTGAGCGGCGGTCGCGGCTCGATCATCGGCACCTTACTCGGCGCCTGCATCATCGGCGTATTGGCCAACGGTCTTATCCTGCTTGGCCTCAGCGATTTCATGCGGCAGATGATCACCGGCTTCGTCATCATCCTCGCCGTCATCCTTGACAAATATCGCGAAAGGCTAACGAAAGCCTAGCGCATGACCCCGAGAATCGGAATCGATTTTCGGAAAGGATCATGCGCCAGGTCAAAATGTTAGAGCGACCTTTGCGCGTCCGATAGGACGCGCGGCGCTCTAAAGCGGCACAATCGCTGCAACAGGCGGGTGGAAACAGCGTGATCAACATCAAGGACGTCGCCCGGCAGGCGGGGGTTTCGATTGGAACCGTGTCGCGCGTGCTGGCCAAGAACGAGACCGTCGGCGCAGCGCTGCGCGAAAAGGTCGAAGCGACCATCCGCGAACTCGACTTCAAGCCGAACCATGTCGCGCGCGGCCTGCGCCGCCGCCGCACCGACATGATCGGCCTGGTCATCCCCGACATCACCAATCCGTTCTTTGCCGAACTCGCCAAGCATGTCGAAGCCATTGCCTTCCGTTCCGGTCTTTCGGTCCTTCTGTCCATCACCAACGACGATCCCGAAATCGAAGTGGCGCAAATCGACAGTCTGCTGAAGAGCCGGCCTACCGGCCTGATCGTGGTGCCGATCCAGTCCGGGCTATCACGCGGCTGGAAGGGCGACATTGCCACCGTCGTCGTCGACCGTCGGCTGGCGGGCCACGGCCTGCTGTCCGTTGATCACCATGGCGGTGCTGCAGTTGCGGCAGACCACCTGATCGGGCTCGGCCACCGCCGCATCGCATACATCGCCGGTCCAGCCGATGCGCCTGTTTCGCGGGCCCGTCGCGCCGGTTTCATCGACCACCTGGAAGCCGCCGGCATAAAGCCGGAGATTGCCGAAGGTCATTTCGACTATGTTTCTGGCGAAGCACTCGGGCGCAGATTGCTCGACCGCGCGCCGGAACTACGGCCGACCGCGATCGCGACAGCCAATGACCAGCAGGCGATCGGCCTTTTGCGCGCGGCCGACGATCTCGGCATCAAGGTGCCCGATGAACTGTCCGTCATCGGCTTCGACGACATCCCGCTTGCCGCTCTGATAACGCCCAGGCTCACCACCATCGGCCAGCCCGTGGAAGAGATCGCCAAACGCGCCGTCGCCGCGGCGATCGGTGGTAGCGGGGCTGCTGCCGGGAACGACGATTTGCTTTCCGGCGTGCTTGTCGTGCGCAACTCCACGGCGGCAGCTCGGGAAACGGTCGCTTAACCTGCCCAGGGCCCATCCAGAAAAAAGCGTGGTGGGTGCGCTTGACCCTCCACTTGGTGGAGGCGGTAGGACGGTTGCATGAGCGAAAAAATGCACACGATCGGCGACCTTTCGCGGCTGAGCGGCATCTCGGTGCGGCGGGTCCGTTTCTATTCGGACAAGGGATTGCTGCCACCGACGACCCGGACCTCCAGCAACTACCGGATTTATTCGGATGCCGATGTCGCCCGCCTCGATTTGATCCGAGCCTTGCGCGAAGCCGGCATCAGCCTTGCCACCATCCGCAAGATCCTGTCCCGGCGTCTTTCGCTGAAAGATGTCCTGGCGATGCGGCTCGAAACACTCGAGGCCGAGATCGCTTCCCGACGCCGGATCGCCGCCGTGCTGCGCACCACGCTCAAGATCGACCAACCGACCGAAACCGACTTGAGGAGACTTTGGACGATGACAATTCTGTCCCAGACGCAGATGCGAACCATGATGGAGCGGTACTACGACAAGGTGGCCGTACACGCCGACATGGGCGAAGACTGGAAGCGGCAGATGATCGACGCTTCCATGCCGCAATTGCCGGACGACCCGACACCCTCACAGATCGACGCCTGGAACGAGATCACGGCAATGTTTGCCGACGAGAGCCTCCTGGCGGAAATGCAGGCCGACACCTCCACCATGTGGAACGGCGAATTCGATCCGGAAGCCTACGCCGAAGCGACAAATGCGACCCTTGCCAAGGTCAGGGTCGCAATCGCTGAAGGGAAGGAGCCTCTTTCCTCGGCCGGTGCCGCCATCGCGCGTCAGTGGTTGCAGAAATCGGCGCAAGCGATGCGTCGCGAGCCCGATCGTGCCTTCCTTGACTGGCACCTTGGCCAATACCGCAAGCATCATACCCGTTCGGCCCGCTACCAGGAACTGCTTGCCGTTCTGCGCGGAGAGGAACCTGGCCAGAAGCCCGGAAATGAATGGCAGTGGATCAACGAGGCAATGACACCGCTGCTGGGTTCTGCAGAGCACTGATCGACGGTTCCGGGCTTATCCCGGCGCGCGCCGAATGGCTCGTGCCGGGTAAACCATCCATTGGGCGATAGTTTACTGCGCCGTCCAGCCGCCATCGACTGGCAGCGTCGTGCCGGTGATCTGCTTTGCGGCATCCGAGCAGAGAAAGACCGAGAGCGCTGCGATCTCTTCCACCGTCACGAATTCCTTGGTTGGCTGCGCAGCAAGCAACACATCATGCTTGACCTGCTCCTCGGTCATGTTGCGCGCCTTCATCGTGTCCGGGATCTGCTTCTCGACCAGTGGCGTCCAGACATAGCCCGGGGCGATCGCGTTGACGGTCACGCCGTCCTGAGCAGCTTCGAGCGCCACCGTCTTGGTGAGACCGGCGATGCCATGCTTGGCCGAGACATAGGCAGACTTGAAGGGGGAAGCGACCAGCGCATGGGCGGAAGCCGTGTTGATGATACGGCCCCATTTGCGTGCCTTCATGCCGGGCAAGGCAGCCTTGATCGCGTAGAAGGCAGCAAGCAGGTTGATGCGGATGATCGCTTCCCACTTGTCGTCGGGGAATTCCTCGATCGGCGCGACGAACTGGATTCCGGCATTGTTGACGAGGATATCGACGCTGCCGAAGGCTTTCTCGGCCTCCTGCACCATGGCAGTCACTTCCTCCCCCTTCAGCATGTTGGCGCCGGAATAGCGGCACTGGACGCCGAAATCCGCTTCGATCGCCACGCGCTCCTTCTCGATCTCGGCAGGATCGCCCAGCCCGTTGATGGTGACGTTGGCGCCTTCGGCGGCGAAAGCCCTGGCAATGGCCAGGCCGATGCCGCTGGTTGAACCGGTGACGAGCGCATTCTTTGAAGTCAGGGAGCCCATGGCGATCTCTCGGCTGGCAGTTGAGGTGACATTCTAACTAGGTGCATTGCAGCAAGTTTCCATCACAAACATGTGTCGATTTCATCTCGGAACCGACAAACAGCTGAAATCGTTCATCGACCCGACACAAACCCGTCATGCTGCCATGCAACATGACAGGCGTTATTTCTGATGTGACATCCCAGTCCCGAGGTGACAGCTTGGAAATCGCCGACGTCGTGAAGCGCGCCTATGCCATGCCGCTGACCAATCCCTCTTTTCCACCCGGCCCCTATCGTTTCTTCGACCGCGAATATGTCATCATCACTTACCGCACCACGCGCGAAGCGTTGGAAGCAGTGGTGCCGGCGCCGCTGGAGATCGATGGCGAACCGCTGGTGAAGTACGAATTCATCCGTATGCCGGACTCCACCGGCTTTGGCGATTACACCGAAAGTGGCCAGGTCATCCCCGTGCGCTTCAAAGGCCAGCACGGTGTCTACGTCCATTCCATGTATCTGGACGACGACGCGCCGATCGCTGGCGGCCGCGAGCTATGGGGTTTCCCAAAGAAGCTGGCCAGTCCCAAGATCGTCAACGAAGGCGAAGTCGTTGTCGGCACGCTGCATTACGGCTCGGTGCTCTGTGCCACCGGCACGATGGGATACAAGCACCGCGAAGCCGACCGTGACCAGGTGATGGCCGCACTGACCGCGCCGAACTTCCTGGTCAAGATCATTCCGCATGTCGACGGCACGCCGCGCATCTGCGAACTCGTGCGCTATCACCTGACCGACATCACGCTCAAAGAAGCCTGGACGGCCCCCGCCGCGCTGGATCTTCGCCCTCATGTCATGGCCGATGTAGCGCGCCTGCCGGTGCTCGAAGTCGTTTCGGCGTTGCACTTCACTGCCGACCTCACCCTCGGCCTTGGCGAAGTCGTCCACGACTATCTCGCCGGCTGACCCTTCTTAATCATGTGCCGGAGTTGACCGTGCTGGACCGCTACAGAACGAAGGCGAACATCGCCACCATCCAGGAAATCGCCTCGCAATACGACCGCGTCGCGCTCGTACTGCAGGGTGGCGGTGCGCTTGGGGCCTATCAGGCTGGCGTTTACCAGGCACTGTCCGACGCCGGCTGCGAACCGACCTGGCTCTCCGGGGTTTCGATCGGCGCCATCAATGCCTCGATCATCGCCGGCAACGAGCCGAGCCGCCGCCTGCAAAGGCTGGAGCAATTCTGGCAGACGATCTCCGGCCGCAAGATCTGGGCCTACACACCTGAAGGCGATATCTATCGCGACATCCGCAATCGCACCAGCTCGTGGATGACGATGACGATGGGACAGCCAGGTTTCTTCAAACCACGCTTCCCTAACCCCTGGCTGGAACAGACAGGTGCCGAGGGCGCTACCAGCTTCTATGACACGGCGGAATTGAAGGACACACTTGAGCGACTGATCGATTTCGACGTGCTCAACGATGGCCGCAAGCGCCTGAGTGTCGGAGCCGTCAACGTACGCACCGGCAACTTCGTCTATTTCGACACCGACAAGGTCCGAATCGGACCGGAACACATCATGGCCTCGGGTGCGTTGCCTCCGGCCTTTCCCGCGATCCGTATCGAGGGTGAATATTATTGGGACGGCGGCATCGTTTCGAACACGCCGCTGCAGTACCTGCTCGATCAGGAAGAGGATCGCAGTTCACTGGTCTTCCAGGTCGACCTGTTCAGCGCCCGCGGAATGCTGCCGCGCGGCATGCCGGACGTGCTGTCGCGTCACAAGGACATCATGTATTCCAGCCGCACACGCCAGAACACCGACAATTTCAAGCGCATCCATGGGCTGAAGATGCAGCTTCTCGACGCGCTGAAGCGCGTGCCGGCAGAAATGCGGACGCCCGAGGAAGAGACGCTGATCGCTGACTATTCCGACGCCGGCATCGTCAACATCATTCACCTCATCTACCAGCACAAGGGCTATGAGGGCCACGCCAAGGATTACGAGTTCTCCGGCACCTCGATGCGCGAACACTGGGACATGGGACTCGAGGATACGCAGCGTACGCTGCGCCACCATCAGTGGCTGACTCCGCCGACGAACGTCGAAGGCGTCGCCATCCACGACCTGCATCGTGAGGATCCGACCTGAGGCCAATGCGGCCAGCCTGGATCGCAGGCGTCAGAACCGCAGGCTGATTCCTGCGCGGCGCAACAGCCAATAGAACGTTCCGGTTGCGCCGATGCAGAGCCCTACGGCCCACCAGAACCCGCTCTCGCCATGTGTGAACGGCAGGCCGGATGTGTTCATGCCGAATATGCCGACCACCAGCGTGCCTGGCAAAAGCAATGCGCTCATCACGGCCATGGCTTTGAGGCTGCGGTTTGATTCATCAGCCAGCTCCGCTGCCATTTCCTCCTGCAGCAACCGGGCACGGTCGTTGATCATGACGATTTCGCGGTCGAGCCGCTCGAGTCGTGTCGACAAGCGTTGCAGCACTGTGTGGGCGGCCGGCGAAAGCTGCCATTCCTCGCGGTCCTCGTCTTCAAACAGTGCGACCATGCCGGAGACCGGCCTGTGCAGGGACACCGCCAGTCGGCGCACCTCCTTCAGTCGCCGGCGCTCATCGCTCAGCCGCTCGGTGACCAGATTGTCTTCCACTTCATCAAGCTTTCGCCCTGCTTCGGCGAGCCTGAGGCCGGTGTTCTTGCAAAAGGCTCCGACGATCGCCTCGAACAGATCGAAGGCTGTGGGCAGCTTCAACCCATCGCCCAGCGCTCGGCGCAGTTGGTCGACCCCCTCCAGGGAATGACGGCGCCCGGTCACCAGCAGACGCTCGGTCACGGCGAAATGCAGCCGACCGATCGTGCTGGAGCGCCGTTCGATATCCTTGTGCATGTCGGCTGATACGCCATGCACCACCCCGTCCTCATGACCGAGGACCAGACTGTCATGCCCTTCCAGTATGGCACGCGAAGCATGGGGAAGCCGGCAGGCATGCCCCACCCAGCCGTGCGCACGCTGGTCGACCAGATCCACATGCAGCCACACCCACCCTTCGGTAGCGGCGAGGGCGGGTTCGATATCCTTCTGCGCAAGAACAGTCGCGGGCTGGCCCGGCAGCGCCTGATAGGCAAAAATCAGGCCGGGCACCTGCTCAGTGTTTTCACTACCCGGAAGATTGAAACGCGGCGCTTCATTCATAAACGACACCGAGCCTTCTTTAGATGAACGCGATCCCGAAATCTCGGTCCATCATCTTGTTGCAGAAACCGCAAAGAGGCTGGCGCGGTTTCACCGCGCCAGCCTCGCTTGACGAAAGAGCGCAGCCCTAGAACAGCGCGCGCATCAAGACGAACAGACCGAAGGCCAATGCGATCGAGGCCGGCAGCGTCAGCACCCAGGCGAGCAACATGTTGCGCACCGTCGACCACTGCAGACCGGAACCATTCGCCGCCATCGTACCGGCAACGCCCGACGACAGGACATGGGTGGTCGAGACCGGCAAGCCCAGCATATCGGCAGCCCCGATCGTGCCCATGGCGACCAGCTCAGCGGAGGCGCCCTGGCCATAGGTCAGGTGGGTCTTGCCGATCTTTTCGCCAACCGTGACAACGATGCGTCTCCAGCCGACCATAGTGCCCAGCCCCAGCGCGAGCGCAATCGCGATCTTGACCCAGAGCGGGATGAACTTGGTCGCGTTGTCGACCGCCTTGTGGTAGGCCGTCACCACCTTCAGATCATTGGCTTCCATCGGCAGCAGCTTCTTCTTGTCGATCAGCTTGAGCGCTTCGCCGATCAGGTAGATGTCGTTGCGTGCGTTGCTGACCAGTTCGATCGGCAGTTTCTCGACCGATGGATAAGGCGACACCAGCGTGTTGGTCTGCTGGATAAACGTCTGCAGCGCCGGCGTGGTCTGGTCGGTCCAGGTTTTCGTGCGCACAGCTTCGCTGACAACGGCCTTCGCGTCAGTGACCGTAACGCCGGGCTTCACATACTTTCCGAGCACGGTATCAACCTGCGTGGCCGCAGTCTTGTAGGCTTCGAGATAATTGACGTCCGGCGTACGGTTGAGGGCAAACGCGGTCGGAACCACGCCGATCAGGATCAGCATGATCAAGCCCATGCCCTTCTGGCCGTCATTGGAGCCATGCGCAAAGGAAACACCGGTGCAGGTGAAGATCAGCAGCGCGCGGATCCACAGCGGCGGAGGGGTGTTGCCTTTCGGTGCTTCGTAGAGCGCCTTGTTGCGCACGAGCAGCTTCATCACCAGAAGCAGCAACGCCGCCATGCCGAAACCGAACAATGGCGAAATCAGCAGCGACATGCCGACTTCGGTCGCCTTCGTCCAATCCACACCGCTGGTGGCACTGCCGGCCGGCGCCAGGAACTGGTTGGCAAGGCCGACACCGACGATCGATCCGATCAGCGTGTGCGAGGAAGAGGACGGCAATCCGAGATACCAGGTGCCAAGGTTCCAGATGATCGCCGCCGTCAGCAGCGAGAACACCATGGCAAGACCGGCGCTTGAGCCGACCTGCAGGATGAGTTCCACCGGCAGCAGCGAGATGATACCGAAGGCAACGGCGCCACTTGCGGTGAGCACGCCGAGGAAATTGAAGAAGCCGGACCACATCACGGCAAGTTCCGCCGGCATGGAATGGGTATAGATCACCGTTGCCACCGCATTCGCGGTGTCGTGGAAGCCGTTGACGAATTCGAAGCCGAGCGCGATCAGCAGCGCTAGGCCGAGCAGGATCCACGGCACGGCAACAGCGCTGGTCAGATCCTGGCTCAGCGCATAGCCGACATAGATGAGCCCGCCGATCACGATCGCCAGGAAGACTGGCATGAACCACTTGCCGGCCATGCTTGGCCCTTCGAGCGGATGCTCGGGTCGCGGAATTCCTATTTCACTTGAGGTTACGTCCACCATTGTCCCGCTCCTTTTGCAGTGCAGCAAAATTCACGGGGGACCCTATTTTGGCTAAGTGAACCTGATGTGACGGCTTGTCGCGCACGCTGTGTGGCAGACAGGTGAAGACCCTATTCAGGATGAGGCTAGATGTCTCGACCCCATAATTTCGAACACCAACGTGCCGCTCAACTAAAAATTCCAATAAGATGCAATATTTATCGAAATCTCTCGACGTTCGTTCGCCCTTTGTTAAGCAAACACCCGATCTACACTTTGTTTACCATTTGCCTTAACCGGTCCGCAAGTGAAGCATCGCAAGATAGGCCACGGTTCGAAAAGAGACCGTCGAACGATAGTCATAACCGGGCAAAGGGTACCACAATGACCAAGCTTCTTTCGCGCTTCTTCAAGGATGAATCGGGCGCAACCGCCATCGAGTACGGCCTGATCGCCACTTTGATCGCTCTTGCGATCATCACTGGCGCCGGCGCCATCGGTACGAACCTCGGCACCCAATTCACGAACATCGCCAACAAGCTGAAGTAACAATCGTCTTGATTTCGCAGCCGAACAGGCTGCGGTCATGAGATAGAGGCCGCCTCCGGGCGGCCTTCGTCGTTTTCACAACCGCCCCCCTCTCGCGCCAGCGACCATAGAACTGCCCTCGATGCGCACTATATTGAGATCGATGTGCACAGATGAAGAAGCAGACAAACGATGAGACAGCATCGCGCTATCATTATTTATGGGCTGGTCCTGGCGATTGCCTCTGCTTTGCCCGTCAATGCCCAATCCCTCCAGCCGGTGCGGCCGGGCGTCAATTCGATCGGCCAGGCCGATCTTCAGGCGCTACGCAATCAGCTTCAGCGGCAGCAGTTCCAGCAACAGCAGCAAATCTACCGTGAGATCGACCGGCAGGTTGTCGTCCCACCGCAAACGGTAGCGCCAGCGATCCGGCAACCTTGCCAATCGTCGAGCAATGGCGGTACCGTGGTGGGTGGCTGTCGCTGACGAGACAGCTTTAATTTGATTAGCCGTCTATTATTAATTCATAATGTGACTGCAGCATGCGAGCCGTCGCGCTCGGTGTCGATGTTTATGTTAATTTGAAAGTCTACCTGAACCGCCAGGTGGGTTTGATTGGAAGTGCCATGGCGGCAACCGGAAAGAAGAGCGGGCGTGAAAATGCGCCCAAGAAGAACACTGCTCCGACTGCCGCCAAGCTGTCGGTCGCAAAACCATTGCCGAAAAAGCGGGCGGTCGAACAGGCCAAAAAGGGCAAAACCATTCGACAGGTCGCCGCGATCCCTTTTCGTCAGGGGGTGGAGGGCGGCATCGAAGTCATGTTGGTGACATCGCGCCAGACGCAACGCTTCATCGTCCCCAAGGGCTGGCCCATGCCGGGCAAGAGCGGCCGCAAGGCTGCTACCATAGAAGCTGAGGAGGAAGCCGGCGTCATCGGCAAGACGTTGAAGCAGCCCGCCGGCAGCTATACCTACTGGAAACGCCTGACAAACAGCTTCGCGCGCGTCAACGTCACAGTCTACCTGCTTGCCGTTAGCGAGGAGCTGACGAATTGGCCTGAGGCCAGCACGCGCCAACGCGCCTGGCTCAAGGTAGATGATGCCGCCACGCTTATCGACGAGCCGGAACTGGCGACACTATTGAAGACATTGAGTCTTCCCAGCGAGTAGGCTGCTGGAAAAGCGCAGCGCAGAGATTTCCCCTGCGCAAAGCATCACGACGGCAGCCGCTCGAAAAGGATCGTTGGCGCGCCATGATAGGTCGTGCGCAACACTTCAGCGTAACCGGCCCTTCCCGCCACTTTCAGCGACGGACCATTCTCCGGGTCGATGATGCAGACGGTCCGAGCATCCCCGAAAGCCTCATCGGCCCAGGCGACCATGCGTGCAACCACCTCGCTGGCGATACCTTTGCCATGCGCCTCGGAGGCAAGTCCCCAGCCGGCTTCGGGTATGTCTTCCATTGACGGCGTTATATCCCGCTTCATGTCGTGAAACCCGGCCTCGCCGATAAAGCGTCCACTTGCCTTGTCCTCGATCGCCCAATAGCCATAGCCGATCAGGGACCACAGCCCCGCGTGCCGCAGGAAGCGCATCCAGCTTTCCTCGCGCGTACGCGCCTTGCCGCCAATGAAGCGGCATACGATGGGATCGGCCCACATCTGCGCATACGCTTCGAAATCCTCCAAGGCGTGAGCGCGCAGAATGGTCCGTTCTGTCTCGAGGATCGGTACGGTGCGGATTGCTGTCGTCATGGTGACCTCTTGATCTCAGCCGCACCTAACAGGTGACGCCTCGGGTGCAAGGGCCAGCAGATCCCGCATTCCCGGCCAGAGAGCGGCAGCGATAACTCGGTAGCGAACCTTCAAACAGGCGGCTCAACCGCGCCAGGCCATGTTCATGTAGACACCGCCGCGTTTCAGCTCGTCCAGCATCTGGTTGAGTCGTTTCAGCCGCGTCTCCTCGCGTTTGGCTCGCGAGATCCAGCCCAGATAGTCATTCTTCTGGTAGTCGGGCCGCGCCGCGTACGCAGCGCTCAATCCGCTCTGATCGAGAATGGTCCGGATATCATCCGGCATGGGGTTGAGGGCACGTATCAGCGTCGTCATCCAGAAACATTAGTCAGCCGCTGGCGCGGTTCAAATAGGCAATGTTCGATTGCACCCCGCTGGGCATTTCTCTCCTGACATCGTATGAAAACGAGATTACGAAGGGGAATGCGGATGGAAACCACCGATCTCGTCCTGACCATCCTGCATCACCTGCTTGCCTTCTCTCTGGCCGGCGTCATCGCTGCCGAGTTCGTGCTGATCCGTAACGAATTGACGCCCGGCACATTGCGGCGCCTTGTCCGTATCGACCGCCACTACGGCCTGCTCGCCGTGCTGATCATCCTTGTCGGCATCGGCCGCGTCTTTCATGGCCTCAAGGGTTGGGAATTCTACGTTTACAACTGGGTATTCTGGGTCAAGATGGCGATCTTCGCGACGGTAGGGCTGCTCTCCATCGTGCCCACCATTCGCTTCATCTCCTGGAACCGGCTGGCCACAGCGAGCAGCGCGTTTGAGGTCCCCGCTCGTGAACTCGCTTCCGTGCGCCGCTACGTGTGGCTGGAGGCACTGCTTTTCCTTGCAATTCCAGTCTTTGCAGCCGCTATGGCAAGGGGCTACGGTCTTTGACGCTCAGCGCGCGTGTCCATCACTGCGCAAGCAACTGGGTCGGGTCCGAGAAGCTTAGTCACCCAAGTTAAATGGCTTCACTGGCCAGTTCGAGCGAAGCCAACTCGACCAGTGGCGCCGGAATGGTGTTTGTCTTTTCGGCAGCTTTGCAAATGTCGGCGATGACACAGGCCTGACAGTCTGGCTTGCGCGCCTTGCACACATAGCGGCCATGCAGGATCAGCCAGTGATGCGCATGCCGCATATATTCATCCGGGATGATCCGGATAAGTTCTTCCTCGACCTGTTCGGGCGTCTTGCCGGGAGCAAGGCCCAGTCGATTGCCTATGCGCAGAATGTGCGTGTCCACCGCCATTGTGTGCTGACCAAACGCCATGTTGAGCACGACATTGGCGGTTTTCCTGCCAACACCCGGCAATTTGACGAGTTCATCGCGGCTGTCTGGCACTTCACCGCCATAGTTATCGATCAGCGCCTGCGATAGCGCGATCACGTTCTTGGCTTTGTTGCGCCACAGACCAATGGTGCGTATGTATTCGCCGACCTTCGCTTCTCCCAAGGCCAACATCTTTTCCGGTTTGTCAGCCACCTTGAACAGAGAACGGGTCGCTTTGTTCACGCCAGCGTCGGTCGCCTGCGCCGAAAGCACGACGGCCACCAGAAGTGTGAACGCATTCACATGCTCGAGTTCGCCCTTAGGCTCGGGCCTTTGCACCGCAAAACGGCGGAATATCTCGTGCACCTCAGCCGGGGTATAAGCCGATTTGTTGCGCGAAGATTTCCTCGCGGACGTTCGTATCGTTCCCTTGCGCGTGGGCGTGGACCGATTTTCCGAACTGCGACGATCTTTGAACTTGGGGACTGCCATGCGCTTCCTATAATATTACGCGATGAGCGATACAAACGCCCCTTTCGCCGCTGACGAGCCGATCTTTCAGGCTTTGCTCATGCCGCACCGCTCGCTGGGCCGCGTCGGCTTCATGATCCTGATGGGTGCGCTGCTGTTCGGCTGGGCAGTGACAGGTGTGGTTTTCCTGGCCAACGGCGCCTGGCCGATTTTTGGCTTCTTCGGTCTCGACGTTCTGGCCATCTATGTCGCTTTCCGCCTGAACTATCGTTCGGCACGCGCCCGCGAGGAGGTCTCGGTGTCTCGTACCGCTCTGGATATCCGCAAGACCGCACCTTCGGGCAAGACAGAGGAGCACCACTTCAACCCGTTCTGGTCGCGCTTCTCTGTGGCCCGTCACACCGAGATCGGCATCACCGAAATGGCTGTCGAGTCGCGCGGTCAAAGCGTGGCGATCGGCGGCTTCCTCAACCCGGACGACCGCGAGAGCTTCGCCAAGGCTTTCACCCGCGCGCTCGCCACCGTCAAGGCACGCTGAGCTTCGCAGGAAACGGGTGGAGGCCATCCACGAAAATCCCGATATTCGCGCTCAAGGAGAAATTGCCATGAACGCTCATCTCGCTATGAATACCAAAATGCCGATGAAGATCGCCCCGACCCTCGAAAAGGACATCACGCCCGACGGCAGTGACTATGAGGTCGTGCGCCGCGCCATCGAGAAGATCAGCCTCGACTACCGTGACCAGCCGTCGCTGGAGGCTCTGGCCGAAGACGTTGGCGAAACACCAACCGGCTTGCAGAAATTGTTCACCCGCTGGGCGGGACTGTCACCGAAGGCTTTCCTGCAGGCCGTAACGCTCGACCATGCGCGCAAGTTGCTCGATTCGGGCATGCCGCTGCTGGAAACCTCCCTTGAAGTCGGCATGTCCGGCCCAGGACGGCTGCACGACCTGTTCGTGACGCATGAGGCGATGTCCCCGGGCGACTACAAGACCCGCGGCGAAGGACTGACCATTCGCTACGGCTACCACATTTCGCCTTTCGGCGTCGCGCTGATCATGGTCACTGATCGTGGTCTGGCCGGCCTGGCCTTCAACGACGCAGGCAGCGAACAGGCCGCCTTCAGGGATATGTCGAGCCGTTGGCCGAATGCCAATTATGTCGAGGACATCAGCGCCACGGCTCCCTATGCCGCCCGCATCTTTGATCCGGCCAGCTGGCGCTCAGACCAGCCGCTCCGGGTGGTGATGATCGGTTCGGATTTCCAGATCCGCGTCTGGGAAGCACTGCTGCGCATTCCGATGGGCAAGGCCTGCACCTATTCAGCGATCGCCGCCGAGATCGGCCAGCCAACCGCAAGTCGGGCTGTTGGTGCTGCTGTTGGCGCCAACCCGTTGTCTTTCGTGGTGCCTTGCCATCGTGCGCTCGGCAAGTCCGGTGCGCTCACCGGTTATCATTGGGGCCTGACCCGCAAGCGCGCCATTCTGGGCTGGGAAGCGGGCCAGCTTTCACCCAATGCGGCCTAAAATTCGAAGCGGTTTCGGCAAGGCACCCCGCGCACAAATCTCAGAGTGTTCTTTGAGTATTTGAATCGACACGCCATGCCTTCAGCTTCGATCCGAACAGGTTGATGCACAGACCCGCAATGACAAGGCCGGATGCGCCAAGTTTCCAGCCTTGCAACGGCTCACCGAGCAGCACAGCCGAGCCGAAGAACCCGAACACCGGCACCAGCAGCGTGAACGGGGCGACCGTCGATACCGGGTACTGCGCAAGCAAACTCGCCCAGACCGCAAATCCGAGCAGTGTCGACAGGTAAACGATATAGGCAATCGAGCCGACCGACACCCAGTCGAGATTGGTGAAGCTGGATATCAGGTGATCGGGATCGAGGACCAGCGCCACCACCAGCAGGATCGGCAACGCAAAAAGGCTCCCCCAAACCACCAGCCCGAGAACGTTGGGCGTCTCCGAAAGCTGTGAAATCCTCTTTGAAACAATATTGCCGCCTCCCCAGGAGGCGGCCGCTGCGACAAGCAGGACCAAGCCGACGACACTGACGTCGCCTCCGACATTGAAGGCCACCACACCGACACCGGCGAAAGCCAGCAAGGCACCGGCCAATTGCCAAATTGTCGGCCGCTCGCCGAGCAGCATCACGGAAAGACCAATGGTGAAGAACACCTGCAACTGCAGGATGAGCGAAGACAGCCCGGCACTCATGCCCAGCTTCATGCCGGTGAACAGGAAGCCGAACTGCATGGCGAAGATGAGAAGACCGTAAAGGGCGATCAGGCGCAACGGCACCTTGGGGCGTGGAATGAAGAACACCCACGGGAACGCTGCCAGTACGAAACGCGCCACGCCCAATGCCAACGGTGAGACCTGTCTCAGGCCAAGCTTGATAATGGCGAAGTTGACACCCCAGATGAAAACGATGCCGAGGGCCAGCAGGAGATGACGCAGGCGCATGGTTCAATTTTCCTGATGGACCAATTTAAATAATTGAATTCATTATTTTATTTTACCAATGCGACAACAGATCCGCAAGGCGGCGTGCCTGTCCCGCGCATCACTCATCATGTCCGAAGAATTCCACGGGGAAGGAAGGCCTGCCGGCCGGCAAATCAGTTTCTTTCGACGATGAGAAACGCTAGGGTCCGCGCCAAAATAAGCTCAGAACAATCCTGAGGGGCCTGCCTTGATCGTCACCATTGGTTCCATCAACCTTGATCTGATTGTCACGGTCGAGCGATTGCCCGGCCCCGGTGAAACGGTGCCCGGAACCTCCTTCACCACGGCGCCTGGCGGCAAGGGCGCAAACCAGGCTCTGGCCGCTGCACGCGCCGGCGCTCAGGTGCGCATGGTGGGCGCCGTCGGCAAGGATGGCTTCGCCGATGATGCACTGGCGCTGCTGCAAGCCGGCAAGGTCGACCTGTCGGCGGTTGCCAGGACACACAGCTCCACCGGCACCGCGCATATCCTGGTCGGTGGCGACGGCGAGAACATGATCGCGGTGGTGGCCGGTGCCAACGAAGCCGTGCTGCCCGGCGACATCGCCAAGGCGCAGCTCAAGAAAGGCGACGTCGTGCTGCTGCAGCACGAGGTCCCGCTCAAGACCGTAGACGCGGCACTCGAAGCGGCAAGAGAAGTTGGTGCGGTCACAGTGCTCAACACCGCTCCCGCTCGGCTCGAAGCCGCCGGGCTGCTCGGCAAAGCCGACTATGTCGTGGCCAACGAGACCGAGTTCGACCTTTATTGCGAACCGCTCGGCCTGACCGGAGCGGATCGTGGGGAACGCATGCGTGCCTATGCACGCAGGACTGGTCACACCATTGTCGTCACGCTCGGCGGCGAAGGTGTTCTGGCAGCAACCGGCGACGACTTCCTGCGCGTGACAGCTCTCAAGATCGTGCCCGTGGACACGGTGGGCGCCGGCGACACGTTCTGCGGCTATCTGGCGGCCGGGCTGGAGAGCGGTTTGCCGCTTGAGACGGCGCTCACACGTGCCGCCGCAGCCGGCTCGCTCGCTTGCCTCAAGCCGGGTGCCCAGCCGGCGATCCCGCTGGCAGCCGAAGTCGAGGCAGCTCTGAACGCGGACGGCCAATAATATGCCCGAGATACGCCCCGAAAGCCGGCACGCCATCGCACCGGCCGGTAACATCTGCAGCCTGAGCGCGGTCGATCTTGCCGCAGCGATCCGAGAGCGGCGGCTTTCCGTGCGCGAAGTCATAGCCGCTTTTCTTGACCGTATCGAAGCGCTCAACCCGAAGGTCAATGCTATCGTCTCGTTGCGCGGCCGCGCCGATCTCATGGCCGAGGCCGACGCCGCAGATGCTCATCTCGCCACCGGCGGGCCAGCAGGCAGCCTGTTCGGCCTGCCCATCGCCATCAAGGATCTTGCGCAGACCAAGGACCTCAAGACCACGTTCGGCTCACCGATCTTCGCCGATCTGGAGCCCGAGGCGGATGAGTACTTCGTCGAGCGTATGCGCAAGGCTGGCGCCATCGTCATCGGCAAGACCAATGTGCCGGAGTTCGGCCTCGGGTCGAACACCTACAATCCCGTCTTCGGGCCAACCCTCAACGCCTTCGATCCCGCCTGGACGGCCGGCGGATCCAGCGGCGGAGCCGCTGTCGCCCTGGCGCTTGATCTTGTGCCCCTTGCCGACGGCAGCGATTTCGGCGGCTCGTTGCGCAATCCCGGCGCCTACAACAACGTGTTCGGCTTTCGCCCGTCGCAAGGACTCGTGCCGGGCGGCCCAGGCTTTGAGGTCTTCCACGCACAGATGGGCGTGGAAGGACCCATGGGCCGCAGCGTGCGCGACATGGCGCTCCTGCTCGACGTGCAGGCCGGCTACCACCCACAAGCGCCGCTGTCATACGACCCGCAGGAATCGTTCCTGAAGGGCATCGATGAGGGATCGACAAACAGCGGCAGAATTGGTTGGCTCGCCGATCTCGGTGGCCACCTGCCCATGGAAGACGGCATCCTCGGCCTCTGCGAGGCGGCACTCGGGCGGCTCGCCCGCATAGGCTTCGAAATCGAGCCTCTGCTGCCAGATGTGGATTTCGAGGCCTTGTGGCAAGCTTTTGTTACGTTGCGCCAGTCTTCCAGCGGCTGCGGACTGAAGCTGCTCTATGACGATCCGGCAAAACGCCTGCTTCTGAAACCCGAAGCAATTTGGGAAGCGGAAGGTGCAGCGCGGCTGTCCGCGCCGCAAATCCATGCCGCGGCGATGCGGCGTACTGCCTGGCATCGCACGCTGCTCACGCTGTTCGAGCGCTATGACCTCTTGGCGCTGCCAACCGCACAGGTGTTCCCATTCGAGGTCTCGACACATTGGCCACGCGAGATCGCAGGGCGCGCCATGGACAGCTACCATCGCTGGATGCAGGTCACAGCCTTTGCAACGCTTGGCGGTTGTCCAACTGTGAATGTGCCGGCAGGTTTCGATGCCAATGGCAGGCCGATGGGCATGCAACTGATCGGCCGGCCGCGTGGCGACCTTGCCGTTCTGCGTGCCGCTGCAGCCTATGAAGCCACCCTGCCCTGGAAAATCGGCGCCTCGCCCAAGAACTAGGCGTTTCTCGACCTTCAAAATTCTCGCTTGACCAATCCATAGCTCTCCAGTTATACGTCAATCCATAGCCAGCGGGTTATTGATTTCGATGACGGACGCTCACGACCTGTTGTTCAGAACGCTTGCCGATCCGACCAGGAGGGCGATCTTCGAGCGATTGTGCCGCAACGGAGAGCAGACGGTTGGCGCCCTGACAACGCATGCCGGTGTCTCGCAGCCCGCCGTCTCGAAACATCTGGGCGTGCTGAAACAGGCAGGTCTGGTGCGCGACCGTCATGAAGGCCGCCAGACACATTACAGCGCACAACTTGGTGCGCTGTCCCCACTGGTCGACTGGACGAAGGAAATGGCCGGATTCTGGGAAAGTCGCTTCGACGACCTCGAAGACCTGCTGAGAAGGATGGATCAATGAGCGAAACGCGCACCGTCATAGTCGAACGGGAGATTCCGTTTCCGCCGGAGAAACTGTGGCGCGCGCTGACGCAACCACACCTGATCGAGGAGTGGCTGATGAAGAACGATTTCGAACCCGTTGTCGGCCACCGCTTCAACCTGCGCGGTGAATGGGGCGGCGTCCTGGATTGCGAGGTGCTGGCCATTGAGCCGCACAGGACCCTGTCCTACCGCTGGGACTTCGCCCATGACGATCCGGCCTACGGAATGAAAAGCGTAGTCACCTTTACGCTGACGGCCACGGAGAAGGGAACACATCTGCGCATGCAGCAGTCGGGCTTCCGACCCGACCAGAAGCAGGCCTTCGGCGGCGCCAAGGCTGGTTGGCAGCAGTTCTTCACAAATCTCGAACAGCTTCTGACGAAGAGCGATTAAGACGCTGACCGCGCGTCACTTGAAGAAGAGGGAACCATGATCTGGAACAAATGGATACGACAGTCGCATCGCTGGCTCTCAATCATCTTCACAACAACCGTTGCTGCCAATTTCATCGCCATGGCGATGGGGCAGCCTCCTGCCTGGATCGTCTACTCGCCACTGCTTCCGCTTTTCCTGCTGCTGTTCAGCGGGCTCTACATGTTCGTTCTGCCTTATGTAGCCAAGGGCGGTAACGGCCAGCCGACGAGCGGATAGGAGCGACGGCGATGCCAGATGGAAAAACTCCCAAGACGGCAGGGGTCGCGACTAAGGCCGCCAGTACGGATACGCCTGTTCTGCTTTCCGGCGATAACCCGCAGATCGCCAAGGGCTACGGCAACGCACCGGTGCAGGCATACATAGCCGCTGCCCCCGGTTGGAAAAGCCACACCACCCGTCGCCTCGATACAATCATCGAGAACACCGTTCCCGGCGTGCGCAAGGCCGTGAAATGGAACTCACCGCTCTATGGCGTGGCCGACGAAGCCATGGGCTGGTTTCTCGGCATCCATCTCTTCACCAAATATGTGAAGGTCTCCTTCTTCCGCGGCGCGTCGTTGAGCCCGGTCCCGCCAGGTGCTTCGAAACAGAAGACCGTCCGCTACTACGACATCTACGAAGACAAGCTCGACGAAGCGCAGTTTGCCGATTGGGTTAGACAGGCCAGCGGACTGCCGGGCGAGAAATTGTAGCTAGGTCGCAGATCCACACTCAATTCCCACAGCAACGATATGATTGAGGAGGAACAATGCTCTTTCTGACGCTGATTTATCAGGACGACGCAAAGATGGCGGCTGCAACAGCTGACGAACAGGCGGCCGTGGGGCGCGACTATGGTCAATTCAATACATTCCTTGCCGGGAGTGGCGCTTTGCGCGGAACTGCGACATGGCCGGCGGGCGTTGCTACCGTCCGTTCTCGAGATGGCAGGGCACAAGCAGCGCAGGGAGCCTATCAGGAGACAGGAGATCGGGTTGCGGGCTTCTTCCTCATAGAAGTTGCGGATATGGACACCGCTATCGAGTTCGCCAAGCGCGTACCCGGCGCGCAATATGGCGGCGTCGAAATTCGACCGGTTCAGGGATAGACGTCATGACAAAGAACGCGCTACCGCATGAAGACGCCGCTCCCTCCCAACTCATCGACCAGACCATCCAGGCATTGGGTGACTGGCGCGGCGAGATGCTTGCGCACCTGCGTGCACTCATAAAGCAGGCCGATTCCGATGTTATCGAAGAGGTGAAATGGCGCAAACCGTCCAACTCGATGCTGGGAGTTCCGGTCTGGGAGCATGACGGCATGATCTGCACCGGCGAAACCTACAAGGCAGCCGTGAAGCTGACCTTCGCCAAGGGCGCCTCGGTAGAGGATCCTTCCGGCCTCTTCAATTCGAGTCTCGACGGTAACACAAGGCGCGCCATCGATTTTCAGCAAGGCGACGTGGTCGACGAGGAAGCGTTCAAGGCCCTCATCCGCGCCGCCGTGGCTGTGAACACAGCAGGGAAGAAGTCGAAGAAGGCCTGAAGCGCGACGTGATCCTCAGCGATCCCGACGAGACCCGTCGGTGCCTCGCAACCAGCGCTCACTTGCACGCCCAAGGGCGTCATGCATTGATCTCGATACCGGCTGAGGTCGGCATTCGAATTGGGAGATCGTTCATGTCGCCTTCACTCTACGCTGCCTATGTCGTGGCGTGCATCGTCATCGTCCTTGTACCGGGACCGACGGTGACGCTGATCATCGCCAATTCGATCCGCCACGGCACACGCGCGGGGTTAGCCAATGTAGCAGGCACGCAGATCGGGCTTGCAATCACCATCGGCGTTGTCGCCATCGGCCTGACGTCGCTGATCGCCGGCATGGGGCACTGGTTCGAATGGGTTCGCCTCCTTGGCGCCGCCTACCTCATCTGGATGGGCATCCAGATGTTCCGCAACAAGGGCAGCCTCAACCCGGATGGTTCCGCCAGGAAACCGCGCGGCGGTTTCGTGCTGCAGGGTGTGCTGGTCGCCATCAGCAACCCCAAGACACTGGTGTTCTTCGGCGCCTTCTTCCCGCAGTTCATCGATCCAAGCGGCAATTTTCTGTTGCAGATGACGGTGATGGGCCTGACCGCCCTCGCCTTCGCCGCGGTCTCCGACAGCTGCTACGCCCTCGCCGCGGGTCGTGCAGGGCGCCTGCTCTCCGCGCACCGCATCCGACTGCTGTCGAGGATCAGCGGCGGTTTCCTGGTCGGTGGTGGTCTCTGGCTGGCCTTCTCGCGGGCGAAGTAACAGTTCGCCCCTCCCCGATGGTCTGGAGAGAGGCGAACAACACACAAATTCCGTCAAACCGACGTTAAAGCCGTCCCAGCCTCTCTGCCAGCAGCGCAAAGAAACCGTCCGCGTCGATGTCGCGCATGACGGTGGCGTTTTTCGGTCGGTCGGTCACAGCCCACCAGTCGATCACTGTCATGCCCATCGTGAGATCCGAGGCCGTTTCAACGCTGACGTTGCAATGGCGGCCCTTGAACAATTCGGGCTTCAACAGGTAGGCAATGACGCAAGGGTCATGCAGCGGCCCACCGTCGGTGCCATACTTTTCCTCGTCGAAACGCTCGAAGAAATCGAGCAGCGCGGCGGTTGCGTCGCCCACTTTCGAACCCATCTTGCGGAACGCTTCGACCCGCGCAGCTGTCGTCAGCGCCTTGTGGGTCACATCGAGCGGCATGACCACGATCGGCACGCCGGAACGGAACACCACGTCTGCGGCATGCGGATCGACATAGATGTTGAACTCGGCCGCCGGGGTGACATTACCACCCTCGAAGAACCCGCCGCCCATCAGCACGATCTCCTTGATGCGCGCGGCGATCTTCGGCTCGCGGACCAGGGCCAGCGCGATATTGGTGAGCGGACCAAGCGGACACAGCGTTACCGTTCCAGGCTCCTCGCGCATCAGCGTCTCGACGATGAAATCGACCGCGTGCTGCTCCTGCAGCTTCATCGTCGGCTCCGGCAGGTCGGGACCGTCAAGACCGGTCTTGCCGTGCACGTGCTCGGCGGTGACCAGTTGCCGGACCAGCGGTCGAATGGCACCCGAAAACACCCTGACGTCGCGGCGGCCAGCCAGCTCGCAGATCTTGAGGGCATTCTTTTCAGTGAGCCTCAGCGGCACATTGCCGGCAACTGCGGTGACGCCGACCACATCCAGTTCGGGGCTCGCCAACGCCAGCAATATGGCTACGGCATCGTCCTGACCTGGATCGGTGTCGATGATGATCTTGCGTTTATCCGGCATTTTGTGTCCTTGGTTGGCAGGTCTTTTGATGGCTTGAACTCGCCCGCGCGGCGGACCATATCAATGAAGACCGGGAAAATGCCAGTCGGGTTTTCACCGGTTCATGTCGCTCTTGGAGGACAACGGTACGATGAGTCGAATGACGCCCTTTTCCAGCCCGCTTCTTTTGGGTTTCGATGCAATGGAAAAGACGCTGGAGCGCTTGGCAAAGTCCGGCGACAGCTATCCGCCCTACAACATCGAACGGCTGCATGGCGGCGAAGGCGACGCCGAGAGGTTGCGCATCACGCTTGCGGTTGCCGGCTTCGCGGAAGACGATTTGGACGTGACCACCGAAGAGAACCAGTTGGTGGTGCGCGGGCGCCAGAGCGACGACACGGAACGCGAATACCTTCACCGCGGTATTGCAGCCCGCCAGTTCCAGCGCTGTTTCGTGCTGGCCGACGGAATGCGGGTGTTGGCGGCGGAGTTGAAGAACGGCCTTCTGTCGATCGACCTCGACCGGCCGGAAGCCGAAAGGCTGGTACGAAAAATAAACATATCGGTGAAAGACTAACTTTGCCGATGGCTCTTGCGCGCGGCGGCCCTGGACAGGCGCCTCGCTGAAAGGAGGCTTAAAATGCCCAGAACTATCGAAAGACTGACCATGACCAACAGCGAACTCGCCCATCTCGGCGAAGGCTCGGTCGCCTATCTCAGAAAAGTGTCGAGCGACGACCTGCGCGGCCGCTTTCCCGGCCTCGAGGAAATCCAGCCCGGCATGGAACTGTGGGCGTTGTTTGCCGCCAACGGTCAACCAATCCTGTTGTCGGATGCCCGCGACCGCGCGCTTGCCGGCGCGATGGAGAACGACCTGACCACCGTCGCCATTCATTAACGGCGGTTATCTGTTTGGAATGGAAAAGGGCGGCATTCGCCGCCACTAGAGCGTTTCCGTTCTTCACGGAAACGCGGACACGCTCTAAATCCTTGTTTTTACGCAATTCCGGACTGAAAACCGTTACACGCTTTTCCTGGAATTGCGGTGGGAACTTTAATTTTCCGGGACCTCAGGCCGCATGCGAAGCCGGTGCCTGCGAAAGCAGCGCCAGGATGGCATTGGCGTCGCGCGTGCCGCGGATCTTGGCGACCGTGTCGGCATCGCGCAGCAGCCGCGCGATGCGCGACAGCGCCTTGAGATGATCTGCACCCGCGCCTTCGGGCGCCAGCAGCAGAAACACCAGGTCGACCGGTTGATCGTCGAGCGATTCGAAATCGACGGGGGTTTCCAGGCGCGCGAACACACCTGCGATGCGCTTCACCCCCGGCAGCTTGCCATGCGGAATGGCGATGCCGTTGCCGACGCCGGTGGAACCCAGCCGCTCGCGCTGCAGGATGATGTCGAAAACCTCACGTTCCGGAATTCCGGAGATCGTGGCGGCTCGCTCTGCGAGCAACTGCAGAAGCTGCTTCTTAGAGTTCGCCTTCAACGTCGGCATGATCGCCGAAACGTCGATCAGATCACTCAGATCCATCTGAAAATCCCTTTTTCGCCCACCGCCCCAGGCCGCGCCGAAGCGCGGCCCCGAGGGCGTTATCCCTGCGCGACCTTTGTCGTCGAAGGGTCGATCCAGCCAATGTTTCCGTCCGGCCGGCGGTAGACGATGTTGAGGTGTTCGTTTCCGGCATTGCGGAAAACGAAGACAGGACTGTCTTTGGTATCCAGCTCGATCACTGCGGAGGCGACCGACATGGTCTTCAGAACCATGGTCGATTCCGCTACGATGGCAGGGGCGTAATTTTCCGGGATTTCCTCATCGTCATCGGCGAGCGGCGCCATCACCGTATAGGCGATGTCCGTTGCCGCACCGTTGCCGGCGCCAGAGGCGTGAGATTTGAGGCGGCGCTTGTAACGGCGCAGACGTGTCTCAAGCCGGTCCGCAGCTGCCTCGAAGGCCGCTGTCGGCTCCTGGGCATCTCCGGTTGCCTGCAACGCAGTGCCTGAATCCAGACGGATCATGCAATCAGCGGTGTAACGCGAACCGGCTTTCACCACCGTCACATGTCCGGCAAAGCCGCGATCGAAATATTTCCCGATGGCTTCCCCGATCCGATCGGTGATGCGCGTACGAAACGCATCGCCGATGTCCATGTGTTTCCCCGAAATGCGCAGCGTCATTTGAAAATTGACCTTTCCTGCTCAGGCTTCACACTGTCTGGAGTTTATACCTGTGGCCCGTGCAGACAAGCTTCGCGGTACCGTCCGCGCCCGATTTTGTAACCGAACCTTGCCGCGGCCATTGGACCGTTCCTTGACCGCCCCCAGGTCAACTTCACAACGGGCCGACCACTTCCGGGCCGCAGCCCGTCTCATGCGGGCGGGCTTCTAGCCAACTCCCTGGCGCTTGTCAACGAAACGAAAAACTGTGGAAATCTGCGGCTTCTCAACGCCCGGCGCCGGCAAGCGCGCGTTTTTCCCGCCGCCGCTGCACCGAGGACGGAA
This sequence comes from Mesorhizobium sp. EU05-FHT14A09, assembly GCF_058790995.1. Taxonomy (NCBI): domain Bacteria; kingdom Pseudomonadati; phylum Pseudomonadota; class Alphaproteobacteria; order Hyphomicrobiales; family Phyllobacteriaceae; genus Mesorhizobium; species Mesorhizobium sp. EU05-FHT14A09. The sequence continues at coordinate 387,307 of NZ_JBYTDF010000005.1, forward strand.
TGTTCATTGCTTCCCGATACTTGGCGACCGTCCGGCGAGCGACATCGATCCCGTTGGCGTTGAGCAGGTCGACGATCGTGTCGTCGGAGAGCACATCCTCCGCCTTCTCCTCTCCGATCAGCTGCCGGATGCGATCTCGTACCGCTTCCGAGGAATGAGCGGCTCCGCCATCCGCAGCGGCGATCGAGGCGGTGAAGAAATAGCGCAGTTCGAACACGCCGCGCGGGGTCAGCATGTATTTGTTGGTCGTCACCCTGCTGATGGTCGATTCATGCATGCCGATGGCGTCCGCCACCGTTTTCAGGTTGAGTGGCCGCAGGTGGCGCACGCCGTGGACGAGGAAAGCATCCTGCTGGCGCACGATCTCGGAGGCGACCTTGAGGATGGTCCTGGCACGCTGGTCCAGGCTGCGCGTAAGCCAGTTGGCGTTTTGCAGGCACTCGGAGAGAAAATCCTTCTCGGCCTGCTTCCGGGCCTGGCCGAACACCTGGGAAAAATAAACCTGGTCTACCAGGACACGTGGAAGCGCATCCGCATTGAGCTCGACCGCCCAGCTGCCATCGGCAGCGGACCGCACCTCGACGTCGGCGACGATGGCGTCGCTTGCACCGCCGGAAAAGGCGAGACCGGGTCGCGGATCCAGCGCCCGGATCTCCGCCAGCATATCGAGGAGGTCCTCCTCGTCCACCCCGCACAAGCGCTTCAGTGTCTGGAAATCCCGCCTGGCCAGCAATTCCAGATTGGCAACCAGCGCCTTCATGGCCGGATCAAAGCGGTCGCGCGTGATAAGCTGCAGCGACAGGCATTCGGCCAGATCGCGCGCAAACAGGCCGGCTGGCTCAAAACCGCGACAGGCATCGAGAACACGTTCGACCGCAGCCATGTCCGTCCCAAGACGTTCCGCGATCTCCTCCAACTCTGCGTACAGATAACCGGCCTCGTCCAGCCCGTCGGCAAGCTCAGCTGCGATCAGCCGATCGCCAGCGTCGAGGAAGGTGAAGGCGATTTGTTCCCCGACATGGTCACGCAACGTCACGGCAGCCGCCGCCATGTCCTCCATGTCGAAGTTTTCGGCAGCGCCGGAACCGGTGCCAGGCGCCGACTTCCATTGCTGAGAGAGATCCGGACCGACCCGGTCGCTGATGCCGGGATCATCGGGAAATAGGTTTTCGAGCGACGAATCGAGCTTTTCCGACATCGCTTCGGAACTCCAGGCCGTCTCCGCTTCGAACCACTCGTCGGCGTCTTCCGGCTTCCGCTCGCTCTCGCTCTGCTGAGCGGGCTCTACCGGTGTATCCGGCTGCGGATCGGCTCGTTCCAGCAAGGGATTGCGTTCAATCTCCTCATCGATGAAGCGCTCGAGCTCGACATGGGTAAGCTGCAGCAGTCGGATCGACTGCATCAGCTGCGGCGTCATCACCAGCGACTGCGATTGTCTCAGCTGCAATTTGGCCGCGAGCGCCATGTTTGGAGTGCAAGCTCCTGTTCGATGAGGCCATTTGCCAGCCTGCTATCAAATGGCCCGGCTTTTGCTTGTCAAGCAATGAACCTTCGAGCGTATACGGAGACGCTCTCATTCTTTGTTTCTAGCAATTCCGGACGGAGACCGCACACTTCTCCTGGAATTGCTCTAACATGACAGGCTTACCAGCTTGTTAGATAGGTCGTGAAAGTCGCGAGCAAAGCCCGGACCTGACGCATTCCAGCAGTATCCAAGTCAAAGTGTGAAGGCTTCGCCGAGATAGAGTCGCCGGACGTCGGGATTGGCGACGATCTCTTCTGCCCGACCGTGCGTCAGCACTTCGCCGGCGTGGATGATATAGGCACGGTCGATCAACCCCAGGGTCTCGCGCACATTATGGTCGGTGATCAGGACGCCGATGCCGCGCGCCGTCAGATGTCGGACCAACTGCTGGATGTCGGCCACCGCGATCGGATCAATGCCTGCGAAAGGCTCGTCAAGCAGCATGTAGGCCGGGCGTGTTGCCAGCGCACGCGCGATTTCGAGACGTCGCCGTTCGCCACCCGACAAGGCCATCGAAGGTGCCTTGCGCAGATGTGTGATGTGGAACTCTTCCAGCAGGGCATCGAGCTCGCGCTCGCGTGTCTTGCGGCTCTTTTCGACCACCTCCAGAACAGCGCGGATATTCTGTTCGACGTTGAGACCACGGAAGATCGAGGCTTCCTGGGGCAGGTAGCCAATGCCAAGCCGGGCGCGCCGGTACATCGGCATCGAGGTGACGTCGAAGCCGTCGATTTCGATCTTGCCCTCATCGACCGGGACCAATCCTGTCACCATGTAGAAACAGGTGGTCTTGCCGGCGCCGTTGGGGCCCAGCAGTCCTACGGCTTCGCCGGCACGCACGCCGAGCGAAACGCCATTGACCACACGCCGTCCCTTGTAGCTCTTAGACAGGCCGCGGGCCATCAACGTGCCCTTGAGCTTGACCTTTTCGCCCCCGACAATGGCAGGCGCGGCCGGCGTGGTGTCGGTTTGTTTCAGCAACTGCATCGCACTTTCGGTCAGGGTTTCTTGGCCGAATCCGGATTGATCTGCATCATGACGCGGCCGGAACCGCCTTTGCTGCAGCCGTCGACATTAGCAAGGCCAGACTTCATCTGCACGGTCAGCTTGCAGCCGGTGAGAACATTGTCACCCTGGCTCAGCACAACCTTGGAACCGGTCAGAACCAAAACCTGGCTTTTCATGTCGAAAGTACCGCGCTCGCCGGTAGCGATCTGGTCATCGGACTTGAGATAGACGGTCCCGTCGACCTCGAGATGATCGATGTTGGTGGAGCCGCCGAGTGCAGGACCAGCCATGGCCGCACTCTTGGAGCCATCTTTGCCCGCAGCCTTGTCCTTCAGGTAGTACACTTTGAGGATACCAGCCTTCAGCAGGGTCGGGCCCTGTACCACGCTGACGTTGCCCGTGAAGATTGCGAGGTTTTGCTCCTGCCTGACTTCCAGCTTGTCGCTTTCGATCTGGATCGGCTTGTCGCCGGAGAGCTTCAGGCCCGACATGTTGGTCTGAGCCGACTGGGCGAAGGCGGGCGTGGATGCAGCCGCCAGGAATGCCGCAGCAGCAAGCCACTTCATGTTATTCGGCCCCATTCGGCTCTCCGCTCTTGTCGCTGGTCGTCTTCAGGACGCCAGGCTCCAGGTTGACTCGCACCCGCTTTTCGAAAACCAGCACCTTGCCGCTGTCTTCCACCGACATGGAGTCGGACTGGATATGCGAGCCGCGCGTGACGATGTCGACCGGGTCGTTCGTCTTCATATTGCCTTTCGCCATATCAAGGAAGGCCGATTTCATCTTCACCACCATTCCACTGGTGGTGGTCATGGTAATATCCTTGGCCAACTCCAGCGTGTTGGCATCGCGGTTGTAGACACCCTTGGCTGCGCCGACCACTGCGGACGTATCCTTGTCGAGCGGCAGCTTGGCATCGATGCCTTCCAGCCCGATGATGCTTTCCTTGGCCACATCCTGGATCGCACGCAGGGCCTTCATCGAATAGGGCAGATTCTGCTTGGTGAATCCTTCGAGCTTGGGATTGGCCATCACCAGCTTGCCGTTGGAGAACGCGCTGCCGTCGGCCTGCACCGGGGCCGCGGGCGGGGTCTTCAAATAGGAATAGACGGGAAAAGCTATTGCGATGATGCCCGCCACGACCGGCAGAGCCAGCTTGAGGATGCGGACACGACGCGAATGCCGCTGGGCGCTGTCGAAGGCAACCGCGCGTTCGGATGGGAGCTCGCCGCGTTTGGGCGCGACAATAATCTCATCCTTACCCTCCGGGTCGGTCGTTCGTGCCAACATGTAAACCTTCTGGTCCTTTTGCCCGCAGAACCCGCGCCTTATTTGGTGCCGGTTTGCGCCCAAGCAAGCGCATGCGAAGAAAAATCGCAAAATATGACTTAACCCTGAAGCGAAGAAACGTCGCCAGGAGCCTACCAAGACTAGCATGCCGCCTTTTTCGCCGCCATGCCTACATTTCGACTATCACCCTGCCCAGTATTGCCGGATCGCTCATGAAGAGTTGCGACGTCATTCCGGGATGCTTGTGGCAATGATGCCGCACGGCGCTTGGGCCCAAAAGCGGTAGCCCTGAATTGGCGGTTGCATTAAAAGCGTCTGCTTGCGTGCCCCAAAGATGAGGCTGACATGACCTTGAGAGCCGACGACCTGATCGACCGCCGCCGCCTGCGGCGCAAGCTGACCTTCTGGCGTATTGCGGCGATTGCCGTCCTGTTGATCGGGCTGGCTGCGCTGTCCGCCTGGTATTATCGCGGCAGCGAAGGCACCGGCGTCGACCATATTGCCAAGATCAAGATCGAAGGCACCATCACGCAGGACGATGAATTGATCCGCCGCATCGAGGCGGTACGCAAGGCGCCCCACGTCAAGGGCGTGATTCTGCTCGTCAATTCCCCAGGCGGCACCACGGTCGGCGGCGAAACCATCTATGACGCCGTGCGCAAGCTCGCCGCCGAAAAGCCGGTCGTGACCGAGGTCGGCACGCTGGCGGCATCCGCCGGTTACATGATCGCCAGCGCCTCGGACTATATCGTCGCGCACCAGACCTCCATCGTCGGCTCGATCGGCGTGCTGATCCAGTATCCTGATGTAACCGGCTTGATGGACAAGATCGGCGTCAAGCTCGAAGAGGTGAAATCCTCGCCGCTCAAGGCATCGCCCTCACCGTTCGCGCCGACCACCGAAGAAGCCCGCGCCATGGTGCGCAAGCTGATCATGGACAGCTATGACTGGTTCGTCGACATCGTTGCGGAACGGCGCAAGCTGCCGCGACCACAGGCATTGGCGTTGGCCGACGGCTCGATCTTCACCGGCCGTCAGGCTGTCGCCAACAAGCTGATCGACGCGCTGGGCGGCGAACAGGAAGCCGTGAAGTGGCTCGGCAGCAAAGGTGTCGACGAAAAACTGAAGGTCGTGGAGTGGAAGAGCACCGACCGCGGCAGCTACTTCCTGCCCAACGCGATGATCCGCCAATTGGGCCGTGCGCTCGGCCTGCCTGCGGAGAGCGAGGGCGTGCTGCGCGAGATTGGCGCCGACCGCTTGTTCCTTGACGGTCTCGTTTCGGTCTGGCACCCTTGATCTGGCGTGGGGCACAAGTCAAAAAGCGAATAAAATCATCCGCATAAAATTGGCCGCCGCGCCTTTACGGGGACCGTCCGCATGATCAAGTCCGAACTCGTCCAAATCATTGCCACCCGCAACCCGCATCTGTTCCTGCGGGATGTCGAAAACATCGTCGGCGCGGTCTTCGACGAAATCACCGATGCGCTCGCCGAGGGCAATCGCGTCGAGCTTCGTGGTTTCGGTGCTTTCTCGGTCAAGAACCGCCCCGCCCGCACCGGCCGTAACCCGCGCACCGGCGAGTCGGTCGAGGTCGAGGAAAAGTGGGTGCCGTTCTTCAAGACCGGCAAGGAGCTGCGCGAGAGGCTGAACGGCGACAAATAAGGCGATTTGAGATCGCCCAAGTCGCCATTCCGGCCTCCAGGCGGATGGCCGCGACCATCCTTCCGACCGGAGACGCCATGTTCAACCGCTTCGCTGTCATCGTCATCTTCGTTCCGCTTGCCATCGTGCTGATCGCGCTGGCTGTGGCGAATCGCGAACTGGTTGCCTTCACGCTCGACCCGTTCAATCCCGGCAATCCGTCGCTGACGCTCACCTTGCCGCTGTTTGTCATGCTGTTCCTGGCTTTGGCCGTGGGCATTCTCGTTGGCTCGTTCGCCACCTGGATGCGCCAGGGGCGCTACCGCAAGCTTGCCCGCCAGCGTGGCGTCGAGGCCGAGAATCTGCGTCAGGCCATCGCGCGCGCGCCTTCCACCGGCCAAGGACCTACCTTGCCAAAGCCGACCGCCTGATCGGCATTCCAAGGAGCGTGATCCCGCACCGAAGGGCAGCGTAGCAAAAAGCTGCAGACGTTCAGAACAGATCATACGAAAAACCAAGAGATAGAACGGAGACTACCCATGCTGACCATCTCGGCTGCCGAGGTCGATCGCGCGCTGACCTTTTCCAGCCTGGTCGAGACGCTGCGCACCGCATTCCATGATGGCGCCGTTCAGCCGGTGCGTCACCATCACACCGTCGAGCGGCCCGACGGCGCTGCTTCCACGCTGCTTCTGATGCCCGCCTGGACCGATCTCAACGCCGCCGGCACCTCGAAGGATGGTCATATCGGCGTCAAGATCGTCACCGTCTCGCCCGACAACAACGCCATCGCCAAGCCCGCGGTGATGGGGCTCTACCTGCTTCTCGACGGCAAGACCGGCGAGCCGGAGGCCTTGATCGACGGCCAGCGGCTGACGCAGTGGCGCACAGCATGCGCTTCGGCGCTCGCTGCCTCCTATCTTGCTCGCGAGGATGCATCGCGGCTGTTGATCATCGGTGCTGGTGCGCTGTCGCCATTCCTAGCCAAGGCGCATTCGGCGGTGCGACCGATTACGTCGATCCGGATATGGAACCGCACGCCGGTGAATGCCGAAAAAGTGGCGGCCGATCTCCGCGCCGAAGGCTTGCCCGCGGAAGCGGCGGCCGACCTCGAGGCAGAGCTTGCCGCTGCAGACATCGTTTCCTCCGCGACCATTTCCAACGAACCGTTGGTCAGGGGCGCTTGCGTCAAGCCGGGCGCCCACATCGATCTGGTTGGTGGCTTCACCCCGACCATGCGCGAGGCCGACGACGACGCCATTACCCGCGCCCGTGTCTATGTCGACACCCGTGCTGGCGCCACCAAGGAGGCCGGTGACATCGTCCAGCCGCTCGCCTCCGGCGTGCTCAGCCACGAAGCCATCATCGCGGACCTGCACGAACTGGCGCGCGGCCACAAGAAAGGTCGCCAAAGCGCGGACGAAGTCACGCTGTTCAAATCGGTCGGCGCGGCGCTCGAGGATCTTGCAGCCGGTATCGCCGTCTACAAGGCCCTGAAACCCTGATCCACGATCACGCTTCGGTTATTCTGTCTGTTTTCGGGAAACCGGCTGTCGCGCCGCGCGTTTGTTGCCGGCAGCAACAGCCAAGGACCGAAGCCATGAACGAAGGCTGGTTTTCGAAAGTCGTACCGGTAGCCACCGGCATACTGGGTGACATTCGTCATATTTCAAACGCAAGGCAAGCGATCGACCTGCTGACCAATCACTGGCCGGACGCGGGCACGCGCAAGCATCTCGATGCCACGCGCGCCTCGCAGGCCGTCATCAACGGCAATGCTGCCGGCGATACGGCCAGAGAGGCTTTCATCGAAGCCGCTCGCGAAGCTCGTATTCTGGTCGAGTGATCGGCCCCCCCAGCGTCCCTCAGGGATTGTTTCGATAGCTGATCTCAGGAACGCCCATCGCTCCGGCAACCAGCCGGAAATCATCCTCGCTGAGCTCGACCAGACCGAACCGCAACTGATAGCCCCAGTTGGATTTCCCGGCAGTCAGTTCCAGCCTGTCGAGCAGCGGCATGATCGGCGTCTCATGCGACGGTTCCCAGGCCACGTCGCGCCGGAACGGCTGGAAGCCGTCGCCCATGTCGCCTTGGTAAGGTTCGCCAATCCGGACCCGGCCGATGGCGGTAAAGGAACGCAGGCCGTCCTTTTCACCAAGCACTGTGCTCGGTGAATAATAGACGACGCCGTCGCCCGGCTTGATGCGGCGCAGAGGGGCTGCCTTGCCATGGTTCACCTGCATGAAGCCTTCGGCCCGGCCGCGCCTGACATGCGCGGCCGACGCCACCGTGAGCCAGTACCGCGTCATGGCTGCGCGTTTTCCGCGTCATTCAGCCAGTAGACGCGCAGCCTGTGCTGGTCGGGATCGAGAGCCACGAAGGTGCGACCGAAATCCAGGTCTGTCGGCGTCTGCAGGATGGAAAGCCCCCGGCCCGCCCAGTCAGCATGCGCTGCGTCGACGGCTTCGGGAGCGTCCAGTTGGAAGACGATCTCCGATCCTCCGCCGACCGCGGCTGGCGCAGGCAGCGCCGTGTGGCGCGACCAGAGGCCGAGCTTGAAGCCGTTGTCCAGCACGAACAGCACGAAGGTTGGTGAGGACTCGACAGGCGTGCGGTTGAACAGCGCCTGATAGAAAGCACCGCTGGCCTGCGGCTGATCGACAAAGAGAATGACGAAGTTGGGGCTTTGCATGATGGCTCTCCAATGTTGCGAATGGAGAGAGCGTAGTCGAAACCACTGTCAGATTCTGGCAGCAGCAAATCAGCGCCGTGGCGCGTCCGGCAATGTCGCCCGCCATTGCTTGAGCAAGGCCTGCCGCCGTTTTGGATAACGCAGGCCGGTCGCATCGAGCGTCGCGATCCTGTCGGTACGGAAATGCCGGAAATCCTGCCGCATCTCGCACCACGCCACCATCACCCGCACCTTGTCGAAAAAGCCGAGCGCGAAGGGCCACACGATACGTCGGCTGCCGGCACCACCAGCATCGCTGTAAGTGATGGCCAGCTTGTTTTCGTCGCGGATTGCCTGGCGCACCGCCGCCAGATCAATGCCTTCGCTGGCTTCCACGCGCGGACCGACCAGGAGTGTCGACGCATCGAGATCCTCGCGCAGATCCTCGGGCAGTACGGCGGCGATCTTGGCAAGCGCATCGGCAGCCGCCTTGGACAGTCTGTTGTCAGGCTGCTTCGCCACCCAGCGCGAACCGAGCACGATCGCCTCGATCTCCTCGTCGGTGAACATCAGCGGCGGCAGCATGAAGCCGGGCTTTAGCACGTAGCCCAGCCCTGCCTCGCCTTCGATCGGCGCGCCTTGGCCCTGCAGCGTGGCGATGTCGCGGTAGAGCGTGCGGATCGATATGCCGAGTTCGCCGGCCAGAGTGCGGCCGCTGACCGGCAGACGATGGCGGCGCAGGGTCTGGACGAGATCGAGCAGGCGTTCGGAGCGCGACATTGTGACCTTATACAAGGGAAGCCGTTGCCTTTGAATTGTCAGCTTCGGCGTCAAGTGTGCCTGCAGCTGTAGCGTCACAGGCCCTTCATGTTGCGCGGTTCCAGCCCCTATGCCAAAAGCAGCGCGAAACGCGGAGCGTCTTTCTTGAAATTCACGCGCGACAAACGCCGGGACAAACCTGGCCGCCGAGACGGCGGCCCGCAGCAGCCGCGCGCACAGGAAGCACGCACGGACAAACGTCCCGAGCGGAAGGCCGAGCATCACCAGCCGCAGAAGCACACATCGCGCCCGGAACCGAAGGCCGAACGCCAGGAGAGCCGGGCGCCACGGCCAGGCGAACCGAGAAGCGAAACCGAAGCCAGGATCGAAATCGCGCCGCGCATGCTGACACGCCGTGAAGGCACCCTGCCGGTCGAAAAACTGCCATTGATCCTCGAAGTCACGCCCAATGCCGACTATGCGCTGCTCGACAGCGGCAACGGCCAGAAACTGGAACAGTATGGGCCTTACCGGATCGTTCGGCCCGAAGGCCAGGCGATCTGGCAACCGGCGTTGCCACCGAAGGACTGGGATCGCGCCGACGCCATCTTCACAGGCGACACCGACGAAGAAGGCATGGGGCGCTGGCGGTTCCCACGCCAGCCGCTCGGCGAAACCTGGCCGATGAAGCATGACGGCATCGACTATCTCGGCCGCTTCACCTCTTTCCGCCATGTCGGCGTCTTTCCCGAGCAGGCCTCGCACTGGGATCACATGGCGGGCCTGATCCAGAACGCCAGACGTCCGGTCAAGGTGCTGAACCTGTTCGGCTATACCGGCCTCGCCTCGCTGGTGGCGGCACGCGCCGGCGCGGAGGTCACCCATGTAGATGCCTCCAAGAAAGCCATCGGCTGGGCGCGCGAGAACCAGGAGATGGCCGGCCTCGGCAACAAGCCGATCCGCTGGATCGTCGAGGACGCGATGAAGTTCGCCGAGCGCGAAGAACGGCGCGGCAGCCGCTACGACATCATCCTGTTCGATCCGCCGGCTTACGGTCGCGGACCAAAGGGTGAGGTCTGGCAACTGTTCGAGCACCTGCCGGCGCTGACCGACATCTGCCGTTCGATCCTGACGCCCAAGCCGCTGGCCGTGGTCCTGACCGCCTACTCGATCCGCTCCTCCTTCTTCGCCACCCATGCCCTGATGCGCGATACTTTCGCCGGCATGGGCGGACGTGTGGAATCGGGCGAACTGATCATCCGCGAGCAGTCGGCCGGACGGGCGCTGTCCACTTCTCTCTTCTCGCGTTGGGTCTCGGCATGATCCCGCAAAGTGGAAGCCGGTTTTTCGGACAGGATCATGCGGAAACGAAGAGGCCGAAATGACAGAGTATGAGAACCGCCGCGCCGTCGGCCAGGTCAAGGAAGTCACCAGCCTGGCGAACCCGTTGGTGAAGGACATCAAGGCACTGTCGCTGAAGAAATTCCGCGACAGCCAGAACGCCTTCATGGCCGAAGGCCTGAAGCTGATCATCGATGCGCTCGACCTCGGCTGGCAGATCCGAACGCTGGTCTTCGCCAAGACAGGGCGCGGCAACCAGGCCGTTGAAAAGGTTGCGGCCCGCACTGTCGCCGCTGGCGGCACCGTGCTCGAAGTCTCCGAAAAAGTGCTGTCCGCCATCACCCGCCGAGACAATCCGCAGATGGTGGTGGGGGTCTTCTCGCAGAAATACGTCACGTTGAAGGACGTCCGCCCGAAGAATGGCGATGTCTGGGTGGCGCTCGACCGCGTCCGCGACCCCGGCAACCTCGGCACCGTGCTGCGCACCGTCGACGCCGTCGGCGCCAAGGGCGTCATCCTGATCGGCGACACCACCGACCCGTTCTCGCTGGAGACCGTGCGGGCCACCATGGGCTCGGTCTTCGCCGTGCCGGTCGCCAGGGCAACGCCGGATGCTTTCTTGTCCTGGCGCAAGGGCTTTCCCGGGCTGGTGGTCGGCACCCATCTCAAGGGTGCTGTCGACTACCGCTCGGTCGATTTTTCGAACCGCCCGGTGCTGCTCCTGATGGGTAACGAACAACAGGGCCTGCCGGACGAGCTCGCCGCCAGTTGCGACAGGCTGCTGCGCATTCCGCAAGCCGGGCGCGCGGATTCGCTGAATCTCGCGGTCGCCACCGGTGTCATGCTGTTCGAAATTCGCCGCGGCGCGCTCACGCTGGAGGATCGGTCCTGAAATCGCTGACGCCTTATGCCCTGCTGACCATCGTCGCCATCGCGCTCGACCAGTGGATCAAGCAGTGGGTCGAAACCGGCCTGCCTTTTCAGGAGAAGATCGATCTCCTGCCCTTCCTGGCACTTTTTCGCACCTACAACACCGGCATCGCCTTCTCGATGTTTTCATCCTTGAGCGACACCGGCCTGATCGCGGTGGCGGCGGTGGTGGTTGTCTTCGTGCTGTATCTCGCGTTGAAGACCCCGCCCAATCAGGTGCTCGCCCGCATCGGCTTCGCGCTGATCGTCGGCGGCGCGCTGGGCAATGTCATCGACCGCACCGTCTACGGACATGTCATCGACTACATCCTGTTCCACACGCCGGTCTGGTCCTTCGCGATCTTCAATCTCGCAGATGTCTTCATTTCAGTGGGCGCAGCCGCGGTCGTGCTTGACGAATTCCTGTCCTGGCGACGGCAACCGCAGCCTTGAGGCGATCAAGGACGCAGCGGTTTGCGTTTGCAATTGCATAAAAACAATCAGTTGGAGCACTTCCGGCTTTCCTGGCAAAATGGAAATGCCCTTGGGCGATTGACCGTGCCTGTTTTCCAACTAGCCTGACCTCCTCAAGGATCGAGGAGCAGCCAGTGCCGGACACCTTCAAAGCCATTCTCGTCTCTCGCGACGAAGACAAGAAGCAGTCGGTCGCGGTCACCGAATTGACCGAAGCCGATCTGATGGAAGGCGATGTCACCGTTGCGGTCGAGGCCACGACGGTGAACTACAAGGACGGCTTGGCGATCACCGGCAAGGCCCCGGTCGTGCGCCGCTGGCCACTGGTGCCGGGCATCGATTTCGCCGGCACGGTGCTTTCCTCCGATCACGCTGACTGGCGCAAGGGCGACCGCGTCATCCTGAACGGGTGGGGTGTCGGCGAAACCCACTATGGCGCCTATGCAGGGCGTGCCCGCGTCAAGGGCGACTGGCTGGTGCCGCTGCCGGACGGCATCACCGCGCATGATGCCATGGCTGTCGGCACAGCAGGCTATACGGCGATGCTCTCCGTCATGGCGCTGGAGCGTCACGGCATCGTGCCGCAGCGCGGGCCCGTGATCGTGACGGGTGCTGCTGGCGGCGTCGGTTCCGTCGCCGTCGCGATCCTGTCGAAGCTCGGCTACCACGTCGTCGCCTCGACGGGCCGGACTTCGGAAGAAGCTTGGCTACGCGACCTCGGCGCTGCCGAAATCATCGCACGCGACGAGTTGAGCGGGCCGGCCAAGCCGCTCGCCAAGGAACGCTGGGCCGGCGGTGTCGACGCTGTCGGCTCCACCACCCTGGCCAACGTCCTGTCGATGACCGCCTATGGCGGTGCTGTTGCAGCCTGCGGCCTGGCCGGCGGCATGGACCTGCCATCGTCGGTAGCACCCTTCATCCTGCGCGGCGTCTCCTTGCTCGGGATCGATTCCGTGATGGCGCCGAAAGAGGTCCGGCTCGAGGCGTGGCGGCGCATCGGCCAAGACCTCGATCTGGCCAAGCTCGGGGCGATTTCCAAAACGATCGGCTTTGACGGCATCATCGCCGCGGCTACCGACATTGTTGACGGCAAGATCCGCGGGCGTGTCGTCGTCGACATGTAGCCTCGCGCTGGCAGGACCGCTTATCGCGCCCTCAATCCGAGGGTCTCTTGGAAAGCCTTGCGTCCGGTCCCGGAAAGCCAGGATCGAAATGAGAGAATCTCCGGATTGATCGCGCGCATGGCGTTCAGGTCGACGTGATCGGCAAGCGGGCCCGCGTCCAGGCTTGTTGCCATTTGCCCGAGATCGGGATTGGCCATCAGGGCCTCTTCGGAAAACCGCGCATAGGCGATCGGCCTGCCGGCGGCCTGCGTGAAAATGGTCTCCAGATCCCTGCCCGTAACGGTATCGCCGGCGATCTTCAGCGTCTGGCCCCCGAACCGCGCTTTGTCGGCAAAAACGGCGGCGACGAACTTGCCGATGTCCTCCACGGCGATGAGTTGCATCGCCTGATCCGGTCGCAGGAAGAAAGTAAAGCGCCCCTTTTCCAGACCGAAACCGGGCTGTACCAGCATCTCCATGAAGATCATCGGCCTGACGATGGTTGCGGTTATGGATAGGCTGCGGATATGCGCCTCGATGCGCGGTTTGGCGTCGAAACGCGCCACGCCCGTCAGCGTGTCTCCGGCGCTGGCGCCCGAGGAATAGACGAGATGCTCGATGCGGTTCGCAACGGCGAGGTCAGCAACGGCAATGCCGGTCCGCACTTCTTCTTCCTCGGCCAGATTGCCTGGCAGGACACTGAAGACGCCATGCACGTCCCTCATCGCGGCACGGATTGCGTCGATATCGTCAAGCGAGCCTTGCACCAGTTCAACGCCGGCAGCACGAAGCGCGAGCGACTTCAGCGCGGTAGCGTCCCGCACGAGTGCGCGCATCGGCCACCTTGCCTGTCTCAGCGCTTTGGCAACCGCTCCACCCTGCCGCCCGGTCGCGCCGAACACCAGGATTGGACGTTTGTCGTTTGTCATTCAGGAACCCTCGTGTTGAACACGGGTACCCATATATACTGCTGGAACGCCGCTGGAAGACGGCACATTTTCCAGCCTCAGGCACAAGGATGATACGCTTGGACAAGCCGCTTCAGGCCGATCCGGACAGGATTGTGGAACGCCGCTTCAGGCCGTACCCATCAAACGGTGTCTGCGCGCGGCTTGGCGACAAATGGACCGTGCAGGTTCTGTGGCGCCTTTCGGTTGCACCTGCAGGGCGACTTCGCTTTTCGGCGCTCAAGAGCGAGATCGACGGGATCACGCAGCGCATGCTGACGCTTACGCTGCGCAATCTGGAACGTGACGGCCTCGTGATGCGCCACTATTTTCCCGAAGTGCCACCCCGTGTCGAATATGAGCTGACCGAGATGGGCGCGGGCATTTTATCGGCGCTGGAGGGTCTCAATTTCTGGATACAGGACAATCTGCCTCATATCGAGGAAAGCCGGCGCGTCTATGACGATACCAATCAGTGACGAGACGGGTCTTCGTCAGATCACCGCCGAATAGTCGGTCGGACGCAGCACGCGCTCGGTGATCTGGCCGACCATATTGCCGGACTCGGTCACGGTTTTCTCCTTGATCTCGGACCATTCGTCGTCCGCCATGAACTTCGCCCAGGCGTCAGTCATCGACTGCTCGTCCGGCCAGCGCAGCATATAGACGAACTCCGTTCTCCCCTGCTGCTGCGTTTCCCACAAGGCGACGAAGTCGAAGCCATATCGTTTCATGATGCGGACCGCGTGGTCGCGAAAGCGCGCATGGAACGCGGCCTTGTTCGCCTCGAATATTTCATAGATGCGCATTTGGTGGATCACTTGGATATCTCCTTTCAGCTTTTGTGCCAGGGCCGGAGACAACGCAGACCACGCCACGACCGCCATGCCCGCCAGGATTTCCCTGCGGCTGGAAGCCAATCGGTGACCGACCCTTGCCTGGGCCTGCTCGCGCTGCCGGGGTCTTTCACCAATACTCATGGTTCGCTCCGCTCTGGCTTGGCGGCGAGAATGAGCGATCAGGTCGAGCGGGTAAAATATATTATTTTATACAGTTTGATATTTTGGAGATATCAAATCGCTGGACTGCCGTGCAATTTCGAGGAACTTGTCGCGGGCAGGGGCAACCCGCGAAACGTCCCAGGCTGCAAGCACATCCAGGAACAGTGCGTCTATCGCCCCCTCCACGGCGATGCGGCGAAAGACGATGCCCTCACGTCGTCCATGGCCGACGGAGGCAGGTACGAGCGCAACGCCCAGCCCACCCGCGACCAGTCCTGTAATCGTCTCGATCTGTCTGGCTTCCTGCACAATACGAGGAGAAAATCCCGCCGCATTGCAAAGTGCGATCATCTGGTCGTAGAACCCCATGCCTTCGGAACGAGGCGTCGCGATGAAGTCGTCCCGCGCCAGATCAGCCAGGAAAACCTGTTCCTCTGATGCCAGGACATGGCTTTCCGGCAACGCCGCCACGATCTCCTCGCGGGCGATGCGCTCGAAAGTCAGTTCTGGAACCGCAATGCCTGGCCGCCGCATCAGGCCGATATCCGCCAGCCCCGCTGTCAGCGCGGCGACCTGCTCGGCTGTCGTCGCCTCCCGCAGCGTCAGCTCGACTTTGGGCAGGCTGAAGCGAAAAGCCTGCACCACCCTGGGCAGGAAGTTGAAATGCAGCGTGCCGACAAACACGATCTTCAGGCTGCCGCTCGTTCCGGACGCGACCCGCCTCGCCTGCTCGACACCCGTTTCGAGCGTTTCCAGCGTGGCACGCGCCGCCTGCAGAAACGAGGTGCCCGCCGGCGTCAAAGCGACGTTGCGGTTGTTGCGCACGAACAATGGCGCATCGATTTCGGCTTCCAATCGCCGGATGGCCTGACTGAGCGGAGGTTGCGCCATATGCAGTCGTTCCGCGGCACGATGGAAATGCAACTCCTCGGCAACGGCGATGAACTGACGAAGCAAACGAATCTCGATCATCGGTCCGACGTTACAACGATTGCGGAACTCCTCCATATCCGTGTTCGCTGACATAGCGTCGATCGCACGGGGGAAAACCGGCCGATCGCTAAAATTCGAAAGGTTCGGCGCAGCCTTCCATAATTTATCTGTGGCTAAGATAGCCGCATGATTGGGGACAAGGCCGCAACAGAGGTGGGAACTGAGCGTCAGCCGGCAACGCAGCGCCGCGTGCTGGCCACGACACCACCCTTGGTACCGGCACTGGACAGGCGCGAACACGAAGGCCTGGCTTTCGCGGTCTTCGTTGCGCTTGTCGTGCTCGCTGGCCTCTCCCATCTTACCGGCGCGCCACCCTTCATCGCCATCGGCGTTCTGATCACCGGCATTGCCGGCCTGGCCCTTTTCCTGCGCAACCAGCGCAGCGAACATCACACCGTCGCTATCCTCGACGACACCGCCGCCCGCAGCCGCGCCGAAATCGAAACCTTGGCCGACCGCATGTGGGAAATGCAGGAAAGCGAAGAGCGCTTTCGTGGCCTTATTGACGCGCTCGGCGACCTGGTCGTCCACCGCGACCGCGACGGCCGCATCGTCTATGCCAACCGTGTCTTTGCCGAATTGATCGGGCAGAACCTGACGGATCTGGCGGGCATGACGCTGGCGGAGCTCGGCATCGACGTCGGCATCGTTCCGGACGCAGCATTTTCCGATCACGATTGTCTGAGTTCGACCGACGTCGCCGTCCGCACCCAGAGCGGACCGCGCTGGTTTTCGTGGATCGAGCTGTCGATGCGCGACAAGGACAGCGCCGAAGTGTCCCACCGGGCGATCGCGCGCGACATCACGGCGCGCAAACAGGCTGAATCCTCGCTCATCAACGCACGCGAACGCGCCGAATATGCCAGCCAGGCCAAGTCTCGCTTCCTGGCCACTGTCAGCCATGAAATCCGCACGCCGATGAACGGCATCATGGGCATGGCCAAGCTTCTCGCTGACACCAGGCTGACGCCGGAACAGCGCACCTACGTCGGCGCGGTCTCCACATCGGCCAGCGCTCTGCTGGCACTGATCGAAGACCTGCTCGACTATTCCAAGATCGAGGCCGGCCGTTTCGCGCCTGAACCTCAGCCGATGTCGCCGCGCGAGATCGCCGACAATGTCGTGGAATTGCTCGCCGCGCGCGCCTTCGGCAAGGCGATTGGCCTGGCCTGCCATGTCGCGCCCGATGTACCGCAGATCATCACGGCCGATCCCGGTCGCGTTCGGCAGGTGCTGCTCAACCTGATCGGCAACGCCGTCAAATTCACCGAGACAGGCGGGGTACTGGTCAGCGTCACCCGTCGCCGCGCCGAAGCCGGCGATCGCCTCGTCTTCTCCATCACCGATACTGGCCCCGGCCTCAGCGAGGCCGACATGGACCGTATCTTCGAGGATTTCGAGCAGGCCGACGGCACGTCGACACGCAAGCATGGCGGTGCCGGGCTCGGGCTGGCTATTTCCAGGCGGCTGGCGGCAGCCATGAATGGCACTATCAGCGTTTCCAGCGCGCCCGGCGAAGGCTCGGAATTCACCTTCGAACTGCCGGCACGGGAAGCAATCGAGGCAATCGATGACCGTATCGATGTCCTGGCCGATCGCCGCGCCGTCATCGTTTCGGAAAACACCATCGAGGCCGAAGCGATCGCCCGCACCATCCGCGCGCATGGCGGCCGCGCCGAGATCGTTGCCAATGCCGGCCAGGCCTTGCCTTTCGCCGGCTTCTGCAACGTGCTCCTGATTGATGCGCGCCAGGAAGACGGCGATTGCCGTACCCTGAAACGACTGCGGCAGGCAGGTTTTGCGGCCTGCGAAGCCGTGACGCTCATCGCTCCGGCGGATCGCGGCGCACTGGTCGAATTCCGTGCCGGGGGATACGCAACCTTCCTGGCTCGCCCGGTCCGCGGCGAAACCTTGCTGCGGGTGCTCCTCGCCGGCCAGGCCGCCGTTGGCGGCCCTTTGACCGGCCCCAGCCATGCCGCGGTCGCGCCGGCAGGCATGGCAGGCAGCCTTTCGGTGCTGATCGCCGAGGACAATGACATCAATGCGATGCTCGCCCGCGCCACCCTGCAGAAGGCCGGACATCATGTCGACATCGTCAACAATGGCCGGGCCGCTGTCGAAGCCGTCGCCACGGACAGCCCCGCCAAGCGTTACGATGTCGTGCTGATGGACCTGCATATGCCGCTGATGGACGGCATGGATGCCATCGCGGCGATTCGCCGGCATGAGGAGGCTTCCGGCGCGGCGCCAGTGCCCATCATGGTGCTGTCGGCGGACAGCCAGGAACGCACCCGCCACGCCGTTCTTGCCCACGGCGCCTCTGGTTTTGTCACCAAACCGCTTGATCCACAGGCTTTGGTGCATGCCGTGGAGAGCCAGGCAGCGGCCTGATTCCGCGATTTCCAGCCCTTAGGTAAGCCGGCTAGCGACGGATCGTCTGCCGTCCTCCCCTTGCTCCTCACTATGTATCACGGTACTGTCACAATCCTGTAGCACCTACATCGTATCCCGACGCCAAGAGGGATGGCTCGAAGGAGAATCACTCGTGCATACAGCGATGCCGCAAGGTGAGATGCAGGGGAACACCGGAGGCAGCGCGATCCAGAGGATGAGGACGATCGAGTCCATCACCGGCACCTTGGGCAAGATCGGCAGCCTCGAAGTGCGGCTGGCTCGCGACGAGCTTGAGATCGCCGCTGCCCAGGAAATCCGTTATCGCGTCTTCTACGACGAGCTTGGCGCCCGCAAGAGCCGCCTGCAGTCGCTGGAACGGCGGGACGCCGACCGTTTCGACCCGCTCTGCGATCATCTGCTGGTGTTCGACAACGCCCTGCCCGGCCCGGACCATCGCCGCATCGTCGGCACCTATCGACTGCTGCGCCAGGAAACGGCGGTCAGCGCAGGCGGCTTCTATTCCGAGGACGAATTCGAGCTGCGGCGGCTGATCGCCAAGCACCCCGGCCAGCGCTTCCTTGAACTCGGCCGCTCTTGTGTCCTGCCCGAATACCGTTCGAAACGCACCATTGAGGCGCTTTGGCAGGGCCTGTGGGCCTACTTCACCCACTACGACATCGGTGTCCTGACGGGTTGCGCTTCTTTCCACGGCATCGTTCCGGCGGCACATGCCGAAGCGCTCACCTACCTTGCGCATCATTGCCGCACCAGCCCGGCCTGGGACATTCGCGCCAATGACGGGCGCTATTGCTCCATGGACCTGATGCCGATCGAGGCGGTCAGCGCCAAGGCGGCTATCGCCGCGATGCCGCCGCTGGTGAAGGGTTATCTGCGCGTCGGCGCACGCATCGGTGACGGTTGCGTCATCGATCACGATTTCAAGACCGTGGACATCTTCATCGTTTTGCCGGTGCGTGAAATCGGTGCCCGCTACGTGAATTATTACGGCGGCGAAGGGCAACGTTTCGCTGCCTGAAGCAATTCCAGCAAAATGCGCGGCGGTTTTGCGTCCGGAATTGCATGAAAAGCAGAGGGATAGAACGTCTCCCCTAAAAGCGGAAACGTCTAGCAATCGCCATGGCCGACGATTTTTCCGCCGTCTTCGAGCGCCTGAAGCAGGCGGCTCGGAGCCTGCCGGATGTTGTCGAGAGCACGTCCTACGGCACGCCGGCGCTGAAGACTGGCAAGAAGCTGCTCACCCGGGTCAAGGATGCAGAAACGGCGGTGGTGATGTGCCCGCTCGACGAGAAGGAGATGCTGCTGCAGGCTGCGCCCGGCATCTATTTCGAAACGGACCATTACAAGGGCTGGCCGGCTTTGCTCATACGCATGGAAGCGGCGTCGGACGATGAGCTGCGTCATCGCCTGGAACGGACCTGGCTGACGCAGGTCCCTAAGACGAAGGCGAAAGCCTGGCTGGCTGAGCGGGAAGCATCTTCTGACAGATGACTTCAAACAGCGCTTACGGGATGTCTTCGGGTCGTCGTCCCGGGCGGCTCTTATAGGGCGGAAACGACCAGCCGAATTTCAGCGCACCGCCTCGCACCGCGAAGGCAGCAAGAACGCCCGCCGGATAGGAAATCTGGCCCGGCAGGTTCAGAAGCTCGCCAGCGGTATAGACCCCGGCTCCGATGATTGCTGCCGTCACATAGATTTCCGGAGTAAGCAGCACGGAAGGTTCACCGGCCAGCAGATCACGCAGGATCCCGCCGAAGCAGGCCGTCAGCATGCCCATGATGATCGAAACGGCCGGCGAGCCGGTGATCGCCATGCCTTTCGCAGCGCCCATCACCGCAAAGACGGCAAGGCCGATGGCATCGAGCCACAGCAGAAGCTTGTAGCGGGATTCGACACGGTGCGCGCCGAAGAAGACCACAAGCGCCACGGCGGTGCAGATAAGCACATAGTCGCGATTGGCGACCCAGAACACCGGCACGCCGAGGATCAGGTCACGAAAGGTACCGCCACCGATACCCGTCACTGCGGCGAGAAAAATGAAGCCGACGATATCGAGCTGCTTGCGCGAGGCCGCCAACGCACCCGTAGCCGCGAACACCGCAACGCCGGCATAGTCGATGAAGGTGATGGCGGACATCGGAAGCCGGAATGAGGGGCAGCAGGGGAATAAGGCGCCAAGGCAATATACCCGAACATACATGCAGCTCGTGGCCATAGCCAGAGCCGTCAGCTTTGCCGAATATTGCCTGCCCTACTGCCCCAACCCCTATTGCCTTACTCAGGCATCCTTCTCGGCCTGCTCGTTGACCGGGCCGGGCTCGATGCCTTCGGCAGCGGCCTTCGGGCCCCCCTTGGACACGCCGACCATGGCCGGACGCAGCACGCGCTCACCGATCGAGTAGCCGGGCTGCACGACCTGGACGACCGTGTTGGCCGGCACGCTCGGGTTCGGCACCTCGAACATCGCCTGATGGAAATTCGGATCGAATTTCTCGCCTTGCGGCTCGAGTTTCTTCACGCCGTGACGCTCGAGCGCGCCAAGCATGGCACGTTCGGTGATGTCGACGCCCTCGATCAAGGCCTTGAGGCCGGCATCGGCGGACGCCTTGGCCTCTGCCGGAATGGCCTCCAGCGCGCGGGCCAGATTGTCCGACACCGAAAGCATGTCGCGCGCGAAATTGGCGATCGCGTAGGTGCGGGCATCCTGAACATCACGCGCTGTGCGACGACGCAGATTCTCCATCTCGGCTGCGGTGCGCAGCGCCTTGTCCTTCAGTTCCTCATTTTCCTTAAGCAGTCGAACCAGCGCCTCATAGTCGCCGTCGACACCACCTTCGGTGCGCTCTGTTTCGGCTTCCATCGCCTCGATATCTTCAGGCGCGCGTTCGTCTTTTGCCTGGTCGCTCATCGCCATTTCCCGTCATGCCGGTTGGTTCTGGATTTGTGCCCGATATCGAGGTTTGGGACTCAAAAATCAAGGGGAAAGGGCATTTATGGCCGGCATTGGAGTGTCCTAGTTCAAAAGCAGCCGATACAGACGAATTAAATCAAATTTTACGCTGTTTTCGATCCCCGCTTGCCAAATTGACGCAATATGGGAACGATTCACCGGCGGGGAAGTTTCAAGGCCGACTAAGGATTTTGAGGCCATGTCCCGTACCAATGCAGTCAAGCACGATCAGTTGCCGACGCAGATCAGGCGTTAGTTTTCCGATCGCTCGAACCAGCGGTTCCTGCACAGCTTGCCGACCTTCAAGGTGGTGAACGAATTACCTGAGCCGTTGCGCACGCTGCTCGAAAGGCTCGACGCACAGGAAGAAAGCACACGCCCCCGCTAGGGCGATTCCAGTCGGGGAAACGCGGAAGACCTGAGTTGCTCCGGTCAAAAGCAACTCGGGATCAAACAGCGAACCCGTCAGGCGGCGGCGACCTTGATCAGGTCGGCCGCCTTTTCTGCGATCATGATCGTCGGCGCGTTGGTGTTGCCACCGATCAGCGTTGGCATCACCGAGGCGTCGACCACGCGCAGACCCGAAATGCCGCGCACGCGCAGTTGTGTATCGACCACCGCCATGTCGTCGGTGCCCATTCGGCAGCTGCCGACGGGATGATAGATCGTGTCCGCGCGGGAACGGATGTGGTTCATCAGGTCGGCATCACTGCTGACCCCAGCGGTATAAATCTCCTTGTGGCGGTACTTCGCCAGTGCCGGCGCCTCCAGCACGTTGCGCATCATCTTCGCTCCCTTCAGCATCAACGCTGCATCACGCTCATCCGAAAGATAGCGCGGGTCGATGCGCGGCGCGGCCAGCGGATCGGCGCTCGCGAGCGTCACCTCGCCGCGTGAAAAGGGCCTGAGCACGCAGACATGGCATGAGAAACCGTAGCCCATATGCATCTTGCGGCCGTGGTTGTCGACAATCGCGATGACGAAGTGCAGTTGCAGGTCGGGGCGCTCCAGCACCGACTCCGATTTCATGAAAGCGCCACCTTCGGCATAGGGCGTCGCAATCATGCCCGTGCCGTCCTTGCGCCACTGCAGTATATGTTTCACCAGGTTGATGGTGCCCTTGAGGCCCAGGCCCATCATGTCGGTTTCCTTCGATTTCCAGCTCATGACGAAATCGAGATGATCCTGCAGGTTCTTGCCGACACCCGGCAGGTCGTGAGCCACCGCGACGTTCTGGGCCGCCAGCTCCGTGCCGGGCCCGATGCCGGACAGAAGCAGGAGTTGCGGCGAACCGAAGGCCCCGCCTGAAACCACCACCTCGCGGCCTGCCTGGGCAAAAGCCTCGCCATTGGCTGTCCGGTAGCGGACGCCAATTGCGCGCTTGCCATCCAGCATGATGCCGGTGGCACGCGCGCCCGTGATCACGGCGAGGTTCTTGCGGTTCATCACAGGATGCAGATAGGCAGCGGCCGCCGAGCAGCGTTCGCCATTGCGTTTTCCGCCCCAGAACTGGGTGACCTGGTAGAGCCCGGCGCCCTCCTGCTCCGGGCCGTTGAAATCCTCATTCTGCCGGATCTGATTCTCCCCGCACGCCGCTACGAATGCTTGGCTGAGCGCACGCGGGTTCTGCTGTTCCGCCACCCGCAACGGACCGTCGTCACCGTGCAGATCGCTTGCGCCGCGTTGGTTGCCCTCTGCACGCCTGAAGTAGGGCAGAACATCATCCCACGACCACCCCGCACAACCGGCTGCAGCCCAATCGTCGTAGTCGGCCTGATGGCCGCGGATATACAGCATGGCATTGATGGCGCTCGAGCCGCCCAATGCCTTGCCGCGCGGCTGATAGCCTTTGCGCCCGTTCAGTCCCGGCTGGGGCACCGTCTCGAAAGCCCAGTTGTTGATCTTCGGGCGCCCCGGCAGCAGCGCGACGATGCCGGCAGGTGCCCGGATCAGCATGTCCTTGCCCTCGCCGCCGGCCTCGAGCAGACAGACGCTGACAGATGGATCTTCCGAGAGCCGCGCGGCCAGCACCGAACCCGCCGAGCCACCGCCGGCGATGACGTAGTCGAACTTCATGGCAGCCTCCCAGGGATGGCGGCGGATGTTTCCGTCCGCCAGCTCAGAGAAACCTCAAACCTCAGGGTTGTAAAGAGATGCAACCGGCGTGGCGGATAGGACCTTTGGCCGGTCGCGTCGCGTCGATATGCGGTCAGTTGCTTGGGGTGCGGCGCCAGCTGTAGCCGCCAGCTGGTGCCGTAGTCTCGGCTGCCGGCTGATAATAGACCGGAAGCCCGTCCAGGCGGCCTTCCTCCAGGCGCTTGAGCAGTACCGGATGCGAGATCTCGAACTCGTCGAACCCGACGCGCAACATGTGCGGCAGCTGATCGATCAGCACCTGGCCCGTTGCCCTGACAGCGCCTTCGAAACCATGGCGGCTGCGCAGCAGCGAGGATTTGGAAAACGAGCGTCCGTCTGTGAAGGAAGGGAAGGCCAATGCCACCAGCGAAAGCTGATCGAGCAGGTCGACGATCTTCTCCAGCTGGTCACCCGGCTGTAGCGAAACACCGAGCCGCTCCTTCGCCGAAGTCCTCACCTGCGGATCGAGATCGAGGAAGGCCTGCAGCGGCAGAATGAAACGGCCATTGCCGGAAAGCGCGTCGGCGGTCTCGGCATGCGTCCAGTCATCCTCGCGGAACCCGGTGGGGGTCCACAGGCGTGACGCCGGCGCGGCGCTCTTCTCGGGCTTTGCGGTCTCGGTCATGAAGGCGAGCATATGGCTTATTCTTCTGTCAATTTCCAGTGATTGCTGAGCGGAGAAGGCTGTAGGGGATTAGGCAGTAAGGCAGTGGTGGCTTTTGCCCCTACTGCCCTATTCTCTTCGTCTCACAACGACGCATCCGTCAGCGACTTCTCCAGACCGGAAAGATGGATACCGCATTCGGTCTTGGCATGGCCGGCCCAGCGCCCGGAACGGGCGTCTTCGCCGGGCTGCACAGGTTGCGTGCACGGGAAGCAGCCGATCGACAAATAACCGTAGGCGACCAGCGGATTTTCGCGCAGCGCATGCTGGCGCATGTAATCAGCCTGGTCGGCGGTCGTGAAGCGCGCCAGCGGATTGATGCGGATGCGCGAGCCGACCGCCTCGAATGCCGGCAACGCCGTACGGGTCGAGGCCTGGAAGCGTTTGCGGCCGGTGAACCAGGCACGATACGGCTCGACGCCGCGCGCCATTAGTTCCACCTTGCGCACGTCGCAGCAGGCATCGGTGTTGGTTTCGTGCAACTTGCCGGTCGGATCGATGCGGGCAAGTGCTGCCTCGTCGGGCGTCACAACCTGGATGTTGGTCAGGCCGAAATCGGCAGCCAGCGCGTCGCGATAATCGAACGTTTCCTCGAAATGCTTGCCGGTATCGAGGAAGATGATCGGCAGTTGCTTGTCGACCTCGGCGATCAGATGCAGGAGCACAGCTGAATCCGCACCGAAGGAAGACACGGCGGCGAGTTCACCGGGAAACAGCTCCACGGCAGCCCGCTCGATGATCTCGTGTGCGCTCAGATGCCCGTACAGCGCATCGAACGCGGCAGCCTGCGCTGCCACGCCGCTTTCTCCGGGAATGGCCTGATCAAGCGGCCTTGGCTTCGCCAGCATAGAGCGCCTCCTTGAATGGCGCAGGGCCGACGCGGCGATAGGCATCGAGAAACTTTTCCGACCTGTCGAGGCGAATGGCCAGATAGGTTTCGACGACGGTCTCGATAGCGTCGGTGATCTCGTCCGGTCCAAAGCCACGGCCGATGATTTCGCCGACGGAGGTGTGTTCGTCGGCCGACCCGCCGAGCGTGACCTGGTAGAGTTCCGCGCCCTTCTTCTCGACACCGAGAATGCCAATGTGGCCGACATGGTGATGGCCGCAGGCATTGATGCAGCCGGAAATCTTCAGCTTGAGCTCGCCGATGTCGCGCTGCCGTTCCAATGATGCAAAGCGCTTGGAAATGTTCTGCGCCACGATGATCGAGCGCGCATTGGCCAGAGCGCAGTAATCGAGGCCGGGGCAGGCGATGATGTCCGAGATCAGGTCCGAATTGGCGGTCGCCAGTCCGATCTCCGCCAGCCGGTCGTAGACCGCCTTCAGATCGGCGCGCGCCACATGTGGGAGGATGAGGTTCTGCTCGTGGCTGACGCGCACTTCGTCGAATGCATAAGTCTCGGCAAGATCGGCAACCGCATCCATCTGGTTGTCGGAAGCATCGCCCGGCACCTCGCCGATGCCCTTCAGCGAAATCGTCACCGCCGCGTAGTCTGGATTGCGGTGCGTCACGACATTCTGGTCGAGCCATTCTGAGAAGCTGCGCGAATCCAACCGCGCCAGCTTGATCGCCTCGTCTCCTTCGGGCCGCGCCGGCAGTGCCGGCGGTGCGAAATAGGCGTCGATCGCCTTGATATCGGCCTCCGGCAGCGTCAGCTCGCCATCCTTCAGCTCTGCCCATTCGGCCTCGACCTGGCGCGTGAACTCTTCGACGCCGGTCTCATGCACCAGGATCTTGATACGCGCCTTGTACTTGTTGTCGCGCCGCCCATAGAGATTGTACACGCGCAGGATCGCCGTGCAGTAGGACAGAAGGTGCTCTTCCGGCAGGAAGTCGCGGATCTTCTTCGCAACCAGAGGCGTCCGCCCCTGCCCTCCGCCGACATAAACAGCGAAGCCGAGTTCGCCGGCCGCGTTATTCTTGAGGTGCAGGCCGATGTCATGGGTCTGGATGGCAGCACGGTCGCGTTCGGCACCGGTCACCGCGATCTTGAACTTGCGCGGCAGGTAGGAGAATTCCGGGTGCACCGACGACCACTGGCGCAGGATTTCAGCGTAGGGGCGCGGGTCGGCAGCCTCGTCGGCTGCAGCGCCTGCAAAATGGTCGGCGGTCACGTTGCGGATGCAATTGCCGCTGGTCTGGATGGCGTGCATCTCCACCGAGGCGAGATCCGACAGGATCGCCGGGATGTCGGACAATGCGGGCCAGTTGAACTGGATGTTCTGGCGCGTGGTGAAGTGGCCGTAGCCCTTGTCGTATTTGCGCGCGATATGGGCGAGCATCCTGAGCTGCTTAGACGACAACGTGCCGTAGGGAACGGCGATGCGCAGCATATAGGCATGCAGTTGCAGATAAACGCCGTTCATCAGGCGCAGGGGCCGGAACTGATCCTCGGTGATTTCGCCGGCCAGGCGGCGCTCCACCTGATCGGTGAACTGGGCGACGCGGGCCTGCACGAACTGATGGTCGAACTCGTCGTAGCGATACATGTCTTGTCCTCCGGACGCCGAAGCATCCGCTTGTCGTGGTCAGGCTGCGGTCGGGCGTGCCTGTTTGCCGAGATCGTTGCGATTGGTGGGGCCGGCTGCGCGGATTCTCTCGCGCAGGCGCAGCGGATGAATGACGCCGTCGACGACTTCGACATCGATCAGGTTGACGTCGACCACTTCGTTGGCGGCAAAAGAAGCGGCACCGATCGCTTCCAGCCGCTCCTCGGCCGCCTTGTCGGTGGCAAGTTCCGAGCTGTCGATCGTTTCGGCCCAGGCGCCACCGGCATACCAGACGGCTTCGCCATCGGTGAGACGGTTTGCGGTCAGGATCTTCATGATACGGCTCCCTGGATGACCGGCTGTCCGGCCTCTTGATACTTGCCTGCCGCGAGCGGCTCGGAGTGGCTGAAATTGGCACCCGCGACAGCGTCGCCGATAACGGTCATGACCGGACCGGTGAGATCGCTGCGTGCCTCGAGCGAAGGCAGGTCTGCCAGCGTGCCGTGGAACCGGCGCC
The DNA here is from genome assembly GCF_058790995.1 of Mesorhizobium sp. EU05-FHT14A09. Taxonomy (NCBI): domain Bacteria; kingdom Pseudomonadati; phylum Pseudomonadota; class Alphaproteobacteria; order Hyphomicrobiales; family Phyllobacteriaceae; genus Mesorhizobium; species Mesorhizobium sp. EU05-FHT14A09. The sequence goes on from NZ_JBYTDF010000005.1 coordinate 414,141, forward strand.
GGTTGGCGAGGCTGGCATTTTCGACAACTGCGACCGCGGTATCGGGTGAGAGCCCGGCTTCGATCAGGCGACCGGCGACGTCGGCGGCGACGCTGCGCCCCATATAGACGGCGACGGTTGCACCGGAGATGGCGAGCTTCGCCCAGTCCGGCAGCGTTCCGCCCTTGAGGTCGTGGCCGGTGGTGAAAACCATGGAAGAGGTCACGCCGCGCAAGGTCAGCGGCAGTTCGAAATCGGCGGCGGCCGCAAAGGCGGCGGTGACGCCGGGTACGACTTCATAGGAAATGCCGGCTTCACGCAATGCGGCCATCTCTTCGCCGGCGCGGCCGAACACCAGCGGATCGCCGCTCTTCAGCCGAACGACGCGCCGCCCTTCGCGGCCGAGCGAAACCAGCAGGGCATTGATCTCGGATTGCGATTTGGAATGGCAGCCCTTGCGCTTGCCGACAGGCAGGCGTTCGGCATCGCGGCGGCCCATGGCGACGACGGCTTCCGGGACCAGCGCATCGTAAACGATGACATCGGCTTCCATCAGCAGACGCTGGGCGCGCAGGGTGAGCAGATCTTCCGCGCCTGGCCCGGCGCCGACCAATGCGATGTGGCCGCTGAAGGCCGTGTTGGAGAGCAGCAGCCCGGAGGCAGCGTCATGCGCTGCCGACAGATTGCCGGCCTCGACGGCCCGTGCAGGCGAACCGCCGAAGAAATCGGCCCAGAACCGACGGCGGCGGTTGCCCTTGGGCAGGATGCGCTCGGCCGCCTCGCGGAAGGTTGCGGCAAGGGCAGCCAGCGGCCCAAGCGATGGCGACAGCAATTGATCGATGCGGGCGCGGATCATCTGTGCCAGCACCGGGCCGGCGCCTTCCGTGCCGATGGCAACGACGACGGGCGCACGATTGACCAGGGCCGGCGTGAAGAAATCGCACAGCTCCGGCCGGTCAACCGCGTTGACCGGGATGTTCAGCGCGCGGGCATCCTCGGAAACCTGGCGGTCTGAAGCTCCCTCGCCGGTGGCGGCAAAAACCAGTACGGCACCAGCGAGATGCCCGCTGCGATAGGCTTCGGCAATGTGGCGGGCGCCGTTTTCTGCGATCCAGGCCCGTAGCGCCGGCTCCACCTGTTCGGCGACGATGATGATGTGGGCACTGGACTGGCCAATCAGTCTTGCCTTGGCCAGCGCTTCCTCGCCGCCGCCGACGATGATCACGGCTTCGCCCTCCACCCGCATGAAGACGGGAAAGGCATTGAGCTTGGGGGTGGCATGCGGCATTGCGGTAAGACCCTGAACAGGCTGGCATTTCTACGCGCATGCGGCAAAGATCAGAAGGAACGCACTCGCGCGCCTTCGTTTTGGAGGCAATCTCTTTTCTGAAAGCATGAGAGGTCGGAGAAAAATTTTTCTCCCAACGGCGAAAAGCCGACCTGCGGGGTCAGTCCTTTCCTATCATGGCGGCTCTTCTAGCGTCCGCCGAGCCCGTCAGCAAACCACATTTTTCTAATTTCTATCTATTTAGTAGAATTAAGCCTCGGAACGCTGAAGGCCACGCTGGCGCCGAGGAATTTCTCCGCTCGCGCATTTCGCATGCATTTCAATGACCTCGCGGGGTTGCACGGCATCGTTGCCATCCCCATAGTGCTAGAAGGCGACGGCTCAGGGCGGCGCTCATCCAACATCATTAGACCAGAAGGGCGCTCCATCGACCATGCCGCATGACACTCCCCTTATCGCAACCATCGTCGTCGGTCTGGGGTTGGCATTTGTCTTTGGCGCCATAGCCAATCGTTTCCGCATCCCCCCTCTGGTCGGCTATCTGCTGGCCGGCATACTGGTCGGCCCCAACACGCCCGGCTTCGTTGCCGATCAGGGCCTTGCGCTCGAACTCGCCGAGATCGGCATCATTCTGCTGATGTTCGGCGTCGGCCTGCATTTCTCGATGAAGGACCTGCTTTCAGTGCGCGCCATCGCGCTGCCCGGCGCCGTGGTGCAGATAGGCTTCGCCACCCTGCTCGGCTGGGGGTTGGCCTGGATGCTCGGCTGGTCGCTTGGCGCCGGGCTGGTATTCGGCCTGGCGCTTTCGGTGGCCAGCACCGTGGTGCTGCTGCGCGCGCTGCAGGAACGCCGGTTGGTCGAGACTGAACGTGGCCGTATTGCCGTCGGCTGGCTGATCGTCGAAGACCTGGCCATGGTCCTGACGCTGGTGCTTTTGCCGGCGCTGGCTGGCGTTCTCGGTGGGGTGGATCAGGCTCCTCCCCCCGGAGGCCTCTATGGATTGACTGCCAGCTATGGTGTCTGGGGGGTGGTTGGCGTCACCCTCGCCAAGGTCGTCGCCTTCGTTGTGCTGATGCTGGTGGTCGGACGCAGGGTCATCCCCTGGATCCTGCACTATGTCGCTCACACGGGTTCGCGCGAACTGTTCCGCCTGGCTGTGCTGGCCGTGGCGCTCGGCGTCGCCTTTGGGGCCGCCAAGCTGTTCGGGGTTTCCCTGGCGCTCGGCGCCTTCTTCGCCGGCATGGTGATGAGCGAATCCGAGCTCAGTCATCGCGCCGCTGAGGAATCGCTGCCGCTGCGCGACGCCTTTTCCGTGCTGTTCTTCGTCTCGGTTGGCATGATGTTCGACCCGTTCAGCGTGATGCAGCATATCTGGCCGGTGCTCGGCACGCTGTTCATCATCGTCATCGGCAAGTCGCTGGCGGCATTCGCCATCGTGCTGCTGTTCGGCTATCCGATCGCGACGGCGCTGATCATTTCGGCCAGCCTTGCGCAGATCGGCGAATTTTCTTTCATCCTTGCCGAACTCGGCGTCGGCCTGAAACTTTTGCCTGAAGAAGGCCGCGACCTGATCCTGGTCGGCGCCATCCTTTCCATCATCCTGAACCCGGTGATGTTCCTGCTGGTCGACAGGCTGAAACCGTGGCTCGAGCAGCGGCGTGGCGGCGACGGCGCGATGGCCGCAGCTGCTCCGATCGGTCCGGCAACGACCGTCGGGCAGGTTGCCACCACGGGCGAAAAGCTCGAGGAAGACGATGCCCCGACACCCACGACGCTGACCAACCACACCATCCTGATTGGCTATGGCCGTGTCGGTAGCCTGGTGGGCAGCGCTCTTAGACAGGCCAATGAGCCATTCCTGGTCGTGGAGGACGCTGACAAGACAATCTCCCGCCTCAAGGCGGACGGCATCGAAACCGTGACGGGCAATGCCGCCAAGGAAGATGTCTTCGCCGCAGCCAATCCAACCTTGGCCAAGCGCCTGATCCTGGCCATTCCGAATGCCTTCGAGGCCGGCCGCATCGCACTGCTCGCCCGCGCTGCCAATCCGACGATCGAGATCGTCGCCCGCGCCCACTCCGATGCCGAGGTCGAGCATCTCGAAGGACTTGGCGCCAACACGGTCATCATGGGCGAGCGCGAAATCGCGCGCGGCATTGTCGAGGCCGTCCTGAAACCCGCACCGGACCGGCAGGACCAGCCAGCCGAAGCCGCGACAACGGCCTAGGCAACGAAACGCTCCTGGCTCCAGCTAGTTTGAACTGATCGCCTTCTTCTGCCGGGCTTGGCGAGCCTTCGGCTGCCGCACAAGCAGGCGTGTGCGGTCGCGTTCCTCTGCGACGCGACGCGCCCTGGCAGCAAGGAGATCCTTGCGGGCAACCAGGCCTACCAGCCTGCCCAACGCGTCGATCACCGGCACACGCCCGATGCCGTTTTCCGCCATGCGGTCCGCCAGGTGGCCGACCAGTTCGTCCGGCCAGCCGAACAGCGGCTCTTCGACAAGCATATCGCCAAGGTTGGCCGCACGATCGACGCTGCTGTTTTCGCTGAGCCAGGCCAGCACATCTCCCCGCGAAACCATGCCCACAACGGTCCGATCCGGCGCGATGACGGGATAACTTTTGTGGCGATGTTCAGCACTCATGAAGTGGTCGATCGTCTGGCCCACACTCCATGATGCTGCGATCGCCTCCGGCTCCTTCACCATCACGTCTTTCACCCAGGCCTGTTCGAAGGGATCGGCCTGGTATTCGCGCGTGATGTGAAGACCACGGCGAGCGATCTTTTCGGTGAGGATGGAACGCTTGAGCAGAAGCACCGTGGTGGCGTAGGCGATCGCGCAGGCAACCAGCAACGGCAGCAGTGCGTGCTGGTCTCCTGTCAGCTCGATTGCGAAGAGGGTTGCCGTCAGTGGCGCGCGCATCGTGCCGCCCATCATGGCGGCCATGCCGAGAAGTGCCCAGAAACCGCTGTCGGCCTGTGGCAACATCGGCGACAATAGCGCCCCCAGGGCGCCGCCGAAAATCAGCAACGGCGCAAGAACACCGCCGGATGTGCCCGAGCCCAGCGCGACAGCCCAGATGATCGCCTTCACCACAAGCAGCAGCAGCACGGCTTTGAAAACCAGATCGCCGGCGAGCAGGTGACGGATGTTGTCGTAGCCAACCCCCAGTGCCGCTGGCTCGATCAGGCCGCCGATGCCGACCATGAGGCCACCCAGCATCGGCCACCACATCCAGTGGATTGGCAGTTTCTGGAACAGGTCCTCGGAGCCGTAGACCATGGCGGTGAGCAGGCCGGAGCCCAATCCCATTGCAAGCCCAACCAGCATCCACGACAGGAAGGCCGGCAGTGAAGGCGTCATCTGGCCTGCATAGGCAAACAGCGGTGCCGGATCGAGCAGCATCGTGCGTTCGGCAGCGGCAACACTTGCTGCGACGACCACCGGCAGGAAGCTCCTCGGTTTCCATTCAAACAGCAGCAGCTCGACGGCAAGCAGCACTGCGGCAAGCGGCGTTCCGAAGATCGCGGTCATGCCGGCGGCGGCCCCCGCCACCAGCAGGGCCTTGCGTTCGCTGGAGCTGAGATGGATGGTCTGCGCGATCAGCGACCCAACCGCACCGCCCGTCATGATGATCGGGCCCTCGGCGCCGAACGGACCGCCAGTACCGATCGAGATAGCCGACGAAAGTGGTTTGAGCACGGCGACCTTGGCACTGATGCGGCTCTTGCCGATCAGGATCGCCTCAATCGCCTCCGGTATGCCGTGGCCTCGGATTTTCTCAGAACCGAAACGCGCCATCAAGCCGATGATCAGACAACCTATGACCGGAACGACGACCATTCCCCATCCGAGCGGCGAGCCGGCGATCGGCAAGGCTTCCAGAGAGAAACGGCCGTAATAGGCGATGTTGGTGCACAGCGTGATCAACCTGAGCAGGATCCACGCAGTGCCCACGGAAGCGGTTCCGACAATAACGGCGATTGCCATCAGCAACAGCACGCGAGCATCGGCGGTGAAGTCGCCGGGCTGCGGCACGGAGTGCCTGGACGAGACATGAGGCGGGTACCCTTGCCCGGCATTGGCTGGTTTGTGGGTCTCTGTCGATGTAGGCATGATGTCTATGCTGCTGATGAATTTATATCGCACTACGATATAAATTCAAAAAAGGAAATGACCTGTGATGAAAAACCCGAAAGCCGCCTCGCAGCGGCCGCATTCCGGTGGCCGGCAGGCCGTCGACTATCGTTCCCTTGCAGAATTCCGTTATGCGATCCGCAAATTTCTCGCCTTCAGCGAAGCGGCAGCGAGCGAAGCCGGCCTGACAGCGCAGCAGCACCAGGCCTTGCTCACCATCAAGGGCGTCGGCGAGGCCAATGGCCTGTCTATCGGCGATCTGGCGACAAGATTATTGGTGCGACAGCATACGGCCGCGGAACTGGCCAACCGGCTGGAGGAGGCAGGCCTTGTGCGCCGGCAGTCCGATCCGAAGGATGGTCGTCGCGTGCTGTTGACGCTCACGCCGGAAAGCGAAAACCGCCTGCAATCGCTGTCCAGTATCCATCTGGATGAGATCAGTTCGATGGCGCCGCAGTTGGTATCTATTCTGGCGAAGCTGAGCGCCACTCCCAACGAAAGGAAATAGAGCCCGGGCACCGTCGGAAAAACTGGCGCGCCTCAGCCGCCGCTCAGGATATCGAAGATCGAGGTGCTGCGCTTCTTGGTAGGCCCACCCACGTCACCCTGTGGTACTGGATGATCGATCGAAGCGGTGCTGCCATTGTCACGCGGCATCGCGGGGCTGGTGTACTGAACCTGCTGGCGTACGGCGCGCTGTGGCGCCGGCTGGTCGGAGGAGGCCGATGGCACGCCTCCTGGCACTGGTGCCGGCGGCGTCAAGTCAAACGGGACGTCGTCCTGCACGATGGTATCGGAAGGTGTCGAGCGCCAGGTGCCCGGCAGCGGCTTCACTGGCACGCCCTGATGCGCGGCCATCATGAACTCATGCCAGGCCTGCGCCGGCAGCGCACCGCCGGTAACGTTCTTCATCGCCGTGCCGTCGTCGTTACCGAACCACACCCCGGTCGTGAGATTGGCGGTGTAACCGACAAACCAGGCATCACGCGAATTCTGGCTGGTGCCTGTCTTGCCCGCTGAAGGCCAGCCGAAAGCCGCCTTCTTCGCGGTCCCGACCTCGACAGTGCCCGACATCATCGAATTCATCATGCCGATGATCTCGGTACGCGCCACACGCGGCACCGAGCCTTCTTTGGCTTTGTAGAGCACCTTGCCGTTGCCATCAGTGATGCGGCGCACGAAATGCACTTCCGGCCGGAACCCGCCATTGGCAAACGGCACATAGGCCGAAGTCAGTTCCAGCGGCGTCACTTCCGACGTACCGAGCGCGATCGCCGTGTTGTTCTGCAAATCCGACTGGATGCCCATGCGATGCGCGGTATCGACCACGGCATCGGGCCCGACTTCCATGGTCAGCTGCGCCGCCACCGAATTGAGCGACTTGGCCAGCGCCGTCGCCAGCGTGACCTTGCCATAATATTTGCCTTTGAAGTTGTCCGGCGACCAGTTGCCGATGCGGATCGGAGCATCGTTGCGCACGCTGTCAGGCGTGCGGCCTGCCTCCAGCGCCGTCATGTAGACAAAGGGCTTGAATGCGGAGCCAGGTTGCCGGCGCGCTTCCGAAGCGCGGTTGAACTGGCTGGTCGAGTAATCATAGCCGCCGACCATTGCCCGCACCGCGCCGGAATTGTCGATCGACACCAGCGCGCCCTGGGTGACATTGAGCTTGCTGCCCTTCGCATCGATCAACTCGCGGATCGACTTCTCGGCCAGTTTTTGCAGCGTGAGATCGACCGTCGTTTCCACGACGATGTCGCCGCGCACGTCACCGATCAAGGTCGGCAATTCTTCGACTATGGCGTCGGCGACATAGTTTTCCGAACCGGTCCAATAGGACGGCGCCCGCACGGCGGGGGCAGCCATCGCCGTCTTCAGTTCCTTGTCGCTGATCATGCCCTCTTCGCGCATGGCCCCCAGCACCAGTTGCGCGCGGCTCTCGGCGGCCTTGGGATCGCGAGCCGGCGAGAAACGCGACGGCGCCTTCAACAGCCCCGCGAGCAACGCTGCCTCGGAGAGCGTCACATCGCGTGCGCTCTTGCCGAAATAGCGGCGCGACGCCGCTTCGACGCCATGTGCGCCGGAGCCGAAATAGACCCGGTTGAGATACATCTCCAGAATCTGATCCTTGGTGTGTTTCTGCTCCAGCCAGATGGCGAGCAGCACCTCCTGCACCTTGCGCTCCAGGGTGCGATCCGGCTTCAGGAAAAGGTTCTTGGCAAGCTGCTGGGTCAAGGTCGAGCCACCCTGGCGCAGGTGACCGCCTATGAGATTTGTCACCACCGCGCGGGTGAAGCCGATCGGGTCGATGCCGTAGTGCGAGTAGAAACGCCGGTCCTCGATGGCGATGACAGCCTCGGGAATGTAGCGCGACATCTCGTTGAGACCGACCGCCTCACCACCGCTCATGCCGCGGTTGGCGATCAGATGGTCATCGACGTCAACGATCTTGATGTTGGGCGCCCGGTCCGGAACCGACCAGGTGGTGGCCGCCGGCATCTTGGCGCCGTAGTAGACGACGACGCCGGCAACGGCGATACCGCCCCATATGGCGAGCACGAAGCACCAGTAAAGCAACCGTCCGAACAGGCCGGTCTTGCTGCGCCTGCGCCGGCCGCCACGGGCCGACTTCGCCTTGGCCGTGCCGCGCTTGCTGGAGGTTTTGCGATTTCCCGGCACGACGCGGTCCTCTTCCCGCACCGAGAATCCCGAAGACGAAGCCGTCTGCGACGGCCCGTCGAAACTGGGCTCGATGCGTCTGTCCCTGCGGTCCGCCATGCGCTGCCGATAGTCCCGATGCCGATGGCGCTCCGGTGAAGACTAGATAAGGCGGTTTAAAGGCGGGTTAAGGGAGGTACCCGGCCAGCGCACAGGCAAGCTGGTGATTTCGTGAAATACCGCGGCATGCACCCTTGACCCTGTTCATGCTTGCCGTAGCTTCGGCCGCAGCGGGCCGGGACGTGGAGGAGAGGACATGTCTATGCGATGCGCCGTTGTTACGACCGCGGCAGCGGTCAGCCTGTTCTTGCAGGCGCCGGCTTTTGCTCAGTCGGCCGGCCCGACCATCGAGGATGCGGAAAAATTCCTCAAGGAAGCTGAGATCGTGTTGAATGCCGATTCGGTTCAGGTCAACCGGATCCAGTGGGTGAACAGCACGTTCATCACCGAAGACACCGACGCGCTTTCCGCCGAAGCCGGTGCCCGCCAGACCGAGCTTTCAGTCCGTCTTGCCCTTGAAGCCTCGAAGTTCGACAAGGTCAAAGGGCTTGGCGACGAGGTCAAACGCAAACTCAACCTCCTGAAGGGCTTCCTCGTACTGCCGGCGCCAACGACGGCTGGCGCCGCTGACCAGTTGAACAACATCTCCACCAAGCTGGAGTCGGCTTACGGCAAAGGCGAAGGCACGCTGCGCGGCAAAACGATCACTGGCTCCGACATCGAAGAGCAGATGTCGCTCAACCGCAATCCCGAAGAGCTGAAGGAGATGTGGACCAGTTGGCACGACAATGTCGGCGCTCCGATGCGCGCCGACTATCAACGGCTGGTCGAGATCTCCAATGCCGGAGCCAAGGAGCTTGGTTACCCGAATGTTGGCGCGATGTGGCGCTCGCAATATGACATGCCCGCCGATGAGGTCACCAGGCTGACAGACAAGATCTGGGCGGACACCAAGCCGCTCTATGACGACCTGCACTGCTATGTGCGCGGCAAGCTCAACGAAAAATACGGTGATGCCGTGCAACCCAAGACCGGCCCCATTCGCGCCGACCTGCTCGGCAACATGTGGGCACAGGACTGGACCGGCATCTATGACTTCGTCGCGCCCACCGGCACTGGCGATATCGGCTACGACCCGACGGAACTGCTGAAGTCAGCCGGCTACGATGACAGGAAGATGGTCGAAACCGGAGAAGCGTTCTTCACCTCGCTTGGCTTCGCCAAATTGCCGGAAACGTTCTGGAAGCGCTCCATGTTCGTGAAACCGGCCGATCGCGACGTCGTGTGCCACGCCTCGGCATGGGATATCGACAATCAGGACGACGTGCGCATCAAGATGTGCATCAAGGTCAACGGCCAGGATTTCGTGACAGTCCATCACGAACTCGGCCACAATTTCTATCAGCGCGCTTATAAGACACAGGACTTCCTGTATATGAACGGCGCGAACGATGGTTTCCACGAGGCGGTCGGCGACACGATCGCGCTGTCGATCACGCCGGAGTATCTCGTTCAAATCGGACTGCTGCCCAAAGACAAGGTGCCGAGCAGCGACAAGGACATCGGTCTGCTGCTGCGCAAGGCCATGGAAAAGATCGCCTTCATGCCGTTTGGCCTGCTGGTCGACAAATGGCGCTGGGGCGTTTTTGACGGCTCGGTGACGCCGGAGCGCTACAATACTGCCTGGAACGATTTGCGCCTGAAGTATCAGGGTATCCAGCCACCTGTCGAACGCAGCGAGACATCTTTCGACCCTGGCGCGAAGTACCACATTCCCGCAACCACGCCTTACCTGCGTTATTTTCTCGCCAATGTGCTGCAGTTCCAGTTCTATCAGGCCGCTTGCGAGCAAAGTGGCTGGAAAGGTCCGCTGCATCGCTGCTCATTCTACAACAACAAGGAAGTCGGCAAGAAATTCAACGCAATGCTGGAAATGGGCGCCTCGAAACCCTGGCCGGATGCGCTGGAAGCCTTCACCGGCCAGCGCGAGATTTCGGGCGACGCGATCATCGCTTATTTCGCACCGCTTCAAACCTGGCTGAAAGAACAGAACCGGGGCAAGAGCTGCGGCTGGTAGATAGGAACCGGAGTATCGGGAGCGCGCTTGCTCCCCCGAAATGAGTATCGGTATATACGTCCAAAACAGCTCACGGCCTCGTCAGGATGGCGAACCGCTTGTCTCTGAGTTTCGATGCAATTGTCGCGGCATTCAGGCGCGCCATCCCCGTCAATTACTCTTCAAAAACAGACCGCGTCACTCTTTCGTGATGGTCCTGCAGGGAACTTTGCCGGGAGCAGCCCGTTGAGGGGCACTTCCTGAGGAATTTTCGTCCGCTTGAAGTCAGGCATGTCCCTCCATGTCCTGTAAACGGCTCGCTGCAACACCCCCTGCAGCGAGCCGTTCAATTTTTGAATCCGACGATCAATCCTGCGTGTCAGCCCTGTTTCTCCTCCTCCGGAAGGAGTACAGTGCATTGCTCCCGTGCATGATCTTGGAATTGTCATCGAGTTGCGAACAGGGTCTTGCGCCGGTTCAAAATGTTAGTGCGTCCTTTGCGCGTCCAACTGGACGCGACGCTCTAATGTCTGGGAGGTAGCCAATGAACCGCCTGCAATTTGTCGTGCCGGTGCGGCTTTCGCGTGGACCAGGCCATCCGATCAAAGAAATCGAAGGCGTTGTCGAAGCGATTGCGTTCTTACGTGAATGGCCTGCAGGGCGTCGCGGCCCCGTTTTCAATTGCGCCATGAATTGCTGTCTCGCCGCCGATGCCGGCCAGCTAAGCACCGATGATGCACGCCGCTCCTTTGCCGGCTTCATCCGCATCAGCGGCATGCTCGTCGATGAGAGGATTGGCCACTATGTGGTTGATCACAGCCATGAAAGGCCGATGCGCAGAAGCGCTTAGAGCAATTCCAGAGAAGTGCAGACCATTCCCAGGGCACGCCCTGGGAATGGATAATGCTGTAACGGGCGCTCAGGCCTGTTTGACCAACCTGATCAGCACCAGAAGAATGATCGCGCCGATAGCGGCGTGAATGATCGAGGCGATGATGCCCGCGCCCAGGCTGATGCCCAGCGCCGGGAACAGCCAGCCTGCGATGAAGGCGCCGACGATACCGACGACAATGTTACCGACCAGGCCGAAGCCAAAGCCCTTGACGATCAGGCCGGCAAGCCAGCCGGCGACCGCGCCGATGATGAGGAAGACAATCAGACTTTCGACACCCATGGCAGTCCCTCTCGAACATGGGCTGAAACCAGGCGAAGCTGCGAATCAGGCCCCGGTTGCAATGCGGCGACGATAGTTCAACCGGACGAGAAAAGCCAAGCGCATGCTTTGTCGGGCCGCCCTCCGCAAGAGAACATGATTGGATCCTGGCAGGCCGACGCTGGAGCGTTTCCGTTTCTCACGAAAATGCGGGCACGCTTCAACTCCTTGTTTTGGCGCAACTCCGGACGCAAAACCGCTACGCACTTTTGCTGGAATTGCCCTAGGCGTCGTCGTCCTCGTCGTCGGAGCCCGGGCGCCAGCTTGTCGGTTCGATCTTCTTCTGGGTGTGGCCATCGATCGCCGCCCACCAGCCGATGTCGCCAGGGTTGACGTCACCGCCCAGCGCCTTGAGGCGCTCGGCGGAGCGGTATTGCGCGATGGATTCGTTCAGCACGCCATCGCCGTCCGTCCAGTAGACGGTCACCTTGGAACCGTCCTTGGGAGCGGTATCGATCGGTTGTCTCGCAGCCATGGTCCAGTCTCCTCGTTTTGAGCGTGATCTTTCCAAAAACCGGAACCACACTTCATCGGCCCCAGTTAGCGCCGCGCTCAACTGTGGGCAAAAATATCCTCTTCGTCCCAGCCCATGAGGTCGAGTTTGGCACGGGTCGGCAGGAAGCGGAAGCAGGCGTCGGCTTCCTTGACCCGGCCATCGCGCTCCAATCGTCCAGCCAGCACGTCGCGCAGCCGATGCAGGTAAAGCACGTCGGAGGCGGCATATTCGAGCTGCTCCGGCGAAAGCGTCTCCGCGGCCCAGTCGGAGGATTGCTGCTGCTTCGACAGGCTGACCCCAAGCAGTTCCTGGCAGATGTCCTTCAACCCGTGGCGGTCGGTATAGGTGCGCACCAGCCGCGATGCGATCTTGGTGCAGAACACCGGTTCCGGCATGGCGCCGAAAGCGTTGTAGAGCACGGCCAGGTCGAAACGGCCGAAATGGAACAGCTTGGTAACCTTGCGGTTTTTCAACAGGCTGACCAGGTTCGGCGCCTTCTTCTGGCCAGGCGCGATCTGAATCACGTCGGCGGTGCCGTCGCCGGGCGAGATCTGCACGACGCAAAGCCGGTCGCGATGCGGGTTGAGCCCCAGCGTTTCGGTGTCGATGGCAACCGCATCGACATCATAGTGGCTGAGATCGGGCAGATCGTTCTTGTGGAAGCGGATGGTGCTCATGGCCAGGCTCTCAGCGGGTCAGCGCGTCAAGGATGCGCGCCCAGGAGCGCTGTCCCTTGTGGAACGAGCTCAGATCGTACTTCTCGTTCGGCGAATGGATACGATCGTCCGACAGGCCGTAGCCGACCAACAGCGATTCCATGCCGAGGAAGTTCTGGAAGTCGCCCACGATCGGGATCGATCCGCCCATGGCGATCATCACCGCCGGCTTCGGCCACTCGTCCGACAGCGCGGTCTTGGCCTTGGTCAGGAACGGCGAGTCGTAAGAAAGCTGGATCGCCGGCGAGCCGCCATGCGGATGGAACTCGACCGAGCAGTCCGCCGGCAGCCTGTCCTCGACGAACTTGCGGAAAGCCGCCCGGATCTTGTCCGGGTCCTGCTTGTGCACGAGGCGGAAGGAGACCTTTGCCGAGGCTTCCGCCGCGATGACCGTCTTGAAGCCCTTGCCGGTATAACCGCCGGTGATGCCGTTGAACTCGGCCGTCGGGCGCGCCCAGACCAGTTCCAGCACCGAACGGCCTTTTTCACCGGACGGCACCGAAAGTCCGATCGGGCCGAGGAAGGTCTCTGCCGTCTCGCCCAGCGCTTCCCAGGATTTCAGCACCTGTGACGGCGTCTCCTCGACGCCATCGTAGAAGCCCGGAATCGTCACATGGCTGTTCTCGTCGTGGATATCGGCCAGGATCCGGGCCAGGATCCGGATCGGGTTGGCGGCAGCGCCACCGAATTCGCCCGAATGCAGGTCACGGTCGGCTGCCTTGATGACGACTTCCTCGCCGACGAGACCGCGCAGGGCGGTCGAGATCGCCGGCGTCTCGCGATCCCACATGCCCGTGTCGCAAACCAGCGCGAAATCGGCTTTCAGTTCTTTGGCGTTGGCGTCGAGGAAAGGCTTCAGCGATGGCGAACCGCTCTCCTCCTCGCCCTCGAACAGGATGGTGACACGGCAAGGCAGCGTGCCATGCTCCGCCTTCCAGGCGCGGCAGGCTTCGACAAAGGTCATCAACTGCCCCTTGTCGTCGGACGAGCCGCGGCCGGTGATGACCTTGCGGCCGAGTTCGATCTCCTTCAGCGCCGGCGCGAACGGATCATCGTGCCAGAGATTGAGCGGGTCGACCGGCTGCACGTCGTAATGGCCGTAGAACAGCACATGCGGCGCGCCTGCCGGGCCCTCGTGATGCGCAACCACCATCGGGTGACCGGGCGTATCCCGCACCGACGCGTCGAAACCGATCGACTTCAGGTCCACCACCAGCCATTCGGCGGCCTTGCGGCAGTCGGCCGAGAAAGCCGGGTCCGTCGAGATCGACCTGATCTTCAAAAGATCGAACAGGCGATCGAGACTCTGGTCGAGGTTCTTGTCGAGACGGTCGAGGACGGGGTTGAGAGCGGTCATTGCGGGCCTTCTGATCTGAAAGGGCGATTCCGCGGCGACCCTAATGGAAGAGGCTTTCGAAGGGAACCGGTGGAGACCGTCTGGCTCACCATTCAATCCAAGAGCGTTTCCGTTCTTCACGGAAACGCGGCAACGCTACGCAATTCCGGACGAGAATGGCTCCAACTGCAATTTCAGTCGTCGGTGCCCGGAGGCGCATAGACGGCGATGGCTTCCGGATGCACGAGGAAGGAGGCCGGCGTCGACGTGACGATCTCGCCGTCGGTGTTCACGGGTTGCGGCACCTTGGTTGTTACGTCGAATTGCACGCAGCGTGCCGTCCTCACCTCGTTCCAGGCACCATGCGTGCCGGAACGGAAGGAGCGCAGCATCAGCGCCAGTTTCCAGACATTGCTCATTTCGAGGCTGTAGAGATCAAGGAAGCCATCGTCGATCGCGGCACTTGCCTCGACAACGTTGCCGCCGCCATAGTGGCGACCGTTGCCGACCGCGATCTGGAAGGTCTTTACCTTTACAGTATCGCCTTTCTCGCTGATCCAGGCTGTAAACGGCCGTGCCTTGAACAGCACACGCGAAGCGGCAATCGCATAACCGAGACGGCCCCAGCGGCGCTTGATCTCCGGCCGCAAGCCTTGCGCCAATTGTGTCGAGAGCCCGATGCTGGCGACATTGAAAAAAGCGTGTCCGTTGACCGAGCCGAGATCGATGCGCCGCTCATAGCCGCCGACAATGATGTCGACCGCCTGCATGATGTCCATCGGCAGGCCGAGCGTGCGGGCGAGATCGTTGGCGGTGCCCATCGGCAGGATGCCCATCGGCAGTCCGCTTTCCATCACCGCCATGGCGCCTGAGGAAACCGTACCGTCGCCGCCGCTGATGATGATGCAGTCTGCCTGTTCGCGCAGCCGGGTGATGTCGCGGGCGAGTTCCGGCAAGGCCGAGAACGGTTCAACCGTCACGTCCAGTCCGCCGGCCCGCAATCTTGCGAGGATGCCGTCGAGCGGCATGTCGCCGCGCCGTGCCTTCTGATTGATGAGCAGCAGCGCACGCCGCTTGCGCGGCTTCGGCGTCTTGCGGCTGACCGTCTTTTCCTGGGCTTCGGTGATGGTCCTGCTCCCAAAAAAGTGCCGCCGTGGTGGAGGGGGAACCACGGCGGCGCTACTCGAAACAATGCGGCAGCCCGGAGAGGGGGAAAGGCTGCCGCAGATGTCCGGCATAGGCGGGGGACGGGCCTTGTTCCGGACTTTCGGCGAAAACTGCCGATGACCTGTATTTGTGTAGGCGAACATGGCGATTCAAGGGCACAAACATTACACTTTCGTAACATGCCCGTGAGCGCCCGGGGTTAGCCATTCGAAAGGCGGCCACCCTTTGCCGGTGACGACGATATCGCCGTCGCTGCCAGGCGGTTTCAGCCCTTTGCCGAAGGACCGGCGATTTTTTGCCGGTACTGCTCGACCGGAAGCCCGCCAATGCCCCATTGCTCCATCTCGACCTCGTCTATGACAACGACCGTGGTGGCCGGGTTCTTGTCCAGCACATCGACCAGCAGGTCCGTGACGCCTTTGATCAGCGCCGCCTTCTGCTCTCTGGTCGCGCCTTCGCGCGTGATCTTGATGTTGACATAGGGCATGGCCGTGTTCCTCGCTTCAGGATTTCAGGTCGAAATGAAAGACCTTGGAGATGATCTGCCAGCGACCGTCGACATGGATGAGGGTCAGAAGGTCGGTGAAGAACTTCGGACCGATCGTGCAGTTGAGCCGCACAAACGCCGTGACCGGGCCGGCGAACTCGATCGACACGATGTGGTCGGCGCGAGGCTCGCCTCGGCTGGCCGGCGACGGTCGCTTGTCGACGATCGGAAAATACTCCTGCATCGTCAGATGCAGGAGCTTGCCCTCCGTCGCGCAGGCGTAGATCGCCTGCGGATGGAAGATGCGGCCGAGCTTAGCCGTATCGCTGAAATGGAGCCCGTCGAAATAATCGGCGAGCGCTGCAGCGACGACCGCATGGGCCGAGCCATGGGAAAGCTCGGCGCTCACGCCGCCTTTCCCAGACCTTCGGCGGCAATGGCCGCCTGGACGGCCGGACGCTGCGCGACACGTTCCACGAAAGCGGCGATGCGCGGCCATTTGCCGAGATCGATTCCCGTCGGCTGCGCCCAGCTGACGATGGTGAACAGATAGGCGTCGGCGACCGAGAAATTCTCTCCCATCAGAAAATCGCGCCCGTCAGCAAAGACCTGTTCGAGAAGATCGAGGCGGCTGCCCACTTTTGCCCGGGCCGCTTGCTTGGCCTCGTCCGAGGCGCCCTGGAACAAGGGGCCGAAGGACTTGTGCAGTTCCGCGGAAATGAAATTCAGATGTTCGACAAGCCGTGTCCGCGCCAGGGTTCCCGGCTCCGGCGCCAGCTCGCGCGCAGTGGCCGCATCGGCCAGATGCTGCACGATCGCCACACCCTCGGTCAGCACCTCTCCGTCTGCCAGCTGCAGCGCCGGCACGTAGCCCTTCGGATTGATAGCCCGGAAGTCGTTGCCGCTTTCGGTGACCTTGGCGTGGATATCGACCTTCTCGAGCTCGAAATCATGACCAAGTTCGCGCAGCACGATATGCGGAGACAGCGAACAGGCACCGGGAGAGTAATAAAGTTTCATGAAGGGTCCCCTTTCAGGAATGAACGTCCGAACGGCTAGCAAATACGGTAACCTATGGATACCATGTAACTTGAGGTGATCGGCTGAATCGGGTATCTCGGCGGTAACTGGAAAAGACCATGCTCAAGGTCCGCAAGAACAAGGCCGTCGCGCCGCCCTACTCCTGTCCGCTCAGCGAATGCATGTCGCTGCTGGGCGGCGCCTGGACACCCAACATCATCTGGTGCCTCAGCGCCGAGCCGCGCCGCTTCGGTGAGTTGCGAGCCGACATCCCGGCGGTTTCGGCCAAGGTGCTGACCTCCAGGCTGCGCGACCTGGAAGAGAAAGGCGTGTTGTGGCGGCGCGTGATGCCGACCTCGCCGCCTTCGGTCGAATACGGGCTGACCGATCTCGGTGCCGAATTCATGCCCGCCATCCAGGCGATCATCGAGATCGGCCATAAATTCAAGCAACGCAGGGCCGCCAAGGTGATTGTCGCATCCGAAGAGCTTGTCCTGACCGCCTGAACCGGCCGTGCGGAAAGCTGTTCGCAGAATGTCAGGAGACGGCGGCACAGCGGCCTAAACCATGGACAGCCGCCTGTCGGCGAGCTACCCGTATCGCCATGAAAAAAGGCGATCATCTCTTCCTTGTCGACGGCTCCGGCTACATCTTCCGGGCCTATCACGCGCTGCCGCCGCTGAACCGCAAGTCGGACGGGCTTCCCACCAACGCCGTGCTCGGCTTCTGCAACATGGTGTGGAAGCTGATGCAGGATGCGCGCAACACCAATGTCGGCATCACGCCCACCCATTTCGCCGTCATCTTCGACTATTCGTCCAAGACCTTCCGCAACGAACTCTACGCCGAATACAAGGCCAACCGATCGGCCCCGCCGGAAGACCTGATTCCGCAGTTCGGACTCATCCGCGAAGCCACCCGCGCCTTCGATCTGCCTTGCATCGAGATGGAAGGCTTCGAGGCCGACGACCTCATCGCCACCTATGCGCGCCTGGCGCGCGAGGCCGGTGCCGACGCCACCATCATCTCGTCCGACAAGGATCTGATGCAGCTCGTCGGACCTGCCGTCGGCATGTACGACCCGATGAAGGACAAGCAGATCGGCATCCCCGAAGTGATCGAGAAATGGGGCGTGCCGCCGGAGAAGATGATCGATCTGCAGGCGCTGACCGGCGACTCGGTCGACAATGTGCCGGGCGTTCCCGGCATCGGCCCGAAGACGGCCGCCCAGCTTCTGGAGCAGTTCGGCGACCTCGATACGCTGTTGGCCCGCGCCGGCGAGATCAAGCAGGAAAAGCGTCGCCAGTCGATCGTCGACAATGCCGACAAGGCCCGCATCTCGCGCGACCTGGTGACGTTGAAGAACGACGTCCCGGTGGTCGAGGGGCTGGGCGATCTGGTGCTGCAGCCGCCGAACGGTCCGCGGCTGATCGGCTTCCTCAAGGCAATGGAGTTCACCACGCTGACACGGCGCGTCGCCGAGGCGACCGATACCGATGTCGCCGCCATCGACGCGGCGGCGCTGACGGTCGAGACGGGTGACAGCGCACATGGACCGGATGTCGGCGCGGGCGCCCCTGCGGTTCCGCGGGTGCAGCAGCCCGCCGTGGAGCAGGCCACGTCGGCGGACTTCGGCCGCGGCAATGTCGAAGGCACGGTCGCCGGGCTCGTCGCGGCCCGCATCCAGCAGGCGGCGGTGGCGAAATTCGATCCGGCCGCCTATGCCTGCATTCGCGATGTCGCCACCCTGCAGTCCTGGATTGCGGAGGCCAGGGAAGCCGGGACCGTCGCTTTCCGCGCCGAGACGACGTCGCTCGATCCGATGCAGGCCGATCTGGTCGGCTTTTCGTTGGCAACGCGCCCCGGCCGCGCGGCCTATGTGCCACTGACGCACCGAAGCGCCGAAGACGACTTGCTCGGCGGAGGCATGGCGCCTCAGCAGATCTCTTTCGAGGATGCGCGCCAGGCGATCGCTCCCCTGCTCGCCGATTCGTCAGTGCTCAAGATCGGCCACAATGTGAAATACGATTGGCTAGTCCTGCGCCGGCATGGCTTGCTGCTCCAGCCCTATGACGACGCCATGTTGTTGTCCTATGTGCTCGACGGCGGCACGGCGGGCGGCCACGACATCGCCTCGCTGGCCGACAAATGGCTCGGTCGCACGATGCCCCCCTACAAGGATATCGTTGGCTCCGGCAAGAAACTGGTGACCTTTGCGTTCGTCGAGGTGGATCGTGCAACGGCCTATTCCGCCGAAGGCGCCGATGTCGCATTGCGGCTCTGGCAGGTGCTGAAGCCTCAGCTCCCTGCCAAGCGTGTCGCATCGGTCTATGAGCGGCTCGAGCGGCCGCTGGTGGAAACGCTGGCGAAGATGGAAGAGCGCGGCATCTCCGTCGACCGGCAGATGTTGTCGCGGCTGTCGGGGGACTTCGCGCAGCGTGCTGCGGCGCTTGAGGACGAAATCTACCAGATCGCCGGCGAACGCTTCACCATCGGCTCACCCAAGCAGCTGGGCGATATTCTGTTCGACCAGATGAAACTGCCGGGCGGCACCAAGACCAAGTCGGGCCAGTGGTCCACCACGGCACAGGTGCTGGAGGAACTGGCTGCGGAAGGCCACGAACTGCCGCGCAAGATAGTCGACTGGCGTCAGGTCACCAAGCTCAAGTCGACCTACACGGATGCGCTGCCGGAATATGTGAACCCGTCGACCAAGCGCGTGCACACCTCCTATGCGCTCGCGGCCACGACGACCGGCCGCCTGTCGTCCTCCGAACCGAACCTGCAGAACATTCCGATCCGCACGGCCGAAGGACGCAAGATCCGCACCGCCTTTATCGCTGACAAGGGCAACAAGCTGATCTCGGCCGACTACAGCCAGATCGAACTGCGTGTGCTCGCCCACGTCGCTGACATCCCGCAGCTGAAGCAGGCCTTCGCCAATGGCGACGACATCCACGCCGCCACGGCTTCGGAAATGTTCAACACGCCGGTCGAAGGCATGCCGCGCGAAATCCGCAATCGTGCCAAGGCGATCAATTTCGGCATCATCTATGGCATTTCGGCCTTCGGCCTGGCCAACCAGCTCTCGATCCCGCGCGAAGAGGCGTCCGACTACATCAGGAAATACTTCGAGCGTTTCCCGGGCATCCGCGACTACATCGAATCCACCAAGGCGTCAGCCCGCGACCTCGGCTATGTCGAGACCATCTTCGGCCGCCGCATCCACTATCCGGAAATCCGTTCGTCCAATCCATCCATCCGCGCCTTTAACGAACGCGCGTCGACCAACGCCCGTCTGCAGGGCACGGCCGCCGACATCATCCGCCGCGCCATGATCCGCGTCGATCAGGCGCTGGAAGATGCCAAGCTCTCTGCGCGCATGCTGCTGCAGGTCCACGACGAACTGATCTTCGAAACCGTCGAGAACGAAGTCGAGGCGACCATTCCGGTGGTGCGCGAAGTCATGGAGAATGCAGCCATGCCGGCGGTTTCACTGTCGGTACCGCTGCAGGTCGACGCCCGCGCCGCCAACAACTGGGATGAGGCGCATTGACGATTGATCGGAACGGGAAAGAGCCCGCTCCTCGACGGCCTTGAATGGCTCCGGAGCGTGCAACGGTTCCGCCAATCAATATTGTATTCACCAAGAGTGATTGTGGCGTGCCGCGGCACACACTCTTAACTAGAAATTATTTTGCCGTTTGGTAGAAGGCGCGACCTATTTCAAGCATGAAATGATTTGGGTGGTTATGACGAGGCGCTTCGAGATTGTCCTTGGTCACGCTTTCTTCGGCCTGGGCTTCGGCTTCCTGGCCGTGGCCTTGTGGTCGGCATTGGCGCCGACGCCACCCTCAGGCGAGAGTCTCGCCAGCCTGGTCATTCTGGTGACATTCGGCATGGCGGCGGCCGGCGTCGTGATGGGCATGCTTTATGCGCGCAACGTGTCGGCGCTGA
This sequence comes from Mesorhizobium sp. EU05-FHT14A09, assembly GCF_058790995.1. Classification (NCBI taxonomy): domain Bacteria; kingdom Pseudomonadati; phylum Pseudomonadota; class Alphaproteobacteria; order Hyphomicrobiales; family Phyllobacteriaceae; genus Mesorhizobium; species Mesorhizobium sp. EU05-FHT14A09. The sequence goes on from NZ_JBYTDF010000005.1 coordinate 434,709, forward strand.
TCCCTGCCAAGGGACGTTATAGTGCGAGAAGGACCTTCCTCTACGCGTTGGGGCCGGTCCTGATAACAGCGCTTGTCACGCTCATCGTCAGCTTCCCGCCGCAATAGACCAGGTCAAAACCAGCTCCAGCGACCGCTCCGCATGGCCTCAAGGGTGATCCTTCCACGCAACAGCTGGACGAAGAAAGCAGCCAGCATCGCCAGCACGGTCAGGCCATATCCGATATAGAAGATGTGATATAAGAACTCGAATGAAGAAGCGACAGTTTCCATTCTGCTTGCTCTGAGTTCGTTAAGCCTCCGCCCGGCACTTGGCACAGGTGCCGCGAAATTCGATCACTGCCTTCTTGGCCACGAAACCGGCGGAACCGACCCATTCGCCGAGCCGCTCGCCGATCTTCTCATCACAGAATTCCGTGACCTGTCCGCAGGTGTCGCAGATGGCGAAGGCAGTCATGCCATGGCTGTGCCCATGCGCATGGCCGTGATCGTGCGGGTCCGAGCAAGCCACGAAAGCGTTCAGGCTTTCCAGCCTGTGCACATAACCTTCCTTCATCAGCGTATCGAGCGCGCGATAGACCTGCAGTGGCGCGCGGAAGCCACGTTCGCGCAGCTGGTCGAGCAGCGTGTAGGCGCTGAGCGGCGCATTGGCCGCTTCCAGTTTTTCCAGCACGCTCTGCTGGTTCTTGGTCAGCACATTCCTTGCCGTCATGATTCCGCTTTCGATACCTGCACGCCTCATGCGCTCATCGGACGGCGGCCATGGCAACCGACCGTCCGTCTCAGAAATAAGCATGAATCGTTGGTTTTGCCATTGCCTTGTGACGTGACGGTCCGGAGGGCGTCCGGACCGTCCTGTCTCAGGCCGGCACCGATTATTTGCGCGTCGGCCCGGTTCTCTCGGCCGAGGCGGCCCAGAGGTTGATGTTGGCCTCGCGTGCGTAACCGTCGATCTCGGCCAGCTCGGCGTCGCTGAAGTCGAGATTCCTGAGTGCGCCGACGCAATCCTCGACCTGCTCGGGACGGCTGGCGCCGATCAGGGCCGAAGTGACGCGGCCGCCGCGCAGAACCCAGGCCAGCGCCATCTGCGCCAGCGTCTGGCCGCGCTTCTCGGCAATGCCGTTGAGCGCCTGGATGTTGGTGATCGTCTGCTCATTGAGGAAGGATTGACGCAGCGACTTGCCTTGCGTAGCACGGCTGCCTTCCGGCACGCCACCCAGATATTTGGCGGTGAGCATGCCCTGCGCCAGTGGCGAGAACACGATCGAGCCGACACCGAGCCCTTCCAGCGTATCGAGCAGGCCATCGTCCTCGACCCAGCGGTTCAGCATCGAATAGCTGGGTTGATGGATGACGCAGGGCGTGCCGAGCTGTTTGAGAATGTCGGCCGCCTCGCGCGTGCGCTGCGAATTGTAGGACGAGATGCCGGCATACAGCGCCTTGCCCGAGCGCACGGCATGATCCAGCGCGCCCATCGTTTCCTCTAGCGGCGTGTCGGGATCGAAACGGTGCGAGTAGAAGATGTCGACATAGTCGAGCCCCATGCGCTTGAGGCTCTGGTCGAGGCTGGCGAGCAGATATTTGCGGCTGCCCCACTCGCCATACGGTCCCGGCCACATGTCATAGCCGGCCTTGCTCGAAATGATCAATTCGTCGCGATAGCCGGCAAAATCGGTGCGCAGGATCTCGCCGAACGCGATCTCGGCCGAACCGGGTGGCGGACCGTAATTGTTGGCCAGGTCGAAATGGGTAATGCCGAGGTCGAACGCCTTCTGGCAGATGGCGCGTTTGACCCGGTGCGGAGTGTCTTCGCCAAAATTGTGCCACAGCCCCAGCGAGATGGCCGGCAGTTTCAGGCCGGAGTGGCCGCAGCGGTTGTAGATCATCGATTGGTAACGGTCGGCGGCGGGAGCGTAAGGCATATCTCAGTCCTTTGGCGGGTTTCACGCAAACGAATGCGTCCTTCGAGGCGAAGCTCGAAGGACGCAGCTATAGAGCAATTCCAGGAAAAGTGTGCAGCGGTTTTCCGTTCGGAATTGCGTCAACGCAAGAGATGAGACGGCGCAGACAAACCACCGCTCGATGGCGGCCTACTTTTTCGCAAGCAGCGCTTTTGCCTCCTTGAGGCCGAGCGCTGCCGGGCGTTCGCAGGTCGTCTGCATGGAGACGAATTTGCCGGTTTCCGCCGATTTCAACAGGCTGGTCATCACTTCCACCGCATGCAGCGCCAGTTCCATCGAACAACGATGCGGGCGCCCTTCCATGATCGCCAGCGCCATGTCGGCCAGACCGGCCGTGCGATAGTTCGCCATCATGCCCTGGGAATGCTTCTCATTGGGCACGCCGAACGGATGCGGCCATTTCGGCAGCGCCTTTGCCGGCTTGCTTTCCTTGGTATAGGCGACGTCGCCACCGAAGAAATTGGGATCCGGCACATAGAGCGTGCCCTTCTCGCCATAAAGCTCCATCGGCGCATGGCCATGCGCCCACACGTCCCAGCTGGTGTTCAGCGTGACCACCGCGCCATTGGCGAATTCTAGCAGGCCATGGATGGTGGTCGGCGTGTTGACCGGTATCCTTTCACCGGCGCGCGGCTTCGAGGAGATGACGCGTTCCTTGGCCGGGATCGAGGCAAAGGCTGCGACGCGCTTCACCGGCCCGACCAGCTGGATCAGGTTGGTGACGTAGTAGGGCCCGATGTCGAGCACGGGACCGGCGCCGGGCTGGAAGAAGAAATCCGGGTTCGGATGCCAGTGTTCCATGCCGTGGCTCATTACCGTGCAGGTACCGCCGGTGATCGCGCCGAGTTTGCCGTCATCGACGAGATGGCGCGCCAGCTGATGCGCGCCGCCGAGGAAGGTGTCGGGTGCCGAGCCGATGCGCAGGCCCTTCTTCTCGGCGCGCTTGCGCAGATCGAGCCCTTCCTGCAGCGACAGCACGAACGGCTTTTCCGAATAGACATGCTTGCCGGCGTCGAGCACCCGCTTCGACACGTCGTAGTGGACGGCGGGGATGGTGAGATTGACGACGATGTCGATGTCGTCGGCCTTCAGCAGATCGTCCACCGTCTCGGCGCGCAGCTTGAACTCTTTCGCCCTCGCCCTTGCCGCGTCCATGTTGATGTCGGCGCATGCCCGCATCTCGATGCCGCGAAACAGCGGCGCCAGCCTGAAATAGGCGGCCGAAATGTTGCCGGCGCCGATGACGCCGATCCCGAGTTTCTTTGCCATCGTCGTTCTCCTAATAAGTCTGGGCAGCCTCGATCGACCGGCGCGCGAAGCGCTCGATGTCGTTCGGGTTGTCCTGTTCCATGATGAAATAGCTGGCGCTGCTGCGCTCACGCAGTTGCCTGGTCAGCTTGGGCCAGTCGATGGTGCCGTGGCCGACATCCGACCAGCCGTCCTCGTCCAGGCCCTGGCCGGGCTTGGCGATATCCTTGACATGGACGGCAACGATGCGGCCGCCGTGGCGTTCGATCCAGGGTAGCGGATCGGCGCCACCGCGAACGACCCAGGCGACGTCCATTTCCCAGGCGATATCCGGGGCCGCCGACAGGATGTGTTCCTGCGGGATCGAGCCGTCCGGCAGTGCCTTGAACTCGAAATCGTGGTTGTGCCAGGCAAAGCCGTATCCCGCTTTCTTCGCCGTCTCGCCGACTTTGGCCAACCGTTCGCCGAAACCGCGCCAGCCGGCGGCATCGACAGGGCGCGCTTCGGCAACGAGATAGGGACAGATCAGCAGCTTGATGCCGAGCGCATCGGCAATCCTGCGCACGTCGTCGAAATCGCTCTCCAGCGCTTCGATCGAAAAATGCCCGGTCGGCATGGCAAGCTTGTTCTTGTCGAGTTCGGCGCGGAAGGCTTTCGGATCGTCATAGACGCCGCCATACCCTTCGACCTGCGCATAGCCGAGGCTGCCCAGCAATTTCAGTACCTTGTCCCAAGGCAGGAAATTGCGGGCACTGTAGAGTTGAAATGACCAGTCCATTCTATCTGTCCATCTGCTTGGGGGATGTCGTTGGGGTTGTTGTCACAGCCGGCTGCCGTCTTCGTCGAACAGCGAGGCGCGCGATGGGTCGAAGCCGATCTCGACCTGGCTGCCGGTCATCGGAGCCCGCTCGGAGGGCACGCGCACCGAGAGGCTTTGCGCCCCGAGCCGCACCCAGACCAGCGTGTCGGAACCCATCGGCTCGACGACGTCGACGGTCGCCTTCGCAGAGAACGGCCAGTCGGAGCCGGAATTCAGGCCGATATGTTCAGGCCGCACCCCGAACACCGCCTGCCCCGGCACGGGGTGCCGCTCGAAGGCATAGGTCGAGAGCGGAACGTTCAGGTCGCCGGCGCTGAAGCGCCAGCCGCCATCGCTCCCCTCTATCTTGCCCTCGATGAAGTTCATGCCGGGTGACCCGATGAAACCGGCGACGAAACGGTTGACCGGGCGGTTGTAGATCGCCTGCGGCGCATCCAGCTGCTGGATCACCCCGCCGCGCATGACGGCGATGCGGTCGGCCAAAGTCATCGCTTCGATCTGGTCGTGGGTGACATAGATCATGGTGTTGGCGAGCCGCTGATGCAGCCGCTTGATCTCGACGCGTAGCTCCGAACGCAGCTTGGCATCGAGGTTGGACAACGGTTCGTCGAACAGGAAGACATCGACGTCGCGCACCAGCGCCCGCCCGATCGCCACGCGCTGGCGCTGGCCACCGGAAAGCGCTGCCGGCTTGCGCTGCAAGAGTGGCTCGATCTGCAGGATCTCGGCGGCACGCGCGATGCGCTTGTCGATCTCGTCCTTCGGCGTTCCCGCCACCTTCAGACCGAAGGACAGGTTCTTCTTCACGCTCATCTGCGGGTAGAGCGCATAGGACTGGAACACCATGCCGATGCCGCGATCCTTCGGCTCTTCCCAGGTGACGTTTTTGCCCTTGATGAAGATGCGGCCGTCGGAAATGTCGAGCAGGCCGGCAATGCAGTTGAGCAAAGTGGACTTGCCGCAGCCGGACGGCCCGAGCAGCACGATGAACTCGCCCTCGGCAATGTCGAGATTGAGCGACTGCAGCACCGAAACCGTGCCGAAATTGAGCTTCAGTTCCTGGATCGAGACGCTGGGATTGCCGATTGCGTTCATGCTCACCCTTTCACCGCACCGGCGGCGATGCCGCGCACGAACAGTTTGCCGGAGATGAAGTAGACGACGAGAGGTACGAGGCCGGTCAGCAGCGTGGCGGCCATGTTGACGTTGTATTCCTTCACGCCCTGCACCGAATTGACGATGTTGTTGAGCTGCACCGTCATCGGATAGGTGTCGGGGCGCGTGTAGACGACACCGAACAGGAAGTCGTTCCAGATGCCTGTGATCTGGAGGATCACGGCGACGACGAAGATCGGCACCGACATCGGCAGCATGATGCGCAGATAGATGCTCCAGAAGCCGGCGCCGTCGACGCGCGCCGCCTTGAACAGCTCCTCCGGCAACGATGCGAAATAATTGCGGAACAGCAGCGTCAGGATCGGCATGCCGAAGATGGAATGCACGACGACCAGCCCGCTCAGGCTGCCGTAGAGCCCAATCTCACGCAGGATGATGACGATCGGGTAGAGCATCACCTGATAGGGAATGAAGGCGCCGACAATCAGGATGGTGAAGAACAGCTCCGAACCTTTGAAACGCCAGTTGGCGAGGGCGTAGCCATTCACCGATGCAATGGCGATCGACAGGATCACCGAAGGCACGGTGATGCGCACCGAATTCCAGAAGCCGCGCGACAGCCCGTCGCAATTCAGCCCTGTGCAGGCGGTCGCCCATGCCTTCACCCAGGGCTCGAAGGTGATTTCCATCGGCGGCGAGAAGATGTTGCCGAGCCGGATTTCCGGCATGCCTTTCAGCGATGTCACCACCATCACATAGAGCGGCAGCAGATAGTAGACGGCCACCACGAACAGCGTGCCGTAGATGAAGATATTGCGCCTTGAGAAAGCATGGTGCGGTTTCGGTCCCCGTGGACCGTCGGTGGCATGCGCCTGCGACATCGTCATGGTCAGCGCCTCCGCCCGAATTCGAGATAGGCCCAGGGCACGATGACGATGGCGACCGACAGGAGCATCATCGTCGAGGCTGCGAACCCCTGGCCGAGATTCTGTGCGAAGAACATGTAGTCGTAGACATATTTGGCGGGCACTTCGGACGCGATGCCCGGCCCGCCGCTGGTCTGTGCCACGACGAGGTCGTAGACCTTGACGATACCTGCGGCGATGATGACCAGTGTGGTAACCAGCACCGGTCGCATCATCGGCAGGACGATGAAGAGATAGGTCCTCCAGGCCGGGATGCCGTCCACCCGCGCCGCCTTCCAGATGTCCTCGTCGATGCCGCGCAAGCCTGCCAGCATCAGGCACATCACGAAGCCCGTGCCTTGCCAGAGCGCCGCGATCAGCACGCCATAGATGACGATGCTGGAATTGTAGAGCGGATCAAAGGCGAAGCTTTCCCAACCCAGCGAGCGCACCACGGCCTGCACCCCGAAATCCGGATTGAGCAACCATTGCCAGACCACGCCGGTGACGACGAAGGAAAGCGCGAACGGGTAAAGGAAGATCGTTCGCAACGTATCCTCGAACCGGATCTTCTGGTCGAGCAATGCCGCCAGCACAAAACCGATCACCAGGGAAAAGATCAAGGACAGGATGCCGTAGATCGCCAGGTTCTCGATCGAAACCAGCCAGCGCGGTGCTGCCCACAACCGCTCATACTGGTCGAGGCCAACGAAGTTGAGCCGCGGCAGCAGCCGCGAATTGGTGAAGGAGTAAAGCACGGTCCACAGCGTGCCGCCGACGAACACCACCAGCGCGGTGAGGATCATCGGCACCGAGGCGAGCTTGGCGCTGAGGTTGCGGAACAGCCGACTTGGTCGCTTGGTCACAGTGCTCATGAAGGAGCCGTCCCCAGAGCATTTTGTAGCCAAGTGGATACACTTGGCGTTGCAAAAATGCGGCAAAACAACAACTTAGAGCGTTTCCGCGTTTCCGTAAAAACGGAAACGCTCTAGTCCTGGACCTCCGGGAACTCCAGCCCGCCAAGCACTGGGCGAAGCCGGAGCCCGGGAGGATCGGGTGAACAGGATCAGTCGGCGCTGGAGATGATGTCGGCGAAACGCTTCTGCGCATCCCCGACGCTCAGCTCCGGCTTGGCGAAGAATTCGGAGAACAGGTCCTCCTTCTGCTTCTGCGTGTCCTGCGACAGCAACTGATCCGTCCACGGGATCACATTGCCCTTGGCGAGGATGTCGAGCCCCTTCTTCATGCAGTCATTGGCGGCAGCGAGATCAACGTCACCGCGCACCGGCAGTGAACCCTTCTTCAGGTTGAAGGCCACCTGCGTCTTGGGATCGAGCAGTGTTTCGGCGAGTATTTCCTGTGCCTTTGCCTTCTCGGCATCCTTCAGCAATGGGAAGTAGAAAGCATCGCCGGCGGTGGCGAGTGCGCTGTTCATGCCGAGACCGGGCAGGCAGGTGTAATCCTTGCCGGCGACCTTGCCGGCTACCTGGAACTCACCCTGCGCCCAGTCGCCCATGATCTGTCCGCCGGCCTTGCCGGTGATGACCATGTTGGTGGCCTGGTTCCAGTCCTGCACATTGGTGCCCTTGGACATCTTGCGGGCGTCATCGGCCGCCTTGAACACTTTGGCGATTTCCGGCCCGCCGGCGAAGGCGCCGTCCTTGTCCTTGTAGACCTTCAAGAAGGCTTCCGTGCCACCGACTGCCAGCATGAGAACATCGAAGGCGCCGGCAGATTGCCAGGGCTGGCCGCCGACGGCGAGCGGCACGATACCGGCCTTTTCCAGCGCAGGGGCCGCCGCGACATATTCGTCCCAGGTCTTCGGCACCGCTACGCCCGCCTTGGCGAAGGCGTCATTGGACAACCACAGCCATTGCCAGGAATGGATGTTGACGGGCACGCAGTAGATCTTGCCGTCGATGGTGCAGGAATCGAGCAGTCCTTTCGGCCGCACGACCTCCGTCCACTTGCCCTTGGCAGCGATATCGGTGAGATCGCGCATCAGTCCGGCCTGCACCAGTTCCTCGGCCTGGCGGCCATGATTGAATTGCGTGGCGCCCATCGGATCGCCGCCTGTGATGCGCGAGATCATGATCGGTCGGGCTGTGCCGCCGGAGCCGGCGATGGCGCCATCCACCCATTTGTTGCCGGTCGCGTCGAAAGCCTTGGCGAGTTCGGCAACAGCGGCGGCTTCACCGCCCGATGTCCACCAATGCGTGACTTCCAGATCCGTAGCGAAAGTAGGGCCGGCAAAACCGAGAGCCGTCCCGGCCGCCAGCGCAGCAGCCGTCAAAGTGCGTCGCATTCCGATTCCTCCCAAAATCTGAAACGTTACAGATTTTGGATACGGCAATTGCTTCCTCGTGGCAATCCCTTATTGATTGATAGGCCAAAATATTTTTCGAGGCTCGACAAAATAGGCGAAAAAATCCGGCAATTCTGTCATACCGCAGTGCAAAAATAGGCATTTGCAGCGCAAATCGGGCAGATTGGGCACAATCGCGGCGACTGCCCGGAAGCTGTCGACCAAGGTTCATCTGGCATATCTGTAACGTTTCAGTATATTTGCTTGATCAGCCTTCCAAGCAGGGTTGATGAATTGGCGCATTGTCGCCGCCGAGACAGGCTGGTATGCGCGCTGCGGGCAGGGTTATGGAAAAATCGAACCGCAACACCGATGAGGACGAAGCGGAGGCCGGCAGGCCGACGCTCAAGACGCTTGCCTTCATGACGGGGCTCGGCGTCACAACCGTTTCGCGTGCGCTGAAGGATGCTCCCGAGATCGGCGCCGAGACACGCAAGCGCGTTCAGCTCGTCGCCCGCCAGATCGGCTACAGGCCGAACCGGGCCGGCGTGCGCCTGCGTACGGGCAAGACCAACGTCATCTCCGTCGTGCTCAACACCACCGAACAGATTGGCGGCTTCCTGTCCGATTTCATCTACGGCATCTCAGAGCGGTTGGCGGCGACGCCCTACCACCTGGTCGTCGCGCCCTACTCCCACAACAACGATCCGATGGAGCCGATCCGCTACGTGGTGGAAACCGGCTCCGCCGACGGCATCATCATCTCGCGCACTCAACCGAACGACGCGCGCGTGCGCTATCTGACCGAGCGTGGCTTTCCCTTTGCCGCCCATGGTCGCACGGCGATGGGGATCGAGCATGCCTATCATGACTTCGACAATGAGGGCTTCGCACGGCTGGCTGTGCAGCGGCTGGCAGGGCTCGGCCGCAAGCGCCTGGCGCTTCTGGCGCCGCCGCCGGCCCTGACCTACCACCAGCATATGCGCGGTGGTTTCCTCGACGAGATGGACCGGCATGGCCAGAGCGAGGTTCCCTTCTCGGCCGTCAGCAGCGACGATGTCATCGACGACATCCGCCGCCACACCATCGAACTGATGCGACGGAATGGCCGCCCCGACGGCATCGTCTGCGGTGCCGGTGGCCCGACTTTCGCCCTCATTGCCGGTATCGAGGCGGCAGGCTTCAAGCTTGGACGCGATGTCGACCTCGTCGCCAAGGAACCGTTCAACCTGCTGCAGCTGGTGCGTCCCGAAATCCACGTCGTCGAGGAAGACTTCCGGCTCGCCGGACACGACCTGGCGACCGCCGTGCTCAGCTGCATCGACGACAGATCGGCGGCCCCGATGCAGCAGCTGGTGGTGCCGACCGAGGTGATCGCGCCAAGGTAGTGTGTCCAGCTGCTACTGGATGGCATTCTCCATCGCGCAACGGCTGTCTCGCAGAGAAGAAGAGCTCCCCCAAGGGCTGGCGTTCGGTAGCTGTGCCACCATTTCTTCGAGCGCTACGTCGAGCTGAGGATCCGCTCCCATCGCATAGGGAACAGGCGCATCCACGATCTTGTCTGGCGTAACCCCTTTGCCTTCGAGTTCCTCGCCGCCGATCCGCACCGCCGCTGTTGCCAGCATCAGCAGACTGTTGTCAGGAAGCAGATAGGCATGTCCGCCCAGCACAGCCCCGGCACTCTTCTTGCCGATAAGCGTAAAACCTCGCCTCTTCATTGCGCACGCCAACAGTTCGTTTGCGCTGCGTGTTCCCTCATCAATGAGCACAACAATGGGTTTACGCCACGCTTCTCGTTGGGAACGGCTCCAGCCCTGAGCAGAGAAAGATATGTCCGAGAAGTCGTCTGTCAGGATTGCTGGGAGCTCGCTTGAGATGCCGCCCCATCTCCCCCGCAGGTCGAGGATCAAACCGGCAGCGTCGCTCAAAATCCCCTCCCGCATCAACGATTCCACTGTTTCGTTGGTCAGCGAAGACGCAAGAGTCCACAGCCTTATGTAGCCGATGCTTCGGCTGCGGCTCTCTATGATGCGGGCACTGGCATTGATCGCTTCGAGAAACATTCTGACCGGTGAGATGGAAGTAACCATCACCGGCATGTCCAAAGGACGCGCCTTGGCAGAACGCCTTATCGTGACAACCACAACCTTTCCAGCAAGTCCTTTGAACGATTGGATCTCGTCAAAGGGCCTGCCATCGACGGCCAATATTTCATCACCGACCAGTATGCCCGCCGTCTGCGCAATCGCCCCATCATAGACATCAGTGACAAATCGCTTGCCGTCGATAATGGCGGAGGCAATGCCGATGCCTTCATATTTGACTTCGCCGTAAGGCGGGAAGACGAAACGACGGTTAATCCCCAACCGACGGCCATAGACGTCTGCCACTTCATAATAATCAATGGTTCCGGGCATGAAACGACGTGTGTGCGAGGCATGCAGATCGGCCAGGGCCTTGTCGATATCGGCATTTGTCGGGTGCCTTTCCGCAAATGAGGGAAACTCGACCGACTTGTAGAAATCTCGCTCGACGAATTCCCTGATTTTGCTCACCACCTCGTAGGCAACGGACTCTTTGTCAGCCTTGTTCTGAGCCTGCGCGGTCATCACCCAGCAGACAACGGCCACAGCCGACAGAAGCCACTTCGCCCGCATGCGCCCTCCAGCCCGGAACCAGCGGACGTCATCCAAACACGAACGCATGCGCGACGCCACTGTCCAGTGAGCGCCGCGCATGGGGAACATACGTTATCTGAAAGACCTCAGCCCTGTCCCCACGGCCCATGGAACGCGCCGGCCTCGTCGATGCGTTCGAAGCCATGCGCACCGAAGAAATCGCGCTGCGCCTGAATGAGGTTCGAGGTTCCCCGGCCCTGGCGATAGCTGTCGAAGTAAGCAAGCGCTGACGACAGCGCAGGTACCGGCGCGCCGGCTTCCGAGGCCAGTGCCACCACACGCCGCAACCCAGGGTGAGCTTCCTGCATCAACCTCACGAAGTCTGGTGCCATCAAAAGATTGATCGAAGCGGCGCCGGATCCAAAGGCTTCAGCCATCGTGTCCAGCATCTGAGAGCGAATGATGCAACCGGCGCGCCAGATCTTGGCGATCGTCGGCATCGGCAGGTTCCAGCCGAATTCCTTCGAAGCTCCGGCCATCACGGCGAAGCCCTGTGCGTAGGCCGCGATCTTGCCGGCAAACAATGCCAGTTCCAGCTGCTTGAGCAGCGTGTCTTGCGGCGCGGTGATGCGCGCCACGCCGCCGCCATAGACCTTCTCTGCTGCCAGCCGCTCATCCCTGAGCGACGACAACACGCGTGCTGCCACCGCCGCCTCGATAGCGGTCGCAGGAATGCCGAGCTGCTGTGCCTCGATCACCGACCATTTGCCGGTGCCTTTCTGACCCGCGCGGTCGAGGATGATGTCGACCACCGGCTGGCCGGTCTTGACGTCGTCAGCCTTTAGCACCTCGGCGGTGATCTCGATCAGGTAGGAATTCAGCCGGCCCTTGTTCCATTCGGCGAAAACCGAGGCAATCTCCTTCGGCGCCATGCCGAGCCCGTCGCGCAGGATGCCGTAGATTTCGGCGATCATCTGCATGTCGGCATATTCGATGCCGTTGTGGATGGTCTTGACGAAATGGCCCGCCCCATCCGGCCCCAGCCAGGCAGCGCAGGGCTCGCCCTTGAATTTGGCGGAGATCGCTGTGAGCACGCTTTCGACCCGGTGCCAGGATTCCTCCTTGCCTCCGACCATGATCGACGGACCATGGCGCGCGCCTTCCTCGCCGCCCGAAACGCCCATGCCGATGAAGGTCAGGCCAGAGCCCTCCAGTTCCTTGAAGCGCCGCATCGTGTCGCGGAAATTGGCGTTGCCGGCATCGATGATGATGTCGTTGGCGGCGAGTTCGCCGCGCAGGGCAGCGATCTGTTCGTCGACGGGGCTGCCGGCCAGCACCATGATGATGATCGGCCGCGGCGGGCGAATGGCGGCAGCGAGATCGGCAAGGCTTTCGCAAGGCACGACGCGGCTGGCAAGCTCGCCGGCCTTGGCAACGAAGTCGTCGGTTCTCGACGGCGTCCGGTTGTAGACCGCGATGCGGTGCCCTTTCTCGGCAATGTTGAGGGCGAGGTTGGAGCCCATCGTACCGAGGCCGATCAGGCCGATTTCGGCTTTTTCCATGCTGTCGTTCCTGTCTGCGAATAACGGCTGTCGCCGTAGAGGTGACATGATTGGCCTCAGGCACCCGCTTCGTCAACAAGCGGCGGTTGACCACTCAACGGAAATTTCAATCGATTAAGCTTCCGTCGACCGACAAACTGCACGCTGGCATCAGGGACGGATGTCGATCGGTCCTTCCAGTTTCACCATCTCGAAATCCGAGATCAGTATATCGAGCCGAACCGTCCAGCGCCCGGGAAATGGGATGACCAGACCGTCGACCAGCCAGGTCCCGTCGCCAGGTTTGGTCGCGACGCGTTTCAACGGTTCGACCCCTGCTTCAGGCTGTGAAAGAACCAAGGTCACTTCCTTCGCATCGAGTGGCCCGAAATCACCGGTCATCAGCATGATGCTGGCCGACACGGTTCCGGCCCGGCCGGGAGTCACGGTGAGATCGGCCATCGCCTGCAGCGTCATCATATGTGTCGAGACAGGCTCGGCAGCGGCAATCGCCAATGCGCGTGGCGGCGGTGTGAAACGCCAGCCGGCAGCAATGCCGAAGATCGCCAGCACGATGAAGACCTCGACCGCGATTGAACGAACCAGCCGATGCCGCGCGGCGGTCTGCCCGGCCTGCGCCGGGCGGGTCAGTGCCCAGCGATTGGTAGCGGCGAGCGCGAACAGCCCGACCACGAGCGCAAGCTTTGCCAGCAGCAGCCGGCCGTATTCCGTATCGATCAGCGCCGAAAACGTCTCGACCTGGATCACCGCAAGCACAGTGCCGGCAACCACCAGCGCTGCGACCACCGGCATGATTGCCGCTGAGAAACGGCGCAGGAACATGTCGGCGCCAGGTGCCTGGCGCTTGAGCGTCACCGCCAGCGGCACCAGGGCACCGGCCCAGAAGGCAATGCCGACGCCGTGGAAGAAAACCATAGGCCGCGTCAGCCACTGCGGCGCGGCGGCACTGGCGTGGCCGCTTGCGCCAAGCGCCACACCGACGGCGATCAGTGCAGCGGCAGCGAACGGCTTGGCATCGGCACGCGGCAGGACAAGTGCCAGGAGCCCCAGTCCCAGCCCGATGGCAGCAATCAGTACGGTCCAGGCGAAGCTGGTGGCAAAGGCGGTCTTCCAGACAATCGCCTGCGCGAACTGTTCAAACGGTGCCCCCAGCGCATCGAGCCCCAGCAGACCGAGCGACACCGGGGCGGCGATCAGCCCGGTGAACAGCATCGCCATGACGAACCGGTCGCCACCACGTCCCTCGCCCGCCAGCCATAAGAGAGCGAAGGCCCCGCCCACGCCGAGGAACAGGCCAAGATAGAGCAGGCTCTTGGCCACCCAGATCGCGCGATGCAGCCAGGGATCGGCCAACTCGCCAATCGGCGGCGCGACGCTGGCGGAGCCAATCGAAAACAGCACCGAGCCGCTGACCGGATGCCCGTCGGCGGAAATCACACGCCAGCTCAGCACATGGGTACCGTTGCCGAGCGGTTGCGGATTGTCGATGTCGAGCGTCTGCCCGTTGCTGCGAAATGACGTCAGTCGTTCCGGCGTGCCATCCGGGCGTACAAGGGTAAGCACCAGCGGCGAAACCGGTTCGCTGAAGGCGAGTGAAAACCGGCTTGGGCTCTGTTGCAGCATCGCCCCATCCGTCGGCTCGGTCTTGACAAGGCTGGCATGTGCGGAAGCCTGACCGACGCCAAAGGCGGCAAGAAGGCCGAACACCACCACAACAGCTGTGACCAGGCGTCGGAGGATCTCTCGCGAATTCTGCAAAGCGGACTGCTGCATGGACCGATACACCCAAGGGGTAGCGGCGCGCCAAGATGCGGCGCGCCGCAACCATTACTTCTTCGGCAGGAGTTTCAGGCCGGGCGCCGGGTGCTCGAGCGCGTCTTCATCCTGGCCTGCGGCGGGGATTTCGATCCAGCGCGCGGTGCCACCGCCTTCGCATTCCTGCACGACCGGAAAGCGCAGGGTTTCACCTGCGGACAGATCGCCGGCCAGCCGCGCGCGCAACACGAACTCGTCATAGAATTCGTCCGGCAGGTTGCCGCCATTCCAGTTGACCTCGGTCACGCCTTCGCTGACCGTCTCACCCCACAGGGAATAGGCCTTGGCGTACTTGCCTTTCACCGTCTCCAGCTTCCACCCGGCTTTCGGCATCGGCTTCACGTCGATGACACCTTCCGGGATCTTGATGCGTACGGCCGTGGTCGCCTTGCCGTCGCAACCATGCGGAACACGGAAGATGGCCTTGTAGGTGGAGTCGACCGGCGCTTCCTTGATCTCGAGCGAGACATGGGCAAACGCCGCCCCTGCACCGGCACTCATGACAAGGCCGGCAACGATCATGGTTCTGAACATTGGAGTTCCTCTGAAAATAGGTTCGTTCTGAAAAGGTCAGTTCGCGTGATCGCCATGCGCCTTGGGTGCGGCACCGCCAACGGCTTCGACGTTGAACTCCACCGTGACAGGGCCGGCCTTTTCGAAGGTCAGCGTCGCGGCGAATTTCTCACCCTGCTTGGGCTGGCGATTGAGGCCGATGAACATCAGGTGGTAGCCGCCGGGCGCGAGTTCGGCCTTGCCATTGGCTGGAATGTCGAGGCCGTTGTCCAGCTTGCGCATGGTCATGACGCCATCCTTGACTGCCATTTCATGCACCTCCGCCTTCTGCGAGACATCCGAGGCGATCGAGACCAGACGATCCGGCTCGCCGCCGCTGTTTTTGATGGTGAGGTAACCGCCGGCCACTTTCGCGCCGGGTGGCGTGGCGCGCGACCACGGATGATCGATCTCGAGGCTGCCGACCTTGAATTCATGCGCGAATGCGGCTGGAGCGCCGGCAAGCAGGACTGCGAGAGCGGCTGACGCAAGGCCAAGCCGGGAAGAAATCGAGTTAGACAGGGATGCACGCGAACGAACGTGGTTGAAGATAGGCATGGGTTTGCTCCATGGCAGGCGCGTCATTGCCGGACACGCAAATAGGAAACGAAAGGGAGAAATCGTGGCGCGGCCAGCGGCCGGGCGCAACGGTAAAGATCAGGCCAATACCGGTGGCGCGCGCGGATTTCCCGGCGACCAGTCATGGCTGAAGCCGATAACGTTTCTGGCGGGAAAGACGACCAGGAGGCTGGCAGCGAAGGCCAGTCCGTCAAGCAGAGGAATGGCATCGGGCGGCGCCCCAACCGCCGACGAGTACATGTTGCAGCCGAGCACGCAGCACGATTGCTGGTGCTGTTGCGGCTGCTCGCCCGGCGGCAGTTGCGCGGCGCCGTCATGCGTACAGATGACGTTGCCGAAGGCATCGAGTTGCGCGGGATTGGGACCGGCGCCGGCGGCGAAGGCGCCAAGCACCGACTGCAGGACGAGCAGCCACGCGACGGCGAGGGCCGTCGGCATGCTCCATCTCCTGCGCCCGGCGATCACGGCGTCGCGCACTCCCTTGCCAATCTGCAAAGACCTACCACGAGCCTGAAGGCCGGCAAACCGACAAATCGGCGCTGCGGCAACAAGCCCGACATGGCAGCGGGTCACGGCGTCTTGGTACGGTTCGCCGGAAGGGTTCGTCTGCCTTCAGGCGTCGAGTCGAGCAGGGTCTGTCGTGCCGACGTCAGATGTTTGCGGCAGGCAGCCTCCACTTTGACCGCATCGCGCGACTTGAGTGCAGCGATATAGGCAATATGTTCGGCCACCGCCGTTTCGTTGCGGCTGCGCTGTCCCGCCTTGTTCCACTGGTAGTGGTAATGAAAGATCATGGCGATGACATCGTAGAAATCGACGATGAAACGGTTGCGCGAGGCGCTGTGGATCAGCCGATGGAAACGCTCGTCCAGCTCCGAGAACTCGGGATAGCGATTGGCGATATCGCGCGCCAGGACATGATGCTCGGCTTCCAGACGGTCGAGATCGGCCCAGACAGGGCTGTCAGCCGGCAAGGCAACAAAGGCGGCGGCGGAGCGCAGTTCGAACATTTCACGGATGTCGGCCAGTTCCAGCGCGAAGGCCTGGGTGAAGCCCTTCAGCACCCAATGGCTGTTGCGCCGCTTCTCGATCAGACCGAAACGACTGAAACGGATGAGGAATTCGCGGACGCTGGTGGTGCCGACGCCGATCTCGCGCGCCAGTTCCAGCTCGTTGATCTGCATGCCGGCTTCCGCGCCCTCGGCCAGCAGGCGCCGCATGAACGAGCGCTCGATGATCTGCGACAACGAGTCGGTTTCTTCGTCCGGGAAGAAATCGTCTTCTTTCGGCGCACGCAGCACCGTCTTGTCACGCTTGTCCCAGGCAATCAGACCGTTTTCAGCCATACGGGCAAGAATGCCGCGCACAGTGGTCCGGCTCACGCCAAGCGTCGCTCCCAATTCCGGCTCGGAAGGCAGATTGCTGGTTTCCTCCAGCAGCCGCAGGCAGCGATTATAGGCATCTTTGAAGACGTTATTGCTCTTCGACATTCTATTCTCTTCGCCCGCCGTTCCTGGCAAGCGCTCTAACCGAAAATGCCAATTGACGCCCAAATGTTTTTTTACGATAAAAGACATTAACTGCAGGATAGCCGGTGTCAATCCGGCAGCAGCCAGGACAAATCCCAGGAATCCAGATCCCAGGAACCATCGTCGTGACCGCCGCCAATTCGATCGTGCTTTCGCCTTCCGACAATGTCGTGGTCGCCAACGGCCGGCTGGAGAAAGGCACCGCACTTCCAGGTGGCGCCACGACAGCCGACTCGGTCGAATCCGGTCACAAGGTAGCGATCATGCCGATCCCGGCCGGCTCTGCGGTCGTCAAATACGCCCAGGCTATCGGTCGCGCCACGCAGGATATCGCTGCGGGCGAGCATGTTCATTCGCACAATCTGGTGTTCGAATCCGGCCGCATGCCGGTCGTTCCGCCATCGGCGCCATTGGAGGCCACCGAGGCTGACAAAGTCCGCACCTTCATGGGTTATCGCCGCGCTGACGGCCGCGCCGGCACCCGCAATTTCGTCGGCATCGTCGCCAGCGTGAACTGCTCTGCCACCGTCTGCCACGCGATTGCCGACGAGGCCAATCGCCGCCTGCTGCCGCTTTATCCGGGCATCGACGGTTTCGTGCCGATCGTGCACGGACAGGGCTGCGGCATGAGCGCCACTGGCGACGGCATGATGGTTCTGCACCGCACATTGGCCGGTTACGCACGCCATCCCAATTTCGGCGGTGTGCTGATGGTGGGGCTGGGCTGCGAGGTCAACCAGCTCACCCTCTACGGTCAGAAGGGTGTGGCCGCCGGCAAGCGGCATTTCAACATCCAGGATGCCGGCGGCTCACGCAAGTCGGTCGAAAAGGCGATGGGCGTCCTGGCTGAGATCGCCGAGGAGGTCGGCAGGCTGGAGCGCGAGCCGATCCCGGTCTCGGAGATCGTGGTCGGCCTGCAATGTGGCGGGTCCGATGGCATGTCCGGCATCACCGCCAATCCGGCGCTTGGCGCGGCCGTTGATCTGCTTGCCGGTGTCGGCGGCATCGGCATCCTCTCGGAGACCACGGAGATCTATGGCGCCGAGCACCTGCTTGCCTACCGCGCAGCCACGCCGGAGATCGCCACCAAACTCGATGCGTTGATCAAATGGTGGGAAAACCACACCGCCATGCACGGCGCCTCGATCGACAACAATCCCTCGCCCGGCAACAAGCGCGGCGGACTGACCACCATCCTGGAGAAGTCGCTCGGTGCCGTCGCCAAGGGTGGCCAGACCCCGCTCAACGGGGTCTTTGCCTATGCCGAGAAGGTCAGCGGCAGCGGCCTCGTTTTCATGGACACGCCTGGCTACGACCCGGTCTCCGCCACCGGCCAGGTCGCGGGCGGCGCCAATGTCATCGTTTTTACCACCGGGCGCGGCTCCTGCTTCGGCAGCCACCCGACGCCATCGATCAAGGTGGCGACCAACACCACGCTCTTCCAAGCCATGGAGGAGGACATGGACGTCAATTGCGGCGTCATCGCCTCCGGCGACAGGACGATCTCGGAGATGGGCCGCGATATCTTCGAACTCATCGTCGAGACCGCCTCGGGCAAGAAGACGAAGAGCGAGATGTTCGGCTATGGCGACAACGAGTTCGTGCCTTGGCATCTCGGCGCAACGCTGTAGCTTCGACGAGCGAAGAGACGGCTGGGAAACGGCCGCGAACGGGAGTGGATGCATGAAGACCCGCCGTATCGGCAAGACCGCGCTGGATGTCACCGAATTCAGCTTCGGCGGTGCATCGCTGGGCAATCTCTATCAAGCGGTGCCGAACAAGGACGCCGAAGCTGTACTCGACGCAGCCTGGAATGCCGGCATCCGCTATTTCGACACCGCACCCCATTACGGCTTCGGACTCTCCGAACGCCGCTTCGGCGATTTCCTGCGCGACAAGCCGCGCGACAGCTATGCGCTGTCCACCAAGGTGGGCCGTCTGCTTAAGCCGGCGCCGAAACACGAAGTCCCCAATCTCGGTTTCTTCAACCCGCTGCCGTTCAAGCTGGAATATGACTACAGCTATGACGGCATTATGCGCTCGGTCGAATTCAGTTACGCGCGGCTTGGGCTCAATCGCATCGACATCCTCTATGTGCACGACATCGGCATCTACACACACGGCATTGAGCTCACCAAGGTTCACCTCGGCCAGTTGCTGGACGGCGGCATCAAGGCGCTGGAAGGGCTGAAATCCGGTGGCGTCATTTCCGCCTACGGGCTTGGCGTCAACGAAGTGGAAATCTGCGTCGAAGTCATGCGTCGCGCACCGCTGGACTGCATCTTGCTCGCCGGCCGCTACTCACTGCTCGACCGTTCGGCCGAGGCGGACTTGCTGCCGCTTTGCCATCAGCACGGCACCACGTTGGTCATCGGCGGCGTCTTCAACTCCGGCATCCTAGCGACGGGTGCAAAGCCCGGCTCGCATTTCGACTACGGCCCGGCTTCACCGGAGATCCTGTCAAAGGTATCCGCCATGGAAACGATCGCCGAAGAGGCCGGATATCCGCTGGCCGCCGCAGCGTTGCAGTTCCCCTTGCATGAGAAAGCGGTTTCGACGGTGCTGATCGGCACCGCCAAGGCCTCCAGCCTGACGCGCAACATCGACCTGCTCGAGATCAAGGTTCCTGAAGCTGAGTTCGAAAAGTACCGTCCTTATACGACCGTGCAGCCACCGTTGACGGGAGCCGTGCGCGAATGAAGCCAGTTGGACGCAATGGCCAGACAACAATTCCAAAGGACATCGCCTGATGCTGCGCGGCATTCATCCTCTTCTCGGACCCGATCTGCTGCACGCCTTGCGCAGCATGGGCCATGGCGACGAGATCGTTATCGCCGACGGCAATTTTCCTGCAAGCACGCAAGGCCCTAAGGTCGTGCGAGCCGACGGGCTGGGCGGCGAGGCTTTGCTTGAAGCCATCCTCACGCACATGCCGCTCGACACCTATGCACCGGCAGCGGCTTTCCGCATGGCAGTCGTCGAAGACGCGAACCAGCTTCCCGACATCTGCCGCTCCTACCAGTCTATCGTCGACCGCCTGGCCGGCCCCTTTGTCATCGCGCCTCTTGAACGGTTCGCCTTCTATGAACGTGCGACCAAAGCCGCCTACATTATCGCCTCCGGCGAGCGCGCTGCCTATGCAAACATCCTGCTCAAGAAAGGCGTGGTCCGCGCCGAGCAGGGTTGACTGCGGAAGACACAACGACGCCACATGGAATGATTGTTCCGCATTGACCTTAGTTTGGAATTGATGCCTCATATCGAAAGAGGGCTCGTGAGGGCCACGAAGGGGCTTCACACTTGCAAGCGCCGCCACGATCCACTAAAAATCGCTATGATGTTTTTTATCTATAAAGTCCTGATTGGACTTCGCCTATCCAGAAAGGACTTCGCGTAAACCGACCAGGCGACTTTGGGAGGAAGCCTATGAAATTCGTGAAAAGCATAGTCAGCCGCCGCACCTTCGTGGCACTCGCCGCAGCCTCGATGCTGGCCGGCGCATTCCAACCGGGGCCGGCCGCCGCCGCCGACACCACCATCCCGATCATCGTGAAGGACACCACCTCCTTCTACTGGCAGATCGTACTCGCCGGCGCCCGTAAGGCCGGCAAGGATCTCGGCGTCAACGTGCCGGAACTCGGCGCCCAGGCAGAGACCGACGTCAACGGGCAGATCTCGATCCTTGAAAACGCGGTAGCCGGCAATCCGGCCGCAGTCGTCATCGCTCCGACCGAAGCCAAGGCTCTTGGCAAGCCGATCGATGAAGCCGCCAAGAAAGTGAAGATCATCGGCATCGACTCCTCAGCCGACTCCAAGGCCTTCACGTCCTTCCTGACCACCGACAACAAGGTTGGCGGCCAGGTCGCGGCCGACGGTCTGGCAGCTGCGATCGGTGCTGCCAATGGTGGCAAGGTCGAAGGCAAGGTGGCGATCATCACGGCGCTTCCAGGTGCCGGCTCGCTTGAACAGCGCCGCGAAGGCTTCCTCGAACAGGTCAAGGCCAAGTATCCGGGCCTGACGGTGGTGGCGGACAAATATGCGGATGGCCAGGCCACGACTGGTCTCAACATCGCGACCGACCTGATCACCGCCAATCCGGACCTCAAGGGTGTCTTCGCCTCGAACCTGATCATGGCGCAGGGCGTCGGCCAGGCAATCGCCGAAAACAACCTTGCCGGCAAGGTCGGGCTGATCGGCTTCGACAGCGACGAGAAGCTGATCAAGTTCCTCAACGATGGCGTCATTTCCGGCCTCGTCGTGCAGGACCCGTATCGCATGGGTTATGACGGCATCAAGACCGCGCTTGCCGCCTCGAAGGGCGAGAAAGTCGAGACCTTCGTCGACACCGGCGCCAACCTCGTCACCAAGGAAAACATGAAGGAGCCGAAGATCGACGCGCTCCTCAACCCGAAGCTCAACTGAGCCTTGAAAACCTGTGATCCGGGGCCAGTCCCGGCCCCGGATCAAGCAGTTGAGCCGACCGAAGCGACCTCACTCTCACCCGAGAGTATTCCTGAAGCGTGGCAGCATGACCTGTCCGGCTCAGGTCTCCTGCGCTAGGCTGTGCGAGCTGTCCAAAGCGTGCCAGTCGGGAGGATTGTCATGACACCAGCGGCACCACATCAGCTCCCTGCCCCGGAACTGGAACCCGGCAAGGTGATCCTGGAACTGCGCGGCCTGGAAAAGAAATATCCCGGCACGCATGCGTTGAAGCCGGTGAATCTCGCCTTCAGGGCGGGGGAAATCCACGCGGTCGTTGGCGAAAACGGTGCCGGCAAATCCACACTGATCAAGCTTCTGACAGGCGTGATGCCGCGTACCTCCGGCGACGTCATCTGGGAGGGTGCTCCCGTCGCGCTTGCAACACCGCATGAAGCGATGGCGCTGGGCATCAACGCCGTGCACCAGGAGGTGGTGCTGTGCCGTCATCTCACCGTCGCTGCCAACATGTTCCTCGGCGAGGAAAACGTCCGCTACGGTTTCCTGCAGCAGCGTGCCATGGTGCGAGATGCCCAGAAGATCATCAATGATCTCGGCTTCAACCTGCCCGCCCATGTCCTGCTGGGTGACTTGACCATCGGCCAGCAGCAATTGATCGCCGCGGCCCGCGCCACCGTGCGCGGCACCAAATTCCTCATCTTCGACGAGCCGACCGCCTATCTCACCCGCAAGGAAGCTGACCAGCTTTTTGCCCTGATCCGCCGTCTCAAAGCAGAGGGCGTCACCATCATCTACATCAGCCACCGCATGGAGGAGGTGTTCGAACTGGCCGACCGTGTTTCGGTGCTGCGCGACGGCACCTATGTCGGCACCCGCAACATCAAGGATACCGACGAAGCCGAACTGGTGCGGCTGATGATCAACCGTTCGATCGAGCAGATCTATCACAAGGACAAATTCCCGATCGGCAAGACGATCCTGGAAGCCAGGCAGCTTTCCGGCAAGGGATTCGAGAATATCTCGATGACCGTGCACGAAGGCGAGATCGTCGGCCTCTACGGTCTGATCGGTGCCGGGCGCAGTGAATTCGTCACCACCCTCTATGGCCGCCACCCCAAATCCTCCGGCACGGTGTTGTGGGACGGCAAGCAAGTTCACGTCCGTTCCGAGCATGATGCGATCAAGCTCGGCATGGCGCTAGCCCCGGAAAGCCGACGCGATCAGGGCCTTTGCCTCAATCTTCCGGTGAGCCTTAACCTCAACCTGCCCATCTACAAGCGCATCAGCAGGAGTGCTCTGATCTCCGGCGGTGAAGAGACAAAACATGCCGAACAGCAGATCGCCGGCCTGCGCATCAAGACAGCCGGACGACAAGCGCTGGCCTCCAGCCTCTCCGGCGGCAACCAGCAGAAGATCGTCATCGGCAAATGGCTGAACCATGGCGCCAAGCTGTTCATCTTCGACGAACCGACGGTGGGCGTCGACGTAGGCACCAAGGCGGAAATCTACCGGCTTTTCTCCACGCTGCTCTCCCAGGGCGCGGGTATCATCCTGATCTCGTCCTATCTGCCGGAAGTCTATGAACTGGCCGATACGCTGCATGTTTTCCGGCGCGGCAAGCTGGTCGCCACGCATGGCTTCCACACCGTCAGCCACGAAGACATCCTGACCCAGGCGCTGGCCGAGAAGCAGGAAAAAACCGGAGGACAATCATGAGCACCGAGGCGATCCCCGCCGAAAAGTCGAAGCGCAACTACAACGCGCTGTTCGGGCTGACGCTGCTGGCGCTGTTGGTTTTGCTGTGGGTCCTGCTCTCCTTCTCGACTTCGAGCTTCGCCACCGCCAACAACATCTCCAACCTGCTGCGCCAGGGCTCGATGATCGCCATCCTGGCAGTGGGTCAGACCTTCGTCATCATCACTGGTGGCATCGACCTCTCCGTCGGTGCCGTCGTCGGTTTTGCGACGGTGACGACGGCGATGCTGATCAATTCCGGACTGCCGGTTTTTGTCGCCATCCTGATCACCCTGCTGATCGGCGTTGCTATTGGCCTGTTTCACGGCTTCGGCATCGTCAAGATGGGGCTGCCGCCCTTCATCATCACGCTGGCCACGCTGACCTCGTTGCGCGGCATCGGCCTTCTGATGACCAACGGTAACTCGATTTCCATCAACAACGATGCCTTCCAGGAATTCTCGCGCGGCTCGTTCGTCGGCGTGCCCAACCTGTTCTGGATGGTCATACTCGTCGGCGTGCCGGCCTACGTCTTCCTGCACCACACACGCTGGGGCCGTTACCTGTTCTCGGTCGGCTCCAATGCCGAGGCCGCGCGCCTCTCCGGCGTCAACGTCCAGCGCACCATCTACATGGCCTATACGCTTTCGGGCCTGTGCGCGGCCTTTGTCGGCGTTCTGCTTGCATCCCGCATCGGCATCGGTAACCCGACCCAGGCCGAAGGCTGGGAATTGCAAGCGATCGCCTCTTCGGTCATCGGTGGCACGTCACTGTTCGGAGCCGTAGGTTCTGTGCATGGACCATTGCTCGGCGCCTTCATTCTTGCCACCATCAACAACGGTGCCAATCTGCTCAACGTCAACGCATTCTGGCAGCGCGTGATCACCGGGGCGCTCATCATCGTCATCGTCTATTTCGACGGGCTGCGCCGGCGCGGCAACAAATGATGCAAAACCCGATGGGGCGGATCCGCTCCATCGCCGGTCTCCAGTCGGACCGCTCAGGCCTTGAGCAGAGCTTCGACCGAAGCAGCAATCGCCAGCAGGCGGCGGTCGTGACCGTTGCGGCCGACCAGCATCAGGCCGGACGGCAAGGCCGTGCCGGGCATCGGCAGCGAGATCGCGCACTGGTCGAAGTAGTTGAACACCTCGGTGTTGCGCAGCAGCAGCCCTTCCATGCGGTCGTCGAATTTCGGATCGGCCATCACCGCATCGATCAGTGGCGCCGCCACCGGCACGGTCGGCAGTGCCAGCATGTCGAAATCCGTCAGCCTGCGATCCATCTCGACAATATGCCCGGCGCGGCTGCGTATCGTGCGGATGTAGATCGGTACCGGCGCCTTGGCGTAGCGGGCAAGCGGCACGCTGACATGTGCATCGACCGGAACATCCGTGCCGGCCTCCAGCCAGTCGGCATGGATGGCCGCACCTTCCATGCCGGCGATGGAGCCGTACTGAGTGGCCTCGTTCATTGCATCGACAAGGTCGTCGATAGCAATATCGAAAAGGCGCGCACCGGACCGCTCGAGCCTGCGGACCGAGTCCTCGAAGGCGCGGGCGATCGGTTCTTCGGTGTTGTCGAACAATGCGCCGCGTGGAATGCCGACGCGCAGGCCATCCAGCCGCGCCGGCATCAGCGGCAGAGGTTCCTCGCCGGCGAGGATCGCGTCGGTGGCGGCACATTCGGCAACCGTCCGTGCAAGGGGGCCGAGGGAGTCCAGCGCGAAGGAAAGCGGAAAGGCGCCGTCCAGAGGCACGCGGCTGGCTGTCGGCTTGAAGCCGACAACGCCGTTCAGCGCCGCCGGAATGCGGATCGACCCGCCCGTATCCGAACCGATCGAAATGGCGCTGGTGCCTTCGGCCACCGATACGCCGGCGCCCGACGAGGACCCACCCGGAACACGTGTGGCATCGGCGCCATTGCCCGGCGTGCCGTAGTGCGGATTGAGGCCGAGCGCAGTGAACGCGAATTCCGTCATGTTGGTTTTGCCGATGATGACCGCGCCGGCCTGGCGCAGACGCTGCACCACCGGTGCGTCTTTACGCGCCGGCACGGCGGT
This sequence comes from Mesorhizobium sp. EU05-FHT14A09, assembly GCF_058790995.1. Lineage (NCBI taxonomy): Bacteria > Pseudomonadati > Pseudomonadota > Alphaproteobacteria > Hyphomicrobiales > Phyllobacteriaceae > Mesorhizobium > Mesorhizobium sp. EU05-FHT14A09. The sequence goes on from NZ_JBYTDF010000005.1 coordinate 459,951, forward strand.
GCGGCGCAGCACCGAACCGGCCAGCGTCCGCTCGCCGCCGACATCGAGCAGATCCTTGATCGAAATGATCTCGCCGTCGAGCGGCCCAAGCCCGATGCCGGCCTTTCGGCGCGCATCGGCAGCGTCGGCAGCCGCGCGGGCCACGTCGGGATAGAGCTTGGTGAACACCTTTTCGTCGGCAGCCCGCTCGGCAAGACGCGAGAGGAACGCTTCGAGACGATCGCGCGCAGAGGACATCGGCATCTCACCTGACATGGACGTTCGGACCGCAATGCTGTCTCATGCGCACCGCCAAACCGCAACGCCTCTGGCCGTCGCCACCGCTGGAGCAATTCCAGGAAAAATGTGTAACAGTTTTCCGTCCGGAATTGCGTAAAAACAAAAACTTAGAGCGTTTCCGCGTTTCCGTAAAAGACGGAAACGCTCTGGTCCAGCGGATGGAAATTTCAACGCCAGGGCCTTCTGCGCCAATTCCTTCTCTGGCGAAACGGCGGACAAAGGTCATAATCCGCGCCGTGGAAGCAGGCCTGCAGAGCCTGCCCACAGTATCAGGACCTGCTTGGCAGGTCATTTAGGGGGTCAGTCATGTCAGGTTTCAAGCTCACCAGGCGTTCGTTGCTTTCAGGCGCTGCATTGCTGCTCGCCTCGACCGCCCTTCCCACGATTGGCTGGGCACAGGAGCCGCAAAAGGGCGGACGCCTGACAGTCGCTGCCGATTCCGAACCGCGCAATCTGAACCCGGCAATCGTTGCTTCCAACGGTGTCTTCTTCATCTCGTCCAAGATCGTCGAGCCGCTCGCGGAAGCCGACTATGAAGGCAAGGACGGGCTCAGCCCTCGCCTCGCCATCAGTTGGGAAGGCTCGGAAGACGGCAAGTCTGTCACCTTCAAGCTGCGCGAGGGCGTGACCTGGCACGACGGCAAGCCGTTCACCTCGGCCGACGTCGCCTTCTCGGCCCTGCAGATCTGGAAGCCGCTGCAGAATCTCGGCCGTGTCGTTTTCAAGGATCTGGAAGCTGTCGAGACCCCTGACGAACACACCGCCGTGTTCAAATTCGCCAAGCCGACGCCGTTCCAGCTGATCCGCAACGCGCTGCCGGCGCTGACCAGCGTCGTGCCCAAGCACATCTACGAGAACGGCAAGATCGAGGAGAACCCGGCCAACACGGCCCCCGTCGGTACAGGTCCGTTCAAGTTTGCCGAACACAAGGCCGGCCAGTACTACCGGCTGGAAAAAAACACCGCCTATTGGGGCAAGGGTGAGCCCAATCTCGACGAGATCGTCTACCAGGTGCTGCCGGACCGCTCGGCGGCCGCCAATGCGCTCGAGGCTGAAGAAATCCAGCTCGCTGCCTTCTCGGCCGTGCCGCTGGCCGACCTTGACCGGATTTCCAAGGTGCCGGGGCTGAAGGTCGTCACCAAGGGTTATGAAAGCCTCACCTACCAGCTCGTCGTGGAAATCAATCATCGCCGCAAGGAACTGGCCGATCTGAAGGTACGGCAGGCGATAGCGCATGCCATCGACAGGGACTTCGTCGTCAAGACGATCTTCCTCGGCTATGCCGAGACCGCGAGCGGCCCGGTACCGAAGAACGACAAGCAGTTCTATACCCCGGACGTGCCGGCCTACGCCTTCGACGTCGCCAAGGCCAACGCCTTGCTCGACGAGGCCGGCTACAAGCCGGGCGCTGACGGCAAGCGCTTTAAGCTTAAACTGCTTCCGGCCCCTTATTTCAACGAAACCAAGCAGTTCGGCGACTATCTGCGCCAGGCACTCGCAGCCATCGGCATCGACGCCGAACTGGTCAACAATGACTCGGCCGCGCACATCAAAGCAGTCTACACCGACCATGCCTTCGACCTTGCGGTCGGCCCACCCGTGTTCCGCGGCGATCCGGCGATCTCCACCACCATCCTGGCGCAGAGCGGCATTCCCGATGGCGTGCCCTTCTCCAACCAGGGCGGCTACAAGAGCGCCGACATCGACGGCATCATCGCCAAGGCAGCCGAGACGCTGGACGCCACGGTGCGCACCGACCTCTACAAAGAGTTCCAGAAGAAGGTGGTCGAGGACCTGCCCTTCATCAACGTCGCCGACTGGACCTTCATTTCGGTCGCCAGCGACAAGGTGGGCAACATTGCCGACAATCCGCGCTGGGCAGTGTCCAACTGGTCGGACACCTGGCTGGCGAAGTAATCAGGATCGGTGCTTGAGGTCGGCAGCCGCCAGCGGATAAGCTGGTGGCTCCGGCCTCGAAGTTTGTACTCATGTCACGTGCCTTCCTCCTTCTGCGCCGGCGTCTCGTCGGCTCCGTCTTTGTGCTCCTGATCGTCGTTGTCGGCACGTTCCTCCTGCTCGAGGCGGCTCCCGGCGATGCGGTCGACGCTTATCTCGTGTCGACCGGCGGCGATGCCGGCCTCGTCGAGGCAATGCGGCAGAGCTGGGGGCTCGACCAGTCCGCCGCGACACGGCTGGCCAACTATCTGTGGGCACTGCTGCATCTCGATCTCGGCCAGTCGGTTGCCTTCTCGCGACCGATCCGCGACGTCATCCTCGAACGCCTGCCGGTTACGCTGATCCTGATGGGCGCTTCGACAGCCCTGTCCTTCGGCCTTGGCTCGGCGCTCGGCATCTATGCCGGCGCAAAACCCGGCAGCTTCCGCGACCGCTTCCTGTCGACGGCATCGCTGGCACTCTACGCCGTGCCGGGCTTCTGGCTGGCGCTGGTCCTCGTCATCGTCTTCGCCGTCGACCTGCGCTGGTTCCCGATCTCCGGCTTCGAGACGATCGCCTCCGGCAAGACCGGCTTTGCGCGCGCTGCCGACATCGCCCATCACCTCGTCCTGCCGGTGGCATCCCTCGGCGTGATCTATCTGGCGCTGTATCTCAGGATGATGCGAGCCGGCATGGCCGAGGTCTGGCGGCTGGATTTCGTACGCGCGGCCCGCGCCAGGGGCCTCAGCCGCCGGCACATCGTGCTCGCCCATGTCGCGCGCAACGCCCTGTTGCCGCTCATCACCATGCTGGGACTGCAGTCCGCCCAGATGCTGGGTGGCAGCGTCGTCATCGAAAGTATCTTTTCCGTGCCCGGGCTCGGCAGGCTCGCGCAGGAGGCCGTGGCATTGCGCGATACGCCGCTGCTGCTTGGCATCATCCTGGTCAGCGCAGTCCTGGTCGTCCTCATCAATCTTCTGGTCGACATTGCCTATGCCTTCCTCGACCCGCGCGTCGGCGCCAGCGAGGCCGGCGCATGAGGCGACTGTCGCACATACCGGAAGCCCTGGTCGGGCTTGGCATCCTCGCCGTCCTGGCGGCTATGGCGCTCGTAGCCCCGATGCTCTTCCCCGGCGACCCTCTCGCCATCAAGGGAGCGCCATTGCTGCCGCCATTCCAGGACTGGTCGCTGCCGCTCGGCACCGACCGTCTCGGACGCGACGTGCTGGCCGAACTCGTCCATGGCGCGCGCACGTCTCTGGCCGTCGGACTTGCCGCGGCAGCAGCGGCAATCGCCGTCGGCGCCGTGATCGGCACACTGGCGGGTTTTGCCGGCGGCATCGTCGATGAGGCGCTGATGCGCATCACCGACGCCTTCCAGACCGTACCGTCCTTCCTGCTCGCACTGGCTTTCGTCAGCGTCGTCGGCCCTTCGCTCACCGTCGTGGTCGTCGCCATCGCACTTTCGGCATGGACAGGGCCAGCGCGCGTCGCTCGCGCCGAAGTGCTTTCCATCCGCGAGCGCGATTTCGTTGCCGGCGCGCGGGTCATCGGCATGCATCCGCTGGAGATCGCCTTGCGCGAGGTTCTTCCAAACGCCTTGCCACCGGTGCTCGCGCTCTCCTCCGTCATCGTCGCTTCTGCGATCCTGATCGAGGCCGCGCTTTCCTTCCTGGGGCTCGGCGACCCCAACCGCGTCACCTGGGGCGGCATGATCGCCGAAGGCCGCACCGTCCTGCGCTCGGCACCGTTTCTTTCGATCGTGCCGGGCATAGCGCTGGTGTTGACCGTGCTTGGTGTCTATCTCGCCGGTGAAGGCATCGTCGAAGGCACTGCCGTCAGGAAGGGCCTGTCATGACCGGGCCACTCGTCTCGATCCGCGACCTGTCGGTCTCCTATCGACCTAACGCGGCTTCGCCTTCGCTCCGTGATATTGATCTCGACATCGCCGCCGGCGAGCGGCTGGCGATCATCGGCGAAAGCGGCTCCGGCAAGAGCACGCTCGCACTTGCCATCGCCGGGCTGCTGCCGCCGACGGCCACCGTGGATGGCGCGATCCTGTGGTCGGGACAGCCGCACTTGCCGCGTGGCGGCCGCGACATCGGCTTCGTCTTCCAGGACGCTTCGGCGAGCCTCGACCCGGTGATGACCGTCGGCCGGCAGATCGCCGAGGTTGCCCGCACACATCTCGATCTCAGTTGGGCACAGGCGCAAGACCGTGCGCTTGACCTGTTGCGGCGTGTCAGGCTGCCAGACCCCGACACGGCCCTGCAAGCCTATCCGCACCAGCTATCGGGCGGGCAAAGGCAGCGGGTGGCGATCGCCGCGGCAATTGCTGCCGGGCCGAGACTGCTGATCGCCGACGAGGCGACAAGCGCGCTCGACACCATCGTGCAGGCCGACATCGTCGCACTCATCCGACAACTGGTGGCTGAGGATGGAATGGCGCTGCTGTTCGTCAGCCACGACATCGCGCTTGCCGCGGAACTGGCCGACCGCATCGCCGTCTTCAACAATGGCGAGATGGTCGAGTTGGGCATGGCTGACGCGGTGATCCCGACACCGGCGCATGCCTACACCAGAAAGCTGCTGGCCGCCCATATCGGCCTTGATGCCACCCCGATGATTGCACCGACCGGGCACGACCATGTCTGAGCCGCTGCTTGTCGTCTCCGAGCTGACCAAACGCTTCCGCCGCGGCGGGACGGTCGTTACGGCTACCGACGCCATTTCACTTGCCATTTCGACAGGCGAAACCGTAGCGCTGGCCGGTCCTTCCGGCTCCGGCAAATCCACCATCGCCCGTCTGATCCTGCGGCTGATCGAACCCGATGCCGGCCGGGTGGATTTCGAGGGCGAGAACTTCCTCGCCTTGCGCGGTTCGGCTCTGCGCGCCAGACGCGCACGGCTGCAGATGGTGTTCCAGGATCCGCTTGCCGCGCTTAATCCGCGTGCGACAGTGACGCGCGTGCTGGACGATCCACTGCGTATCCATGCGCTGGCCAGCCGCGGTGAGCGCCCGGATCGCATTGCGGCACTGCTCGAACGTGTCGGTCTGTCGCCGGATCTCGCCGGCCGCCATCTTCACGAGATTTCCGGCGGCCAACGTCAGCGTGTCGCGATTGCCCGCGCCATCGCCACGAAACCGTCGCTGATCGTGCTCGACGAAGCCGTTTCGGCGCTGGATGTCTCGGTACGCGGCCAGATCCTTGAACTGCTGCTCGACCTGCAGCGCACGGAACGCATCGCCTATCTGTTCGTTTCCCACGACCTTGGCGTCGTGCGTGCCTTCGCGCACCGGGTCATCCTTCTCGAGGGTGGTCGCATCGCCGAGCAGGGCGATGCCCGCGCTGTCATCGATGATCCGCAATCCGCCATCGGCAAGGCGCTGGTTGCCGCTGTGCCCAGACTCACAAAGACGCAAGTACAGGACTGATCATGACAAACCCTCAAGCCCGAGCGGAAAAGCTTGCCCGCGAATTGGATTCCGCATTCCGCAACCGCGCCGATCTCTACCGGCTCATGCTGGACGAGCTGACGGCGGAACTGGGCCCCGAACAGGCCGAGGCGGTCATGGTGCGCGCCATCGAAAAACGCGGTCAGGAAGTGGCGACCGCAGCCTTCGCCAAGTTCGGCCCTAATGACGCGCGCGCCATCGGCGAAGCCTTCCTGTCCGTCAGCCCGGATGACGGGCGCATGTATCCGACCGATGTCGAACGCGCGCCGGACCGCATCGCCTTCAAGGTCAAGCGGTGTCCGCTGAAGGACGCCTGGGTCGAGGCCGGCGTCGGCGAGAACCAACTCACCACGCTCTGCCGCATCGCTGGCGCTTTCGACCGCGGCCTGTTCGAGGCCACCGGCGTGCGTTTCGACAACGTCACCTGGTCGCCCGGCCATGGCAGCGGCTGCTGCCACATCGCGCTGACAGACCGCGACGCGGCCTGACCATCTATCCCTTGCTGGCCTGCCTGAGCTCCACCCGGCGGATCTTGCCGGAAATGGTCTTGGGCAGCGTGTCGACGAATTCGATCTCGCGTGGATATTTGTAGGGCGCCGTCAGGTTGCGGCAGAATTCCTGGATGTCGCGCGCCAGCTTGTCCGACGCCGTGAAGCCCTTTGCCAGGATGACATAGGCTTTGACGATCTGCCCGCGCGTCGGGTCGGGTTTGCCGATGACCGCGCTTTCGGCGACCGCCTTGTGCTCGATCAAAGCACTCTCTACCTCGAACGGGCTGATGCGATAGCCTGCGGACGAGATCAGGTCGTCGGAGCGGCCGACGAACCAGAGATAGCCGTCCTTGTCGCGCCGCGCGGTATCGCCGGTATAGTACCAGCCATTGCGGAACGAGCCGGTGTCCAGTGCCTTGCCGGTGTAGTAGCCGTGGAACAGGCCGCCCGGGTGTGGATCGGTGACCTTGACCGCGATGTGGCCGACTTCTTCGTCGGGCAGGCGCTTGCCGTCGTCATCGACGACGTCGACATCGTAGCCCGGCACCGGCTTGCCCATCGATCCGAACCGAACCTCCTCGCCCGGAAAATTGGCAACAATGTTGATGGTCTCGGTCTGGCCGTAGCCATCGGCGATGGTCGTGCCGGTCGCTTCCTTCCAGATGCGCATCACTTCCGGATTGAGCGGCTCACCTGCCCCCAGCGAGCGGCGCAAGCTGGACAGGTCGTAGCGCTTCAGATCCTGCTGCGCGAACAGGCGATAGACGGTTGGCGGCGCACAGAAGGTCGAGACCTTGAGTTTGCCGATCAGTTTCAGATGCATGTCCGCGTCGAAGGCACCGTCGCCATTGTAGAGCACCGCCGGTGTGCCGAGCATCAGCTGCGGGAACAGGATACCCCAGGCCGCCTTCGCCCAACCCGTGTCGGTGAGCGACCAGTGCACGTCGCCGGGCCTCAGATCCATCCAGAACAGGCCGGTCGCCACATGGGCGAGCGCGTAACCGTGGTCGCGCGGCACCATCTTTGGCAACGAGGTGGTGCCGGAGGTGAAATAGGCCATCATCATGTCGGTCGCGCGGTTTGGCGAAAAATCCTCGCGGTCCAACTCCGGCGAAGCCTCGGCCAGCAGTTTTTCGAGCGGCAGCCAGCCGTCGCGTTCGCCATCAACGACGATGAAGGTCCTCAGCGTCGGGCATTCGGCACGAATCGCATCGACCTTGGCGCAATGCTCGGAAGTGACGATGACGGCAGTGGCTTTGGAATGGTTGACCCGATAAGCGATGTCGTGTGCGGTAAGCAGGTTGGTGCCCGGCATGGAGATGACACCCGCCTTCATGCAGCCGAACAGCACCGTGTACCAGGCCGGCACGCGACCGATGACGACGCAGGCAAAGTCACCCGCAGCGACGCCCAGCTTGCGCAAGGCATTGGCGAAGCGGTTCGAGCTTTCCGAAAGCTGCGAATAGGCGATGCGCTGGATCGTCTCGCCATCGCGCGAAACGGCGATAACCGCCGTGCGGTCGTCACGCTTCGCCCAGTCGTCGATGACGTCGAACGCGAAATTGAAATGCTCGGGTATTTCCAGGCGAAATCCCGCACGCGCCTTGGCATAGGTGCGGTCGACCGTCGAAAAATCCATGCTCTCCTCCGCGATGGCGATGCAACGTTCAGGCGCATCACATAGCGCGGACGAACTTATGAAGCCATCGAACCAAAGGCTATGCCTTTTAGTGCCACTTCGCCGGCATCGGCCAGGATTCAAGAATGTTGTATTTTGTCAGTCCTCGCTCGCTGTGGACAAGCGAGAACGTTCGGACGGTGAAACGCAACGGATCGATCTGCTGCGAGACGACCGGCCGAGAACTGTAGAAAAGCGTGATATGCGGGTTAAAGCTCAGCGTCCCACGCAATCCGTTGGAGATGAGAGCAACACCAAGCCTTCGCTGGAGATCCATCAACGGCGTGCTTCCGCCCAGAAGCACCGTTGCTCGCCTGTCCGGTCGACCACCGGGAAACGTGACGATACGATCGAAACAGACATCAAACGCATCGGTGCTAACGGATTTTGCAGCGCATTTGGCAGCAAATACGTATTTCTCGCGCAAACGTTTATCGTCCCTGATGTGCTGGAGCGAGATGTGCAGGTGCTTCAGCGGGCGCAATTTCGCCTGGAGCCCGTTCGCCATCTGTATCCCGGTCGCAATCTCCAGCGCCTGACTGCCGACCGGCGTTTCAAGCAGCACCATCAAGATCAGTCGCTCCGGTTTCTTGGGCCGGCGCGGACCTTCTGACTGACCGAAATCGAAAACACCTTGGGACATGTCTCGCCCAATTCGCAGGGCCGAAACGTCCAAAATAGAACAAAACAAGAACAAGCGCAAGCACGATCCCGAGGGACCGCGCTTGCGCTGCCAGAGCCCCTACGCAAGCAAAATCCAGGCCGTCTTCAGGTCCGAATATTTGTCGAAGGCGTGCAGCGACTTGTCCCGGCCGAAGCCGGACTGGCCAAAGCCACCGAGCGGGACAGTCATGTCAGCACCGCCATAGGTATTGACATGCACCACGCCGGCGCGGATCGCCCGCACCATGCGATGCGCCCGGGAAAGATTGGCGGTCCACACCGCGGAGGCGAGCCCATAGACGGTACCGTTGGCGAGCCGCACGGCTTCCGCTTCGTCCTCGAAGCGTTGCACGGCCAGCACCGGGCCGAACACCTCCTCGCGCGCCACGGTCATGCCGGGAGCGACACCACCGAAGATGGTCGGCTCCATATAATAGCCACCAGTCTCTTCGCGGATTCGGCGGCCACCGGAAACCAGTTGCGCGCCTTCGTCCAGCGCCGTCGCCACATGGCCGAGATCCTTCTTGAGCTGCTCCATGCTGCTCACCGCGCCGATGTCCGACTTGATGTCGAGCGGGTCGCCGACCTTCATCTTGACGGTTGCAGCCACCAGCTTTTCCACGAAGGCGTCGTAGATCGAGGACTGCACCAGCAGCCGCGAGCCGGCCACGCAGACCTGACCTGCATTGCGGAAGATGCCATGGGCAGACACCTTGGCGGCGACATCGAGATCGGGCGCGTCGGCGAAGACGACATTGGGTGACTTGCCGCCAAGCTCGAGATGGACCCGCTTGAGATTGGAACGCGCCGAATAGTCGAGCAGACGCCGTCCGACCCCGCCCGAACCGGTGAAGACAATGGCATCGACATCCATATGCAGGCCGAGCGCTTCTCCGGTCACGCTGCCGCGTCCCGTGACGACATTGAAGACACCCTCCGGCAAGCCGGCTTCAGCTGCCAGTTCACCAAGGCGCAGCAGTGTGAGGGACGCAACCTCTGCAGGCTTCAACACCACGCTGTTGCCGGCAGCCAGGGCCGGCGCCACTTTCCAGGCGCCGATCATCATCGGGAAATTCCACGGCACGATGGCGGCGACAACGCCCAGCGGTTCGCGATGGATCAGCCCCAGCACATCCGGCGCCGTCGGCGCGATCTCGCCGTAAACCTTGTCGATGGCCTCGGCGTAATAGCGGAAGGTTCCCGCCGCCGACAGAGGTTCGGCCTTGTAGGCCATGCCGATTTCGGTGCCATTGTCGCGCACACCGAGAACGGCCAGTTCGAACGCGTGTTTTTCGATCAGGTCGGCCAGCTTCAGCAGCACCTTCTTGCGCGCGGCGGGTGCCGCACGCGACCAGCTTCCCTTCTCGAAGGCAGCACGCGCCGCGGCCACCGCACGATCGACATCGGCCGCGCCGGCATCGGCGATCGAAGTCAGCGTCGTGCCGTCGATCGGCGAGATGACAGGGAGCGTTTCCCCGTCACGGCTGTCGGCGAAGGTGCCGTCGATGAAAAGCTTTTGCGCTGCGACAGGTCTCTGCCGCAGCGCGTCGATCGTGGCCTGGTCCATCAGGTCTTGTCTCCGAATTCTATGCTCTATGCGAATGTTGTCTTGGGAGGATGGAAGGGTTGGCCACCCCGAGCAATTCCAGAAAAATGCCCTGGCCAACCCTTCCGACGCTTCTATTCCTTTACCTCGTTGCCGAGCTGGGCAAAGGCTGCCGGATCCTTGCTCTTGAGGGCAAGAGCCAGAACCAGGCCAAGCACTGCCGCGATCAGCACCAGCGACGGCAGGAACCACGACAGTGTGCCTGAAGCCCCTGACAGGCTGCCGAAGTTCAGCACGATCTGAATGATGATGAAGGCAAGCACCAGGCCGGCGACCACCGGTGCAACCTTCGACTTCAGCACATTGCCCTCGAGCGACGGATTGCGGCTGAAGAAGGCAAGCACCGAGAAGGACGTCAGCGCCATCAGTGTGATGATGCCGAGCGTGCCGACATTGGTGAGCCACGAGAACAGCGCCAGCACCGGATCCTGGCCGGTGACGGCGAACAGCGCGATCACCAGGAAAGCGATGGCCGTCTGGATCAGCGAGCCGACATGCGGGCTCTTGAACACCGGATGGGTGACGCCAAGCGACTCAGGCAGGAGCTTTTCGCGGCCGGCGACGTAGAGGTAGCGCGCGACACCATTGTGGAATGCGACCACGCCGGCAAACAGGCTGGACACGAACAGGATGCTCATCAGCTGCGTGAGCGTGGAGCCGACATAGCGGTCCGACAGCGTGAACAGGAAGGTGGTCGGATCCTGAAGCGCCTGCAGCGAGGGCACCAGCTTGTCGACGCCCGTTGCATTTGCCATCAGCCAGGACGTGAACATGTAGAACACGCCGATGATCAGGATGGAGATGTAGGTGGCACGCGGCACGGTACGGTGCGGCTCACGCGCTTCTTCCGAATAGATCGTCGTCGCCTCGACACCGATGAAGGCCGCGAAGCAGAACAGCAGGCCGATCGCGGGCGCGCCGCTGAGGATCTGTGTCGGCGTGAATGGCGCCATGCTGAGGCCGGAATCGCCACCCTTGAACAGGATTGCCAGATCGACCACCAGCACCACGAGATATTCGAGCAGCACCAGGACGGTGAGGATCTTGGCCGACAAGTCGACACGGCGGTAGCCGAGCACGCCGACCAGGGCGACGCCGATGAAACACCACAGCCACCAGGGCAGGTTGATGCCCCAGCCGGCGAACAGGCCGGAGGTCGCGGCACCGAACATGCCGAAGACCCCGATCTGCATGGCGTTGTAGGAGAGAATGGCGATCAGCGCTGCAGCCCCACCCAGCGCACCGCCGAGGCCCTTGGCCGTATAGGCGTAGAATGCGCCGGCATTGGTGACATGACGCGCCATGGCGACATAGCCGACCGCGAAGATCAAAAGCACGGCGGTCACGAGCAGGAAAGTACCGGGAATGCCGGCACCGTTGCCCATCAGCATGGAGAGCGGCACGCCACCGGCGACCGCTGTCAGCGGTGCCGCGGCCGAAACCACCAGAAATGTCACGGCACCGACGCCAAGGCTGTTCTTTCTCAGCCGGTTGGTCTCACCGGATTCCACTACGGTTGTCATGAAGTCCTCCTCCTTCCCCCGCAAAGCGGGGCCCACAAGCCCGTCCCCGCGCAGCGGGGCCAAAAGTCCAGTGAAATGCCGAAGGGCCGAAAGGCCTGTTTTCATTTCATTATTTAAAACGACATTTCGAATATAGACTTGCAAAGATGCTCGGCACCTGTCAAGTTAATTCGCGCGTTAAGTATCTGGAGGAGAGACAAGCGCAATGAGCACGGTGGCCAAGGCCGTGTCCCTGCTGGAGGTGCTGGGACAGGGCGAGCCGGAGAGGACACTGGCGGATCTCGCCCGTTCGGTCGATTTCGACAAGGCGACGACCCGACGCCTGCTTCTGGCATTGATGGACCAGGGACTGGTCGAGCAGGACGGCGGCAGCCGTCTGTACAGGCTGGGCATAGGCGTGGCGCGCCTTGCACTGATGCGCGAGGCGCAATTTCCCTTTCTCAGGACCGCGACCCCGATCGCCGAGGCACTCGCTGCCCGCACCGACGAAACCGTGCATTTCTCCGAATATTCAAGCCGCGGCCTGATCTCCGTCCACGTCGTGGAGTCGAGCAAGGCCAACCGTGTCGCCGTGCCGATCGGCGAAAGCCTGCCGCTGCATGCCACGGCTTCGGGCATCGCCTTCATGGCCTTCGCCGACCATCGCGTCATGGATGCGGCTCTGGGCGGCAAGCTCGCGTCCTACACGCCGCACACCGTCACCAATCCAACGGCGATTAGGGAGCAGGTTCAGGCCGCCCGCGCCCGAGGCTATTCCGTCGGCGCGCAGGGTTATGAAGACGGCGTCTTCTCCGTCGCCGCCCCCATTCTGGGCGCGCGCGGCACCGCCGTCGGCGCGCTCGCCATCGCCGCGCCACGCGCCCGCATCGAGCCCGCCGACATGGAGACCCTGGGCAAGGCGGTTGTCGAGTCCGCTTTCCAGATCAGCGAGCGCCTGACCGGCCGCCGCGCCAGAGCAGCAAACGATTAAAACCTGAAGACGACCAGAGCGGAACGAATGACCAAAACGCATATCCCGAAGATTCTTCTGTGCGGCACCGGCGACACCAAGGCCGACGAGCTGCTTTACATGGCCGAACGCATTCGCGCTGCAGGTGGCATTCCGCTCATGTTCGACGTCAGCGTGCTCGGTGACCCGCCTTACCGGCCGGACTACGACAAGCATTCGGTGGCATCGGCAATCGGCACCACCATTGAAGCGATCGCACAATCCGGTGACGAGAACAGCGCCATGGAGCTGATGGCGCGTGGCGCTTCCCGTCTCGTCCACGACCTCGAAGCCGCCGGCAAGATCGACGCCTTCATCGCCATAGGCGGCACCATGGGCACCGATCTTGCGCTCGACATTGCACTCGCACTGCCGATCGGCGTGCCGAAATTCATCGTTTCCACCATCGCCTACTCCCATCTCGTTCCACCGGAGCGGATTGCACCGGACCTGATGATGATCCTGTGGGCTGGCGGCCTCTATGGACTCAACGATACCTGCAAGGCCGTGCTCTCCCAGGCTTCCGGTGCCGTTGTCGGCGCCGCGCTTACCACTGCAAAGCCGCGCCCGAACCTGCCGACCGTGGCGATCTCCTCGCTCGGCACGAGTTGTCTTTCCTACATGAAGATCTTGCGGCCGGAGCTCGAGAAGCGTGGCTACGAAGTGGTCATCTTCCACACCACCGGCATGGGTGGTCGTGCGCTTGAATCGCTCGCCGCCGACAATCGTTTCGTTGCAGTTATGGATTTCAGCCTGCAGGAAGTCGCCAATCACTTGAATGGCAGCGTCGTTTCTTCCGGTGTCGATCGGCTGGAAAATGCCGGCCGTGCCGGTATCCCGCAGATCGTGGCGCCGGGAGCCGTCGACATGGTCGATTTCCCGACCTGGAAGCCGGTCCCGCAAGGGCTGTCCGACAGGCCCTATCACGCCCACAATCGCCTGCTCGCCTCCGTCACCACTGGCAAGGATGGTCGCCGCCGCGTCGCCCGCGCGATTTCGGAAAAGCTCGCTCTGGCTTCCGGCCCTGTCGCATTCATCCTGCCGACAGGCGGCATCGAACAATGGGACCAGGAGGGCGAACCACTCTACGAACCGGAAGCGCTCGCTGTCTTCAATGACGAGATGCGCAAGGCGATCAAGGCTCCAGTCGAATTGCATGAGATCGAGGGACACATCAACAGCGACGAGTTCGCCGGGACGGCCTTGGCCATCTTCGACCGCTGGGCGGCAAAGGGGGTGATTGCTCCCGGCCAGGAGAAAGCCCGGGAGCAAACGGCGTGAGCGCGCCCAAGGCCCTGGTGCTGGATTTCGGTGGCGTCGTCACCAAGACCCTGTTCGAAACACATGAACTCACGGAGAAGGCCCTCGGCCTCAAACCGGGCACACTGGCCTGGCAAGGTCCGTTCGACCTTGCCTCGGACCCGCTCTGGCGTTCGATGCAGGCGGACGAAATCAGCGAACGCGACTATTGGAAAACCCGCACCCGCGAGGTCGGCCAGCTTGTCGGCGAGGATTGGGACGCAATGGAGACTTTCGTGCGCCGCGCCCGCGGCGCCGATCCCGAAGCGGTGGTGCGGCCGGAAGCCGATCGCGCCATCCGCAAGGCGCATGCGGCCGGCGTAAAGCTTGCAGTCCTTTCCAATGAACTCGACCTCTTCTACGGCGCCGATTTCCGCGGCCGCCTGCCGCTGCTTTCCCTGTTCGAGACGATCGTCGACGCCACCTATACGAAGATCCTGAAACCGGACCTTCGCGCGTATCAATCGGTTGCCGACGCACTCGACCTGCCGACCAGCGCCTGCGTGTTCGTCGACGACCAGAAACGCAACATCGACGGTGCAATCGCCGCCGGCATGCGGCCCGTTCATTTCGACGTGGCCAGCCCGGCGCGATCCTATGTCGAAGCGCTCGGCCATTTCGGCCTCACCCTTTAGGAATTTGGAGACTTCAGATGCGCGACACCAATTTTTTCGCAGAGAACAATGCCAAACCGATCTGGCATCCAATGGCGCATCCGGCCGAGATGCGCGCATCGCCGCCGCGCGTGATCATGAAAGGCGAAGGCGCCCATGTCACCGACATCGAAGGCCGCACCGTGCTTGATGCGGTCGGCGGCCTGTGGAACGTCAATCTCGGCTACAGCAGCGATCCGATCAAGCAGGCGATCGCCTCCCAACTCGACACCCTGCCCTATTATTCAGGCTTTCGCGGCACCTCGACCGGTCCATCGATCGAGCTCGCCTACGAGCTCTCGCAATGGTTCGCTCCGGAAGGCATGGTGCGCACCTTCTTCACGTCGGGCGGTTCTGATTCCGTCGAGACGGCGCTGCGCCTCGCACGCCAGTACTGGAAGATCCGCGGTCAGGCAGACCGCACCAAATTCCTGGCGCTGAAGAAAGGGTATCACGGCACGCATTTCGGCGGCGCCTCGGTCAATGGCAACGCCAATTTCCGCCGTAACTACGAACCGCTGCTGCCGGGCTGCTTCCACACGCCGGCGCCGTGGACTTATCGCAACCCGTATGATGAAACCGATCCGGTCAAGCTCGCCGGGCTCTGCGCACGCGCCATCGAGGAGGAGATTGCCTTCCAGGGCGCCGACACCATCGCGGCTTTCATCCTGGAACCGGTTCTGGGCGCGGGCGGCGTCATCGTGCCGCCGGAAACCTTCATGCCCCTGGTGCGCGAGATCTGCGACCGGCACGACATCCTGCTCATCGCCGACGAAGTGGTGACGGCGTTCGGCCGCACCGGCGCCTGGTCAGGCTCACGGCTGTGGAACGTGAAGCCGGATTTCATGACCATCGCCAAGGCCATCACCTGCGGCTACTTCCCGCTCGGCGCCACCCTGATCGGAGAGAAGGTGGCGGATGTGTTCGAAGCCGACAAGACCAGCTTCGGCGCCATCGGCCATGGCTACACCTATTCCGGACATCCCGTCGGTTGCGCTGCCGGGCTTGCCGCGCTCGCTGAAACCAAACGCCTCGGCGTCAACGAGAATGCCGCCGCGCGTGGCATTGAGCTTGGCAAGGCGCTGGAAGCCTTGAAAGCCAAGCACGCGCTGGTCGGCGACGTGCGCGGCAAGGGCCTGATGGCCGCGCTCGAACTGGTGTCCGATCGCAGCTCCAAGAAGGCGGCCGACAAGAAGACCATGGCCAAGGTGACCGATGCCGCCTACGATGCCGGCGTCATGCTGCGCGTCTCGGGCAACATGATCATCCTGTCGCCGCCGCTGATCATCACCACTGCCGACGTCGCCAGGATCGCCGAAGGTATCGATGCCGGCCTGACGGCCGCCAGCGCCTGAGCACGGACTGCCTCAACTGGCGGGAGGACCGAGCCGGTCCCTGCGCCATGCGGCGGGCGACAAGCCCGTCGCCTTGCGGAAGAAACGCGAAAAATAGGCCGGATCGTTGAAGCCCGTCTCGAAGGCGATGTCTTCGACGGATCGAATGGTGAAGGCCAGCAATCGCTTGGCTTCCACCAACCGCCTTTCGTTGACGGCTTGCCGCACGCCCAAGCCCAACACTTGCTGGGCGGCCTTGTCGAGCAGGTGCCGGGTCGTGCCCAGCCTCTCGACGTAACGTTCGACCGGCCATTCCTCCCGGAAATTCCGATCGATGAGGTGACGCAGCCGCGTGGCCAGGGCACCGGCAGCAGGCAATTCGATCGGTTGCGGCCCACTGCCCAGCCGCGCGATGCCGGAAAGCGCGACAGCGATCAGCGGCGGCAGGATTTTGTCCATGCCAGGCAGCGCATCGGCATATTCCGTCTGGATCGCCAGGATGCTGCTCTCCAATTTTTGCCATAGGACGTCGCCACTGCGTCCAGCAATGAAGACGGGGCGCTCGAGCGGTAACAGCGTGTTCGCCGCAATCGCGGCAAGCGCATCGTCGGCAACCGAGACCACGATCGCATCCGTGCCGGGTTCGATGACAAACCCATGCACCACGCCGCTCGGCACAAAACTCACCGCAGGCGACGAAAAATCCTCGGAAAACTGCTCGATCCGGTAGTTGCCGCGACCGCTCGTCCAGAAAGTGATCTGGCCCATCTGCGGATGCTTGTGCGGTTGCACGCGGCCACGATGAATACCTTCGCGTGCGAGCACGGTCTCGACATGAAAGAAACCCACGTCGAGCGCGCGCGTCGGTTCGCCATAGACGAAGAATTCCGGAATGAAAGCCTGGCTCATGGCACCCGAAAAAGTCCAAGCGGTTTTCGACTTTTGTCCATAAACCATCGCCACGCGGGGCGCTACTCTCCAGTCCATCAAGGGAGGATTACGATGCGAGCGGAAGATTTCCGGGCCGACAAGACGCGCCCGCTCACAGGCGCCGAATATCTGGCGAGCCTGCGCGACGGCCGCGAGGTCTATATCAACGGCGAGCGCATCGCCGACGTCACCACCCACCCAGCCATGCGCAATTCGGCGCGCTCGCTCGCCCGCCTCTATGACGCTCTGCACGACCCTAAGCAGCAGGCCGTCCTCACCTCGCCGACCGATACCGGCTCGGGCGGCTATACCCACAAATATTTCCGCGTCGCTCATTCGCCGGCCGATCTCGTCGCCCAGCAGGGTGCCATCGCCCACTGGGCGCGGATGACCTACGGCTGGATGGGGCGCACGGCCGACTACAAGGCGGCGCTGATGAACACGCTGGGCGCCAATGCCGACTGGTACGGTCCGTTCAAGGACAATGCGCGGGCCTGGCACAAACGTGCGCAAGAATCCGTCCTGTTCATGAACCACGCCATCGTCAATCCGCCGATCGACCGCCACAAGCCGGCCGAACAGGTGAAGGACGTTTTCGTCCACATCACCAAGGAGAATGATGCCGGCATCTGGGTGTCTGGCGCCAAGGTGGTGGCGACCTCATCGGCACTGACCCACTACAATTTCCTGGCGCAGAGTTCCGCCACGGTGACGGAGGATCCTTCGTTGTCGGTGATGTTCATCGTGCCGATGAATGCGCCGGGCGTGAAGATGTTCTGCCGCGTTTCCTATGAGCAGACCGCCAACACGGTCGGCCAACCCTTCGACTACCCGCTGTCGTCGCGCTTCGACGAGAACGACGCGATCCTGGTGCTCGACAACGTCTTCGTGCCCTGGGAAGACGTGCTGGTGCTGCGCGACGCGCAGAAGATCCTCTCCTTCCATCCCGCTTCCGGCTTCATGCACGGCTACTGTTTCCAGGGCTGCACGCGTTTTGCCGTGAAGCTCGACTTCCTCGCCGGCCTGCTCGCCAAGGCGCTGCGCGCCACCGGTGGCGATGCTTTCCGCGGCAACCAGGCGGCGCTCGGCGAGGTGATCGCGCTGCGCCACATGTTCTGGAGTTTCTCCAACGCGATGGCCTACAACCCGATCCCATGGGCCGGCGGCGCGGTGCTGCCGAACATGGAAAGTGCGCTGGCCTACCGCACCTTCATGTCCGAAGCCTATCCGCGCGTCATCGAGACGGTGCGCAAGGTTGTCGCATCAGGCCTGATCTACCTGCCCTCCTCCGTCAAGGACTTCGGCAATCCCGACATCGACCGCTATCTGGCGCAATATGTGCGAGGCTCCAACGACATGGGCCATATCGAGCGCATCAAGATCATGAAGCTGCTGTGGGACGCCACCGGCACCGAGTTCGGCGGACGCCACGCGCTTTATGAGCTCAACTATGCCGGCGCCCAGGAAGAAGTGCGGCTGCAGGTGCTGAAGGGCGCCGAGCGCGGCGGCAGGTTGAAGCAGATGGAGGAACTCGTCGACACCTGCATGGCCGACTATGACGAGAATGGCTGGACCGGCGACACCTGGCTGCCACCGCTAGGCAACGATCGAACATGAGGGCCAGCCCATGCAACCGCAGGTCTCAAGGTTAGAATTTCGTGACGCCATGGCGCGCGTCTGCGCGCCGGTCAACATCGTCACCACGGATGGACCAGCCGGTCGCGGCGGCTTTACCGCGACCGCCATGTGCAGTGTTTCCGACGATCCGCCGACCCTGCTCATCTGCATGAACGAGCGATCGGCGCAGACGGGAATGTTTCTCGGCAACCGGCGTTTTTGCGTCAATGTGCTGACGCAGGCCCATATGCATCTCGCCTCGAAATTCGCCGGCGCCATCCGCGACATGGCCGAACGCTACCAGGCAGCGAACTGGCAAACCATGCCGTCGGGCATGCCGGCGCTGCTTGATGCCATCGTTTCGTTCGACTGCGAAATCGGCGACGTCAACAAGGTCGGCACGCACAATGTGATGTTCGGCCGTGTCATCGACATTCGCCACGGCAGCGGCGAAGCAGCGTTGCTCTATGTCGACCGCAACTATTCGCAGCCGATGGCCCTCGGCAGTTTCGGTGGGTGAGGAGCAGGCCCGCACCGCCGTCGGCCACACGATCTGCACCGTTCGCCTGTCATCTCCGCGAGAAAGCGAAAGCTCAGCCCTCGCTGCTCTCCGACTGGATCAGGCTTTCCAGCATGTCGAGCAGCTGTTCGTACTGCTCGGCGCCATAACGCCCTTCGATGGCCTCATAGATGGCGATACGTTCCGGCGCCAGATCCTCGATCAGCGCGACGCCGCTTGGGGTGATGGCAAGCAGCGCG
Organism: Mesorhizobium sp. EU05-FHT14A09; assembly: GCF_058790995.1. Classification (NCBI taxonomy): domain Bacteria; kingdom Pseudomonadati; phylum Pseudomonadota; class Alphaproteobacteria; order Hyphomicrobiales; family Phyllobacteriaceae; genus Mesorhizobium; species Mesorhizobium sp. EU05-FHT14A09. The sequence continues at coordinate 479,163 of NZ_JBYTDF010000005.1, forward strand.
CGCCGGCCATCATCCTTCACCCGGTTACGGGTGATGAGTCGGCGTTCTTCCAGTGCCTTGATGATGCGTGTAAGGCTCGGCGGCAGGATCGACGCCCGGCCGGCAAGTTCGGTCGCTTCGAGTGGCCCGGTTTCAGCCAGCACGCGCAGGACGCGCCACTGCTGTTCGGTGATGTCATGCCTGGCCAGCATCGGTCGGAAGTGCGCCATGATCACTTCGCGGGCACGCAGAAGCGTCATCGGCAGGGAGCGTCGTGTGGAAGGCGGCAGCAAGGTGGTGTCTCCGCTCTGGTTCCGTCTGTCTCGCGAACCGGCACACGCAAGACGCGTAGTCGGCTTTTAGCGCTATATCCGCGATTTTGGCGGCACCGGCAATCCCGCCGCGAGCGGATGGCACAACCCATTCAACAGCGCTTGACTTTCATCAGTCAAGATGTAATTCACATGTTAATTACAAACAATAGACTTACTGGTGGAGGAACGCCGTGCCCCACATGGCGATCGAATATTCCGCGAACCTCGATGAAACGGTCGATATCCAGGGCCTGTGCACGCTGGTGGCAGACACCATCCTGGAAACCGGCCTGTTCGAGATCGGTGCCATCCGCGTTCGGGCATTCCGCACGGAAGCTTACGCGATCGCAGATCGGCTGCCGCAGAACAGCTTCATCGACATGAATTTCCGCATCGGCAAAGGCCGCAGCGCGGAGGAAAAGAAACGGACAGGCGAAGCCATCATTGCCGCCGTTTCGCAGCGGCTGGCGCCCCAGTTTGCCACGCCGCATTTCGCGCTGTCGCTCGAGATCCGCGAGATCGACGCCGAACTGAGCTGGAAGAAGAATGCGATCCACCCGCGGCTGCGCGGCAAGTAACGAGGACGAAAGCATGAGCGCACTGGACGACAATCTGCGCAAGGCAAGCGCCTATCTCGAACGCTTCAAGCGCGACGGCGTGCTCAATCACATCGCCGGCGAGGCCGTGCCTGCGGCCGACGGATCGACCTTCGAGACGATCTCGCCTGTCGACCTGAAACCGTTGGCCAAGGTGGCGCACGGCAAGGCTGCGGACATCGACCGTGCCGCAAAGGCCGCAAAGGCGGCCTTCCGCGACTGGGCGGCCATGCCGGGCGATGCGCGCAAGAAGTTGCTGCACAAGATCGCCGACGCCATCGTTGCACGTGCCGAAGAAATCGCCTTCGTCGAGTGCATGGACACCGGCCAGTCGCTGAAATTCATGGCCAAGGCTGCCTTGCGCGGCGCCGAGAATTTCCGTTTCTACGCCGACCGCGCGCCCCAGGCCCGTGACGGCCGCACCTTGCAGGACAGCGGCCAGATCAACATGACGACCCGCGTGCCGATCGGCCCTGTCGGTGTCATCACGCCCTGGAACACCCCCTTCATGCTGTCGACCTGGAAGATCGCTCCGGCGCTCGCCGCGGGCTGCACCATCGTCCACAAGCCGGCCGAATTCTCGCCGCTCAGCGCGCGCCTTCTGGTCGAGATCGCCGAAGAGGCCGGCCTGCCGAAGGGTGTGTGGAACCTGGTCAACGGCCTCGGCGAAGATGCCGGCAAATCGCTGACCGAACACCCCGACATCAAGGCCATCGGTTTCGTCGGCGAGAGCCGCACCGGCTCCATGATCATGAAACAGGGCGCCGACACGCTGAAGCGCGTGCATTTCGAGCTGGGTGGCAAGAACCCGGTGATCGTCTTCGCCGATGCGGATCTGGAACGCGCTGCGGACGCGGCGGTCTTCATGATCTATTCGCTGAATGGCGAGCGCTGCACGTCTTCGTCGCGCCTGCTGGTCGAAGCCTCGATCCACGACAAGTTCACGGCGCTGGTTGCCGAGAGAGCCAAGCGCATCAAGATCGGCCACCCGCTCGATCCAGAGACCGTTGTCGGTCCACTGATCCACCCGGTGCACGAGAAGAAGGTGCTCTCCTACATCGAAATCGCCAAGTCGGAGGGCGTCACCATCGCCGCCGGCGGCACCAAGTTCGACGGTCCCGGCGGCGGTTGCTATGTCACCCCGACGCTCTTCACCGGCGCCAACAATTCGATGCGCATCGCCCGCGAAGAGATCTTCGGCCCTGTGCTCACCGCCATCCCGTTCAAGGATGAAGCCGAAGCATTGGCGATCGCCAACGATACCGAATACGGCCTCACCGGCTATCTGTGGACGTCCGACGTGACCCGCGCCTTCCGCTTCACCGAGGCGCTCGAAGCCGGCATGATCTGGGTGAATTCGGAGAACGTACGCCATCTGCCGACACCGTTCGGTGGCGTGAAGAACTCCGGCATCGGGCGCGACGGCGGTGACTGGTCGTTCGACTTCTACATGGAAACCAAGAACATCGCTTTCGCGACCAAGCCGCACGCCATCCAGAAGCTTGGTGGCTGAAGCCGTCCAGCACGGCTTCGCCGTGCCGCGCAGCCAGGCCGCGCGGCGACACTTACGAGGAGGAATCTGATGCCTTTGCCGCAACCCAATCTCTATCCCGCTTTCAACATCGTGCGGCTGAGCCATGTCGAACTGGCGGTGACCGATCTTGCCCGTTCGCGTGCCTTTTATGTCGACACGCTCGGCCTGCAGGTGACCGACGAGAGCAAGGACGCCATCTACCTGCGAGCGCTGGAAGAGCGTGGCCACCACTGCATCGTCCTGCGCAAGGCCGACAAGGCGGAAGCGCGCGACCTCGGCTTCAAGCTGTACAGCGAGGAAGACCTCGACAAGGCCGAGCATTTCTTTAAGGCCAAGGGCCTGCCGGTGGAGTGGGTCGAGCGGCCTTACCAGTCCCGCACCTTCCGCACGCGCGACCCACATGGCATTCCGCTCGAATTCTATTCGAAGATGGATCGCCTGCCGCCCATCCATCAGAAATACGCCCTCTACAAGGGTGTGAAGCCGCTGCGCATCGACCACTTCAACTGCTATTCGCCAAATGTCGATGAATCGGTGGCCTTCTACAACGAGCTCGGCTTCCGCGTGACCGAATACACGGAAGACGCGGAGACCGGGAAGCTCTGGGCGGCCTGGACGCACCGCAAGGGCGGCGTGCACGACATTGCCTTCACCAACGGCCGCGGCCCGCGCCTGCACCATGTCGCCTTCTGGGTGCCGACACCGCTCAACATTATCGACCTGCTCGACCTGATGGCCACCACCGGCTACATCGGCAACATCGAACGCGGCCCCGGCCGGCACGGCATTTCGAACGCCTTCTTCCTCTACGTCCGCGACCCTGACAATCACCGCATCGAGATCTACTGCTCGGACTACCAGACGGTCGATCCCGATCTGGAACCGATCAAGTGGGACCTCAAGGATCCGCAGCGTCAGACGCTGTGGGGCGCGCCGGCGCCACGTTCCTGGTTCGAGGAAGGCAGTGTGTTCGCCGGCGTCGAGCCGCGTGATCCCGACCTCGCCGCTTCGCCCATCATCGCGCCCTGACCGGCATCGCCAACATCGACGTCTGGAAGGAACCGGGCATGAGCGCACGCATCGCAACATTCACCGCCGGCGGCAAGACGCGCTACGGCGCCATCACCGACAACGGTGCCGTCGATCTCTCGAGCCGCCATGGCGGCCAGTGGCCGACGCTGCGGGAAGTCATCGAAGCCGGCGCCTTGCGCCGCCTTGCGGAGGAAGCAGCCGGCCTGCCGGCTGACTTCGCCCTGTCCGACATCACCTACGAGATCCCGGTGCCGATGCCGGAGAAGCTCATCTGTGTCGGCGTCAACTTCCCGGATCGCAACGAAGAGTACAAGGACGGCCAGGCCGCGCCATCGAACCCTTCGCTGTTCATCCGCTTTCCGCGTTCCTTCGTCGGCCACGGCGAAAATCTGGTGCGCCCGCCGGAATCGCCGCAGCTCGACTATGAAGGCGAGATCGTCATCGTCATCGGCAAAGGCGGCCGCCGTATTCCGGAAGCCACCGCGCTCGACCATATCGCGGCCCTTTCGCTCTGCAACGAAGGCACGATCCGCGACTGGGTCCGGCACGCCAAGTTCAACGTCACCCAGGGCAAGAACTTCGACCGTACCGGCTCGATCGGCCCCTGGCTGGTACCTTTCACCGACGAGGCGCAGATCGCCGATATCAAGCTGGAGACCCGCGTCAACGGCGAGGTCCGCCAAAGCGATCGCACCAGCCGCATGATCTTCTCCTTCCGCAAGATCATCGCTTATATTTCGACCTTCACGACGCTGGTGCCGGGCGATGTCATCGTCACCGGCACGCCGACCGGCGCCGGCGCCCGCTTCGACCCGCCGATCTGGCTGAAGCCGGGTGATGTGATCGAAGTCGAGGCCGATGGCATCGGCATCCTGCGCAATGGAGTTGTTGACGAGTGAGCGCGACGACCATGACGCCAGCCGAAATCGAAGATGCCGCCGCGCGCCTGTTCGAGGCCGAACGTGCACGCCGCCAGATCCGTCTGCTCAGCCTGGATTTCCCCGACGCGACAATGGACGATGCCTACAAGGTGCAGGCAGCGCTGGTGAAGAAAAAGACCGAAGCCGGAGCGGTGATCAAGGGCTGGAAGATCGGCTTGACGTCCAAGGCGATGCAATCGGCGCTCAACATCAACATCCCGGATTCCGGCATCCTGTTCGACGACATGTTCTTTGCCGATGGCGGAACGGTACCGGCCGATCGCTTCATCCAGCCGCGCATCGAAGCCGAGATCGCCTTCATCATGAAGGCGCCGCTACGCGGCCCGAACGTCACCATCTTCGATGTTCTGAACGCCACTGACTACATCACGCCGGCGCTCGAAATCCTCGACACGCGCATCGAGCGCACCAACAAGGAAGCCGGCAAGGCCCGCACCTTCTTCGACACCATATCCGACAATGCCGCCAATGCCGGCATCGTGCTCGGCGGTCGGCCGATCCGCCCACTCGATGCCGACATGCGCTGGATCGGCGCTATCGTCTCGCGCAACGCCGAGGTCGAGGAAACCGGCCTTGGCGCCGGGGTCCTGAACCACCCGGCCATGGGCATCGTCTGGCTGGTCAACCGGCTGCACACCTACGGCATGGGCATCGCAGCAGGAGAGGTCGTTCTGTCCGGTTCCTTCGTGCGTCCCGTCGAGGCACGCCACGGCGATACCATTGCCGCCGATTTCGGCCCCTACGGAACGATCAGCGTTTATTTCGAATAGGCGCGTCGAATGGGCGGCATGGCCTCGACCGGTCATGCCACCTGAAAATCATGCCGCCAGTTGCTGCAGATAGCGATCGGCTTCTTCCGGCACGGCGAACCATGGAAACAGATCCGGCGGATTGTTGAAGCCGTTGGCTATCCTCTTGGCAAGCGCCGGATAGGCCTGCGCTGATCCCATGATGTTAAGCACATGCGGCGGCGGTGGCGTGAGCAGCGCATTCGTCCATCCGACGACGAATTGCGCATACTGCCAGTAGCGGTCGAAGGTCGCCTGCATGAACGCGGTATCAAACGGGCGGTCGCCATGCGCCAGGATGGCGTCCATGTAGACCCTGGCCGCCTTCGAGGCGTTGTTCGAGCCTTGCCCGGTGATCGGGTCGTTGAGGCAGACGGCATCCGCCAGCCCCAGCACCAGCCGCCCGGAAGGCAGGCGTCCGACCGGCTTGCGCACCGTGGGCGGGAATGCGCCCGACAGGATACCGTTGGCATCGGTCAGCTCGACGTTGCGGCAGCGATCCGCTTCCCAGGGCAGGAATGTGTCGAGTATCCATTTCGAACGCGCCAGATGTTCCTGCGGCGAGCTTACATCCTTCCAGCAATCCATCGGTCCTCCCGGCAGGCCTTCCAGCACCATGATCTCGCAGGCGCCGGAATTGGTCAGTGCAGGAAAGACGAAATATTCGCCGACACCCGGGATCAGGTTGAAACAGACCGCCGAATGCTCCGGCCGCGGCGTCATGCCATGGACATAGGTCAGCGCCAGTGCGCGCTGCGGCTTGTCGAACGGGGATTTCTCCGCGTCGCGTTCGAACAGCTTGGCGATATCGCCCTTGCCGGCCGCCACGATGGTCAGGTCCGACGATGCGGCATAGGTCTCGAGATCGGCAATACCGGCTTCTTTGATCTCCAGCGTGCCGCCGCGCCGTTCGAACTCGCTCATCCAGACCGGGATCTTCACCCGCTGGTCGACACTTTGCGCCGGCTTGTCGAGCTTGCCGTTCCAGTCGATCGCCTTGGCGCCGGGTTGATCCGGCGACGGCACGACAAAGTTGATGGAATCGACTGTCGGGCACTCTTTTTCCCAGAAATTGAGTCCGATCTCGCGCTCGTTCTGCAAAGCGGTGTCGAACATGCACTGGCTGGACAGCACCTTGCCGGTGCGCATGTCTTCCGCCGTCCGGTTCTGGACGACCTTGACCTCGTAACCGCCGTGCTGAAGCAGGCCGCAGGCAAGCTGCAGGCCCGCCTGCCCTCCCCCCAAAATCGTGACGCGTTTGCTCATCGCTGTTCCCTTCCCCTGTTTGTTGTTGCGGCGCTTGCCGGACTATTCCATCAGCAGCGGAATGGCCGGATCGATGCGCTCCGGGCCCATCGCCGTGTAGCCGCCGTCGACGCGGATATCGGTGCCTGTGATGAAGCTCGCCGCGTCGGAAAGCAGGAATGCCACCGCCTCCGCCACCTCGGCTGGATCGCCGGTGCGCCTCAGCAGATGGAAGGGAGCCGCCACGCCATCGGTCTTCGGTCGATTATCGTTGGACAGCTGGCGCATGATGTTGCTCCAGGTCCAGCCTGGCGACACCGCATTGACCCTGATGCCGTCGGCAGCAAGATCCAGCGCCTGGTTGCGGGTCAATTGCAGGATCGCGGCCTTGGAAACCGGATAGGCCCAGCGCCCGACCTGGGCGACACGCGCCGAGATCGAGCCGAAATTGACGATCGCCCCCTTGGTCTTTGCCAGATGAGAACGCGCCTCCTGCATCAGCACCACGGATCCGATCACATTGACGTCGAACGCCTTCAGCCATTCGGCGCGCGTGGTTTCAGCGCCATTGTCGAGATAGGTGGCAGCGACATTGACCAGGAAATCGAGCCGGCCATGACGTTTCACGGTCGTTTCAACCAGTGCCTTGATGTCCTCGTCGCTGGTGATGTCGGTGCGGATGAAGCTTGCCTTGCTGCCAATCCGGCCGGCCACCGCCTCGCCATCGGCTTCGTTGATATCGGCAATGACGACGTTGACGCCATAGCCGGCAAGAACAGCCGCACAGCCTTCACCGATCAGGGTGGCGCCACCTGAAATGATCGCCGTTTTTCCGTCCAAACCCTTCATCGATTTCCTCCCGATTCGTTTCGATCCATCAGCTCAAGCAGCCGACCGGACAGGCCCTACCGCCGAGAACCCACCTTCGACATAAACAAGCGATTGGCCGTCCCCGAGCACTGTCTCCACCACGTGGCCGATCAGGATCACGTGGGTGGTGTGCTCGACGACCTGCGCCAGACGGCATTCGAACGAAGCAAGCGCACCACGCACGACCGGCACGCCGGTTACTCCCGAATGCCAATCGCCGATGCCGAAGCGCTCGCCTGCGGCGAGGTCGGTCTGGCCGGCGAAGGTACGCGCCACGTTTTCCTGCAGATGCGACAGCACATTGACGGCGAAGACGCCAGAATCAGGCACGAACTGCGCCACCCACGTCTTGCGGTTGACGCAGGCGACCAGCGATGGCGGCTCGGCCGACAGCGAGCAGACCGCCGTAGCCGTCAGGCCGCGCCGCTCGCCGTCGCTTCCTGTCGTGGTGATCACGGAAACGGCCCCTGCGACCTTGCGCATGCCGGTGATGAATGGCGCGGACGTCATGATCTCCTCCAGATAGTCCCGTCCGACGCGTCATCCCGAAGTATGCCGGGACTCGCGTTTCTTTTAGACTTCAACTAGATTGAGACTGAGGTAGAAGCGCTGTGGCCGCAATCCAATACGCGCAAAGACTATCCAGAATGCGCGGCCGCATGATGCGAATGGGAAGGCGGCCGCCATGGACGCAGCCAATCTGAGTTCGCCATTGGCCCGGCATGCGCTGGTGGACACGTTTTCGCCCGAGGAAGCGCGCCAGGAGATCGGCCGAATCTTCTGCCCGCATTTCCTGTCGCCGCGCCAGGCCAATGCTTCCGGCTTTCACGCTGTGCATCGCGCCTCGCGCCAGCGCGGCTATTCGCTGAATTTCGTCGGCTACGGCTCGGAAGTCGAGATCGACCCCGGCGAACTGTCTTCCTTCTTCCTGCTGCAGATTCCGCTCGCCGGATCGGCCGAAGTGCGTTGCGGCACCACAGCGGCGCTGGCAAAGCCCGGCCATGTGGCATCGCTGTTGTCACCGACCTTGCCGACCCGCATGCGCTGGTCCGACGGCTGTGCCAAGCTGATCGTCCTGATCGAACGCGAGGTCATGCAGCGACAGTGTGCGGAGCTCGCGGACCGCGCCATCGACAGGGTCGAATTCGAGACAGCTGTCGATCTGTCGAGCCTGGCAGGACGGTTGGCGCTCAATCACGTCAACCTGATGCTGGAGAGCGTCGAGACCGGCAATGCCGCATTCGGCAGCTATCTGGCCAGGCTTGGTGAAAGCCTGTCTTCCCTGCTGCTTTCCTCGCTTGCCCATTCGCAACGTGCGGCGCTCGATACGCCGGCGCCTGCGGTGGGATCATCGACCGTCGACCAAGCCCAGGAGTGGATCCAGGCCAACATCGAACGCGACTTCAGCGTTGGCGACATCGCAATGGCTGTCGACGTCAGTCTGCGTTCGTTGCAGGAGACCGTACGCCGTCTCAATGGAACGACACTGCTGCAGATGGTCGAAAGCTTGCGCCTGGACCACTTCCATGCGCTGCTCCGCGACCCTAAAAACGGGCAATCCGTGACCGAATTGGCCGGTCTCGCCGGCCTTGGCCATCTCGGCCGTGCGGCGGCCGCTTATCGCCGCAGATATGGTGAGACGCCGTCGCAGACACTGCGCCGCAGACGCTGATCTAAAACAGCGCAGATTTGTGACCCGCACGGTCAAGACGAGATGCCGAAGGGCTTCTGCACATCATCTTGGAACCTATTAAGCTTCTATTCGCCAAGCTTCACATCTTCTTCCAAACAACGGCGTTGCCAATCATTTGGTTAGAAGTTGCTGATACGACGCTGCCCATACGTAAGCCGCGTTTCGAATTGGAAGCTTAGACGTGTATCAGATTGGCCGAGGCGACAAGCATGCCTGAGATCAGACCGGTAACGGCCCAGGATCTGCCGGCTGTCGCCGCGCTGTTTCAGCGGCTGCTGCGCAGCAATGGCGTGAGCCCGCATGTGCTCGCCGACTATCTGAAGACATTGTTCCTCGAAGGCCCGAATTACGATCCGGAACTGGCCTCCAAGGTCCACGTGCGCGACGATGGCACCGTGAGCGGTTTCTTCGGCATCTTCCCGCTGCCGATGGAGCATGAGGGCAAGACGTTGCGAGCCGCGGTCTGCGGCACCTTCATGGTCGATGCCCGCGAAGACGATCCTTTTGCCGGCGCTCGCTTGCTGCGGGATGTGCTTTCCGGGCCGCAGGATCTCTCCTTCACCGAAACGTCGAACGACCTCTCGACGGCGCTGTGGCAGAAGGTGAACGGGCATATCCTGCCGGACTACAGTCTTGAATGGCTGCGCATCCTGCGCCCGGTTTCCTTCGTCGCAGACGGCATTGCCAAGCGGGTGCCGGGGGCAAGGCTTGTCACGCCTCTGCTTCGCCCCCTGGATGCCCTGGTGCAGCGCACCAAATCGGACTGGTACGGTTACGTGCCGGAACTGAGCCGCGCCGATGCATTCACCGACGAAGACATCAGCGAGGATGAGGCCGCCGAAATCATCCCGACGTTCCTGCGCCAGTTCGCGCTGCGACCACGGTGGGATGCCGCGCGCCTGCGTTACATGCTCGCCGAGGCTCGCCATAAGGCCATCCATGGCGAACGGGTGTTGCGCGTTGTTCGCGCGCGCTCAAACGGTGCACCGATTGGACTGTTTCTCTTTTACGGCGACAGGGGGCGTCTTGGCCGGGTCGTCCAGGTCCTGTCATTGCCTGGCCGCGAGGGGCTGGTGATCGACCGGATGATGCGCCATGCCGACTCCCGCAACATGCCGGCGTTGCGCGGGCGTACGCAACCCGGGCTTCTCCCTGCCATGATGGGACGAAAGATCGCCTTCGTGCACGCCGCATCCACCATCGTTCATTCCCGCGATCCGAAGCTGATCGAGGCTTTCACGGGTGGAAAGGCCTTCGTCAACGGCCTCGCCGGCGAAGGCTGGACGCGCCTGATCGGCGACCGTTTCGCATGACGGTCGTCTGATGTGCGGGGTGGCGGGGTATTTTGGCAAGGGTGTAGCGCCGGCGGACGCGGCAGCGCTGCTGGCTCGCATGACGAGCACGCTCTCCCATCGTGGCCCGGATGACAGCGGCGTCCATATCGATGGCGAAGCCGGGCTGGCGCACCGGCGACTGTCGATCGTCGGTCTTGCCGACGGTCATCAGCCGATGTCGGACCCGTCCGACAATCTGGTGATTTCCTACAATGGCGAGATCTTCAATTATGTCGAGTTGCGCAAGGACCTGATCGCCAGGGGCCGGCGGTTCCGTACGCAGTCGGACACCGAGGTGATCCTCCATCTCTACGACGAAAAGGGCCTGGATTGCCTCGACGATCTCAACGGGGACTTTGCTTTCGCGCTGTGGGATGCCCGTCAGCGCCGGATGGTACTGGTCCGGGATCGCATGGGCGTACGCCCGCTGTTCCACACCCGGCGCGGCGACACGCTGTTCTTCGCTTCCGAGATCAAGGCACTGCTTGCGGTACCGGGCGTCGAAGCCAGCCTCGACCCGTTCGCACTCGATCAGATCTTCACCTTGTGGACACCGCTCGCGCCGCGAACGGCTTTCCGGGGCATTTCGGAACTGCCACCTGGTCATCTGATGAGCGTGCAGGACGGGCGGATCGAACAGCGCGCCTGGTGGCGGCAGACCTATCCCGGTTCCGATGATCGCAGGCCGCGATCCGATGCAGTCGAAGAGCTGCGGGCATTGCTCGACGACGCCACCCGCATTCGTCTGCGTGCCGACGTGCCTGTCGGCGCCTATCTGTCCGGCGGCCTGGATTCTTCCCTGATGTCGGCGCTTGCGGCCCGGGCACAGCCCACCCGGCTCAGGACCTTTTCACTCGGCTTCGACAGCCAGGAACATGATGAGAGCAAATGGCAGGCCCTGATGGCCTCGACGCTCGGCGTCGAGCACACCACTGCGCACTGCTCCGCTGGCGATATTTCGGGCTTGTTCCCTTCCGTCATTCGCCATGTCGAACGACCGATCCTGCGCACCGCACCGGCCCCGCTCGCCAAGCTCGCGTCGCTGGTGCACGACAACGGCATCAAGGCCGTGCTGACCGGCGAAGGGGCGGATGAACTGTTCGCCGGATACGATATTTTCCGCGAGGCGAAGTTGCGCCGTTTTTGCGGCCGCCAGCCCAGCTCGCAGTGCCGGCCGCTGCTGTTCCAGCGGCTCTACCCCTACCTGCCCGGCCTGCAGCGGCAATCGCCGGAATATCTGGCTCGCTTCTTCGGTGCCGGCGACGACCGGATCGACGACCTGCTCTATTCGCATCGGCCGCGCTTCCGTTCGACAAGTGCCGCCAAGCTGTTCTTCTCGCCCGAGCTCAAGCGTGAGCTCGGCGACTATGACGCAACCGCGGAACTGGCTTCCATGCTGCCGCCGGATTTTTCCCGCTGGCACCCGTTGCATCAGGCACAGTATCTGGAAACGACATTCCTGCTTCCGGGCTACATCCTGTCCGCGCAGGGCGATCGGGTCATGATGGCGCACAGTGTTGAGGGACGTTTCCCGTTCCTCGATCCGCGTGTCATCGACTTTGCAGCCAGCCTGTCGCCGAACATGAAGTTGCATGGCCTGCGTGAAAAGTACATTCTCAAACAGGCCGCGAAAGGCCTGGTTCCCGAAGCGATCATCGAACGGCCGAAACAGCCGTATCGCGCCCCGGACAGCCAGGCCTTTGCCGCAACGCCGCCAGGTTACCTAGCAGACACGCTCTCGAAAGACGCTGTTGCCAAGGGTGGCTTCTTCAATGCCGCGGCGGTCGAAAAACTGACGAACAAGGTCTTGCATCAGGAGACGGCCAGCTTCCGCGACGATACCGCTTTTGTCGGCATCGTCTCGACCCAGCTCTGGCTCGACACGTTCTCCAGCAAGACCGATTGATGGGAAACTTGGGGGTAGAAATCATGGCAGACGACACCAAAACGGCGATCCGCGCCTTCATCATCGAGAATTTTCTATTCGGCGACGACAACCATCCATTGCCGGACGATCTGTCGCTGATCGACAACGACCTTGTCGATTCGACCGGCATCCTTGAACTCGTCGGCTACATCGAGAAGGAATTTGGCTTCAAGGTGGAGGATCGCGAGATCGTCCCGGCCAATCTCGACTCGATCGCCCGCATCCTCGCTTACGTCGACAGCAAACAGGCCGCGTAAGGGTAGGCTGCGAAATGCGCCTCGAAGATCATCTTCGCGCACGTGCAGCCGATACAGGCCGTAAGACGGCGCTGGTCTGTGCCGACCGGCGGATAGGTTACGCGGAGCTCGGGCAATCGGCAGAGCGTCTCGCCGCGGCGCTCGCCGGCGCCGGCGTGCGCCGGGGCGATCGTGTCCTGATGTTCATGGACAACGGCGTCGAGGCCGTGCTTTCGATCTTTGCCATATGGATGTCCGGCGCGGTTCTCGTGCCGGTCAATCCGTCGGCCAAGGCGGGACGCATCGCCTTCCTTCTCAACCATTGCCGTCCGGCCGCCGTCATGGCGCAGGGCAGGCTGGCGCCGGTCGTCGCCGAAGCCACGCAGCAGTTTGCGGCACCTCTCCATATCCTGTTGACGGAACCACACGCCGCGCTGCCAGGTGCGGCGACTTTGGCAAGCGCCCTGCTTGCGGAGCCCATGCCGACGATATCCGACGGTCGACGAGAGGACGACCTCGCGGCAATCCTCTACACATCCGGCTCCACCGGCGACCCCAAAGGGGTCATGATGGCGCACACCAATCTCGAGGCGGCTGCGTCCTCCATCGTCTCCTATCTCGAGAACACCGCAGACGACATCATTTTCAGCGTGCTACCGCTGTCCTTCGGCTATGGGTTGACGCAAATGCTGACGACGGTGCTCAGCGGCGCAACACTGGTTCTCGAAAAATCCTTCGCCTTTCCCTATGCGCTCTTCGAGCGCCTGCGCGACGAGCGTGCCACCGGCTTTCCACTAGTGCCCTCCATGGTCGCCATGATGCTGCAGATGAAGGATCTCGACGCGGCCCTTTTTGCCAGCCTGCGTTATGCGACCAGCGCCGCCGCGCCATTGCCCGTCGATCACATTCGCCGGCTAAGAGAATTCCTGCCTGGCATGCGCCTCTATTCGATGTACGGGCAGACCGAATGCATCCGAGCAACTTACCTGCCGCCCGAGCAATTGGACAAGCGCCCTGGTTCTGCCGGCACCGCCATCCCAGGCATGGAGGCCTATGTGGTGGATGAAGCCGGTGAACCGGTCAGGTCCGGCGAAATCGGCGAGTTGGTTGTCAGCGGGCCGAATGTGATGAAAGGGTATTGGGAAGCACCCGAGGCAACCGCCCAGGCGCTTCGCCCGCATCCGCAGACCGGTGCGTTGCGGCTCCATACCGGCGATCTGTTCACCGCCGACACCGATGGCTTCCTCACCTTCGTTGCCCGCCGCGATGACATCATCAAATCGCGCGGCGAAAAGGTGCCACCGAAGGAAGTCGAGACCGTTCTTCACGCCCTGCCCGGTATCGCTGAAGCGCTCGTGGCAGGCGTGCCCGACCCTGTGCTCGGACAGGCCATTAAGGCGTTCGTGGTGTTGGCCGACCCGCAATTGACCGAACGCGACGTACTGCGCCACTGCGCGCGCCATCTCGAAGATTACATGGTTCCCAAGGCGATCGAATTCGTCGACGCCCTGCCGAAGACCGACAGCGGCAAACTCAGCCGCCGGCTGGCAACAGCAATGCACTCCACCAGAAAAGGGCCTGACGTATGACCATCCGCTTTTCGGCCTCGGCACTCGATTTTGACCCGGCGGCGGAGGCCGACCGCATTGCCGCCGCGATCCGCGAAAGCCTGCGCAAGGACCTGCGCCGGCGCGGGCTCGTCCTCGGCCTCTCCGGCGGCATCGATTCCAGCGTCTGCGCCGGACTGGCGGTGCGGGCGCTTGGCCCGGACAACGTCTTCGCATTGCTGATGCCCGAAGCCGATTCCGATCCAGAAAGCCGGAGGCTCGGAACGTTGGTAGCTGACACGTTCGGCATCGAACGGACTGTTGAAGACATGGCACCGATGCTGGCCGCGATGGGGTGCTATGAGCGTCGCGATGCCTTTATCCGCCAGGTCGAACCGGACTATGGCCCAGGCTGGGCGTCCAAGATCGTTTTCGACAATGGCCTGACCACCGGAGGCTACAATCTCTCGTCACTGGTTGTGCGCTCGCCCGATGGCGTCGAAAAGAAGCTGCGGCTGCCGGTAGAGACCTATCTCGGCATCGTCGCCGCCACCAACATGAAACAGCGCACCCGCAAGCAGCTCGAATATTATCATGCCGACCGGTTGAACTATGCCGTGCTCGGCACGCCAAACCTGCTCGAATACGACCAGGGCTTCTTCGTCAAGAACGGCGATGGCGCTGCCGACATCAAGCCGATTGCGCATCTCTACAAGACGCAGGTCTACAAGCTGGCCGAATATCTCGGCGTTCCCGCCGAGATCTGCGCACGGCCACCAACGACGGATACCTATTCGCTGCCGCAGACACAGGAAGAATTCTACTTCGTGCTGCCCTACGACAAGATGGACCTTTGCCTTTATGCGCTGAACCATGCTGTGCCGGCATCGGAAGTCGCTCCGGCGATTGGCCTGACTGCTGATCAGGTCGAGTTCGTCTGGAAAGACATTGCCGCCAAGCGCAAGGCGGCACGCTATCTGCACATGACGCCGCAACTGATCGCCGGTTAGAGCATCTTGTAGCCAAGTGGAAACATTTGGCGTTACAAAAATGCGGCGAAAACAAAACTTAGAGCGGTTCCGGGTTTTCCCGAAACCACACTAACGCCCCAGGCAAGCTCCAAGGCAAGACTGCTCTAGCGATCGACGGCATTTTGCTGGCGATGAGCGGAATTGCACGCGCATCGGCATTGGCGCAATTTTCGCTCTTCAAATGCAGTGAAATGCAGCGCCATTATCCTGCATCGCGCAATACTGTTCCATCAACATGGAAACACCGGACGCGACAGCTTCTCCATTGGTGAGCGGCGACACGTGCATCGTGCCATGTGCCTCACGCAACCGTTCAAATCGGATCGACAATGGATCTTCTCTATCAAACCCACTCCCCTTATGCGCGCAAGGTTCTGGTCTTTGCCCAGGAAGCCGGTCTCGCCGGGCAACTGCGGGTCATTCACCACGAAACCAGCCCGACCAACCGCAACGATGAGGTCTTCGCGGTCAATCCGCTCGGCAAGGTGCCGGTTCTCGTCCTTGCCGATGGTGAGGTGATCTTCGATTCCGTCGTCATCTGCGACTACCTCGAGACGCTCAACAAACAGGCATCGTTGATCCCTGCCAACGGCTCGCCGCGCTGGGCGGCATTGCGCATGCAGGCAGTTGCCCAAGGCATGTGTGAAGCGGGCATCGGCCTGCGCTGGGATACTTCGCGCAGGCCGGAACATCTGCGCTATCCGGCGCTTGCCGAAGGCATGAAGACGAAGCTGGTCGAATCCTATGACTATCTAGAACAGTCGCCCGAACTTGATGAGCCGCTGCATGTCGGCCACATCGCCGTCGCCACCGCACTCGACTGGCTGGCGTTTCGTGACCTGCCGGACTTCGAAGCGGGACGGCCACGGCTGGCGAAATGGTTCAGGCAGTTCCTGAAGCGTCCCTCCATGCAGGCCACACCATATGATGGCGAGACGCATGACTGAATGAAATCCCCCGGGTTGCCGCCGCCTGGGAAACAAGCGGCGCGAGGCCAGGGCAGAAATCCAGGTCTGCATGACCGAGCATTTGAAAAAATGTCACGCAGACGTCTCGTTTAGTCGTTTGACGATCCAATCTCACGGGAAACAGCATGGACCGTCCGTTGGGCAGGCTTTGGCGGCCTGCCTGATCGGTCCAACAGCGATGTGATCCATCATTCGCTTTACCCCGGAGGATACCATGTACGGATTGCTTTGGCGCATCATGAGCAAGGCGCTTGCTGTCACGGTCGTGAGTGCAGCACTGACGGGCCTGTCCATGTCTGCGAACGCGACGGCAGAAACGGCGCCCGTCATCAAGGAAGGAACGGTAGAACTCGGCCCGGTCAGCATCTACTACCTGGATACGGGAGGCGACGGCGAAACGGTTCTGCTGATGCATCCGGCATCCGCCGGCAGCGACGCGTATCGCAAGCATCAGATCGCAGCGTTCGCGGCCGCGGGCTATCGAGTGATTGCTTATGACCGCCCCAATTACGGCAAAACCCGTTATGACCCGGTCGCCTCGCCGCTTCAGGGAACGACGACCGACGATCTCGACGCCCTCACACGCCGTCTGGGCCTCGACCGCTTTCATATCGTGGGCACCGGGGCCGGCGGCTATATCGGAGTGGACTATACCCTGTCCTTCCCAGAGCGGGTGCGCAGTCTGGTGGTCTCCAATGCAGCGATGGACATCATGGACAACGAGACATACGCCGCGATGATCAAGCGCCCGCGGCCCGAGGGTTTTTACAACATGCCGATCGAGTTCCAGGAACTTTCCGCCTCGTTCCGAACCGGCAATCCGGAGGGCGTGAAGACGTGGCTGGATAACTATACCGCGAGCCGCGTCAAGCCGCGTGGGCCCGGTCAGCCTGAGAAGAATGTGGCGACGCTGAAGGGCATAGCGGGCACCAAGGTGCCGATGCTTTTCATCTCCGGCGAGGCCGACAATTATGCCCCGCCGCCGCTCTACCGCGAGGCCGTGAAACACCTGCCGAATGCCGAACTCGTCACGATCCCGGAATCGGCACACGCCTCTTATTGGGAGCGGCCGGATGACTACAACAAGGCTGTGCTCGGTTTCCTGGCAAAACACCGCTGATCGCGGGCGAGACTGACCTGTAGAGCGACCGCCCTCGCTCCCGAATTTCGGGAGCGTTTCCTGGCGGCGGCATCAGAAATACTCTGTACCGGCTCCGGGGGACTGGAAGCTTCGATAGGGACTCGGGATCTTCCGAGGGAGATCCTTCGCTTTCTTCTCCGAACGCCTCAGCATCGCGGTGGCTAGTTCGGTGCGGTTCTGGACGCTGAAGCGCGCGCACAGGGCGGCAACATGTTCTTTCACCGTATGGTGAGAAATTGCCATGCTGCGGGCAATCTCCTTGTTGGTGCGGCCCTGGCAGACAAGCGCAGCAACCTGGGACAATCTCGGCGGCAGGCTCTCCGAGGCATTTTTCCCATCGCCGAAAGCGCGTCGATCGGCATTTTCATCGCCAGTGCGGGGCATCGCCGCAATCTGGCGCAATGCGATCGAAGCCGACCGGCAGATGAAATCCAGCCGCTGCGTGCGCTCGGGATCGGGCATGGTTTCCGCGACATCGGCGACGTAGATCAGACCTGCAAGCTGTGATCCGACGAACACCGGGCCGCACATATTGTCTCGAAAGCCCCAGCGGCGCAAAAGCTCGCCCATGATCTGGACGTTCCAGCGTCTGGACGGAAGGAGAGTGGAACCGGCTGCCGCGCGTCGACGCTCCATGATCATTTCGATCATCGGATCGTGCTGGGCGAGTTCCCTGTGATATTCGTTGAGAAAGCCGCGCGGCGCATTGTGGCTGTAAAGCAGATGTGGAGTGCGATCCCGGATCAGGTAGAGGCCGAGCACCGGGGCATGGATCAGTTCAGCAGCAGCGCGGTGGCAGTTGACGCTCAGATCCTCGAGCGTACCGCTCTCAGCGATCGCCATGACAAAGCTGATCATGTGCGCATCCCGCGCATCGACCAAAGTCATTGTTTCCTCCCGTATCTGCCTCGTGCTTTTTCGCATCGAAGGCAATGAATGCCAGCTTCCCGGGCCGCATCCTGGCAGGATCATAGCGCCGATACTTCCGCGTTCAAGTTTGCCGCCGTTGTTAGCCGACACATCGCCAACCATCCCCCCATGCGGGGGGATTGGGCGAGCCGGAGAGCGTCACCTATCGTCCCGTCAATGGCGAGGCATTGCCACAGCCAGAACGGGAGGATGCAATGAACACAGCGACTGCACGCAAGGGGCAGGCGGATGCCCCTGACGCCGCTTCTTTCCATGAACGGCTGGACGACATCCTACCGGTCATAGAAGCCAGGGCTCAGGAAGCCGAGCAGCTCGGGCGGATGACAGACGAAGTGGTCTCGCTGCTTCGTGCCGGCGGCTTCTATACGATGCTGTTTCCCCGCGAGGTCGGCGGCGCGGAGTTGCGGCCCGTCGAAGTCGTCTCCCTGCTGGAGCGGATCTCCTACACCCATGCCTCTGCCGGCTGGTGCGCCATGGTGAACAACATGGAAGGCACCACCATGGCGATCTACCTCGAGCAGAAAGGCATCGACCATGTTTTTGCCGAGCGCCCCGACATCACCATCGCCGGCAACGGCGTGCCACGGGGTTTCGCGCGGCCTGTTGATGGCGGCTACATGATCAAGGGCAACTGGGCTTACGGAAGTTCGATCTTTCATGCCGAGTTCGTCCATTCCGGCTGCTTCGTGATGGATGCGGCGGGCAAGGAGATGGTGATCCAGGCAAACGGGTCGCCCAAGATCATCGTGGCGCACCATCCCCGCTCGACCATCAAATTGCTTGGCAACTGGGATGTCCTGGGCCTGCGTGCCACGGGGAGCTTCGACTACACGCTCGCCAGCGACGAAGAATTGTTCGTCCCGGACTACATGCTTTACGACTTCGACATGCTGGCGCCACGCCGTGGCGGCGCCCAGGGCAATCTCGGCCTCGCCGGCTACAGTGCATTGGTCCATACCGCCTGGGCTGCAGGCGTTGGCAAGCGCGTCCTCGACGAACTGGCCCAAGTCATCCGGCAGCGCCAGGACCCGTTCGGCAAATCATCGGAAAGCGCCAGCTTCAGGTTCCAGTTCGCCCAGGCCCAGGCGAAGTACAGGGCGGCGCGGGCCCTGGTTTATGAAACCTGGACGGCGATCTCGGACAGCACGGCGCAGGGCAATGCCCCCTCGCTCGACCAGATGACGATGGCCAAGCTGTCGCTGCGCCACATCCACGATGTCATTTCCGATGTCGGCACCTTCGCGCATCGCGCCGCACGCGGCGCCTCCCTGCACCACACCGTCATGCAGCGCTTCTACCGCGACATCCATGCCGGCACCCAGCACATCCTGCTGGCGGACCAGATTGTCGAGGAATGCGGGCGAGCCCTGCTCGGCCTGCCACAGGAGGGAGCGAAATGGACCGTCTTCGGCATCAGCAGCTAAAGGTTCAGCCGATGTGGGGCGGCCCCAGTCAGGAAGGAGATGGCAAAGCTGCAGTGTCACGGCCACTTGAGCTGGTCGCCTTTGTCGGAAGTGCCCGCCGGAGCAAGCCGCATATGCTGGTCGGCGAAGTCTCGGCAACGCTTCGGCAAAAGCATCGTCTCGATGTGAACATGCTCGACCTGTCCGACACTGGCCCGTCGCTGTGCACACTGTCGCGCGGCGAACTCGACAGCCGATCCCTGGCTTTGGTGGAAACGATCGAACGATGCGACGGGCTGATCATCGGTTGCCCCGTCTTCCAGGGCTCCTATCCTGGTCTGTTCAAGCATGTCTTCGATCTCGTCTCGCCGCCGGCCTTGCGCAACAAGCCGGTCCTCATCACCGCGGTCGGCGGCGGGTTGCGGCATTCGCTGGTGGTCGAGCATCAGTTGCGTCCGCTGTTCGGCTTCTTCGAGGCAGCGACCGTATCAACCGCCATCTATGCCTGCGCTGACGAACTGTCGCCGGACAAGGAGCCGGGCGAGCTTCTAAAGGCGCGCATTGCCAATGCCGCACAGCAATTCGCAACGCTCGTCAGCAATCCGATCGCAACGACCATCTGAAAGGAACCCGACGATGGACCAACGGGACACAACCTTCGCGAGGGAGACATACGAGGTCAACGGCACGCGGATCGTCGCGTTGACGGCGGGGAGTGGGCCGACCCTGGTCTTCCTGCACGGTACCGGCACTTTTTCTGGTTTCGACATGGCTCGGCAATGGGCGCGCACGCACCGTGTCATCATCCCATTCCATGCCAATTTCGGCGAGTCCGACGACAATCAGGCAATTGCGACCATCGAGGATCACGCGCTTCACTATATGGAACTGTTCGACTTCCTAGGTCTCGACCAGTTTGCGTTGGCGGGCTTTTCCCTGGGCGGCTGGATCGCTGCGGAATTCGCGATGCGGCAGCCGCAGCGTCTCTCCAGGCTGGTTCTCGCCGCCCCGGCGGGACTGCCGGTGGAACAGGCACCGGCGCCCAATCTGTTCGTCGTCCCGCCACAGGAGGTCCCGGCCTATCTGACGCACGACCCAGCGGTCGTGCTCAGCTATTTCCCCAAACAGTCTGATCCGGGTTTCGAGGCGCAGTTGAACCGCGAAATGCAGGGGCTGGCGCGCGCCCTGGCGCCATCGCCTCAAGGCAATCCGCGGCTCGCGCAATGGATGCATCGCATCCGTATGCCGACGCTGCTTCTGTGGGGCGAACATGACCGACTGATGCCGGTGGCCCAGGCCCCGCACTGGCAGAAACGGCTGCCGAACTGCCGGCTGGAATATGTGTCGGGCGCCGGCCATCTGCTGTTCGAAGAGCGGCCGGACTGTGCGCGGCTCGTCACCGAATTTCTTGCCAACTGAACCAATTCTACCGGAGGATAAAATGACACCCATGCTGGGAGGCATCACCACCACGTCCGAAGCCCTGAACGGCGCCGTCTGGAACATCCTCGGACAAACCTATACGCTGAAGCAACTCTCGCAGCACTCCATGGCCTGGCATGCGAAGTTTCCGCCCGGCACGTTCGTGCCACCCCACGTCCACCCCACCCAGGACGAGTTCGTCTACGTGCTGAGCGGGCAATACACCATCTGGCTGGACGGCCATGAGCAGTTGGCCAATCCCGGCGACCTGGTCCGCATGCCGCAAGGCATAGCGCACGGTATTTTCAACAAGGGCGAGGAAACGGCGACGAGCCTGTTCTGGGTCGCGCCGACGCGCGGTCTCGAGGAGTTGTTCAAACGCATTCATGGGGTTCCCGACCCTCAGGAAGTCGTGCGTATCGCCGCCGAACACGAAGTCGACTTCCTGCCACCGCCCGCAGAATGACCGGAGTGGAAAAGGCCCGGTTAATCCGGGCCTTTGTTCGGTCGGCTGGTTGCCTCGGGAGAAGCTATCTGTTGTAAACCGCGTTCCTGATATCGGTCGGAAACGCGCCCGACATGCCTTCGAACGCAGTATTGGTCAAAGCAACGACGGTCAGCTTTTTCACGGGGTCGATGAACCAGCTATGGCCGTAGGCGCCGCCCCACTGCATCGTTCCCTTTGATTGAGGCGAGTGCGCGAGTTCAGGATCGTCGAGAACCGCCCAGCCGTAGCCGAAGCCCCAGCCGGGTCCTTGGGTTTGCGCGTGCATGCCGACTTGATCCTTGACCATCTCGGCAACGGTTGGACGCGACAGGATGACGCCTCCACCCGTCCGGATGGTTTCTAGAAAGCGCAGCACATCGGAGGCAGTGCCAAGCATACCGGCTCCACCCGAGGGATAAGACGCAGGATTCAGCGCGCGGCCTGGGGCAAAGCGTGCGGCACTCTGCAAGATCGGCACGACGATGCCATCGGTCATGCGAACAGGCTCGGGTCTCCCGTCCGAATACGGCGTCGCCAGCCGACCTGGATCTGATGGCACGAACCCCGAATTCTCCAGTCGCAGCGGGTCGAGGATCTCCTCCTTGACGACGTCGGAGAGAGGCTTGCCCGACGCTTTGGCGATGACCCCGCCAAGCACATCGAGGCCGAGCGAATACCGCCAGTTCGTGCCCGGGCGAAACAGCAGGGGTGCTTTCACGAGACGGTCGAGATTTTCCTGCAGGCTCAACCCTGGCTGATCGAGCCCATCCGAGATGTCGAGCTGGTCATAGGGCCCGCCGGGAGCTTCGACAAAGCGATAGCTTAACCCCGAAGTATGGGTGAGCAGCTGGCGGATTGTGATGATCGGCACGCTGCCATCCTCGAGACGAGGCCGGAAATCAGGCAGCCATCGCGTGACCGGATCATCCAGCGAAATCTGGCCGCGTTCCACGAAGCGCATCAATGTCGCGGAGACGATGGGCTTTGTAATCGACGCCAGCCGGAACTCTGTGTCGTCCTTCATCGGAATGGCCGCTTCGCGGTCCGATAGCCCCGCGGCACGGTGATAGATCACCTCGCCGTCCTGGGCGACCAGAACAACAGTGCCGACAATCCGCTTTTCGGCTATCGCGCGATCGATGACCGCGTCGAGACGGTCGCTGAGGCGAACCTCCTGCGCCGCAACTGGAGTGACAGAAAGAGCAATACCGGCAAGAGCGCCCAGAACGTTGTTTTTCACTGTGGTTTCACCATATAAGGAATGATCGCTCCATAATTAACGGGGCGCGCAAACAATTCAAGAGTGATCGTTGTGATAAATGAGTCTGCCCAGACGCACCGTCCGAGAGGTCGTCCTCGCGCTTTCGATCGCGCCGAAGCGCTCGAACGCGCCGGGCTCACATTCTGGAAGCTTGGCTATGAGGGCGCATCCATCGCCGATCTGACCAAGGCGATGGGGATAACGCCGCAAAGTCTCTATGCGGCATTCTCCAGCAAGGCTGATCTCTACAGGGAAGCTCTGGGCTGGTATCAGTCGAAGATCGGCCGTTTCGCGATCGCGACGCTCGAAGAGCCCGATGTGATCATTGCCCTGGAGCGATTGTTGACGGAGGCGGCGGTTGAATACTCCGCCCCCGGCAGGCCCCATGGCTGCATGATATCGACGGCCGTGCTCAACTGCGCCGAAGAAAACCAGCCCATAGCCGAGATGGTCGAAGATCGGCGCAACACCACGCTCAATGCCCTGCAAGGTCGCATCGCGCGCGGCATCGTGGAAGGGCAACTGCCGCCCGAAACGGATGCAAGAGCTCTTGCCCGTTTTGTCGGAGCAATCATTCAGGGCATGTCGGTCCAGGCACGTGACGGCGCTTCCGCGAGCGAACTGCAGGCAATCGCCTCGATTGCCCTTTCCCGGATACGCGGCCTGAACACGAAATAGCAGTTGCTCGCGAAAGACGCCGAGCCACCGACGCGAAACTCAGACCGGCAACAGCCGCCGATGCCGGCGCGCAAATTCGACAAAGGCCTTGAGCTTCGGCGGCGTCAGCCGCCGGCTCGGATAATAGAGGTGGAGTGGCTCGAACGCAGGACAATAGCGATCGAGCAGCTTCACGAGCGGCCCCTCCTTCAGGTGACGGGTCGCGAGCCCCTCGACGGCATAGGTGATACCGAGCCCATGGACGGCAGCCTGTAACATCAAAGGCAGCGTATTCGCCGACAAGCCTTATTACACCGAGACCCATCGCGGTCTGATCCCCACCTGGCGCAACGAAGCCGATCCCGCCTTCTGGCGTGGCTGGTTGACCTTCGACGCCTTTGTAGCCGCGCCTCGGCTCACTCAGCCGCTTCCGATGGCACAGCGAAGCAGCGGCCATCCCACGGGGCGCTCACAAATTTTATGCCGCGGTCACGGGGTCCAAGCAGGAGTTGTGGCTCGGCAATGTTTCGCAGTTTGACTTCTACGATCGGGATGTGCCCGTGACGATAGCCGCGGATGCCGTGGCAACGCACTTTCGAGATGTGCTGACGAAACGATAGCCGAAGGTTCTCGTCCAACAGTCCTTTTCTCCGACGCTCGGGATGAGTTACCGTCTCGGCAGCAACCGGCGCAGCTTGATTGCCATCGCCTTGTGGCAGGGATTGGGGACAACATGGGCGCCTGGGGAGCTGGTATCTTCGACGATGACATCGCGTGCGATGTGCGCGACGAGTTCTCGGACCTGTTGGCGGAAGGCTATTCGGCACAACAGGCAACGACGCTGCTCGAAGAGCGCTGGATGCCTGCCAGCGATGCGATCGACCTCGAGCCAGTGTTCTGGATCGCACTGGCGGCGAGCCGATACAGGCTTGGTCAGCTCAGTCCGGACGTGCGCGACAAGGCCATTGCAATCATCGACTCCGGGCGAGACTTGCATCGTTTTTTCGATGAACCGAAAGTGCAAGTCGCACGGGCGAAAACCCTGGAAAAACTGAAGCGCGATCTGCTTGGACCGCCGCGTCCAGTGCGCCGCCCCAAACCACGGCAGCGTTTCTTTACGACGTGGAAGCTGGGGCAGGTGTTCTGCTACCGGCTCGCCAGTGGCCGTACCTGCCTGTTCCGCGTTGTTGATTTTCACGAGAGCAAGAGTGGCCGATCCGCCGAGTTCGAAGTTTTGGCGGCAGGCAAAAGTCCGTTCGCCATCGCCTTTGCAAGGGGACTGCGCGACAACGAGGGCAAGCCGCATCTGATCGTCGTCGTGGAAGGCGCGCTGGAATCGAACCCGCGTATCTCGGTCACCAATCTCGGGAAGTCCTTCCTCGCGCCGCTGATGCTGAAGTTGCGGCGCAACCGGGAAAGGCGCGAGTTCCCGCGCGGCAGTTTCATGGTTGTCGACAAGCTGGACTTGAACCTGCAGTTCCTGTTCGGCTTGGACTAGCTGTCGGCCTTGGAGCCGCTCTTTCGGACTGCGTCCCAACAAGCTCAATCATCCGCCTCGAAACGGCTGCGCGGTCTGCTGGCGGGTCATCCTTCCATTGCGTTCCATTCCTGCCGGCTTTGCGCGATCTCGTCCCGTCACGAACCATCACATACGAAACGAAATCGGTGGTGCAATTTTGATCGTTAATGCTTGACTCAATCAAAACGATCATTATCAATCATGAACAGGAGGACGAAATGGAAGGCTCTCGAACGCGGTTTCCCCATGAGCGGCATCAGCAGATGCTCGATCTCATCGTTGAGTTGAAGCGCGTCGGCACGACGGAGCTAGCTTCCCGTCTGGGCATTTCACTTGCCACCATTCGTCGCGACCTGGCGGTGCTGGAACAGGCGGGCCTGGTTTCACGCACGCATGGTGGCGTCGTGGCGCGGGGTGTGGGCGAGAGCATTACCGAACCACTTTTCCTCGAAAAGCTGCGCGTTCATCAAAATCTCAAACAGCGCATCGGCGTGGCCGCAGCCGCTACGGTCGAAAACAAGAAGGTGGTCATCCTCGATTCCGGCACCACGGCGCTGGCCGTAGCCCGGGCTCTCGCAGGGCGTCCGCTGACCATCGTGACGATGGACCTGAAGGTGGCGGAAGCGGCGGCGAGCGGCGACACCGAAGTGCATCTTGTCGGCGGCCGCGTCCGCAACGGCTATTTCAGCATTGTCGGAACATGGGTGGCCGACGCCTTGAAAGACATCCGCGCCGATACGTTTTTCCTGGCGGCAGACGCCATCGACGAGACCGGCATCACCAATTCCACACAGGACGAGGCGCAGACGAAGCGCATCGCCATCGCCCAGGCGGAGCGAACGGTCCTCATCGCCGACCACAGCAAGCTCAACACCCGCAGTTTCACCGCAGTGTGCTCGCTGGAGGCCGTCAATCTCTTCATCACCGATACCGATGCCGAACCGCTGCTCGCTCCCTATCGCGGCCGGTTCGGCGCCATCCAGACGGTGTGACGTCTCGTCACCCGCAACGCAGAAAGGCAATACCAGAAATGAGCAAATTCAACGCGCTGTTCGGAGGCAAGAAGCCGATCATCGCCATGGTGCACCTGAACCCGCTGCCCGGCACGCCGCTCTATGATGCCGAGGCTGGCATTGACGGCATCGTGGAGGCGGCGCGTCGCGACCTCAGGGCGCTTCAGGCTGCCGATGTCGACGCCGTGATGTTCGGCAACGAGAACGATCGCCCCTATGAACTCAAGGTCGATGTCGCGTCGACCGCGACCATGGCCTATGTCATCGGCCAGTTGCGCTCGGAGATCGAAAAGCCGTTCGGCGTCAACGTGCTGTGGGATCCGATCAGCACCGTCGCGCTTGCCGCTGCCACAGGCGCCTCTTTCGTGCGCGAAATCTTCACCGGCACCTATGCATCCGACATGGGCCCGTGGGAGCCAAACGCCGGCGCTGCGATGCGCTATCGCAACAGGCTCGATCGCTCCGATCTGGTGATGCTCTATAACGTGTCGGCCGAATTCGCCGACTCTCTTGACCGCCGCGCGCTCGCCGACCGCGCGCGCTCGGCGGTCTTCTCTTCCATCCCCGACGCCGTGCTCGTCTCCGGGGCGATCACCGGCGAAGCTGCGGAAATGACCGCGTTGGAATCGGTGAAGGCGGTGCTGTCGAACACACCCGTGCTCGCCAATACCGGCGTGCGCCACAACACCGTCGCCGACATTCTCAAGATCGCGGACGGTTGCATCGTCGGTTCCTCACTGAAGGTCGACGGCGACACCTGGAAGGCTGTCGATCCGGCGCGGGCCAAGGAGTTCATGCACATCGTGAAGGCCGCACGCGGCAACTAGGGCGCGTAACGCGCCCGGGACGCAGCGAGGCGCATGGGGAGGAAACATGAACGCCAGGCAAGACACGACGAACAGTTACCTGAAGAGCCTCGCTGTTCTGACGGCGCTGATCTTTGCGGTGCTGGCTGTCGCCTCCCCGAGCTTCCTGACCGCGACCAATCTGAATTCGATGGGCTTCCAATTCCCCGAATTCGGATTGCTGGCGCTGGCGGTGCTGCCGACGATGATATCAGGCGGCATCGATCTTTCCGTCGTCGCCACCGCGAACCTCGCAGCCATCACAGCCGCGGTCATCATGAAAGCCGCACCTGAACTGGCCTGGCTGGCCATCCCCGCAGCACTTGCCGTGGGTACGGCTTGCGGGGCCTTCAACGGCTTCCTGATTGCCTATCTGCGCTTGCCGCCGATCCTGGCCACCCTCGGCACGATGCAGCTGTTTGCCGGCTTCGGCATCGCGATCACCCGCGGTCCCGCGATCACCGGCCTGCCGGACTGGTACACGGCCTTTGGCAACTGGTCGGTTGGCGGCGTCCTGCCCCTGCCGCTGCTGCTCTTCGCTTTGGTCGCCCTGGCGCTTTCGATCATCCTGAAACGGACTCCGCTGGGGCTGCGGCTGCGGCTGTTCGGCGCCAATCCTGTTGCCGCGAGGTTCGCTGGCATCCGTGAACGCGGCCTGCTGATCCGTATTTATGCCGTTACCGGTTTCATCGCCGCACTCGCCGGGCTTGTCGTGCTGGCGCGCGTCAATTCAGCCAATGCCGACTACGGTTCCTCCTATCTCCTGCTGGTGATCCTCATCAACATCCTGGCCGGTGTCAGTCCGGCCGGTGGTTTCGGCACCGTCACCGGTGTGGTGCTGGCGGTGATCAGCCTGCAATTCATTTCCAGTGGCTTGAACAGCCTCTCCTTCAGCGCCTTCTCGCGCGACCTCTTCTTCGGTGGCTTGCTGGTCGCCGTGATGTCGCTGCGCGCCGCTGCCGGGTCGGTCGGTTTTGCCACGCTCTTCCAACGAAAGGTCAAGTCTTCATGAAGGCGCGTCTCCGCTCCCTGCTCGAATCCCTGATGCGAACTCCCGGCCTATCGGGCCACGAGGATCGCGTCCGCCGCCTCATCGCGCGCGAGCTTGCCGACCTGCCACTCAAACTGCACACCGACACGCTCGGCAATCTCATCGCCACGCTCGAAGGCGATAAGGCAGCCCCTTCGGTGATGCTGTTTGCTCATATCGATCAGCTGGGCTTCGTCGTTCGCAAGATCGAAGCCAACGGCCTGGTCCGCATCGAACGCCTCGGCGGCATTCCGGAAAAGGCGTTGCCGGCGCAGGCCGTTCTTTTCTGTGTTGGCGAAGGCAAGGACGTGCATGGCGTCATCGCCAACAAGAGCCATCATGCCACACCGGCCGAGGAGAAATACAAGGTCACGCCTTACGCCGAACTGTTCATCGATGTCGGCGTCGAAAGCGCGGATGCCGTGCGCGCGCTGGGCATCGAGATCGGCACGCCGGTGGTCTACGATCCACGCGTCATCCATCTGAACGAGAACCGCCTGATCGGCACCTCCGTCGACGATCGCGCCGGCTGTGCCGTCGTGGTGGAAGTCGCCCGTCAGCTTGCCGACAGCGCAGTACGGCCGACCGTGCATTTCGTCTTCGCTGTCCTGGAAGAATTCAACCTGCGCGGCGCAATGGTCGCGGCACAGGCGATCAAACCCGATATCGCGATCCAGCTCGATCTCGCGCTCAACTCCGACACGCCCGACATGGCCCATCGCGGCGAGGTCGAACTAGGCAACGGACCGGCCATGGCACTCTATTCCTTCCATGGTCGCGGCACGCTGAACGGAACGATCCCGCATCCTGCGCTGCCTCGTCTGTTCGACGAGACGGCCAGGAGCGAGAGCATCAATCTGCAGCGCACGGCGCATACCGGCGCGCTCACCGACTCTTCCTACGTGCAACTGGTCGGCGAAGGCGTTGCCTGCATCGATCTGTGTTTCCCATGCCGCTACACCCACACGGCGCTCGAGATGTGCGACCTGCGCGACCTCGAAGGCCTGACGAAACTGCTCGTCGCGGCTATCGGCCGTATCGATTCCAAGTTCAGCCTCGATCGCGATCTCTACACCTGATGCCGCACTATCTCGGAATCGATATCGGGACATATGAGTCCAAGGGCGTCCTCGTCGACGGTCATGGCGCCATCGTCGCGACCGCGACGCGGCCGCACAAGATGCTCGTGCCGCAACCAGGCTGGGCCGAGCATGATGCCGTGCGCGACTGGTGGGTCGAATTCTGCTCCATCAGCAAGGAACTGATCGCAATCAGTGGCATTGCTGCTTCCGATATCCGCGCGGTCGGCACCAGCGGCATCGGCCCATGCATGCTGCCGGTCGACGCGGACGGCGAGCCGCTGATGAACGCCGTCCTCTACGGCGTCGACACCAGGGCGGCGCTGGAGATTGAAGAACTCACTGAGGAGATCGGCCTCGAAGAGCTTGTCCGCTCGGGCGGCAACGCGCTAACCTCGCAGTCGGTCGGACCCAAGATCCTGTGGCTGAAGAAGAACCGGCCCGATCTTTACGCACGCACGCACAAGGTCCTCAACTCATCGTCGTTCCTCATTCACCGGCTGACCGGCCGCTACGTGATCGATCACTATTCGGCCTGCAGCTCCAGTCCGCTTTACGATGCGCGCACGCATCGGTGGAGCGATCGCTATGCCGAGCGCATCATCGCGCCCGAACGGCTCCCGGACCTGCTGTGGACGACCGACATCGCCGGAACGGTGAACCAGGCCGCCGCTGACGCAACGGGCCTTGCGATTGGAACGCCTGTTACCGCGGGCACGATCGACGCGGCTTCCGAAGCCGTCAGTGTCGGCGTGCTTGGTACCGGCGAGATGATGATGATGTACGGTTCAACCATGTTCATCATCCTCGTCACCGACAGCCGGGTCGAGGATTCGCGGCTGTGGTATTCGCCCTGGCTGTTCGAAGGACAGCACGCCTGCATGTCGGGCACGTCGACCAGCGGCACGCTGACACGGTGGTTCCAGGAGCAGTTCGCGCGCGAACTCGACCCTCGATCCGCGCTGCGACTGCTCGCCGAGGAAGCCGAGACCTCACCGGTCGGCGCCAACGGCGTCCTCGTCCTTCCCTATTTTTCGGGCGAGCGCACGCCGGTTCATGATCCGCGCGCCAAGGGCATGGTGTTCGGCCTCGACCTCACGCACAGGCGCGCAGACGTCTATCGCGGTCTGCTCGAAGGCATAGCCTACGGCGTCAACGACATCATCGAGACGTACCAGAACGCCGGCGCGCCCTTGCAGCGCATTGCCGCGGTCGGTGGCGGCACCAAGAACCGTGTCTGGTCGCAGGCGATCTCTGATGTCACAGGCTGGCGACAGTCGGTGTGCAGCAAGACCATCGGCGCTGCCTTCGGCAATGCCTTCCTCGGCGCCGTCGCCATTGGCGATGCACGGCGTGGCGATATCCAGAACTGGAATCCAGTTGAGCGCGAAATCACGCCGGACGCGCGCAACCGGTCTGTCTACGCATCCGGCTATCAAACCTATCGGGAGCTCTACGCACGGACGAAAGATCTGATGTCGGGGCTCGGCAGGTAGGAGGCAGGCCGCGCAACGGCGGCGACGAGTAAACAAAAAACGAGTGGTGGAGGACTTATGACAATCAACTTCAAAAAGGCTGCAATGGGAGCGGCGTTGGGCGCCGTGTTGCTCGGAGGCGCCATCGTGGCTTCCAATGCACAGGACGCCAAGCATACGATCGTTACGGTGGTGAAACTTTCGGGCATCGCCTGGTTCAACCGCATGGAAGAAGGCGTCAAGCAATACGCCGCCGAAACAGGGCAGAATGCCTCGCAGGTCGGCCCGGCATCGGCCGACGCGGCACTCCAGGTGCAGATGATCGAGGACTTGATCGCCAAGAAGGTCGACGCCATCACCGTAGTGCCGAACTCGCCGGAGGCGCTCGAACCCGTCCTCGCCAAGGCACTCGGCCAGGGCATCAAGATTGTCGGCCATGAGGCATCGAGCCTGAAGAACGTCACCTATGACGTCGAGGCCTTCAACAACGCCGCCTACGGCGAGCATCTGATGGAAGCTCTCGCCAAGGCGATGGGCGGTGAAGGCGAATACGCCGTTTTCGTCGGCAATCTGAGCGCCAAGACCCACAATGAATGGGTGGATGCCGCGATCGCCTACCAGAAGGCCAAATACCCCAACATGAAACTGGTCGCCGACAAGATCGAAAGCACCGAACAGCAGCAGGTTGCCTATCAGAAGACCAAGGAATTGCTGCGTACCTATCCGAACCTGAAGGGCATCCAGGGATCGGCAGGGGAAGACGTCGTCGGCGCAGCCCTCGCGGTCGAGGAAGCTGGCCTGACCGGCAAGGTCTCGATCGTCGGTACCAGCCTCGTTTCGGTTGCCGGCCCCTATCTGGAAAGCGGCGAGATCAACATGATCTCCTTCTGGGATCCGGCCAAGGCAGGCATTGCCATGAACAAGGTCGCGGCGATGGCGATCGAGGGCAAGGAGATCACCGACGGCATGGACCTCGGCGTCGAGGGCTACAACAAGGTCCGTCTCGACGGGAAGGTGATCTATGGCCAGGCCTGGGTCGACGTGACCAAGGCCAACATGGGCGAATACAAGTTCTGATCTTTCGGCTCCCATGACGCCAATTACCGCCGGGCTTCACGCCCGGCGGCCTGGCGGAGACCCGCATGACAATAGAAGCAGAAGACAAACCAGCCGCGCTTGAGATGCGGGCCATTCGCAAGGCGTATGGCCCGGTACGTGTCCTGGCGGATGTGAACCTTTCACTCGCCAAGGGAGAGGTGCGTTGCCTCGCCGGCGAGAACGGCTCCGGCAAATCAACACTGATCAAGATCCTCTCGGGCGTGGTCGGCGCTGACGCCGGCACCGTGACCATCGCGGGCAGGACGCTGGGCAATGACGCCAAGGCAGCGATCGCCGCCGGACTTTCCGTGATCTATCAGGATTTCTCGCTGTTTCCGAACCTCACGGTCTGGGAAAACATCGGATTTCTGGCCGCCGTGACGGCCGGAGACAGGTTGCATAAACGCGGCGCGCGGCGCTCGCTTGCTATCCAGACGCTGAAGCGCATGCGTGTCGAAATCGATCCGGACATGCCGGTCGAGCGCTTGCCCGTCGCCTCCAAGCAGTTGGTGGCAATCGCCCGGGCGCTTGCGAACGACGCGCGCATCATCGTGATGGACGAACCGACAACGGCACTCACACGCAGCGAGGTTGCGCGCCTGCTGGAGATCGTCGGCTCGCTGCGGGATGAAGGCGTCGCGTTCCTGTTCGTCAGTCACAAGATAGAGGAAGTCTTCGCGATCTGCGACAGCATCACCGTTCTGCGCGACGGCCGCGTCGTGGTTGAAGGACCGATACAGGAATTCAACTCCGCCAGCCTCGTCGAAGCGATGACCGGGCGATCGATCGACAGCCAACGCCTGCCGCGCGCCCAGGTCGAGCCGGCCGCGCCGTTTCTCTTCGCCAGGAACCTCGGGCGGCGCGGCGAATACACCAAGGTGGACATCGACCTCAGACCCGGCGAGATCGTTTCGGTCGTGGGCTTGCTGGGTTCTGGCCGTACGGAGCTGGCGCTGACATTGTTCGGTGCCCTGGCGCCGGACGAGGGACGCATCGAGATCGAGGGCCGGCCGGTAACCTTCGCCAGCGAAAGCGACGCCATCGACCACCGCATAGCCTATGTGCCGGAAGATCGGCTGACCGAGGGGCTCTTCCTCAGCCAGCCCATCCGCGACAACATCGTCGTTTCAAGCCTGGAGAAGAACCTGCGCGCCGGTTTCATTGACGCCCGCGCTCTGGTTCAACGGGCCAGTGACGCCGTCAAGGCCCTGCGCATCAAGACGCCAGGCATCACGCCTCCGGTCGCGACGCTCTCCGGTGGCAACCAGCAGCGCGTGGTGCTGGCGCGCTGGATGGAGCGCAATCCCAAGCTGATGATCCTCAATGGTCCAACGGTTGGTGTCGATGTCGGCTCCAAGCGCGAGATCCATGAATTGCTGGTTGCGCTGAGCCGCTCCGGCACCGCCGTCATGGTCGTGACCGACGACATCAGCGAAGCGATCGCGCTGTCCGATACGATCCTGGTGATGGTGCGAGGGCAGATCACCGGACGTTTCGACGCCAACGATGTCGACGAGGATCAGCTCTACAACGAAGTCATCAAGGAGGGCGGGATATGAGCAAGCCTCTTTCGCGGGTTCTGGCGACGCCGCAGGGCGTTGTACTCATCACGGCGCTCGTGTTTGCACTGGTGCTCGGCCTCGTCAATCCTGCCTTCTTTTCACCTGCAACCCTGATCGACCTGCTGCGAAATTCGCTGGTCACCGGCATTTTCGCGCTTGGCGTGATGATGGTGCTGGCGTCTGGCGGGATCGATGTCTCCTGCACAGCGATCGGCGCCTTCGCCATGTACGCGACGATGAAGATTGTTCTGGGCGTCGACGTCGATATGCCGATCATCGGTTTCTTCGCCATCAGTGCGTTGATTGGTGCTGGGCTCGGCCTGTTCAACGGTTTGCTCATCGGCATGCTCGGCCTGCCGACGCTGATCGTGACCCTCGGCACGCTTGGCCTCTACCGCGGCATACTTCTCACCTTCCTCGGCACGACCTACATCACCACCGTGCCGCGCGAGATCATCAGTTTCTCCCGCCAGGTTCTGGTTCGCATGGAGAATGCCGCCGGGCAGATGGTTTCGCTGCCGTACTCATTCCTGGTGTTGGTCGGCGTCGCCATAGCCGTCGCCATCCTCATCAACTTCACGCTGTTCGGACGCAAGATCTACGCGATCGGTGGTTCCGAGGAAGCAGCCGAGCGCATCGGCATCAGGATCAAGCACGTGAAGGTCATGATCTATGTTCTGGCCGGCGCCATCGCCGGCCTGGCCGGCATGACCCATGTGACGCTGTCGCGCATGGCCAACCCTTTCGATCTCGTTGGCATGGAGCTCAACGTGATCGCAGCGGTGGTCCTCGGCGGTGCCCGCATCACCGGCGGCTACGGCACCGTGACCGGTACCCTGCTTGGCGTCTTCGTCATCACCATGATCAACACCAGCCTGCTGATGGCTGGCGTCCCGTCCTATTGGCAGAAGGTCGTCATCGGTGGCTTGATCATCGTCGGCACCGGCCTGCCGATCGTCATCGAACGTCTGTCCCGTCACCGCGAGCGTCTCTCGCGGCCCCTCAGCGCCTGATCCCGGAGGAAGCAGCGATGAAGAAGATTCTCAACGACCCCGCCGACTATGTCGACGAAATGCTGGAGGGCATGATTGCAGCCCATCCGGAATATTACGCGCAACCGGTGCGCCGGGTGATTGCCCGCGCGGCCGGCGCGACCGAAGGCAAGGTCGGTATCGTTACCGGCGGCGGTTCAGGTCACCTGCCGGTCTTCACCGGTTATGTCGGCAAGGGCCTGCTCGACGCATGCGCGATCGGCAACGTCTTTGCCAGCCCCTCCGCCGAGCAGATGGCTGAGGCCATCCGTCTGGCTGACAGCGGTGCCGGCGTGTTGCGGTTGTACGGCAACTATGGCGGCGACGTCATGAATTTCGATATGGCCGGCGAGATGGTCGAGCTCGAACACGACATCCGCACCACCACCGTGCTGTTAGCCGACGATGTCGTTTCAGCGCCGAAGGATGAAGCCGCCAAGCGCCGCGGCGTCGCCGGCATGGTCTATGCGTTCAAGGTGGCTGGCGCGCATGCCGAAGCCGGAGCCGACCTCGACGATGTGACGCGTGTTGCGCAGAAGGCAGCCGACGCCTGCCGCTCGATCGGCATGGCGCTGACCCCCTGCACCATTCCGCAAGTCGGCAAACCGACTTTCGAGATCGGCGATGGTGAGATGGAAATGGGCATGGGCATCCATGGCGAGCCGGGTATCTGGCGCGCCGCGATCAGGACGGCTGACGTCATTGCGGACGAGATGATCGACCGTCTGGTCGATGACCAGCCGCTCGCCGCCGGCGACCGTATCTCGATCCTCGTCAATTCGCTCGGCGCGACGCCGGCTGAAGAACTCTACATTCTTTATCGCCATGCCAGGCAACGTCTTGATGCTCTGGGCGTCGAGATCGTCATGCCGCTGGTCGGCCGCTATGCAACCTCGATGGAAATGACGGGCGCCACGATCACCATCATCAAGCTGGATGACGAGCTCGAACGCCTGCTGAGGGCACCGGCTGACTGTGCCTTCTGGCGCGTCTAGAATATCTCCAGCCAATTGTGACCGCTCCGGGAGTTTCCATGACGATTGACAGCAAGGTGCTCAGCTCGGCTCTGCAGCGTGTCGCGATAGCCGCGGCGGCCGCCTCGGCCGAGCTTTGCGCTGCCGACGGCGCCCTTGGCGACGGCGATCTCGGCATCACCGTTTCAGAAGGGTTTGCCGAGGCCGCGAAGGCAGCGTTACCGGACGATTTCGGTCTGGCGCTGCTGGAGGTCGCCAAGGCGTTCCAGCGCGTTTCCTCCTCGTCTTATGGCACTCTGGTGGCGACCGGTTTTATGGCCGCGGCCAAGGCGACCAAAGGCAGGACCGCGATAGAGCCAGGAGAGATACCGGCCTTGGTCGCTGCCGCACGCGACGCCATGATGGCGCGAGGCAAGGGTGCGCTTGGCGACAAGACCGTGCTCGACAGTCTGGACGCCACCGTTAAGGCGATCGATGGCGTGGCTTCCGGCGATATGATCGAGAAGGCCGCAGAGGCTGCACGGGACACCGTAGAGACCTTCAAAGGCCAGCCGAACAAACTCGGCCGCGCGCGCATGTTCGCCGACAAGAGCATCGGCCTCGCCGATCCCGGCCAGCTCGCGCTTCAACGCATTGTGGAAGGCCTCTGAGCTCCAGAGCGATCCAGGGAAGGTGCGTAGCGGTTTTCCTGGCATTGCCCGGATCGATTTAGACAGAACCAGAACACTTTGTAGCCAAGCGGGATCGCTTGGCTACAAAATGCAGCAAAAACAAAACTTAGAACGTTTTCGCGTTTCCGTGAAAAACGGAAACGCTCTAATGTCGCACCATGCCGGCATCGACGTTGAGCGTCTGGCCGGTGATCCAGCGCGCGTCTTCGGAAGCGAGGAACGACACGACGTCGGCGATATGCTCGGGCTGGCCTTTGCCTTTCATGGCCTGCAGCATTTCGACGAAACCGAACGCCTCGTTGTGCGGGCTCGCCTTGACGCCGTCGCTCTCGATCAGGCCCGGCGTCACGGCGTTGGCCGTGATGTTGTATTTGCCAAGCTCCGTCGCCAGCGCCCGGGTGAAGCCGATGACACCACCCTTGGCTGCGACGTAGGCGGCCATATTCGGCGTGCCGGCGAAGAAGGTGTTGGAGGCAATGCTGATCACGCGCCCGGCCTTGTCCGCCGCCCGCATCTGGTCAGTCGCGGCGCGGGTGACGATGAAGGTGCCGGTCAGGTTGACGTCGATGATCTTGCGCCAATGGTCGAGGTCGACATCATCCCAGGCGATGAAGGGCACTATGCTGGCGTTGTTGACAAGGATGTCGACGCCACCGGACAGCGTCTTGATTTCGGCAAACAGCGCCTTCACCGACGCCGGGTCTGAAATGTCGGCAACAATCGCCTTCGCCTTTCCGCCGATCGCGGCGGCCGTGGCCCTGGCACCGTCGGCGTTGATGTCGCTGACGATGACGGTGGCGCCATCGGCTGCCAACCGTGCCGCGATCGCCTTGCCGATGCCCTGTGCAGCGCCTGTCACCAGCGCGGTCTTTCCCGAAAGCCGTTCAGTCATGTAATCTCTCCCAAAGTCCTGTGATGTCAGTTCAGGCGTCGGCATCGATGACGGCCAGCGCCGCGTCGATGCCCTTGCCGATTGCCAGCTTCTGCCCAGCAGCGTTCATGGCGCCGCCAAGCGCCGTGAGTGCCGCGATCGCATAGATCGGCTGCGCGGTCGGCCCCATGTGGCCGATGCGTGTCAGCCTGCCCAGCGTTTCGCCGCGGCCTGACGAAAACACCACGCCGTAGCGGGCGCGCGCAGCCTGGCGCAGCGCCTTTTCGTCGATGCCTTCAGGCGTGCGCACGGCGGTGGTGGTCGGCGACGCTATTGCCTCGCTCGCCGCCCAGATCGACAGGCCCATCGCAGCGACGCCGACGCGCATGGCCTTCGCCGTCAGTGCGTGACGCGCCCACACCGCTTCCGGCCCCTCCTCGAGATAAAGGTCGAGCGCGGCGTCGAGCCCGTTGACCTCAGCGACGGATGGCGTGAACGGGAAAGGCTGCTCGCGTGACCAGGCATTTTCCCAGTCGACGATGCTCAGCATCGAAGCGCGCGGGGCCGCCTTGTTGGCCTTCATCCTGGCCCAGCCGCGCTCGCTGACAGCCATCAGCGTCAGGCCGGGAGGTGCGCCCAGGCATTTGTTCGGGCCGGTGACATAGATATCGGCCTTGCAGTCCTCCGGATGCGTCTTCATCCCGCCGAAAGATGAAACGGCATCAACGATCAGATAGCCACCGTGCGCCGACACCAGCGCGCCGATGGCGTCGATCGGGTTGATGGTGCCCGACGGCGTGTCGTGATGACAGACCGACACGATGGTGATTTCCGGATGCTTCTTCAGCACGTCGGCAACCGCCTGCGGGTCGATCGCCTCGTTGTAGGGCACTTCGATCTCGAGCAGATTGGGCGAATAGCGTTTGGCCCAGTAGCCGAAGCCCTTGCCGTAGACGCCGGAGGCCAGGTTCAGCACGACATCGTCGGGTGTGATCAGCGATGCCGCTGCGGCTTCGAGGCCCAGAACCGGCTCGCCATGCAGGATGAGCGGCTTGTTCGACAGCCGCATCGCCTTCTGCGCCTTGCCGATCACCTTCTCGTAGAAGATCTGGAACGCCGGATCGTAGTCGTAGAGTACAGTGCGGCCAAGGCCGCGCAGCACCTTTGCATAAGCGTCCACCGGCCCCGCGGTCAGCGTGATCACCGGATCGGCGTGTTCGAGGTAGCGCATTTCCATCTCCCGATTGGAGCAAATCCGGCAAGGTGTGCAGCGGCTTGCGTCTGGAACTGTGTAAAAACAAAAGGTTGGAGCGTTTCCGCGAAAAACTGAAACGCTCTGCTGGGCACTCAGCCGTAGAACTGCGTGCCGGTCCTGTAGGTTCTGAAGTTGTCCATGTCGTGCGAGTACATCAGCTCCGCACCATGGTCCTGCGCCAGCTTCTGCACCTTGCGCATCGAATTGACGCCGGCGACCGGGTCGATGTGGAAGGCCGCCTGGCACAGCGTCTCCAGGCTCTTCTGGGTGTAGGCGGCATCGATCGTGAACAGGATCGGCTGGCGCTTGGGAAACTCGACCAGAAGACTGTAGTGGCCGATCGAATGACCCGGCGTCGAGATCAGCCTGACACCTTTCGCGAGCTCGATGTCGCCATCGATCCCCTCGAAGGTCGAGTTGGCGCGCGTGGTGCCTGCCAGCAACTGCGCCGTCGCGCCACGCGCTTCCGCCGCCTCGGCCGAGAAGCTCAGGTCCGAATAGCCGAGATGCTCGAAGGGCTGCGGATTGCAGGCCTGTGGCACTTCCGTGCGGTGGCAGATCTTCTTGGCATGCGGGAAATATTTGTTGCCGCCGCAATGATCGAAATGGAAATGCGAATTGACGACGACGTCGATGTCCTTCGGCTCCAGCCCGAGCAGCGCCAGCGCGCCCGGGATGGTCTGGTACTTTTCCTGGATCGGTTTTTCGAAAGGCAGCACTTTCATGACGTGGTCGTAGTCAAAGCCGGTGTCGATGAGGAAGCGGCCCTCGGCATGCTCGATCAGGATCGAATAGACCGGAAAACGGACTTCACCACCGGGGCCGCGATTCCAGAACACATGATAGCCGTCGAGG
Organism: Mesorhizobium sp. EU05-FHT14A09; assembly: GCF_058790995.1. Classification (NCBI taxonomy): domain Bacteria; kingdom Pseudomonadati; phylum Pseudomonadota; class Alphaproteobacteria; order Hyphomicrobiales; family Phyllobacteriaceae; genus Mesorhizobium; species Mesorhizobium sp. EU05-FHT14A09. The sequence goes on from NZ_JBYTDF010000005.1 coordinate 517,777, forward strand.
ACGAGTGAGCCGCCGTCGAGCAGGTAGACCTTGGTATCCGACATTGTTGCCTCCTGTTTTGGCGCGGCTCCCGTCCGCGCATCGGTTGTGGTCAGCGCGCGCCGCGCTCATAGGGAATTCCAAGTGCAGCCGGCAGGCTGGCCCGCCGTCCGAACAGCACCAGCATGATCATCACCGCCAGGAACGGCAGCATCTGGATGACGTCGGTCGGGATGTTGATGCCCGCCACCTGCATGGCCGTCGTCAGCGACAGGCAGACGCCGAACAGCAACGCGCCGAACAACACCCAGACCGGCCGGCCCCTCGCCAGCATGGCCAGCACGATGCCGAGGAACCCGGCGCCATTGGTGATGAAGGGAATGAAGAGGCCGGCTCCTACATTGGCGAGATAGGCGCCGCCCAGGCCGGCCAGCGCGCCGGTAGACAGCACGGCGATGGTACGGGTCCTGATGACGTCGATGCCGGCGACATCGAGCGCGGCCGGCTTGTCGCCAGCGGCCTGCAGGTTGAGACCGAGCTGCGTGCGCCGGTAGAGGTAGCCCATGGCGAACACCAGGGCGACGGCCAGGTAGACGATCAGGTGATGTTTGAAAAAGGCCGGCCCGATCACCGGAATATCCGCCAACGTCGGAATTACGGTGGGATTCGGAGCCGGCAAACGAGGGTAGCTGCGCGAGAACTGGAAGTGGTGCAGCAGCGCCGTCAGGCCTTCGAGGCCGAGCGTCAGCGCGATGCCGATGACGATCTGGTTGAGGCCGATGCGTACGCACAGGAGCGCCATGACCAACGCCACGGCGACACCACCGGCGGCACCGGTGAGGAAGCCCAGCCAAAGCGAGCCGGAATAAAAGGCGCCGACGAAACCGAGATAGGCGCCGGCCAGCATCATGCCTTCGATGCCGATGTTGAGCACGCCGGCCTTTTCCGACATCTGCTCGCCAAGTCCCGCAAGCAGAAGCGGGATGGCCGCGGTGACCGCACCAAACAGCAGCGCGCTGAGAAAGACTTCGCTGAACAGCCCGGTCATGCGTCAGGCCTTTCTCGACTGGTTGTAGCGGTGGTCGACATATTCGGCGAGCGCGAGCACGATCAGCACGATCGAGACCAGCACCAGCGTGAAATGGTTGGGGACGCCGAGCCGCCGTGCAGCGCTCTCGCCGCCGATCGACAGCACCGAAAGCAGGAACACGAAACCGATGGCCGCAAAGCCGTTCATACGGGCGAGAAACACCGCCGGGATGACCGCGAGCCCATAGGCAGGGTTCCAGTCGGCACGGACATTGCCCTGCACGCCGATGATGTCGACGGCGCCGGCAAGCCCTGCCAGTCCGGCCGAAATGGCGAAGACGGCGATGGTCAGGCCGGGCACGCCGAGCCCGGCATGGATCGCCGCGCGCGGATTGGCGCCGACGATCCGCAGCTTCAATCCGAATGCCGTCCGCGTCATCACCAGATGCACGATGATGATCGCAGCCAGCCCGAACAGCAGGCCGCTGGTGATCGTGGTGTCGAACAGGCGCGGCAGACGGTCCTCCACCGGCAGGGTGCGGGTCTGCGGCACGGTCGTCCCGGGATCGCGGAACAAGAGCTTGACCAGCACATTGGCGAGTGAAGTGCCAAGGAACGTCATCATCAGCGTGGTGATGATCTCGTTGACGCCCTGATAGGCGCGTAGCAGCGCCGGCACCAGCGACCAGACCATCGCAACAAGCGTAGCGATAAGGAAGGCGCAGAACAAAGCGAGCCAGGCCGGCATGATACCGACGAAGAACGGCGCACTGGCCGCCGCCGTGACGGCGCCGAGTAGGAACTGGCCATCGCCACCGAGGTTCCACATGCCGGCGCGGAAGGCCACGATCAGGCCAGCGGCAAGGAACAGCAGCGGCGCCATGCGCGTCAGGGTCTGCTGGATGCCGAGCGGCGAGAACAGCCCCTTCTCCAGCACGTAGCCGTAGTAGGCGAGCGGGTCGACGCCGACGGCAAGCAGGATGCAGCCGGCGATGACGAGCGCGGCAAGGATCGGACCGAACGTCATCAGCAGCCGGCGCAGGATATCGCGGCGTGCCGCGACTCCACTGGTGGCATCCAGAGCGGTGGCGCTGACGGTGGAGGCAGTTTCGATGCTCATGCGGCTAGTCCGATCATCAGGCGGCCGACCCTGGTGCGGGCGTCTTCGGCATTGGCGACGGTGCCGACCAACGCTCCGTTGGCCATGACGGCGATGCGGTTGCAGATGCTGAGCAGCTCCTCGAGGTCGGTGGAGATCAGCAGCACGGCAAGACCACTTTGGGCGGCGTCGCGGATGCGTTGGCGCGATGCCAGCGTGTTGGCGAGGTCGAGCCCGTAGGTGGGCTTGTTGAAGATCACCACCCTGGCGCCTTCCGCCAGTTCGCGCGCCAGAAGCACTTTCTGGATGTTGCCGCCCGAGAGCCGTGCGACGGGTGTCTTCAGGCTCGGCGTGCGCACATCGTATTCGCGCACCAGTTCGGCGGCGCGCTGGTCGATCTCGGCGCGCTGTTCGATGCCACCGCGCCAGAACGGCGCCGCACCGACCTGCTTGAGGAAGAAGTTGATCGAAACCGGGAAGGTGCCCACCGTGCCCTCGCCCAGCCGGTCGTCGGTCAGGTAGCGCAGGCCGCGCCGGCTGCGCTCGCCGACACTCATCGTCTCGATGGCGGTGCCTTCCAGCCGCACCGAGCCGCCGGCCGCCGCGCGCTGGCCGGAAAGGGCCTCCGCCAGCTGTTTCTGGCCGTTGCCGTCGATGCCGGCAATGCCGAGGATCTCGCCTGGTCGGATGTCGAAGGAGATCGACGACAGGCCGGGCGCATTGTCGGTCGCTGCCACCGTGAGATCGGAGACCTGAAGCAACGGCGTGGCTTCCGCGTGGACCGATGCGACGGGACGCTCCGCCGCTTCCGGATCATCCTTCTGTTTGCCGAACATCAGCTCCACGATCTCGGAGATGATCTCCTGTTCGCCGAGCGCGCGAAAGCGCTCAGGCGGGATCTCACCGACCTTGCGGCCGAGTTTCAGCACCGAGATGCGATCGCCGAAGGTGGCGGCCTCCTTGAGCTTGTGGGTGATGAAGACGATCGCCAGCCCCTGTTCGACAAGGCGGCGCATCAGCGCGCCAAGCTCTTCGATGCCTTGCGGCGTCAGCATTGAGGTGGATTCGTCGAGGATCAGCAACCGGCTGTTGCGCACCATGGCGCGCACGATCTCAACCTGCTGCTGTTCGCCGAGTGAAAGCTCGGAAACCCTGGCATGCAGCTTGACCGCAATGCCGAGGCTCCTGCTGATCTCCGCGACACGCGCCTCGAGTTCCTCGGTCCTGGGGCGCTGCCACCAGGGGCCGCCCAGCAGCAGGTTTTCGGCCACGGTCAGCGTCGGCACCAGCATCATGTGCTGGAACACCGTTCCGATGCCGAGCGCCAGCGCCTGGCGCGGCGAGGCGATCGGCATCGGCCTGCCGTCGACCAGGATGCGGCCTTCATCCGGCTGCTGCAGACCGGACAGCATGCCGATCAAGGTGGATTTCCCTGCCCCGTTCTCGCCGAGCAGCACATGCACTTCGCCCGGACGGATCGACAGGTCGATGCTGTCATTGGCGACGATGCCGGGAAAGCGCTTTGTGACGCCTTCGAGTGTGACGATGTCGTCAGCGGGTGACGAAGAAGCATTGCTCATGAAAGCCCGGCCCTGAAAACGGGGATTGGTCCGAAGGGGCGAACCGGTCGCCCCTTCGGCAGCTGAGGTCTGGTCGCCTTACTGGGCGACGCTTGTCATCAGCGCCCTGACGGCGGCGGCGTCATAGATCGGCTCGACCTTGATCTTGCCGGAGATGACATCCTCGCGCACCGCCTGCACTTCGGACCAGACCTTGCCCGGAATCGCGGCGGTCTTCAGCAGTTTCACGGAATCGTCCTTGAGGCCGATCGTGTAGTGCTTGCTGCCGAACGTGTCGGCCTTGAGGTCGGCGATCATCGCGGCATAGACCGGCTCGATGTTCCAGACCACCGACGACAGCAGGAAGCCCTTGTCGATCGGCGACTTGTCGCCAATGACGTCGATGAAATAGACCTTGCCGCCATCCGCCGCCTTGGTCGTTTCAACCGCCTGCAGCATGCCGAAGCTGGAACCGTTACCCTGGCCGAAGATGATGTCGGCGCCCGAGGCGATCACGCTTTCGGCAACGCGCTTGCCGCCGGCCGCATCGCTGTAGGCGGCGGGTCCGATCACCGCATAGGTGATCTTGACGTCCGGGTTCTCCGCCTTCACGCCCTGCGCGAAAGCCGCCGACTGCGAGTTCCAGGATGGCGGCTCGCCGGAGACCACGATGCCGACCGACTTCGAGCGCGACATCTTGGCCGCGAGACGGCCGGCCAGATAGGCGCCCTCATGGCCGCTCAGCGTGTAATCGGCAACGAGGCCTTTCTCTAGACCGTTCGGCGTGTCGACGATCGCCACTGGAACCTTGGTTTCCTTGGCGATCTCTGGCGCCGAGGTATTGTAGCCGCTGGCATGCGCGATCAGCAGGCTGGCGCCGTCGGCGGCAAGTTCTCGCAGCGTCGGACGAACGTCGCCATAACCAAGGCCCTGGGCCACGACCACTTCGACACCGGCGGCCTTGCCGGCCGCCTTGGCGGCATCGATGCCCTGCTGGTTCCAGCCATAGTCGGTGCCCTCTTCGGGCGTCAGGATGGCGATCGACTTGACTTCACCGGCGAACGCGCCACCCATCAAGATACCAGTCAGTATAACTGCACTTACACTGCTTTTCAGAAGCTTTAACATGTTACCCTCTTTTGTTGCCTTCCGGTTGATATTCTTATTGTCATTACGCAGAAGAGAGATAGACTTTCGGAATTAATCACATCCGGAGTCTATTCGAAGTGAAGATCCGTTATGTCCTCCCGTTAGCGCTGGCGTTCGCACCTTTTGCCAACGCGGTTGAGTTGCACCAGGTCACCGTCCGCACCGGCACCGACGGGCTCGCCATGATGCCGTTGACGATCTCGAACTCCGGCAAGGACGGCCTGTCCTGCAACGCCGACTTCGCCCACTGGTATTCGGCCGGGATCGCGACAGTCGAACCTGGCAAAAGCGCCCGTGTCGAACTTTGGTTCGACGCCGCGACCGGTACCTTCACCATCCTCAACGACAAGCGCGAGAACCTGCCGGTCGAACGCCTGTGGTGTGGTCTGTCGGGCCGCGCATATGCGACCCGCGTCCAGATCACGCTCGACCGCACCGACGCGGCGACGGGCAAGCGCACGGTAACCTGCGGCACGAAGCAGGAAGGCCTGGTATGCAAATAGGCATTCATCGGTCCGTGCCGCTGACGCATCGCGCCTAGTCCTTCGCCAGGAATTTGTCGGTGAAGGTCTCGTCCGCCGACAGCGGCGCCTTGAGCACGCCCTGATCGCTGAGCGTCTTCAACGTCTCTTCCCATTGCGTCTTGCTCATCCAGCCGAGGCCGTTTGCCTTGGTCTCGTCACTGGTGAAGGTCGAGGCGATGTCGGCGTTGATCTGCGCCAGCAGCACGTCCTTCTTGCCGGCATAGCCCGGTGCTGCCTTGGCGGTGATCTCGGCGGCTTCTTCCGGATGGGCGACGACATAATCGAAGGCTTCGCGATAGGCCTTGACGAAACGGCGCACCACGGCGGGCTTGTCCTTGATCATCTTTTCCGACGTGAACAGGCCTGAGCCGTAAGCCTTCCAGCCATGGTCCGCCCCCATCATGATGCTGAGCGAACCCGGACCACCCGCCTTGGCCTCGAGCTCGGGAACCTCGGCGTCGACATAGCCGACCACCGTCTGGACGCGCCCGAGCAGGAGGTAGCTCTCATAGGGCGGCGACACGCTGTTCAGCGTCATGTCCTTTTCGGTCAGGCCGTTGGCGGCCAGGAAGCCGCGGAAGAAGATGTAGGTCGATCCCGCCGGATGGATGCCGATGGTCAGCCCCTTGAGGTCTTCCGGCTTGGAAAGTTTCAACGTCTTGGCCAGCGAGATGATCGCCAGCGGCGAGCGCTGGTTGACGGCGGCGAGCGCCACCACCGGAACCTTCTGAGACCGCGCGACGGCGAGCGTGGGCAGGTCGCCAAAGCCGAAATCGGCGTTCTCGTTGCCCACCAGCCGCATGGCGTCCGGCGAACCCGAGCCCTTGCGGATCTCGGCAAGGTCGATGTCGTTCTTGGCGAAGAAGCCCTTTTCCTTGGCCACGAAGAACATGGCGTGGTTGCCACGCACCACCCAGTCGAGCTGGACGTTGACGGTGTCGGCGGCAAGTGCCGCGCCGGAGAAGCCAAGCGCGCCGGCAAACGCCGCAAGCGTGGCCGCCTTGATGAGTGAGCGTCTCAGCATTGTTCGATCCTTCCCTGTCGTTGACCGCCCGGAACCCTAGGCGTGGCTGAATTTCGGTGCCCACGGCACCACGATGCGTTCGAGGATCTCGGCCGCGTAGTAGAAGGCGATGCCGAGAACGGAGACGAGCAGCAGCGCCGCGAAGACCAGGGCGGTGTCGAGCTGGGTCGAGGCGAACTGGATGACGTAGCCCAGCCCGTCTGAAGCGCCGGCGAATTCGCCGACGATGGCGCCAATCACGCTCAGCGTGGCGGCGATCTTGGTTCCGGCCATCAGGTTGGGCAACGAATGCGGAACCCGGATCCGGAACAGGATCTGCGTGCGGCTGGCGCCGACCGAGTTCATCAGTGACAGCAACGAGCGGTCCACCGACTGCATGCCCGCCAGCATCGACAGCGTCACCGGAAAGAAGGCGATGACCAGAATCAGGCCGATCTTCGGCGCCAGCCCATAGCCGAACCAGAGGATGAAGATCGGCGCCAGCGCCACCTTCGGCACGTTCTGAAACAGCACCACCAGCGGATAGAGCGCCCGGCCCAGCCAGTCGAACCGCACGATGACCAGCGCTATGGCGACACCGACCACGACCGAGACGACGAAGCCGAGCAGGATCTCGGCCGCCGTAACCAGCGTGGCCTGCATCAGCGTCCCCCATTGCGCGACCAGCGATCGCCCGATCTCCGACGGAGCCGGGATGATGAAGGACGAGATGGCGAAGATCCGCACGATCGCTTCCCAGGCCACGATCGTGGCCAGCAGCAGAATGACGGCAGGCAGCCAGCTGCTTGTCGCGGCGGCAAAGCCGGAAGCCGAACGAGGCTCGGCGGTCATGGGTTGATCGCTCATGATGCGTCTCCCGGTTGATGACTGGCGCGCAGCATGGTGCGCAACTGCACGACCAGGCGTACGAATTCCGGATCTTCCGTCACCGCCAGGTCACGTGGGTACGGCAGGCCGATGTCGATGCTGCCGGTGATGCGCCCAGGCTTGATGCCGAGTGCATGGACATGGCGCGACAGATGGATGGCCTCGTCGATCGAATGGGTGACGAGCACGATCGTCTTGCCGGTGCGCTGCCAGATCTCCAGCAGCGACTGCCCCATCGAGTCACGGGTGATGGCGTCGAGCGCGCCGAACGGCTCGTCCATCAACAGCACCGCCGGGTCGAGCGCCAGCGCCCGGGCAATGGCGACGCGCTGCCGCATGCCGCCCGACAATTCGTTCGGCCGCTTGTGAGCGGCATCGCCAAGCCCCACCAGCTCCAGCATCTCCTGTCCGCGTGCCCGAAGCTCGGCGCGCGACAACGATCTGTCGGCGATGGAAAGCAGCAGAGAGGCGTTGTCGACGGCATTCTTCCACGGCAGCAGGTTGGCGTCCTGGAAGACGACACCGATCATACGCTTGCGCGCCGCCTCGACCGGCGACAGCCCGCCGATCGAAACGCTGCCGCTTGTCGGCTCGACCAGCCCAGCCAGCACCTTGAGCAAGGTGCTCTTGCCGCAACCCGAAGGGCCGATCAGCGAGACGAAGGAGCCTTTCGGCACCGCAAGATCGATGTTCTGGAGCACCAGCTGGCGGGCATAGACCACCGAGACGCCTTTGACGGAGATGAGGTCGTCATGACGGATGTGGGCCGGCTTGCCGCCATCTGCCCGGATCGTGTCAATGCGCATGGCTTATTCCTCCGTGCGTTCCGACCCAGCCGCTTCTTTGCATGGCGCGATCCATCGGCTACTCCCGGCCTTCCAGGATGCGCCGCACCGCGACGAGCTTGCGCGCCCGCTCGGCCTGCAGCGCCATTGTCTGCTCGGGCGTGTAGGAGAACATGCCCTCGCCCGACTTGATGCCGAGCTTCGCGGCGCCGGTCTTCTCCAGCACCATCGGCGCGACATCGCCACGAGTGGAAAGATCAGCGTTCAGGAAAGACGAAACGGACTTGTAGATATCGAGGCCCGCCATATCGAGCAGCGCCATCGGGCCGACGACGGCGATCTTGTAGCCGATGCCCCAGGACACGCAGGTGTCGAGGTCTTCCGGTTCGATGACACCGCGCTCGACCAGATCGACCGCCTCGCGCAGCAGCGCATAGAGCACGCGGTTCTCGACAAAGCCCGGGACATCCTTCTTCACAACGACCGGCAGCAGGCCGATCGAACGGATGAGCTCGCGGATGGTCGCCACGGTCTGCGGCGCCGTCTTCTCGCCGCCGATCACTTCGATCATCGGAATGATGTGCGGTGGGTTGGACCAGTGCATGCCCACCATCCGTTCGGGATGGGAGATGTGCGCCTGCAGCTGGGTGATCGGAATGCCCGATGTGTCCGACGCCACGATCGTGTCCGCCGGGATCATTCCGTCGATGGCGCGATAGACATCGGCCTTGATCGCGATGTTCTCGGGAACGTTCTCGATGACGAGGTCGGCGCCGGATACTGCCTCGGCGAGATCATCGGTGAAGCGCACGGTTCCGGCACCTGTCGCCGGCGCTGCAATGCCGAGCGCATCGAGAACACCCTCGGCCGTTTCCAGCATGGTGCGTGCACGTTCGATGGCCGCCGCGGCGACATCGTAGGCGGTCACCTGCAGACCGCCCCTGGCGAGCCTCGCAGCCATGCCCGGCCCCATCGTGCCCAGACCGATGATGGCGATACGTTGGATCATCACGCAGCTCTGCTTTCCGTTGCTGTTCTCGATGCCGCAATGAGGTCGGCGGCCTTCTCGGCGATCATGATCACCGCCGCATTGATGTTGCCGCACACCAGGTCAGGCATGACGGAAGCGTCCACCACGCGCAGGCCGTCGACGCCGCGGAGGCGCAGCTCTGGGTCGACGACCGAGGCGGCGTCAGCCCCCATCCGGCAGGTGCCAGCCGGGTGATGCACGGTGATCGAGGTCTTGCGGATGTGCTCGTCGATCTCGTCATCGCTCTGGCATTTCGGACCCGGGAAGAACTCGGCCTCGATGAAAGGCTGCATGGAGGGTTGAGCGGCAAGGTTCCTTGCTACCCGGAAGCCGGCCCGCAGCGATTCCCAATCCTTCGGCGAGGCGAGGAAGTTCTGATGGATCAGCGGCGCGGCCAGCGGATCGGCCGAGGCCAGCTTCACGGCTCCCCGGCTTTCCGGTTGCGTCGCCACGATCCGCGTTGCGAAACCGTCCGGGAACGGCGCCTTGAACGGCTTGAAATATGGCCATGCGGCGAGCGGGGCCGCGGTGAACAACAACTGCACATCCGGCAGCGGCCGTTCCGGGCTGCTTTTCAGGAACGCCACGACCCCGCCGGGCACATCGCCCGAGAAGCCGCTTCCCGTCAGATAGGTCTTCAGGAAATCGAAGCCGATCCGGTCCGCGCGCATGTTTTGCAGGAAAGGCCCTGGGGTCCGGCGCCGGTACATGAGGATGACCGAGACGTGATCCTGCAGGTTCTTGCCGACCGCCGGCAGGTTCACCCGCGTCTGGATGCCATGCGCCGCGAGTTCATCCGGCGCGCCGATGCCGGACAGCATCAACAGCTGCGGCGTGTTGATCACGCCGCCGGAAAGCAGGACTTCCCTGCGCGCGACAACCGTCTGTTCGCTACCGCGATGGCTGATCGTCACTCCGGTGGCGCGCGTGCCTTCCATGACGATCTTCGTCGCCATCGCCCCGGTCAGCACGGTCAAATTGCGCCTTGCCATGGCCGGGCGCAGATAGGCCGATGCCGTCGAGCTGCGGCGACCTTTCGAGATCGTCATCTGGAGGCGGCCGAAACCTTCCTGCCGCTCGCCATTGTAGTCGTTTGTCTGCGGATAGCCCGCATCGACGCTGGCATGCGCGAAGGCGTCGATCAGCGTGTCCTTGTACCGGCAGAACTGGGTGCTGAGCGGACCGTTGCCGCCCCGGAAACGGCTTCCGCCCTTCTCCCAGCTTTCCTGTTTCTGGAAATAAGGCAGGACCTTTTCATACGACCACTCGCTGAGCCCGCTGGCGGCCCAGCGATCATAGTCTCCGCGGTTGCCCCGGACATAGGCCATGGCATTGGTCGAGGACGATCCGCCGATGACCTTGCCGCGCGCGCACTCGACGCGGCGTCCGCCGACATTGTCCTCCGGCTCGCAGAAATACATCCAGTCATGGCGGCGCTCGGTCAGGATCTTGCCCCATCCGAGCGGGATGTGGATCATCGGGTCACGATCCCAGCCGCCGGCCTCGAGCAGCAGCACCGAACATCGCGGATCCGCGCTCAGCCGGTTGGCCAGCACGCAACCGGCCGATCCGGCCCCAACGATGATGTAGTCGTAGCTTTGTGCGTGCGGCATGGTTCTACTGCTTTCGCCTGACGCTCTGGCCCCGGAGAATTCAGGATCGGGGCCTGCTATCCTGACGGAGACCGAACTCCCTCAGGGACTGTTCAAAGACCTGCTGGCGCTAGGCCAGGCCCTTTTCCTTGAGACGCTGCGACCAGTGATCCCATCCCCGGTCGAGTTGTTTGCCGACAAGCGCGCCCGCCGTCTTCACTTCGCCGGGCGACAGATATTTGACCTTGCCGATCTGGAGACCGGCCGTGAGCGCCTTGGCTTCCTGCTCGAGATAGAATGCGCGGAACACGACCTCGCGGACGGAACTGCCGACGTTCACCACGCCATGGCGTGCCATGAGGACCACTGTCTGGTCGCCAAGGCTTTCGGCGATATCCGCGCAGACGCCGCGGCCGCCGCCGAAGAGATCGGTCTCGTCACCCTGCTTGTCGCGGATCTCATACACAGGCACAGCCTCGCCCATGAATGCCCCCATATGCGTGACTGGGCGCAGCGGCGTGTCGGTAAAGCAGTATGGGAGCACGGCCGGCGAATGGCTGTGGAGCACGCACTGAACGTCCGGCCGCGCCTTGTAGATTTCGCTGTGAATGTAGCGCTCCAGATAGGACGGCCGATTGTCGGACGTTTCGCCGTCGAGATCGAAACGCAGGATGTCGTCGATCGTTATCAGGCTCGGTGCAAGCTTCTGGGCGAGGAAGAAGCTTTGGGGATCCTCCGGGTCACGGGCACTGATGTGCCCGAACGTATCCAGTATGCCTTCGTTCAGCAGGATCTTGGTCGCCGTGACCAGCTCCTGAAAGACCTTCTGGCGCGTGGCGTTGCTGTCTGTCATTCTCGAATTCTCCCATTGCACAGCGACCGCGATCGTTCTTGTTATTGTTGTTTTCGATCGCCGGGGTCGCGCTGTTCACCTGTTTTCGTAGATGCCGACGATCCGGTTCTGCTCGATGATGTTGCCGGCATATTTCTGGAGAAACTCCTCCCGGTTGGGCGTCCCTTCGACCTTGGTGTCGAGGGCGTACACCCAGAAATAGTAGTGATGTTCGCCATGGCCAGCGGGCGGCTGCGGTCCGTAATACTGCGTGAGGCCGGCGCCATTGGGTCCGACGCGAAACTTTTCCTGCGCGTCGGAAAGATCGGTGGTCGAAGGATCGATGCCGTAGACGACCCAGTGGGTGAAACCATTGGCCAGCGGCGCATCCGGATCGTGGCAGATGACTGCGAGTTCTTTCGTACCTGCCGGGACACCGCTGACGGTCAGCCTGGGCAACACGTTGCCCTTGTCGCCCGCATGCTCGTCGCGCAGCCTGCCGAGGGGATGGAAATCTGCCGAGGTGATCTTCAGGTCCTTGATGTTAAGGGGCATGGAATGTGTCCTTGTTCGATCGAACTAAACGGTGGGCTCAAGGTCGGCGACGGTTTTGCCGCCGACGCGCTGATGCACGCGCGGCCCCGATGCGACGGCGACACAGATCAGAAGCTCGTCCGGGCGAGGGCCGTCCGGCACGGAGAAGGTGACGGCATCGTAATGGGAGCGGATGTAGAGCTCGTCCTTGTGGGCGAGCGGGATGTCGATGGCAGTGCCGGCAGCGGCGACCTTGCTGACGGATGAGATCCAGGCCCTGCCGCCACCCACCTGCTCGCGCAGCGGATCGCCGAACAGCGTGGTGATGCAGGCGACGACATGCTCCTGTTCGCCGGCCGTGCCAGCGATACCGCCCTTGCCGTAGCTGTTGACCGGCCGGTTGCCGAGCAGGGACGCGGCCCGTTCACCAAGCGCATGGCCGATGGCCGGGCTGGGGTCAACGATATCGGAGAGGTCGGCGACAAATTTGCCGGCAAACGGGTTGCGGATGACGACCCCGACAGCGACCTTGACGAGCCTGTCGCCGGGTTCACCGCCGTCATGGCGTATCTCATGGACGGTGGAGTACCAACCGCGCACCTCGTAGTGTTTCTCAACTTCAGCCGAATAGTTCATTTAAATCTCCCGAGGAGAGCACAGCTTCCGCCGCACCGATTGATCTGTTGCCCACCCATTCGAAATCACTGCGGCCATGAGAAGACCCCGCGCAGCGGATCGTAGCGAGCCGCCTCCAGGGCGGCCGGCGTGAACATGTTGCCCTTCGAGAGCGAGCGATTGGCCGCATAATCTCCGGAGAGCGCCTGGCAGCGATCGGTGATCGGGCGAATGCGCTTCTCCCAATCGACGAGCGCATCTTCGATGGAGGAGCCCGTCTCCAGGTCCTGCGACAGGCTGAAGGCGTTGACCATCGAGCAGCCGGCGCCCTGGGCGAGAGCCGGACACATGGCGTGTGCGGCATCGCCGACGAGCGCGACCTTGCCTCTTGTCCAGCTATCCAGCTTCGTCGTCTCGTATTTGTCGTACCGGGCGGTTTTCAGCTTTGCCGCCTCGACAAGACACGGCTCCAGGAAGGGGAACATCTCGACCCAGACCTCGAGATCGATCGGCACCGCCGATCCGCGCGGATCGGCGGCCGGGGCCATCAGGCCGAGATAGAGCTCGCTCTCGTTGCAGGGCGAGTAGAGGATGCGCTGGACCCGCGGCCAGAAATTCCACATGTCGATGGTATTGTCCCACTCGCCATGGCCGAGTTCCTTCTTCATGCGCGGTACGATCAGCCTGATGAGACCGTCCTTCGAGATCCAGCGATCCTGCTTGAAACCGATCGAGTCACGCACTTTGGAGCCGACGCCGTCGGCGCCGACGATCAGGTCGGCTTCGAGGATCTCTCCGGTCTGAAGAGTGAGGCGACCTTCCGGATCGGCCGCGACCGCTTCGGAATCGACGCGGATGTCGATGCCCAGCGCACGGGCGCGCTTGACCAGCGCATCATGCAGATGGCTGCGGGTCATGATACGCCAGGGCAGACCGTTGAATGTCTCCTTGGAGACGGACTTGTTGTGCATCCAGGTTTCGTAGGTCGGCGGCGTGTGTGAGCCCTGCAGGACATCGTCCAGCGCCCCCAGTCCCTCGAGGACGCGAAGGCCGTTGTGCCAGAGATAGATACCCGCGCCGAAGGCCCGGAGTTCGGAACTCTTTTCGTGCAACCGGACATCCCAGCCGTTCTGCTTCAGGGCGATGGCGGCCGTCAGGCCGGCAAAGCCACCACCCGCAACCTCGGCACGACGCGCCTTACCCGGAGTTTTGTTTACATTGGCCATTTTCTATCCTGATCCTGGGTACAAGAAGACGGCATGCTGGGCCGTCAGGCGTCGATGAAATTGGTGATGGCTTTCAGCGTGATCTCGGGGGCCGTCTCGTTGACATAGTGGTCGGCGTCCGGGACGACGACCACGGGCAGGTCCGGCCGCAGTCGGCTGGTCTTTGCCAGCGCCGCCGGCGAAACCAGCTTGCTCTGTTCACCGCGGACGATCAGCACCGGCTTGGTCACGTCCCGATAAGCCTGGGTCAGGTCTGCGCGCAGCCCCTTGGCGGTCTGGGCCATGGCCGAAGGCGACGCCAGCGGACGAAGACCGCCGTCGACTTTCTCATAGCCGCTTTCGGCCCTGATCCTGATCGCTTCGGCGGGAATGTTCGGGTAGCGGGCGGCCAGATAGGCTTCGACCGACTTGAGGTCGTCGAAAAGCCGGCTGCCCGCGTTCACCCGGGTTTCCAGTGCGTCGAGCGCCTCCGTCTCGATGTAGGGCGTAAAGTCGATCGCGATGACCGACCGAACCAGCTCAGGATAGCGCGCGGCTGCGGTGACTGAGTTTCTGGCGCCGAGCGAATGTCCGACCAGGATGGCAGGACCCCGATCGAGCGTACGGATCAGCGCGGCGATATCATCGGCATAGTCATTTGCTTCGTAGCCGCTCTCCGGCTTGTCGCTGAGGCCATGCCCGCGCTGGTCGACCGCGATGGTCGTGAAGCGATCCGAAAGCCTGGCCATCAATGGGGCGAAGACAGCCGAATTGGAGGTGATGCCATGGAAGAAGAGCAGCGACGGGCCGCAGCCTCCCTCACGCACATTCAAGACGATGCCCCCCGTCTCGATGCGTCGCGAAATCAGCTGGTCGGAGCGTGTGCCTGCCGCCATGTTCTGGATCCTTTTTGTTGCGGCCCGTCTCACTCAAGAGGATCATATTAGAAATGGCTCGTCAACCAGATTGTCAGACATTCTTGCAATCTTGATAATTGACAATCTGGCTATTCCTGCTGTCCAATGTGCGCAGCGTCGCATATGATGCGTCCGATCGTGACCCCGAGCCCAAGAGACGTCATCAATGCCGGCAGATCTGAATTTGCGGATTTCCCCACGGACGGTGCAGCAGGAGACTGTCGACAAGTTGCGGCTCGCCATCCTGTCCGGGCTATTCCAGCCGGGAAGCCGCCTGATCGAGAGCCAGCTCTGCGCCCAGCTCGGCATCAGCCGTCCTTCACTGAGGGAAGCGCTGCGCAGCCTCGAGGCCGAGCGCCTGATCGAGATCGTGCCCAACCGCGGACCGGCGGTCCCCGCGCTTTCGTGGGAAGAGGCGACCGCCATTTACGAGGTGCGGGAGCTGCTGGAAGTCGAGGCGGCGGGACGATGCGCATCACGGATTGCCGTCGAACAGGTGCAGGAACTGGAAAGGTCGCTTCTCGCTTTCGAGGAGGCGGCAGCCAGCCATGACAGCCTGGCACAGGTCACGACCGCCGCGGATTTCTATTCGATCATCCTCGCCAATTGCGGCAACCCGATCCTGGAGGAAGTCCATCGCGGCCTGGTGGCCAGGATCAGCTTCTTTCGAGGGCGGTCGATGTCCCTGGAAGGCAGGGCACAAAGCAGCCTGGCAGAGATGAGGGAGATCTATGAATCCATCGCCGCCGGCGACGAGAAAGCCGCCCGCAAGGCCTCGAAGAAGCATCTTCTGAAGGCGAAGGCAGCGGCGAAGATATCGATGGACAGCGGGATCTGAGTTTCCTCGGCAGGTCTCTTCCGAGGTCCAGAAATCCCTGATCACGTTTCGGTATCCGCAAAACACAGATCAGCGCGCCGAGGCTTGACCGCTTCGGCGCGGGCAATGCCGGCTGTCGAGGCCGGCCCGCAAAGATGGGGTGGCGATGACCAGAGCGACTGTTGAACGCGAACGGAATGCCGATGTCGTTGTTGTCGGAGGCGGCTCCGCCGGCGCACTGCTTGCAGCGCGCCTGAGCGAGGATCCGAGCCGCCGCGTCCTGCTGATCGAGGCCGGCGAAGAGGAGAATGACCCTGACATCCGCAATCCGGCCGCCTGGCCGGCACTGCAGGGTCGCAGCTACGATTGGGACTATCGCACCGAGCCACAGGCCGGAACCGCAGGGCGGGTGCACCACTGGGCTCGCGGCCGGCTGCTCGGCGGCTCCAGTTGCCTGCACGCCATGGGCTACATGCGCGGCCATCCCGCCGACTTCCAGGCATGGGTCGACGCCACCGGGGATCACCGTTGGAGCTGGGATGCACTGCTGCCAGCGTTCCAGGCTATCGAGGATCATCCGTTTGGCGGCGACGGCCTTTATGGCAAGGGCGGGCCGATGCCGGTCTATCTGCCGTCGGACGAAGTCAGTCCGGTCGCGCGCGCCTTCATCGAGGCAGGCGCTTCACTGGGTCTGCCGCGCCTTGAAGGCCATAACAGCGGGCAGATGATCGGCGTCACGCCGAACTCGTTGAACATTCGCGACGGGCGACGGGTCACAGTGGCCGACGCCTGGCTGACCCCGGCTGTCCGAAGCCGTGCCAACCTGAATATCCTGACGGGATCAAGAGTGCGTCGGCTCACGATGGCCGCCAATCGGGTACGCGGTCTCGAAATCGTGCAGCGACAAGGCAAGCGCGAGGCGATCCTTGCGGACCAGGTGGTGCTGTGCGCCGGCGCGCTGGAAAGCCCGGCCCTGCTGATGCGCTCCGGCATCGGCCCGCGCGCCACACTTTCCGCGGCGAATGTCGATTGCCTGATTGATGTGCCGGAGATCGGTCGCAACCTCCAGGATCATCTGCTGGGCGCCGGCAACCTTTACGCCGCCCGCAAGCCAGTTGCACCGTCACGCCTGCAGCATTCGGAATCGATGGCCTACATGCGGGACGGCGATTTCACCGCCAGCGGACAGCCTGAGATCGTCGTCGGCTGCGGTGTTGCGCCGATCGTATCGGAGTGCCTCCAGGCTCCCGCCATCGGCACGGCCTATTCGCTGCTGTTCGGCATCACCCACCCGACCAGCCGCGGCAGCCTGCGCATCAGCGGGCCGGAACTCGGTGACCGGCTGATCATCGACCCCGCCTACCTGCAGACCGAGCGGGATCGTGACTTGTTCCGCCGGGCTCTCGCGGCGGCAAGAGAGATCGGCCATCACGAAGCGCTCGCCGGGTGGCGCGAGCGTGAACTTCTGCCAGGGACCCTCGACACCAGCGCCGGTATCGACGATTTCATCGCGCAGGCGGTCATCACCCACCATCATCCCTGCGGTACCTGCCGGATGGGCAAGGACATGGACGCCGTCGTCGGCGCGGACCTGCGGCTCAGGGCGCTCGACAATCTCTTCGTCGTCGACGCTTCGGTCATGCCCAGCCTCACGGCCGGGCCGATCCACGCCGCCGTCCTGGCGGTCGCCGAGACCTTCGCACGGAGGATGGGCGCCGGAGGCTGAGCGGGATGCCCGACCACTGGCGCGTCGTCTGCACCGCCGGGCTTCAAGGTGAGTTTATCGAGTGCAAGCCGGCCGCAAGCGCAACCCTTTGTCCAAGGAGAAAACCCCGCCAGGCAATGCCTAGCGGGGCTTCGATCGTGAAAGGACGTGCATCCAAACAAGGCTACTGAACGAGGCGCCTCTTTTCCTCAGAAGTTAGCTGGCTAGCCGAACTTTGATCAAGAGCTCCGGCACCGACGACCTGCACGGCACTGTCTGGATTCTGCGTTTGCTGGCGAGTACCGGCGCGAGCATGCCGCTCCTCCTCCTTTTCCGGTTTGTCGCCACCGCTTCCGCCGCCGAAACCGAGCACTTCGACGATGATGATCGACGGCTGCTCGTTGGCTCCGGATTGGGCCGGATTGGCCGCAGCCTTCGACGCCGCACCGGCCACATTTCCAGCTTCGGTCAGGCCGCCTATGTTCGGTGCCACGACCTGCGGCACGCCGGTCATCGTGCCCTGGCCCTGGATGTTGGCCGCATTGACGATGTGCAAGGCGGCAACGTTCACATTGCCGGAGAACCGGATGCCTGCCTCACCGGCGTCAATGGTGCCGAGCGGGGCAACCAGGTCGACGTCGCCGCGTTTCACTTCCGGGATCGGGTTCAACGTCGCAATACCGGCACCCGCCGACGGAATGTTCGGCGATAGCGTGACAACGCCGTAGTCGTCATAGACGCGCTTCGGCGGCGTATAGAGAACCGTCGTCTTGGCGCCTCGGCCAGCATTGATGTCGCCCTCGCCAGACCAGGCGAGAATGCCGCCACCGAAAGTTGTTATGATACGCGACAGGCCGATCAGGACCGAGCCCTTCGAGTACATCTGGATGTTGCCCGAGCCCTGCGTGATCACCCCGGCGCTCGCCGGCGGCACTTTGCCCTCGACGCCGATGACGATCTGCCCGCCCGGAGCCATCATCTGGATGTCGCCCCCGAAGTTGGTACGGATGCCAGAGCCACCGTACATGACGATGTCGCCGCGGCGGGTGATGGTGTTGCCATCCGCATCCTTGTCCGGGAACAGGGCCGCGATCATCTGGCGACCGCGCAGGTAGGAACCGAAGCGCGGACCAGCGGTGTCGTTATATTCGCGACCGCCTTCGCGGGTCTCGGCATAGTAGACCTGCCGCAGGAAGATGCGCTGCTGTTCGGGTGCAAGGGTATCGAAATAGGTCAGCGCCTCTTCGCCCGTGCCGGTGAAGCCGAAGCGTTCCACGAGCCATGCGGCCAGTTCCTTGTCATAGACCTTCACGACCTTTCCCGCATTTTTCGGGTCGGCCAGCGGAAGGCCCGGGTCAGCAAGATTGGCCGAGCCGAGATAGCGAGCGCGCACCGCTTCCCAGTTCGCGCCGGTCATGCCCGCCTGCAACGACAGGCTGGCTCCGGGGCGGGTATCACCGGGAACCACGGCGCCGATGCTATAGATGTTGGCCGCATCTTCCTGCCGTATCTGGCCGCCGGCGATCACGTCCAGATTGCCTGGGCCGGCGATGGCGAAATTGGCATAGACGATATCGCGGCCCGCCTGCACCAGCGACATGTCGGTTGCATGGTTGTTCATGGCCGTGACATTGACGGAGAGAATGTCCGTCCCGGCACGAAGCCGCACCGCCTTGGCCATTTCATACCAGTAGCCATCGGGCGCGCGGTCTTTCCCATCCAGCCCTTTGCCGACGAAGCCGGTCACCGTGGCGCCGACCCGCAGGCCGGTAATGTCCCCGTTCGCCGCGTAGAAACGCACCGGATCAGGATCATTGCCATGCAATGCGCGGGTCACCGTGTTCGGACCGAACGCGAACAGGCCGTCTATGCCATTGTTGGCCTGGTTGGTGAGGACCGTCTCTCCATATTTCCAGTTGCTCAAGACGAAGGCCGGCTTGAACGGTGTCGCCAGCACCTCCATCGCCGCGCCCGACATGCTGATGGCATAACTTGTCGAGCCGGCACGGATCGATCCGCCCGCCAGAAATTCCAGGGCACCCGTGGGCGACGGCGCCAGCAACAGCGTGGCGTCATACCGCTGCTCGTAAACCACCGGGGAACCGGCGATGCGAATATCGCCGCCCGGCGCAACCGCCCGCAGGATCGAGGGATAATAATGATAATAACGCGTGCCACCGCCGGTCTGGACCGAGGGGGCGAGCAGATTGCTGCCCAGCTCATTGCCTTCACCGAAGGAGGCCGGGGCGAGATCGCCGCCCGCCGACAACAAGTTGATCGCGGTAGCCGGGGTCCAGAGCGAGAAACTGGCCTGCCCCTTGCCGTCCAGCGCCACGCCGCCATTGGTATGAGCGGCTGAGCCCGGCTGCCTCACCAGACCCGGATTGCCCGCGCCGGAAAGCACCAGATCGCCGCGTGTGTCCAGCCATGCGGTCGAATCGCCGAGCATCAGCACCGGCCCCGCGATTGCATGTGCGCCGCCCATCGCAAAGGGATTGCTTGGCCGCACGCCGAGACCATCGCCGAAGGTCGGGGTCATCCCACCCATTCCTCCGCCGGCCAGCTTCAGCGTGCCGCGCAGGTTTGTAAACACGCCGTTGAGGTCCAGATTGTCCTTCGTCAATCCGCCATTGCCGCTGGAAGGCCCCTGCTGGCTGACATAGGCGTTCGGGTTGAGCAGGCCGCCAATGCGGATGTCGAGATCGCCACCGCCGGTCAGCACCAGATCGCCGCCGACGACGCGGCCGGTCGATCCCACCGCCACAACCAGCCCCTGCGAGCGTTCCGCCCGCTGGGTCGTGCGGCGCATCCCTTCGCCACGGCCGGAGATGATGCCCGCATCGCCCGCGGCCTGTATCTTCACATTGCCGCCGCCCAGCGCGCCGAAGCCGGTGAACCCGGCCATGCGGGCCGACTTGTCCGTATTCGAGGGCTGCACATAAGCACCGAAATTGATCCACCAGCTGGTATCGACCGCGTCCACGCCCGCGGTGGTGCCGGTGCCCTGGCGCCACAGCCAGTTGCCCACACCCACGCTGGAGAGAAGCCCCGTGTGACGGTCGTCCGGCATGGCGGAACCGGCAACCTCGCCCATGCTGTCGCCAAGGATATTACGCCCGGCGGAAACCAACAGATTGCCGCCGTGGTCGGGATACCAGGCCCGCCAGGCAGACAGCACGCCGTCATAGTGGCCGCCGCCCTGGAGATCGCCCAGCACCGCGCCGTTCTCGCCCGAACGCGGCAGGTTGAAGCGGCTGTTGTTTATGCCTGCGATGCTGCTCTGCTCACCGGCGGTATAGACGCCGTAGAGCGACATCATCGCAACGTCGCGCCCGGCCACGAGGCTAAGGTTGCCCGTGCCCGTCCGCAGCACGCTGAAGGCGGGCGAACCGAAGGAATAGACATAGTCGCGCACTTCCTTCGGCGGCTCGAACCCGGCAGCCTGGCACTGGGTAGGATTGACCTCGCAGAAATCGGGCAGAGTACTGCCGGTGAGCTGCTGGAAGGTACTGCCATATGCCTCCACCAGCGCGGCATCCAGCGCCGCTGCCGTCAACCCGGCGAAGCGTTTATCGCCGATCCAGCCGAGCGCGCCATCTGCGGTGAGCACGGGCTTGTCCAGCTTGCCGCTGCAGTAGGTTTCGTTGCCGCTGCTTTTGCAGACATCCGCCAGGGATTGTTTGTTGAAGACATATTCCCAGGACATGCCCCAATTTGCCTGCATCCAGGCGTCGATTTCCGCCTGTGTCTTGCCGGCAAGCGAGTCATCCCCGAAGAATTCGAACGCTCCCTGTGCATTGAAGGACCATGTCTTGCCATCGGTCGGCTCCTTCATGACGCAGGCACCGGGCTCCAGCGCGCAATAAGCAGCGAGGGACATACCCCAATAATCCTCGAAGCTTGCACCCAACTTGGACTTCATCAAAGCGTTCAGGTCTTCCGCGTTGAGATTGGCGAAGCTGGCATCGCCCAGCGCCTTCACTGCGCCGGCGGGCGTCAACGAGATGCCACCGCCTGGCCCTGAGCCGCCTTCAAAACGGATGTTGACCTTGCCGATCGAGCCGTAGTGGGTATCCGCCAGCACGATGTCTCCGGTGCCCAACGCGTTCTGCGCCCGCATGTCGGAAGAGCCGAGATCGGCCCCCGCCACCGCCGTCAGATCCCAGCTCGTCGTGCCTTCGGGCAGCATCGGCGCCATCGCCCAGTTGCGGCCCTGGCGCCCGTCGGCATCGACCGGGCGCAGATTGACCGGTTTGTCGCCGACAAGCTCCACTTTGGTCATCGACGGGATCAGCGATCCGCGCGCAAGCGTGATCTGTCCACTGGTTGTAAGCGCCGTCGGGAGTTTCGTGCCCTTGGGCAGGGTGAACGAACCGACCGCTACAGCACTGCGAAGCTGGAAGCCCGCACCCAGTTTCGAACCGCTATCCAGCGTCAGCGTTTCAGCCAGCACTGTGCCCGCCTTGTAGAGTCTGCCGTCCGCCGTTTTAACGTCGGCGGAAAGCACGAGCCCTGCCGGCAGGGTCAGCTTGCCGGTCAGCGACACCTCCACCGGGACGGTGCTGCCCTCGGGTAGGGTCACCGCGCGCACCGTGATGTCGTAGTTCAGCACCGCACCGGCCGGGAAGACAGTGCCGACATCGAGCACCACGCCGTCGATCGGTACCACGATATCGCCGCCGAAAGGCGTATGGCCGTTGAAATAATAGCTTTCGCGTCCCTCGGTCAGCAGCCAGCCCTTGTCATCGGGCGTAGCGGCGGGTGGAGCGAAGCCATCGTTGATGCTGCCATGAACATTCAGATTGCCAGCGGCGCGCAGTGCCAGCATCCCCGGTTCACCAAAGCCGCGCCGTGCCGGATCGAGCCGGTTTGCGTTCGGACCATAACGATAGCCGGAAAGATCGATATCGCCCGCCACTGTCAGGTTGCCGCCTGGGTTGGTGGTCGCATTGCTGGTGATCTCGACGCCGGGGCGCAGGCGATGGCCGGACAATCCCGACAGCCGCGCGGTCAATGACGGATTGACAAGTGCTGCATCCATGAAGGCCCGGCTATCGCCATCAATTCCGTCAAGATAGGCCTGGGTGATGAGCTGCGGGCGGGTGCCGGACACGTCCGGCAGTGCAGCCAGCGGCGCATCGTCGTAGCTGCGCATTCCATAGACGGCAACGGTCCTGGCGCCCCGCACGTCCACCGTGCCACGCGCATCCACCGCCACGTCATTGGTGCCGACGCGCGGGGCTATGAGGTCCAGCGTGCCACGCGCGACATTGTCCGCGAAGATCGATCCCGTGCCCGCGCGCAGGTCCACCACCGCGCCGTCGCGCAGCATCAGCGTGCCTTTGCGGGTGGTCAGTTCCACCACGGCGCGATTGGCCGCATCGATGGGCTTGCCATAGCTGTCCAGCCGGATGCCGCTGGCATGGGCGTCCAGCGTGCCGTTGATGGTGAGGTTGCCCTTCGCCGCCAGCCGGATGGCGCCAACCTGATAACCGCTGGCGTCGATCCTGCCATTGACGGTCAGGTCGCCGCCATCGAGCACGATCTGCACTTCGCGCGCCTTTACCTCGTCGCCCACGACAAGGTCGCCCTGTTTGACCTGGAAGCGCCGCGCACCAAACAGCTCGCCCTTGTTCAGCCGTTCGTTGAGGCCGGCAAAGTCCGTAAGCGTCTGCGCCCGCACGGTGAGCTGGCCGGCATCATAAGGCACCAGCGTCCCGCCAGCATCATAAACGCCGCTGGCCTTGCCCCGGATCGTGCCGAGAAGGTCCACCCGGCCCGCGCCTTCGCCCAAGGCGGTCGCGCTGATGCTGCCGCCACGGTTGTAGGCCGCCGAAATGTCGATCACCGATCCCGCTGCGGCGCTGACATTTCCGTCGCGGCTGG
The DNA here is from genome assembly GCF_058790995.1 of Mesorhizobium sp. EU05-FHT14A09. NCBI lineage: Bacteria > Pseudomonadati > Pseudomonadota > Alphaproteobacteria > Hyphomicrobiales > Phyllobacteriaceae > Mesorhizobium > Mesorhizobium sp. EU05-FHT14A09. Next base: position 540,925 of record NZ_JBYTDF010000005.1, read on the forward strand.
ACATCAGAAGATCGCCGGCCCAGCTGTAACGCTTCGCGTCGAAAATGGTGATCTCGCGCCCGCTAAGGTCGATCTTCGCGCCGTTGCCCAGCATCACGTCGCCCGCCGCCTCCAGCACCAGCTTGCCGCTGGGCAGAACGACGGCCGTATCGAGACGGATGGACTGGCCCACGAAGCGCAGTTCCGCGCCGAGCTGGTTGATGGCGGGCACTTCGCCGCCGCTGCTGCCGGTGATGGCGATGGCGCCACCCGCGTGAACGGCCAGCTTGCCGCCGGAACCGCCGGTCAGCAACGGAGCCGTGATATTGAGATCGCCACCCGCATAGCTCCAGCCCTTGTCGGCCGCGTAGCCGGTCTGTTTGCGATAGACATGCAGCGTGCCATTGTTGGCATCGGCGGAGATGAGCTTGCCCGCTTTGAGGTTCACGGTATCGAAGCCCAGCGCGATGCGATCGGTCGGTACCAGCCGGACCTGCTGCGAATTGGGCGTATAGCCAAAGCGGATCGTTTCCGCGACGATGTCGAGTGTACCACCGCCCAGCCGGTCGAGGATGGCCGCGCCCGGCGCAACGGCGATTGCGTCGCCAGGCCGATATGTGGTTTCCGTATTAACGGGGACAGTGCCCGCCCAGATGAACTCCCCAGTGCGGATCGTCGTCACGTCGCTCGCAGAGCCATAGCCGTAGATGGCGGGCGCGCCGAACACCAGCCGCTTCAGTCGCGACTTGCCGTTCATGTCCAGCGTATCGAGCGTGACCGATCCGTAGATGTTGAAGGCATCGCGGGCGTTCAGCACCAGCGATTGCAGCGCGGGCGTGCCCTGCGCCGTATTGCCGGCCAGCAGGCTGGTCAGCAGGCTTTGGTTCAGCGCCATGCCGGGCGCAAGCTGCCCGCTCGCGCGCGCTTTCGCCAGCGCTTCGGCCGAGCCTAGGTTCACGGCGGAGACGGCCAGCACCAGATCACGCGCACCATAGCTGACGGAATCGCGCAGGGTGAACGCGCCATTGGTCGCTACGCCGATCGTGCCTTCAGTCAGGATGCGCGTGTCACCGACGCAGACATTGCCCGCGGCACAGCCGCCAATGTCGATCGTCGGCTTCTTCTCGCCAATCGCGGCCAGCAGGTTGACCCAGCCGTTCGAGACGACGAACGCGCTTGTCGACGTGCGGAAGAAATAGCCTTCATCAGAAGAGAAGCCCGGCCTGCCGAGGCCGATGGTGCTGATGGTCGCGCCTTGCTCCATCAGAACGCCCAGGCCTCCGCCGTCCGCAGTCAGCACCACTTCCGGCGCGCGCAGGATCGCGCCGCTGCGCAGGATCACGCCTCCCACATCGCCATCGATCGCAACTTCAGTCTGTCCATTGCCGCCCAGCGTGCCGCCGAGCACCATGCGGTTGGCACCGAAGGCGTTGAGCTGGCTCGCCTCGATCGCCATGCCGGCCAGATTTTTCAGCGGCGCCTGGCCATCCGCCAGGATCTGGAGCGTGGACCCGCCGAAGCCCTTGCCAGATACCGTCAGTATGCCGCCGAAGCCCTTGCTGTCTTTGGCTGGATTGAACAGCGCGGCGCCGTCGAACAGCAACGCCTTTTTGCCGTCCAGCCCCGCGCCGTCGCTGAATTTCAACCGCAACGCGCGGGCATCGATCGTCAGCATGCCGCGCGGGAGGTTGCGTCGCGCGGCATCGGCCAGAATGAAGTCGTTGTAGCTGGTCTCGTTATAGCCGCTGTGCCGGCGCACCGCGTCCGCGGGCGTGATGATCAACTGGCTGGCCTGCGCCGAGCGGTGGCTGGTGTTGACCGTCCCCAGATAGCCCGGCGCCACGAAGGAGCCGCTGCCAACCGGTGTCACCCCTGCCAGTCCGGCCGCGGCGACCTCGCCGATCTCGACGCGGAATGCACCCGGCAGCAGCGCATAGTTGGAAGGCATCAGCGTGTAGGTGCCAGCGGGCAACCCTGGAACGCCATTGGGGATCGTCACCTGCTGCCCGGCCGCTGGTGCGCCCGCGCCCATTTCAGACCCGACCGGAGCATAGCCGCCGGCATGGCCCGGCACGAGCGCATAAACCCGATTTCTCGACCGGCTGAAACCGAAGGCCGGGTTGGAGTCAACCAGGGCGGCGGCGAGAATGTTGACCGATCCGCCACGCCCACTGACGAAGCCCGCGCCCCGGAGGTCGCCGCCGCCGGACATGTCGAGAACCGCGCCCGCTTCGACCACGACCTGCTTGCCGGCGATCGTGAGGCTGCGCTCGCTCGAAACATTCGTCCCGCCAATCCCCGGAACGGCAAGATCAGCGCCGGCATATTCATATTTGATGCCATCGATGGTGCCGCCATAAGGCATCACCAGCCCCGCACCGCTGACCGACGTCACGCTGCCGCCGAGAAAGCGCACCACCGGATTGCTGTAGACGTCGCCGACCACGATCGCGCCGAGCGGCGCGCGCAGCACGCCGCCTTGCTCGATCAAGCCGGCGGCGATGGTCAGCTTTCCCGCCACAGAGAAAGGCATATCCGGGGCCGGCCCACCCCAGGACCGGATGATGAGACGGTCGTCCGGTCGCGATGCGACCTGAACGCCGCCGCCATTGGTATCGCCCACGCCGAGATAGCCATCCGCGCCGGTTCCCGCATAGATCTGCGCGGCCGTTACCGTCATCAGGCGGGGTGCGAACAATGTGGTCCGTCCGGACCCTACCGTCGTAGGGGTCGAAAGCAGGCGGATGTCGCCACGGCTGCTCAGCGCGACGTCGCCGAAGCCCACGAATTCGTTGCGACCATGAACATCGATATGGCTCGCGCTGATCCGCAATGTATCATTGCGCTTGGGCGAGGTCGGGACAGGCTGCGCTCCTATCAATTCGGTGTTGCCGTTGGGTCCATAGACGGCCTGGCCCAGCTTGACATAGGGCGCCGACAGGCTGACGGTGCGCCCGCTGGCCGCGTCGGCCGCGACCTCCAGTGGCGACCAGAGACGCAGGCTCTGCCTCATGTTCAGCGTCAGGTCGTCCGGTGTGCGCATCGTGGCGAAAATCGAGAGATTGTCGAACCCGCCCGCTTCGATCTGGTCCACGCCCATATAGGCGGTGCCGTAAGCCAGCTTGTCGCCCGGTTTCGCGCCTTTGCCCAGCCGGTCCCCGCTTGTGTTGCGGGTCAGCACCAGCGAGCGGGGCGTCAGCACCTCTGCGGTCGGCTGCCCCTTCTGATAGAGGCCGAATTGGAAGGTCAGCGCCAACGTGCCACCCGCAGCCCCTTCGCCGCCCGCCGCCGCGCGCAGCGTGCCGTCGATGAACAAGGCGTTGGCAGAGCCCATCACGATGGTGCCGCCGTTGCTTGCCACCTTCACCGGCTGCCAGGCGCCGTTCGCCCCCGGCAGGTCGAGCAGCACGTTGCTGCCCGAGGCGTCGAGCATCGCACCGGGGCGGATCACGACATGCAGGCCGGGCGGACGACGGATCACCGGCTCACCGCTTTCCCAGTCGAGCACGCTGCCCAACTGGATCGTGCCGCCCGCCTGCGCCAGCCCATAGCGATAGCCGCGCCCATCGACAGCGCTCGTGCCGCGCCCCGCCACGTCGAGAACGGCCTGTTCGCCGATCCAGATCGAGCGGTTATGCGCCGTGGGATCGTATGGTGCTATGTCGGAACGGACCACGTCGAAGGTGATGCGGCCACCCCAGGCGTTCAACCGCCCTTCGACCGTCATCTGGCCGGGCGCAGCGATCCTGATTTCCGCACCCGGATCGACCGAGACAGTCGCGCCCTTGCCGATCTCGACACCGCCGCCCTGATACGATCGCTGCGAACGCAGCGTCAGATCGGCCTTGCCGCGCTGGACCAGGCGGCTGGCGCGTGGGTCTTCCCGGTAGACTGGAGGTGTCCACAATTCCAGGACACCGGCCGGATCGCTGCTGCTCGACGCCGTTCTGCTCTTCTCGGCGAGCCGATAGACCGGCATTGCAACGTCGATGGTTGCCCCCTCCGCGACGATCAGCCCTTCCTGGCCATTGATGTCATAGGCGGAGAAGCCACTTTGAAAACGGCCGGCAGACAGGTTGAGCGCGCCTTCGACCGGCGTTTTGGCACCGATCAGCACCTTGCCGCCGGAGGTCACCGCCAGCTTGCCGCCGCCGTTTACACCGAATGCGGCGAGTTCGCCGTCGAGGCGCAACCGGCCCGTGGCGTTGCCCCCCTGTTCCGAGCCTGCGATGAGCGAAACGTCGCCGCCCTTTCCGCCCTGGGTCTTGGCATTGGCAAGCAGGGCCGCACCCGAGGAGACGTCGATCCGGCTTCCCCCGGCGAGGACGACGTCGTGGGTGGATTCGAACTGCACCTTGCCGCCGTCGACATAAGCAAGCTTCGAAAGATCATTGGGGTCGAGGAGAAGGTTCGACCAGTGGCCGGTGAGATCGAGCCTGGCGCCGGGATGCAGCGTGACCCGCGCAGTGTTGGCGGCGGTCAAGATAACAGGGACGGTGCCGACCGCGGTCGAGCGAAACACATTTGTTGCGCTGACGCTTCCGCTTTTGACGGTTACGTTGGCCTTGAAGTCGACGATAGGCGCGACGAGATTGAGGGAGCCGCCATCGGCGAGTGTAAGGTCGCGCTCGATGCTGATCTTGCCGCGCGTGGCAAGGTCGAGCCCGCCCAGCTTCTGCGCGTTGAGATGTCCGGCATCGAACCACAAGGTGCCGTTGCGCGCGGATGGCAGCGCGGCACTGGTGTCGAGACCCTTCGTGATGCCGGCGATGTCGCCGATGATGATCGCGGAGTTGTGCGCGTCGAGCCGCCCCTGCGC
>NZ_JBYTDF010000006.1:0-34675 GCF_058790995.1 Mesorhizobium sp. EU05-FHT14A09
AAAGACTCCGCGCCGGCGGCCGGCAACGGCGGCATGGGCGCAATGGGATACTGACAACAGTGCCTCAACCGTTCGGCTAGCGCGATCCGACAAAGCATTCGCATACGAGGAGAACTGGCTCCATATGCATCGAAATGTTCAATCTGGCGTCGGACGAGGTCACGAAACTTGCCAGGTTGAGAGTTCTGTCTGACGTCTACTGGAAGCGCCAGTTCATCGAAGCGGCAGGACGATTGTGCTCGGGCAGACCGGCTCCGAGAGGCTGCGCGCCCTCAGCCTGCCATCTGCTCTCGCCGTATGGCTATCGGGGTGAAACATCTCCGGCGGTGTCTTTTCGTCGTCAACCAGCAACAAGAGCCCATTCGATGATCATCTACACTAAGAAAACCGAGCCGAAGCCTACAGCTCAAGAGAATGAACAAAACCGCTTCGAAAGAATTCGCAAGACGGTTGTCGAGCAGCGGAAGAAAACTGATGTCGATGGCACGCCCCAACGCGCTCAACAGACTGTCGAGGATAAACGCCCCTCATGAAACGCGAGTTTCAATGGCTTCGGGGCGACGGTCGTCTGGCACGTGTTGTCGAGCCGATCGCTGGCAAACCTTATACGAACGGCCGCGTGGACCAGAATGATCGCGATCGGATGGTAGTGGCTCGAGAGCTGACAGTCCGCTACTTGGTCCTATCTAGGACGCAGTAAACCCGCTTTCGAAATGCCTATGATCCGACAATCCTAGACACGCTACGGGCGGTTGGAATTGATTTTGGGACGGCAGGACTTCTCGGCGAAACCATAACCTGAATCATGACCGGTGCGCAAAGCTGGCGGAATGCGCCTCACCGTATGTTCCGAACATCAAACGCACGAAAAATTCAGCAACACCTCTGCAACATGGATCAATGGCACTTGGTTTCTGAGAACGCTGTAGGAGGGAGAGCAGTCAGCTTTGCGCGAGATCCCGCCGGAGGCTATCTGAAATTGTCTGCAGCAGGGTGAGCGACTGGCTCAGCGTGCCAGGAGAATCTCCGAGTGATTCAGCGATGTCTTCCTTCACGTCCGCGGCTATATCAACGACTTCGACCGCCTCTTGGACGGTGATCACCGCCCCTGCGATCAAGGCGTGGATCAAGCTCTCCACAAGCAGCAACGCCGCCTGCCCGTGTGCATCGGGTCCTTCCTTTACTGCGGTCCGTGACATCACTTGGTTGTCGTTGACGGTTTCCGAGGTCATGCCCTTCGCTCGCATTGGCGAGAGCACTTCATCTCTCAGTCGCCAGGCCCGCGATCACGTCCAGCGATGGCGGAACATAGGGGAGAATCGGATTGAGCGCCATTAACTAAATCAACTTCCGATATTAACTTTGAACAATATCAAACTTTATCGTGTCGTGGGAATGTGGGCCCATGGGTAATCGGTTTGTCGAGAAACTACAGGGGTACGGAAGTCTTGGTGAGGAAGATGTCACTGCGCTTCTGGCGGCTACCGTTGGCCCCCGCAACATTGCCCCTCGCAAAGATCTGATCCGGGAGGGCGACAGGCCTGGCCCGGTCTTTGTCGTCTTGGACGGGTGGGCATGCCGCTACAAGATCCTGCCGAACGGAACCCGGCAGATCCTGGCCTATCTTATGCCAGGGGATTCCTGTGACCTCCGCGTTGGGCTCTTGAAGGAAATGGACCACAGCATCCAGACGATCACGACCGCTCTCGTCGCCACAATCGACCGCTACCTGATGGATTCGATCATGGATCATCATCCCAGGGTGGCCAAGGCGATGTACATCGCGCAACTGGTCGACGAAGGCACGATGCGAGCTTGGATCACGAGCATGGGCCGCCGCAGCAGCATCGAGCGGGTCGCACACCTGATGTGCGAACTTTACCTGAGAGCCCAGAACATCGGCATCACGGCGAATACGCATCTGGAGCTCCCTTTGTCACAGCTCTTGCTGGCGGATTCACTGGGAATGACCCCAGTCCATCTCAATCGGGTCCTGAAGGAACTGAGGAAGACAGGCGCCATGACCCTGCAACGCGGCAGCCTCACCATCACCAATCCAGTCACGCTGATTCAGGTCGCCGGTTTCGATGAGAACTACCTTCACCGACGCATGCGTCGTGCGGCGTAGGGTCTCAACGATTGGGGCCTTTTTGCGGGGCCTATATGAGCGTCAGGGGCATTGGCCGGCTTTGCAGATTTGGCATCCGCCATATGTCTGGTAGCCAATTGCGATGGCACCATTCTGCAGCACGCAGGCTCTCATTCCGGGTAGCAGCATGTCTTGGGCGCAGAGCGGGTCCAGCGGCGGCTCTACCTTGCCGACGGCCACCAGCCGGGGGCCGGGGTCAACACGAATGACGTTCATCTGTTTGTCCACGTAGTGCAAATACCCTTGGATATTACAAATCGAAGCCATTTTTGTTGTCGACGCCAAATCTGGTGGCGGCGTCACTTCGGGCGAAGGCGCGGTAACTGCGGGCTGGGCAATGTTCTGTCCGGTTGGTGCTCCTTGGTGGGCAACGAGTACGGTACCGGCGCCGAGTGGAGTCTGAATTTTTTGCTCGGAGAACGTGATGGCGCTTCGATGGTCGCTTTTTGCCCCCATGATTTGTTGCCCGCCGGCGAGCAGGTTGAAATAGGATCGAGCGTATGATGCCGCCGCTTCGGCCTGATCTTCAACCGCCTTGTGGTTTTTCAAGTAGTTGTAGGCGAAAAGATCTATGCCCCACTCCTTGTACTGTCGAACGTGATAGAGTTCATGAGTTAGCCACACGACGTCGTTGATGTCATCGAAGTCGGGCGTTCTTTGAAAGACAATCACGTTATCTACGGTCACGGCATTGTCGTCCTTGAAAAACGGAAGGCGATTGCCGTTGTTGATTATTCCGGGCAACGTAATGGTGACGGTCTCGGAAACATAGCGCGCGCTGTCGAGTATCTCGCTTGGAATGATGGGCCGCAGTGCCGTTTTCACGCTATCAGGCAATGGCTGGGCCTGGTTTTCCAGTCGACTTTTTGCATCCTTGATGGCGGCTGCCAGCGGGAGAGCCAGCGATATCAGCGCATCCTGTCCTTTAAGGATGGAGGCTGCCTGACCAGCCGCCGTGAAGCCAAGTTCCGTTGTGAAGCGATTGGAAGCCGTGCCGATTTCGAACAAAATTGTCCCGGCGTCACCGCCCACTTTGTTTGCAAATTGGCCTAAAACCACGTTCGGCACACTGATTATGTTGCCGCCGGACTGTACGATTTGTCCTAATGCCTGCCCTTGCTGCCCGATAAAATCTTTTACATCCAGCGGGTTTTGCTTCCCGGTAACTATCTGAATTGGAGTTGTTATAGGATTGATGATCTTCGGCGCCTCTTTGATGATGCTGCCGGCGTCTTTTATGATTTTCTTTAGGCTCAATGCTTCTGATGGCGATGCGGCGGCGAAAATGGTCGCGGCGCAAATCAGAACGCGAAGTACCCCCTCCAAATTCATGGATACCTCCCCACGGTGTTATTGCATCATTCCACTGCCTGCGATCCTGTCAAGTTGTGGTCAGAGGGAGAATGTCGAGGGTTTTCGAAGAGATACTTCGAAGGGGCTGGTTTTGCGCCAAACAACCGGTTCGTGTTCGCGAATGCGGGCCTATCCGGACAAGCCGCTGACAGCTGCTCCCTTTATTCCGGCTTCAGCACCGCCTCGAAGAATTCCGCCAGTTTGCCATAGGCAAATCGCGTCTGCTTGACGCTCACCCTGGCCCAGGCGTGGCCGGAGCCAGGCAAGGTCACCAGCTCGAAACGTTTGCCCTGCTCGATGAATTTCTCGACCAGCGCGATCGTGTCCGAGTAAAGCACCACCTCGTCGCTGGTGCCGTGGATGATCATCAGAGGGTCGGCGAGGCCCTTGGTATTGTAGAGCGCCGACTGGTTCTCATAGCGCTTCGGATAATCGGCGCCGCGCGGCGCGCCCATGATCCATTCCTGCTCCGGATAGGCGTGCCAGACATTGGTCGCCGGCGCGCCGGCGACGCCGGCGGCGTAGAAGCCCGGTTTCTTGAACAGCGACATCAGCGTCATCAGCCCGCCATAGCTGGAGCCCCAGATGCCGACGCGGGCAGGGTCGGCAAAACCCTGTTCGACGAGGCCGCTGACGCAGTCGGCGATGTCCTCGATATCCTGCTGGCCGTAGGAATGCAGCATCGGCCGGTTCCATTCCCGGCCGCGGCCGAAACTGCCGCGGATGCCCGGATTGGCGACGATGAAGCCGCGCGAGACCAGATACTGGTCGAGGCCCCATGACGGGTGGGCGTCACGCCCGCCCCACTGGTTGCACAGCGTGTCGGAATAGACCGAACCGACGATCAGCGGATAGCGCCGGCTGGGGTCGTGGTCGGGCGGCAGCATCAACCGCACCGAAAGCAGCGCGCCGTCCGTGCTGCTTTGGCAGTCGACATAGCGCACCACGGCCCAGCGCCGTTCCCGGAAGGTAGGCAGCGGCGACTGAGTGAGCCGTTTCGGCTCGACGGCGCCATCGAGAGAGCGCAGGTAAAGATCCGGCGGCGACAGGTCGTTGCTGAACCGGTCGGCGACCCATCTGAAATCCGGAGAATAGATCGGCTGGTGCGTGCCGTGTCCGCTCGTCACGGCTTCGATCGCGCCACCTGCCACCGGCACTTTGTGCAGCGACCGGTCGGCGTTGTGCGGCAGGTTGGCGGTGAAATGGATCGCCACGCTGTTGTCGTCGATCCTGAAGGCCTCGATCTCCCAGTCGCCATGGGTGATCTGCTCGGGCATGGCACCCGCGGCCGGCAACCGGTAGAGTTGGTTGAAGCCGTCACGATCGGTGAGCAGGATCAGGCCCTGGTCCTTCGGCGCCCACGCCACCTTCCAGTCGGGACGGATCTGGATGGGATCGTGGAACTGGTAATAGGTCGTGCGCGTGCCGGTCGCGGTGTCGTAGACGAAGATCGTGTGGGTCTTGATCGACAGGTCGCTGCTGCTCACCAGCAGCGAACGGCCGTCCGAGGACAGCGCGATGTTCCAGATCGCATCCTGCTCGTCGGGTCGTTCGAAAAATCTCGGCGTGCCTCCGGCAACCGCGACAACGCCGGCTTTCAGCCGCACGATCTCGTCGCCCGGGAACGCGCGGGTGTGGGTGTCGCGCCGGGCCGAGCCCTCGAAATCATAGGCGATCTCGATCTGCCGGACGGTGCGGTAGTCGGCCTGCACGAAGGCCAGCAGCCCGCCGTCCTGCGACCATTCGAACGTCTCGACGGCGAGGCGCTCGGCGCCGGCCACCAGCAGGCGGGCCGGCTGGTCGGCGTCGAAATCCTTGACCAGCAACGATCCCCCGGCAGTGAAGGCAAGGCGTTGTCCGTGCGCGGCCAGTGCGCCGATATCCTGCCTGTCGGGTTCGACACGGCTGACCTCTCCATCCGGTCCCGCGACATGCAACTGCTTGTCCAGCACGAAGACGATGCGGCCGTCGTCGAGCCATGCCGCCTGGGTGATCCCCGGCCCGGCCTGTTCGCCATCGCCGAGCCGGGTCAGCCGGCGCGTCGCGGCCGCCTGGACATCGTGCACCCAGATGTCGCGAAAGCCCTTCCCGGTTTCGTTCCACAGAAAGGCCAGCCGCGTTGCGTCCGCCGACCAGACAGCGGCTTCCGGCGTGGTGCCGATGATGCTCGGCTCGGCATAGAGCATGTCGAGCGAAAGCGTGTCGGTCCTGGAATTCACGCGCGTCCTCCTGTCGAACGATAATCCTGCCATCTGGCCTGGGCGATCGCCAGCGATGGTGCCGCCTGCGCCAGCAGGTGGAACGGGATGGCATGGGCGGCGGCGACGGGGATGGCGAGATCGCCGAGCCGGCGGCCGCTGGCGGCCTCGGACAGCATTTCGCCAAGCATGGCCGTCAGCGCGATGCCGCGCCCATTGCAGCCGATGCCGCCGATGAAACCCGGCCCGAACTCGTAGAGATGCGGCAGGAAATCCGTGGTCATGGCGGCCGTACCGCGCCAGGCATGTTCGATCCTGGGAATTTCCGGCAGCCCGAGTTCGGTGGCGAGCCGACCGGCGATCATCTGCGCCATCCGGTCATGGGCACCGAACGGGATCATCGCCATGCCGCCGCTGATCAGCCGGTTGTCGTGGTCGAGCCGGTAGGTGAACAGGTTGGCGCGCGTGTCGGCAACGGGGTGGCGATGCGGCGCGATGCGCTTGGCCACCTCAAGCGGCAGCGGCGCGGTCGCGGCCTGATAGACGCGCAACGGTACGACGACACGGGCGAGGCGGCTGGCGATGCCTGTCGTCGTCGCATTGGTGCACAACAGAACCTTGTCGGCATCGACATAGAACTGGCCGGCGGCCAGGCGCCAGATGCTGCCATTGCGTTCGACCCGCCGGACCGGCGTGGATTCGAAGACGCGTGCACCGGCGGCGATGGCGATGCGCGCCAGTCCGTAGGTGTATTTCAACGGGTGCAGCATGCCGCCGCTTTCGTCGAGCAGGGCGCCGGCGCAGAAGCGCAGGCTGGTGCGGCGGCGTGCTTCCTCTGCGTTCAGCATGCGCACCGGCCGGCCGAGCTTGCGCCACGCCTCGGCCCGCTTGTGCAGCAGCGCCAGCATCTTGTCGGTATGGGCGACATGCAGCCAGCCGACCTGTTCGGCATCGCAGTCGATCTGATGGTCACGCGCCGTCGCGAAGACGCGGTCGGCGCCGGCACCGACCAGCTTGAGCAGCCTGGTGCCGCGTTCCGTGCCGAGCCGTGTCATGACGGCGGCGGGATCCGCCTTGGCGAAATTGGGCACGACGAAGCCGGCGTTGACGCCGCTGGCGCCGCTGCCGATCGTGTCAGCCTCCAGCACGGCGACACGGATGCCTTGCCGGGCGAGATGCCAGGCGGCCGTCAGCCCGGTCAGCCCGCCGCCGATGACGGCGACATCGACGCGGATCGGGGTCTTCAGCGTCTGTGTCGCCGGCGGCCGGGTGGTCGTCGCCCACCACAAAGTGTCGCGGTGTTCGCTGGCCTGCATGTCTCACGCTCGATGTGGCTTGCGGAAAATGAACAGTCGGCGCGTTTCCGGAGAAACGCTCCGTGGCTATTACAGGCCGTTGAAAAAGGCCGTGAGCCGCTTCATGCCTTCCTCCAGCCGCTCGCTCGACTCCGAGCCGAAGCAGATGCGCAGATGGCCTTCGCCGGCGGCGCCGTAGAAGCTGCCTGCCTCGACCACGACATGCGCCTCGCGCAGGATGCGGTCAGCCAGTTCCTGCGACGGAATTCCGGTCTCGCTGATGTCGGGAAAGGCATAGATCGTGCCTTGCGGCAGCGCACAGCGCACGCCGGGCATCTGGTTGAGCGAACGCACCACGAAGTCGCGTTTGCCGCGATCTTCAGCGACAAGCCCGGCAAGCACCGCCTCAGGTCCCTCGACCGCGGCGCGGGCGCCGTCCTGGACGAAGGTGTTGACGTGGGTCACATCGTTCATCGCGATCTTGAGCAGTGCCGGCATCAGCCATTGCGGCGCCGCGAGATAGCCGATCCGCCAGCCATCCATGGCGTAGGACTTGGTGAAGGCAAACATCGTCACGGTACGGTCCTGCATGCCGTCCAGCGCAGCGATGCTGACGTGGCTGGCACCGTCATAGACGATGTCTTCATAGACCTCGTCGGCTATGACGATGAGGTCATGGCGGATTGCCACGTCGGCGAGTTCCTGGAGTTCGGCGCGGCTGTAGACACGCCCCGTCGGATTGGACGGGTTGACCAGCACGATCGCGCGCGTGCGCGGCGTGACCTTGGCTTCGAGGGCGGCGGCATGGATGGCGTAGTCGTCCTTGGCGTCGAGGACAGCGAACACCGGCACGGCGCCGCAAAGCTCGATCTTGCCTACATGCTGCGGGTAGTGCGGCTGCAGCAGGATCACTTCGTCGCCGGGATCGAACATCGCCATGAAGGCGACGAAGGCGGCATGGGTGACGCCGTTGGTGACCAGCACCTCCTGCGGCCCCACCTTGATGCCGTTGCGCTCATTGAGTTTCGTGGCCAGCGTCTCGCGCAGCTCCCGTGTGCCGCGCGGGTCCGAATAGTGGACCTTGCCGGCGTTCAGCGCCGCAATCGTCGCCTGCTTTATGTGATCAGGCGTGTCGGCATGCGGCCTGCCGACCTCGAGATGGATGAGATCCAGCCCTTCGCCGGCAAGGCGCGAGGCCTTGTCGTACATGCCGAAGCTTTTTGCGGATGTCTGTGAGATCCGCTTGGCTACGCGACGCATCTTTTAATCTCCTGACTGGAAAACTGCCGGCCGCGCGGAGCTCTAGCGGCTCGCCAGATCCGTCTTGTGGATGGCGCCGTCCTTCATGATCAGGCGCAGGTTCTTGTGTGGCTCGGACAGCAGGCTGATGTCGCGCAACGGATCGCCGTCGCAGACGATCAGGTCGGCCACTGCACCCGGCGCGATCACGCCGAGGCGGCCGCCCTGCTGCAGGATCTCGGCATTGACCGAAGTCGCCGAGCGCAACACGTCGGCCGGTTTCTGGACGCGGCCACGGATGGCGAACTCGTCGGCCTGCGCATATTCCATCTCGCCCATCAGGTCGGTACCGAAGCCGAGCTTGACGCCGGCGTCGGTGCAGATGCCGAGCATGGCGATGCCGGTGCGGTTGACGAGGTCGAGCTTGTCCATGACATAGGCCGAAAGGCCGAGCCGCTCGCCATGCTTGGCCGTCTCTTCATAGGCCACCAGCGTCGGCACCACATAGGCGCCGCGGCCGGCGACATAGGCCGCCGTCTCGGCATCGATCATGTTGGAATGCTCGACGGTGCGCACGCCGGCGCTGACCGCATGGCGGATAGCCTCGCTGGTGTACGCGTGGGCGCAGACATATTTGCCGCGTACGCCGGCCTCGTGCACGGCGACTTCGAGCTCTTCCTTGCTGAACTGCAGGTTTTCGATCGCGTCGGCCGGGGAACCGACGCCGCCCGAGGCCAGCACCTTGATGTGGTCGGCGCCCTTGCGCATCTCGTTGCGCACCGCGCGCCGCATCTCGTCGGGACCATCGACGACCCGGCACTGGAACGTGAAGGCGCTGGAATTATAGTCGATGTCGAGGCGGTCGTCGGTCAGGCTGCGGTGGTCGCCGTGGCCGCCGGTCTGGCCGAGTGCCGGGCCGCCGACGAACAGGCGCGGGCCGGGGATGAAGCCCTGGGCGATGGCATCGCGGATGCCGACATCGCCGCCGGCCACGTCGCGCACGCTGGTGAAACCGCGATCGAGCATGGCGCGGATGCGCGGCACCGCGCGCGCCGTCATCTCGGTCAGCGGCATGTTGCGGTTGCGCGCCTCGACGAGATTGACGGCGAACACATGCGCATGGGCGTCGATCAAGCCGGGAAGCAGCGCCCGGCCGGCGAGGTCGAACACGACGGCGCCGGGAGCCGAAATCGGCCGGTCCGAAACCTCCTCGATGCGCCCGTCCGCGACCAGCACGTTCATGCCTGGCTGCAAGGCGTCGCCATGGCCGTCAAAGACGCTGGCGTTGGTCAGGAGAATTTTTGTCATCGCGTGACTGCCTGTTCTTGTCGAGCTCTCTCGTGATGCCATCGAAAGCAGGCTTAGCCGGCATGGCTGGAGCTTGCGAGCGGCGCCCTCGCATGCAGCAGGTCGCGCTCCACCTTCGAATTGGATCACTTGCCGCCGACTGTAGGCGAGGCCAAAAGCTGCTGTAAAGTCTATTTGATCAAAAAATCAAACAATCCATTGATTCACGTTTGGGGACATGATGATATCGAAGCCGCGCATTCGCAACGACGATGCGTGAAGGTCGGGAGGAAGAAGAAAATGAAACAAGGTCTGGTAGCCGCGTCGATAGAGCGTTTCCGCTTTTTCCGGAAACGCGGAAATGCTCTAACTATTTGTTTCTACGCAATTCCGAACGCAAAACCGCTGCGCACTTTTGCTGGAATTGCTCAAGCGCTGGCTCTTTCATACGTGGCTGTTGCCTATCCGGGCACATCGTCGGCGGAGGAGGCGCAGAAGGGCGGAACGCTGCGTATTCTCGGCAATGCCGAGGTCGATCGTTTCGACACGGTTCCGCCGGCGACAGCGGACGTCACCAATTTCCATCGCGCGACCGTGCGCCAGCTCGTCAGCTTCGCTGCGTCGCTGGATGCGGCAGAGCAGGTCAAGCCGGCGGGCGATCTCGCCGAAGCGGTGCCGGTGCCGACAGACAACGGCCTGACCTACACCTTCAAGCTGCGCCAGGGCGCGAACTGGAATGCGCCGGGCGGCGCACGTCAGATCACCGCCGAGGATCTCGAACGTGGTTTCAAGCGCATGTGCAACCCGGCGATCGCCTCGCCGCACATCACCTATTTCGAGGATCTCGTCGTCGGCCTTTCCGAATATTGCGCCGGCTTCGCCAAGGTCGAGCCCAAGGTCGAGGCCATGAAGGCCTATGTCGAAGGCAACGACATCAGCGGCATCGAGACCCCGTCGCCCGACACCGTCGTCTTCAAGCTCAAGCATGCCGCCAACGACTTCATCTACATGCTGTCGCTGCCGACGGCGGCCCCAGCCCCTGTGGAAGTGCTGGCCTATCTGCCCGACAGCCCCGAATACCGCTCGAACTTCATCGCCAGCGGCCCTTACACCGTCGACAGCTATGTGCCCGACAGCCTGCTGAAACTCACCCGCAACCCGAGCTGGAAGCCGGAGTCCGATCCGCTTCGCAAGGCCTATGTCGACGAGATCGAACTGGTCTCGGGCATGCAGGCCGATGCCGCCATGCAGCAGATCGAGGCCGGCGACGCCGACATGCTCTACGATCTCCTGGTTCCGCCCGCGACCGCGCAGCGGCTGGTTGCCGCCGGTGACGAGAAGACGGTGGCGATCGCCAGCGGGCGCAGCCGCTTCGTGTGGATGAATACCGTTTCCGGCAACAATGGCGGCGCGCTGAAGAACCTCAAGGTCCGCCAGGCACTGAGCTACGCCATGGACAAGGCCGCCATCGTCCAGCAGCTCGGCGGCCCGACCTTCGCCAAGCCGCTTAACGGCATCTTCCCGCTCGGCGTTGTCGGCAATCACGACTTCGATCTCTATCCGACGCCCGATGCCAAGGGCGATCCGGAAAAGGCAAAGGCCTTGCTGGCCGAGGCAGGGTATCCCGACGGGCTGAAGATCAAGATGCCGTTCCGCAATTCGGGTTCGGATCCGGCGATCGCGCAGACCATCCAGGCAAGCCTGAAGAAGGCCGGCTTCGATGTTGAGCTGACGCCGGTGCCGCCGGCCGATTTCTATGCGCGTCTCATCACCAATTTCGAGAATGCGCAGAACGGCGTCTGGGACATCGTCGCTGCCGGCTGGACGCCGGACTGGCCAGGTGGCGCGGCGCGTTCGATCTTCCAGCCGCAATACACCTACAACGGCACGCACGGCACCTTCAATTTCTCCGACTTCAACAGCTCGCGCGCCAACGAGATCGCCGACAAGGCATCGGTTACCACCGATCCGGAAGAAGCGGCAAAGCTGTGGGGCGAGGTCGACGAGGCGGTCATGGCCGATGCGCCGACCGTCCCGCTCGTCTCCGTCAATACCATGGTCTACCACGGCGAGGCCGTGCAGAACTTCCTGCCTTACGCGGCCGGCGGCCAGGGTGACTGGACCAACGTCTGGCTGTCTCGCTGAGGCATGTGAACCCGGGCCGGTGACGTCTCCTGCGGGAGGCGCCGCCGGCTTTTCGGATCTGATCGCGTAGCGTTGTTTGTCGACATGGCCATTTTAGAAGCGCGCAATCTCAACATCGCCCTGCCGAGCGGCGACGGCATGGTCCATGCCGCCCGCGATGTCTGCTTCAGCGTCGAGAAGGGCGAGATGTTCGGCATTGCCGGCGAGTCGGGCTCGGGCAAGAGCGTGCTGGCGCAAGCCATACTGGGGTTGCTGCCCACGGCCGAGATCGACGGCGAGATCTGGTTCGAGGGAAAGAACCTGCTTGCCCTCGGTGCTCGCGAGATGCAGCAATTGCGCGGCGCCCGCATCGCCATGATCTCGCAGGACCCGCTCAGCTGCTTGCATCCTTTCTACACGATCGGCAGCCAGATCACCGAGGCGATCCATACCCACCGGCGTGTCGGCAGGGCGGTTGCGCGGCGCGAGGCGATCGATGTGCTGAAGCGTGTCGGCATCGCGTCGGCCGCCGAGCGTTTCGACCACTATCCACACCAGTTTTCCGGCGGCATGCGCCAGCGTGTCATGATCGCCATGGCGGTCGTGCTCAATCCGGCGCTGCTGATCGCAGATGAGCCGACGACCGCGCTCGACGTCACGGTGCAGGCGCAGATCATCAAGCTGCTCGACAACATGCGTCATGAACTCGGCACCGCCGTCATGATGATCACGCATGACCTTGGCCTGCTGTCGAGTGTCGCCGACCAGGTCATGGTCATGTATGCCGGCAACCGCATGGAGCTAGGACGGGCGCAGGCGGTGCTTACCGGGCCGGCACATCCCTATACCGTCGGCCTTCTGGCCTCCTCGCCGTCAAACCACACGCCGGGCAGCGAGTTGACCCCGATCGTCGGCCAGCCGCCCAGCCTGCTTATCCGACCTGAAAGCTGCACCTTTGCTCCGCGCTGCACGCGCGCCATGCCGGTTTGCCGCAGCGAGCGTCCGGCCGAGCGTGTTTTCGCCGATGGCAACCGTTCCTTGTGCTGGTTGGAGGACAAGGCCTCGGCACTGCCCGCCACACGGCCCGTCGTGCACGCCGGCAGGCACGTGAACACGCCACGGCATGAGGATGCGGTGGTGCGTGTCCGTGACATCCATCTCGCCTTCTCGTCCGGCGGCTTGTTGCGGCCGCGCCATCGCACCGAGGTGCTGAAAGGCATCAGCCTCGAGTTGCGGCGTGGCCAGACGCTCGGCATCGTCGGCGAGAGCGGCTGCGGGAAGTCGACACTGGCGCGCGTCATCGCCGGGCTCATCCCGGCCAGCGGCGGCATGGTCGAGGTGTTGGGCAAGGACATTTCCCGGTTGAGCCCCGCCGAATGGCATGAGCTGCGCAAGACCGTCCAGGTCGTCTTCCAGGACCCGTTCGGTTCGCTCAACCCGCGGCGCCGTGTCGGCTCCATCATCGGCGACCCGTTCCGCATCCACCGCGTCGCGCGCGGCGGCGCACGCCGGCAGCGGGTTCAGGCGCTGATGGAAAAGGTCGGTCTCAATCCCGAACACTACAACCGCTTCCCGTCGGAATTCTCAGGCGGGCAGCGCCAGCGTATCGGCATTGCGCGTGCGCTCGCGCTCAATCCTTCGCTCATCATCTATGATGAGCCGGTGTCGGCGCTCGACGTCTCGATCCAGGCGCAGGTGCTGAACCTGATCCGCTCGCTGCAGGCCGAGCTCGGGCTGACCTATCTGTTCATCAGCCATGACCTGTCGGTCGTGCGCCATGTCAGCGACGAGATCGCGGTCATGAATGCCGGCAGGATCGTCGAACTGGGTGATGCCGAGCAGGTCTATTCCGCACCCAGCCATCCTTACACGCAGACGCTTCTGGCCGCCGCGCGACCATTGCCGGGCAGTGCCGCGACGCTTGTAGTTCCAGAAGAAACAAGAGAGAGCACGCCTTGAGCCAGTCCAGCTCACCCGATGCCACCGCGCCGGTCGCCATTGTCCAGCGCGGTTCGCTGGAACTGACAGTCAGGCGTTTCGCCGCCGACAAAGCCGGCATGCTGGCGCTCGCCTTCATCGTCCTGCTTGTAACCTTCGCGCTCGGCGCCGGGTTGATCGAGAGCTGGACCGGTCATTCCCCGATCGACCAGTTTCGCGACACCGGCCTGACGCCGACCGGTTTGCCGGTCGGTCCGAGTGCGGAGTTCCTGTTCGGCACCGACCAGCTCGGCCGCGATGTGCTGGTGCGGCTTGCCTATGGTGCGCGCACCTCGCTGGTCATCGGCCTGGTCGCATCCCTGCTGGCCTCGCTGATCGGCATAACGATCGGGCTGGTCGCCGGCTATGTCGGCGGCTGGACCGATGTGATCCTTGGCCGCGCCATGGATCTGGTGATGAGCATTCCCGTGTTGCTATGCACGCTGGCGCTGGTCTCGGTGTTCGGCCCGAGCATCCCGTTGAGCGTCGCCGTCATCGTCTTCTTTTCCTGGACGACGATCGGCCGCGTCATCCGGGGCCAGGTGCTGTCGCTGCGCGAGCGTGAATTCGTCCAGGCCAGCCGTTCGCTCGGGGCCGGGCCGTTGTCGATCATGGTCGTCGACATCCTGCCCAATCTCACCGTGCCGATCATCGTCTACACCACCATGATGATCCCGGCCGGCATCGTCTTCGAGGCGACGCTGTCCTTCCTTGGTCTGGGCATCGTGCCGCCGGCGCCCAGCTGGGGCGGCATGCTGGCCGAGGCTGCCGGCAACTCGATCTATCTGGTCGCCTGGTGGCTGATCCTGATCCCGGGCGCGGTGCTGCTGTTCACCACGCTCGCCTTCAACATCCTGGGCGACGCGCTGCGTGATGCGCTCGATCCAGCAAGCGGTAGGCGCCGCCGGCGCACCGGGCGCAAGGATGGCCGCTCGTGATCAGGTTCCTCGCCAGCCGCCTGGCTTTCGCCGCGGCCGTCCTCCTGGCGCTCAGCGCCTTCGTCTTCCTGCTGTTTTTCGTTGCGCCGGGCGACCCGGCGCGGCTGCTCACCGGCGAGAAGGCGACGGAAGCGCAGGTCGCCCAGGTGCGTGCCAATCTCGGCCTCGACCGGCCGATCCACGAACAATATCTCACCTTCCTTGGCAGGACGTTGCAGGGCGATCTCGGTTTCTCCTACCGCAACCAGCAGCCCGTGACCAAGCTGATCGCCAACCGCATGCCGGCCACCATCTCGCTCGGCATCGGCGCCATCCTGTTGTGGGTCGGCATCGGCATTCCGATCGGCATCATGTCGGCGCGCTATCCCGGCAGTCTGCGCGACAGGCTGGGGCAGGGCTTCATCCTGGTCGGCATCAGCTTTCCGACCTTCGTACTCGGCATGGCCTCGCTCTACTTCCTGTACTTCCTGCCGCGCCAGCTTGGCTTCACGCTGTTCCCGGGCGGCGGCTACAAATCCTTCCTGTCCAGCCCGTGGCTATGGGCTTGGCACATGATCCTGCCGTGGACGACCCTGGCCCTGGCCTCGGCCGCCATCTACGCGCGGCTTACGCGCGGCGAGATGCTGGCGGTGATGGGAGAGGACTATATCCGCACTGCCCGAGCCAAGGGTCTGTCGGAACGCAAGGTCGTCTACAGGCACGGCCTGCGCGGTATCCTCACGCCGCTGACCACGCAGCTTGGCGCCGACATCGCCGCCGTATTGGGCGGCGCCATCGTCACCGAGCAGGTCTACGGTTTGCAGGGGCTAGGCTCACTGGCCGTTCAGGCCGTCGGCAACCAGGATCGGCCGATCATCATCGGCGTGGTGCTTCTGGCGGGGCTGTTCATCGTGGTGGCCAACATCGTTGTCGACCTGCTCTACGTGCTGCTCGACCCGCGCGTTCGCTGATCGCAGTTATTTTCCGAACGTTGACGACGCATGCTGGCGACAATGGATCACGGGAGAAGGGGGCTTTCGCACGGATCGCTCGCCCTCAGTTGTCGGCGATGAGCCGCTTGATCTCCAGGCCGCCGGATTCCCGCTTGGCGGCTTCGAGCTGCTTGTCGGCGACGCGCAGCAGCTCGGTGACGGTGGTGGCGTTCTCGAACGAGATGCCGCCGACCTGGACGGCAAGCTCGATCTCCTTGCCCTGCGGCGCGAAATAGACCTTGGCCACTTCGCCGCGAATACGCTGGCCGACTTCCAGGGCTTCCTGTTCGCTGGCGTGATGCAGGAAGATGCCGAATTCCGTTTCACCGAGCCGACCGACGAAATCCTCTTTGCGCACCGATGAGCGGATCGTCGTGGCGATCAGCCTCAGCGCCTCGTTGGCCCATTCGAAGCCATATTGCTCGGCCGTGGACCGCAGCTGTCCGGCATCGACCACCAGAAGCGCGCCCTGTGGACGCGTCGGCCCCATCGGCGCGCGCACCCGGCGGTCGACGAGCGAGGAGAACACGTCGGCGTGATAGAAGTCGGTCGTCCTGTCGTGGCTGGCCGAATGCGTCAGCTCTTTCTTGAGCCGGCGAATTTCTTCGATCTTGGCGCTGAGCAGTGTGAACACAGGCACCCCGATCACGATCGGGACCGCGAATGTGGTGATGACCGTCCTCTGGAAGCTGGTGAAGGAACCGAACAACAGCAGGTAACTGAAGATCGCCGAAACACCGATGCAGATAGCGGTTCCGATCAGCACCAGTTTTGCGATCGGCAGCCAATCGGCCGTGTGTCGGTTCTTAAGGTCTTCGTTCGCCAATTGTCGTCCTCCGTGCCAACAATATGCGAATACGCCACAATGCGTTCAGCCTTGGTTTCGAAAAACATTCATATTGAAGACAATTTTCAATTTCGCCACCCGCAGTCTCCGCCAGCAGGCTTTATCAACATATGTTGACGCTTCTCGCAGCGAAAACGCATTCGTGTAGCGCAAGGTTGCAAATAACTGAAGGCTGGAAGTATCGGCGACAGCTATTCTGATTCGAATTATGTCAAGCCTAAACCTGCCGAAGACAGGCAACTTTAATTGGGGGTATGTGCCTTTTTTACTACATGAACAAAGATTCGATGCCAGTAACGTATATTCGCTCATCTAAATCGCCAGACTCTTGTCGACTCTTACATTTTTTCGGATATTTCCAGACGATAGTGCATCCTCCGCTGGGCGGTGGAGGTTGTTTGGGAGAGCTGGGGCAAGGGGAAATGGCTTCAAAAAGAATGGCGCGCTTGCGCCAGTATGCAGCGGTGCTGTTGGCGGCCACAACCTTAACGGGAGGGTCGGCCTACGCACTATCCCTGAAGGAAGCCATCGCAGTCGCAGTCGAGTCCAACCCCGAAATCGGGCAGGCGATCGAAAATCGCGAAGCCATCGAATTCGAATTGCGCCAAGCCAGGGGCCTCTACCTGCCGAGCGTCGACCTCGAGGCTTCGACCGGTGCGCGCCGGCTCGACAATCCTTCGCGCCGCACTTTGGCGATCGAAAACGACACGCTTTACCCGACTCAGGCCGGCGTGACGGTGACGCAGAAGCTTTTCGACAGCGGCGCGCGCCGCGCGGAAGTCGACCGCCAGGCTTCGCGCGTCGACGGCGCGTCCTTCCGTGTCCTCGAGCGCTCCGAATTCATCGCGCTGTCGGTGGTCCAGGACTATCTCGAATACCTGCTTCAGGGCTCCATCGTTAATGAAGCCAAGAAGAACCTCTCCTTCCACCAGGGTATCCTGGGCGATATTCGCGAGAGCGTTTCCGGCGGTGCCTTGACCGATGCGGATCGCCAGCAGGCCGAGGAACGCGTTCTTGCGGCAAAGGCCCGCCTGCAGGAGGCCTCCGAGGAGCTCGAAGCCGCCAAGATCCGGTTCTTCAAGACCGTCGGCAAGCCGCTGACCAATCCGAGCAAGCCGCCATCCGTCGCCAAGGCGCTGCCGCGCTCGCTCGATGAAGCGATCGGTCTGGCCCGGCAGAACAACCCGCGCATCCATATGGTCAACAGCGACATCGATGCCGCGTCCGCAATGGTGGATGCCGCCCGCGCCAAATACGGCCCTGAATTCATCGCCGAGGGTTCGGCACGCGCCGGCCAGGACGTCGACGGTTCCGACGGCCGCACCGACGACCTGCAGGCCCGGCTGGTGATGCGCTGGAACCTTTACCGGGGTGGCATCGACAAGGCCAACGAGCAGGAACAGATCCGTCGCGCCAGCGAACAGCGTCTCGCCTTGCATCAGGCGCATCGCGAAATCGAGGAAGCCGTGCGCACGTCGTGGGATCGCCGCTTCAAGCAGGCGGATCTCGCCAAGACCTTGCGCCAGCAGGCGGCCGCCAATGAACGGCTGGTTGGATCCTATCGTGAGCAGTTCAAGGTCGGCCAGCGCTCGCTGCTCGACGTGCTGGATGCGCAGAACACGCGCTTCAACACCGCGACGCTCTCCGACACCGCGATCTATGCCTCACTCTTTGCCGAATACCGTCTTCTGGCGGCGACCGGTCAGCTGCTGCGCAACCAGGGCATCACCCCGCCGAAGCAGGCAGCAGCCTATGCGCGGGCAGAGTTCAACGTTCCGAAGACAGCGGAGGTCGAAACCTTCGCACGCACGCCGTCGGAGCAGACCAACGATTTGCCGCTGGATATCCTCGCGCCCGTACGCAAGAAAAAGTAAGCGCCCGGGCTGCGAACAATAAAGGCCGGTTGAGCGTCTCGTGAACCAGCAACCTCAACTTCGTTCGCCGAGAACGGGTTTCAAAAGCTGTTTTTCTGCGATCGCCGCTTTTCTTGGCCGGCCGAGCGCCGAAACGGTGCTTTTCGCCGGGGTGCCGCTTTCCGACACGCGCATCGACATCGACGAGATCCGGCATCTCGCCGAGCGCATCGGCCTCGACGCCAAGGAATTCGACGGGCGCGATTTCCGTGCCGGACGGGTCGATCTTCCCGCCATCGTTTTTCGGGCCAACCAGCCGCCGGTCGCCCTGCTGTCGGAAGATGGCGCCGACGGTTACCTGACCGCGCCGCAGGAAGACGGTCAGGTCGTTATCTCGAGGGCAGCGCTTTCGCGTGAGCTCATTCTCGGCGGTGCATCGTTTTCGATCATCTATGCCAACGCCGCCGAGGACATGAATGTCGGCAACGCCCAGAAGATCGAGCGGCGCCATTGGCTGACGGGAACGATGAGCGCGTTTTGGCGCTCCTATTCCAAGGTGATCCTGGCGGCGGTCTTCATCAATCTGCTGGCCCTTGCCTCGCCGATCTTCACCATGAACGTGTATGACCGCATCCTGCCCAACAAGGCGATTTCGACCTTGTGGGTGCTGGCGCTGGGCGTCGGCCTTGTGGTGCTGTTCGATCTGCTGCTGAAGACGGCGCGCGCTTCGCTGATCGACTATGCCGGCCGCAAGGCCGATCTGCGCATCTCCTACATGCTGTTCGACAAGGTGCTGAATTCTTCGCTGGCAGCGAGGCCGGGCTCGACGGGCGAATATGCCAACCGGGTGACGCAGTATGAATTCGCGCGCGAGTTCTTCACCTCCAACACCATCAGCGTCTTCATCGACACCGCTTTCGTCTTCATCTTCCTGATCGTTATCTACGCCATTGGCGGCTGGCTGGTGATCATTCCCACCATCGCTTTCGTCATCACCATCGCGATCGGCCTCGTCACCCAGCGCCGCATCGGCAAATGCGTGGCGGCGTCGCTCAACGAGAGCTCGCAGCGCCAGGCGTTGCTGGTCGAGTCGATCTCGACGCTGGAGACGATCAAGTCGCTGCGCGCCGAGGCCTATCTGCTGCGCAAATGGAGCGAGCACTCCAAGAACGCCGCCAACACATCCGAACAGATCAAGCAATTGTCGGCGTCGGCCGGCAATCTCACCCAGGCGGTGCAGCAGCTGGTGACCGTGGCGCTTGTCGTCGCCGGCGCCTACGCCTTCGCGGAAGGTCATGTCTCGACGGGCGCGATCATCGGCACCGTCATGCTCGCCGGGCGCGCGGTCGCGCCGCTCGGGCAGGTTGCGATCACGCTGGCCCGCTTCAGGCAGGCAATGCTTTCGCTCAAGGTCATCAACGGTATCATGGAGCAGCCGGAAGACCGGCCCGATACCGTTGGCTTCGTCAACCGGCCGATCCGGAGCGGTGCCCTGGTGTTCAGGAATGTCGGCTTCGCCTATCCAGGCTCCGATGCCGAGGTTCTGAGCGGCCTGACCTTAAACATCAAGCCGGGCGAGCGGGTCGGCATCATCGGTCGCATCGGCTCCGGCAAGACGACGCTGGGCCGCCTGATAGGCCGCCTTTTCCTGCCGACGTCGGGAGAGCTGCTGTTCGACGGCATCGACGTGCGGCAGTATCATCCCTCCGAAGTCCGCGCTGCTGTCGGCGTGGTGGCGCAGGCGGGCGACCTGTTTTCGGGAACGATCAAGGAAAACCTCCTGATGGCCCGGCCCGATGCCACGGACGAGGAGATCGTCGATGCCGCCAAGGCGGCCGGGGTCGACGAGTTCGTGTCTCGCCATCCGCGCGGCTACGACATGAATGTCGGCGAGCGCGGCACCAACCTGTCCGGCGGCCAGCGCCAGGCCGTCGCCATCGCGCGGCTGCTTCTGGGCAAGCCCAAGATCGTTTTCCTCGACGAGCCGTCGGGTTCGATGGACCTGGCTTCGGAGCGGCAGCTGATCCGCCAGCTGAAGGTGGCCTTCGGCTCGGACACCACGCTGATCGTCTCGACGCATCGCTTCAGCATGCTGGAGCTTGTCGACCGGCTGATGGTTATCGACCAGGGCAAGATTGTCGCCGACGGTCCCAAGGACCAGGTGATCCAGGCGCTGCAGAAATCCGGTCGCGGCGCATGATCTCAACGGGGGTCAACGTCATGCCGGAGCAATTCCAGGAAAAGTGGGTAGCGGTTTTCCGCCTGGAATTGCGTAAAAACAGGCGCTTGGAGCGTTTCCGCATTTCCGTGAAAGACGGAAACGCTCTTGGCTGGGGACTGGTCTGATGCTTGCAAGGGATGATCGCCCGCCATTTTTCGCGTCGGCCACGGTTGCCATCGTCAGCTTCCTGCTCGTCGTCTTTGTGGCGTGGTCGTCCTTTGCCGAGATCGACGAGATCGCGCGTGGCGAAGGCAAGGTCATCCCGGCATCGAAGACCCAGATCATCCAGACCAGCGAGGCCGGCGTCGTGCAGGAAATCGCGGTCCGGATCGGCCAGATCGTCAAGAAGGACGATCTCCTGATCCGTCTCGACAACACCTTGAATTCCTCGAGCCTGGGCGAACAGCAGGCCAAAGCCCGCGCCCTGCGTGCGCGCACCGCCCGTCTCAAGCAGGAGCAGGGCGGAAAGATCGGCGATCCTTTCAATTGCCCGGCCGAGATCAGGAAGAATGCGCCCGACATCTGCGACAACGAAGAAAAGCTGCTGATCGCCAGGCAGGACAACTTCAACAACAAGATCTCCGTGCTGAAGTCGCGGCTGGAGCAGCGGCAGAAAGAGCTCGACGAGGCCAATGCCAATCTCGAACGCCTGACCAGGAACCAGCAGGTCAGTGCGCGCGAGGCCAAACTCGTCAACACGATGGCGCAGAAAGGGCTCATCGCCCAGACCGAGCAGCTGAGGGTGGAACGCGAGCAGACGGAACTGGCAGGGCAGATCAAGCTTGCCGGCGAGACGATCCTGCGCGGCAAGGCGGCCATCAACGAGGCGCAGCTCCAGGTCAACGAAGTCAATCTCGAGCTGCAGCAGGAAGCCCTTAACGACCTGACGCAGACGCTGGCGGATCTGTCCGTGGTCGACGAGACCATCCGCGGTGCCACCGACCGTGTCGCCCGCACCGACATCCGCTCGCCGGTCGATGGCATCGTCAACACGCTCGACGTCAACACGCTGGGCGCCTTCGTGCAGCCCGGCGCGGTCGTCGCCGGCATCGTGCCGACGTCGGAGACCCTGCTTGTCGAAGCGCGCGTGTCGCCGCGCGATGTCGCCTTCATCCGTCCGGAGCAGGATGCGCTGATCAAGATCACCGCATATGATTTCTCGATCTTCGGCGGCATCGAGGGCAAGGTCGCCAACATCACCGCCGACAGCCTTGTCGATGAGAAGACGGGCGAGCCTTATTATCAGGTCCGGGTGGCGACGGAGAAATCGACGCTGCTGCGCGACGGCAAGACCTACTCCATCATTCCCGGCATGATCTGCTCGGTCGACATCAAGACCGGCCGCAAGACGATCCTCAGCTATCTCCTGAAGCCGATCAACAAAGCCAGGGAGGAGGCCATGCGTGAGCGATAACGCAACGCCCTCCGGCTCCCTCGGCGCCGGCTTGCACCTGTCGGGCCAGCCCCTGCTGCGCGATCTGGAACCTGAATTCCGGGTCGTCGTGCGCAATGGCCAGCGGCGCGGTATCCGGCTCGAGCACGGCTTCTGGGACATGCTGAAGCGCATGGCGACGCGCAGCCATGCGACGCTTGGCGCTGTCGTCGACCAGATCGCGGAGGCCGCCGGGCCGGATGCCAACCTGACTTCGGCGATACGGGTGGCCTGCCTTCACGACGCCAGCGATGAAAACGCCATGCTGCGCCGGCTCACTTCGCTCGAAACGGTCAAGGCCATCCTGGTTGCCTGCCCGGCCCCGGCATTTGCCCTGGAAAGCACCCGCAAGATCCTTAGCTTCAATCCGCCGTTCCAGAACCTTGTCCGCCGCCAGCTGCCGGTCGGGCTGGAGGATGATGGCCGCAAGGATATGCGGCTGGCGCTCGATCTCCACGTGGCGGACATCCTCGATCGGCTGCGCCAGAACGGCAATCAACCGGTGGCCACCGGCTTCGTCATCGGCATCGGCGAACGCCGCCACCGCGGCCAGATCAATGCCGTGCGCGCTCCGGTGCCGGCACCCGACCTGCTGCTGGCTTTTGTCGTCAACGGGTAGTGCGCCACAGACCGTTGACAGCTTGCCGCGCGGATGGGCATCATGCCGGTGTTGCAGTAGGGCGCATCGGTTCGCGCATGACCTCGTCATGCGCGAGATCTAAGTGTTGGAGCGACCTTTGCGCGTCCGAAAGGACGCGCGGCGATCTAAGGCCGAAAGGGCAATGCCCACCTACGATGTCTCAATCGTAATGCGCCCATGCCAAACCTCGAAAACCTGAAGAAGCAGGCCAAACAATATCTGCGCTGGCATCGCGAACGGTACTATCCGGTCGCGACCGAGATCAAAGCCGTGTTGCCTCGTTTCCGCCACCTGGACAGCGATCTCAGCGTGCTGGAAGCGGAGTTCAAACTCAGCGATGCGCAGGAACTTGTCGCCCGCAAGATGGGTTTCGATGGCTGGCAGGCGCTTAAGGCAGGAATCCCAGCCATGAGCACGCAGCCCAAGCAGGAAACGACAGCTCCGGTCCTCAGCGGGTCGGAGGCCCATCTCTACGTCGCCGACATCAAGGCGTCATGCGACTACTTCACCACAAAACTCGGTTTTGAGATCGAGTTTGTCTATGGCGATCCGCCGTTCTACGGCTCGGTGAAACGTGGCCATGCGCGGTTTGCCATGCGGCTTGTCTGCGAGCCGGTCTTTGTCGGGGACATCCGTGAGCGGGAACATCTTCTGTCGGCGTCAGCCTCGGTGGACACGGCTGCCGAGATCAAACAGCTCTTCCTGGAATTCCAGTCCGCCGGCGTGCGCTTTCATCAGGAACTGAAGAAGGAGCCGTGGGGCGCCAGGAACTTCATCGTCGTCGACCCCGACGGCAACCTCATCCTGTTTGCTGGCCCCGCCGACTGAGCGCGAGGCGTGCACGCACAACAGCGGGCTTTCGGTCAGGGCCGGAAAGGAAATGTTCCGGCGAGGCAGCTCAGTTTTCGGGGCCTTCACCCGGCGCGACGCTGGAAAGCCCGCCTTTCAGCGATGCCACACGGCTTTCGCCGGTCTTGGCGCCATGCACCCAGGCACGCTCGGTGCTGAAGGAATAGAGCGGCACATAGTTCGGCAGCGCGTTGTCCATGACCACCTTGTTGCTGAGGCTGTCGAGGATGAAGGCGCCGCTCGACGTGCTCACCGACAGGACGGCGTGGAAGACATTCCTCTTCTTGTCCTGCAGCACCACCAGCGACATGCTGGTCGCCGGGATGCCGGCCTCCAGCAGGGCGGCCATCTTCAGGATCGCGAAATCCTCGCAGTCGCCAGAGCGCCGGGCAAGCGTCTCCTCCGGCGTCGCCCAATAGTCCATCTTTCCGTAGGTCGCCTCGTCCTTGCGGTAGGCGATGAGCTGATTGATGCCGCTGTTCACGAAGCTGAGCTTATCGGTGAAGCTCTTGTCCTTCACCGCCTTGATGATGAAGGCGTAGCCGGAGCTGGTCTGGTCACAGATGTTGTCGCAGTTGCGCACGGAACGATAGACGGACGCCCAGCGCGTTGCCGCGGGGAAATTCTTCATCGATATCGCCATCGAGCCGAACACGCCCGGGATGATGGCTGCGGTCTGGATCGGATCCAGCTCCGGCTTTTCTTCGGCAACGTCCTGCAGCGCCAGGCTGTAGGCTGTGCCGATGCCGGGGCTGTAGATGCTGCCTGCAACCGTATAGGCGGGCTGTGACAGGGAGACCCCGCCCAGGAATTCGACCGTCTCGACCGGGCTCGACAGGCCGTCCCGCGGCAGGGCTGGCCCGGTTGCAGCATATGCCGGCGCCGCGGCAACCATGGCGGCTGCCATTGCAATATTTCGCAAGTGTTTTATCGATGAGAACTTTTGTTTTGCTTTCATGACACCCACCCTTTACGATGGATGCTATCCGCGACGCCTAAAGATACAGAAAATATAGATAGATAATTATAGTATAAATTGTGTCGCGTGATTTAATTCAAATTTGAATCAAAGCTTTTCATTATCTCTGGGACCCCTTGCAAATAAAGGGGTGTAGCAAAAAACATATATTCCGGTATGCAGTCGGCATTTACTAAAAGTAAAATTTAGCCAGAGACGCATAAGCCCTTATATCGAGGCGCGCGTCCGCCTGTTGCCAAAGCCATGGCACCTCTGTCTTCTCGAAAGATAAAGTAAGGGGTGGTGGGTCATGACGAACAACGTCGAGTTTGAAAGCAATTCCGCAAGCTGGGATCAGCAAAACCCGCGGGATGACCATGATCAGCCATCCGTTCCACTCCAGGTCGCGCAGGCCACTACTGGCGGCCAGCCGACGGGAGAAGCAAACCCGCCAGCTGCGGCAGCATCCGAGCCGAAGCCTGTAGATGTCGGTGCCACGCCGGCGCCGGCAGGCCAGCAGGCTCCCGCCCAGGTCACAGCAACGCCGCCCTCTTCTACCGGTGAATACACTGTCGGTGCAGACAAGACCGTCCACCTGCCGGCCAATACTTCCATCGACAACATCCGCGTCGAAGGGACGAACCTGGTCCTGCAGCAAGCCGATGGCTCGGTCGTCGTCATCAAGGACGGTGCGATCGATGTCCCGACCTTCATCGTCGGTGAGGTCGAATTTCCGCGCGTGGCCCTGCTCGCCGCGCTGCAGACCAGCGGCGTCGACGTCGCTTTCGGCGCCGATGGTTCGATTTCGGCCGGACAGGGCGCGGGCTCAAATCCCAGCGCCGGCGGCAATTTCGAACACGCCCCGGGCGGCATCGGCAACGGCTTCAACCTGAGCAGCCTGTTGCCGCCGACCGAACTGCAGTTCGGCGCCCTCGGCCAGGACGAGCTTACCCCGGCATTCGTCAACCGTGACCCGCTTTTCGCCGATTTCATCGCGCTTCCGCTCTCGGAAGAAGGCTTGTCGGGCGGCAACCCGGACAATGACGGCTCCAGCGACACCACCAACGCCACGCTGATCACCGGCCGGTTCCCGGCGACGGACGCGGATGGCGATACGCTCTCTTTCACTTTCGGTGAGCCCTCCGGGCTTACCTCCGGCGGCGTTCCGCTGATCTGGAGCGGCCAGGGCACTTCGGCGCTGGTCGGCTCGGTGAACGGCGTCGCGGTCATTACCATCACCGCAACCGGCGATACCTACACCATCCAGATCCTCGGCCCGATCGATCATCCGAACGATGCTCGTCCCGGTTCGGAAGACGACCTCACCTTCACCGTGCCGGTCACGGCCACCGACGGCAAGGGTGGCAGCACCACAGCCAACATGTCGGTCACCATCGAAGACGACAGCCCGGCCTTTGTCGGTTCCGGCCCGGCCGTTCTAAGGGTCGATGAAGATGGCCTTGCCTCGGCGAACACCGACGCTGGCCGAGGTGGCGAAAACGACTTCGGTAAGCAGACCGTCAGCAAGGTCGAACTTTCGACGGTTATAAACGCGGGCGCCGACGGGTTGGGCTCATTCCATTTCGCCTCGGGCGCGCTGACGCAGCTCGCCGGCCTCGGCCTGTCGAGCAATCACACCGCGATCTCCTACAGCCTGTCGGCGGACGGCCACACGATCACCGGCTCGGCCGGTGGCGTGTCCGTCTTCACCGTGGAGCTGACGGCGACCGGTTCGCTGACCTTCACCCTGCTGGCCCAGGTCGATCACCCGAACACCCCTGCGAATGCCGAAAACACTCTGACCATCGACCTGTCCGGCCTGGTCGAGGTGACGGACCGCGACGGTGATGCATTGACGGCTCCGACCGGCAGCATTGTCGTTTCGATCGGCGACGATATCCCGGTCGCGGTTGGCGGCGAAGGCCAGGGAAGCGAAGGCGAAGGCGGGCGCGGCGGCATTCATGCGGGCGTTGCCGAGGACGCGCTGTCGCGTACCGATGGCGATTCCTCGGATGGCAATCTCGATGCCGGCCAGACCTCGTCGAGCGACGAGGCTTCCGGCGGTGCCGGTTCGCTGAACACGCTGTTCAAGGCAGGTGCCGACGGTCCGCTGACCTTCAGCGTCAACCTGTCGACCGACGGTCTGCCGGTGCTCTATTCGCACGGCATCCAGCTCGTCTATGCGGTCAGCCCTGACGGCCACACGCTGACGGCTTCGGCGGGCGCGGTCACCGTGTTCACGCTGACGGTCAATGCCGATGGCTCATGGGCCTTCGACCTGCAGGACCAACTCGACCATGTCACCGCCAGTGGCGATGCCGGCACGCAGCTGCGCAGCGTCGACGGCACCAGCATCAACGCCATCGACTTCTCGTCGATGATCGTGGCCACCGACGCTGATGGCGACAAGGCCACCGGCGCCACCAAAGGTTCGTTCACCATCACCGTCCAGAACGATGTTCCGGTCGTGGTTGGCAATGAAGGGCAGGGCGAGGGCGAGGGTGAAGGCCCGGTCCGGGGCATCCATGCCGGTGTTGCCGAAGACGGACTGTCCGTGGAGGACGGCGATTCTTCGAACGGCAATCTCGATGCCGGCCAGTCCACGTCGAGCGACGAGGCTTCCGGCGGCGTGGGTTCGCTGGGCGCCTTGTTCAAGGCCGGTGCCGACGAGCCGCTGAGCTTCAGCGTCGACCTGTCGAAGGCAGACCTGCCGCGGCTCTACTCGCACGGTATCCCGCTGATCTATACGGTCAGCCCCGACGGTCATACGCTGACGGCGACGGCCGGCGAGACCACCGTGTTCACGCTGACCGTCAACAGCGACGGCTCGTGGGCCTTCGACCTGCAGGACCAGCTCGACCACGTCAACGCCAATGGCGATGAGGGCATACAGCTGCGCAACGGCGGCGAAGGCTCGGTCAGCTTCATCGACTTCTCGTCGGTGATCGCTGCCACCGACTCCGACGGTGACAAGGTCACGGGCGCGGCGCGCGGTTCCTTCACCATCACCGTCCAGAATGACGTTCCGGTTGCTGTCATCGAAGGCAAGGGCATCCATGCCGGCGTCGCCGAGGATGGCCTGTCGACGGACCAGGGCGATGCTTCCACCGGCAATCTCGACGCCGGCCAGTCCACGTCGAGTGACGAGGCTTCCGGCGATGCCGGCTCGCTGAACACGCTGTTCAAGGTCGGCGCCGACGATCCGCTCAGCTTCAGCGTCGATCTGTCGAAGGCGGACCTGCCGCAGCTCTATTCGCACGGCATTGCGCTCGTCTACACGGTCAGCCCGGATGGTCACACGCTGATCGCGACGGCCGGCGAGACCACCGTGTTCACGCTGACCGTCAACAACAATGGCTCGTGGTCGTTCGACCTGAAGGGCCAGCTCGATCACGTCAGCGCCAATGGCGATGAAGGCACGCAGCTGCGCAATGGGGAAGGCTCCATCGACGCCATCGATTTTTCGTCGGTGATCGTAGCGACGGATTCCGATGGCGACAGGGCTGTCGGTGCCGCCAAGGGTGCCTTCACGATCTCGATCGAGAACGATGTTCCGGTTGCGGCGCTTGCACTGCGGGAAGGTGCGTCGATCGTTGTCGATGAGAGCCTGCAGCAGAATGCCGGCGAGGACGAGACGTCGAGCCTGGGCAAGGTGACGGTTCTGGGTTCCTCGCTTTTCGACACGTCGGGATCGTTGACGGGCGCTGACAGCGCCGGCGCGACCGCGACATTCTCGTTCGAGATTGTCAGCGGCGGCCACACCGGGCTCTACCTGACGGGCCAGAGCGGCGCTGCCAACGAGATCCTGCTGGTCGACAAGGGCGGCGGTCTTATCGAAGGTCGTGTCAATGGCACCGGCACGCTTGCCTTCACCATCGAGATCAATGGCTCGAACGGCAATGTGACGCTGACGCAGCTCCAGTCGCTCAATCATCCGACGGGTGGTTCGAGCTATGACGAGGCGCTGTACCTGGCCGGCAATGCGCTGAAGGCCGTCTACACGATGACGGACGGCGACAATGACGTCGCCACTGCCAAGGTCGATCTTGGCGGCAAGGCCGGTGTGATCGCCTTCGAGGACGACGGCCCAACGGCAGTGCTGACGCTCAAGGAAGGTGCCGCGATCGTCGTCGACGAGACCCGCGGCCAGAATGCGGGCGAGACCGAAGGCGGCGCGGCTGGCCTTGGCCAGGTGACGGTTTCGGGTGCGTCCCTGTTCAGCGTGGTGGGTACGTCGACCGGCCAGGACGACGAAGGCGCGACGAAGGTGTTCTCGCTGGAGATCGCCAACGGTGGCCGTACCGGGCTCTATCTGACGAATGCGGCGCATGTCTCGGGCAACGAGATCGTGCTGATCAACAATGGCGGCGTGATCGAAGGCCATGTCGGCGGCGCGAACGGCGCGCTTGCCTTTACCGTTTCGATCGATGCGTCGAATGGCAATGTCACGCTGACGCAGTTCAAATCGCTGGATCATCCGACGGGTGGTTCGAGCTATGACGAGGCTTTGTACCTCGCCACCGGCACGCTGAAGGCTGTCTACACGGTGACGGATGGCGACAAGGACGTCGACACCGCCAAGGTCGATCTTGGCGGCGAGAAGGGCGTGATCGCCTTCGAGGATGATGGTCCGACCGCGGCTCTGGCGCTGAAGCACGATGCATCGGTCGTCGTCGACGAGAGTCTTGGAAACTGGTGGGAGTATGAGGGCGGCTCGGCTGGTCTTGGCCGGGTGACGGTCCCAGGCCTTTTGCTGTTCAGCACGGCGGGCTCGTCATTTGGCCAGGACAATGAAGGCGGGACGACGGCGTTCTCGCTTGAAGTCGTCGATGGCGGCCACACCGGGCTCTACCTGACGGGCCAGAGTGGCGGCGCCAACGAGATCCTGCTGGTCGACAAGGGCGGCGGCCTGATCGAGGGCCGTGTCAATGGCACCGGCACGCTTGCCTTCACCATCGAGATCAATGGCTCGAACGGCAACGTGACGCTGACGCAGTTCCAGTCGCTCAATCATCCGGTTGGCGGCTCGAGCTATGACGAGGCACTGTACCTGGCCGGCAATGCGCTGAAGGCCGTCTACACGGTGACGGATGGCGACAACGACGTCGCCTCCGCGAAAGTGGATCTTGGCGGCAAGGCCGGGGTGATTGCATTCGAGGACGACGGTCCGAACGCCGAGTTGGAACTGAGGCATGATGCGTCGATCGTTGTCGACGAAACCCTTGGTCGGAACTCCGGCGAGCTTGAGGGCGGCCAATACGGTCTGGGCCAGGTGACGGTCTCCGGCTCCGGGCTGTTCAGCACCTGGGGTTCATGGGTTGGCCAGGACGAGGAAGGCGCGACAAAGGTCTTTTCGCTGGAGGTCGCCAATGGCGGCCGTACCGGGCTCTATCTGACCAATGCCGCGCATGTCTCGGGCAACGAGATCGTGCTGGTGAACAATGGCGGCGTGATCGAGGGCCGCGTCGGCGGCGCCGGCGGCACGCTTGCCTTCACGGTTTCGATCAATGCGTCGAACGGCAATGTGACGCTGACGCAGCTTCAGTCGCTCGATCATCCGATTGGTGGTTCGAGCTATGACGAAGCGTTGTATCTCGCAGGCAATGTGCTCAAGGCGGCCTACACGATAACGGATGGCGACAAGGACGTTTCCACCGCGAAGGTCGATCTCGGCGGCAAATGGGGCGTGATTGCCTTCGAGGACGATGGTCCAACGGCGGCGCTTGCGCTGAAGAATGGCGTGTCGATCGTTGTCGATGAGAGCCTCGGCCAGAATGCCGGTGAAACCGAAGGCGGCGCGGCCGGTCTCGGCCGGGTCACGGTTTCCGGTTCTTCGCTGTTCGACACGTCGGGCTCGTCGACCGGTCAGGACAATGAAGGCGCGACGACGGCGTTCTCGCTCGAGATCGGCAATGGCGGCCGCACCGGCCTCTACCTGACCAATGCATCGCATACCTGGGGCAATGAGATTCTGCTGATCGACAAGGGCGGCGGTCTGATCGAGGGCCGCGTCGGCGGTGGCAACGGTACGCTTGCCTTCACCATCCAGATCAATGCGTCGAACGGCAATGTGACGCTGACGCAGTTGCAGTCGCTGGACCATCCTACGGGTGGTTCGAGCTATGACGAAGCCCTGTATCTGGCCAATGGCACGCTGAAGGCAGTCTATACCGTTACCGATGGCGATGGCGACGTTGACACCGCCAAGGTCGACCTCGGCGGTACCAAGGGTGTGATCGCCTTCGAGGACGATGGTCCGACGGCAGCGCTTGCGCTGAAGGACGGCGCGTCGATCGTTGTCGACGAAAGCCTCGGCCAGAATGCTGGCGAGACCGAAGGCGGTGCTGCGGGCCTTGGCCGGCTGACGGTTTCCGGCTCTTCGCTGTTCAGCACCGCGGGTTCGTCGACCGGTCAGGACAATGAAGGCGCGACGACGGCGTTCTCGCTGGAGATCGCCAATGGTGGCCGTACCGGCCTCTATCTGACCAATGCCGCACATGTCTCGGGCAACGAGATCGTGCTGGTGAACAATGGCGGCGTCATCGAGGGCCGCGTCGGCGGTGGCAACGGCACGCTTGCCTTCACGGTTTCGATCAACGCATCGAACGGCAACGTGACGCTGACGCAGTTGCAGTCGCTGGACCATCCGACGGGTGGTTCGAGCTATGACGAGGCTTTGTACCTGGCCAACGGTACGCTGAGGGCGGTCTACACGGTGAAGGATGGCGACGATGACGTTGCCAGCGCCAAGGTCGACCTCGGCGGCGCCAAGGGCGTGATCGGCTTCGAGGACGATGGTCCGACGGCAGCGCTTGCGCTGAAGACCGGCGCGTCGATCGTTGTCGACGAAAGCACCGGCCAGAATGCGGGCGAGACCGAAGGTGGCGCGGCCGGTCTTGGTCAGGTCACGGTCTCCGGCTCTTCGCTGTTCAGCACCGCGGGTTCGTCGACCGGTCAGGACAATGAAGGTGCGACGACGGCGTTCTCGCTGGAGATCGCCAATGGCGGCCGCACCGGGCTCTATCTGACCAATGCCGCGCATGTCTCGGGCAACGAGATCGTGCTGGTGAACAATGGCGGCGTGATCGAGGGCCGCGTCGGCGGCGCCGGCGGCACGCTCGCCTTCACGGTTTCGATCAATGCGTCGAACGGCAATGTGACGCTGACGCAGCTTCAGTCGCTGGACCATCCGACGGGTGGTTCGAGCTATGACGAAGCCCTGTATCTGGCCAACGGCACGCTGAAGGCAGTTTACACGGTCACCGATGGTGACAACGATATCTCCAGCGCCAAGGTCGACCTCGGCGGTTCCAAGGGCGTGATCGCCTTCGAGGACGATGGTCCTACGGCAGCACTTGCACTGAAGACCGGCGCGTCGATCGTTGTCGACGAAAGCCTCGGCCAGAATGCAGGCGAGACCGAAGGTGGCGCTGCGGGCCTTGGCCAGGTGACGGTCACGGGCTCTTCGCTGTTCAGCACCGCGGGCTCGTCGGCCGGTCAGGACAATGAAGGCGCAACGACGGCGTTCTCGCTGGAAGTGGTCAATGGCGGACACACCGGGCTCTATCTGACCGGTGCCGCTCACACCGCGGCCAATGAGATCCTGCTGGTCGACAAGGGTGGCGGGCTGATCGAAGGCCATGTCAACGGCACCGGGACGCTTGCCTTCACGATCCAGATCAATGCGTCGAACGGCAATGTGACGCTGACGCAGCTTCAGTCGCTCGACCATCCGACGGGTGGTTCGAGTTATGACGAAGCCCTGTACCTGGCCAACGGCGCGCTGAAGGCGGTCTATTCGGTCACTGATGGCGACAATGACATTTCCAGCGCCAAGGTCGACCTCGGCGGCGCCAAGGGCGTGATCGCCTTCGAAGACGATGGTCCGACGGCAGCGCTTGCGTTGAAGAACGGCGTTTCACTCGTTGTCGACGAAACGGTCGGCCCGAAGGTCGGCGATGCCAATGCCGCAGATGAAACGGCGCCTGGAGCGCCGGCTGGCGCCATTGGTTATGCCCGCGTGGCGGGCGGCGATCTGTTCGTCACGAGCGGTACTTCGGTCGGGTCCGACACCACGGGTGCGACGAAGGTGTTCTCGCTTGAAGTCGTTGCCGGTGGGCACACCGGCCTCTATCTGACCGGCGACACGACCAACGAGATCCTGCTGGTCGACAAGGGCGGCGGGCTGATCGAGGGCCACGTCAATGGCACCGGCGCGCTTGCCTTCACGATCCAGATCAACGGCACGACCGGCGATGTGACGCTGACGCAATTTGCGGCGCTGAACCATCCGACGGGTGGTTCGAGCTATGACGAGGCCATCTATCTGGCCGGCAACGCGCTGAAGGCAGTCTACACGGTGACGGACGGCGACAAGGACGTCGCCGTCGCCAAGGTCGATCTCGGCGGCGAGAAGGGTGTGATCGGGTTTGAGGATGACGGCCCGACCGTGACGGCGCTGCCGCCGCAGACGGTTACCGAGACGACGTCCTATTCCCTCAACGGGGTCTCCGGGGGGCACGACCTCTACAAGGTGCTGGATGGTGCCAACGACAAGGACATCCTGCTGAGCGCCAGGACCGGAACTGCCCAGGATGCCGTCAACACGGCCAACGATATCGGTGTCGGCCAAGGCCAGAATATCAATGGCAAGGACAACAACAGCGACGAGGAATACCTTGTCCTCGACTTCGTGAAGCACGGTGAGACCGCCGGCAACAACATGTCGACGACCTTCACCGCGACGGAGCATTACTCCGTCACTTCGGTGACGTTCACCGTGCCGCAGGTGCAGCAGGGACCGGCTTCGATCTTCCTGCAGCTGTTCAGCGTTCCGACGGGCAGCGACAACAGCTCTGGAACGGCGAATTTTGTTGACGACAACGGGGTTGCGGTAACTTCCGTCAGCGTCAACGGCATTGCCGTATCCGTTAGCGTTGTCTATGCGGCCAATGGTGTCACACCGATCGGCTACCTCATCACGGGCGTCGACCAGGGCGATTCCATCAAGGTCACCGGCGCCGCCGATTTCGGCCGCATGGTCATCGCCAATTACGACGGTGTGACGATCCATACCGGTGGCGCTGCCACATCCGTCGTCGATGGTGCCAAGAGCTTCTCGGTTCTGATTTCTGAAACATCGGCTCAGGCCGTCCAGCCGTTCGAAGTCCGGCATGACGAGAGCCCCGCGGTCAACAACGCGGCCGATACCAACGCTGCCGACGATACGGCGGCGGCGCTGCCATCCAGCCTGGCGTCGAAGATGGTTGGCCTCACTGAAATCGGTCACGCCGTGTCGACAGGCTCGGTCGCGGGCTTCTTCACGTCCACGTCCGGTGTCGACCAGCCGGCCAAGGTCACCTACCAGCTCTCGAACGGCACGGCGAACACCGCTTTCAACGGCCAGGACAGTGGCCTGAAGACCACCGATGGCCAGGTCGCCATCAAGCTCTTCACCGATGCATCGGATCCCCGCATCCTGTGGGGGATCGCCGGCAATGAGAAGGTCTTTGCCGCCTATGTCGACGACGCCGGCAAGCTCTGGCTGGTGCAGTTCAAGGCCATCTACAACCCGGTGGCCGGCGCAACGCCCGAGACCCATGACGACGCCGTCTCGGTTCTGGGCAACATCCACGTCACGGCCAACGTGACGGACGCTGACGGCGACATCGCGTCCGCCGTGTCTCAGACCCCGATCAGGCTGACCTTCCAGGACGATGGTCCGGTTGCAATCGCCGATGTCGACTCGGTTCTCGGCGCCAATCTGACGGCCACCGGCAACGTACTCACCGGTATTGATGTTGCTTCCGGTTTCGACAGCAACACCACCGACGGTTCGGCTGACAAGCTCGGCACTGACGGTGGAAAAATCGCATCCGTTTCCGGTGTGAACACCGATTCTCAGCCGGATGCTCAGCACAACTTTGTGGTGAACGGCCAATACGGCTCGCTGATCCTCAATGAGGACGGCTCGTATATTTACACCCGCTTCAACGGCAATCCGGTCTCCGGCACCGAAACCTTCACATACACGGTGAAAGACGGTGATGGTGATACCGCGACAGCGACATTGACCATTCGTGTCGAAGATGCCGGTCCGACCTTCACGCTGCCGACGGCAGGTGATGGCGTGACGACGGTGTATGAAGCAGGCCTCGGGGTTCGCGGCAGCGAGCCTGCCGGTTCGCAGGTTGCTCCGACCAACACGACGGCTTCGGGCGTGATCCAGGTGACGTCGGTCGACGGCATCGGCACGGTGTCGCTGAACGGCCAGCAGGTCACCAGCACCAATGCCGGCGCTCCGACGACGGTTCTGAACAATGCGACGGGCACGCTGACGGCGTG